>CAVXNR010000022.1:0-563212 GCA_963763095.1 Vicinamibacteria bacterium
AGCTTGATTCAACCTCCGAGGACACATAGCGGCCTGGCGAAGGGCCGGGATTGCCTGAGGAGCATGAAGATCGGTGTAGGCATTCTTGGCGTGGCGCTCGTCGCCACGCTCGGCGATTACACTTGGTACACGCTGAACGTCCGCCACAGCATCACGACGGGCATCATCCACGGCGCGGTGCTCCTGACTGCTGTGGGAGCCGTCCTGGGTCTTGTGGCGGGCCGCGTGTTGAAGGGGCTGCCGATCGGCGCGCTGTCGGGCATCGGCGGCGCGCTCATCTATTACCTGCTCGTCGCGCTCGTGGACCGACGGACCTACGGGATGGCGATTCCGGCTTCCTGGGTGGCGATGTGGCTGCTCGTCGCGCTGCTCGATGGCCGCTGGTTGCGCGCGCCTCAGCGATCGCCGTGGGGAGAGATTGCGATGCGCGGGGTGCTCGCCGCGTACTGAGCGGGATCGCCTTTTTCCTCGTGCTGAACACGCTCTGGGGCCGCCCGCCCGCGACCGGCAAGAATTATCTACTGCAGTTCGCCGCGTGGGTGGTTGCCTGGGCGCCCGGTCTGCTGGCGTTGACGTTGGGTCGTTCGCCTCGCACGGATTGTCGCGTCTGACGGTCGCGGCTCACATACTGTGAGTGCGCTTGTGCGGGCTGCCGGCTTGGCCTTCGCCGCACTGGACGATTTCCGCTACTGGCTCATCCGTACAGCGCCATGAGCATTCGAATCTCGCGTTGAAGCGCTCCCGGAGTCCCTCCGAAAGCGGAGCTGTGTGACTTGTCACTCGCTCCGGAGTGCCACTATCGGATCGAGCCGCGATGCTCGGCGAGCCGGCATATACGCCGCAAAGGCAGCCACGACCACGAGTACGCCGACCGCCGTTCCGTACGACACTGGATCCCACGGGGGCGTGCCGTACAACATACTGCCCACGGCCCGTGCGGCGGCGAAGGCGAGCGGCAGCCCTGCGGCTCCGCCGATGACCACAAGCATCAGTGCCTCACGGACAATGAGCCACTGCAGGGCACTTCGATCGGCGCCAAGCGCCATGCGTATGCCCATTTCGGTGGTACGACGCCTGACTGCGTATGAAATCGTCCCGTAGAGGCCGAGGCATGAGAGGCCGAGAGCCGCGGCACCGAATGTCATCGTGAGCCATCCCAGAAGTCGCTCGACACGAATCGAGCCGCCGATCCGCTCGTCGAGCGTTTCCATCGCGCCAATGGCAAGGCGCGGCTCTGATTCACGCAACGCGCGTCGAACCGCACTTGCGAGCGCGGCAGGATTGCCAGACGTACGCAGCTCGACGCTTCTCAAATAGCGCTGAGCTTGTACCGCTGGTAGATACGCCATGCTGACCGATTCGGTTTTTACGTCGTCGTAGCGTGCATCCTCGACGACGCCAACGATCTCGACTCCGTCGACATCGAAGTCGCTGCTGTCTCCCCAACGCTTGCCGATGGGGTTCTGACCGCGGAAGTACCGCTGCGCCATCGTTTCGTTGATGACGCTCACGCGCCGAGCGTGGGCCGAGTCCTCCGGTCCAAAGGCACGGCCCTGTGTGATCGTCAGGCCGACCGTCCGGAAGTAATCGGGCGTGACCCACTCGGAATGCTTGATCATCTGCTCGTTCACACCCGGCGTATATCCTTCGGCCTGGAAGTCGCCGCGCGACCGCGATCCGCTGAACGGCCCGTTCGCCGACATGCTGGCGGCGACGACGCCAGGCAGGCTGGCCAGACGCTCGGTCACCCGCACGGACAACGCCGGCAGTTCGGTCACGTCATAACCCGCCGAGCGGGGATCGACGCGCGCCACCAGCACATGATCCCGGTCATAACCGACGTCCACGCGCGTCAGCGCCTGAAGGCTCCGCATGAACAGTGCCGCGACGAGCAGCAGCAGGACGGCGAACGCCATCTGACCGGCGACCAGCAGCTTTCCGAGCGGGACCCGTCCGCCCTGCCGGTCGGTTCCGATAACGCCATGCGTGTTCGCCTTCAAACTTTCAGCGAGCGGCAACCGCGTGCCACGTAAGGCCGGGAGCAGTCCGAACGCGAAGGCGGTGCCAATCGACATCGCACACGTCAGGCCCACGACCCGCCAATCGGGTCTGACATCGATGCTACTCACTGGCACTCCCTGTGTGAGCAGCATCAGCAGCGCATTGCTGCCCCAAAAGGCAAGCGCCAGACCCAGGACACCGCCGATACCGGCCAACAGCAGGCTCTCGGTGAGAAGCTGTCGAATCAGTCGGCCGCGCCCTGCTCCCATGGACAGACGAATCGCGATCTCGCGACCCCGACTGGTCGCGCGCGCCAACAGCAGACTGGCGATGTTTGCGCACGCGATGGCGAGCAGCAGGCCCACCATCAGCAACAGGACGACAAGTGGCGTCGTCAACTCGGACCGGATCGGCGAGAAGCCCCGTGACGCCGGAATCAAGGTGACGGGTGTTGCTCGAGAATCCTGACGGCGATCGGGTGGACTTTCGCGATGCTCGGCAAGCGTCATGGCTGCTGCCGCCGCGGGCGCGGCTCCCGCCGGCACCCGGAGCATGACCTGTAGCCACGCGAATTCAGGTTGGGATGGCCAGGGTTTCTGGAGATCGCCACCTGTGCGCTCGAAGGTGCCGGCAAACCGGAGCGCCGCCTGCATTGCTGCTGGTGCCCAGATGTCGGGCGTCTGCTGGCCGACGGTCGCACCGAAGAAGTCCGGAGCCGCAACGCCAACGACAGCCAGGAGTGCCCCGTTGACGATCAGTTCGGTATCCAAGATGCGTGGTGTACGGCCAAAGCGCCGACTCCAATACCGTTCGCTCATCACCGCGACGGGGTGTCGGCCGACGGTTCGGTTGTCATCGGGACCGAGCAGACGACCGATCTGAGCACGCTGGCGCAGCGTTCCGAAGAAATTGCCGGCTACCAGCTGCAGCCGTGCCGTCTCGGGTGGAGTCGCCTCGCCTCGCACCCCGACGAGTACGGACTCGGTGCTGCTCTGCGCGGCGACTTCGGCTCGGCCGGCAAGCATATTGACGGCGCGCTCCACGACCGCCGACGAGAACAGCAGATCGATCTCATGCGGCTCGGTCACTTGCGCGATATAGAGTTCGTGCGGGTCCGCGACCGGCAATGGACGCAGCACGATGGCGTTGATGACCGAAACAATCGAGCTGCTCGCCCCGATGCCGAGCGCCAGCGAGACCACGGCCACGGCAGTAAAACCCCGCCCTCGGGCGAGCAGGCGGGCTCCGAAGCGGAAGTCGTGCAGGAACTGTTCGACGGGTCGCAGCGTGCGCATGTCGCGGCAGGCCTCCTTCACGGAATGCGAAAGTTGTCCAGACTGGTGAGCCACTTTCCTTAAGGTCCTTTCCGGTCGGACAGGTGGCAGTGCATTGCGAGCGACTGGGTGTCTGCCAGGGTGGTGCGATGTACGAGTCCGCGTACGCCGGGCGGGCGCTGATCGCGGCCACGACGGCCTGCATCGCGATGATGACGGCCACACCGGCGAGACGAGAGCCGCGAGATAACGTCATGGGAGCCTCCTCAACCGGTTGCGAAGAGGGGCGTCTTCGACCGCAAACGAGCACGGTGATCATGGTGAACTCGCTCCTACCGGTAATAGGGCGAGGAGGGGTGGATTTCGTATCACGGCGCGCACGCACCCAGAAACGCGTCGGACGGCACCGCTGCGACGGATGCCGGATCTCGGGCAGCCTCGATGCGCACGAGCCGGAGAGACAGCTCGTTGATCCGCACCATCGGCTGCCGGAGTGGCCGGGTTCGTCGTGACGGACCTACGGCGTCCTCAGCAACCGCGGCTGGAGCCGGTCGCCTGCGGTTGGCGCCAGACATCGCCACGGTTCCCTCGAGGTCACCGTGAGCGGCGGGTTGACGCCATCCTCGATAGTGAACCTGGTGGTGAGCGTGGTCGCGGACGGCCTGGCGGTCGCGCACAGCTGGGGGAAGCGAGCGATCGTCGCCCCCTCGATCGCGATGGCCACGGTCGACAGCGAGGACTGCGCGATCACCTCCACCGTGACCCGGGGCGCCACGCCCGACCGCGTCTCGAAGATGGCGGCGGTGCTGCCGCCGGTAACAGCCGGAAGAACGATCGGCACCTCTTGGACCAGCTCGCCGGCGCCGCTCGCTCCTTCCTCGCTGAGCAGCGCATTGATAGTGAGCGTGGCGGACGCCAGGTCGATGGCGCCGGCAAACGCGAACTCCGCGTTGAACGTCACCTGGGCGGTGCCCTGACTCTTGGGAGAACGAACGTTCCCGACCCCTTTGGCCGAGCCCCTGGCGGAGAGCCCGCGCAGGTCGAAGATGGCGACGCAGTGCTTGTCGCCATTCATCACGACCGAGCCGTCGGCGCACTCGGGGTCGCCCGCCCACCCCACCAAGATGGAGTCGGCGGCCGCGGTGGCGGTCGGTGTGACGACCGTGCCGCGGCCGTACTCCGCGGAACACTGCCCCGCGCTGGCGCCGGCGGCGATGGCGCAATCGAGTCCGTCGCCGCTGACCGTCCCCTGCCCGGAGCCCGCGCCGGTGATCGCGAGCACGCGACCGACCGTTCTGAAGGAGGGACCACGCTCAAAGGCGCCGATGTCACAGTTTGGGCTCTCCCCCGGAGACAACGGGGACGGGGGACGCTCGACACCGCGCGCATCGGTGAGAGTGGATGGCAGGCCCAAGTTCAGTAGTTGCCCCTCGGCGCAGTCGTCGAACGAGGGCGGCACCTTGTCGAGCGCGGCACTCGCCGACACGAGAGCGAGCGTGGGAACGTAGCCGCCGTTGTTCCGCAGCACGGTGACCGGGGGGCCGTCGCTCGACGGTTCCGTCTCCAGCACCGGCAGCCTGGACCCATCCAGAATCGACCCAAAGAACTGGCTAAAGCCACACGACCCCGAAGTCAGAAATTCTACGAGGCCGAGGTTGTAACCGCCGTCAAGGAAGCCGCCTGGTTCTACTCCGAGCTTCTGACAGCTCCCGGGTGAACCCACGTCGGCCATGATGGTGCTCGAGAGCAGCACCTGGCCAGTCCCGTCGGTCACGATCACCCCCCTGAAGAAGGCGATCCCGTTGTCCACGAACGTGCTCGCCTTGATGATCGCCCCGCCCCGGGTGAACACCGCGGCGCCGTACCCATGGGTCGGAGGAGTGAAGTAGGTCGCGCCGCGTCCCTGGTTGTTGCGCCAGAAGGTCGCGGCGTAGAGCGTGATCTCGCCCCCGGCGGCGTTGTAGATGGCCCCCCCATGGCCTCCCGGCCCGGTCAAGTTCGTGAATCGGCTATCCACCTGTCCGCCCGCGCCGGCGGAATTCCCGTCGAAGGTCACGCGGTAGCCGACGATCGTTCCGGCGTTGTAGATCGCGCCGCCATTACCACCAGCGCCGCCAGTGTAGGTGGCGTCGCCGCCGCGGCCGGCCGCGCTGTGGGTCACGCGGACATCCGCCAGGTGGAGTCGTCCGCGATTGTAGATGGCGCCGCCGTCCTCGCCGGGAGCGGAATATAACGTCGAGACGTAATAGCCATCGGGAGCCTTGGCGTTAGTGATCGTCAGCTTCGACAGGGTTACATCGACGCCAGGATCGATCACGAAAGCCCGTGCCCGGCCGTTGGCGTCGATCGTCGTACCGAAGGCGATATCACCCAGGATCAGCACGCTGTCGGTGATTGTGGGTAACGGCGCGTCGAGGACCGCGAACGGCACGAACGGGCGGAAGACGATGTCGTCGCGTCCTGCGCTACCGGGTCCGCAATCCGTATTGGCCGGCATGTTGTTCGCCGCGAGCATCGCTTCCCGTAGGGTGCACTGGCCATCGGCGGTGGTGTTGTCGGCCACGGTGGTGACCCAGTACGTGAACGCCTGCGCCGGGCTGGCGCCGATCGCGGCCACGACGGCCTGCATCGCGATGATGACGGCAAGACCGGCGAGACGAGAGCCGCGAGATGACGTCACGGGAACCTCCTCAACCGGTTGCGAAGAGGGGCGTCTTCGACCGCAAACGAGCACTTTGATCATGGTGAACTCGCTCCTACCGGTAATAGGGCGAGGAGGGGTGGATTTCGTATCACGGCACGCACGCACCAGAAACGCGTCGGACGGCCACCGCTGCGACGGATGCCGAATCTCGGGCAGCCCGTTGATACGCACGAGCCGGAGAGACAGCTCGTTGATCAGCACCATCGGCTGCCAGAGTGGCCGGGTTCGTCGTTGACCTACCGCGTCCTCAGCAACCGCGGCTGGAGCCGGTCGCCTGCGGTTGGCGCCAGACATCGCCACGGTTCCCTCGAGGTCACCGTGAGCGGCGGATTGACGCCGTCCTCGATGGTGAACCGGGTGGTGAGCGTGGTCGCGGGCGGCCTGGCCGTCGCGCACAGCTCGGGGAAGCGAGCGATCGTCGCCCCCTCGATCGCGATGGCAACGGTGGACAGCGAGGACTGCGCGATCTGCACCTCCACCGTGACCCGGGGCGCCACGCCCGACCGCGTCTCGAAGATGGCGGCCGTGCTGCCGCCGCCCGGAAGGGCCTGAAGAACGAACGGCACCCCCTGGACCAGCTCGCCCGCGCCGCTCTCCTCGCCGAGGAGCGCATTGATGGTGACCGTGGCGGACCCCAGGTCGATGGCGCCGGCAAAGGCGAACTCCGCGTTGAACGTCACTTCGGCGCGTCCCTGGCTCTTTGGAGGACGAACGTTCCCGACCCCGTGGGCCGAGCCGCTGACGGAGAGCCCGCGCAGGTCGAAGATGGCGGTGCAGCTCTTCTCACCATCCATCAGGACCGAGCCGTCGGCGCACTCGGGGTCGCCCGCCCACCCCACGAAGATGGAGTCGGCGGCCGCGGTGGCGATCGGCGTGACGACCGTGCCGCGGCCGTACTCCGCGGAGCACTGCCCCGCGCTGGCGCCGGCGGCGATGGCGCAATCGAGTCCGTCGCCGCTGACCGTCCCGTGCCCGGAGCCCGCGCCGGTGATCGCGAGCAGGCGAACGGCCGTTCTGAAGGACGGACCGCGCTCAAAGGCGCCGATGTCACAGTTGCCATTCTGCGGACGCTGGACACCGCGCGCATCGGTGAGAGTGGATGGCAGGCCCGCGTGCACCAGTTTCCCCTCGGCGCAGTCTTCGAACGAGGCCGGCACCTTGTCGAGCGCGGGACTCGTCGACAGGAGGGCATGTGTGGGAACGTAGCCGCCGTTGTTCCGCAGCTCCGTGTCGAACAGGCCCTGCATCGCGGGCACTTCGATCGATCCGGAGCTCGGGTTGAGCGGACAATTCGATGAAGAAAATTCAAGAGCACCACCAGCGTTGAAGACATTGTAACCGGCGTCCCAGAAGACGAAGGGTAAGCTGGTGCCTTGTGATCCGCGTGCCGTACAGCCGTCGGCGTCATCCATGATGGTGGTCGAGAGCGCCACTTGGCCAGTGCCGTCGGCCACGATCGCCGTCCGAAACTGGAGAGGGGCAAAGTTCCTCCAGAATGTGCTCGCCTTGATGATCGTCGGGCCAAAGGTGTACACGGCGGCGCCGTCCCCATTATCCCGTCCCTCTTCATTCTCTGTGAACGTCGCGGCGAAGAGGATGAGAAGGGCGCCGGCGTCGTTGTAGATGGCCCCACCGGAGCCTCCTCTCCCGACGTGTTCGACCGTGAAGTTGGGGCCGACCAAATCCCCGCCCCAGCCGGCGGAGTTAAAGTCGAAGGTCACGCGGTAGGCGCGGATCTCCCCGGCGTTGTAGATGGCACCGCCGTGACCGCCTTGGTGGGGGTCGACGGAGTCCGGAGCGCCGTTGCCAGCGGCACTATGGGTGATGCGGACATCCGTCAGGCGGAGTCGTCCGCGATTGTGGATGGCGCCGCCGTCCTCACCGCGGAGTGACGCGACAGTGCCATTCGGAGCCTTGGCGTTAGTGATCGTCAGCCCCTCCAGGGTCACCTCGACGGAAGGATTGATCACGAATGGACGCACTCGGCCGTTCGCGTCGAGCGTGTTGCCGAGCACAGTGATGCCGATCGCAGCACCGCTGATCAGCACGCTTTCGGTGATCGTGGGCAACGCCGCGCTGAGCACGATCGTGTTCGTGATGGCGAAGCCGATGTGGTCGAACCCCGCGCTGCCGGGTCCGCAATCCGTATTGGCCGGCGCGTTGTTCGCCGCGAGCATCGCCTCCCGTAGGGAGCAGTAGCCATCGGCGCTGGTGATGTCACGTGGGTCGTTGACGATGTACGACGCCGCGTACGCCGGGCGGGCGCTGATCGCGGCCACGACGGCCTGCATCGCGATGATGACGGCAGGAACGGCGAGACGAGAGCCGCGAAATGACGTCACGGGAACCTCCTCGGCCGGTCGTGTGCGGACGTGTGCGGAGGCGTCGCCGTCTTCAAACACTATTCGGGATCGGGGGGTACTTTACGGGACCAGACGGCTCACGTCAACGGCGCGCTTGCGTTTGCGTACTTCTTTGCCGCCTTGATCCACAGTCTGCGGCGCGAAGCGCCGCCAACGCTGGAACGGGCGCAGCGTACCGTGACCTACGAGCAGCGCCGTGCGCGAGCGGTCGACGAGCAGCAGTTGAGCGCATGGCTCTGCCATTAGAGAGAACCAGGTGACGTTCACTCATGGATGCCCTCTGCTTCCGTGAATCGAACCGTCACGCAGCCGCTACGGATGAGCCAATTGCGAGTTGTCCAGACTGGTGAGCCACCTCCACAAGTCCAACGGATCGATAACTTACAGAACAGGCCCAATCGCAGTAGCGAACTTCCACAGCCAAAGTCCTTGATCTGAAAAATGTCCTCGGCGCAACAACCGTTGAGCCGTAATTGTCCGCCGTTAAGGTGATCAGTACACGTTCGCGCTCGCGCGCGAGCTGTCCCGCGCGGTTGGGCTCGGAGGACGCGAGGCAGCCCTTCGTCGGCGAACCTTGCGACCTGGCACCCGGTGTGAAGTGCGTTCCGAGGGGGAGATAATCATGGCTGACTCGGCTGCCAACACATCCAGGGACTTGGCGCGTGGCATAAAGGCCAACTCCATTGCCGATGGGGGCATGATCCTCGGGTAAGTCGGGGAGGATCAGGTTCTTCTGGCGCGCACCGGCGATCGATTGTTCGCGGTCGGCGCGCATTGCACGCACTACCACGGTCCTCTTGCCGAAGGCCTCGTCGTGGGCGACACGGTTCGATGCCCCTGGCACCACGCCTGTTTCAGCCTCGAAACCGGCGAGGCGTTGCGTGCGCCTGCCCTCGACCCCATCGCGTGCTGGCGCGTGGAACGCATCGGCGACCAGGTCTTCGTGCGAGACAAGATGCCGCAGCCGTCCGTGTCCACGCGATCCCGAGCGGCTGGTTCGGGTCAGCATCCCTCATCTATCGTGATTCTCGGGGGCGGGGCGGCGGGCCTGGCTGCGGCGGATATGCTGCGTCGCGAAGCCTATGACGGTCCCATCACGATGATCAGCGCTGATCAGGATCCGCCCGTCGATCGTCCCAACTTGTCGAAGGACTTCCTGGCAGGTGAGGCGAAGGACGATTGGCTTCCGCTGTGGCCGCCGGATCTCTACGGTGAGCGACGGATCCAGTTGCTGCTCGGATCTCCCGTGTCCTCAATCGATCCGGCCGCGCGTAGCGTGCTTCTCGAGAACGGAACTCGGCGCGAGTTCGGCAGTCTGCTGATTGCCACCGGTGCCGATCCCGTGCGGCTGCCCATTCCCGGTCATGACACGGCGAAGGTGCGCTATCTCCGATCGTTTGCGGACAGCCGTGCCATCGTCGATCTCGCGCTCAACGCGAAACACGCCGTCGTGGTCGGCGCAAGCTTCATCGGCCTCGAGGTCTCGGCGTCTCTCCGCACGCGCGGCGTCGCAGTGGACGTGGTAGCCCCGGACCACTTGCCACTCGAGCGTGTGATGGGGGCCGACGTCGGCCGTTTCATCCAGTCCATTCACGAAGCCCACGGCGTCGTCTTTCATCTCGGTCAGACGGTGACTGCACTGGCCGGGCGAAAGGTCTCGCTCAGCGGGGGTTCGACACTCGACGCCGATTTCGTGGTCATGGGTGTGGGCGTGAAACCGTCGACGGCGGTGGCGGAGAAGGCCGGAATCGCTGTCGAGCGTGGCATTGCCGTCAACGAATTCCTCGAAACCAACGTTCCCGGAATCTTCGCGGCCGGCGACATCGCTCGCTGGCCTGATCCGCACACGGGCGAGCGGATTCGCGTTGAACACTGGGTCGTGGCCGAGCGTCAGGGTCAGGTGGCCGCGCGCAACATGTTGGGCCGGCGTGAGCCCTTCGACGCCGTGCCGTTCTTCTGGAGCCAGCACTATGACGTGACGATCAGGTACGCAGGTCACGCCGAACGCTGGGACAGTGTGAAGATCGATGGTTCGCTCGATCGTCGTGATGCAACCATCAGCTTCAGCCGGGACGGCACGAAGCGAGCCGTGGCGACCGTATCCCGCGATCGAGAGTGCCTCGACGCAGAGTTGGCGCTTGAGCAATCGACGGTGGCAGCGCGAAAGAGCTGAGCTGCCTGCGAAGAAGTCGATGCGTGGACCGCTGGCAGCGGTATGAGAAACCGCAACCTGGGCACCGCCCGCACGGCCGCGCTTGAAGATCCGGCCGCGGCCCGCTAGCCTGCGGATGAACGAACCCGACGAAACAGAAGGAGGTTGTCGTGGCGACAACGCAAGAAACTGTGCAGATCAGCGCTATCGTTCCCACTTTGACTGTCGACGATTTGCAAAAGAGCATCACCTTTTACGAGGCGCTCGGCTTCGCGATCGACGAGCGGTGGGAAGAGAAAGGGACGCTGCTCGGCGTGATGCTGCGAGCGGGCAGGACCCAGATCGGCTTGAACCAGGACGATTGGAAGAAGGGGCGCGACCGCACGAAGGGAATCGGCGTGCGCTTGTCCATCTCGACGACGCCGGGTAACGTCGACGAGATCGCCAAGCGGGCCAGGAACACCGGCATCACGCTCAAGTCGGACCCTCACGACACGGAGTGGAAGAGCCGCGCGTTCGAGGTCAGCGATCCGAGCGGTTTCCTGCTGACGATCTTTTCGGAGACATCGGCGTAGGCCGGACTCGCGGCTGCGAAGCCGCACGACCGGCAACTTGGTTTATTGTGAACATCACTCACTGTAGGAGGGCGCATGTTTGCTGTCATCCGTCACTATCATTTCGAGAAGAGCGACACCGCCGAGATCGATCGGCTCATCCAGGACGAGTTCGTGCCGATCATCCGCAAGGCCCAGGGTTTCGTTCGCTACTACTGGCTGGATACGGGGGCCGGTGAGGGCGCGTCCTTTGGCGTCTTCAAGGACAAGGCCGGCGCCGACGAGTCGGTGCGGCTCGCGGCCGACTTCGTACGGACAAAGATGGCGAAACTTCTGAGGGAGAAGCCTGAGATCATCGAGGGACCGATCAAGGCGCACGATTGAACCCGGCAACTTGAGGATGCGTCCGGTGATCGGCGACGACCTCGCGCGCAGTAGCCCTGCACTTCGGGCGCGGTCAATCGGGCCGAAACGCCTGTTCGGCGATCTCGAGCTCCACGGCAGACACCGAGGCCGCCGGAAACTCCCAGGTGCCATCGGCAGTCATCGGCTTTTCCACCGTCTTCATCACATCGGCGCTGTTCAAGTACGACAACTCGATGGTCGGATCGGCGCTGATCTCGAACACCCGTCCGCCCCGGATCGTGTGCCCTGCGATTTGAAGCGTAGCCGTCACGGGCATGGCGCGTTGCGCGTTCGCGACGTGGAGAAACAGCGTGTTCCCGCGCCGGCTGGCAACGACGTCGAGTCCGTCCGGTATTCCACCGGTCTTGACCGCATGGCTGCCGATATGATGCCGATAGAGTTGCATGACTCTTGCGACCGGCTGGAGGTACGCGCGGTTGTTTCCTTTCGGCACCGGAATCATCACGGCGTTGTTCTGCCAGCGTGTTCCGCAGAAATCGGCGGCTGTGGCAATCTTCAGGACGTCGCCGTGGCGCTGGTGGTTGTTGAGGATGCGGGCGTACGACACGCCAGCCGCCCAGGTGGCGAGCACGTCGCAGCGGTCGCGCCCAGGAATCGTGAAGTGGCATTCGGTCAGGGCGATCGGAATCTGACGGCCACCCAGGCTCTCGCGGACACCGCGGATCTTGGTGTCGCTCACCTGCCATGCGGTCATCAGCTGTTCCCAGGTCGCATCCGGATCACGCCGGTACAACTCACCGCGCAGTACCGGATGTTGGGGTGAGTCAGGATCGAACATGTGGTGGAACGCCAGGTACTGGACGTGTTCCCCGGCCACGTCCGCCATTCGCCCCGCCCAACCGCTGTCGCCCCAGGCCACCAGCCGAATCTCCGGATCGGCTGCACGCATCGCCTTGGCGAACTCGACGGTCTTGCGCGCGGCGGTTTCGAGGTCGAAGCCGTTCTTGTCGTACGAGGTCTCGTTCCCGATCTGCCAGAAGCGGACGTTGAGCGGCGTGCCGTTCCCATGAGTCTGCCGTTCGGCATTGCGAGGGTCATTGCAGTAGGCGACCCACGCTGCGGCTTCCTTCGCGTCGGCCGTGCGAACGCTCTCTTTGGCCTTCATGTACTGCCGGCGGCCGTCCGACTCGAAGTTGACGCAGATCAACGGTTCGGCGCCGACAGCCTTGCACAGGCCGACGAACTCACCGGTACCCACCTGGTTCGATTCGGTTCCACCCCACAGCAGGTTGAGCATCGGACGACGCGTGTCGCGAGGCCCAACGCCTTCCCGCCAACGGTAGAAGTCCGCAAAGATGCCGCCCCATCGCATCATCGTCGGCGCGAGCTCGCGCGTAATCGCCACCACGTCGTCGCGCCATCGATCGCTGAGATGGTCCCAGGCGGCCTCAACCGAGCCATCGGTCGCGCCCAACGGCTCCATGAACTGCATGTAGAGGTAAGGCGACAGCTCGAACAGCGGGACGGGATCGACGACCAGTGGCGCAGGCCTGCCGGTGGCAGCCGGGACCTGCGCCGCAACTCCAAGCCGTCCACCGACGGCGATACCAGCAGCGCCCATAGAGGCGTCTTTGAGGAAGGACCGTCGTCTCATCATGGCCGGCATCCTATACCCAGTGCCTCGCTTGTGGTGTCGCCGCACCGCTGATGTGGGGCAGGGCTTCAGCCCTGCATGTGGGGAGGGCTTCAGCCCTGCGAATCAGTGCGCTCTAGCAGGCCTGAAGGCCTGCCCCACTTGACCACACAAGTGAATCGCGGGTTTAGAATCTCCCATATGCTTTCGGACCATCGCGTGGAGTGTTGTCGCGGGCCTGCTGATCGGCGGGCAGTGGCCGGAGTTTCGAGGTGCCAACGGGGCCGGGAAGGCCCAGGCCTCGGGACTGCCGCTCACCTGGAGCGAGACGTCCAACATCCGCTGGAAGACGGCCGTTCACGGGCGGGCGTGGTCATCGCCGGTCGTGCTCGACGGGCAGATCTGGGTCACGACGGCGACCGCGGACGGCAAGCAACTGTTTGCGGTGGCGCTCGATCAGGAGAGCGGCAGGGTTCTCCATGACCTCAAGGTGTTCGACGTTGCCACGCCGCAATACGCGCACCCTTTCAACACGTACGCGTCGCCCACGCCGGCCATCGAACGTGGCCGCATCTACGTGACCTTCGGGTCCCCCGGCACCGCCGCCCTCGATACGGCGAGCGGCAAGGTGTTGTGGGAGCGCCGCGACCTCGAGTGCAATCACTATCGGGGGGCCGGCTCCTCGCCGGTCATCTTCCGCGACCTGCTGCTGCTCCATTACGACGGCAGCGACCTCCAGTACGTCGTCGCGCTCAACAAGTGGACCGGCAGGACCGTCTGGAAGACCGCGCGGTCGATTGACTTCAAGGACCTCGGGCCGGATGGCAAGCCGCAGGCCGAGGGGGACCTGCGCAAGGCGTTTTCGACGCCTCAGGTCATCGAGGTCGACGGCGCGCCGCTACTCGTCAGCATGGGCGCGAAGGCGACCTACGCGTACGATCCGCTGACAGGCAAAGAGCGATGGCGCGTCGAGGAGCGCACGAACCACTCGGCCAGTACGCGTCCGGTAGCGGGGTTCGGCCTGGTGTTTCTCCCGACAGGGTTTCCGAAGGGCGAACTGCTCGCGGTGCGTCCTGACGGCCGCGGCGACATCACCGCGACTCATGTCGCATGGCGGCTCACGCGCGGCGTGCCCAACAAGCCTTCAGGTACTGCTGGTCGACGACCTGCTCTACATGACGACCGACGCTGGCGTGGCAAGCGCCGTCGAGGCACGGACCGGCCAGGTGGTGTGGACTGGGCGAATCGGCGGCGCGCACTCGGCCTCGCCGGTCTACGCCGATGGCCGTGTCTACTTCTTCAGCGAAGAGGGCGAGACCATCGTCGTCGAGGCCGGTCGCACGTTCAAGGTGCTGGCCAAAAACGAGCTGGGCGACGGGTTCATGGCCTCGCCAGCCATCGCAGGCAAGGCGTTCATCCTGCGATCGCGGACGCACCTCTATCGGGTGGAGTCGTAATCATGCGCTCATCCCGGGCGGCCGTCCCGCTCGCCTTCGCGATTGTCTCCACGACCCCACTGCTGCCCGCCCGAGCCCTCGCCCAGACCAAACCCGAGTTGCCGCGGGTCTTCCTCGACACCACGTACTCTCCGCCGACGCGAGGCAACCTCATCGCCGTGAGCGCCGGCGACGATCTCCAGGCCGCCCTCAATGGCTCCCAACCGGGAGATGTGATCGAGATCCAAGCCGGCGCCACCTTCACTGGGAACTTCACCCTGCCCAAGAAACCTGGGACCGACTGGATCTACATCCGTTCGTCGGCGCACGGGCTTCTCCCCGACTCCGGCACTCGTGTCTTTCCCTCGCATGCGAGCCTGATGCCCAGGATCGACACCCCGAATAAGGTGCCGGCCATTACAACCGCCGCCGCTGCCCACCACTACCGGTTCGTCGGAATCGAAGTCACCGCGAGGGGCACCACCCCAAGCACGGGGCCCTACTCGGATAACAACGTTGTCTACCTGGAGTCCGACGGTGGCCAGACTTCCCTGAGTCAGGTCCCCACCGATATCGTCTTCGACCGCTGCTATATACACGGCACCCCCACCGGAAGCGTCAGGCGCGGCATCGCCATGAACGGCGCCAGGATGGCGGTGGTCGATTCCTACCTCTCCGATTTCCACGAAGTGGGAGCGGACTCACAGGCGATCAACGGTTGGAACGGCCCCGGCCCCTTCAAGATCGTCAACAATCACCTCGAAGGAGCTGGGGAGAACCTGATGTTCGGGGGAGCCGATCCATCCATTCCGGATCTCGTCCCCTCCGATATCGAGATCCGCCGCAACCATTTCTTCAAGCCGCTGTCCTGGAAGATCGGGCATCCGACTTACGCCGGGAAGTCGTGGTCGGTCAAGAATCTTTTCGAGCTGAAAAACGCCCGCCGGGTGCTCGCCGAGGGCAATCTCCTCGAACACAACTGGCAGCACGACCAGAATGGGTTCGCCATCCTCTTCACCGTCCGGAACCAGGAGGGTGGAGCACCGTGGTCCACGGTCGAGGACGTGACGTTCAGGAAGAACATCCTCCGTCACTCAGGGGGCGGATTCAACATCCTCGCCGCGGACAACAACTTCCCCAGCCAGCAGACCAGGCGCATCTTGATCCAGGACAACCTGCTCGACGACATCAGCTCCGAGAATTGGGGCGGCACGGGGCGGCTCTTCCAGTTCCTCTCTCTCGATTCTCGCGACACCGGGATCCTGGAATTGACCGTCGAGCACAACACGGGGTTCCCGAACGCCTGGAGTGCGTACACGGGAGACAAGCCGATCGCGGTGCATCGCGCCTTTACGTTCCGCAACAACATTGCTCCGAAGCGGACGCACGGATTCGCGGGAGGGACGAAGAGCTGGCCGGTCCCGTCCCCGCCCGTCACGCGGGACGGCAGCCAGACGCTCAACACGTTCTATCTCGCTCCCGTCTTCGCCGGGAACGTCTTGACCGGAAGCGCGCCCGCCGATTACCCGGGGTATCCCGGCAACTTCTTTCCGGCGACCGATGGCGAGGTCGGCTTCGTGGACCTCTCGCGCGGCAATTACCGCCTTGGCCCTGCCAGTCGGTATAAGAATGCCGCCACCGATGGCAAGGATCCGGGGGCGGCGATCGACGCGCTCGAGGCGGCGACGGCGGGGGCACTCTCCGGAGACTGGCGATAGCGATCACGAGTGGCTCACACGACGACGCAACGAGGGGTCTGCAGGCGTGAGTCATCAGCGACCCGCAGCCGGCTCAGAGCCGACCTCACGGCTGCGAGGTCGAAGGACCGTACGAATTATCGAGAGGCGGCCTGCACGATGTCGGGCGGGAACGTAATCCCGAGCGTCTTGGCTACCTCCTGGTTGAGCGCCAGCTTCCTGACCGCGACTTCCTCGAACGGGATGTTGCGCGGCTGCTCACCGCGCAGCACACGCGCGAGGAGCTTCGACGCTGCTCCGCAGCTTTGATGCCAGCCGATGCCGACAGCGATCAGCGCGCCCCGCTGCACGAACTCCGGGTCGTTGATGATCAGGGGAAGCTTCGCATCGCGCGCCGCTTTCACGATCGCGTCGAAGCCCTGAAACGCCGTATTGTCTCCGGTCACCCACAGGGCCTGCACGCCGCGCTGGGTCAGCACCTGCGCCGCCTGAAAAATCTCGCTCGTCCCGGTGATGGGAATCTCCTGCAGCTGGATGCCGCGCTGCTTGAAGATTTCGCGCCCCACGCCCACCACCTTGACCGAGTTGGCTTCGGAGGTGTTGTAGAGCGTTCCGACTGCGCGAACGCCGGGCACGAGCCGCTGGATCGTGTCGATCGTCTCCTCGACCGGCGGGAACGAACTGACACCGGTGACGTGCGGCACATGATCCGTCCGGCTCTTGCCTACGCCGGCCGCAAACGGGTCGTATACGAAGGTGAACACGACGGGCTTGGAGCGGGCCACGGACGCCGCGGCAGTGAGTACCGGCGTCGTCAAGGCGACGATCACGTCGACGTCGGAACTGTCGTAGTTCTGAATCAGAAGCGGGATGTTGGCGATCTCCCCCTGGGCATGCGCCCGGCGGACCTCCAGGTTGACCCGCTCCTCGATGCCCTGCTCCTTCAGGTGGTCGAAGAGGCCCTTCATGCAATTGTCGGCGGATTCATCCGGCCCGAAATAGACAAGGCCGATCTTGTGTTCCATCGCGGGGCCGCTCGAGGAGCCTCCGCATGCGGCGAGCGAGGCGGTCATCAGAGAAGCCAAAAGAGTGTGGCGTGTCGCAGGCATCTTCATAGCACCTCCGGAGGCCCGGCAAAGTTTCGTGGCGGCCGCGCACGGCATTCCACCTCCGCCGGACCCGAGGGTCAGGTGCCCGCGGGCGAGCCCGCCGCGGGCACGGCGCGCACGATGAACCGCTGCGGGGCCGAGCCCACGTGATAGAACGGATAGCAGCCGACGAGTGTCACCGCTGGACCGGGCGTCGGCTCGATCACGCTCACGTCGGTCGGGGTGGTGATCCGGATCGACTCGACCCGGTATTGCTCGGTCGCGGCCGGTGTGTCCAGCACCAGCGCGTCACCTTCCTTGAGCTCCTTCAGCACCCGGAAGAAGCCGTCTCGGTGGGCCGCGATGCCGACGTTGCCCGCCGTCCCGGGCAGGGCCGTGTCCTCGATCCGACCGGCCGCGAGGTCGAGCACCGCGTCCGTTGTGCCGTCGTAGACCGGCACCTCGAGCTCGAGCCGCGGGATGCGCAGGATGGCGAGCGTGGGCGGCGTTTCCCGCTCCAGCGCGGCTTTGTAGGCCTTCACCCGGCCCGGCGACCAGAGCTTCATGTCGACCTTCCCGCTCCAGGTGAGCTCGCGCTCCGGCTGCGGCGGTGGAGGCGGGAGTGCGGGTGCCGGAGGGGCGATCTCCGCAGCTGCCCCGTTTCTGGCCGGGGGGGTGTCAGCGCCGCGGCTGCACGAGGGCAGCGTCGCCGCGAGGGCGAGTGCGACGCCCAGGACAGGAAGGGTGCGGTGTGAGCGGTACCGGAGAGGGATCATCGAGGACACTCCATTCCTGGCGCTCGGTCACTCGAGCAGCGTCGCCGAAGCATTCGCCGTTTGCCGTCCGATCGGAGACCGCTCAGGACCTCTGAAAACGCGTCCAGCGTCCTCGGGACGCCCGGCAAAGTTTCGTGGCGCCTCCGCAAAGCATTCTAGCCTCGCCGGACTGGCGGTCAAGAACTTCAACCGCGGAGCATGGCCAGACTGTGAGAGGTCCAGAGAATCGCTCCTGTTCGTTGGAGGGTCGCTCGACTTAGACGTTCCTTCGCAGACGCGCAAACGCTCCGTCGTCTGCGCAGACAGGCTCGCCTGCGTCGCTAAACCCGCGATTGCTTGTGTAGTCATGTGGGGCAGGCCTTCAGGCCTGCTGGAGCGCACCGATTTGCAGGGCTGAAGCCCTGCCCCACATCAGCGCGTGACGCAGCGTCACCGCGCCGCAGCCGTCTCCCTGGGCAAAGCGTAGGCGACAAGACCCGTCGGTCCTGGCGGAGCAACGGTCGCCGCATCGGCACGAGTCGGGCCGGCGGGGGCCGCGCCGGTCACGGGCCTGGCCTCTTCGCTCGACGCGGTGACGAGCAGGTATTGCCGCCCGCCCAACTCGTACATCGATGGTTGCCCGCTGGTCGGGCCTCCGAGCGGCAGAGTGGTCAGCTCAGTGCCGTTGGCCTCGTCGTAGACGTGCACTTTTTGGTCGGCCGCGGTGACGAACAACAGCCCGGAACCCGTTACAACCATCCCGCCCTTGACCGTGGCCGCCGATCCCGTGCCCGTGATGCCCTGCTTGACCAGCCGCAAGTCGTCGCCGAGGCCTTTCTGCCAGGCGATCGTCCCGCTGTTCAAATCGTAGGCCGTGAGTGTGGTGTACGGCGGCTTGACGATCGTCGGAAACAGTCCAAACCCGTCGGTCACGGGATAGCCGTCGCGCACGATTTCCTCAGGCGCCGTTCCCCGCGCCGGCCGCTTCTCTCCGGCCTTCAGCAACCGGATGATCGTTGGCACATTGAAGCCGATGACGTACACGCGGCCATTGTGAGGATGTGTCGCCGTGCTGCCCCAGTTCGACCCGCCCTGGTTGCCCGGCATGTGCACCACTTCGTCGAAGTCGATCGGCGTGAACGGGCCGTCGTTGCGCGCGCGAGCGAGGCGCTGCCGCCACTGGTCGCGTTCGGCGTCGGTCAGGATGTACGGATTCAAATCGTCGGCGCTGAACGATTGCCGCACGAACGGCGGTGGGTTGGTCGGAAATGGCTGCGTCCGCGACAGCTGTTCTCCCGGAACGTGGCTATCCTGGGGGACGGGACGCTCGACGATCGGCCAGATGGGATCCCCGGTTACCCGATCGAACACGTAGAGATAGCCCGTCTTCGACGCGACCGCGACAACGTCGATGGTTCGTCCGTCGTGACGCACGGTCGTCAACTGCGGGGCGGAGTTGTTGTCCACGTCCCAGATGTCGTGATGCACCGTCTGGAAGTGCCAGAGCCTGCGACCGGTGCGCGCGTCGAGGGCAAGGATACAGTTGGCAAAGAGGTTGTCCCCGTGGCGGTAGCCGCCGTAGAAGTTGTATTTGCCGCTGCTGGTCGGCACGTAGACGATGCCTCGGGCCGGGTCGACCGAGAGCTCGCCCCAGTCATTGGCGCCGCCGACCGTGGCGCGCGCGTTGTCGGGCCACGTGTCGGCGCCGAACTCGCCGGGGCGCGGGATCGTCCGGAAGGTCCAGACCAGCGCGCCCGTTCGCACGTCGAAGGCGCGGATGTCGCCCGGCGCCGACGTGTACTCGCGGTTGGTCGCCGAGCCCATGATGATCAGGTTTTCGAACACCTTCCCTGGCAGTCGGCTCTGCTGCTCGACCGTCTCGGGATCGCGATCGAGGCCTTGCCGCAGGTCGACGCGACCGTTGACGCCAAACGACGCGATCGCCTTGCCGGTCCGCGCGTCGATGGCCTGCAGCATGTTGCGAGCACTGAACAGCAGGCGGCGATCCGCACCGTCGGCGCTCTCCCAGTAGTTCACGCCCCGAAGCGCGAAACCGTCGATGCCGTCGTGGACCCAGAGTTCCTTGCCGGTGGCCGCATCGAGCGCCACCAGCGCGGTGCCGCGGGTTCGACCGTAGACGACACCGCGCGCGACGAGAGGGTTGAAGTCGGTGTTGCCCGCCGGGTAGGTCCAGGCCACCGCCAGGCGGCCCACGTTGGCCTTGTCGATCCCGGTGGCCGCAACGAAGCGCGAGCTGTCGGGCCCGCCGGCGTAGTCACGCCATTCGCGAGGCGTCTGTCCCGCGCCCGAGAGCGCCGCGATGCCGGCAAGTACCACCCCCGCGATGGCCGTCCCGACTGCGCTCGTCCATCGTCTCGACTGCGATTCACCGGTCGTAGCAAACATCGACGCGCTCTCCTGCCCCCCGAGTCCCGGCCCAGTGTAGCCCGCCGGCTGCAAACCACTGCATGACCGGAGGCGATGATCCGAGCAACCAGGGCGCCGCGCTTCGCACGCCCGGCGAGCGAGAGGCAGGAATTTTCCGAGGATGGGCGCTTGCCCGAGCGGGTGCGCCCTGAACGTCAGCCGCGGGTCGGGTGTGGGCAGAGCTACCTGGCGATAACGGTCGGAGGCTTCACCGTCGCCGCCAGGTGGAAGTCGTCGTGACGCGCCCGGCCCCGTCGATCGACGAGAGCCTGAGCAGATCGCCTTCGAACGCGTACCGGCGCCGCTCGGGCGACTTCGGATCCACCGCCCTTTTCCGTGAGCTGCAATTCGCTCTTCGCGCCGTCAATCACCGCCTTGCCCTCGAACGCGATCACTCCCCCGCTCTGGGCGGCCGCCGGGGCGTACGAGTCACTCGTTTTGGCATCGATCGAGAGGTTCCCGCTCTTGTCGTAGGTAAGGGTGCCCTGGGCCGCCACCGGCGCGAGCGCGGCGCCGCGCGCGGGCATGACCGCAAGCGTCACGAGATCCCACGTACCTTCGAGCTGGCGCTGGACGGCGTCGAGGGAACCCGGACCCGTGTTGACGTCTCCTGCCTGCACCGGCGGTTGGCGCGACGCCGCCGCGCACCCCATCCCGACCACCACTGCGACAACCAATGCAATCATTCGCTTGTTCGAGGGCGAGTGAAACATGCGTTCCTCACGAGCAGAAGTTCTGCTCAGAGTCGGCATCCCGGCGCAGCACAATCTGTGCGCTGGGATGCGACGAAGAGTCGGTCCGATTCGCGCGCGCCGTGACGGCCGTACTAATACCAGAACTCGAGGTAAATCGCGAGGCGTGAATTCCCCCCGTGGTAGGTCCAGTGCGCTGCGGAATTACGATGCAGGCTCATCGGCAACCGCCGCGCCGGCAGTAGCCGTCCCTTCGTCGGTGGGATCACGCGCGATCGTCTTCCCCGTCGACAGCCCGTCTGCGCCCCCCGCATCCGGCCAGCGGCGCGTCACGAAGCTCTCCAGCGCGTCGATCCAGCGCCGGTGCTCGTTCATGCAGGGAATGAGCTGCAGCCGTTCGCCGCCGGACTGGACGAAGCTGTCGCGGCCGCGCATGCCGATCTCCTCGATCGTTTCGAGGCAGTCGGAGACGAAGGCGGGACACATCACCAGCAACCTCTTCACGCCTTCTCGGGCGAAGCGCTCCAGTTCCAAATCCGTGTAGGGCTTCAGCCAGGGGTCTCTGCCGAGGCGTGATTGGAAGGCGAAGGAGTACTTGTTGGCGGGAACGCCTGCCTTCGCGACGAAGTCGCGCATCGTTTTCAAGCACTGCGCCCGGTAGCAGAACTGGTGCGCCTCACTGGGTATCTCGCAGCAGTTCGCCGACTGCAGGCAGTGGCGACGCGTCGGGTCGGCCTTCCGGAGGTGACGCTCAGGAATGCCATGGAAGCTGAAGAGCAGATGATCGTAGCCAGCCTCGAGATGCTCGCGCGCAGTGGCGACGAGCGCATCGATGTACTGCGGATCGTCGTAATACGGCGGTTGGACGTGCAGCTGCATCCCCGGCGCGAGCTGCGACACCAACTGCCGCACGCGCACGACCGCGGACTCGAAGCTCGACATCGCATAGTGCGGGAAAAGCGGAATCAGAAAGACCTCGGCTACGCCTTGCGCGGCAAGCTTCTTCACCGCGTCAGTGATCGAGGGATTCTGGTACCGCATCGCGAGCTCGACCGGGATCGAGAGGCGCTGTTGCAGCTGGCGTGTGACGTTCCTGCTGATGACGACGAGCGGCGAACCATTGCTGGTCCAGATCTTCGAATACGCGCGAGCGGACTCCGCCGGACGCTTCGGCAATATGGCGAAGTGCACCACGCCGAAGCGGATTGGCCACGGCGTATCGAGCACACGGCCGTCCATGAGGAACTCGCGCAAGTACCGGCGCACGTCGGGGACGGACGGGGAATCAGGCGAACCGAGATTCACGAGCAGAACAGCGCGTTTGGTCATTGCGGCGTGAAGGGGAATCCGTGCGGACGAGAACCCGCCTCAGGAGGCGTGTTGGTAGATCGATTATACCGTCAGCGCCCGAGGAGTCGGTCCCGGAACGTGCGGCTCATGCGGAGCGTGCGGCCATCGGTGAGCACGACGTCGTAGTCGCCGTGGGGATCGGAGCGGATTTCCTGTACGCGCGCGGTATTGACTATGGTGGAGCGGTGGATCCGGGTGAAGACGGCCGGGTCGAGCCGCTGCTCGATGTCGCCGATCGTCATCCGCAGCAGGAAGCCGCGGCCGCGCGTGTTGAGCCTGACGTAGTTGGCGGCGGCATCGATCCAGTCGATCTCGGCGGCACGTACCAAAATGTAGCGATCGCGATCCCGCACCGCGAATCGCACGGTGTACCGGCTGCGGCTCGCGGTCCTCTCGCTCGCCCCGAGCCGGACGGTGTCGACGACGTCGAGAACGCGCTCCCGCGGCGGCGCACCCCGCAGCAGGTCGGCGCGGACCCGCGCCATGGCGTCGGCCAGACGCTCAGGGCTGACCGGTTTCAGCAGATAGTCGAACGCATGCACCTGGAAGGCGCGTAGCGCGTACTCATCGGTACGCGGTCACGAACACGACCAGCGGCAGGTGATCCGGCGCGGCTCGCTCGACGATGTCGAAGCCGCTCTGCCCCGGCATCTGCACGTCGAGCAGGACGACGTCCGGCCGCAGCGTGCGTATGGCCTTCACGGCCGTGGTGCCCTCTCCCGCCTCGCCGACGACGTCCACATCGGCCATTCCGCCGAGCATGATCCGCAGGCCGTCCCGCGCCAGCGGTTCGTCGTCCACGATCAGCGCGCGCACCGGTGCCGTCATGGCTCGCGGTAGGGGACGACGATGGCGACGGCCGCTCCGCCGTGGACGCCTGGACCGGTCGTCACCGCCTGCGCCTGGCCGTACAGCTGCGCGAGGCGCGCACGCACGCTCGAGAGGCCCACGCCGCGGCCACGGTGCGGAGAGGCGCCGAAGCCTGGCCCTGAATCGGCAACCGTCACGTGGAGCCTCCCGTCCACCCGGTGCGCGGTGATGCTGATTCGCCCGGGCCGCGGATCGTTCGCGATGCCGTGGGTGACCGCGTTCTCGACGACCGGCTGCAGCACGAGCGTCGGGATGAGCGCCTTCAGTGCGTCGGCGTCGGCGTTGACCTCGATCGAGAGGCGATCCACGAACCGGATGCGCTGGATCTCGAGATACTGCTCGACCAGCGTCAGTTCGTCGGCCAGCGGCGCTTCCTGACCGCGTGTCTCGTCCAGGCACGACCGCAGAATTTCGCTGAGCAGGCCGACCACGCGCACCACAGCGCCCGAGTCGCCCTTCATCGCCAGCACCGACACGGCGTTGAGGGTGTTGAAGAGCACGTGCGGATTGATCTGCGCCCGGAGCCCCGCAAGCCGCGCCTCGACCAGGCTCGCGCGGAGCGCGGCGGCCTGACGCTCACGCTCGCGTGATTCCTCGTAGTACCTGAGGGCGTGCGTCGCGCCGACGATGGCGCTGTAGACGAGCACGTCGATGACGGACGCAAAGCTCAGAATCTTGGAAAAGGCCGTGCCGGGTGACACCGCCCCTGAGAACCGGACCATGTTGACGACGGTGACGCTCATCGCATGGAGGATGGCAAACGCCGCCGCGCCGAGAAGATGCGCGGCAATCGCTCGCGCAGGGCGTCCGCCGTCGAGCGGCCAGCGGCGCGCCAGCATCACCGCGAACGGCGTCAGAATGGCGAGCATGAGCCAGAACGGCAGCGCGTTGCCCACCGCAGGCAGCCAGTGGACCGGCGGGCCGCCGATGGTCGAGCGCAGATCAGATCTGGCCCGTCTCGACCAGGCTCAGGAGCAGGGCCGCGGCACACAGACCGAGCCACGTCCACCGTCGCGGCCACGGCTTCAATTGATCGTCCATGGAGTGCGGCGCGCAGTCACGGGGCGAGTCTACGGGCGACGGCCCCGCCGATCAATCGCTCCGGGATTCGTCCCCGCTCGACGCGGTCGGTCCCTCCCCACCCGCGGAGGTCCCATGCCGCTTGGCGTCGGGGCCGGTCCGTTTCTAATCTCGCCACCATTCACGATTCACCTGGAGGAACGCATGACGAGTGTCTCACGTGTCCTGGTCGCGGCTGCGGCCCTTGCGGTTGGTGGAACATCGGCGCTGGCGGTGGCCCGGCACACGGCTCCAGCCACGCGGTCAGAGATGCTGCCCGCGGGCTTCAGCATGGGGGCTGCCGGCCTCCAGTCGGCCGGCGCCTTGACGTTCGGCCCCGGCGGCGTGCTCTTCGTGGGCGACTCGCGGGGGGGTGCCGTGTTCGCCCTCGCGGTCGATGACTCGACACGCGACCCGCACCGCGGCGAGGTGGAGGTATCGAACATCGACCAGCGGATTGCGAAGCTGCTCGGCGTGGCGCCGGATCAACTCGTGATTCGCGACATGGCCGTGAACCCCGCCACCGAACACCTGTTCTTCTCGGTGTCGCGCGGCCGGGGGGCCGACGCACCGCCTGCGATCGTCCGCTCGACGCTGACCGGGGAGCTGACCGTGGTACCGCTCGACAACGCGCGCTTCTCGAAGCTCGCGTTGAGCGACGCGCCGGCCGAGACCGCCAAGACGCCCTGGGGGGCGAGCTCGCGCAGCATGGCGATTACGGATCTCGCGTTCACCGGCGGTGAGCTGCTCATTGCCGGTCTCTCGAACGACGCCTTCTCGTCCACCCTGCGCCGCGCCCGATTTCCGTTTGCCGGAGGCTCGCGGGCCACGACCCTCGAGATCTTCCACACGTCGCACGGCAAGTACGAGACGGCGGCGCCGATCGAGACGTTCCTGCCCTATCAGGTGAAGGGGCAGCCCGCGCTGCTGGCCGGATACGGCTGCGCGCCGCTCGCGCTGTTCACGATGTCCGAGCTCACCGCCTCGAAGCACGTTCGAGGTCGGACGCTCGCGGAGCTCGGCGGCGGCAATCGCCCGCAGGACATGATCGCGTTCGAACGCGACGGCAAGCGCTTCGTGCTGATCGCGAACAGCAATCGGGGCATGATGCGGATGGCCGCGTCCGAGATCGACCGCTCCGAGCCGATCGTGACGGCGGCGACGCGCGACGTTCCCATCACCGGCACCCCGTACGTGCCGCTGTCGCTGCCCGGCGTGATGCAGCTCGATCTGCTCAACCCTGAGCTCATCGTCATGCTGATGCGCGACATCGACGATGGGACGGTGCACGTGCGGTCGTTCCCGACGAAGTATTTGTAGAGCGGCGGGCGACGGGCGGCGGGCGGCTGGCGGACGTGTGCGACGTTCGAAGCCCGAAGCGTTCTGTCACATCGACGTTGTTGTGGGCACTTGCGTGGGAGAAAGGCACATGGCGCGACCTGACGATGCTCGGGGATGGCTGAGCGCCCTCCGACCCTGGAGGACCTGTGTGCGGATGGTGCTGCTGGCGTTCGCTGCTGCCGCGAGCGCCAGCGCCTCGAGCTCCAGACTGCCACTCTCACGACATACGGAGTTGAAACAGAGCCCTCCGCGGGTGGTCGGCATCTATCCGAGCGCGGGGCGGCTTCCCGCCAACCTGCTGCGGATGTACATCGTCTTCTCGACGCCGATGGCGGTTGGTGAGTCGCGCAGCCGGCTCCGGCTCGTCGATGACGCGGGCCGCACGGTCGACCGCGCCTTCCTCGCGCTCGACGAGGAGCTCTGGGACCCGAGCGGCCGCCGGTTGACCGTGTTGTTCGATCCCGGTCGCATCAAACGCGGCCTGCGCGCGAATCTCGAGATGGCACCACCGCTCCGGGAGGGGCACCGGTATCGTCTGATCGTGGACGCGGCCTGGCCCGACGCACAGGGCCGTCGGCTCGGCGAGCCGCACGTGAAGACCTTCGAAGCCATCGCCCCAGGTCGCACGAGGCCGGATCCCGGCACGTGGTCGATTCAGCCGCCCGAGGCGCACACGCGGACTCCGCTCGTGCTGCAATTCGACGCGCCGCTCGATCGGGCACTGCTGTTCACGTCGGTTGCCCTGGCGGACGAATGCGGCGAGACCGTCCACGGCACGATCGAGGTGAGCGCGGGCGAGCGCGAGTGGTCGTTCACGCCCGCGCAGCCGTGGGCGCCGGGCGGCTATCGCGTGCATGTGGCGCCGGAGCTCGAGGATCCTGCCGGCAATAACCTCGAGCGGGTGTTCGACGCCGAGTTGTCGTCAGGTGGTTCCGCTCCGCCAACGGCGGCCGTGCGTACACGTGAGTTCATCGTCGGACCCGGGCGTCCCTCGCCTTCTTGATCAGTTTCACCTGTCCTGGGTGGGAAGAGTCGCACCGTCTACACGGGTGTGATCGTCGGGGCAACCCGTGCGGCAGGACAGGCGTGCGGTGCGACGGTTCTGATACGCTGGCGCGGCTTCTCGAACGGAAGGACCGCGTCATGCCCAGAGCCCGCGTTGTCGCCGGCATCACACTGATGTATCTGCTGCTCGCCTCTTCCGTCGGGGCGGCCGCTGAGCCATACGCCGTTGTCTTCGAGGCCAACGTGCCCGTGAAGATGCGCGACGGCGTGACCTTGAGGGCTGACATCTACAGACCGGGTGCAGAGGGTCGCTTCGCCGTGCTCCTCCAGCGCACGCCCTACAACAAGGACGGCGAACGCGGATTCGGGTTGAAGGCAGCCGCCCGCGGATACATCGTCGTCGTCCAGGATGTCCGGGGCCGCTACGCCTCCGAAGGCGAGTGGTACACGTTCAAGCACGAGTCGAGTGACGGGTACGACACGGTGGAGTGGGCCGCGGCCTTGCCGCATGCGGACGGCAGGGTGGGCATGTTTGGCGGCTCCTATGTCGGCGCGACACAGATGCTCGCGGCGATTGCGCATCCGCCGCACCTCGCGGGCATCTGCCCAATCGTAACGGCCAGCAACTACCACGCGAACTGGACGTACCAGGGCGGCGCCTTCCAGCAGTGGTTCAACCAGTCGTGGACCTCGGGCCTCGCGCAAGACACGTTCGCGCGCCAGACCGCCGCGCGCAACAACGCCATGAAGGGCGTGCGGCAACTCCCGCTCGGCACCTACCCGCTGTTCAACTCGCCGGCGGACGGAAAGACCCCGGATGCCACGGCAACGCTCGCCCCGTACTATCTCGACTGGCTCGCGCATCCGAGCGAGGACGCGTACTGGAAACAGTGGTCGATCGAGGCCCATTTCAGCGACATCACTGTGCCCATGCTCACGGTGGCTGCCTGGTACGACCTGTTCCAGGACGGCTCGCTGCGCAACTACATCGGGGTCAGGGCGCACGGCAGCACCGAGGCCGCTCGACGCGGCCAGCGCCTCATCGTCATCGTCGGTGGCCATGCGGGCAATGGGCCGACCATCGGCGACGTCGATTTCGGCCCGGCGTCGGTGGTGGACGAGGACGAGACGACCCTGAGCTGGTACGATTACCTGTTCAAAGGCGTGCAGAACGCGTTCGCGGGCAAGCCCGTCAGAATTTTCGTCATGGGCGCGAACCAGTGGCGAGACGAAGACGACTGGCCGCTCGCTCGCGCGCAGAACACGAAGTACTTCCTGCATTCCATGGGACAGGCGAACTCGCTGCGCGGCAACGGGACGCTGTCCACGACGCCCCCCGGCGCGGAGGCTGTCGATCACTACATCTACGATCCGGCCGATCCGGCGCCCACGGTCGGCGGTCCGCTGTGTTGTGACAGCAACCACCTGAAGCCGGGCCCGCGTGACCAGCGGCCGGTGGAGGCCCGCGATGACGTGCTGGTGTACTCGACGCCACCGCTGACCGCCGACATGGAAGTGACCGGACCGGTCACGCTGGACCTCTACGCCAAATCGTCGGCCGTGGACACTGACTTCACCGCGAAGCTCGTGGACGTCTGGCCGAATGGCTTCGCGCAGAACCTGACCGAAGGGATCGTCCGCGGCCGGTACCGCGGCTCACAGGAGAAGCCCGAATTGATGACCCCGGGCCAGGTCTATCGATTCACGATCGAGGCATGGTCCACGAGCAACGTGTTCCGCACAGGACACGTGCTGCGGCTGGAAGTGTCCAGCAGCAACTTCCCCCGTTTCGACCGGAATCTCAATACGGGCGAAGACTACGGGAACGCGTCGCGGTACGTGCCGGCGACGAACACCATCGTCCATGACGCCGAGCATCCGTCGGCGCTGATCCTGCCGGTGGTGCCTGCCCGATAGCGATCGCGACAGCGTTTGGGCGTCGACGCGAGCTGCTCCTCGGCAACACTGTGCCGGTCGCACCCCTCGAGCCGACAACGCCGCGCTCAAACGGCCACTGTGACGCGCAGAAAGGTCGCGGGAATCGAGATGGCGCCTTCATGCTCGCTCTTGTTCTGGCGCTCGAAGAGGGCCTCGAGTTCCTCCTGAAGCTCCGCGGCCCTGCCGCTCTGTTCCGCGGCGGCAAACGCGTTCATGGTGGGCCCGTAGTAATTCTTGAAATCCGCGACAAACATCGCGGGGGACTTGGGAGACCTGAACGTGTACGTGTCTCTGACGAACGAGATCCTGTCGGCTGGTACACCCGCGAACCGCTCGATCACGTTGTTGTCGATCCCCCAGGTCATCGGGCTGACGAAACCCTCCGGGGGCGGCGGTGAGTAGGAGGAGCTGATCCTCAGAATCTGGGCCACGAATGTCGGATCGTTCGGAATCCAGTTTCCCATCACGATCCGGCCGCCTGGCCGGGTCACGCGTACCATCTCCTTGGCCACGTCGAACGGCTTCGGCGCGAACATGGCGCCAAAGATGCTGACCACCAGGTCGAAGCTCCGATCGGCGAGCTCAGTCAGGTTGGAGGCATCGCCTTCCTGGAACCGGCAGTTCGTCAACCCTTCGTCGTGCGCGCGCCGGTTCCCGGCCTCGACAAGATTTCTCGCGATATCGACGCCGAGGACATCAGCGCCCAGCCTGGCCGCGGGCAGGGCCGTCGTTCCGTCGCCGCATCCGAGGTCCAGCACCTTCAGGCCAGGAGTGATGCCGAGGCCGTCGACGAGAGCCTCTCCGCTTTCCCTCATGGTCGCCGCGATCCTGGTGAAGTCACCCTTTTCCCACAGTGTCTTGTTCGGATTCACGTAACGTCCTCCGATTTCAAAGCGACGCCGGTTGTAACGCGATCAGCGGCGACATCATACCCGAGGCGGTGTCGGGAGTAAGACCGAGTGCCTGGGAGGATGCGCGCAGGGGGGCCACGCGGACCGGATTCACGTTGTACGCGGGCTCTTTCTGCTTTCAACAGTGTTGCCTCCCAAGTACCAGTACGCACCTCCCATGGCGATTGCAGCAGTGGCTATGCTCGTGACGCGGCGGCGGTGAGTCGTTGGATCGGTGCACCGATGGAGACACGACAGTGAGCGAGTTCACAAGGAGAACGTTCCTCTCGACCGGGATCGCGGCGGCAGGTCTAGCGATGACGCCGGGGCACACCAGAGCGGCTGTTTCGGACACAGCAGCCGGGACCGCGCCGAGCGCATTCCCTGACGGGTTTCTCTGGGGCGCCGCGACTGCCGCGCACCAGGTCGAAGGCAACAACACCAACAGCGACCTGTGGGTGCTCGAGCACATGAAGCCGTCGATGTTCGCCGAGCCCTCGGGCGATGCCTGCGACTTCTACCATCGGTACCGGGAGGACATCGCGCTGGCCGCTTCTCTCGGCCTGAACGCATTCCGGTTCTCGATCGAATGGGCTCGGATCGAGCCGGAACAGGGTTTCTATTCCATCGCCGCGCTCGATCACTATCGGCGCGTGCTCGCAGCGTGCCACGAGAACGGGCTCGCGACGGCGGTCACGTTCTGGCACTTCACGACCCCGCGCTGGATCGCGGCACTCGGAGGCTGGGAGAACCCCGTCACGGCGGATCACTTCGTACGCTACGCCGGACGCGCGGCGAAGCACCTGGGCGATCTCATCGGAACCGCCGTCACCTTCAACGAGCCGAACATCCCGCTGTTGCTGAAATGGGTATTCGCGAGCATGCCGCAGAACCCGTTTGCACAGGCCGACGGGATGCTGAAGGCCGCGGCGACGTCGATCGGCGCGCAACGCTTCTCCGCGTTCATCACGAGCAACGGCGAGGCGGTACGCGACATCATGGTCCCGGCGCACCACCGCGCGCTCGAGGCGATCAAGTCCGGCCCTGGCACCTACCCGGTCGGTGTGACGCTCGCCATGCAGGACGAGCAAGCCGTCGGCGCCGCGAGCCGCCGGGACGAGAAGCGGGAATCGTTGTACGGGCCGTGGCTGGATGCTGCCGCAAAGAGCGACTTCATCGGCGTCCAGACGTACACGCGCGCCCGCGTCGGGAAGAATGGTGACCTCCCTCCCGAGGCAGGGGTCGAGCTCACGCAGGCGGGCTACGAGTTCTGGCCCGAGGCGCTCGAGCAGACTGTCCGGTACGCCGCCTCACGCGCGAAGGTTCCCGTGTACATCACCGAGAACGGCGTCGCCGCCGAGGACGACACCCGCCGCGTCGAGTACATCCGGCGGGCGCTTGCGGGCGTGCAGAAGTGTCTGACCGACGGCATCGACGTCCGCGGCTACTTCCACTGGTCGCTGCTCGACAACTTCGAGTGGAACTCCGGGTACCGGCCGAAGTTCGGGCTCGTAGCCGTCAACCGCGAGACATTCGAGCGGACGGTCAAGCCAAGCGCACGTTTCCTCGGCGACATCGCGCGGAAGAACGCACTGAGCGGTTGAGCGATCGCCAGTGCATCGACTCCTCCCATTCGTCCCTTGAATTTCGCTCATCCGCACGCGATCAGTAAACCGACCCCACCTGCGTTCCGTCTTCACAAGCAAGTATCGACGGCCTCGCCCGCTGGAGGGTCACATGCGCCTGATGGTCGCGACGCTGCTCGTGTGCTTCTGTCCAGCCATCTCACCCGGCATCAGGGCGGAAGACGTCTATCCGTGTGTGCGGTTCGTGCAATCGGGTGAACGCTGGCTGTTGCGGGACGGGGCGCGACAATCGCCGACGCTGTCCCGCATTGCCGAAGCCCTGTGCCGCACGGATGTGATCGTGTATGTGCGCATCGACGTCACGATGAAGTCTGGTCTGGCGGGCTCGTGCGGACTGTTGACAGCCACGCCGGTCAGTCGGATTCTCGTGGTGCGGCTGAATGCTCGGATGCAGTTCGCCAGCAGCCTGATGGCCACGTTGAGCCACGAGCTCGAACACGCGCTCCAGATAGGCCGCGCCGCATGGGTGCGCAGTCCACGAGACGTACTGCAGCTGCAGCGAATCCTGACGCCAGGCGGGCGACACGCCGAGTCCGCAGATCGTGCGGAAGCCGCTACTCGGCGGGAGATCGCCTCGGCGGCGTCCGTGCGACCCGCCGGTGTGGGTGCGAGACCTCCATGACGTGGCGGCGCTGCTCGAATTGTCTAGGATCCCTGGTCCCAGAGACGAGGCAGGTCACTCAGGCACGGTTGTCTCTTTTTCCTTCTGGTGTTCTGCTGTGATCTGCCGTGACCCGCGGGCTCGGGTCCGATCCGCCGGGGACGTGTTTCAGGATTACGGGGTTACGTCGTGCAGCTTCAGGGTACTGGGCCTCGTACGGACCTGTTGCCCAGCCGTCGTCGGTAGTTGGCACTTTCTTCATCGAGACAAACAGTCCGTTGGCCAGCAGTTCCGAACCGCGAATGCTGCCGCCGGGGCCGGCGCCACGGAAGAGAAACGCGTCAGCGCGTCTGGGGTCCCGGGCACGATACGCGGCGATGTTGGTCACGTTGTAGAAGCGTGCGGGATCGATTCCATAATCGTTGACACCGTTGCGATCTGCGTCCTGGTTGATGTCGAAAATGCCCTGCTGATCGTCGTTGCGATCCAGGTTCGCAAACGCGAACACGACATCACTGGAGCGCGGCGAGCCGTTGCGCGTCTCGAATTTTGCGACGGCGAACATCCTGGGTTGCGTGCTCCCGCCGACGAGATCCAGGAAGAAGCGGTTCGCACTGCGGAGCGCGGGGCTCGAATGGCGCGCCGTGGCGACAGCCTGATAGACGGGATACAGCTGATCCAGCACGAACGACTCATCCGCCCACGCCGGCGCCAGCGAATTGAACTTCTTGAAGTGAGGGATGCGCTTGCCGAAATTCAGCTCGTAGCGGCTGAATCCGAACGAGCTGCCTGAGATCCCAAGCTCCTGGCCGAAGAAGATCATGGGCACGCCGTCGATGCTGCCGTTGACGCAGAACCGCACCAGGGCTTCGAAGGGATCCGTGTAGTTGGCCTCGTCGTGCGACGTGCTGTTGAGCAGCACGAGACCCTCCCCGTATGCCCTGCGCCGGTCTTCGAAAATCGCCCGATAGTTGCCCGCCGTCGTCGCTGCCGCGAGCTGGAACACAATCTGCTCGTTCAGGATGTCGAAATGACGATTCGATCGATAGGTGACCGGTCCGCCGTCGAGCGATTCGGCCATGAATACGAACGCCCATTTTCGCGTTCGCGTCTTGTTGATGATGTATTCCCACGCGCGGGGTGGAAGCCCCTGCCCGAAATCGGCGCGAAGCCCGTCGATCCCCCGAACCGCCTGGTCGGCGGTGCTTGTACCGGGCCCACACCCGGTCTGTGCCAGCCAGTACCAGCACGTACTCGGCAAAATACTTCCAGACGTTCCTGGTGACCGCTCCATCGGCGCCGAGCAGGCTCGACTCGTCGAAGGCGTCGCGCTCGTCGCGGAATTGATTGTTGTCGTCCGGATTGCGACAGACCAGCGCCGAATAACGCCCGAAGAACACATCGAGGGTGTCCTCGAACTTGCCGAAATCGCCTCGATCGGGCGCCACCGCCACGGCCGGGTGCGGCAGATCGGCCCGTTCGCAGTAGTTGCCCGCGCGCGAGAAGAATCGCAATTCCGTGTTTCTCATCTGGCTCGCCGCGGCACCCCCAAAGAGCGCCATTCCCTGATCCGACACCTCGACGTCGTGCGCGGTGTGATTGAACGGCGCGTCGAGCATCACGTGCAGGCCCGCGCCGTCGGACTCCCGGACGAAGTTCTGAAATTCCAGCCGGGCGTCGGCTTCCGTATTGTCGGAGCCCATGAGGGGTGACACCTGGAAGAAGTTCCGGACCGCGTATGGGCTGCCGACCTCGTACGGCTGCCCCGTGTCGGGATCGACCTGGCGCCCGGTGACCCCCTGTGGGTGGATCGGCTGAAACCACAGCCAGTTCACGCCGAGACTTCTCAGGTAGGACAGGTTGACCCGATCGAAGCCGTCCGTGTCCGGGAAGCTGCTGGTCTGCGCAGTGCCCGGCGCATCGAAGACGTTGTTTCCGTTCGTGTCGCGAAATGGTTCACCGCCGTCTCTCGTGCCGTTCCCGTTCCCGTCGGTAAAGGTTTCGGGCGCGCCAAGCAGATCGTCGAACGTGCTGCGTGAACGGAACGTCGGCGCGGCAGCGTCGAGCGTCGACTCGACCACGAGCGTGTTGAGCTCGTACATCACCATGTCTCGAGCCGCACGGGGCGAGACAGTAATGGCGTGGTCGCGACGGCCGTCGCGAGTGTAGTAGACCCAGCGCCCCGGCGCCGCGGCTGTCTGGTATCGCGCAGTCAGCCTGTAGGCACCGGTCCGCCGTGCCTGAAGAGTGACCGTGAACTCACCGGCATTGCCCGTCGCCGCCATGGTGTGCGCCTGGTAATAGTGCTCGTCACCGGTGCCCACGACATCGCCGCTCGGCGGCACGATGCCGTCTTCGATGCCATCGCCATTCGCGTCGACCTGAGCGCGGTCTCGCCTGTTGAGGTTCGTAAACGTCTGCTACGGTGGCGGGATTCACATCCGCAGCGTTCGGCCGAAACACGATGGTCACCGGCACGGTGTCGCCCGCCACCTCGTCGACGAAGAGCTTTGACGTGGTGTAGTTGGCGTCGACGCCGTTGACGCGAAGCTCTGGATCACCAGGCGGCACGCCGAGCGGCCGCGCAGCGAGCCCCTGCACGACGCCCGCCAGCAACACCGCACCAGTCACAAGCCATCCAATCGGCAGCCCAGGGTGCCGCCTGAGTGGCTCGGCCTCAGACATGTTTCCGACCCGCGGGTCCGGGCAGAGATCAATTCGGCGGTCGGGCGTCAAGTCCTTCTGTAGCATGCGTGAACCTCATGACGCTTCCCTTGGCCGGCACGCGTCTCTCGGGCACGCGCGAATTCTGTCAGCGCGTGCTGCGGGGCTGACTTCACATCGTTGGTGCTCCGGTTCAGGGCACTGCGACGGTGACTCGCTGGATGTTGCGCGTGCCTGTCGGTTCGAACGTCACAATGGTCAAGGACGCGGACCCGGGCGCCACATCGCGCAAGGCCCCCCTGAAGAGTGCCCGGTCGATACGGTCGCAGCGTCCCTGCCCACCCTCCACCATCGTCAGAATCGCTGCGTCGGCCGTCGACGCCGGGACGTTCGCCAGCACGTGGACACCGTCGGCGGTTCCGTCCTGCGACCGCACGAGCACTTCTGTTTCGTTTGGCGAGAGACGCCGCAGGCTCTCTACGGCCGATTGCGGCGGCGTTCGATCGATGTAGATGACGCGCTTGAAGTCGCTGAACACGGCCGGACCGCCATCCGGCCGATGCCGGTAGGCACGGGCCGTGAGGAAATGCTGTCCCTCTTCGAGACGGGTCGCGTCTATCCTCTGGCGGAACTCCCCGTCGCCACGCGGCGCTGACACGCTGTGATTGCCAATCAGCGGGCTGCTCTTGGTCACGAAGCGTTCGAACCCGTACTCGGTCGTTCCGGGCGCCTTGAAGTCGACCGTGCCGTTTCCGTTGACGTCGCGCCCGCCATCCACACGCAGCAGCGCCTGATCGCCGTCGGCTTCGACGTCGCGTAGATCGTTGGACCCGAGAAGCCGGACCGGAAGCGTGCGAAGCCGCACCTCGAAGCTGTCGTTCTTGATGACGCCGATCGGCGACTGACGCCGCATGCCGTTCTCGCGGGCGTTCGGTGGATCCAACTGGCCGGGCAGCACGGCGGCCTCGTTCGTCACCTCGAGACCGGCAGCGGCCATGGGCGTCGGCAACCCGTAGACGAGGAAGCCGCGTCCGTGGAAGTCGAACTGCCCGGACGTGCTGACCGTCCCGGGACGCTGGAAGCGAACGTTCAGCTTCCTGACCCCGCCTTCCTCGAACACGCGGATGACCTGTGGGATGTCTCGCTGACCGCCTCGCTGAGGATTCACCTGCGGATCGTCGGCATTGCCGCTCAGCTCTACCAGCACCTGGCCGGGACGGAAGCCGACGTTCGTGAGGGTCCGCGAATCGAACCCGGCGTCACCGCGATTCGAGAGCAGGACAATCATCGAGCCGCCACGTTCGAAGGCGAAGAGGCCGTCGGTGCCGTCCCACCGTTCGGCGTAGTTGCCCCGGCCATGCGAATTGCGCACCGCAACCAGGCGAGTGGCGATGCTGCCCCGGCCGACGCTGAGCGCGTCGCCGCGCCCTGGCTTCGGAAAGTCGCGGTTGTCTCCAAACTCCTTTCCATTGAAGTAGACGACCGTATTGCCTGGCATCAGCAGCGTATACGCCTGTGCGACATGCTCCAGGGCGAACGGTTTGAAGACGTCGTGGTTGTGCGTGAAGCTGACGCCCGCTGACCCGTTGTGCAGTTGATCATCGGAGAGATCAAGAGCCGCGTCTTTGATCCGCTGCCAGGCGCCGGCGACTCCCGTCTGTTCGAGGTTGTCTTTCAGCACGAAGTACAGCTTGAAATCCAGCGTGTCGCGGTTGCCGCCAATGCGTCCGGGATCGCCCGGGTTGATCGTCTTCTTGACGTGAGGCAGCAGAATGCGCGGATTCGCGTCGAACACTTCGCTGTAGGCGAACACGTGATTCTCGCTGCCATCGAGGAGGCGGCGCGGATTCTGCCGATAGACGGCACGGTCCAGGAAGTCGAGCACGAACCCTTGGACGTGCTTCGCTGCATCGACGCGCAGACCGTCAACCCCGATGACCTGAACCAGCCATTGCGCGCTTCTCATCAAATACGCTGTCGCGTTTTCGACCGTCGGATCGCCGGCCATCGGGTTGTCGAGGTTGAACGAATGCACGGCGATGTTCGGCTCGTTCCGCATCGGATCGAACACGAACATCGTCTTGTGGCCGATATCCGGATAGAACCGTCGATTCTGCTGATTCGGCACGTTGGCGAGCCGCCCGAACGCCGGCGCTGTACCTGCGGGCAGGTTGCTCGCGTTCCCGGGCTCCACGGGATTGCGAATGAAGCGGTGGTTCTTCTCGTGCGCGATGTCGATGAGACCGGCCAGACGCTCGTGCTCCACGCCACCCTCGAAGGCGGAGTGGAAGTCACCATCGACGTCGCCCGGCATCGTCAGCACGAAACCCGGATACCCGCCGGCATCCTTGAAGCCCGCCGTTCCCAGGTTCGAGAATCCGTTGTGATTCATGATGAAATCGACGTGGAGGCTGAGGCCGGCACGATGCAGCATGCGGCCGAGCGACTTCAGTCCCTCCTCGGTGCCGTACACCGTCGGCTGGCCGGGCCGGCCGAGATCGAACCGGTCGTACACGTCGTAGCCCACGCTGCCGCTGCCCTGGTCGGCGCGGGTGGGCGGCGGCAGCCACACGAATCCGTAGCCCGCCATGAACACGTCGGCCATCCGCTGTTCGATGGTTTGAAAGGACGATTCGAACCACTGGAGGATGGGTGCTGGCGAGTCGTCCACCCCGGGAGCCGTCGTCGCAGGCGCTGGCGTGAGAAGGACCGCCAGGGTTACCGCCAGGACGAACGCGCTCGGCCACAGCCCGGCAACTGCTCGATGTGCGGCCCAGCGACATGCGAGGCAGCGCTGAAGCGCTGCCCCACGTACCCCACTCCCGGCTCGAGCACGTACGTGGGGCAGGGCTTCAGCCCTGCATGCGAACGCCCTCCGTACGTAGCGCAGGGCTTCAGCCCTGCATGCGAACGCCCTCCGTACGTGGGGCAGGGCTTCAGCCCTGCATGCGAACGCCCTGCCGCTGTACGTGGGGCAGGGCTTCAGCCCTGCATGCGACGTTACTGCTGCAACACGTCGGCGCTCCGGTCGAATGAGGTGATCGTCGGGCTGATGCGGTAGTTCTCGGAGATGTCCCAGTTCCGGAATAGTCTGCCATCGGCCGCTCCCTCGAACTGCATGTACGGCTTGAACAACCGGCTCAGCGCGACACCCTCGCCTGCCGGACAATTGGCCACCCCCACGAACTCGTGCAACGTTGCCGGCGCTCCGTTCTTGAGCGTCGCCGCGCCCAGCGCCTTGAAGCGAGCTTTGGGAACGAAGCGCCCTGAGTTCTCCGCCGCCTGATTGCCGTCGGTGGCTTGCGCGCTCCAGAAGCCGATTCCCGTACTGTTCGCCAGCCCCGTGTCTTTGCTGGCCACCGTGACCCGCAGCAGCTGGCACCCGGCAAAGCTCTGTGTCGCGCCGAACACCGCGCGATGCAGGCTCGGCGCGCCGGCGGTCTGACTCAGCGCCTCGGTGCAATCCACTGAGGCGCCGTCGATCGGCGTGCACTGGTTCGGTCCAAGCGTGAGCGGCAGCGTCTCCGCCCGCACCACGGTCACGTCATCACGGTTCTGATTGACGATCACGCGTGCGGGCGGGGGGTCGAGCAGGCCGTACACCGCCACGTGGTAGTTGAGTGGAAAGGCCAGCGGACGCGCGTCGCCGCCGTACTCGCGCAGCGGCTCTTGATCCCCATACGTGGGGACGAACACTTTTCCGTTGGCGACGATGGGCGGATTGAATTTCGCGAACAGGCCGAGCCGATCGCGCTCGGAGAACTGCTCGCTCGTCCAGAGCGTGCGGCTGACATCCTGGGCGTCGAGCGCGAGCACAATCCCCTTCACGCCACGCTGCCGGTTCGCGTCGCCGTCGAGCGGCACGACCGCCCACAAGATGCCGGAGCCCGCGGCGCTACCGTTCGCGGAGAGTGCGAGCATGCCGCCCGGCATGCCGTGCGGTGGGCGAAACACACTCAATCGTGGGGTATCGACCTCCTGCAGCCGTCCCTCGCTGTACTTGTACGCCTTGAGGTGGTTGTTCTCTCCCCAGGCGTAGATCCGGCCGGTGTCGGGACCCTGCCAGAACACGGGCGAGCCATGGATGTTGCCGTGGTGAGCCTGGTTGTCAAACACGACCTCACCGAAGGCACTGACCTGCTGCACGATGTTCGGATTGTTGCAGTCCGGTCCGTTCGCAGGCGCGGAGTGCTTGCCCATGTTCGTCGCATCCACGAGGTAGAGCACTCCCTGTTTTCCGCCGCTGACGATCCTCCTGGGGGTGCCCGGCAGCAGCACCGGGCCGCCCGACCCAAGATCCAGATCGAGCTGGTTCAGAAACGCGAAGTTGCACGGCGTGAAGAAGTCCTTGACGACGAGGTTCGTGCCCTCGAGCTTCAGCTTCACGAAGCTGTTGCCGTAGTTCTGGCCGTCGGCCTGGTTCGCGTTGAACGTCCCGTTGCCGGTCATCAGGTAGACGTTGCCGTCCGCATCGGCAGCGGGAGCCTGCCCCGACTGCCAGATGCCGCCGTTGCTGCCGGTTGGCGTTGGTGTCCAGGTCGCGCGCTTCGCGAGCGTCTGTGCATCGTAGGCGTGCAGCGCCCCTCGATTGCCGTCACCGCCGAACGCGATGTAGAGCACCCCGCCTGCCAGCAGGAGACCCGCGCGCTGCTTCTGTGAACATGGGTTGAACGTGCTCTGCCCCTTGCAGGGATTCGACGGATCCGTGGATGGCACGCCGACGACGACCGGTGGATGGCGATGCGCGCCGTTCTGCAGGTTGAGCGCGTGCAGCCTGTAGGTCAGGCCTTGCGGGCCGTCGTTGTGCCAGGCCACCGCATAGAGCGTCTGCTTGTCGTCGCTGATCACCGGGGTGCTGAGGATGCCCCACTCCGGATCGTTCGTGCTCCACATGTCGATGTCTTTGCCGCCCTGGCGGGGCTGTCCCAGCCATGTCGCCCACAGCGGCACGGTCCGGCCGTCGGGCCCCGGTGCTGCCTTGTCGGCGTCGTAGACGTACACCGTGTTGTGCATCGTCGCGAAGATGACGGCGTTGAATGTGCCCTGCACGAGCGGCGTGTTCGGATTGCCAGTCGTGTCGATCCGCAGGCCGGAGACGTAGAGGGGCTGCGCAACGATCTGACCGTCCGCGTAGAGCGTCCAGAGCTTTCCGAATCGTTCCGAGCCAACCGTGGTCGAGTTCAGGATCGTTTCCGACAGGTTGGCGCCAAGCCGAGCATTGTCGTAGTGGTGCGTCAGCGCATTCACCGCGGACTGCGCGTCCACGCGCACGAGCGCAGACGAGAGGATGCCGGTTACGGCAACGCAGGCGAAACCGATGCGCCAGAGTACTCATGCGACCTCCCTTGATCGGGTCGAACCGACGGTCGTCTCGAGCGGTGTCCCGAGCGACAGCCGAATCTCCTGCTCCACACGGTCGACCGGAAGACCCGCCAGACACGAGATCCTGCCCGCGCACGCCGCGAGCGGCGCCGACGTCCAGCACGGCTCGCACGGCAGCCCGGCGCGCATGACCGTCACATTGTCGGGCAACTGTCCGAGACACCGGTCGCTGGTCGGACCAAACAGCATGACGGTGCGTGCGCCGACGGCTCCGGCGACGTGGGCGAGGCCGGCGTCGTTGCCGACCACCACACCTGCGGCCGCCATCAGTTCAGCCGTTTCCCGCAGGGTGAGGCGATCCACGAACGATCGCGCGTGAGAGGGAAACCGCATCGGTCGCCCGTCGTGTTCGGTGAGATCGTCTGACGTGCCGACGATCGCGACGTGTTCGAAGCGGTCGGCCAGTGCCGGGAACAGCGGCCATCGCTTGGCCGCCATCCGACCGGTCTTGCAGCCGGGCGCGAGAACGACGGTCCCCAAACCGACACGGGTCTCATCGGGTCGCTGAGCGATGGGAAGGCTGCACACCGGTTGCCGATCGGGCGGGTACCCGAGTGTGCGTGCGAACGCCAGGTAATAGGCCTGTTCGTCACGTGAGAACTGTGCATCCGGTGGGCGCGCCACCACGCCCGCGACGCCTTCGTAATCACGCGCGAATCTCCTCCAGTAGAAAGGTGGAATCGCCGGGATCTGGAAGTCGTAGCCGGCGCGAGCCCTCGCGTCCAGCCGGTGAGCGTAGACGTTCCGGACGATGCCCCAGGGGCGCAGCAGGTCGGCCGTTTGCGGATAGTCGGCGTCAAGGGAGATGTCGATCGAGAATCCCAGCTCCGCCAGCGCGAGCAGCAGCGGAGTGGCGAGCACGATATTGCCGACGCCCGACGCCAGATGCACGAGGCAAATCATGATGCGGCGTAGACAAACATACGCCACCCCATCTTGCGGGGCAGCTCGTGGTTATTGCAGAGGTCTTGAAGCGCTCTGTGAAAGGCGTCTTGCCGCCACCCGGTTGCCATGAAGCGCTCGTGCCACCACGCCCGCCTTCGCAGCAGGATGTGCGAGAGGTCAACGTCGTGCTGTTCGGTCGAGCGGCGTTCCTCTTCCGCGGTGTCGAACGATTTGATCACGGCAACCATGCCCATTTGCGCGATCTGCCGGGCACGTCGCAGGAACTCCTCGGCCTGGGCCTCGGTCAGATGCGAGAGCAGGTCGAAGGCGAGCACGATATCGACGGCGTGTTCCGTCTGCATCGCGTCAGCGGAGCCTCGAGTGAGATACGGGCTGGCAGCGGGATCCGCCTGCTCGATGGCCCAGGGGCTGTCGTCGATACCCCAGCAGGTCCTGCCAGCTTCCCGGAGCGCTCGTACCAGAAACCCCTTGGCGCACCCGACGTCCAGGTACGACTCGGCCTCGCGGAACGTCGTAATCAGAAAACGCGCGGTCTCGACGAAGAGCACACCGAACGACGTCCAGTGATAGCCGTCGAGCCAATTACTCTTTGTTCCGTCCTCGAAGTAGCCCCGGTCATACCACTCGCCTGGAATCGGCACGGGAGGTGCCATCGTGCGCGCCGCGATCGCCCGGCGCAAGCTAGTGGATCGCGGCGCGTTGGTACGCTTCAGGAGCCTCAGCAACGCGTCGCGCGCGAGCCCGCCGACCTGCTCGGCGGAATACATCTGACGGAGCCGCTCGGCGGCGACGGCCGCACGCGAGCGGGCGGTGTCGCGATGCTCGTCAACCCAGCGCAGCCGGTCGATCGCCGCGGCCGCGTCGGGATCTGCCCAGTGCATCGTCGGGTGGTAGTACCGGTATCGCTGGCGTACCGGGAGCGATCCGGAACGGTACGAGTTCAGCGAATTCCGCGCTCAGGTACTCGAGCGGGCCCGCGTATCCGGTCGCGACCACGGGCTTGCCGCGCGTTGCCGCTTCGAAGAGCGGGTAACCCCAGCCCTCCCCGCGGTGGAGGGAAATGTAGCAGTCGCCGCGGCGGTGGAGCGACTCCAGTTCGGCTTCGCTCCATGCCTCGGCTCGAATCGTAACCCGTGCGTCCGACCGTGTTTGGGCTCGTGCACCTTCCAGGGCCTGCCGGGCTGCGGCCGCTGCTTGCGGGCTCGTCTTCATGATGAGCACGGTGTCGCCCCGTGACGGAAACGCGCGCAGGTACGCCTGCAGCAGCTCGGACGGCGATTTGCGCTCCTGCCATTCGAACACGCTGTAGAACACGAAGTCGTTCGACGTCACTCCTAGAAACGACTCCGGCGCCGGGATCGAACTGCCGGCGAAGTCGGGCAACACGACGTGAGGCAGCTTGAAGAGGGGCGTTCTGAGATCCCGACGGAACGCCGACACATTGAAGTCGCACGGCAGCCACACTTCCAGCACGTGGCTCAGCACGTTGCGCCATTGCACCGGCATCGTATCGGTTTCCCACACCGTCATTCCGATGGCGTTACGGAGCGGAAACGCCAGGCGTGCCCATTGAGGCGGAATGCCATGGAAGAGGTGAAAGTCCGCTTCGAGATCGCGTCCGACGAGGGTGCTGACCAGATCGTCCTGGACTTGACGGCCATGTCGCGTCAGGTCCACGACCGACAGATCGATGCCGGCCGCGTGCATCGCGTGAAGGTAGCCGCGCGCCGCGCAGCCGTAGCCGGTGGCATCGAACACGTGGCCGTAGTAGCGCACGCTCAGATCGCGCACGAGATCGCCTCTCCGGCTGCCGGCGCGATGCTGCGTACGTGCTGCAGCACCTCGTCCGCAGTCAGCGTCTTCAGACACTCCAGGTGGCGGTCACAGTCGCGCCGCCCCCATGCCGCCGTTGCGGCAGGCTGGCTCGCAGGGCAGCCGTTTGGTGATCGCGTGCATGTTCGGCGCATCGATGGCCTCGCGCTGCGGGCTCGTGATTCCGAAGATGCCAAACGTGGGCACGCCGAGCGCCACACCCAGGTGCATCAAGCCCGAATCGTTCGCCACGAACGCCGACGATTGACGGATCAGTGCCGCGGTGTCGGCGAGCGCGAGCGTGCCCGAGAGGTCCCGAGCGTGCGGAGGCCACACCATGCGGCGCCGGAAGTACGTTCGCTGCGTTCTCCTGATCGTCGTTCGAGCCGACGATGACGACAGACGGCAAGCGGCTGGCGAGCTCCTCGAAGCCATGCCATTTCTTCCAGGGCCAGTCCGGTTTGCATCCCGGGTGAAGGGCAACCGTGCCTGGCGCGAGGTCGAATCGACGCGCTGACGGCACGGCGAAGGGAGCGGGCAATGGGTCCAACCAGCCGAGCGCCGCTGCGATACGGCGGGTGGATGCCGCATCGCCCTCACGGATCCAGGCCGCCCGATCGAACGCCAGCATGCGTCTCGACCGCACGAGCGTTCGGTACGGCAGACTCCACGTGGTGAATGCGGCCACGTCGTACACCGTCTGGCCGATCCCGTCGATTCGCGGCGCGCCGTGCTTGCGCCACGGGCTCGGCATCTGGAACACGCGCCGGACATCCGCATGCCCTTCGAGCAGCGTGACCACCTCGGGATAGTCAGGCGCCAGCAGCAGATCCACGTCATAGCCGAGCCGCCTGCAGACACGCACGAGCGGCGTGATCCGAAGGATGTCGCCGATGCCGCGCGCGGCTGACACGAGGGCCACAGGCATACGCGTCCTCACGCGGCCGGCAATCGTGCATCTCGAGGCATCAGCAGCTCGCGCACGGATGCCGCCGGGTACGGGACGCCATCGAGAGCCGCGCGTCCGCTTGGTGCTCGTGTTCCCCGCGTGCACCATGCCGACGAAGAACCGCTGATCGGCGAGCGGGAGCACCCTCTTGTGCAGGCTCGACCAGACGAAGCGGCTGTCCTCGCCTACCGACACCGGCTGGAACGGGTTCCGGCGCCAGAACGCCTTCGTGTAACAAAGGGTCGCGCCGTAGACCCATGGCGCCGCGCCGCGCGGGTACACGTACTCCCAGGCTTCGTTCGACGCCGGTGCATAGAAGAGCACGCGGTCGAGCCCGCACACGTCGGCGCCCGCGGACAGCAGCTGTTCGACCTGATACCGGACCCGCCATGGCGCCGCCCAGTCGTCGTCGTCCCAATGCAGAATGACGTCGCCGCGCGCGATTTCGCACAGGCGGTTTCGCTTGACGCCGACGTTGGCCTTCCGGGTCTCCCGCACGTAGCGAATGCGATCGTGAGACGGCACCAGGTCGCCAATCGCATCGGCGCCGTCGTCGAGGATGAGCAGCTCCGCGTCGAGGTAGTCCTGACGCGAGGAACAGCGTCGATCGCGCGCGGCACGAACGCGCGCCGATCGGCCGTCGGCATGGCGCACGTGACCAGAGGCGAACGGTCCGGCATACACCACCTAGTCAAGTAGTCGGAAGTCGGTTACTAGGCACACGGCGTTATTGGTCGCACCGATGCCCCAATAGGAGTCGTATGCACCATCCCCCAGGCCACTGGCGAACATCATGATGTTCGCCCCACCCTCGCCGAAGGCGTGAACCGCCCAGGAACCCGCATCGTCCGGATCGTCTGGGTAGAGTGCGCTTTTCTTGAACTTGTCCGCGAGCTCGGCGGAATAATAGTTTCCGTCCGGATTGTGAAGGTAGTAGCGAGCCATGACATCGACGAACTGGTGACGCGTCGACTCGTCCATGAACGATCCAAGGCCAGACTCGACGGAGTAGCTGCTCGAGTCGCCTCCTACTTTGACCGCCCTCTCGTACGCGACCGGCCGTTCCGTCGGTATGAACACGATCCGTGCGAGGGCAATTCGCGGTCCTTCGTCAGGCAACTCCGCGCGACACAGTTGAACATCGTACCTCCCGGGAGGGACAACTCGGCGGAACGGTTTAGCGATTCCCACATAAAACGGATCGCACGCGACGACCTGGCCCGTCGGCAGAGCGAGTGCGCCGAGATGGAGAACCTCGTAATTGGATTCAAACGCCGCGTCATACATGGTGGTCGACATTCGTCAGATCACAGGAGGTAAATACCTGGCCCCGAGCCGTGCCCCTCTGAGCCGATTCTCGGCACTCGGCTCGAACTCGTAGTTGTCGGGATCGTTCATGAACTGCAGTACTTCTGGGGACTGCGGTCCGGTAAGCCGTCCGTTGCTGTTCCACCATGACACCCCGTCGATGATGTGGCCCATATCGCAGTTCCGCAGGTTCACCCATCGACCTGCCTGGCCGCCGGGGAGTGGCTTGCCCTCGGAGCCCCGTCCGTACAGGATCTCGCCCGCGTTGTCGGGTCTGTATTTACCTTCACGCTGCATTCGGCTGCGAACCTGCGCGCCAACGGTGCTGGCTTTGCCAGGCGTTGGCCCCAGATAGAGCTCACGCGGGTCTTCGACGTACTCCGTGTACTCGGAGCCGAACTGTCGGACGAACGAAGGCACGTCTCGACCTTCGGCCGTCACCCGCCGAGCTCCCGGCCGAACAAACTTAAAGTTGACCATGGTGTCCGAGATCGCCGAGATGACCGCGACCAAATTGCGACTGGCAACCTTGATGAGGGCTCCGACCGCGACAGGAACCTTCCCACCAGACGGTGTTGGGCTGCCGATGTCGGGAGACGTCAAAGGGGTTAACACGATGAGAAAATTAGCCAACTGCAGCATCTTCTGATTCAGTTCGTCCACCTCAGCGGGCTGGCGCGGATTGTCACTCCGCTCCACCCGATCGCGTAATCCGTCAATATCGCGCGCCAGCCGCAGCGCTCCCGCGTAACTGGTGCGCACGGTGGGGTCCGTTGATTTATTCGCGGCTGCCGCAATGCCGCGCAGCCACGCATTCACCGGCGCTTGCGTCGTCGCGACTGTCAGAACCGCCGCGCGACCCTGTCCCTGGAAGAACAGGCTGTGGGAGGTTCGATCAGCCGCCCGGAACGTGTGCCGTGCTCGCCACCAATCGACGATGCGTCGAACGGCGGCTGCGGCACCTGCCGCGATCAACTTCCCGAGCTTCTTCGCCATCGCCACGACCCACGCGACGACGCGATCGAGCGCCTTGTCGATGGGCGTGCGGATCTTGTTGAGAAGGTTGAGGACGGCGTCGCTGACCTTGCCGAGCCCGGCAAAGCGGGCCAGGAAGCTGATGACGAGCGTCAGGAATCCCGCCATCGTCTGCTCGACCTTGTTCGCCGCGGCACCGAGGGACCCGGCAGCGATTGCGGCGATGGAGTCGATGAAGGCCATCGCGACGCGCGCGATCTGCTTCAGCCGCTCGACGAAGAACATGATCGTGTTGTAGATGGCGATGATGGCCTGGATGAAGGCCCCGACCGGTGAGAGGAAGCTCACCAGCTTCTTGACCGCCTCCTCGACGACCTTGGACTTGACATAGTCCATGATGGCGTCGATCGCCATCTGCTTCAGGTTCGCCACCTCCTCCTTGATTTGCTTCCACGCTGCGGCGGGCCCCTCCGTGACGAGCGTGACCACGATGTCGAATCCCTTTTCGAGGACTTTCACCGCCGTCTCGCCGATCACCTTCACGAGCTTCTGGCGGATGTTCTGCCAGGTGAGGCCGAGCACGCTCAGCACGAACTTGATCAGCTCAACGAAATCGAAGCTTTGTGGGATGTAGATGTTGGCGCCGCTCAGCGTGCCGGTGAGCCAGTCGACGAGCGACTTCTTGAGATGTGTCAGGAACCGGGAGGCAAACTGCTGGAAGCCTTGCTTGCCGGCCTTCACCAGGTTGCCGATGAAGCCGATAGGATTCTGAATGATTGTCTTGAACGCGCCGGCGGCTTTTTTCACATACGGCACGGCGCCCGGGGCCACGACTTCGAAGATGATCTGCAGCAGGCTGAGCACCTGTGCGCCGGCCCACGACAGGAACTGCATGAAGAAGCCCGCGAATACCCGCCCGATCTTCGCGAACGCGCGCGGCGGCAGGACAACGTCGAACAGCTCCAGTGACTGCAGGGCCGCGATGAACAGCCCGGGGATCTGCCGCACGAAGCCGAGGAGCCCGCTCAACGCGCCCTGGAACCAGGCCCATGCCCGTGACAGCGCGTTCGCCTTCTTGATGTTGTTGTAGACCTCCTCCTGCCCGATCAGCTTCATGAACCCGCCGATCAGGGCGTCGGCATCCTGCGCAACCGGCTCGCCGGTGATCGGATCCTCGCCGAGCACGGCCTTGAGGAGGTCGTAGGCGGGCGTGCCCTCGGCGAGCGCCGCCAGCGGCTTGAGGATCGCCTCCTTGATGAACTTGAGGATGTCGGTAATGACACCCTCCGCGAAGCTGATCAGCTGATCGATCGGTTCGGTGAAGATCCGCTTCGCGCGACGCCACACGTCGCCGAGATCGAAAATGTCGGTCCAACTGAGCGAGTCGATGAAGTCGTCGATGGCCTGCTTGAAGGAGCTCCCCACCATGCCCAGCGCGGCCACCTGCTGCTGGATCCACGCGCCGACCTTGTCGAAGATCCCGTAGCCCTCGAGGGCCTGGGTGACGAGCCCGCCACCGGGTATGAACTCGATGAGCGCCCGGAGGATGTTGGCGGCGCTTCGATCGACCGAGCTCATGTTGATCGGGTTCACGCCGATGATGATCGTGAACATCCGGAAGCCCGGGATGATGTTGGCCTTGTCGGCGAAATAATCGAGGGCATCGCTGATGCCCAGGCGCTGCACACGAGGGCCGCTCGTGCGCTCGCCTACCGTGAACGGCTCACGGCGGGTGACGGCCGCCGCTGTCTGATGCGCCTCTCGTTCGAAGGAATCGTGGTGGGCGCGGTTCCACGCCTGGAGTCGTGGAGCGGCGCGCTGCTGGATGACGTGCGCGACTTCGTGGCCGATGAGGGCCAGGTCGCTCGGGCGTTCGCCGGCCGCCAGGAAGATGTGATTCCCGTACGTGACCGCGCGCGCCGACAGGCTCTTGGCCAGTTCGTGCGCGTGCGCATCGGTGTGGATACGAACGCCGCCGAGATCGACCCGCAGCGATCGCTCGAGCTCGCCGCGGACCGGTCCTGGAAGCGGGTCGCCGCCACCCCTCGGCGCCGGCACCGAGGCGGGTCGCGCGGTGCGCGCCGGCGTCAGCCGTACCGCTGGCCCTGCTGCCGAGAGCGCTTCGCCACGTGACGGACGCCGCACGGGCTGAGCCGGAGCGGGTGCGCGGACCCGGGACGCCGGCGACGTCGGCGCAGGTACTGGTGACCGGCGGACGGCGCGCACGGGAGGCATGATCCTACCGCGCCGCCCACACGACTTCCGGGCGGCGGAGCGGGCACACCGCACCCGACTTGCGATACTCGCGCCTGACGGCCGCCTCCAGCTGTGCGGAGGTCAGCGGCCCATCGTGGTCGATGGCCAGCAGCGACGCGTGCAGGACCGCGTTGCGAATCTGTCCGCCGCTCAAGACACAGCGCGAGGTGAGCTCGCTGAGGAAGTCAGGATCCACGCGATGCGTCGCCGGCAGGTGGAGGTGCCAGATGTCCCACCGTTCGGTCGCGTCCGGTGGGCGGAAATCGATGACCACGTCCATGCGCCGCTCGAATGCGGAGTCGATCCGATCGCCGGCGTTCGTGGTGACGATGAGAATGCCCTCGAAGCTCTCGAGCCGCTGGAGCAGATAGTTGGTTTCGAGATTGGCGTAACGGTCGTTGGACGTCTGCACGCTCGTGCGCTGCGTCAGCAAGGCGTCCCCTTCATCGAGCAGCAGGATGACCCCGAGCTCCTCCGCCCGCGACAACGCGCGATCCAGATTCTTCTCCGTCTCGCCGATGTACTTGTTGACCAGCGCCGAGAGATCGAGCCGATACAGGTCGGCCTGGAGCACGGCCGCGAGCAGGCGCGCCGCCAGGCTCTTGCCGGTGCCGCTCGGACCTCGAAACAGCGCGCGAACACCGCAGTTGGAGGGTAATCCCGTAGCGTCCTGCGACAGCGTCAGCAGGCGCTCCCGATGCCGGCACCGAAGCTCGAGATCCATCAGCTCGCGTAGCGTCTCTTCCCTGGCCGCGAGATGTCTCCAGTCGCCGCCGGCGGGCAGTCGGGCGGCCAGCGCGTCGAGCGCTTCCCTGTTCAGCGACCGGGCCGCATGCTGCACGTCCTCGGTTGCGACCGACGGCCGACCCGAGAGCACGGCATAGGACCGCGCCAGCGCCGCGGCGCGACGAATGTTGCCGGCGGTCAGGCGAAAGCGGTCCGCGATCGGTTCGAGGTCGCTCGTGGGCTCGCAGGGCAGGCTGCTGCGCCAGTGCTCCCTGCGGTGGCACGCATCGGGAAGGTCGATCGTAAGAGTGAGCGCGCGCTCCGCTCCAGGGCCACTCAGGCCGCCCTGCTTGCCCAGCACGACGCCGAGTGGGCCGTCATACGCTCCAAGCGTGGGGAGGTCGATCGTCTCACCCGGCGCCAGGTCGAACTCGAGCACGGGAAGGGCATTCAAGCCGACGGCGAGCAGGCCCGCATGCCGCCACCGGTCGTCGTCTCCCTTGGCTATGCCGGCGATCTCGAGCACGCCGCGCCCGAGCGTGCGCGCCACCGCCCCGAGCACGGTGTGCCGTCCGTTGTGCCGCGGACCGCGGAGCACCAGCGCACGCGTCTCGCCTGACCGCAGCAGGGGCGGCAGCTCCGACACCTGCGCTTTCACTCGATCCGGAAGGATGAGAGCAGCCGTGTCCAGCAACGCGGCCGGCGGCCGATAGCGCGCCCAGCCCGCGATCTGGGCAGATCCGTCACCGCGTAAGGCGTCCCAGACCAGGGCCGGGACCTGAAGAGTCCACTCCGCCCGAGGCGCCTCCGGGTTGGCCACCTGCAGCAGCCCGAGCGCCCGGAGCTGGGCCACGTGCGCACGTACGTCGGATCCCTCGCCGCGGGCGCTCCACAACTCGGTCAGGACGCCGATCGTCGGCCGCCGGGACTGCACACAATCGAGCGCCTCGAACAAGAGGCCGAATCGCGCATCTTCGTCGACGAGCCCGACCGCAAACAGCAGCAGCATCGGCTGATCGTCGAAGCCCGCGGCCGTACGGATGGCGCGAATCGGGAGAAAGCCCGCGTACGACGCCTCCCACCGTCTGACCGCGTCCTGCCACCAGGCGGCTGCCTCGCCAGCGTCGAGCCTCGCGATCTCCCGCCGACTGAGATCGCGCTGGTACCCTTCAAGGAAGGGAAATCGCTCGGCGATCGAACCACGATCGCGGAACCGCTCCGCGGCAGAGGCCACCAGCCATGCCACCGCGGCATAGAAACTCAGCCTGAAGTGGGTGGCAGGAGACGCCAGCAGGTCCGCGAATGGGGTGTTCATCGTTCACTCGAATGCGAAGGTCACGACGCGCCCGGCGGCGGGGATCCAACCGGGATCGCGATCAAGACCGCTCAGGCGGACTTCGATGGGCAGCGCATCCAGCGAGTACACGACGTGCAGATGCACGGGCGTCGCGAAGACGCGCGCTGGCTGCCTGCAGAGCAGAGGGCCGGCGGCTCGCGGCGTCACGCCGGGCATCGCCGCGGCGAGCCGCACCCTCACGTACGAGAGCAGCCACTGCGTCCACTCTTCGAGGGGCGCGAACGTTCGTGTGCGGGTTCGTGAAGTCGGCAACGGTCGCAGCCGAATCCGGTCAGGGTCCGAGTACGACGCGATCTCGCGGCGTGCCTGCTGTTCTGCACCTTCGTCGAGCGTCCTCTGCACGTCGAGCAGAAGAAAGCCGGAAGGGTGTCGGACGCGCAGGCGATTCGATGATGCGGACCAACGCCAGGTGCCGCGCTCCGGGAAAGGACGAAGCCACTCGGCCGGCAGACGCCTGCTCCGCGGCGCATCGAAGCCTGCCCCCGGGGCATCGCCTGTCCGGCGCCTAGACAGACGTGCGAGCAATCGCCAGACAGGATCGGCTCTCGAGCCCCCACTCACGAGACGACGACCAAGCAGGGTAACGAAGTCCCAGATCGGCAGGGCGATCCCGGGCTGCGCGGGCGTCGTGAAATCGCCGTAGAGGCCGAGCGAGATGCCAAGGTTCAGCAGGAAGAACACGCCGCCAAGCCCACTCTCCAGGGGCTCAGTGCCGCGGAGCGGCTCAACGAACTCGTCGGCTGACGATGCCGGGGCGCAGTCGATGGTCTCACCGCGCGAGAGGGTTGCCTCGTGCTCTCGAGCTGACAGCGACGGTTCAGCCGATCTACGGCTCGCGTGTTCAGGGGCGGGAACTCCCGGTGCACCTCGTGCTCCGTGCTCCAAATAGCGGGCAGGTGCGGGCGCAACCGGATCACCCCCCCTTCCATTCCCAGCGTCGATCGGTTGGCGCGCCGCGATCATTCGCGGCGGCGACACCGGGACGAACTGTGCAGCGACGTTCAGCGGATCCACTGCACCAATCGTCGACGTGACCGTCGCGGCAGGCGTCCACGAAAATGCGGCCGTAATGAAGGCCGGCGTCAGCACTCGTGCCGGTGCGCGCTGGACTGTGAGCGCGACGCCAAGCAGTCGCTTCTGATCCAGACGCAGCGAACCCGTGGCTGTTTCGGGAGCCCACGGCAGCCACGGCGCCACACGGTGAACTGATGTGACAGTTGACTCGACGGCGGCCACGGACAACCGTTCTGCGGGGGATCGGTGGTGTGCGGGTGAGCGCGCTGCGACAGGCGGTTCGGCGAGGCCATGCGCGCCGAGCATCGTCTGCATCAGGGCCGTGGTGTCGGACTGGTGCAGCGTTGCGACAAACGCCTGGGCCCACCCGAGCTGCGTGAGCTGCGCGAGGGCGGCAGCTACATACGTCGGAGCGGCCAGCCAGGCCTCGACAACGAGTCTCGCGTGATCCCCGTCTCTGACGAGTGCGCGCCACCACCAGCGTTCGCGAAGCCGCCCCTGGCACCAGTCCTTCGTCAGGCACGCCAGCAACTCGGAACGATCCGCGAACAGTCCCGCGTCGGCATCGGCCGGAATCACCCCGACCATCGGCGAGACCGCTCGCCGCGCCATCTCGGCGATCGAGCCGGCGACCGCCCTGCTCCATTCATGCGGTGGCGACGCATCCCGGTGCAGGGCAACCGAACGCGGGCGCGGATCCGTCACCTTGCGGACGCACAGGATAGCGGCCCCCGGCAGGCCCGCCGGCCGGACCTCGGTCAGATTGAGGGCACGATCCGCACGCGCGCGAGCAGCGATCGGGTCGGAGCCGGTCGCTGCGATTCGCACCCGATCGACGAGCACACCCTCGGGCCACATCGCCATGGCTCAGGCACCTGCACGGCCGATCACCGGCCGCACACCACCTGGATCGCGTTGATCTGCGCGGTCGTGTTCGCGTCGATGCTGTCGAGCTCGGCGATGAACAGATATTTGTGCTCGCGGTTGTTCACGATCTTGAACTCCTCGATCGTCGCGGTGCCCGCCCCCAGGCCTGGCAACGTCACCTCGCCATCGACGCCGCGGGCCTGATCGGCATCGCCAATCGTCAGCTCGATCAGGGTCTGGCTGGTGGCGGGATTCGTGATGCTCTGACGTCTCAGCTGTACCCGGAGCACCGAGGTGGTGGCGGTGGACGATGTGGACGAGGCGTTTCTGCCGAAGACGACCATTCTCTTGATGCGGGCGCCGTCGGGCAACTCGAGCTCCATCCACCCGTGCACGCTGGTCACGTTGTTCGTGCCGACCACATCGGCCGGCTTCCGTGCGAGCCCGTAATCCTGCTCCCATCCGCGCACCGCACCGTGGTCCCGCATGTTCGGCGAGGCAGTGATGGTGATCTCCTCAGAGATGACGCCGAGGCCCAGGCGGTTGGCGATCGCGACGAGTGCCAGCCGAAGGGCGTTGTGATACTCGCTCGTGATCACGTGACCGTCTGAAGCGATGGGAATCGCCGCGATCATCACTTGCAGATCCGATGCACTGGCGGTCGGACTTGCCGGTTGTGCCGGCGGCGGCTGCGGAGGCGGCTGCGGCGGAACGAAGATCGGCGGGACGAAAATCGGTGGAGTGAAGATGGTACCGGGATCGAGGACGAAGTCCGGCCGGAACCTCCCCGGGTCGAACAGACTGCCGGCGGCGAGCTGGTTCCCGCTGATGGTAGCGGTCGTAAAATTTGACGCGGCCGACGTCAGCGCGAGATTGCCCGCCGATGTCGCAAAGAGTGTGCTGCTGGCCATGACACCTCACCTCGAGCGGTGGAGCGCTGCTCCATCGCGTTGACCCGCCCCCCAACCGACGTCACACGACGCGGTGGGCGAAGCGACCCTGCTCATACCGGGCAAATCCGTACCGCGCCGTGCCGCGATAGGGCATCGTGCTGCGCGCAAACACGACCACGGAGACAACCGGGACGCCGGCCGCGGTTGCCTGAACGTTTTCGTAGACCAGGTAGAGCTGCACGCGCTCCTGCCGCGACAGGCGCATCGGCGCGTGAACGAACGACTCCTGAAGGAGGGGTCTCAGGTAGTCCGCGTCCAGGTACGCCACGTCTCTCGAGATGACGCCCGAGCCGAAGAACGTGTGGGGATCGAACCCGGCGCGCGACCCCAGTTGGACAGGCAGGAACCCCATCGCCGGCAAATAGTCGAACCGTTGCGACGCGACGATGCGAGCGAGGTTTTCCCCGCTTCCCGCGATGTCGTCGATGTGCTCCTGGAACTGCAGAAACAGCGCCTCGCACTCGCTGAGCGTCCGGTCGCTGGACAGCCACGACCAGCGCGCATCGGCCGAGTGGCGCGTGACGCGCCGCCGGACGGACCAGAGGTCAACGAACCCAATCCCGCGCGAGGCCGTCCACTGGATCAGCGCCAGCGGCACGTCGCAGTCGGTCATCGCCTGTCCCGTGCGCAGGTTGTCGACCAGGCCGTACGACGGTTCGCGCACATTGAACGGGTCCTGAGCCGCCGCCGCGCGTTCGGTCAGGCCGAAGGCGATGCTCGCCATCCGGTTCCGCAGGTGAGCCTCATCGAGCAGCAGCTGTGGCGAGATGGCCGGCCGCACCAATCGGAACTGAACGCCCTGGACGATTGACTGCACGTTGCAGGACGCGGCGACGTTCCCGAGGCCGCTCAACGGCGCTCGGCCGTGTGGTGCCGACGCCGGGCACATCACGAGTACGTACACGCCCTCGCCGACGACAAAGACCCCGGGTACGGGCTCATCGCACACGCTGAACGTGCCGTCTGCACCTGCAACCGACCCGCCCGCGCCACGCACGAGGCGAATGTCCACGCCATTCTTCAACGTCATCACGTGTCCGTTCCGGCTGACCGCGACACCGGACGTCACGCTGACGGTAGGGCTCGTGCGCGTGCTCTGGTTGGGGGCCTCGAACACTTCGAGGCCGAACGCGATCCCCTGGCCGATGGCCTGTGCGGTTCTCTGGCGTGCTTCGCGATTGGCGCGCTGATCGCGCGCCAGATCCTCGCCCGAGAGCAGCCGCCCGTTGAAGAACGACGTGTACGAGAGCGCGTCATCGAGGATTGCCTCGTGGAGTGACTTCGTCATCGCGCTACGCTCCCCTCTGTCACCGAGCGCTGGTCGACCCGGGCCTGCCAGAACGCGACGTTGACTCGCGCCCACTGACCGGCCCCGCGTTCCGCGGCGCGCCGCTCCGCATCGAGTGCACCGCCGTAATCGCCAAGCCGGTCGAGCGCGAGCGCCAGGCCATGCCAGGCGCCCCACCGGTAGAGCGGCACCTCCACGAACAGGCGAGAGTCACTCGGTTCGGGAAGTCCCGTCGCCATGCGAAACCACGCCGCTGCGCGTCGTGCGTCACCCTGGGCCAACAGCGCGTGTCCGAGGCCGATTGCTGCTTCGGCGCGTCCGGGCGCCATCATCACGGCGTCCGCGAACGTCTCTTGCGCCGCGGCCCACTCATTCAGTGCGGCTCGACAGCGGGCGAGGTACAGACGCGCCTGCCACGCCTCCTCCGGGAACCGCGATACCTGCAGGTACGAGGTATAGGCGTCGATCGCCTCCGGGTACCGCCGAGCCTCGCGAAGCCCGTTGGCGAGGTAGAACAGGGCGCGGGCATCCGCGTTGTGCAGCCAGGCGTCCCGCAGCACCTGCAGCTCGGCGCCGGCTTTCTCCGTGCTGCGAGCCGTCGCAGCGGCACCCGGCCTGCGCTCGTGCCACACCTTGATCTCGCGTCGCGAGGACCGCCGGTCGGCTGGCGTGGTCACCTCTTCGTGCGCGGCGGCTCCGCCGAAGCGGACATGGCGGCGATGAATGCGCGGGAACGGAAACGACAGTCCAGGAATCCGCTGCTCGTCCGGCTCGTAGAGCGTTTCGATCTCGATCGACCAGGCCGTGGTCTCGAGCGCACCCGGAATGAGCTGCGCGTGTTCAATCCACTCGTGCCCATCGAGCACGATGGCCCAGTCGGTCTCGACCAGGTCGAGCGCCCGGTTCCGCATCCGCGGGAAGTCGGGAGGACTCGTCTCCGTGTACTCGAACGTTCTCGTGGCCAGCCGCCGTGCGATGCTGTTCGTTTCATCGGTGGACCGGCTGTCCACACCGATCACGACCTCGTCGACGAACGGCGCGACTGAGCTCACCGCGCGTTCCAGCGTCTCGCCTTCGTTGGCGACCGTCATGCACAACGTCAGCGTCGGCCGGCGCCGCCCGGCCGCGGCCATGGCGCACAGTCTGCCGCGCAGGTCCGCGAGCTGAGATGCCGGATCCCTGAGAGCGGCAAGACGCTGCGCGTCGGCGTGGCGCTGGTCGTAGGCGTCGAGCGCGTCGGCGACTGCGTCGGGCCAGCTGGCACCGGCACTGACCAAGGTCGCCAGCCCACACGTCGCCTCGCGTATGCCGGGCAGGTCGGCAACCACGGACGGAATGCCGCTCATCGCACCTTCGACCGCCACACGCCCGTAGCTCTCATGGCTCGAAGGCACGAGCAGCAGCCGCGTGCGGCCGTACACCTCCCGCATGTCGGCGGTCCGCCGCACGACCTCGACATTCGCCGGCAGATCACCGAGGTCGTCGTCGGTCACGAACAGAAACGGCGCCGCTCGCATCGCACGCGCGACCGCGACAGCGATCGCCGTTCCCTTCGCGGGACCCGTCCCGACGAGCGTGATGCAGGCGCCGGTCCGGGGCGTCTCGTAGTCCGCGCGGAAGACGGGTGGATGCAGCACCGTCGCAGGTGTGTTGCCCAGTGCGCGCCGTGCGGACTCGAGCTGGTGGGCGGAGTTGAACACCACCAGGTCGCACTGGGGCCGGAAGTGCTCGAGCTGACCCGGGCCGTGAACGAACATGACGAACGGGCGGCCCAGCATCGTCGCCCACGTGCTCGCCTCCTCGGTCGCCCATTGCTGGCCGATGATCACGTCCGGTTGCCAGGCACGAATCTCCTCGACCGTATGACGCGCACGAGTGGCCCAGACGGTGTCCCCGCACGCGTCCAGATAGCGCGCCACGGTCTCCAGCGTCACGCCGCTCCCACCCAGCGAATCCAAGTCGTACGAGCGAAGGAGTATCTCACAGCCGCACCCAGCTCCAGAACGTGCCGCCGGAAATCTGATCGCCGGACGGAAGCGTGCCGAGCAGGAAATCGCCGTCCACCCCCCGCCGTGTCTGATCGAGGACGAAATCGCCCCGAAGCTGCGCGAACACGCGCCTGCCCCGGAGCAGCGCGAACAGATCGCGCGTCCAGACCACCGCGGCTCCGTTGCAGTTCGCGACCCCGGTGGCACTCGTCGGCAGCTCGGTCGCCGACAGCACGGCCCCATTGGCATCGAGCCGCGTGATGTTCACGGGGATGAGATCGCTCATGACGCGGTCGCCGATGCGCCGCGGGATCTTCGCGTAGAACTCCGAGGTGATCGGAGGCTGGGACGGGGCCGTGAACTGCTCGAGAAAGAACATCTCGAACGTGTTGTCGTCGATGGTTCCCGGGCCGAACCGCACCTGCCGCAGCGTGTTCGGGTCGTTCGTCAGCGCCGGTCCGAAGGCCACGACGAACCCGAAGCGCACGTCCTGGTTCGCGTTGGGCAGGCGCTCGACCTCGATGACCTGCTGGATGGTGACGCCCGTGGCGTTGTGGCGCCAGCTCGTGGCGACGATACGCGTGAGATCGTCAGCGAGGCCGGCGCCGGCTGGACCAGTGGGACCGATGACACCCGGAGCACCGTCGGCACCCGTTGGACCTGTCGGCCCAATCGCACCATCCGCACCCGTGGGACCTGTCGGCCCGATTGCACCGTCCGCACCCGTCGGACCTGTTGGCCCGATCGCACCGTCCGCACCTGTCGGACCTGTCGGCCCAATCGCTCCGTCCGCACCCGTGGGACCTGTCGGCCCGATTGCTCCGTCCGCACCCGTAGGACCCGTCGGCCCGATTGCACCATCCGCACCCGTAGGACCCGTCGGCCCGATCGCACCGTCTGCACCTGTCAGACCCGTCGGCCCGATTGCACCATCCGCACCCGTCGGACCTGTCGGCCCACTCCCCCCGTCCGCGCCCGGGGGACCCGCGATTCCGTCTGCCCCGGTCGGCCCCGTCGGTCCCTCGACGCCAGTTGCGGGTCCAGTTGGTCCCGTCGGCCCGGTGAGCCCGATCGCACCGTCCGCACCCGTGGGCCCTGCCGCACCATCCGCACCTGTCGGACCTGCAGCACCGGTGGGACCAGTAGAACCCGCAGCCCCGTCAGCCCCAGTCGGCCCCGTCGGTCCCTCGACGCCAGTTGCGGGTCCAGTTGGTCCGGTCGGCCCGGTGAGACCAATCGCACCATCCGCACCCGTGGGTCCTGCCGCACCATCCGCGCCTGTCGGACCTGCAGCACCTGTCGGACCAGTAGGACCCGCGGCCCCTGGCGCACCCGCCGCCCCATCGGCCCCGGTGGCGCCCGTCGGTCCGCGCACGCCGACCGACGTCACGGGCGCAGGCCCCGACCCATCCAGCGACCCAGTCGCCCTCGACGCGTGGCCGCACAGCAACCACTCCTGCGCGAGGCGGAGGTGGATGACGAACGGCCGCCGCTCTTCATGGATCTCGACCTGCCGATCGGGATCGAGGATCCACTCCGTCGTGATGGCGTCGCTCAGAAGGGGGATGAAGACCTCGGCGAGGAGGAGACATCCCTCGTCGGACGCATCGCTCGCCGTCTGACCACAGCACCCGCTTCGGCCGAGCGCAGTCGGCCGCGTGCGTGGCCGCAGCTCGGTCACCCACACGCGAAAGGCGGCGCGCAGGAACTCGCAGGCACTGGCGGCGTCGATGGCGAGGCCGGGTGGAGGTGGATCCGCGAGGAAGTCGTCTTCGGCGGCGGGGGGAGATCCGGCTGAATCAGCCGCTGCCCGCAGCGTCAGGATGAAGTCGTCGAGCGTAGACGACGATCCGCCGTCCACGACGGGCACTGCGGCCAGCCAGCGGACGAACCGGCGAAGCGCATCTTCTTCGCGCTGCTCGGGCGGTGCGCCCCCGTTCCCACTCTCGCGCGAATTCAGCCGCAGTTCGAGCGTGAAGTCGTCCACGAGGCGCGACGCCGCCAGCATGTCCTGCTCGCTGCGGCACGGCTCGCCGGGAATCGGTACCGGATCGACCGGGCACTCGCGATAGCAGAGCACGATGCTCGCCGAGACCGCGTCCTCGGGCGGCGAGGCCAACTGCTCGGCGATCTGCCGCTGGTGATCGCGGGCCCAGTCGGCGACGTACACGCATTGCGCGGCGCATACCCGAATCAGCTCACCGCGCGGGCCCAGGGCTGCGCCGGGCGATACCGACACACGCGGCCCGCGCGCGTCGCGGTCGAGGCTTACGCCAAGGCCCGAGACCGTGCCGTAGCCGAGCAGATCGCGCGCGAGCCATTGATCGCGTCCGTTGAGGTAGGTGAACTCCTGAACGAAGTCGTCCACGCCAAGAATCATCCCGAGGGTGTAGTTGACGCGCTTCGACGGATTCGGGAGACCGGCATTTGGCGCTGATGGCGAGGTGACCGCGCTCATGATGTGCCCTCGTGTGCGACTCTGGTGGCACTAGGAGCCATATCGGGTGACCTCGATCGAGATCTCGAGTGACGCCAGTTCAGCGGCTCCGATCGCGGTGCCCTGTCCGTCCGCCACGCGCAACGCGATGCCGGCGGGTCCGAACTGACCGACGCTCACGATCGCGGGGCTTCCGGGCGATTGGCGCGCATGGCTCAGCGCGTGGACGATGAACTGGAACGGCCCCTGCGGTGACGGCTGCGTGTACCCGTCGAACGCGATGGTCAACTCACCGTCCGTCACGTTCGTGACCCGAAGGCCGTTGACGAGCGGCTGGCGATGAGACGCAGCGCTGAGGCTGCCACGCACGATTCCCGCCGCGACTACGCCACGGGCGTCCCGGTCAGTCTGCTCGCGGCCCATGACCCATTCCTGCAACAGGCGCAGAGGCAGCAAGTAGGGCCGGCGCTCCTGCCGGATCTCGAGGTGGGCGGTCTCATCGACGATCCATCGGCCGTCTGGCTGCGGAACGATCGGCACGTCGAGCTCCGCCAGAAGCACGGCGTCGTCAACGGACTGGCCGCTGGCGCACACCGCGGCACCCGAGCCGCCGGCGCGCCACAGTCGCCTGATCTCCGTCGTCCAGATTCTGAACGCCCCGTTCATGTATTCGCCGGCGCGTGCGGCGGGGATCTGCAGGGGGCCGGGCGGTGACGTCAATCCCCCGCCCGGCGGGCTGGTCAGGGCTGCGGCCGCGCGGAGCGCGTCGAGGAATTCGTCGAGCGTCAGCGCATCGAGCTCGGAGCTCACGACCGCCACACCACGGAGCCACCCGATGAAATCCCGTACGAGATCTTCCTCGATCTGTTCGGGTCGATCGTATCGAAGCTCGAGCCGAAACCCGTCGGCGACGCGCGTGAAGAGTGAAGGCGGTTCGTCGGTCCGGCACGGGCCGCCAGGACCGGGCACACCGTCGGTCACGCACTCGCAATAGGTCACGGTCAGAAATGCCGTGAGCAGGTCGCTCGGGGGAGAGTCCGCTGCGGGCCTCACGTGGGTGATGAAGGCATTTCGCTGTGCCTCGAGCCACTCGTTGAGATGGATGGCACAGGCCATCGGCACACGGATCGGCCGGCCGTGCGGGCTCAAGGCGAGACCGGACCCGACCACGACCGCGGGCCCGCGCTCATGAATCGTCGTGCTCTCGACGGTGAGGCCGCTGACGGTGCCGTATCCGAACAGGTCACGGGCGAGCCCTTCGGCCCGGCCGGCCAGGTACGCGGACTCCTGCAGGTATTCATCGGCACCGAGCACCAGGCCGTGCGCGAAGTTGACACGCTTGGTGGGGTCCGGCGCCACCGCTCGCGGCGCCGCACAGGTGGTAAAGGCGCTCATACGTGGCGCTCCTTTGCGCCGTGCTGCTGAACCGCGTCACGACCGACGACACGTCGATCGACCACGTCGTGGGGGTGCGCAGGCGTCAGGTGGCTCTCGCCGAGATGGCCCTGACCCAGACGCAACGCAGGAAGCAGGTCGGGCGCCCGTCCACCCCGTTCGACGAGCGAGTCCAGACCGAGGCGCGCCTCGCCGATTCGGAACAGGGCCCAGTAGAACCTCACGTCGAAGAGCGTGTGCGCCGGCTTTTCCAGGTTCACCACGCGCCGAACCAGACTCAGCCGTTCCCGTCTTGCGTCCTCGTTCACTGCGGTGCTCGTGGCCGGCAGCAGGACCAGAAAGCGGTGTGCCGTTCGACGCATCGCCATCACGACCGACTCGAACTGGTGCCAGTCCACGAGCGGCGGACCATCGGGCGGCAGCACCGAAGGGAGCGGCATGTTCTCGAACGACAGCGCCAGGTCCAGCGGCAGGCCATAGGCACCGAGCAGGGCACTTCGCCGGTGGTAGCGACGCGCGAGGAAATCGCGCCACGCCTCGGTGTCCGCACCGGAGGCGACGGGCACGAACCCCAGCACCTCGGCTGCGAACCGGCGCCAGCTCCGAGCGCGCGCCTGTTCGTTGGGCTGGCGCACCGGAAAGGGCGCGGTGTCGTCCTCGAGAGCAGCGGCCTTCCGCCACGTCGCGTACCGTTCGTTCAGCGCCGCGCGTCCGTCCGCGGGCATCCATCGCGGCGCCTGGCGCACCGTCCGTAACCCGGTGACCTCCGTCGGATCGCCCTCCACGACAGCGGGCCTGCTCCTCGTGCGATGCAGCTCGACGATCCTGATCGGGTCCGGACGGCCGCGCGACGAACGGCCGGTGCCAAACACCGAAGCGTCGGCACAGTCATCGGTGGCGAGTCGGACGGCCGCGCGAAGTCCCGGTATGGTTCCGCGCCGGTCGAAGAACTCGACCGCGTGGCTGATGAACAGGCGCCGCTTCGCTTCGGACCACGCAGGGTCGAGGGCGACACCGAACCAACCGGCAAGCCAGTCCAGCGCTTCCCGCGGTGCGCTGCGGTGATCGAACAGCGTCTGCACCGCGGCGACGCGATCCTCGATCGCGGTGTAGAACCCTTCGACGTTGGCCAGAAACCGGTCCAGGAACGACGCCGATTCTGGTTCCTCGCGATACACGCCTGGCAGGTACCGTTCGAGATACGAGAATCGTGGATAGTAGGCGCGCAGGGCTCGCACGCGCGGTGTCACGCGGCCATTGCCGCGGAACCCGATTTCCATCTGCAGGTACCGTCCGCGCGCACGCTGGAAGAGCAGCTCCCAGGTCCCGTCACGATCGTGGGTCGTTCGCGATGCGAACGGAATCTCCGAGCCATCCCGGCGCAGGTACGGTTGCGGCTCCGCCTGCCACTGGCTGATCTGCAGATCGATCTCGTCGTCGGCCGCTCGACTCCGCACCTCGATCGCAGCATCCGCCGGGATGCATGCGTCGAGCATCAGACGATGCCACACACACGAGGGCTCTCGCCCATCGAACACCGGTGTTCTGAGCGTGGCCCGTGGTGCATAGCGCGGTCGGTGCTGCGGGACGAGCGGCACCCAGCCGTCAAAGAAGTCGTAATAGATGTCCGAGCCGGCGGCGAGCAGCCCCTTGCCGCCGAACAATCGCAGCGGGAGGAACTCCGGCAACAGCGACAGCACGACGCGATCGGGACCGCCCTCGGAGACCGCGAATGCGTACGCCTGATTGCCGCCCTCGGCGGCGACGACGAGCCGGCCGGCCACGGCTGCGCCCTCAGACCGTTCCGGCGTATAGGCGAAGTCGTACGGTTTCACGCCGAAGGGCTCGTGCCAATCGAGGTCGGGCAGGCGTTCCGCCAGCCGGTAGCGCAGGATGTGCGCCGACCCCGCCTCTCGCTCCCCGTCGAGGATCAACACCGTGCCGTCGGTCAGCCCCTCGATGGCGATCGGATCTGCTGCGGCGATCGCTGCGGCGGCGTCGGCACGTACGGCTTCCGGCATCGGCCGTGCCGGGGCAACGTCGTGCTCACGATCATCCAGGGGATGAAAGAGATCAGCGGGGGCGGGATCGGTGAGCGCCTCCGGATGCAGCGCGATGATTGCGAACCGCCGGTCGAGCCCCCAGGTACCGGCGGCCCACCCGATCGAGAATCCACACGCCTCCGCCTGGTCTCGACGCGATGTCGAAGGGCACGAGCCGCACCGTGTCAGGCCAGCACAACTGCCGCGGTGGGCCACCCGCGTGCAGATCGAAGATGAGGAGCCCGGCCGGATCGAGCACGCCCACGCACAGGTAGTGATCGTCTGTGACCGCCAGGCCGCTGAGCCGGAGCTCGGGGACGGGCGCCGCCTCGCGAAGCGGCTGGAACTCACCGAACCGCTGATCCTCGGCGCACTCGAGCCCCTCGCCCGCCGACCAGAAATGGGTGACAGACCCGGAGCCGGATGGCAATGCACGAATCTCCGTCGCGCTGTCCGCGATCCAGTAGAAGTTGCCATAGCGATCCCGGGCAGCCCCTCGCCGGTCGGTGCCGAGCGGGTTCGGCGGACGATCGGCAGGTGCCGCTTCGAACCGCACCACGCACGGGCGAAGCGTGATCTCGTGCGACCTCACATTCCATGCGAACGCATTCTCCGAGACCTCACACGGCTCCGCGGCCCGACGGAAATGCTCCTCCAGGGTGACGGCCGCATCTGTGGCATCGCGGCACTGCGACCAATCGGCCTCGCCGAGCAGCAGATGGTGTCTGGTCCCGTTCGCGTCCACGGCTAGCACTCCTCCGGCACGACGGGAACCGGCACGAGGCCAGCGGCGGCAGCCGGGCCCGCCGGCGCCTGGCCGCGCAGATTGTCGAGGCTGACCGGATCACCGACGGCAACCGAGATACCTGCGACACGCGGAAGCTCCAGGCCACGCATCGAGAGCTGTGACTCGGGCGGCGCGGTCCCCTGGGCCAGCAGCACGCGATTGACGAGCAGCACGCCATCTACGCGACTCGCGACGGCCTGCAGCTCGAGATCGATCACCGGCTTCCCGAGCGGCCAGCCGCGGCGGCGCTCCGCGAACTGCGGTGTGCGCAGCAGCTCGGTTCGATCGTCGAGCGTCTGCACACCGCCCAGCGGCAGCGGCGACACGTATGCAATCAGCGTCTGCCGCACGGCCTCGCGCACTTCCGCCACGCTCATCCCGGCCACGACGGCGATGCCGACCGAAATCCAGATCGGCGTGTACGTCGGCCCGCGCAGGATCAATTCCGTGGTGACGAGCCGTCTGGCATCGAGATAACTGCAGACGCTGTTCAGGAAGAACCGATCCGGTCGCGGCGCATCCGGCTGCATCGGATCGCTGCGCGGAATGACCATCAGGGTCACCGCTCCTGGAGCATCGCCAGGCTCGTTCAGCGGAAGCTCGGGGTTGTACGCGGGGAGCACCTCGACGCGTCCGATCTCCACACCGGGCGTGCGCAAGGTGATCGCTTCGAAGTCGGCCGTCGTCACCAGCCGATCGCGATGCTGGAGATGTCGCGCGATCTGCTTCTCGCCCTCCTCGACCGATTCCGCATCAGCACCGCCCCACGTCCGTTCGGGATTACTCACCTTGACTCCGCCGGGCAGCGCCGGACCGCTGTTGATGGCGCCGGGGCCGACGTTGCCCGCGCGTCCGAGGCCGTAGTCGTAGTCCGCGCGCATGAGCGCGCCCTTTGGCGGCCGCGCCCCCCGCAGGCCGTCGCCGAATCGCAGCTCGCCCGACTCGGAGTTCACCGCAAACACCTTGGCGGGCCTGGGGGACGGCGGGGGCATTCCCGGCGGATCCTTGGGATCCTGCACGGGCACCTCGGGACCCGCCGCAAGCAGATCGTCGATTTGCCGCCACTCGCGATCGACGGTGCCCCGTGCTGACACGGTAAGACGCACGGAGCCGGAGATCACGGGGCGATGTGACAGCATGCGCGTCTGGTCCGGCTCGCCGGTGCCGTCCGGCAGGACTTCACCGGCGACGTGCGCGCGCTGCGCCACACCCACCGCATTGATCCCCACCCACTTCAGTTGCGACGGCAGGCTCGGCGTTGACCGCAGGCGCAGCCAGGTGATCACGCGATCGGCGAGATCGGTGTCTTCGAGCGTCGGCGGAAAGTCACCCGAGCCGGGCTCGAGCGGATCGAGGTTGTTCCAGAGCGTGAGCTCGCCAGCCGTGGGCAGCGTGATCTGCACGATGCCCGGCCCGGCAAAGACGTCCACGCTGGTGCTCGCTTCGAGTGCCCGATACTGCGGTACGCGTGCGCTGAGCGTCGTGGGCAGTCCGCCTCCTGCGGGGATGCGGGGGAGCTCGTACACAATCGCGGGCGCCGATTCGGCGTCCGCCAGTCCGCCAGGGCGGAGCCGCCGGGTCGCATCGGTCACCCACGGAACCACACCAAGACTCAGGGTCTTGCCGGCAATGGCTTCGCGTGCCTGGTTGCGCGTCGTCTCATCGGCCGGCGTATCGCCAGCACGAAGCAGCAGCGCGATCCACACCGAGCCGTCGATCGCAGCGGCGGGTTCAGTCGAGCCCGTCACGCTGTCGGGCGCGAATGGAACGGTTTCGTACAGCCGCAGATCCGTCGCATGCGGGTTGTCCTCTGAACGAGGCATAGAGCTGACGGTAGTGCTCGCGCAGCAGCTCCGGCGGGCTCTGGAGTGCGCGCTTGAAATACGGCTTCGCGTCGATCGGGAGCAGGTCAAGTCCCTGCTCGGTCTGAAAGGGCACCTGACCGGCGCGCAACTCGAGCCCGCCGGTGAGCAGAATGCTCTGGAGCGGCCCCCGATCGTTGGCGAACGCCACAACGCCACGGGCCGACGCCCCTGGACTCAACGGCACGCCGACGAGTGACAGGAACTTCCGACGGTTGCGTTCCGGAATCTGGTTGCACCTGTAGAGCAAGCTCTCGGTGAGGAACGCAAACACCTCGATGAGCGTGACGCCGGGATCGCTGCGGTTGAAGTTCGTCCACTCGGGGTTGTGAACCGGTATCCGCGCGAGCGCTTCCTCGAGCAGCTCCGCGTAGCGGCGGTCGTCGAGCGTCGGAATGGTGAGCGGCATTTGGGACGTCTCACGCAGCCAGAGTGACCTTCAGGCTCACACGCTCACGCGCCTGGGTTGCGACGAGCCGGTAGGTAACCGTGGCGATGGCCGCCTGCCGCTCGTCGGCGGGGTCGGGATCTACCTCGATCGACTCCACCGCAATCCGCGGCTCCCAGCGTGCTGAGCGCGATCGCAATCTGGTCCTGGATCCGCTGTCGCGTTGCGACCGTGTTCGGCTCGAACAGGAACTTGCCGAGGGTGCCGCCGAACTCCGGCAACCGTATCCGCTCGCGCTGTTCGGTCATGAGAATGATGCGAATGGCTTCGCGCACATTGGCCTCTCCCGCGGACCACGCCAGCCGGCCCTCGATGATGCGGGGCGGAAACGCTATGCCTCGCCCGAACAGTCGCCCAGGATCCACCTACGTACCCTCCTTGCCCTTGAAGCCCGGCAATGGGAAACAGAGCAGGAAGTAAGGGGTCCAGCGGAAAATGATGTCGAGCAGACTGACGATGATGATCAGCAGGATCAGCGCGCAGATGGTGATGATCGGAATCGACAGCGAGCAGACCATGCCGATGCTGGCGCCGCCGGAGCTGCACGGCGTGGCGGCGGGCACCGAAAGGTCCTTGTGCAGCGGAAACGGGAGCACCGTTCGCACGAGATCGCCCAGTGTGATGCCCCTCATCCGCTGCACCTGGCCGCAGAGTAGATCCGACATCATGAACGCGGTGTTCTTGTCGAACTTCCGCAGACCGGCCGGCGACACATCCATCGGCAGGCCGATGCGGATCGGGCGAGCCGGCGCGTCGGGATCGAAGAAGCCCGCGAGCTGGAACACCGCCGTCGGATCGCTGACCACTGCAGGTGACGTTGGCCCGCACTCCGGGCGCTCGTATACGCACCTGATCACGAACCATCCCGGATCGCCACCCGCCATCACGGGTCTCGTCGCCAGCGGCGGCTCTGGCATGGCCGCAGCCGCCGTCGCCGGCAGTGCCGCTTTGATCCGCGCCTCCAACGTGGAGGGCGTGATGTTCGTCAGGTTTTCGGCGGGGCCGGGCACGACATCGCCCGAACGCGGACGCAGCGTCTCCGTGGGGCGGACGATCGCCAACGGGAACAACAACGATGGCCATGCGCCGCTGCCCTCCGTGTACGCCTGTGTCACACGCTCGAGCACACCTTCCTGAGCACGGATCGCCAGCATTGCTGACCGCATCGTCAGGGCAGCGCCGTTGCGTGTGTAGATGCAGGTCGTGAGCAGCTCCAGCAGCGATGCTTCAGCGGCCGACAACGCCGCTGTTCCGCCGGCGAGGGCGGTCGAGACGTGGGGGATGTGATCCTCCAGATAGCGTGCGAGATCGAGCAGCACGTACCAGGAGATGGTCTGCACCTGCTCGCGCGCGTCCTTGCGAAGCGCTTCACGGTCGACGAAGCTGGCCGGCGAACTTCCCTCCCGAGCCTCGCGGAGGATGTTCTCCACCGCCGCGGCGCGGGCGTTGACTTGATTCCATGGCTCGACCACCTGCTTGCGGAGCAGGGCGATCCGGGGATCGATGGTCGGAGCCGCGGCAGCGGCGGAACCGGTCTGGTCGGCGTTGGTGTCGTGAGGCGACGCACCCAGATAGGCTTCACGCCTGCCGGCCGGCACGAGGCCCGCGAGGAGCTTTCGCTTGCGCCCATCGTCGGCCGCGAAACCCGCCGGGAAGAGCGGCTGCTGCTCCTCGCCGGCGACCAGCGACGAGGCCCGCTGCCGGCTTGCGATCTTCTGCCATCCCGCGCCGCCCGGCGCGTCCGGCAGGAAGGCGTACTCGTCGTGCGTCGCCGGATCGGTGGTCGGCACGGTGAGGCCTGCCTTCGGCAGCAGCCGGCGGAGCACGAACGTGACCCGCTCCTGCTTCGCCTGATCGATCCCGCGATCGGGCAGCCCGGGTATCTGGCAGACGAGACTCGCTGTCACCAGGTAGTAGCGTTGATGCGCCGGCTGATAGAGCTTGAGAGTGGGCGCCCCGTCGGTCTCGTCCGGTACGATCGTCGCCGCACCGGCGGTGCCGATCGCGGCGATGCGGTTCGAGGCGATCCGTTTGCGCTGCAGTGCGCGGGCGAAGGGCGGGGCGACCGGTGTCGGTGCAACCGCCGTGAGCGGGCCTCGCCACGTCTCCGGCCTGGCTCGAGCCTCTCCGATCCGCGTCGGGATCGATTGCCAGCATCCCGATGAAGTCGTCCATGAACGAGTCGGCGGCGAAGCGCAGAATCGCCGGCTGGCTGAACGTGCCCCGCAACGCGAGGCTCGCGGTGCTCGTCAGGGCAGGCCAGATTGGCGACGGGGCGCTCCACTGCACTGGGTGTTCCATGGGTCACCAGATGTTCCCGGCGCCGGGCGTGTACGACGCGCTGATCACGCTGTTGCTGATGACCGTGTCGGCCTGCACCACGCCGCTGAACTTCGACATCGCCGCGTTGACCGTCACCATGCTCGCGGAGACCTCGAGGAGACTCGCGGTGATCGTGACCTTGGCCGACGCGTCGACGGTGATGCCGCTCGGTCCGAGCTTCACCGAGTTGCCGTTGCTGTCGACGATCTCGACGGTACCGGGGCCGTCTTTGAGTGTGATCTTCTGGCCGCCCGGCGTCTCGGCGACGAACCGCTCCTGGCCGTCTTGTCGTCGAGCGTGACCTTGACGCCGTTCCGCGACCGCAGCACTTTGCGATAGTTGTTGCCGGCCGCCGTCCATCGACTCCGGTGGCGTGTCGCTGCCGTTCCAGAGGGCGCCGATCACGTACGGTCGACGCGGATCGCCGTGCTTCGAATGCGACCAGCACCTCGTCGTTCACGTCCGGCACGAACCAGCTGCCACGGTTGCTTGCCGGCCATCAGTGTCGCCAGGCGTGCCCACGCTTCGTACTGCGCCTCGTGTCGGCGCCATGGAAGCGTCGACCTTCACCCGCCCGTGCCCCATCGGATCGCGGATGTCGGACACGAGCGCCAGTGACGACGCCGTACCAGCGGCCGCCGAGTCCGGACGGGACGCGCTCGTCTACGACGATGTCTTCAAGGATCGACTCCGGCACGTGATCTCCTCGGTGGGCGGGTCAGAGGGCCCCGCCACAACGACAGCCAACCCACGCGGCTTGGGGGCGTCATGCCCCGCCCACGACCGTCGAGGTCCGCCGCTCCATCGTCACGGTCGTCCGATGCCCGGCCGCTCGGCCTCGAACTCGGTTCGAATGCCTTGCTCGCCATCGAACCGGTGGCGGACCTCGGACACGTAGTACTTGCCGCTGAACAGAGGCCCGAGGCCGTCGAGCTGTGCGTATCGTCCGACGCGGAGCGCAGAACTTGTCTCCGCGACGCCGCGGCCGCAGACGAATCGGCGCGCGATTGGCTTGGAAGTGCGCCTCGGCCCGCAGCCGCGCTTCGTCGCTCGCGAGCGGCACGCCGTGCGCGAGGGTCTCCTTGCGCGTATCCGAGCGCGGAGCTCAGGATGCTGACGCCGCTCGCGTCGCCTGCCGACCTCGGCGCTGATCGCCGATTCGGTGGCCTCGTGAACCAGCGGCTGCTTGCTCGCCACGTCCCAGCCGCAGACCTGCACGCTCGAGCGCTGGCGGGCGAGATCCGCGAGCGCGGTGAACTCCCGGAGCTCGGCGCCGAACGTCATGCGGACCGGCGTGCTGCTGCGCTGCGTGCGTCGCTGCGCGTGCAGCGTTCGGTCTTCCATCCACAGCTCGGCGTCGATCGACCGTGCCCGTTCGCGCAGGAACGCCAGGTCGCTCTGATTCACCTGCGCGAGGACCTTGTGGGTCGGTCCTGCGGCGTCGATCTGCGGGCTGAGCCCGTGATCGCCGGCGATGCTGCCCATCACGTCGGCGTCGGAGACATCCGCGAACGTTCGTGTGCGCCGGGTCATGCGCAGGTCCTGGAACCGGTCTTCGGCAAGCACCACGAGCTCTGGAGGCCTGCCTTCGGGAAAGTGCGCCTCGAGCGCGGTCAGGCGTCCCTCAAAGAGCGACTCCCGTCCCAGCTTGATCGTGAACGCCTTCCCGAAATCGAACAGCGAGCGATCGAAATAGAGAAACCCGGCCTGGCCTTCGACGTTGCCCCAGTTTCCGAACGTCGCCTCGCACCGGAAGAGCCCGTCGACCGACTCGGCTACCAGCAGCCGCGTCAGACTCTCCGCAAGGAAGGCCCGCTCTTCTCCGGCGACACTGATCGTCGGGCGCGCCGCCTTGAACTGGCCGTCACCGTTGGCCATGGCTCACGTCAATGCGCACGCACGCGCTGGGCGCGCTCGCGCGCGAGCCGCATCAGAGCGGCAACCTGATTCGGATCCGGTTCCTGACGCCTGGGCGCGGCTCCTCCCTCGCCGGAGCCTCTCTCGCCTGCCGCTGCCGGCGCAGGTACCATCTCGAATTCGTTGATCACGACCGCCATCGGGAACATCCAATGCTGTCCGCCGCTCGTCCAGGCGGACCGACAAGGGGCCGGATGAAGCCGGCTCCCACGAACAACCAAACCGCCCCGTCGTTAGCGATCAGGTCTCAGCCCGCAACGAAGGCGGGCGCAGGTCCACTAACTGCCCGGGCTGGAGCAGGCGCGGATTCTCGATGCCGTTCGCCGATGCAATCGCCTGCCAGTTGCCACCCTGTCCCTGACTGTCCGCGAGGCCCTGCACGGTCGATCCGGCAGGAGCCTGCGCCAGCGGCCGCGTGCCGAGTTTTGGGCTCGGCCCGGCGGCGGGCGCATCCCTGAAGGTGAACTTCGTGATCCGCTGCTGCGTCAGGCTGAGGGTGACGTTCGCGCGCAGCGGACGCCCCTCTGGCGAGAACAGCTCGAGTGATTCCTCGAGCGATTCGACGATGCCGTCGAACTGAAAGGACCCCCATATGAAGCGGACGGCCGGCGGCACCAGCTTGTCCCCCTCCTCCTTGCGGCGTGATGTAGAAGGCGACCTTCTGCGTCAGCTTGCGGACGTCGTTCTCCTTCGGCAGCCCTTCCGGCACGGGAGCGGTGACGTCGAACCAGAGCTGCAGGCTCAGCTTCGTCGTGCCGGCACCGACGAACTGCCGCGCCGCAGGACCGGTCTGGTCACCAGCTCCTTCAGGCGTCTTCACCTGGTTGGCAAAGCCGACCTTCAGCGTCTCGGGGTTGAACTGGACCTTCACCCAGGTGTCGGGTTCGATCTCGTTCTGAAAGCTGGCATCCAGCTGTCGGAACTCCGCCTTCTCGAGACGCACCGGATTGGGCATCGTGTCCTCACGCCGTGGGCTTCTTGACCGACAGCGACTCGTACGCGAGCTGCAATTCCTCGATGGCGACCATGCCGTCCTTGGCGTTGAGCGGCGGCGCCTTCAGCTTCACCGGCACGCAGCGATCGAGCAGAAAGCGAGCCCGCTCGCTCCCATCCGGCGCCAGCATCACCACTTCCGCGTTGGCCCGGATGGACGGGTCGGCCACGACACCGTCGATCCAGTCCCAGAGGTCGAAGTTCGCGGTCATGCCGCGCTTCAGCGTCAGCTGCGCGAAGTTCATCGGTCCGGTCAACCGGATCTGCCGTCCGTTGTCGCCGCCCTCGACGGATCGTCTTCAGGTCCATCGTCATCTCGAGACCGTCGCACTCCGCGAATGCGGCACTGCACAACAACGCTGCGTCGTCGGTCTTGCTGATCTCGACGGAGAAATTGAAGGACGTGAACGGGTAGTGGACCGTTTCATCCGCCGGGTTGGCCATCAGCGCTCCTCCACCACCTGTGTCCGATCGCCGCTCTGCACCAGGCGCACGGTGAGAAACGTCAGCGGCAGCGCCGGCGCCACTCGAAGTTCCACGATGAAGCGGCCTTGATCCATGCTCTGCGGCGTGTTCAGCGAGCTGCTGGTGACGACTTGAAACGACGTCGCTGCGGTGCGGCCCGCAAAGGCGCCGCGTTCGAACATGCGTGACAGGAAACCTTCGAACCCGCGTTGCACCAGCCGCTGAAACGGCGCGTCATGCGGCTCGAAGACGTAGGTCGTCCCCTCGCGCAGCGCGAGACGTCGCAACAGGCTCAATAGACGGCGGACACCAATCGACACGAGGTCGGCATCACCGCTGAGCGTGTCCGCGCTGAGTGTGAGAAAGCCGCGCGGCTCCTGCGTGATCAGATTGACCTGGGCGTTCATGAGTTCGGCGCGCCGGTTTCGTGCGATTGAGGGCGACAGCGCCACCACTCCGGCGAGCGGCTCGTTTGCTGGAGCAATCCACGCGCCGCGAAGGCGGGCGCGGCTTGCGAGCAGGCCGAGCACCGTGCCGTCCGGCGGCAGCAGCGCGCCGCCCGCCGGTTGTTCGGGCTCTCGCACGAACAGCCACGGGTGATACACCGCGCCGAAACTGAACGCACGCGCTTCACCGGCCCCGATCGGCAGGCTCAAAGGGAGCCGAACGCCCGTGACAGCAGGCGAGGTCTCATCGAGGGGCGGGACAACATAGGCGGCGGCTGACTGCTTGAGCAATTCGGCGTGAGAACGCGAGGATTCCTCCCTGTAGTGCGCGGGCAGTGCGAGCACCGCAAAGAGGTCGCCGCGAGCGGCCGCCACGCGAAGCAGGGCACGCTGCACGATGATTAGCACGTCGTCGGCAAACTGCTCAGGGGGGGCGACGAGCCACCCGCGCGCCGCCAGGACACGAATCGCAAGGCCATCGGACCAGTCGCTGGTCTGACCGTGCATTTCGGCCCGTACACGGTAGTAGTAGGTGCCATCCGACCGTCCGTACAGCGTGAGCCGTGGGTCGGTGCCGGAATAGATCACGACGGCGTCGGAGAAGTCCTCGGATTGGGCCTCCTCCAGCACCGATTGCGACTCCTCGGGTGTGTCCCACGCGACGGTGTAGGTGCCGCCCTCGCCTGCATCCAGACGCCGCAGGTTGTTCGGTCGCGGCACGAGGCGGATCGTGCAGTCCAGGAACTGACCGAACGGCGGCGTGGCCGGCAGCGGATCCGGAAGCGGCGTCTCGCATGCGATCGCGTGCCACCATGGCGGACGCGCGATCGGCGCTGAGGGCATCGGGGAACGAGGCGGATCGTCGGCGCCGCGCCTCCACCCGCGGTGACAGGCGTCGGGAACCGCCACGAGCGTCGCCTCCTCGATGTCGAGGGCAGCATGGATGCCGCGAGGACGCCTCGGAACAGCTCTCGGTACTGCAGATGGTCGCCGGCGTCCATCAGACTGTCCGTCGTTGAGCTCACCAGCTCGAGATCCACGAACAACGCAGCGCCGAACGTGGAGAGCCCGTCGCGCTCGAGCGGAGATCGCGGCTGGCGCGCCGCCCCGAGGAGGCGATCCGGATCGAGCGACACGTCCAGCGGGAGATAGATAGCGTCGGGTGAACCGCCGGCCAGAGGAAAATGCCGCTCGGCCGACAACTCACCTGCGCCGATCGGGCGACCCTGCACGTCGTCGCGGTGGTAGCGGCCGTTGTCGTCCTGTAGACGCGCCCAATATCGCGGATGCGCCGGAGCCAGCCCCAGGTCGCCCAGCCGCAGGGTCCGCACGGCGGTTTCCTGCACCCAGAGATCCAACCGCACGCGATCACACGCCACGACGGGCTCGGGCAGGACAGCCGCCCCTGACGGCAACCGCCACAACCCGCGCCCCCGCAGGCTGACGATGTCGCCCCCGGGATCCGCGCTGTCCGCTCTCACTCCGACGTCATGCACTGTCAGCCAGAGTTCCTGCGAACCGAAGGCAACCGAGAGCAGTGCGCCGGATTGCGGCGCATCAGCGATGTCGATGCGAAGATCGAGCCGCACGGTCGCGCCGTCGGTGTCAGCCATCCAGCTGACGACGGGAGCCTGAAGGGCGAACACGTTTCGGATCCCATCCGGCTCGCGCCTGGCGGTGAAGACCGTGGCTGTCGCGATCGTTGGCGGCGACAATGCCGGGGGTGTGGTTCGGAACCAGACTGGACGGCCAATCACCGTTCGCGACAGCCGATCGGATGGCGGTGACGACACGGGGCCGTCACCAGCGGCGTCGACCGGGAGGAAGCCGAGGTGACTTGCCGTATGCAGGCGCAAGATGTCGCCGCGAACGAGAAGCGTGCCGGCCGTGACGAGAGCGTCGACGGCAACGCCCTCGCCGTCTGCACGGGCTGCGCCCACCCCCACCGGCTGAACCGACGCCGTGCACCCAACCCGAAAGCCGTCCGACCAGCTGCCCGGTGACGTGGCGCGGGCGAATGCCGGGGTGATCGTGCCGCCGATCGCGCGCGACGAGCCCCGGGATCGGGAAGACGTTGGTCGACGTGACGCCGGCCACACGCACGACCCAGCAGCGCGTGCCGCCGTTCCGGAAGAACGCTCGGACAGCCGGCGCGAGGTATGCGTGGACGATCTCGCCGCGCGTCCGCATCCCACGCCAGGGGCGCGTCGGACCGAAGATCGCGGCGAAATCGTCCGCGTCTTCGATTGCCACCGGCAGGTCAGCGGACCGCGCGACGCGAAGCCGACGAACACCGCGATGTCCATCCGCGGCAGGAACTCCGGCAGCGGCGGCGGCTCGCTCACGAAACGGATACCCGGGCAGCGATCTGGCGAGGACCTCGGCATCGCTACTCCATCTCGAGCCGTTCGTACGCCACAACCAGTTCTTCCATCGCCACGTCGGTGCCCTTGGCGTTCATCGGCCCGCTCGTGTGCTTGATGATCCGCGCCCGCAGCAGTTTCCACGTCTGCACCACCGCCGTGTGATCCTCGTTCTGCAGCTGGACCACGACGTTGCGAAACGCGTTCTGATCGCCGTTGCGGATCTGGTTGAGCCAGTCGTAGAGCGACAGCGAGCCGATCACCCCGCGCTTCAGCGTGACGTCGGTGGACTTGTTCAGCCCGGTGATCTTGCGGACGCTGTTCTCTTTCTCGTTGCCGTTGCGGTACTCGGCAACGGTCACTTCCATGCCGATGCCGCTGACTTCCTGGAAGCCAGCGTCCGGCGCCTTCGGTGTTGCCGGTACCGAGATCCACGAGGAAGTTGAACTGCACGTATGGGCGATCGCGAAGGACGGCCATTTGTCCTCTCCTCAGGCCTCAGGCCTCAGCCCCTGCGGTCCGACGTCCACTGCCCGATGCGGAAGATGACGAACTCGGCCGGCCTGCAGCGGCGCCACGCCGATCTTGCAGACCAGGCGTCCGTTATCGAGATCGTTCTGCGTCATCGTCGAGCGATCGCAGCGGACGAAGAACGCCTTCTCGGGTTTGTCGCCGAGCAGCGCCCCCATCTGCCACTCGTTCAGCAGGAAGTCCTCGATCGTGCGCCGCACGTTGGCCCACAGCAGATCGCCGTTGGGCTCGAACACCGCCCACTGCGTCCCCTTGTCGATCGAGTGTTCCAGGTAGATGAAGTAGCGGCGCAGGTTGACGTACTTCCACTCGGGATCGGAGCTGATCGTTCGCGCGCCCCACAGGCGGAAGCCGCGTCCTTCGAAGAAGCGGAAGCAGTTGATGCCCTCCGGGTTGAGCACGTCCTGATGCGCCTTGTTGAGCATGCGCTCGAATCCGATCGCGAGGTTGACGACCTCGTTGGCCGGCGCCTTGTAGACGGCGCGATTGATGTCGTTGCGGGCATAGATGCCGGCAACGAAGCCCGCTCGGCGGCATATCGGCTTCCTTGCCGGTGATCGGGTCGACGAAGCGCACCCACGGGTAATAGAGCGCGGCATACGTCGAATCGATCTTCGCGCGCGTGCGCGCGCACGTCCTGGATCGTCTGGCGCGTTGCTCGAATCGAGGACCGCGATGCGGTACTTCATCCGCTGCGGCGTGCGAGATCAGCAGGTTCAGATTCGCCGCGACATCCGTGCTCGTACGACGGTGTCGTTCGGCCGTTGGTAGGTGGACCCAGGCGCCGCCACGATGGAGATGTCCTCCAGCAGTTCGAGCGATTTGAGCCCCTCGTCACATGCTGTCGAGCGGCGCCTCGCCTTCATATTCTGCCGATCTCGGCCGGTCGCCGTCGTCGCCGCCATCGAGCAGCAGATCGATCGATCGATCGGTCGTCGGGCGAAGCCGGGTCGCTGAGCGCGGTCTAAATCGCGCCGCCTGAGAACGCGTTGAGGGCATCGAGCATCGCCAGTCCGGTCTGCCGGTTCGGCGCCAGCCTCACGACGATCGGCAGGGAGCGCGCCTGCGCCAGGGTGGCTGGCGTTGCGGCAAACAGCTCGGAGAAGCTGTCGCGCACGCCGAACCGCTCGTGATTCGGATCGAATGGCAGGTCGGACCAGACCGCTGGCAACGCCGTCAGGATCTTCCGGCAAACACGGTGACGGTGAGGGTGACCACCTGGACGCGATGCGTCCCCGGAATGAGATCGGGCGGAGAACCGCCCCGCAGTGTCAGCATGTTCGGGGTTGGGGTGGAGAGATCCGAGAAGCGGACGCTGTTCTCGCCTTCCTGATCGTCGAAGAACTCCTGCACCCGGTACGCCCGCCCACTGGCCGCCGGGTTCGTTCTCGTCGGTAATCCAAACGATGTCACCATCCTGGACGGCGCCGATCGTGGTGCCGCCCGTTGACAGCACCCAGCACGTTTTGTCCGAGTGCCGCCGTAAGACGGACCCGCATGCGTCCCGCGGCGCCAGGGAATCGTGCGCGCAAGGTGATCGTGCCCGGATCGCCGGCCGCGGAGAGTTCATTGATCGGCAGCCACGCCCTCGCGTGTCCGCTGCCCAGCACGGTGGACTCGTCATTCGAGTCGCGCCGCGCGCGGAAGACCCGCACCACGTAGAGCCGCTTGCCGCCCTCCTCGAAGAACGCGCGCGCGCCGTGCCACAGGAAGTTCGGGATCGGGCCGGTGTCGGCGAACTCCAGCGGACGCCCGTCACCGTACACGCGCTCGAACTCGCCGAGACTCGTCACCAGCTCGGGTTCGAGATCGGTGGGTCCGTACCGCGCCGGACCGATGAATCCGGTGGTCGTGGTGCTGACGCCCTCGATCGATTTCGATCGGAACGACACCTCCTCCACGTAGACACCGGGGGCGAGATACTCTGGCATGCCTTCCTCCTCCGTCAGTCCTGCAACTGCGCGTCGGTACGGCTGACGCGCCTACGGTGGCGATCCCGTTGGTGTGACGATCAACATGGACCGGTCGTCGGCCCCTTCACTGCGAAGGACGAGTTCCTGTCCGAAGCGCAAGGCCTGTTCTCCCAACGGATGATGCTGCTGCGCATCTGCCCACAACAGCGCCGGCGGCTGCGTCAGCGTTCGACACAGGTCGGGTATCCCCGGCACCGGCGCGGCCGGCTCGAAGTACGCGTCGAGGGTCACCGCCCATTCCTGATCGACGAGGGCCGGCCCACCGGCAAACGGCGGCGACGCCGGTCGAATGGGCCGCGCTGCCGGTTCGGGGTACGGCAGCACGATCGCAACGCGGCCAGTCTGATCGGCGAGCCCTCGGACGGGTGGCGCACCCGCGACACGCGCTTCGAGCACCGCCCACGGCGCGGGCTCGAAGAACATCCGCCCTCCCGACGTGCCGGGCTGGCGCAAGTCCGCGCGGATGACAGCCATTCCGGCCGGCACCGGGCGACTGGCCGTAGGGAACAGCGGAACCACCGTCGACGGCGGGGACGACTGCGGCATGCACCAGGGCACCGCGGGGCCTCTGGCGGGCAACGGCAGCTCGAACACGAACGGCTGAAACTGCTCGCGACGATCGGTGACTTCGACGATGAACGGACGCGTGCGTACGGTGGCCCAGAAGCGATCGTCTCCGGCGGCACCAAACTGGATGTCGGGATCGGGAGCGCCTGGAAGACTCGACACGACGAATGTGCCGCTGCGGTTCGGCAGCGCCACGACACGGCGCGTTGGCCGCTCCGGTGCGTAGATCTCGACGTGCAAGCCATCAGTGATCACGGCACCGGTCCCGTCGTCCCAGAATCGCAGGCCAAGCGGGGTGAGGCGGCTCAGACGTTCGAGGACGCGCATCGCCGCGATCACGAGCGGACTCCGGCCATGTCGAACACGCGTACCTGCACCGGCGGACCCTCGGTGAGGACGACGTCGGAGTCGATGAACACCATGCGCGCGGCATAGGTGATCATCAGGGGCACGCTGGGCTTCTGAATCTCCCACAGCGTGTTCAGATCCTGCATGGACACCGGGTCGCACACGAGCTCCACGGTCTCCTGCGGTCGGAACGTGGACGACTCGGGGCCGTACTGATTGAGCAGCGATGCCGGCAGGATGGGCGTGTCCTCGAGTGTCCTCATCGCTCGTCCAAACAGCCGTTGCTGTACGTCCACGCTCCGTCCCCAGGCACACACGGCGTAGTACAGGTCGAGCGGAATAGGAGGCCGGAATCGACGGCCGTCGGGATCGATCCGCGGGGGCAGGTTGCGGCACGCAGCGTTGACCGTGACGCGGTACAGGCACAGCGTGACTCCTTCCGCCACGACCAGCTTCTGCGCGTCATTCGTCTGTTGCAGCTCGAATTGCGCATCCGGAAACTCGGCCCGTGGGCAGCCGTCTTCGATCAGCCGGAGCATCGCGCGACTGACGGCAGCAATGGCCCGGAAGCTCGCCACATCCACTCCCCCGCGCTAGCCCTGATTGATCGGGCCGTGCGATCTCTCGTATTCGCCGACCGCACGGAGCAACGTCTCGAGCAGCGCACGTGCGAAGGGTGGAGCCATCACGATCCTGACGATGCTCGTCTCGAGGGCGTCGCCGCTATCGGCCGGAATCCCGAAATGGAACTGCGCGAAATCGAACACGAACTCGTACTCGTTGTGTCCCACACTGAAGTGATTGGCGTAGCGAGCCTCGGGCATGGCGGCTGAGTCCGGGCGACCTTGGCTCATCATCCACGCGACAACCAAAAGGGATGATCGGCGCACGTGCGAAAGGGCATGGCAGGATCCGTGCCGCGCGCGCGACGATATGACGGCACCTGGAAACACGAAGAACGGGGCGAGTATTTACGATCGCCGCGCACAGGCGGGCGTGGACCACGGGGACTGTCACAGGCCCCGGTGACAGCCGATCGTCAGGTCGACGGGAATGAGCGGCCGACCAGCAGCGTCGACGTCACTGTCACAGCCCGTGACACCTGCTGTGACAGCTGCGACAATGCGTCCACATCGGCAGCAGCTCCCGTACAGACGAGGGGTGACGGAGCGTTCAGACGCGATACCTGCAGGCAAGAAGGCGTGCCGCCGCATCTGACGCGGCAGGTGAGGTCTGTCCTGGTAGCCGCTGCCGTGCGGGAGTAGGAGTGGGATAGGGCGAGCTGCGCGCTTGGGTCAGGTGAGGACGTCGTGGTCGTGGGTACGGGCAAGGTGGTACTTCGCAATCTTGCGATACAGGGTCATCCTGCACCAGTGAAGTTGACGCGCGGTCTCGCTCACGTTCCACCTCGTCGACGCCAGAGCGGAGAGCAGTCGCGTGCGCTCGTCGTGCTGCGCGGCCTCGTTCGGCGCGACGCGTTGCAGCAGTCCCGGTGGCGTTTCGATGAACGTGATCGCGCCACTGGGCAGTTCGGCAAACACCCGCTCGAGTACGTTTCTCACCTCGCGAACATTGCCAGGCCAGTCGTATTCCATGAGCTCCTGCAATGCCGTGCCGGTGAACCCCTGGATCTGCCGATTGAAGCGTCGATTCAGCTCGCAGATGTAATGGCTCACCAGCAGCGGGATGTCCTCGCGACGGTCGCGTAATGGCAGCAGCGCGATTCGCGCCACGTGCAATCGGTAGAAGAGATCGCGGCGGAACTTGCTTTCGGCGATGAGCTGTTCGAGGTTCTGGTTCGTGGCGGCGATCACTCTGATATCGAGCGGAATGCGATGCGTGCCCCCAAGCCGGAACACCTCGCGGCGGTCCAGCGCCCGCAGGATCTTCGTCTGGGCGTAGGGCGTCATCTCGCCAATTTCGTCGAGCAACACCGTGCCGCCGTTCGCCGCGCTGAGATAGCCGGAATGGGCGCTGTTTGCGCCCGTGAAGGCGCCGCGCTCCCACCCAAACAGCTCGCTTTCAAGGAGCGTGTCGGGTATGGCCGCACAGTTGATGCACACGAGCGGGCGATCGCGGCGCGGACTCAGCCGGTGCAGCAGTTGCGCCACGAGTTCCTTGCCGGTTCCGGTCTCACCGGTGACGAGGACGCTGGTGTCGCCGGCCGCGAGCCGCTCAATGTGATGTCGCGTGTCGTGCATCGCCTGGCTCGCTCCGACCATCGCGTCCAGACCGCTCGAGTTCAGTGGGGCGGCATCGAGTGATCGATGGGCGAGCTGAGCTGCGGATGTCGCAACCGCAACGGGCTGGAGAGGCGCCTTGAAGTAGTCGGTCACACCCGCTTTGATTGCTGCAATTGCCAACTCTTCCGAACCTGGATTGGCAACGACCACGATTGGAAGGACGGGATCGGCACGCCGCATGTCCCGAGCCGTGTTGATGCCCGCGAAGGGCACCGCGCCTTCGCACGCGACAATGGCAACGGCCAGGCGCCGCCCGGCGAGCGCAGCGCCAGCGTGAGCATGCTTGCGCTCGAGGACGTCGAACGCGCGCGACTGCAGTTCGGCTCGAAGGGGCGTTAAGAAATCTGTGGCCTCAACGAGCAGGGCGACTGGGTTGGTCATGATCGGCGGCCCGCACGATGCACAGGCGCACATTGCCGCCGGGCACGCGACGGACCAGCGTCCGGCGTCTTCGTCGGCGAGGGGAGAGCGGCATCCTACGCAGACGCTGGGGAGCTGTCAAGGCGCCTCGCGCGGAACGGCTGGCATACCAAACTCTCCCCATCAGGCATCCGCCACCATCGTCCGGCGCAAGCTGCAGGCAAGGGCTTCATCGAAGCCGCTACGCCGACCTGGTCGCATCAGGGTTGGGTTACGCCCGCAAAGTTCACGAGATCCGCGAATGTGAACGCACCGGGCATCGCGGCCGGCAGCGATGGCGTGAAGCCGCCGCTTACGTTCAGGTACGAGGTGGCGTCGCGCTTGAGAATACGGACGAACGTGCCGGCGACGATGCGCGAGCCCACGGGACCCAACTGCTCGCCGCCCTTCAGCAGCGCCGCCTCCCGCAGGACGTAATACCAGAGCGGTGTCCTTCTCAGAAGGAGCCCACCACTGGCGTTGAGCACCGCTACTTCGTCCGAAGGTAGCCCCTGCTGGAGCTGAGTCGCCGTCAAGGCCGGGACGCCGAAGAACCGTGCCACGCCTTGTCCGCTCGGCAGGCCCAGCGCGACGCCACGGCGAAGGTTCCTTTGGGCCAGCACCGCCATCATGCCGCTGAATCCTGGCAGGGACTCGAGTTCGCTCGCGAGCACGCTGTCGATCTTGCGGGCCTTGTTGTTGACCGGGACGACGAAGCCAGTGTCGAAGAACGCGTTGAAATCGACCACCCAGGTCGACAGGACTGGCAGCCTCGGATTCCGGATGAACTGGAAGACCTCGCCGAGCGTGGCGTTCGTGAAATTGAAGTTCACCCAATAATTGTCCCGAATCATCGAGTGGCCGAACCGATAGGCGGCGACCGCGAACTCGACGGGCATCCGCAAAGGGCTGCCGATGGGGGTTGGGACTGACGCGATGGCTGCATTGATGTCAGCCGGGCTGCAGACGCGGGCGAGAAAGTCGTTCACGACCGCCCACTGGTAATGATGTGTGACGATCCGTCGTGCCTCGACAAAGATGTCGCCTGTGAACCCGGCCGCGACGAGCGTGTCGACCACGCGGTTGTGAAAGCGCAACATGGCGTGATGGAACTGGGACACGATGAGATTTTCGTCGTTCCTGGGATCGCCGATGACGGCCGTGTGCGTAGATGCGGCCGGGTTCACGAGGTTGTGGATTCGTGGCACGTCGAAGTCGGACAACGTCTGCATGCCGGCTGGCGTGCCCGACGCGCCCGCCGGCCCGCCGTTCCCCACGGGCTGGTTGCTTCCCAGCTGGAACTTGATCGCCGTCGAGGGGCCCGACGAGGGAAACGCATACAGGAACGCATCAAGCGCAGGACCATCGCCGTAGACCGAATCGAGATCCAGTGCGGGCGTGCGCATGTTGTTGACCGTATTGGCGTCGGTCGCAGCATCGAGGCGCGACGACACGTCGAACGTGATGTCGTGATCGACGAACTGTCCCACGTACGTGAACCCAGCCGGTATCGCCGAATCGGGCGCGGTCTCTCGACCGGGGTCGGCCATCAGTGTTCCAAGCTGGTCCACCAGCCCGATCGTCGTCGGATCGAACGGAAGCCGGGTGGCGCTGCGGATGAGTGGCGGTGTCAGGTAGCCGAACCTGTCGGCGCAGGGCGAGGCGAGTCGCCGCCACGGGAACCAGGCGAGCGTGACCTTGGCGCCGTGGAAGCGATGTGCCTGCCCCTCCAGCGCGCGGTTGGTCTCCCGCACATCCTGGGGAAGACTGTCGATTGGCACCGCAGCCTTGGCTGTAATCTGCGCGGCCGCAGCCTGCAGCTGTTCGGACCTGGCAGGAATCTCCGCAGCATGTGACGGGCGCCGAGCGACGGCGCGCGCCGCACGGCTCCTTCGGGCGGCGCTGGGGCCGAAAAGCTGTTCCTTGACGTAATCCGGAAGGTCCGCTGCCCCTCGCTCACTCGGGGCTGCCACGCTCCTGCCTCGGGTGAGACGTGTGGTCTTTCGTGACCCGGTGCGCTTCTTCGCAGTCATAAATCACCTCCGACTACAGCACGCGTGCGTCAGCCGCCCACACGGACGAACGTCCGTCGAGCACAACAGTACCGGGCGCCGCCCGGAAGCCTCGAGCGGTGTCGGTGCGCATTATACGGATGATGCCTGCTCTCTGGCAGAAGCAATCTACTCAGGAGCAATCCACTCGGTGTACTCATCCACGGCGGACATAGGCCACCGACAACGCCAAGGGCGGGCTGGTAAACAATTGTCTTTCTTCAAAACGCGCAAGAGCGGACAAGCGAACAGGGGAAAGGTCGCGGGCTATCGATTCCGTTTTTGGATCCGGTACTGCGCGGCTACGGCGACCGACACTGCCGGCGACGCGGTTGCGAGGCGGTGCGCGACGCCCAAAGCCGGTGGTCGCTCCACAGCAGTCGGTCAGAACAGCAGCTTGAGGCCGAACTGCATCTGCCGCATCGGCGCAGCCAACGTCGAAATCGATCCGGGCCCGCGCGACGGCGTCACCTGGCTCGGGAAGGCGCCGCCCGCCACCGAGGGCAGAAACGCCGGTGAGGCGTTCAGCGCCGAGTTTGGCACACCGAACTGCGGCGTATTGAACAGGTTGAAGATCTCCCACCGAAACTGCACGCGCATGTCACCGTTGAGTTCGAAGTCTTTCATCAGCGAGAAGTCGACATTCTTGAAGCCGGGCCCTTCGAGGATGCCCTGGCCCGAATCGCCGTAGTGGCAAAACTGCGACAGGTACGCGTTCAACTCGTCTCCAGCGGCCGTGCCTCGTGCGCCAGGCTCGGCGCACGTCACCACGCGGAAGGCGTCGGGATCGAACCACTTGTTGACGGTCGGACTCGACAGCGCACCGTCGCTCAACCGGTCGGGGCGAACGTGCCCTTCAACCGTGTTGATCGTGTTGCCCTGCGTCACCGTGAACGGCAGCCCCGTTCGCAGCTGCACGATGCCGTTGGCCTGCCACCCGCCGAAGACGTGCCGTAAGGCATTCTCCTGGAACATCGGAATCACCGGCACTTCGTATAGAAAATTGATTACCGTGCTGTGACGCACGTCGAACCCGTAGCGCGTCTTCTCGGCGGCCCGGTCGCGCGGGTTCTGGTACGAATTGGGGATTGCGCCAGCGCCTTCGTTGCGGCCGTAGCCCTCGCCCATGGCCTTCCCGAAGGTATAGGCGACATTGACCTGGAAGCCGCGGCTGAAGCGTCGCTGGGCGTTGACCTGCAACGCGTGGTACCAGGAGTTGCCATCAGAGGTCAGCCACCGCAGGCGGTTGAGCGGACGCGTGGGACCGTTGGGTCCGTCTGCGAACAACGGGATCGGACGCCGCGCGTTGACGTTGCCGCCGATTGCCGGCGGTGGCGCGTTCAACTCGACCGTCTGATCGAGATGGGTGCCCTTGTTCCCGACATAGCCCACCGACAGCACGAAATCCAGTGGCAGGCGACGTTGCACGTCGAGGCTCCACTGCGTCGTATAGGGCTGGTTGTTGTCGGGGCTGAGCGCGTTGATGCCCGTCGCGTTGGCGGGGTTCACGGTGCCAAACGGCTCCGCGTAGGTCAGGATGGGCTGACCGGCACTGTTGGTAATCCTGCCGCCCGACGAGGAATTCGTGAAGTTGCTGGTGCCTGATTTCGGCGGGTTCAGGTTGAGAATGGTGTAGTTGTTCAACTGGTGCACGTTGTAGTAGATGCCGAAGCCCGAACGCAGGACCCAATCCTCGGCCGGACGATACGCGAGCCCGATGCGTGGCATGAACAGCGACTTCTGAGCCTTGTAGAACTCGAACTCGGTGCCGATCTCCGGCACCAGCGTGGGCAGCCCGCTCGTGAGCTGCGTGAAGCTTAGACTACGCCACAGCCCGTCAATATCCACCGCCGGCGTGTTGTACTCCCAGCGCAGGCCATAGTTGACGGATAGCTTGCGCGTCGCCTTCCAGTCGTCCATCGCGTACAGCGCGAGTCGCTGTTGCCGCGTCTCGGTGAGTGGCAGTCCCTCCGGCGTCACCGTGCTCGACGGTAACCCGAGCAGGAACGCTGCGAAGCCGTTGTTTGCGATATCGCCGTTGAAATTCAATCCGCCTCGCGGCACGTTGGCGGCGCCGCGAAACAGCGACAGCCACCGGTAGTCGAAGCCCATCTTCGTTGTGTGGGAGCCGTGCGCCCACGTCAGGTTGTCGTTGAACTGGTGCAGGTTGTTGTAGTCGAATCCGTTGCCGCCGTCCTGCTCCGCGAGCGTTGAAAAACTGTTGACCGTAATGGTCGGCACACCCGTTTCACGCGGGGTGAACGGCCGGTTGCCGTCGTTGACGACGCGAAAGCCGGTGAGGCCGAGGGCCTGCACGTCAAAGTCGGTATTGGCCCGGGGATTCAGCGTGTTGTCGACCGACCGGTTGTAGCCGTAGCGCGCCTCGTTGATGAAGGTGGACGAAAACATGTGAATCCAGGCCACGCCGAGGTTCTGTGTCCGTCCGGCGACGAAGTACGTGAAGTTCGGATTGTCGCCCGGCGTCACGGTATAGCTGACGTCGTCGAAGGCGTAGCGCGCGAAGATCCGATCGTTTTGCGACACGTTGTGATCGATGCGCAGGAACATCTGGTCATCGTCCAGATCGCGCTCCTCGAACCCCGTAAAATTGGCGCCAACCAGCGGGTTGGCATTGGTCTGTTGTGGCTCGGGCCAGAACACCATCAGCTCTTTGGCCACCGGCGAGATTCTGCTGTCCGGGATGATGTTTCCGGCAAAGCAACCACTGCGGTCGCCAGCCGTGCACGGACTCGAGCTCAGCGGGTCGGCGATGAAGATGGGGGTGGAAAGGCCGAGGAGCGAGCTGAAGTCGCCGCTACGGAAGGCGGTCGGCGGATGGTTCGCGGTCTGCGCCAGCCGACCTTGCCTCCGCCGCCGACCCTCGTAGTTGACCATGAAGAACGTCCTGTTGTGGCCGTCGTACAGCTTCGGGATCATCAGAGGCCCCGACAGGACGCCGCCGAAGTTGTCCTGCCGCAGACTGTCCTTTTCAACAGGCGGACTGCCCGCCGGCGTGAAGTAATTCTGGAAATAGTGCTCGGCGTCGAATTGATCGCTGCGCAGAAACTCGAACACCGACCCCCGGACGTCGTTGCCGCCCGACTTGGTGACGATGATCGTCTGCGCGCCGGCGTTGAAGCCGGTACTCGGCGGAATAGCTGCCTGAGAGCACTTTGAATTCAGCGATGGCCTCGGGCGACGGGCTGAACGTCACCGTGTTGACGCGCGCCTCAGTGGCGACCACGCCATCGAGCGTCGCATGCTGATTGGTCTCGCGCTGGCCGTTGGCGACAAACGACAGGCCGATACCCGGGATCGGAATGCCCTGGCCGCCCTGGCGCTGGCCAAAGCCCTGGCCGTCAGAACCGCTGCGCGGCCCGTACTGCACGCCGGGCTGCAGGATCGCGAGCGCGCCGATGTTCCGGTTGTTCAGCGGCAGCTCTTCCACGCGACGCTGCTCGATCGTCTGGCCCAGGGTCGCATCGTCGGTGCGCAGCGTAGAGCTGTTGGCCGTGACTTCGACGCGCTCCTCGGTGCCCCCAAGCTTCAACTCGAAATCGGCGCGAACTTTCTCGTTGATCTCGACCAGGACGGCGCGACGCGTCTCGGGCCGGAACCCATCGGCCTCAACCATGACGTCATACACGCCGACGTCGACCAGCGGGAAGACGTAGTCACCGGTTGAAGAGGCGACACTGTCGCGCTTGATGCCGGTTCTGGTGTTGACGATGGTGACTCTGGCGCCCGGGAGTACCGCCCCTGAGGCGTCGACGACCGTGCCCAGGATCGTGGTGGAGGTGGTCTGGGCACTCGCCACCGGGCTCGTCGCGGCCCCGAGGATCACCAACACCAGGACGATCAGAGGTCGAGAGAACCGCAGATGGTCGTGCGCGGAACAACGACTTGGCATGACGCGAACCCCTGTACTCGAATCATGGTGGTGATGGCTGGAGTGGCCGAGATATTCCGCCCAAGCCGTGGCGATTGTCAAATGGGACGCGATGACTGACAATCCACCCGACTCGCGACCGGCCCGCGGGTCGAGGAGGTGACCGCATGCGTCGCAGACGGTTTCTCGGGAGCCTGTCGGGACTACCGCTGCTGGGAGGGCTCATCGCGGGACACACGCCCACAGCAGCGGCGGCGATGGCGCGCGGGCGCGATTACTTCGAAGAGCTGGGCGTGCGCCCATTCATCAACGCCGCCGGTACCTTTACTGCCATGACCGCCTCGCTGATGCCCAAGGAGGTCATGGATGCGATCGAGTACGCGTCCAAGCAATTCGTGATGCTGGATGAGCTGCACGACCGCGTCGGCGAGCGCATCGCCGCGCTCGTCCATGCGGAGGCGGCCATGGTCACTTCGGGCGCCGCATCGGCGCTGACGCTCGGCACTGCGGCCGTGCTCACAGGCACCGACCGTGCGAAAGTCCTTGCGCTGCCGAATCTCACCGGCATGAAGAGCGAGGTGATTGTCCAGAAATCGCATCGCTTCGGTTATGACCACGCGGTCACCAATTGCGGCGTGCGGTTCGTGGAGGTAGAGACCGCCGAGCAGATGGAGCAAGCGGTCGGCGAACAGACTGCGATGATGCTCTTCTACAACAACAACAACAGCGTCGGACAGATCCGCGACGAGGAATTCGCCCGACTGGGCAAAAAGCATGGGATTCCAACGCTGAACGATTGCGCGGCCGACGTGCCGCCCGTCGAGAACCTCTGGAAGTACACGAACATGGGCTTCGATCTCGTGGCGTTTTCCGGCGGCAAGGGCATCCGCGGACCGCAGAGCGCCGGGCTACTGCTGGGCCCCAAGCCCCTCATCGCTGCCGCCCGCCTGAACGGTCCGCCGAATTCAGAGACGATCGGTCGCGGGATGAAGGTGAACAAGGAAGAGATGCTCGGCATGCTGGTGGCTCTCGAGCTGTACCTGAAGAAAGATCACGAGGGTGAGCGACGGGAGTTCGACCAGCGCGCCGAGGTGATCAGAAAAGCGGCATCCGACGTCGCCGGCGTGACCGCAGAGATCTTCGTGCCCGAAGTCGCCAACCACGTGCCGCACGTTCGCGTGTCGTGGAACGCCGCGGAGAAGGGCCTCACGGCGGATCAGGTGATCAAGGCGATGCTCGATGGCGACCCGTCAATTGGCCTTCGACAGGACGACAAAGGCCTATTCGTGGGCGTGTGGATGATGCGGCCTGGCGAGGACAAGGTCGTGGCCAGACGCCTGCGTGAGGTTTTGGACACCAAGGGCTGACGCATGCGGCACCCCGCGGTGTTCATCGTTGCCCTTCTGACGTCAATCCTCGTCGGCGAGCCTCCGGCGGTCAGCCCCGGCGCGTCCGTGGTACGTTTTCCGGCTGATGCGCCGCCCAGAAACGACATCGCACTCGACAATCGCGTCTCCATTCCCTTGCGCGACGGCGTCCTGTTGTTCGCCGACGTGTACCGCCCGGCTGGCGATGGGCGCTATCCGGTGCTCGTCTCGAAAACGCCCTACAGCACGGAACGGTTTCCCACTGCCTATGAGGCGGCCGTCTATTTCGCACAGCGGGGCTACGTCTACGTCTACGCGGATGTGCGAGGACGTCACGAATCGGAGGGCCGCTGGCAGCCGTTTTTCAACTCGGAGAAGGATGGGTACGACGTCATCGAGTGGGCTGCAAAGCAGCGGTGGTCCAACGGCAAGGTCGCGATGCAGGGTGGTTCCTATCTCGGACAGAACCAATGGCGGGCCGCGCAGGCGGCGCCGCCAAGCCTCGTCACGATCTTCCCGATGGTCGCGTCCACGAGCATTTATCACGACTGGATCACGCTCAACGGCGGCTGGCGACTATCGTTCAACTTCGGCTGGGGACCCGTGCGCATGGAGTCGCGCATCATGCAGAACCCCGGTCCTCACACCATGACCGGCGTGCGCGGCATCCACTACGACCAGGTGCAGTGGCACCTGCCGCTCAACACGATGCAGCAACTCGTTGGGCGCCAGGCCCGATTCTACGACGAGTGGCTCGCGCACCCCGATTACGACGACTTACTGGAAGCCTCTCAGCGTCGAGGAGCAGTTCGACAAGATTGCCATCCCTGTGCACACCCTGGGCGGCTGGTTCGACATCTTCAGCCAGGGAACGCTACGCGGCTATGTAGGGATGAGCCAGAAGGGAGCGAGCGAGAATGCGCGCCGCAGCCACCTCGTCATGGGACCATGGGGACATGGACCGTCGCAGAAGACGGGCGCGCTCGATTTCGGTCCTGACGCCAACATCGACGCCAATGCGCTCCAGCTTCGCTGGTACGACTACTGGCTCAAGGGGATCGACAACGGGCTGGCCGCCGAAGCGCCGGTCAAGCTCTTCGTGATGGGCCGCAACGAGTGGGTCTTCGAGCGTGAATACCCGCTTGCGCGCACGGAGTATCGGCCGTTCTACTTCACCAGCGGCGGGGCCGCCAACAGCAATCGAGGTGACGGGGGGCTGACGTGGGAAAAACCCGGTGGCACCTCCCCTCCGGATCGCTTCCGCTACGACCCGGACGATCCGGTACCGACAACCGGTGGCAACAACTGCTGCGGCACGCCTACCGCGGCCGGACCCCAGGATCAGCGACCGATCGAGGCCCGGCGCGACGTGCTCATCTACGACTCCATGCCTTTGCAGGAGGAGCTCGAGGCGACCGGTCCCGTCAGAGTCGTGCTCTACGCCTCGTCAGACGCCGTTGACACCGACTTCGTGGCCAAATTGGTGGATGTATACCCGGACGGGTCGAGCTACAACATGGCCGAAGGCATCATGCGGGCGCGATATCGCGACAGCGTCAGCGCGCCGCGGCCGCTGGTACCGGGCAAGGCCGAGCGGTTCGAGATTGACCTCGTGGGAACATCCGTCGCCTTTCTGAAGGGCCATCGGATCCGCGTCCATGTGACCAGCAGCCACTTTCCACAATTCGATCGTAATCCCAACACCGGCGCGCCCTTCGGCACGACAGCCGCGGTGAAGGTTGCACAGCAGACCGTGTATCACGATGCCGAGCGACCATCGCACATTTTGCTGCCGGTGATTCCCCCGAGGTAGAACGGCTCGCGAGACGGCTCGACAACCACTACCCGTACTCCACGATTCGGGTCCAATGCCGTCACGCTGAATTCATCCGAGCGTACTGATGCGTAAGAGCATCGTGGTCGGCGCTGTCGTTTTGGTGTCCTTGCTCGGAACCATGATCGCGCGCTCACGGCAGAGCCCGTCCATCCGCCCGGTGGACGAAGCAAGCCTGCGTGAGTACGCCGGCACCTACCGGTGGGACCGGGACGCCTTCCTGTATCTACAGATGTGGTCAGAGCTCACCGGAACCAATCAGCTGGTGGCTTTCGATGAAACCGGCGAATTGCGGACGTTGTATCCGACTGATCGCGACCGTTTCTTCGCAGGCCCTGGGGCGGCGGTACCGGCTGCGATCGAGTCTCTGATCGACGTTCAACGCGATGCCGCAGGCAAGATCGCCTCGCTCACGTGGTCGCGTGAGGGCGCGCCCGCGCGGACGGCACGGCGGGTGGACACCGAACGGCGTGAAGATGTTCGCTTCTCCAACGGCGACGTCCAGCTCGCCGGCACTCTGATCAGTCCGACCACTCCGGGACCGCATCCCGCCGTGATTCTCGTTCACGCGTCGGGCGCGGAAGATCGTGAGTACCTGCTCCCGTTCGCCCGCTTTCTCATCCGACACGGCATGACTGTTCTGGGGTACGACAAGCGAGGTGTCGGCGCCTCGACGGGCGACTGGAACAAGGCGTCGCTCGACGATCTGGCCGGAGACGTTGTGGCCGCTTTCGAGTACCCTGAAGTCCCGCAACGATATCCAGCGTGCCGGGATCGGCATGTTGGGATGGAGCCAAGCCGGGTGGGTGATGCCACTGGCCGCGACACAGGCGAAGGACTTGGCCTTTCTCGTCAGCATCTCTGGAGCGGGCGTCTCTGTCGCCGAGACCATGATCGACCAAGCGCGAAACGAGATGGGGGCAAACGGCATGCGGCCGCAGATGATCGATCAAGTCGTCGAGCTGATGACACTCCAGTACGAATACTTGCGCACGAACCGGGGGTGGAGCGAGTACGTGGCGGCGCGTGAGAGGATCGCGGCTCGGATGGGAGGAAATCCGCCAGAGGCATTCCCTGCAACACAGGATCATCCCTACCTTCAGTTCATTCGACCGCTGATCGTGCACGATCCGGCACCGGCGCTTCGTCAGATTCAGCTGCCGGTTCTCGCACTTTTTGGCGAGCTCGACAACAACATCATGGCCGAGAAGAACCGCGCTGCGTGGGAGGTGGCCCTCAAGGCGGGCGGGCACCGGGACTATGTGCTGCGGATCCTGCCGAAGGCGAATCACGCGCTTCTGGAAGCGAAGGTTGGCAACAACGCAGAAATGAAATCCTTGCAGCGATTCGTCCCGACGTACTCAGTGATAGTTTTGGACTGGTTATCGAAGCATGTAAACGGACTTGACGCCACGAAGTAGCAGGCTGTCACTTGGAAGGGTCACAGATGAATCGAGCAAAGCTCGAGGCGCTGATCAGCGTCGCCGCCACCTTCTTTGGTGTCCTGCTGATCGTGGCGTTTGCAATCGGGGTGTCATCGCAGGGTGCGCTCAAGGGCCCGGACGCGTTCGTTCTCAGATGGACAGTCATATCCCTGATGGTAACGTTCAGCGCCGTGGTCGCCTGGGTGCGGTGGAAGTTCTTCCTCCTTCCGCGATTGTCGTCCACGATGCCGGCTCCTGAACCGTTGAACCCGCCTGTTCCGGCCGCGCCGGGTCCGTCCCCGGACATCCTGGCCGCCAGCAGACAGGCGATTGTATTCCGGCAGCACTTCCCGCCGCCGCACAGAGATCCCGCGCTGAGCTTCTTTGGCGGAGCTCCTGTCGCGCCCCGAGGTTTCCGCTGGCCGCGGCCCGAAGGAGCCGGTGCGCAATCGAAGCCGTTCAGTTTCCTGATGCAGATCGATTGCTCCGAGGTGCCCGCGCCTGCTCGCCTTGGAATGCTCCCGGATCGGGGTGTGTTGTATTTCTTCCACGACCTGACCTGGGGACAGCAGGATGCCTTCCGCGTCCTCTATGAGGAAGGCGGAGACAAAGACTGGCGTACGATCGAACCTCCGGACGATCTCGGCCACGCCTTCGGCGATCAGGCGACATTCGTCTGGCAATGGACCCAGTCCGCCGATGACTGTCCGAGGCTCCTGCCTAAATGGACGTTCCAGCCGATTGCTCTGAAGATTCCGCCCGACGCCTACGATCCGCACGAGCGGGAAACGCCGGATGCTCCTTTCCTGTGGCCGGGCGAGAAGCTGGTGGCTGAAGTTCTGCGGCGCGCGCAAGGCGAGGACGTGCCGTCGAACTGGTTCTCGGTGCGGGACTCCATCGACGAGGAGGGCGGACTGCGCCGCCCGTTCGCGAATTACCCGCACGACTGGCGCGCCGTTCAGATTTGCAGTGGCTTGCTCCTTCACAAAACGCGTGACAGGCTTCCAAGCACTCACGCACTGCGCGAGCTGTCGGAATCCGAGCTCGCTGCCCTGGTCGCCCGGATAAGGGATCAAGCGAAGGCGTGGTTCGACCGTGCCGCACCGCACTTCCCTTTCGCCGCCGTGCCGCAGCGCGAGAGCGACGAGTTCTGGTCGTGGCTGGCGGACAAACCCTGGCTCGTTCGTTTCGTGATCACCGACGCATTGACCATGTCGGTCGAGGCATCACTCAGTGAGTCGCAGGAAGCGGCTGCGCGCATTCCGGCGGACGTCGCTCAGCGTGTGCACAGCCGGCATGCACTGGCCGTCGAGTCAGAGCACGGGCTCTTCGCGACGACGCCGGATCGCATGCTCGCGCCGCCGGTCGATGTGCAGGGCTATCAGTGGGACCGCGCGAAGACGCATCTGCTGCTGCTGGAACTGTCCTCGAACGACGGGCTCGGTCACCATTTCGGCGAAGGCGTGTATCAATTCTGGATTACCCCTGCTGATTTGAGGGCGCGGCATTTCGACAAGGTAGAACTCACAGCCGACGCGTACTGACCGCAGATCGTCATTCCCGCTGGCCGTTGAGGCGGCGGAACGCAAACAGCCTAACGGGTCATGCGTCGGATCAGGCGGCTGCGGACCCGACCTGTCGGGAGGAGATCCGAAGAACTCGCCGGCGTCGCGGTAGGTGAACCATGACCTGAGGTGTCACGATGGCGGAGAGTCTGATCACACTCGACATGCGAACACGGGAGCAGTGGCGGCGATGGCTCGCGAAGCACCACGCGTCCAGTCCCGGCGTCTGGCTTGTCCGCCACAAGCAACACACCGGCGTCGAATCCATGGCCTATGAAGACCTCGTGAGCGAGGCGCTCTGCTTCGGGTGGGTCGACAGCCTGGTCAAACGGATGGACCACGATCGCTATGCGATCAAAGTCACGCCGCGCAAGCCGACGAGCAAGTGGTCGGACGTCAACCGGAGACGGTGGAACGAGCTCAAGGCGGCCGGCCTCCTTGCCGCGCCCGGCCTGGCTGCGGCTCCTACGGGAAACCGCTATGCGCCACGTCCACGAATCCCGCAACTGCCGGCCTACATTGCCCAGGCCATCAAGACGAACCTCAAAGCCTGGCGACACTTTCAGTCGCTTGCGCCGACGTACCGGCGCGATTTCGTCGTGTGGATTCACACGGCCAAGCGACCTGAGACCCGCGAACGGCGCATTCGCGAGTCGATCGAACTGCTCTCCGCTGGCAAGAAGCTCGGTTTGAAGTAAACGACGCGCGCGCCGAGAGTTCGGGCGGGCACGCCCCGCCGGTGTGCGTGCGCCCCCCCATGACGCGGCAGCCGCATCGTCGCACCCATCAGTTCGCCCATCAGCACGGCACCCCCAAGTCTCGACTGCGAGATGCACAGGTCGGCGGTGTTCTTCCTCGAAGGCGGCACCGGCAGGCACTACGAGATTGAGTACCGACCCATCGTTGCCGATCCACTCGGCCGCAGGATCTGCATCCGCTTCGCTCGGGGACCGCGCACGCAACGTCCGCAAGCGAACACGCTTATCCCGATCCTGGGACGCCTGCGACGAAAAAGCCCCTGATCGGGGTCGGGCAGGCGTCACGTTCAGGCACACCGGTTGCTATTCGGCGCTCGCATGGTTGGCAGAACTCTGCGGTCGGCTGCGGTTTCGCTCTCCCGAACACCGTCGTTCACCCTGACCGCGGTCGCGGTACTGGCGCTCGGCATCGGCGCGAATACCGCCATCTTCAGCGTGGTTCACGGCGTGCTGATACGCCCGCTGCCGTTTACGGAGCCCGATCGCATCGTCCGTATCTGGTCCAGCGCAGAAGACCGGCACCTGCCGTTTTTTTCCGTGTCGCTGCCTGATTACGTCGACTGGCGGGCACGGGCACGCAGCATCGAGGGCTTCGCCGCCTACGAACGCGCACGGGCGGTGACACTGCGAGGTGATCTCGATCAGGTTGCGACGGCTCGAGTGAGCGTCGATCTGTTCTCACTCTTGGGAGTCGCACCGGCGTTCGGACGTTCGCTGGTCGCGACCGACACGACAGAGACCGGTCCGGGAGCCGTTCTCATCAGTCATAGCTTCTGGCAGCGTCGGTTCGATGGCCAGAACGGCGCGCTGGGCCGCACGCTGACATTTGACGGCCGGGCATGGATCGTCGTCGGCGTGATGCCACGGCAATTCGAGCTGCCCAACACGGTGGCAGACGTGTGGGTACCTCTCCCCACGCGTGTGGACTGGACCGAACGATCCAAGCGGTACTTACGGGTGATCGGGCGCCTGCGGCATGGCCACGATATCGAAGACGCTCGTCGGGAGCTCGCGCAGATCGCCCATCAGCTCGCACGAGACCATCCCGCCTCGAACGCGAACTGGAGCGTCAACATGCGTCCCCTCATCGACACGGTCGTGAGCCCGGAATTCCGCCGGTCCATCCTTTTGCTCGCCGGTGGCGTGGTGTTCGTGCTCCTCCTGGCATGCGCAAATGTGACCGGCTTGCTCTTGAGCCGCGCGACTGCTCGCCGCCGTGAGATGGCGATTCGCATGGCCCTCGGCGCCAGTCGGGCAGCGCTGATTCGTATGCTCCTCCTCGAAAGTCTCGTGTTAGCGGTGGCGGCAGGGCTTCTGGGCGTGCTCCTCGCGATGTGGGGCGTTGACGTGCTGAAGACGATCGGCACCGAATCCATTCCGCGCCTCGAGGACGTTACCGTGAGCGGCCCGGTTCTCGGATTCGCGAGTCTGGTCACGCTGCTGACGGTCGGGCTCTTCGGTCTGGCTCCGGCGTTCAACGCCTCCCGCCATGCGTCTGACAATCTGCGTTCTCGCGACGCATCTGCCGATGCGCGCGCAACCCGGAGCCGCAGTGCATTGATCGTGGTCGAGGTCGCGCTGAGCGTCGTTCTGCTCGTCGGCGCCGGACTGATGGTTCAGAGCTTCGTGCGCCTCCAGCAACGGGCGCTCGGATTCAATCCAACGCCTGTGCTCGTAGCCGATCTGTCGGACACCGTTGGTGCGGTGGACCCACCTGGTTCCACAACGCTGATGACAGGCATTCTCACCCGTATGGCGGCGCTCCCGGGAGTGGTCGCGGCCGCTGGGGTCAGCAGCCTGCCGTTTCTCGGCCCGAACACTGGAAACGTCTTTCAGATTGCGGGCCGTCCGGCAGGTGACATCGACATGGATACCGACTTCAGGGTCGTGACGCCGGACTATTTTCGAACCCTCGGCGTTCCCCTCGTGAGCGGCCGTCCGTTCTCCGATGCGGACGGCCCCGCGGCGCCGGTCGCGATCATCAGTGCATCCGCAGCCGCGCGCCACTGGGCCGATCGAACCCCGATCGGAACGCGCGTGCGCCTGGGCGATTCACCGTGGATGACGGTGGTCGGAGTGGCTGCAGACGTGCGCTATCAAGCTCTCGAGGAGCCCGGCGATGCACTTCGACCCATGATGTATGTGCCCCACCGGCAGATGCCGGCGGTTGCGCTCGATATCGCACTGAAGACCGTCCCGCCGCCTGAGACATTGACGGACGGTGTACGTCGGACGCTGAGGGCTGCCAGTCACGACGTCGCACTGGTCCGGATAGAGACCATGGCAACAGTGCTCGCCCGGGCTCGCGCAGAACAGCGGTTCACGACCACCCTGGTTGCCGTGTTTGCCTGGACTGCTGCGTTGCTCAGTGCGGCCGGCGTCTACGGGCTCGTCGCTTACGCGGTGAGCCGTCGCAGCAAGGAAATCGCGCTGCGAGTCGTTCTCGGTGCGCAGGCCAAGGATATTGTCCGTGTGACCGCGGGCCGAGGGGTGGTCCTCGGCGCTATCGGCGTGTGCCTCGGGGTGTCAGCCGCGGTTGCGCTCGCTGGGTTGTTGCGCGGCATCCTCTTCGAGGTGAGTTCAACGGATCCCGCGACGTACGCTGCCGTGGCTGGCCTGGCGCTCGCGTTCATCGTGATGGCCAGCTATGTGCCCGCCAGACGTGCACTCCGAATCAGCCCCGTAGAGGCGCTCCGAATGGATTGACCGTGTCCGATCTATGCTAATTAGTTAGCAGGGCACGTGGTCTGGATCGTGCGGGGCGACTCGGTTATCAGCCACGCGCGATTTCGGCCGGGGCTGAAGTCCCGACCCCACACTGCAAAGGAAGGTTCGCTATGGTCGCCGCTCTCTGGCAGGATGTTCGCTACGCAGGCCGCCGCCTCGTCAGCAAGCCTGGATTCACGGTCGTCGCCATGCTGACGCTGGCGCTCGGCATCGGCGCCACCGCGGCCATTTTCAGCGTGGTTCACGGCGTGTTGCTGAAGCCGCTGCCCTTCCATGATGCCGAGCGGCTTGTCGGCGTGTATCACCGCGGCGAGGCGGTCAACCTCGCGGTGATGAACCAGGGGCCGGCGACATACTTCACATACCGGGACAACCAGCGCGTGTTCGAGGACATCGGCGCATGGGAGTCCAACGAGGTGTCGATCACCGGGCGCGGTGAGCCGGAGCGTGTCGAGGTGCTGTCGGTCACGCATCCGACGCTGCCGCTCTTGCGGGTGCAGCCAGCTCTTGGCCGGCTGTTCAACAAGGCGGACGATGTCCCGGGCAGCCCGCTGCGCGTGGTGCTGACCCACGGCTACTGGCAGCGCAAGTTCGGCCGCGCCCCCGACGTCGTCGGCCGACCGATCGGAATCGATGGAGCGGTCGGCGAGATCATCGGGGTCCTGCCCGCCTCCTTCAGGTTCCTGCGCGCCGATCCGGACCTGCTGCTGCCGATGCAGCTCGAACGCGTGAGTTTCGTGATGTTCGATTTCCAGGCGCTGGCGCGCCTGAAGCCGGGCGTCACGCTGTCGCAAGCCAACGCAGACGTCGCACGGATGATTCCCTTCCTCAGGGATGGACACGAACAGCTCAGGCTCCGGCCGAACGTTCGACCACTGTCCGAGGACGTGACCGGAGATATCGGGCGCGTCCTCTGGGTTCTTCTCGGAGCCGTCGGGTTGGTGCTGCTCATCGCCTGCGCGAACGTGGCAAACCTCTTTCTCGTGCGCGCCGAGGGCCGCCAGCAGGAGCTCGCGATGCGTGCGGCGCTCGGAGCAAGTCCCGGCCGCATCGCCGGCGAGCTGCTGTCGGAAGCTGTGCTCCTGGGACTCGCGGCTGGCGTGCTGGGTCTGGCATTCACCCAGGCTGCGATCGGCCTGTTGCGGTGGATGGCGCCGGCGAGACTGCCGCGTGTGGACGAGATCGCCGTCGATCCGACGGTGCTGCTCTTCACCCTCGCGATTTCGCTGTTGTCCGGCGTTCTGTTCGGCCTCGTCCCGATGGTGAGATTCGGCGCCGTGGATGCGACGGCGCTGAAAGAAGGCGGCCGATCGACGAGTGATGCTCCTGCGCGGCTGCGCACGCGTAACGCGCTGGTCGTTGCGGAAGTCGCACTCGCCCTGGTGCTGTTGATCGTCTCGGGGCTGATGATTCGGACGTTCGTGGCGATGCGGCAGGTCCACCCTGGCTTCACGCACCCGGAAGAAGTGCAGACGTTCCAGCTTGCGATCCCGGTCGACATCACCCGGAACGGGGAACAGTTCGCGCGCACGCACGAGCAGATCGCCCGGCGCCTGAAGCAGGTGCCGGGCGTCGTGTCGGTTGGGCTCTCCTCCTCGATCACGATGGACGGCGAAGACAACAGCAATCCGCTGTTCGTGGAGCATGTCCAGGTCCCCGAAGGGCGAATGCCGCCGCTCCGCCGGTTCAAGAGCGTCGCTCCCGGGTACTTCGAGACCATGGGGAACCCGATCGTGGCGGGGCGCGCGATTACCTGGGACGACATCTACCGCGTCCGGCCTGTCGTCCTCATCTCCGAGCCACTGGCGCGCGAGTACTGGCGGAGCCCCGCGAATGCGCTCGGCAAGCGGGTGCGGGGATTTGGGCCCACGTGGTACGAAGTCGTAGGCGTGGTTGGCCAGGAACGCGATGATGGCCTCAATCAACCGGCCACGCCGATCGTGTACTGGCCGATGGTCAATGAGATCTACAGCAGCAACATCATCTCCTACGCCGTCAGATCGACTCGCGTGAACTCACCGGGGTTCCTCCCGGAGCTCCGCAGGGCAATCTGGTCGGTCAACCCCGACGTCCCGCTCGCCGCCGTACGGACCCTCGACGAGATTCGGGCTGATTCGATGGCGCAAACGTCCTTTGCCATGGTCATGCTGGCCATTGCCGGATGTGTGGCGCTGGTGCTTGGCGCTGTCGGCATCTATGGAGTAATCGCGTACATCGCCGCACAGCGGACACGAGAGATCGGCATCCGTATGGCGCTCGGTGCGCGGCCCGCCGACGTGCTGCGCATGGTCCTGGCCCAGGGGCTCGCCCTGACCGGCGCAGGCATCGGGATCGGGATCGTGGGAGCGTGGGGGGCGACACGGGTCATCGGTGCGCTGCTCTATGAGACCAGCCCCACGGACATGCTCACGTTTGCCGCCGTGGTAGCGCTCCTCGGCGCCGCCGCGCTGCTGGCCTGCTGGGTGCCGGCGCGGCGGGCCATGCGCGCGGACCCAATCGCCGCCCTGCGGTGTGAATGAGCTGATCCGTTCGCCTGGTCAGCGTATCAGAACCGCCGATGGATCCTTTTGGCGGAGCCTTGCCCTCTTCCGCGTGTATAGTGCGCACATCCCCGCTTCAGCCAACGATCGTGCAGTCCGAAGGAGTATGGCCATGATGTTCGGGTCCACCATCCTTGAAGTGGCGATCGGACTGCTGTTCGTCTACATGCTCTTGAGCCTGTTGTGCTCGGCGGTCGGCGAATACATCGAAGCCAAGTTCAACAACCGCGCGAAGTACTTGAAGAAGGGCATCACGCTGCTTCTCAACGACACCGCAGGTGGCGGGGTCGACCTGGCCGCACAACTGTACGCGCACGGATTGGTGAGGCCGTTCTATCGAGACGGTGCCAAGCTTCCCTCCTATATCCCCTCTCGCACATTCGCGCTGGCCCTGTGGAACATGGCGTCGACGGCGGCGGCCGGGGGCGCGTCCGGTGACGCTCCGGGCAGCGGCTCCGCCGGCGTTACGGCTGACTTGAAAGCGGTTCGCGCAGTCGTGGCCACTCATCTCCCGAACCGGGAGTTGAGGACGGCTCTGTTGACGCTCATCGACGAAGCCCAGGGGGACATCGAGAAGGCGCGCAGAAATATCGAGGAGTGGTACGACGGGATGATGGATCGGGTGTCCGGCTGGTACAAGCGACGCACGACCGTGCTGATGCTGCTGCTCGGGTTCGTGGTGGCCGCCGTTGTGAACGCCGACACGATCAACATTGCCAACGCCCTGGCGCGCGACGGCGCGCTGCGGTCCTCGCTGGTTGCCGCGGCCGAACAGCGCATCAGGACCCCGGTACCCACCACAACGGCAGGGGGCACGCCAGAGGAGGTCGACGCCCAGGCGACCAGAAATCTTCACGGTGCCTATGACGCGGTGAACGCGCTGGGGCTGCCGATCGGGTGGACCAGGGCAACACCAGGCAACAAAGACGATCGGCGGCGTGTCCCGGACACGTTCGGCGAATTCTTTCTCAAGCTGGTCGGGATTCTGGTGACAGGCCTCGCGATTTCCCAGGGCGCGCCGTTCTGGTTCGATGTGCTCAACAAGTTCATGGTCGTCCGCTCGACGGTGAAGCCGTCCGAGAAGAGCGGCGAGCAACCGTCAAAGGACAGGCCGGCCCCGAAAGCGCAGACAGAACCGGGCGAGACGGAGGCAACCCCGACACCAAAGGGTTAGCGGGGGGTGTTCACCCACCGGGCCAGCCACTCCCATGCCTCGGCCTGCATCTGCGGGTTGAACTCGTGCGGGGTGTCATAGAGGCGGCAACGCTGATGATCGGCTGCGCCCGCCTTACGGAAGCACGCCCCGATCTTGTCGAAAGCGGCGCGCACACCGTCAGGCGCGAACAGCGTGTCCTTCGAGCCGTTGATGACCATCAGCGCCCGCGGCGCAATCAGCGCGGCGAGGTCGGGCAGATCGAGATAGCGATACAGGCCGCCGATGTGGAACGTCAGCCCGATCGTGTTCACCACGTGCTTTCTGATCTGCGCGGCGAACGATGTCATCCAGCCCACGTCGACCGCGACCTTGATGCGCGGCTCGAGCGCCGCAAGCAGGAAGCTCCGATATCCGCCCATCGACAGACCCACGCAACCGAGGCGTGTCGCATCGACCTCCGGGCGCGACACCAGGTAGTCCACCGTTCGCAGATCGTCCCACAACGCGACGCCCGGCCACGTGATACCGGCGGTGAACAGGCTGCGCGCCACGAGCTGCTCGCCCTGTTGCGAGCGCTGGTTGAACTTCGATACGTCCTCTCGAGTCATCTCTGACCGATCGTGATACGACGCGGGATCGTCGTCGAGGAGCATCCGGCGTTCGCCCCAGTAGAAGGCATCGATCACGATCACGACGTAGCCGCGGCGCGCGAGCTCGCTGGCGATGCTCCGACCGTGATAGAGCTCCTGCTTGTATTCGGTCAGTGCCGGATGTTCGCGTTCGGCGTCTACCAGCTTTTCCTTGCCCCAGACGTAGAAGCCGCCATGACAGTGGAGCGCGACGATGCCCGGTGCCGGAAGCTTTGCTTTCTTTGGAATGAGCACATAGGCCGGCACACGGATGTCGGGCGTCGTCTGAAACGTGATGTATTCCTGCACGTAGTCACCACGGTCCTCACGCCGCACCACCTGCGCCGCCGGCGGAACGGGCGGAGGTTCGTACCGACAACTGGCGCAGAACGGTGGCGCGTGCGATGGGTTGCCAGACCGCGAGATCCGTGAACCGGGAGTGGAGGAACGACAGTTCGAGCGGCGAGCGATCCGCCTGCTGCTGAACGAACGGGTAGAGGCTGCCGATGTCGGATCCCGTAATCGGGCGCGGCGGAATGCTGGCAGCGCTGGCCGGCGCCACTTGCGCCAGTGGTCGGGCGCCGCCTGTTGCGGCGATAGCCGCGACAGCCTCGAGAAATCGGCGGCGCGACGGTGTCATGGCACCTCCATGGTCAGCCGCGGATTAGCGTGCTGATTCACTAGCGCAGGATTCGGCGCTGGGCAAGCGCACTGCGTCGCTTGCTCCCTCTCTTGTCCCGCGGAGCGAGGCGCGAGGTGAGACGCGGATTAGCGGTAATCAGCGTCCGAGCAACCGCGCGAGCAGCGACTTCGGCCGGGGGCACTGACAGCGATCCTCGCGCGGAACTCCCTTCAGCGCCTGTTCCACGTGTCGTCCGCAGCCGGCCCACGTGGGCTTTCCGCATCTGGAGCAGTTGACGCGATGGCACATGCGCCCATTCTGACGAGAAGTGGAGGTAAAGGGAAACGCTGACCCAAGGGCAATTCGACTCGCCAGGCGATCAGCCCCGCTCCACCCCCACCAGCAACCAGCCGGAGGTGCTGCGCCGGAACAAGAAGACTGCGGGCCGTGCCCAGCCGGCCTGCTGTGGATGTCTTGCGCTGATGCTGACGCCAACGTACTCGCCGGACTCGAGCAGCCCCGCGGGTGCACGTCCCGTGGGTGACGCGCTGGTCGCCTCGCCAGCTGGCGTGCGGGCGTTCGCAGCGTTGTCGAACTGGAACCACTGCAGATCATAGGAATCAGGGTGCGGCTGCCGCGCGGGCCGCGACGGCAACGTTCTCGAACGTCAGCCGGCCGTCATCGTTCAGCACCGGCTCGACAACAGGGCAGACCTGGTTCAGCCACGCGGCCACCACCTTGTCGCGACGCTTGATGAGCGTCGCCGTCATGAACTCCGTTGCGCGAGCGTCCGAGTACTGGGCCTTCTGCACGACGCGGCCAATCATCTCGTCGCTGAAGCGGCTGACGATGCGCGCGGCCCAGAACGCGTCGTCCGGTCGCATGTTCTCGAATGCCGGGTTCGGGTACTCCGGCTTCCACTTCAAAGCATCGAAGGCGTCGCCCTCGAACCGGCCGATGGACGCGGGGACGTCCGGATAGTCGACGAGCATCCAGGGTCGCACGTAGAGGCCCAGCGTGGCCAGCGTGAGCCAGCCCGGCGCCGCTTCGAAGATGTATTCGTACCCTGACCGATGGCGCTGCGAGTAGACGGTGCCGCTACCGAGGATGGAGCCGAAATCGAACATGTAATGCTTGACCCAGCCGCGTCCGTCCGCCGTTTCCAGCATGTCCAGGCTGTTGATCCCGCGGGAGTCATCGTGATTGAGCCACGCGGCGAAGACACGTGCGCCCCGCAGCTCGCGCCGGTGCTCGTGCGGAACGATGTCGTTGGGATCGTCTGGCCGAGTGTCGTAATAGCGGAAGTTGCCGAGCGGGCTGCCTGGGGCAAAGCGGCTGACCAGAACGCGGTAGCGGCCGTTCGGCTGCCGTGCGGCACGCTCGAAGACGTTGTCGAGATCGTACCTGCCGCATCCGCCGTCGCCGGCCGTTCAGCGGGTCGCGGATCATGGCTTTATCGGAGAGCACGAGCGACGCGCGATCGATCTCGGCAGGGTAGACCTCGACGACGTTGTAGCCGATGGCGTGATAGAACGCCGTGCCGATGATCTCGGCCCCGGTCGCCATCTCCGGATTGGCCACAGGATCCACCTCGATCTGATAGAGCTGGCCCTGCGGGTCGGTCATTCTGAAGCCGGGCTGCACACCCGAACCCTTTCCCCCCGTTACCACCCAGCCGTCGAGCGACAGGCGATCGGTGCGGTCCGGGCCCCTGACGACCTCCGCGACCGGCATGTCGCGGCGGCCAATGCGATTCGTGAACCAGCTGGAATCGGGAACCTCGTCAACGGTATTGACGTTGAGTGCCCGCACGTCACGCCGCTCGCCTGGATTGCCGAAGGTGTTCACGACGAAGTCGTACCCGTTCGTGTCCTCGATCGGCTTCACCTTGGAGGCGTCGAACGCACGGTCGTCATCGGTCCAGATAGGGTCGTCGGGATAGAACCGGGGCCCGGCAGACCATGTTGCGCCGCCAGACAGCAAGACCAGCGCGCCCGCGAGCATGGAGAGTGTGAGCTTTCTCATCGGCAGGCCTCAGAAAACGCCACCCCAGACGATGTAGAGGTGCGTGCCATCCCTGCTCCCGAACGCCGCATCCACGCGCAGCACTGTTCCCGCGTTCGTATTGAAGCGGAACCCGATGCCATAGTCGCTTTGAAGATGCTCGAAATCGAGATCGGACCGTGTCATCGCGACCTTCCCTGCGTCGTAGAACAGTGCGACGTCCAGGGCGCTCCAGACCTCGAAGCGGTACTCCCCCTGCAGCAGAATCGCATGCGGCCCTCGGAACCGATACTCGCGAAACCCGCGCAGGGTGTCATTGCCGCCGAGCGTCGGCATGAGGTAGAAGGGCATGACCTGCCCCTGGTCGGTATCCGAGGTCGAGACGTAGAGCCTGGCAGCAAGCACGCGGCGCTCAGCGAGGAACCCGATGAACTGCCGCAGGTCCGCGTCGACGCGATTGAACGTGTGCGTGCCGGTCGTGCGATCGTCAAGGTGCGAGAACTCGACGCGATACCATCCGCCCCGTCGTGCGTTCCGCGGCTCGCGATAGTCGATCTCGGCGAAGGCCATCGAGCGGACATAGTCGACCGACTCTCCGAGACCCGGTGCGGTTCCAGGGTCGAAGAGCTGTTCAATCGACGGCAGGCGAGCATCCTGGCCGGGCCCGAGGCGGGGATTCAGGTACTCGAGGCCGCCGCCGAGGAGAGCCTTGGACAGGGGGCGCACACCCACTCGAGCGCCGACAAAATCGGAGTTGATGGCATAGCTGGTTCTGTCTGAACGGTCGGAGGAGGGCCCCAGGCCGAAATAGTCCTCCTCGGGATAATCGCGGTGCCCGACCCAGGACTCGACCAACAGATGATCGGACGCAAGCTTCGGGAACGTCAGCCGCGCCTCGGTGGCCCAGTATCCACGGACACTGCGAGCTGCCCAGAGGTCCAGCCGCCCCTTGTCGCTGAAGAGATCGCGATCGCGAAAGCCCGCGCCGTACGCGAAGCCGCTGCCGACGGCGAGTGAGCCGAATTTCGGGTAAAACCCTTCGCGGTCGAGCAGGAAGACCCCCTTCTCCTCGAAGAACTTGATCGTCCGCTCGAAGGCATTGGGGCGGTACTGCTGTGTTGCGGCGTCCTTTTCTTTGCGGCGTGCTCGATCAGCGTCCGCCCGTGTGGCTGGCTCTGGCTCCTGCGCGTACGTCACGCCCGTCATCAGCCACACGATCAGGACCAGCGCCACAGGGCGGCGCATTCGAGAGAACATGGCTCCTCCTGGTTGCCAAGGTCTCAGGTGCATTCGACAGATCCCGTGTTCGAAGACATCGCCGCGGATGCTACCCGTTCTGTGGCGGGAATCGCAACGGAGCGCTTCAGGAAGCCTGTTCAAGAGCGGCCGCGAAAGGGCGCGCCGCTCGAGCCTCGCGCTCGAGCCGCCGGATCTTGCGGCACCCAGCCGCCACGCATACACTCGCGTATGCCTTTGTCGCAGGTCGGCCGCGAGATTCTCCGCCTCATTTTCGTGCTCGTCCTCCTCACGCCTGCCTTCGGTCTGGCCAACGATGCGTCAGGCGGTGGGTATCCCATCACGGCGGTGCCCTTCTCAGACGTCCGGCTCACCGACGCCTTCTGGGCGCCGCGCATCGAAACGAACAGGGCCGTCACGATCCCGTTCGGATTCGCAAAGAGCGCGGAGGAGGGCCGCATCCGGAACTTCGAGAGGGCCGCCCGCCACGAGGGACCCTACGAAGGCAAAATGCCGTTCGACGACACCGACGTGTACAAGCTGATCGAGGGTGCCGCCTACTCACTCCAGAACCACCCCGATCCCGAGCTCGATCGGTTCGTCGAAGGCATCATCACCAAGATTGCGGCGGCGCAGGAACCCGACGGATACCTCACCACCTACAAGACGATCGATCCCACGAAGAGCCCCGCGGAGTGGTTGAAGCCCGGTCCGAAGTGGGACCTCGAGCTCGAGGGCAGCCACGAGCTGTACAACTCGGGCCACCTCTACGAGGCCGCGTACGCGCACTACCGCGCAACCGGCCGTCGCACGCTGCTGGACGTGGCTCTCAAGAACGCGGACCTGATCGCCCGGACGTTCGGACCCGGCAAGCGAACGACTCCGCCCGGGCACCAGATCATCGAGACTGGCCTGGTGAAGCTGTCGAACGCGACCGGTGAGCGTCGCTACCGCGACCTGGCGCGTTTCTTCCTCGATCAGCGGGGGCGTGCCGCCACGCGCAAGCTCTACGGCACCTACAACCAGGATCACCAGCCGGTAACCGAGCAGAGCGAGGCGGTCGGCCATGCTGTCCGCGCCGCCTACATGTACCTGGGGATGGTCGACATCGCGGCGCTCGACGCGGACCCGCTCTACCGGGCCGCGGTCGAGCGCATCTGGGACGACGTGGTGTCGCGGAAGCTGTACGTCACCGGCGCCATCGGGGCGCGGCACAAGGGCGAGGCCTTCGGCGACGCGTTCGAGCTCCCGAACCGGACGGCGTACGGCGAAACGTGCGCGTCGATCGCGAACGTGTACTGGAACCAGCGGATGTTCCTGCTCTCGGGCGACGCGCGCTACGTCGACGTGCTGGAGCGCTCGTTGTACAACGCGGCGCTCGCCGGCGTCTCGCTCCAGGGCAATACCTTCTTCTATCCGAATCCGCTCGAGTCCGACGGCAAATACGCGTTCAACCATGGTGCGCTCTCGCGGAAGCCATGGTTCGACTCGTCGTGCTGCCCGACGAATCTCGCCCGGTTCATCCCGTCGATCCCGGATTACATCTACGCTGTCGAGGGCGACGCCTTGTTTGTCAACCTGTTCGCGGCAAGCCGCGCGTCAGCCGTCGTGGGCGGCACGCGCGTGGTGGTGCAGCAGACGGGCGATTACCCATGGAACGGACGGATCGCTTTGACGATCACGCCCGACCGGCCGCGCGCCTTCGAACTGCGTGTACGCATCCCGGGGTGGGCCCGGAACGAGCCCGTTCCGAGCGCGCTCTATCGCTACGCGGATACGGCGGGAGCCGCATACGAACTGCGCGTCAATGGTGAGCGGATGAGCCCGGCGTTGCGCCGCGGCTACGCCATCATCGCGCGGGTCTGGAAACCGGGCGACACGGTGACGCTCGTGCTACCGATGCCGGTGCGGCGGGTGGTCGCCGATGCGCACGTGGCTGACACGCGCGGGAAGGTCGCACTCGAACGTGGGCCGCTGGTGTACGCGGCCGAATGGGTCGACAACGACGGCGCGGTGCTCAATCTTGTTGTGCCCGACGGTGCCGCCTTCGACGAAGAGCACCGATCCGACCTGCTCGGCGGGGTCACGGTGGTGCGCGCAGCTGCGACCGACCAGGCCGGCCGCCCGCGGCGGCTCACGGCGATCCCGTACTACGCGTGGTCCCATCGCGGGCCGGGCGAGATGGCGGTGTGGTTGGAGAGGCGTGCGGTGTCGGCGTCCCTGCGGCCCTGACCGAAGCCGCGGTGCTTCGCCGCAGCGCTGTGCTTCGCCGCGGACGGCTGCGGACGGAGGCAGGGTCTATTCCTGGGCGCGTTGGGCGAACACGAGGAACGGACATGACAAGCGAGCAGGCGCGCGCGTTTGCTGATGACTGGGCGGCCGCATGGAACGAGCTCGCTGTCGAGCGTGTCCTGTCGCACTTCGACGAGAACGTCACCTTCACCAGTCCGACCGCGCTGCTCGTGGTGGGCGTCGCGACGGTCGTCGGCAAGCAGGCGCTCCGTGAGTATTGGAACACGGCGGTCGCACGCGTCGGGTCGCTACGTTTCGCGGTCGATCGGGTGTTGTGGGACGCTGGCACGCGGGAGTTGGCGATTATCTACGAATCCGAAACTGGTGGTCGACGAAAGCGAGTCTCCGAGAATCTGACCTTTGGCGCGGACGGCCTCGTCGTGAGGGCCGAGGTGTTCCACGGCGTGGATGAACGATGAGCGTTGTCCACACGACCTGCCCGATCAACCCGCTCTGATGGACGACGATCACAGCGCCCCCACGGTGCTCGCCGGGGCACTTGCAGCCGCCGAGCCGCGCATCGGCCCGTACCGACTGGTACGCGTCCTCGGCCACGGTGGCATGGGGAAGGTGTTTCTCGGCATTCGCGATGACGAATCCTTCCACAAACGCGTCGCGATCAAGGTCCTCAAGCGGGGCATGGATACCGAGGCGATCGTCACCCGGTTCCGTCATGAACGGCAGGTGCTCGCCAGCCTCAACCACCCGAACATCGCAGCGCTGCTCGACGGCGGCACGACTCCCAACGGCCTTCCCTACTTCGCGATGGAGTACATCGAAGGCCAGAACATCGTGGACTTCTGCGAGAGCCGGAAGCTCGACACGACCGCCCGGCTCCAGCTGTTCCGCCAGGTCTGCAGCGCGGTCCAGTACGCGCACCAGAACCTCATCGTCCACCGGGACATCAAGCCGCACAACGTGCTGGTCACTCCGGAGGGCACGCCCAAGCTGCTCGACTTCGGCATTGCCAAGCTCCTCAACCCAGAGCTCGCGGGCGAAACGCTGGCGCCAACGGCCGGCGGCGCCCAGTTGATGACGCCCGAGTACGCCAGCCCGGAGCAGGTGCTCGGGCATCCGGTGACCACGGCAACGGACGTGTATTCGCTGGGGGTGCTGCTGTACGAGCTACTCACGAACCGGCGACCGTACCGTCTCGCGAGCCGCACGCCCGCCGATATCGCGCGGGTAGTGTGCGAGTCGGTGCCTGCGCGCCCGAGCACTGCCGTTACGCAGCTGCTCGACCCCGCTGCCCACGACGACGTCGCGACCGGCGCCGACGCGCCTGCGATATCGACGTCTGGAACGGGCCGGCGGCCAACCGACGCCGACGCCCACCGCCTGCGCCGGCGCCTCGCGGGAGACCTCGACAACATCGTCCTCAAGGCCCTCAGCAAGGAACCTCACCGGCGCTATGCGTCGGCCGATCAGTTCTCGGAGGATGTACGGCGACACCTCGCGGGCCTTCCCGTGATCGCGCGACCGGATACGTTGCGCTATCGAGCCTCGAAGTTCGTCCGCCGCAATCGGGCGGCGGTCGTGGCGGGAGCGGCGGTGTTCGCAGCGCTCGTCGCCGGCGTGGCGGGCACGGCCTCGCAGGCGAGGCGAGCCAACGCCGAACGTGTTCAGGCGGAGCAACGTTTCGACGACGTGCGTCGTCTGGCGAACTCCTTCGTGTTCGAGGTGCACGACGCGATCAGGGATTTGCCGGGATCGACGCCCGCACGCAAGCTGCTGGTGGACCGGGGGCTCGAGTATCTCGACAAGCTCTCGCGCGGCGCGGGTGCCCGGGCGGACTTGCGCAGGGAGCTGGGTGGGGCGTACGTCAAGATCGGCGACGTCCAGGGCCGGCCGCTCACGCCGAATCTGGGCGATACCGCAGGCGCTCTCACCAGCTACAAGAAGGCGGTTGCGATGTACGAGTCGCTCGGGGCGGCGACGGCGGCGGATCCCGCGCTGCGTCGTGAGGTGGGCACCGCCTACCTCCGGTTGGGCGACGGGCTTGCAACCACCGGCGATACGCGCGGCGCGCTGTCGTTCGCGCAGCAGGGCCTGGCGCTGCACAAGGAGGCGGGCAGCGCTGCGTCGGTGTCACCGGACGCACGGCGGGAGCTCGCGGCCGCATACAGCCGCGTGGGCGATTTGCTTTCGGCGACCGGGAATTTGACGGAGTCGCTCGCGCATCGGCGCACCGCGCTCGCAATCATGCAGGAAGTGGCCGCGACTGCGCCTGACGATCCCGCCAATCAGCGCCAGCTCGGGATTGCCTTTCAGAAGCTTGGCACCATTCTCGGGAACCCCAACGCGCCGAACCTGGGAGACTTCGCCGGCGCGCTCAATCAGATGAACCAGTCTGCCGCGATCTTCCGGCGCGCAGTCGCCGCACATCCCGACAACGCGTCATTGCGCCGGAACCTCGCGGTGGTGCAGAGCAACACGTCCGACGTGCTGCTGGCCCTGAAGCGGCCCGATGAAGCCCTGGCACAGCTGAAGGAATCACTTGCCGGGTTCGAGGCGCTTGCGACCGCGGACCCCAGGAACGCGGCAGCCAGGAACGACGTAGCCATCGGGATCTTCAAGGTCGGCGCGCTGCTCGAGAGCCTCGGCCGCCGCCGCGAAGCCCTGCCCCAGTTCGAGCGGGCCCTCACGCTGCATCTGGGCCTTCGCGCCGCAGACCCCGACAACGAAGCGGTGGCAGCGCAGCTCGCCTCCGACTACAACGGGCTCGCCACGACGCAGGCGAAGCTCGGGAGTCGCGAATCGTCGCTCGCCAATCATGAACACGCGATAGACATGAGCCGCCGGCTGTCTGCCGAGAACCCGAGCGACATCGAGCTGCGTGTTGCACTGGCGCTCGCACTCACCGGGCGTGGCGAGGCCTACGCCCTCTTCGGGCGGCGCAAGGGGCCACGCGCGCTCGACGACCTCCGCTCGGCCGAGCGGGACTATGACGAAGCGGTCCGACTGCTTGAAGCACTCAAACAGCAGGGCGCAATCGAGGGCTCGGATCTCAAGTCGCTCGAGGACGCCCGGACGGAGCTCACGAGAATCCGCCAGCAGATCGCGCCATAGCTGACACGCACCGGCGAGAGTGTTTTCAATCCAGTGAGCTCAGGGTCTAACGAGGGGGGCGATAGCGCACCAGTCAGCGATCGAGCATGAGCAGCCCGACAACTCCGAGAATCGCTTGGAGGGCCGTGACCGGCGACTTCAGCGTTGCCGTCCCGAAGATGCCGGCAACAGCCGCGCCGGCGAGGAGCACCCGCGCCACGTCACGGGCCGGGTCGCCAGCCATCGCAGCCCAGAGCAGCCCCCCGGCAAGTATGCCGTTATAGACACCAGCGTTCTGCACGATGGTAGCGACGAGCGGGCTCTGCTGCTGGCTCCACTTGCGTGCCTGCGGTTCGTGGCCGTCGCCTGGCAGATCCGGCAGCTTCTTGCTCACCATGGTGAGCAAGACAGGCGATCGCCAGGGAAACAGCTCACAGATCATGAACAGCGCGTGAACGGTGGCGACGACAATCAGGAATGCGGTCATTTGCAGCCTCGTGACCAACGACCGGCCGACCAGGCGGTCTGGTGCCGGTGCATATGCGCGGCGGCTCAGAGCCCAGGTCGCCTAGACCGTCGCTCCAAGCGCTGCGTTTCACGCCCGCCCGGGCTCGGTCGGCTCGAGCCGAGCACCCGGGTGCATCCGTCCTTCCGCAAAGATCGGCTGGCTCGGGTCCACGACTGTCCAGCAGAACGCGCCGACAAGGAACAGCACGCCCATCAGGTACAGCGGCACGTTCCAGCTGCCGAACCACTGCACCGAATACGCGACGATGAGCGGGTTGAGCATCGCCGCAAGATTGCCAACCGAGTTCATCGTGGCGCCCACGACGCCGACGTGGTCGCGCCCCACTTCGATGACAGTGGCCCACGCGGCGCCGAGCGTGAACATGGTCACACCCGTGGCCATCGCGATGAGGGCAGCGGCCACCACGGGCGTTGACGAGCCCGCGGCAGCGAGAAGAGTGAGGCCCACAATCAGGTAGGCCACCGCACCCAGCCCGCAGCGTCCGACGCGCAGGCCGTAGCGTGACACGAGCCGGTCTGTTACCACTCCCCCCAGCAGATCTCCGGGCATGCTGACGATCAGCGGCAATCCCGAAAAGATGCCAAGGCTCGTCGCGTCGAACCCATGCCGCTGCCGCAGATACGTCGGCAACCAGGTGATGCAGAAGTAGAAGATCATGCAGTTCGGGATGTACATGACGGAGAGCGCAATCATGTTTCTGTTGGTGGCCAGCGCGCGCCAGTACTCGCGGCCCGCCGAATGGCCCGCATCCGGCAGACGGTCCGCGGCTATCGTCTGCAGTTCGGCGGCGTTCACCGCAGGGTGCTCGGAGGGATCGTTCCGAAACCACATGAGCCACACCGTGACCCACGCGAAACCGATCGCGCCGAAGCAGACGAAGATCTCCCGCCACGATAGGAACTGGAGCAACCAGAGCACCAGTGCCGGCGTCAAGCCGCCGACCAGGTGTGCCCCCGCGAAGAAGATGCCCTGGACCGTTCCGCGCTCGCCTCGGGGGATCCAGCGGGAAAACGTTCGCGCCACGCACGGCCAGGCGCCGGCTTCACCCGCGCCGAACAGAAACCGGATGGCGAGCAGGACGGGATAGCTGAAGGCGGCGCCCGTTGCTGCCGTGAGGCACGACCACCAGATCACGATCCGCGACAGCACCGACCGCGTGCCCTTCCGGTCTGCCCACCACGCCGTCGGAATCTCGAAGAGCGCATACGCCAGCTGAAAGACGGTGAAGACGTAGCCCATCTGGACGGTCGTCAGTCCCAGGTCGCGCATGATTCCGGGCGCCAGTGTCGCGATGCACGCGCGATCCAGGTAGGTAATCATCGCAAGGGTCGTGGCCAGGGCCACGACACGGTACCGCGCGTGAGTGGGGGCAGTCATTGCGGCGCACTATATGCGACTTCAGGAGCTCTAGCACCTGCAGTCGGCGCGAATGACCTCGGGGCGGGTTAATTCGGTGGCTGTGCTCTCGTAGGAGAGGGGCCCTCAGTCGTCGCGCAGCACCACGAGCGGATCCATGCGCGCCGCCTTTCGGCCCGGCCAGTATGCCGAGAGTGCCGCAACCGTCGCCAGGAGAACCACGGCCCCCGCGTAGGTCGCGGGATCCAGCGGCGATACGCCGTACACGAAGCCGGCCAGCACGCGCGAGAGCGTGAGCGCGCCGGCGATGCCGGCCACCACCCCTGCGAGCGTCAGCCACAGGCCGCTGCCCACGATCATGGCGACCACGTCGCGCGGCTTTGCGCCGAGCGCGAGACGCACACCAATCTCGCGGCGCCGTTGCGCGACCATGTATCCCATGACCCCGTAGACACCGATCCCGGCGAGCAGCAGGGCGAGCACCGCAAACATCGTCACGAGGGCCGTCTGGAACTGGCGGCGGGCCGTCGATTTCGCGACCAGGTCATCCATGGTCTCGAACCAGAACGCGCTCTGTTCCGGGTCGATCGCGGCGAGCTCGCCCCGAACGGCAGAAATCAGCCCCGTCGGGTCGCCCTGCGTGCGCACGACCAGCGTCATGTACGGCACGGGCGCCTGGGCCACCGGCACGTAAACCTCGGCCTTCTGTGGCGCCTCCGGGCCGAAGTGACGGGTGGCCTGGACAACGCCCACGATCTGGCGCCAGACGGGCCCGCCGTCTTCCCAGGTGGCCAGCCGTCGGCCAATCGGATTCTGCCCTGACCAGTACGTCCGGACGGCGACGTCGCTGACGACCGCAACCGGCACGGTGTCCTGTCTATCCCGCTCGTCGAACAGGCGGCCGCTCACGAGGCGAATCCCCATGGCGGCGAAGTAACCGGGCGACACATGCGGGCGATTGGCGTGGGGACCCTGGGTGCCGGGCGGCGGATCGGGCCGGCCCTCCACCATGAAGCCGCCCTGGTCGTTGATGCCGGTCAAGGGGATCGAGTTGCTGACGCCCGTGGACTGGACCCCTGGGAGTGCGTGCACCCGGCGGAGCACCTCGTCGGTGAACGCGATCTGCCGTGCGGCGTCGCCGTACCGAGCCGGCGAGAGATCGATCATCGCCGTCAGCACGTGCGGCGCTCGGAAGCCGAGATCCAGCCCCGCGACACGGATGAAGCTGCGGACGAGGAGGCCCGCACCCACGAGCAGCATGACGGCGAGCGCGAGCTGCGCGGCCACGAGCGTGTGACGGACGCGGCGGCCCGCGGCGCCGGTGACCCGCGTCCCGCCATCCCTGAGCGCGTGCGTCACCTGCACCGACGAGCCGAGCACCGCCGGCGCCAGGCCGAACAGGAGCCCGACCGCGATGGCGATCACGGCCATGAACCCGAGCACCGGCCCGTCCACCGAGGTCTGGTCGAGACGCGGGATCGTGGCTGGCGCCAGGCTGACGAGCACGCGCGTGCCTGCGTGCGCGACGCCGAGCCCGGCGGCCGCGCCGCCAAACGCGAGCAGCAGGCTCTCGACGAGCATCTGGCGAATCAACCGGCCCCGGCTCGCGCCGAGCGCCTGCCGCATGGCCACCTCGCGCTGCCGCGCCTCCGCGCGCGACAGGAGGAGCGTGGCGATGTTGGCGCACGTGAGCAGCAGGATGAAGCCGACCGCGCCGAGCAGCGACAGCAGCAGCGGGCGGGCCGCGCCGGCCACGTGTTCCCGGAGCGGCGTCACGGCGACGTCGAAGTCGCGGTTCGTCTGCGGATACGTCCGTGCGAGGCGGTCCGCGATGGTGTGCATCTCGGCGCGGGCGCGCTCGAGGCTGACGCCGGGCTTCAGCCTCGCGATCGTCCAGAAGTTGTGGCTGCCGCGGTGCTCGAGATCGTGCGGGCGCATCGGGATCCAGAGATCGATCGGCACCACGTTCTCGCCCGGCACCGTGGCCGGAAACGCGAATGACGGGCGGCATCACGCCGACGATCGTGTGGGCGGCGCCGTCGACGGCCAGGCTCCGCCCGATGGCCGCGCGGTCGCCCCCGAACTGCCGCAGCCAGAGCGCATGGCTGATCACCGCCACGCGCGGACGGCCCGGCCGGTCCTCGCCCCGGACGAACGTTCGCCCCAGCACCGGCGGCACGCGCAGCACGGCGAACAGCCGATCGGTCGCTTCGAGCGCGACGGCGCCCTCCGGCTGCTTGCCGCCGACCATCGTCACCAGCTGGAACCGGTACGCGGCCATCGACTCGAACACGCGGCTGCCGCTCTGCCAGTCGCGGAAGTTGGGGAACGATACCCAGTCGGCTTCCCCGCCCTCGCGCTTCCCCGTCTCGTACAGCTGCACCAGCGCATCGGGATCCCCGTAATCGAGCGGCCGCAGGACGACGGCGTTCACGAGGCTGAACACGGCCGTCGCCACCCCGATGCCCAGTGCGAGCGTCAGCACGATGGCCATCGTGAAGCCGGTGTCGTGCCCGAGCATCCGGACCGCGTAGCGCACGTCGCGCCGCGCGTCCTCCAGCCAGGCGAACGATCGGGCGTCGCGCTGCGCGTCCTTCGCCGCCTCGACGCCGACGAAGCCGCGGCTGGCGACGGCGCGGGCGTCGTCGTGCGTCGAGACCCTGTCGGCGCAGATCCTCCTCGAAGAGTTCGCGATGGGCTGCGATCTCGCGGGCGAGCTCGTCCTCGGCTGATCCCGGCGTGAGGAACGCCAGGATGCGCCGCAGGCAACGCCTGAGGGACGTCATGGCTCGACCTCGCGGAGCAGCAGCTTGTCGACCAGGCCGGCGAGGCGCCGCCAGCGTTCGGTCTCCTTGTCGAGCGCCTTCAGGCCGGCTTTCGTGATGGCGTAGTACTTCGCCTCGCGGTTGCTCTCGGTGCGTTGCCAGGTGCCCTTGATCCAGCCCTTCTGATCCAGCCGCACGAGGGCGGGATACAGCGTGCCCTGGTTCAGGTTGAGCGGATGGTCGGCAACCTGGGCGAGCCGGCCGGCGAGCCCATACGCGTGCTGCGGGCCCATGGTGGCGAGCGCCCGCAGCACGATCAGATCGAGGGTTCCCTGCAGCAGCTCGACGCGAGCGCCTCGTTCACTGGACATTCAAGTGGACCTCGGCGCAAGCATAGTGCCCACTTCACTTGGTCGTCAAGTGCGAGGGTGGAGGTCGCGACGGGATCGACGCGCGTCCACTGGGACGGTCATCACGCCTGGCGGTCACTTCGGCCCATGAAATCCTGCTCGACAGGCCCCCCGGGACGCTGGACAGGGGTGACCCGGCGCTCATGGGCCCTGGCTCTTCATCGACGGTTGGGCTGGCGACGGTGTCCGCCGCCGTTCCGCTCACAGCCGATGTTGACAACCTCAATCCGCGGGGCCACAGTCATGGGCAGTACCTTCCGCCCCTCGTTCGTTCGTTTTTTTCGGAGGGCCCCATGGCGGCACGCATCCCCCACCTCAATCAGCGCGTGCTCACGGTGTTTCTTCTCGTGAGCCTGCCCGCGCTCATCGTCGGCACGCTTCTCGTGCTCAGGGTCGGCCAGAACCGCCTCAGCTGAGAGCTATGGTCGTCACCTGCAGGACGTGGCCCAGCAGGCCGCGGCGGGGGTCGACGCGTACGTGTATCGCCGCATTCTCGACGTCTCGCTGCTCGCCCGCACACCGGACCTGCGCCGCGAGGCCACGGCGGGCTCGGCGCGTCCTTTCGACCGTGCGGCCGCAGACACCGTCGACCGCGAGTGGCAGCAGTCGCACCAGCAGCCTCCCGCCGTGGCCCAGGCGCTGAAGAATGCCGCCTCTCAGTACCTGACAGACATCGTCGCGCACGATCGCATCTATCGCGAGATGATCCTGACCGACCGCCAGGGCCGGCTGATCGCCGCCTCCAATCCGACGACCGACTACTTCCAGGGCGACGAGGATTGGTGGCTTGCCGCGTTCGACGACGGCCGGCGCGGGCGGGTCAGCATCGGTGACGTGCGTTGGGACCCGAGCGCGAGCGCCTACGCGATCGAGATCTCGGCACCGGTGAGCGGCCTCGGCGACGAGAGCGTGGCGGGCGTCCTCAAGGTGGTGAGCGACAGCCGCGAGATGCTGGCGCTCGTGGGAAACCTGCAGCTCGGGTCAGACCGGCAGTGCGTGGCTGCTCCGCCGAAATGGCACGATCGTGTTCAGCCGGTACACCACCGATCCGAAGGCGCGGTTCTTCGCGAGTGACACGCTCAAGCAGCGCATGGACGCGCTCTGGGCGACCGGCCCGATCGGAACCGCCCATTTCACCGCGCAGACTCCGGATGGCGCGAAGCACGTCGTCGGAGTGGCCGCAAGCCAGCTCGGGGCGAGCTATCCCGCGCTGCCCTGGGTCATAGCCGTGTCGCAGGCCGAGTCGGAGCTGGTCGCGCCCCTGTCGATGCTCGGGTGGTATCTCCTGATGCTCGTCGCGCTCACAGCGCTCATCGTCGTCGGGCTGGCCTTGTGGTTCTCGATTCGACTCGGGGCCGATGCGGTGGACATCGACATGCACCTGGTACAACACCCTGCGGTGTCGCACGTCGGCGAGTTCGCGAATGACGATGCGGAAAGTGCCAGGAGGTGAGGAGGGAGGTCTCGATGGTTCGTCTCGAAGATGCACGAAGGGTCATTGCCGCCGCGGAGCGGAAGGCCGGAGAACTGGGGCAGCCCATGAACATCGCCGTGGTGGACGCGGGGGGCAATCTCGTGTCGCACGTCCGCATGGACGGCGCGTGGCTCGGGAGCATCGACATCTCGATGAAGAAGGCCTTCACGTCGCGCGCCTTCGACATCACGACGAAGGACCTCGCCACGCATTCGCAGTCGGGCGGACAGTTCTTCGGCATCCATGCATCGAACGACGGCAGGGTGATGATCTTTGCGGGCGGCGTGCCGCTGAAGCGCGGGCAGCGCCGTCGTCGGCGCGGTGGGCGTGAGCGGCGGCAGCGGCGATCAGGATCACGCGGTCGCCGAGGCCGGCGCCGCCGCGTTCTGATCGCCCCACCGGGAACCTGCCTTCATGGAATGGGCCCGCCTCAGGTCCGAGCCCATTCGTCGTCCGACAACCCACCACTGCGCTGTCGCGATGCACGGCGCCCGGCCGCGGTAGAGTGGTGAGACGCCGATGTCTTCGCTCACCGCTGCCCGCATCCAGATGGAACTCTCGCTCGGGTTCCACATGATCTTTGCGGCCATCGGCATGGCGATGCCGGTCATGATGATCATCGCCGAGCGGCGCTGGCTGCGTCACCACGATGCCGACGCGCGGGCGCTGGCGCACACCTGGGCAAAGCTCACGGCCGTCACCTTTGCCATCGGCGCCGTCTCCGGAACCGCCCTCTCCTTCGAGCTGGGTCTCCTCTGGCCACGCTTCATGGCGTTCGCGGGGCCGCTCATCGGGCCGGCCTTCGCGCTCGAGGGCTACGCGTTCTTCGTCGAAGCGATCTTCCTCGGACTGTATCTCTATGGATGGGAGCGCCTCTCCGCACGCGCGCACTGGTGGTGCGGGTGTGGGGTGGCCGTCAGCGGCGCGCTCTCGGGCATTCTGGTGCTGGCAACGAACGCCTGGATGCAGCATCCGGTCGGATTCCGTGCCGGACCGGACGGGATGCCGATCGACGTCGACGCGTGGGCCGTCCTGATGAATCCTGCCTGGCCGCTGATGGCGGCGCATTCCACCCTCTCGACGTACCAGGCCGTCGGCTTTGCTGCCGCGGGCGCATACGCGTGGACCCTGTGGCGAGGCAGCGGGCGCGGCGCCGGACCTGGCGCCATGCGATACCAGCAGCTCGGTGTCGCGATCGCCATGCTCACCGGGAGCGGCGCCGCTTTCCTGCAGCCCGCCGTCGGCGACCTCCTCGCGCAGCGTGCCCACGATCACCAGCCGGCAAAGCTTGCCGCGATGGAGGGGCACTTCGTCACGGAACGCCGGGCGCCGTTGCGGATTGGGGGGATTCCCGACGTCAATCGCCGCGAGACGCGCTACGCGCTCGAGATCCCGGGGATGCTCAGCTTTCTCGCCGATCACGACGTGGACACCGAGGTGGCGGGGCTCGATCGCTTCCCCCGCGACGAGTGGCCCAACGTTGTCGTGACGCATGTCGCGTTCCAGATCATGGTCGCCGCGGGCGTGGCGATGCTGCTCGTGGCGCTGTGGTACTGGTGGATCCGGTGGCGTCACCGCACGGGCGGAGTCGAGGCGTCATTGCCGCGCGCGCTGTTGCTCGCGCTGGTGCTCTGCGCCCCGCTCGGATTCGTCGCGCTCGAGGCGGGCTGGGTCGTCACGGAGGCAGGACGGCAGCCCTGGGTCATCTACCGCGTGATGCGAACCGCGGATGCCGTCACGCCCGTTGGCGACGTCTGGGGCTCCCTCGCGCTGTTCACGTCGGTGTACGCGGCACTGCTGATGCTGCTCGTGTTCTTCTTGCGCCGTCTGGCCAGCCATGAGGGCGCGGCAGCCGCGGAGCACTGATGGCGCTCGACAGCTTCTTCGCGCTCGTGATGCTGGCAGCGCTCATCACGTATGCGCTGCTGGCCGGTGCCGACTTCGGCGCCGGCGTGTGGGATCTCCTCAGCAGCGGGCCGCGCCGCGCGGCTCAGAGACGTGCGATCGCCGAGGCGATCGGGCCTGTCTGGGAAGCGAACCATGTCTGGCTGATCTTCTTCATCGTGCTGCTCTTCACCTGCTTCCCTCTCGCCTACGCCGCGATCAGCACGGCGTTGTTCTGGCCCCTGCATCTGGTGCTCATCGGCATCGTCCTGCGCGGCTCGGCGTTCGTGTTCCGGGCCTATGGCGCACCCACCGCGGCAGCCCAGGCCGCGTGGGGCCACATCTTCGGGGCGGCCAGCGCGGTGTCGCCCATCCTCCTCGGCATGTGTCTTGGCGCGATCTCGACGGGAGGGATAGGCGTGATCGGCGGAACCGTGTCCATCCAGTCCGGCTCCGCGTGGCGGGCACCGTTCCCCGCGGCGACCGGCATCCTCGCCCTGCTGTTGTGCGCGTATTTGGCGGCGGTCTACCTCGCCTGGGAATCGCGCGAGGATCTGCAGGCCGACTTCCGCCGGCGAGCACTCGCGACGTGGCTCGCAGCGGGCGTGGCGTCGATCGCCACCCTGCTGCTCGCTCGCGCGGGGGCCGCTCGCCTGTGGGATGGACTCACATCGATGCCGGCGCTGGGCCTGATTGCTGCGGGTGTGCTGCTCGCGCCAGCCTCGGCGTATGAGCTATGGCGATGGCGTTTCGGCCGCGCTCGTGTGCTTGGCGCCGCGCAAGTGGTCGTCCTGCTTGCCGGATGGGCCGTGGCCCAATGGCCGTACCTCGTGTATCCGGACCTCACCGTGGCTGGAGCCGCCGCACCCCCATCCACGCTGTCGCTGACCGCCGCGACGCTGCCGCTCGGCGTGGCCGCCGTCGTACCGAGCCTGTGGTGGCTGTTCGCGGTGTTCAAGGAACGCAACCCGCAGTCTCGCGGGGAGTAGGGTACATTGTGGCCGGACCGACTCAGGCGACGAGCCCCTCGTACGCCTCACACGTCGGCCCCCGAAACCGGAGCGATCACCATGTCAGTGTCACCAGCCGACGGCGGCCAGTCGCGTGCGTCCGGGCTCTCGCGCCGCCACTTCCTCGCCGAGGCCGGCACGGCCGCCCTTGCGCTCTCGGTCGTTGGACCGCAGGTGGCCCAAGGCGCAAGTGCCAAGGTGGATCTCGGCATCATCGGCTGCGGCGGGCGCGGCAGCTGGATCGCCGATCTGTTTCAGAAGCATGGCGGCTACAACATCGTTGCGGCGGCCGATTACTTTCCTGACCGGGTCAACGGGCTGGGCGACAAGCTCGGCGTTCCGCCCGCACGGCGCTTCACGGGGCTCTCCGGCTATCGGCGCCTCCTCGAGCAGAAGCTGAGCGCGGTGGCGATTGAAACGCCGCCGTTCTTCCACCCAGGCCAGGCGGCCGACGCCGTGGCCGCGGGCAAGCACGTCTACCTGGCCAAACCCGTCGCGGTCGATGTTCCCGGCTGCACCACGGTCGAGGAGAGCGCGGCGAAGGCAACAGCCAACCACCTGTGCTTCCTCGTTGATTTTCAGACGAGGACCAACGAGCTCTTCATCGAAGCCGTGCGCCGCGTGCACCACGGGGCCATCGGACGGTTCGCGTTCGGTGAGGCGACCTATCACGCCGAGGATCCGTTCGAGGCCCAGGCCGAACATGCCCGATCGGATGGGGCCGAAGACCGCCTGCGCGCCTGGGGCCTCTCGCGCGAGCTGTCGGGCGACATCATCACCGAGCAGAACATCCACACACTCGATGTGGCCAGCTGGATCATGGGCGGCCCTCCGGTGTCAGCCTATGGGACGGGCGGGCGCAAGTTCCGCGATGTCGGCACGTGCTGGGACACCTTCAGCGTCGTGTTCCAGTACGCCGACAACGTCGGGATCACGTTCAGCTCACGCCAGTTCAACGGGCACGGCACGCGGCCCGAGGGCATCAGGAACCGCATGTTCGGCTCCGACGGTGTCCTGGAAACCGAGTACGGCGGGCAGGTGCTGATCAGAGGCAAGCAGTTCTACCGCGGCGGTCAGACGCCCACGATCTACGAGCAGGGTGCCGTCAGCAACATCGCCGCGTTCCACGACAGCATCCAGCGACGGGACTACAGCAACGCCACGGTCGCGGAGAGCGTGCGGAGCAACCTGGTCACAATCCTGGGGCGCACCGCCGCCTATCGTGGCGGTGTCGTCACGTGGGACGAGCTGCTGAGCAAGGGCGAGCGCTTGAGCCCGGATTTGACCGGTTTGAAGGACTGAAGGCGACTGAAGCGCCAGCGCCTGGCGTCGCCCGCCTCGAGGTCAGCGGGACTGCGCCTTGCGCTCCATCTCATGCTGGGTTTGAAGGATGGCGCACCACTCCTTGTGTGCATCGACGGGCATGCCGCACTCGATGCATACCCGGATTCTGGCTTTCGGCTCCTCTGAACCGCGGCCCAGCAGTTTCTTCAGTATGGACATAGGCCTCCCTGAGATGCTCCGTTTCCACTGAGACGGGATCCGCGCGTCAGGCGTTCATTCGTCCCCGCCGGGCTGCCACCCGAGCAGTGGTCCGGCGCCACGTCTGAGGGTTCGGGGATCTCGTCATCCGCCGGTCGTGACTATCGTCAGCCTCCAATCGGGCTGCGGCATACAGCCGCAGGGCCTGGAGACCCGCGCACAGGTACATGCCTCCCACAGCGGACGAAATCGAAGAGTATCGCGACCGGCAGTGGTGCCGCGAAGAGACTCGCCGGATCGAAACAGCGTATCAGGCCGAGCGCTTCGTCGAGGCGGTCGGCTTCGCGGCCTGCCTGACCGACTCGCGCCGCCCTGGTCCATCGCTCTACGTGGCCGTCTGCGGGCGGCGCGATGCCGTGCTGCCGCGCAACGTGCAGAAGGACGAGGAAGCCTCGCTCGCCTGGGTGCTGAAGGACGAGATCGTCGCGCGCGGCAAGGTGTACTACGGCAAGCTCGCGCGCGGCAAGGCCACGTTTGTCGCCCCCCACATGGTCCCGTTCTTCCATGCGGTCTGGGGCGTGCGCCGGTCGGAGGAGCCGTCACGTCTGAGCCGGGACGCACGCCGGGTGCTGAGGGTGCTCCGCAGCGAGTGGGAAATGAGCACGGCGGACCTCCGCGGTGCATCGGGGGTCCAGGATCGCACGGCGTTCGCGCGCGCCCTCGATGAGCTCCAGGCGGCGATGATCGTGGTGCCGAGCGCCGTCGTGTACCGGCCCTTCACCTACCTCTGGACGCTCGCGGTGGGTCGATTTCCCGAGGCGCTGCGGCAGCGTCCGAAGCGAGAGGTCGCGCTCCGCGAGATCGCACGCTGCTTCCTGACGGGTGCCGGTCAGACCGTTCCCGGAGAACTGGCCAGGGTAACCGGGTTGTCGCGGCCGGAGGCGGGCCTCGGAAACCGGGCGCTCGTGGCTGAAGGGTACGCGGTCTCGTCAGAAGCCGGAGTGTACGCCCTGACCCGCGCCCTGTCTGCTGACCTGTGAATTTGTCGATTGCCCGCCCACCCGTTCGACCTGCAGGTGGAGGTAACACATGCAGACGATTACGCACGACACCGGATTCCCGCGCACCAGCACGACCAGCCACGGATCCTCGAAGCGGGCGCTGTTGACGGGCAGGGGCATCAGCGGCCTCGCCGTCTCCTTTCTGATCTTCGACAGCCTCGGCAAGCTGCTCGAGGTGCAACCCGTCGTCGACGGAACCAGGCAGCTCGGGTACCCGCCGGAGACTGTTTTCACCCTGGGGTTCACCCTTCTGTCGTGTGTTCTGACCTACCTGGTCCCTCGGACGTCCGTGCTGGGCGCGCTGTTATTGACAGGCTATCTCGGCGGTGCGGTGGCGACGCACGTGCGTGTGGGGAGCCCGCTCATGACGCACGTGCTCTTCCCGTGTACGTGGCAGTTTTGCTGTGGGGCGGCCTCATGCTCCGCGATGCGCGGCTGCGTGCGTTCCTTCCCTGGCGCGATCGGAGGCAATCATGAACGTGCGGTCGACGGACGGAACCACGATCGCGTACGAGCGTTCCGGCAGTGGCCCTGCGCTCATCCTCGTGGACGGCGCCCTCTGCAGCCGCGGCTTTGGTCCGTCGCCGAAGCTCGCCCCCCTGCTGGCGCCGCATTTCACCGTCTACGCGTACGACCGGCGCGGGCGGGGACAGAGCGGCGACATGCCTTCATATGCCCCGGCGCGAGAGGTGGAGGACATTGCCGCGCTCATCGAGGCGGCGGGAGGGGCGGCCTGTCTCCTCGGGTTGTCGTCAGGCGGAGCACTGGCGCTGGAAGCCGCGGCCAGCGGTCTTCCCGTGGACAAGGTCGCCGCGTACGAACCACCCTACGTGGACGATAGCGGTCACGGCGGCGGAGCCGCGCACCAGGGCCGGCTCGAGCGGCTGATCGCGGAGGGACAGCGCGGCGGGGCGGTGACGTACTTCATGAGGGACATGGTCGGCGCGCCTGCACCGATGGTGATGATGATGCGCCTGATGCCGTGGATCTGGCGCAAGCTCGAGGCGGTCGCCCATACGCTCCCCTACGATGCCGCCGTGATGACCGGCTTCAGGATTCCGCGTGCCCGGCTCGCCTCGATCGCGGTGCCGGCGCTGGTGATGAACGGGGCGAAGACCGATCCCCGACTGCGGGACGCCGCGCGGGCGATCGCGGAAGCCGTTCCCACCGCACGCCACCGCGAGCTGCCCGGACAGACGCACAACGTGAAGCCGACTGTCCTGGCGCCAGCGGTGATTGAATTCTTCACCGGGCCGACGCCCACGACACCACCCAGGCGGACATGAGGGCATGCGGTTCATCATCATGCACAAGACGAACGCAGACTGGGAGTCGGGCGCGATCCCAGGCCCGGCGATGATGGCTCGTGTGGGCACGCTTATGGGCGAGCTGGCACAGGCGGGTGTGCTCCTCGCCGCGGAAGGCCTGCGCGCCAGCTCGGAGGGCGTGCGCCTCAGGTTTACCGCAGGCACGCGCAGGGTGATTCACGGTCCCTTCGAAGGCGGCAACGAACTGCCTGCCGGCTTCAGCATCGTGCGCACACGCTCGCTGGAGGACGCGATCGAATGGGCTACGCGCGAGGCTGACGTGTTGGGCGACGTGGAGATCGACATTCGCCCCGTCACCGAGCCCTGGGACATCGGTATGGGTCCGGCCCCGGCCGGGATGGGCACGCGCCGCTACATGGTCCTGCGGAAGGCGACACCCGCCACGGAGACTGGCGAGGCGCCATCACCGGCACAGCGAACAGCACTGGCGCAACTGATCGACGAGACCACGCGCACTGGCGTTCATCTGGTGACGGAAAGCATGCATCCGAGCAGGAGGGGGCGGCGTTACAAAAACTCGCGCGATGGCGTCAGCGTGTTCGACGGACCGTTCATCGAGACCAAAGAACTGGTTGCGGGCTATATCGTCGTGTCGGCAGCGTCCCTCGAGGACGCCGGGCGCTGGGCGGTGCAGTACGTCCACGCTGTTGACGCCGGCGAGGCGGATCTGCGCGAACTCGAGTGACACTCGTTGCCCGGCACCGAAGCCGAACGCGCCGGGTCGATTCTGCGTCCTTTGGATCGACTGATCACGGAGAGGCAATGATTGCAGGAGCAGAGAGCCCGGTGAAAGTCGAGGTAGCGCGCGTACTCCCGACGGGTGCGAGCGACGACGAGCCGCAGCGCGCGTTTCTGCAGGACCGCCTGGGCCTGTGGGCGTTCTGGGTGTTCGTCCTGTCGTTCGGCTTCTACCTGACCAACATGGCCACGGCACCCTTCGTGCGCCCGGGCGCGCCGCGGCTGGCCGACCTGATCCTCCAGACGGGCAACCTCGATCATCTGGCCGCCTCGCTGGTGTTTGGTGGCCTGTGGCTCCTGACGCGGCGCGTGCCGCTGTCGATGCGCGCCCTGCGGTGGCTCGACATCTCAGCGCTCGTCGTCGGCTGCACGCTGTTCGCGCTGATGGGCGCATACCTCATGCGCCTGCAACTCGTGAACGGACTCGACGTAGCGATCGGCGCCTACGCCGGGCTCCTGGCCTGCGCGAACACCGTCATGGCGCGCGCGATCACGGTCCCGAGCACCCCCCGCAGGACGCTGCTCGCGAGCGTCGCGGCGATGGCCATGCTGGTCCCCGCATCGGTGTTCGCCGGCGGTTCGTTGGCCGCCGCGGTGAACGTGACGACGTGGTGCGCGGTGTCGATTGCGGTCGCGACGGTGGGTTCCCGGATCGTCTTCGGTTTGCGGACGGAGGCGGCGCGCGTGCGGCAGCTCGGGCAGTACACGCTCGAGCGCCAGATCGGCGCCGGGGGCATGGGGGTCGTCTACCGCGCCAGCCACGCCATGCTGCGGCGGCCAACGGCCATCAAGCTGCTGCCGCCCGATCGTGCAGGTGAGGCAAGCCTCGTGCGATTCGAGCGCGAGGTGCAGATCACCGCGCAACTGAGCCATCCGAACACAGTGGCGATTTACGACTACGGCCGGACGCCGGACGGCGTCTTCTATTACGCCATGGAGTATCTCGACGGCATCAATCTCGAAGATCTCGTCAGGCTGCACGGCGCACAGCCCGGTGGGCGGGTGCTCGCGATCCTCGACCAGGTGTGCGGGGCATTGATCGAAGCGCACGAACGGGGTCTCGTCCACCGCGACATCAAGCCGGCGAACATCATACTCACCGAGCGCGGCGGTGAGCCGGATGTCGCGAAGGTGGTCGACTTCGGTCTCGTGCATGCGTTCGCGTCGAATGATCCACGATCGGCGATCTCGACGCCGGGGGTGCTCACCGGCACGCCGCTGTACCTCTCGCCGGAGTCGCTGAGATCGCCCGATGCGGGTGATCCGCGAAGCGATCTCTACGCGCTCGGTGCGGTGGGTTACTTCCTGATCACCGGCCGCCCCGTGTTCGAAGCCGTGACCATCGCAGAGATCATCGGTCATCACCTTCACACCGACCCGGTGCCCCCGTCGCAGCGTCTGGGACGCCCCGTCCCGCCGGATCTCGAGGCGGTGTTGCTGCAGTGCCTCCGGAAGCACGCCGACGAACGTCCCTCGAGTGCGCGGGCGCTCCGTGAAGCGCTGCGCCGCTGCGGCCGGGTGCGGCCATGGACGACCACCGAGGCGGCCGCGTGGTGGGAGACATTCCGGTCCACCGACCGGACGAATGCAGACGCACTTCCCTCGCCGGAGGGTCGCGTGACGCTCAGCGTCGACGTCACGAACCGCCTGACGCAGACAGCCATCCCTCCGAATGTGGGGCAGGGCTTTAGCCCGGATGTGCTCGTGCACGCCAGCCGTCGAGGTATAACCTCAGGTACGTCCGGCAGCATGGCCCGATTCTGACGGTGTGACCGAGAGCGGACGCGGGCGGACGGGCGGACCCGTTCTCTTAATCTGTCTTCCGTTCGGTAAGCGTATCTTCGCCGCAGCAGGGAACATGAGTAGGCGTTCAATGAGAGCGAACTTCGGTGCGATCGGCGTTCTCGTGCTGCTCGGCAACAGCCTGGCGGCGCCGACCGGACAGACTGCCGCCGGCGAGGTCTCTCAGGACCGCATGAAGGCCATCTACGAGGAGGTCAAGACGCCGTTCAAGTACGGCATCGTCATCGAGCCGCCCACGGGCAAGAAGGTGGACTGCCCGACCGTGTTCCGCCATCGCGGCAAATGGTACATGGTCTACGTGCAGCTCGAGCCGGCGCCGCTCGAGGGATACACGACGCAACTAGCGGAGAGCGAGAACCTGCTCCAGTGGAAGCCCCTCGGAACGATCCTGCCTCGCGGGGAGGAAAGCGCGTGGGACCGTGCCAACGCGGCGGGCGGAGTCGCGCTGTTCGATGCCGCGTGGGGCGGAAGCCACGGCCTGCAGACGCACGGCGGCCGCTACTGGATGTCGTACCTCGGCGGTCGGGGCTACGGGTATGAGGCGGTGCCCTTGAGCATCGGCCTCGCATCCACGGCCGATCCGTCGGCGCCGCAGCACTGGTCGAAGGCCGGAGCCCCCATCCTCACCACCACGGATCGGGACGTCCGACCTGGCGAGACCGGTACGCTCTACAAGAGCTACATCTTCATCGACGACGCGAAGTCGCTCGGCGCGCGCTTCGTGATGTTCTACAACGCTAAGCCGCTCGACGGCAGCGAGAAGATCTTCTCCGGCGTGTCAGATGACCTGCGGCACTGGCGGCGCGCCGGCACGGAACCGGCGATCGAGAATCTCGCGCCCGATCCGGCGCGCGCCGTGATCAGCGGCGATCCGCAGGTGGTGCGCATGGGCGACGTGTGGGTGATGTTCTATTTCGGCGCGTTCTGGAAGCCGGGCGCCTTCGACACGTTCGCTGCCTCGAAGGACCTGATCACATGGACGAAGTGGACGGGCGACGATCTCGATCCGGCCAACCGAACCCTACGACACGCCCTTCGCGCACAAGCCGTGGCTGATCAAGCACGACGGGGTCGTCTATCACTTCTACTGCGCCGTCGGCGGCCAGAAGGCCGAGCACCGGGCCATCGCGCTCGCGACCTCGAAGGACATGGGCCACGGCCGCCGATGAACCGCAGCACCACGACTGCACCGTTCACGGTCTGCGACGCGGGCGACTTCCATCGCTTCCACGTCAGCATTCCGTCTTCCCGACGCCCGTCGGCCCGGAAGATGAAGCTCCCGACCGGCCGCGCCGGATTCTTGAGACCCGCGCGCGGAGCGCCCGACGAGAGGCCCGCACGCGGAACTGCGCCGCGCCCAGTCTAGCCTGTCCGGTTCCGTAAAGGTGTTGACACTTTCATCCACGCGTTCATGCGGCCACCGCGGAACGTGGCGATGGCGCCGGTGTCTCCTGATTTGTTCGTGCCGCAGGAGCATTTCGACCGGACTGCCGAACCCGTCGACAGAACGCTCAGCGGAGTCTCTCGGCGTCCTTCGGGATCGTGGGATCAGCTCTGGCGTCGACAGACGAGAGCGTATTGGACATCGGACCATGTTTCCGGGCACAGCATCACAGCTGCTTACCTGGTGGAGATGATGGCGATTTCGCCGATAGGTCCGGGAGGAGGTCGCACACCCGTCGCACACGAGGCCCGGTCGAGCACCTTCGCGGGCCGATTTGACGCTGGCTTGACCGCTGAAAACCCGTTGTTACGGGTCTGAGTTGTTGGTGCGGAAGAGAGGGCTCGAACCTCCACTCCTTTTCGGGAACAAGCTCCTGAGCCGTGTGCATCGGGTGACCTGAACCTACCAGAAGTGCTCCCGTCGCACCGGTGATCGCCCGCACGGAGAGGGAAACGCACCCTCCGAACGGACAACCTCGCACGCCGTCGCACATTTGTCAAACAGCCAGTAGCAAGAGCCACGCCTAACGGTGCTGCGGTTCCGCCTGAATCTGGGCCACCCGCTTGGTAACCCGCCAAGGGCGCGGAGCATGATCTCACTTCGCCCGCAGGGACGGCGGCTTCAGCCTTGGGTAAGCGCAGCGCAAATATTTCGCCCCCCCCAAACTCGGCTCGCGGCAGTTCTATCTCCGTTGGTCAGGTCGTTTGCGCGAAGAATAAATCTGTGAGCTAGAGCATCTGAGCGCTGCGATGGATGCGCCGGCGGGGCGAAAACGCAGGGCTCCTTGTCAATCTCTTGTAAAACGGAGCTGACGGAGCGCACGGATGCCCTCAACGGCTCCGCATTCGCGCCCGGATGGCTGCGTCGAGATCGGCCGTGGTGAACCCGAAGCTGGTCAGCCCCGCATCCACTGTCCCGCTCATCCCGAGCGACTGGAGGAATGCTGGCAGGTTCGGCCCGAGGCGGCGGATTACGACGCCGGCCGCAACGGCGCTCTCCGCATAGGCGAGGCCAGCCGCCGCGCTGTCGAGATCCGAAAACCCTCGCTCGAGAACGGAGAGGGGTATGGACCGTGGAGATGCGGCGAGGATTGCGTCCGCCCAGCGCGGGTCTCCCTCTGACAGGTTCACGGCCAATCCCTCGTGCAGCCAGGCAGGCACCCCTCGAGGGGCCACACGTTGTATGAGCGCATGCACGAACTCGTGGAGCACGACACGATCGAGCGCCTCCGGCGCCTGCAGGCCGCCGCGTACGGCCAGCCGGATGCGTCCGTCATACGCGCCGACGGCCCATGTCGGCGACCCCGTCACATCTCGAAACTGCTGCTGCGTGTAGAGGATGACGGGGATGGTCTCCCCTGGATAGGTATTCAGCCGCGCCCCGATGCGCCAGTACGCTGCTTCGAGCACACGATGGACGCGGGCTGCGACATTGCGTTCTTCCGGCCCCTCGAACAGCACGCTGAAACGCCCGTCTCCGCCCTGTTCGTACCCGGCATGCAGCCGTGCCTCCTCGCGCCACTTGTCGAGGCGCTGACGCATCTGTGCCACCCCGGACGCGTTCGTTGTCGAGCGCTCATAAACCGCGATAGCCCCCTCGAGATCACCCGCTGCGTAGAGTATTTGTCCGAGCAGGGCAGCCGCCGCCGTGAAGCGCGGCTCGAGCTGCAGCGCGCGAGTGAGGGGCGCGCGCGCTTCGTCGCTTCGTTGCTGTCCCTGCAGCGCGATGCCGAGTCCGAGATACAGCAGCGGGTCGGCAGGCCGCGCGCGGAGTTCGGCCTGAAACTGCCGCTCAGCCGCTTCGGGGTTGCCGGCGCGCAGCGCGTCCCATGCGACGCCTGGCGGTCCCGCCACCGTCTGGGCGTTCACGTGGTGCGCACCCACGAGGAGAACGGCGGTGCACCCGAGAACGCCGAAGGCGATACGCATTCGCGACTCGGCGGCAAAGGGCGTACCTATCGAACCGTACCGCCGGTGGGGGCGGACGCCTCGAACACCGCCACGAGAATCGCTTCCTCTTGCAGATATGGCGAAGGAATTACGATTCCGTCGGGCGAGCCAGTTCCCAACTTGAATTACCATCCTGCATGCTCAGCCGAAGACCCCGCCGCCGCATCGCCCTGGTTGCGATCGCCGTCCTGATCAGTGCCGCCGGCAGCCTTGCGGCACAACAGACGCCGCAGCGCTATTTGTTCTCCTACTTCACCGGCAACGGCGAGGACGGTCTCCACTTCGCGGCAAGCGCCGATGGCCTCACGTGGACCGCCCTGAACCACGGGGCCAGCTTCCTGCAGCCCCAGGTCGGGTCGAAGTTGATGCGGGACCCATGCATCGTGCAGGGCCCGGACGGCACGTTCCACATGGTATGGACGACGGGCTGGTGGGATGCGGGGATTGGCCTGGCGCACTCGCGCGACCTGATCTCCTGGTCCGCACAGCAGTGGCTGCCCGTCATGAAGCACGAACCGACGGCGCTGAACGCGTGGGCGCCGGAGATCTTCTATGACGAGCAGGCGCAGGAGTATCTGATCTTCTGGGCCAGCACCATCCCGGGCCGTTTTTCGCAAACGGAGGAGAGCGGTGATACGCGGGACGACCAGAAGAAGCTGAATCATCGCATCTACATGGTGACCACGAAGGACTTCGTCACCTACGCACCGACGAGCCTTTTCTATGACGGCGGATTCAACGTCATCGACGCCACGATCGTGAGAGCGGGAGCGGAGTTCGTCATGATCGTCAAGGACGAGACGAAGCGTCCGGTGGCGAAGAAGCACCTGCGGGTGACTCGCGCGTCGCGCGCCAGAGGGCCATATGGACCGGCATCGCCTCCGATCTCCGCCGACTGGGTGGAAGGCCCCACGCTGCTGAAGGTGGGCGAGAACTGGATTCTCTACTACGACGAGTACACCCGGCACCGCTACGGGGCGATTCGCTCGAAGGACCTCGGCGGCTGGACCGTGATCTCTGACGCGGTGCGGTTCCCCCGGGCATGCGTCACGGCACGGCGTTCGCCGCGAGCGAAGTGGTCATCCGCCGGCTCACGGAGCCCGAGGGATGACACCCAGACTCCTCACTCGTTCGCATCGACCCCGACTGCCGGTATGCTTCCGGAACCATGCTGCACGCCTCTCCTGATCGTCTCGCCCGCGACATCGAAGTGCTGGCACGCGACATCGGCGTGCGGCTGGCCGGCACGCCAGGCGAGCGCGATGCGGCGGAGTACGTCATCCGCCGGGCCCGCGACACCGGCGCCGATGTGTGGGAGGAGCCATTCGGGATCCAGGCCCGAGTCGTTTCGGAAGAGCAGCTGGAGGTGCTGATCGGCGGCACGTGGCGGCCGTACCCGTGCTCGCTCTTCAGCAATACGCCGGGTACCAACGGCGAGTGGCGCACGCGCCGAACTCGCGACGATGGCGCCGACCGACTACCAGCGGGACGACCTCGGGCATCTGCGCGGGAAGGCGGTCATCCACCTGGGCTGCCACATCGCCTCGCGTGACTCGTATCAGCGGCTGATGGCAGCCGGGCCGGCGTGTCTCCTGATGGTGGACACGCGGTATCCCGGTGCCACGCCCCTGGCCGACGGCATGTTTCCCGAGTACACCTCGTCGATCGGAGCGGTGCCTACGTTGAACGTGGCGCATCAGGACGCATGGTCCTGGGTGGAACACGGCGCGACCGAAGCGCGTTGCCGCGTCGTCGGAGGAATGATGCCGGCGACCTCACAGAACGTCGTGATCGACCTCCCGGGCACCGACCTCGCCCACGAAATCCTGTACGCGAGCGCTCATCACGACACGCAGGCCGGATCACCGGGAGCTGATGACAATGGATCGGGCGTGGTTGGCGTGCTGGAGCTCGCGCGCCTCCTGCAGCCGGGGGCCCGCCGGCGCACGATTCGTCTGATTTCGTTCGGCGCCGAGGAGCAGCTGTCGGTGGGGTCGGCCGCGTACGTGCGGACCCATCGGACGGAGGTCTCGCACCGAGGGCAGCTGATGTATAACCTTGACAGCTTCGGATCGCATCTCGGCTGGCTGCAGCTGTACGTCAACGCTCATCCGGACTTCGAAGCCGCGTTGCGATCCCATTTTCGAGCGGCAGGCCTGTACTACCAGACGATCACGACGGTGGTGCCGTATGCCGATCACTTCCCGTTCGTCGCGGCCGGCGTGGCCGGCGTGTTTCACTACCGCGTCAACTGTGACAGCGGGCGCTTCTTCCATCATCGCCCCGATGACGATGTGAGCCGCGTCTCGGCGAACGTCCTCGCCCGGGACGTCTCGGCGGTGGCCACGTGGCTCGACGAAATGTCGCGGGTGAACCCCCTCCCCTTCACGTCAGGCGTCCCTGAAGCGCAGCGTCCGGAGGTCGCGGCGTGCTGGGAGGATCTGTTCGGCGGTTGGAAGGGGCACGAATAGCTGACGCCAACGCTTCACGGCCGACTACACAATCCCGGCCCCGACGCGATCCTGGCTGGGACGCTCCTCCGCCTTCCGCTGGCGGTACCCGCTCCCGCGGTAGGTGGCGACCGGATCGATTGCACCGCCGGCGGCGAGGCGCGCCGTGGCCAGTATCGGGGTGACGTCGGTGTGATAGGCAGCCTTGAGCAGCGCCAATGCCCCCAGCGCATCGCAGCGCTCCTGGGCGTCGGCGAGCGCTTCCCGGTCCACCAGATGCGCCTGCACGTACGCGCGCAGCACCTCCATGGCACTGACCATCAGCGACTCGATCGGATCGGTCACGTTGTGTGACTGATCGATCATGTACGCGGGAGTGAACCCCTCGAGCCCTTCGAGCTCGGCATCCACCAGCTCGTTGAAGATCAGGAAGAGCTGAAACGGTTTGATCGAGCCCGCATCGAGGTCGTCGTCTCCGTACTTGCTGTCGTTGAAGTGGAAGCCACCGAGTTTCCCGAGCTGCAGCAGCCGCGCGACGACCATCTCGATGTTCGCGTTTGGCGCATGGTGGCCGAGATCCACCAGGCACCAGGCTTGCGGACCGAGCTCGCGCGCGCAGTAGTAGCTCGTCCCCCAGTCGCTGACGACCGTGGAGTAGAAGGCCGGCTCGAATTCCTTGTGTTCGACGAACAGCCGCCAGTCGGCGGGCAGGGCGGAGTAGATCTCGCGCATGCTCTCCAGATACCGCTCGAGAGATCCGCGGATGTGCATCTGGCCGGCGAAGTTGCCGCCGTCGCCGATCCACACCGAGAGCGCCGTCGCTCCGACCGCCCTGCCGATCTGGATGCACTCCACGTTGTGCGCGACTGCCTGCCGGCGAACAGCCGCGTCCGGATGGGAGAGGCTGCCGAACTTGTACGAGAGCGCCTGACCCGGCTGATCCTGGAAGGTGTTCGAGTTCATCGTGTCGAAGTGGAGCCCGCGCTCGGCCGCGAACGCCCGCAGCGAAGCCGGGTTCTCAATGCGATCCCATGGGATGTGCAGCGAGACCGCCGGTGTCGCACGAACCAGGCGGAAGATCACCGCGCAGTCATCGAGCTTCTCGTGGATGTCCCGGGGCTCGCCCGGCCCGGGGAAACGGGCGAAGCGAGTGCCCCCGGTACCCACGCCCCAGGAGGGTATGGCCACGGTGAACCTGGCCGCGCGCGCGACGAGCGCTTCGATATCGATGTGCGTACGCCGCAGAACCCGCGCGAGATGTTCGAAGTCCTCCTCGAGCGTGGACCGGAGCTTCTGGTTGGCGGAGGCGATGTACTCGTCATCGATTCCGAAACGCGCTGCCATGGTATCCCTCCGTCACGACCACTCGAGTATGTACGACTCGCAACTACCGCAGGAACCCATCCTGCAGCCCACCGTCCACCGGGATGATGTGCCCGGTGGTCTTCGCGAGGCGCTCGCTCACGAGCAGCAGAATCGCCTCTGCCTGATCCTCTGGCTCGATTGGAGACCTCGTGAGCGACCGTGTGGCGTAGAAGCCTGCCAGCCGGTCGCGCAGGTTCTCGGTCGACTCGTCTTCGCCAAATGCGATCCCGTACTTCGCGAGGGACGCCACGACGCGGTCCCTGGGGAACATCGTGCTCCCCTTCACCACCGTGGCCGGGGCCACGGCGTTGACGCGGACGAGCGGCGCCATCTCCACGGCGAGCTCCCGAACGAGGTGGTTTGCCGCCGCCTTGCTCGTGTCGTATGCAAGGCTCCCCTTCTTCGCCACGACCGCGTTCGCGCTGGTGGTCAGCACGATGTTGGCGGGCAGGCCCTGGCGCCGGAAGACCTGATGCGCCTCGTCGGCAACGATGTAGGCGCCGGTCACGTTGATGCCGAAGGTGAGCGCCCACATCGGGTCGTCCACGCGTCCATCCCTGTCCGGCGGCACGAAGATGCCCGCCGTGACGACCACTGCGTCCAGGCCGCCGTACGCGAGCATCACGTCGGCAAACATGCGTCGCACGCTGCCCCGGTCGGTGACGTCGCACGCCAGCCCGATCGCCGGACCACAGTTGCTGATACCCGTGCCGGCCACGCCGATGCCCGCTCCGTACTTCGCGATGATCTCATCGGCCGTGGCTTGCGCCGCCGACGCGTCGCGATCCACGGCGACGATGTGCGCGCCCTCACGGACGAGGCGGTGCGCCGTGGCTTTGCCGATACCGGCGCCGGCGCCGATCACCGCAATCACCTGGCGATCGAGCTCCTTCTCGGGCGGCAGCCGCCGGAGCTTCGCCTCCTCGAGATTCCAGTACTCGATGTCGAACGCCTCCTGCTGGTCCATGGCCTCGTACGCGTCGATGGCCTCCGCGCCGCGCATCACCTCGATGGCGCAGTTGTAGAACTCCGCGGTCACGCGCGACTCGCTCTTGTTCTTGCCCCAGGCCACCATCCCGAGCCCGGGAATCAGCATCACGGTGGGATTGGGATCGCGCATGGGCGGGGAATCGGGCCGCCGGCACCGCGTGTAGTAGGCGACATAGTCCTGCCGGTAGGCGTCGAGATGTGCAGGCAATGCCGCCTTCAGCGCGTCGACGTCGCCGGCTGCCGGATCCCAGTCCACGAACAGCGGCTTGATCTTGGTGCGCAGGAAGTGGTCGGGGCACGAGGTACCGAGCGCCGCGAGCCTCGGGGCATCGTGACTGTTCACGAACCGCAGCATCCGCTCGTCGTGCTGCACGGTGGCGACGAACCGACGGCCCCCTGAGATGTGGCCGCGGAGCACCGGCACGATCTCCGCAAGGATGCGGAGTCGCTCCGGTTCAGCGAGCGGCGCGTGCTTCTGTCCGCCGAACGTCCGATCGCCGCGGTCATGCTGCTCGATGTACTCGGTGGCGCGGTCGATGATCTCGAGCGCCGTCTCGTAACACGTCTTGTCGTCGTTGCTCCATGAGCTCATGCCGTGGTGCCCGAGCAGCACACCCTTCGCACGCGGGTGCTGCGCAATCAGGCGTTCGATCATCAGCCCGATGTCGAAGCCTGGGCGCTGCCAGGGGACGTAGATGACGTCGTCTCCGAAGATCTCCGCGCACAGCCGCTCCTGGTCTACCGACGCGGCCACCGCGATGACCGCGTTGGGGTGCAGGTGGTCCACGTGCTGGAACGGGACGAAGGTGTGGAGCGGCGTGTCGATCGAGCAGGCCCGCGGGTTCAGATTGAAGACGCAGTGGCTGTAGATCGGGTACATGGCGTCTTCGATCGGCGTCTTGGGCCCGCGCTCGGGGCTGTTGACGTAGCGCGCCTTCATCTCGCGGACCTTGTCGAGATAGAGCGACGCAAAACCGTCCCGCGTGGCCGTTCGCAGGTCGCCTCCGGAGCCCTTCACCCAGAGCACCTCGACCGGCTCGCCGCTGAGCGGATCCTGCTCGGTCAGCTTCGACGAGGTATTGCCGCCGCCGGTGTTGGTCAGCGTGAGATCGTCGCCGAGCCTGTTGGAGCGGTAGACCAGGCGGTCGACGCCCGACAGACGATCGGCGTCTTCATCCCGCCAGAGATACTTGACGTGTTGCAGTTCTGCCGCGTTCTTGCCCATAAACAACCCGTTTCTGGTCTCAACGATGTTCTGCCGTCACATGTGGATCATTGCGCGGCTCTCATCTGCCATCGGCCGGATGGCACGGCAAAGATCAGCCGATCGCCGCGCGTGGTCTCGAACTTCGCGCCAGCCGCCGCCGCCGTCGTGCCATTGACCACGACCGCGTCGGCCGACGGCCTGGGACAGACACCCGCGCCGTGGTGTTCGGCGGAATCTCCACCTCGAGGGTGAAGGTGCCGGCGTTCTTCGTCCAGCGGCTCACGATCCGGCCGCGGATCGACTCGAGGGACGCTTCGACCCGGGCGAGGTCGCCAACGGGCTGCGGTTCGATCAGAATCCGCTTGAACCCAGGGCCGTCCGGATCGCTCCGGATGCCGGCGAGGTCCCGGTAGAACCACTCGTTGATCTGGCCCAGCATGAAATGGTTCTGCGAGGAGCGCGGGTCGGCATCCCATGCTTCCGTCAGGCTCGTGGCGCCCTGCTTCAACTGGTACCCATACCCCGGCTTCTCGGCCTGGTGGTTCATGGCGAAGATGACGTCGGATCGTCCGCCGTCGGCAAGCGCCCGCAGGAGGTACCGGTAGCCCACGTCGCCGGCTGTCAACGCGTTGCCGCGCTGCTGGATGTCATGCACGATGTGGTCGAGAACCACGTCTCGATCGGCCGCGGGCACGAGGTCCATCACGAGCGCCAGGGCATTGGCGGTTTGCGAACCGGTGGCGAACGTCTTCTGCTCGCCGTTGTAGAAGGCCTTCTGGAACGCCGTGCGTATCTCCTTCGATAACGCCTCATAGCGCTCGGCATCGACGGTCTCCCCGAGGAGGGTTGCCGCCCGCGCGAGGGTCTTCGCATCCATGTAGTAGAAGGCGGTCGCAGTGAGCGCCACAGGAGTGAGCTGCGCCACACCCGGGCGCTTCGGCCCGATGTCGTACCAGTCGCCCAAACCGTGCGACAACACATGCGAGGCCGCTCTTGTGCCGAGATACGCCACGTATCGGCTCATCGCCGGGTAGTGCCGCCGGAGCAGGTCGAGGTCGCCCGTCCATTCGTATTGCTGCCAGGGCACCAGCACGACAGCGCTCCCCCACTCCGGGGAGTCGCGAAAGCCGCCCTCGAACACGGTGTACTCGGGTGCGATGTCGGGAACGAGCCCGTTCGGCAGCTGGCTGTCCGCCATATCGCTCATGCCCTTGACGAAAAGCTGTGACAGGTCGAACTCGTATCGCAGCGACGGCCCGTTCAGGTGGTACTGCTCCAGCCAGCCAAGCCGCTCCCGATGTGGACAGTCGGTGACCACACTCATCAGGTTGCTTCGCTGTGCCCATCGAACCAGGCGGTGAATGCGGTTGAACAGGTCGTCGGACGTAGCGAACGTACCGATCGGCACGGACGCGGAGCCGACCACGACGCCCTCCAGGCTCTCCACCCGGGGCAGGTCGCTCGCACCCTTCGCGGGCAGGCGTTCGACCTGCAGGTACCGCGCGCCGTGGTAGAAGAATCGCGGGCGATACAGCTCCGATGATCCGCCCCTCAGTGTGTATTCCCAGTAGGCCTCGCCGCCGCCCACCGAACCCCGGTCGACCGTGCCGTCCGTGTGCACGAGCTCCGCGGGTACGATCCGGACGCGGGCGCCCCGGGATCCCCGCACCCGCAGGCGCGGCATCAGCGCGGCGTTCTGACCGAGGTCGTATACGGCGCGGCCGCCGGTCAGCTCCCTGATCTGCACCGGGGCCAGCACCTCGAAGGTGCCGATTGGGGGCGCGGCACTCGTCACGCCCTTCAACAGGCCACCAGGCCCGTCGGTCACTACGGCCGCTCGCCACGTCCGCTCGTCGAACCCGGGCTCACTCCAGCCGAGTGGCTCGGCGGCGGCATCGAAGTCCTCGCCGCCAAACATGCACGAGAAGGTGATGGGGCCGGGGCTGGTCCGCCACTGGCGGTCAGTGCCGACGATCTCGGTGTGCCCGTCCGCAAACTCGAGGCGCAGGTGCGCGATTGCGGTCAACGGCCCCATCGAAGCCGTGAACTTCGCATAACGCCCTCCCGGTACCCGGTACATGCCGCCCCCGAGCAGCAGTCCGATCGCGTTTGGACCCGTGCGGAGCTGTGCAGTGATGTCGCGCGTGTCGTACAAGCACGTCTTGTCGTACTTCGTCCAGCCGGGTGCCAGAACGTCCGCACCGACCTTCTCGCCGTTGACCGACAGCTCGTACCTGTCCGAGTCCGGAGACGTGCACGATTGCGCGCGTGAGCCCCGGAGCGACGACGAACTCACGCCGTGCGAGCACGGTGGGGCTCTCGGACGCCGCTGTGATCCACCGCGCACGCCAGTCGCCCGGGCCGAGCACGCCCATGGTCCACGAGGCCGTCGGGCTCCAGGCCGACGCTGCGCCGCTCTGATTCCAGACCCGCACCTTCCAGAAGACCTGTTGCGACGACGCCAGCGGCTGCCCCTTGTAGGCGATGTGCGTGGTCTCGTCCGACGACACCTGGCCGGTGTCCCACAGGTCGCCGTTGTCACGATCGAGCTGCGCCTGCGACCCCGACGCAAGGATGCGGTAGCCGGTCTGACGCTCCCCACGCGCGGACCCGGCGAGCGCCCATGAGAGTCGCGGCGCCGCGACGTCGACGCCGAGCGGAGCGGTCACGTACTCGCAGCGCAGGCCGACCGCGGCGAGGTCCGGCGTCCCTGAGGCCGCCGGTGTCATGGCGGCCCAGCCGACGAGGGCGACGGCCAGCAGGATGCGAGAGGCGCCGCTCACTCGAGTGTCAGCACCACGACCCCGTGGCCGTTGATCGTCACGCTGCCACCCGTGAGCGGCATCGAGACGGCGGGGTTTCCCCCGGTCGTCTGATCGAGAACGAGCGCCTGACCGCGAGCCCCGGGAACGGTGAGGGTGAAGGGCCGATTGCGCTTGTTCACGAGGAGCACCTTGCGCTGCCGGTTGCGCGTGAGAAACGCCTGGGCGTACACGTACGGCTGTTTCGAGGTGAGCTCGACCTGCGTGGACACGAGCGTATCGCCGGGGCCGAAGTTGTCGTGGATCAGCTTGAGCAGCTGCCATCGCGCGTTCGGCTTGCCCGTATCCCAGTCGACCATCGAGACGCTGGGAAACTGCGTCGGGTATCCCACCAGCTGTGACTCGCCGGCGATGTCGATGCCGATCCGGGCCAGCTCGGAGTAGAGATACGCGTACAACCCGCTCACGAGGCTCCAGTACGTGGACGGGATCGGCTTGAACGTGAACCCCGGCTCGCCCTGCAGCAGATCGTCCGCCGAGATCGCGCCGATCTCGTTGATCGTCGTTTTCGTCTCAGGCGCCAGCCGCTGCCGGATCAACTCGATGTACCGGACCGTGGCGAGGAACCGATCGGCCTGATCGAAGAAGGTGTATTGCTGAATCTCCGGCGGCTGATCGGCAGTCGGTATCGCGTAGAAGTGATACGAGATCATGTCGATCGGGATGCCCGGCTTGTGATTCTTGGGATTGAGGAAATACTCGAAGAACCGCGCCGTTGATGCCGTGTTCGCGACCGAGATGCCGACGAACTTGATCGACGGATCCACCGCGCGTATCCCCGAGACGATGGCGTCGTACCGTTCGGTGTACTGCTCGGGTGTGGTCTGGTGCTCGAGGTCGGGTTCGTTCAGCACTTCCCAGTAGTCGAACTTGTAGTGATGCCCCGACTCGTGACGTTTGCCGAGCTCGTCGGTGAAACCGCCCTTCGTGTACCAGCTCACCAGGCGGCCGAAGTAGTCGCCGAGCTCCTTGAAAGTGGGGTCGCGAAGCTCGGTGCCCTGGTTGTAGGTCCACGTCGGTTCATCCGGGTTCGCCGGGTAGGCCACCGGCTTGTCGGTCTTGAACATCCAGTGCGGGATCGTGCTGAAGTTCATCATCACCGAGTGGCCCTTCACCGCCTTCATGAAGTCCTCGGTCATCGGGTCGATCAGCGAGAAATCCCACGACGTCTTTCCGTTCGCGGGCGGTTCGAGCTCCGCGACGACGAGCTTTGGATACGGGAACCACGGCACATATCGGACGTAGTCGCACGCAAGGTCCGTGAGGGACTGGAAGGCCGGCCCGTGGATCGGCGAACCGCGCCTCAGAAGCGGGTTGACGACGACCTGCAGCGTGGGCGTCGTCTTCGACACGTTGAGAACGGTGTCCCACGACACCTTGACGGTGCCCTGTTCGGCGGATCCTGCTGTCTGGCGGCCCGCAGCGAGCGTTGCACGGGGCCGAATGGCTGCGATCCCGGGGAATACCAGGAGACCGGCCGTCAGAAGGAGCAGGGTGGCGCGCGGTGCTCTCACGGATGACTCCAGTCGAAGCTGCCGGGCGTCGGCCCGGAGGTGAACGATGCGACGGACCTGCGCGGCATGCTCGGCGTCATTGTCCGGACTTGAGGAAGTTGCCGTAGCCGACGACAACGGTGGATCCAATCAGCACCGCGAGCCCGGCGCCGATCAGGAGGTGGGTGCGTGCGCTGGTGCCGCGCCACTCTCTCAAGGCCACGCCCCAGAGCGTGCTGAAGATGATGATGCTGGCCATGTGCAGCGTCCAGCTGGAGAACTGGTACGGCCCCATCCTGGTCTGGCCCATGCTGTAGAAGAAGAACTGGAAGTACCAGGTAATTCCGGCGGCGGCCGAGAGCAGGTAATTACGCACGAGCGGTATCTCGGCCGCCGCTGCATGCGCGCGCGCTGCTGCGGCGCCAAGCGATTGAGGCTCGCCGTTTCTCGCCCGATGCGCCGCCGCGGCCGACGCGCCGAGACCCAGGTACTCGTGCGCCGAGCCGTTGCGCACGTTGAGCGCGACACACCACAGGAAGTTCGTGGTGAACCCGCCCAGCAGCACCACCACCAACACCGGCAGGTTCTCCCACAAGTCGCTCCGGCCAGCCGCAGCGAGCTGCCCGCGGGCAATCTCCGCGAGCGGTTTGCCTGCAGCCAGGCCGTAGGCGAAACACGAGCTCATGATTCCCGAGAAGGTCGCCACGAGCATGCCTTTCGAGAAGCTGAACTCGCGGACGGTCGCCGCTTTCTGCTCCTGCGACAGCTCGCGTTCCTTCCGCATGCCTGCCATTCCGCTGAGCGCGATGCCCACCAGGCAGGCCGCCACGCCCGCGAGGATCACGCGACCCGACGTGCTCGCGGCAATCGTCACGATGTCGCCGCTGACGATCGGCGGCACGAGCGTTCCGAACGCGGCGCAATAGCCGAGTGCGACGGCGACGCCCAGGGCGATCCCGAGGTATCGCACGGCCAGGCCGAAGGTCAGTCCGCCGATCCCCCACAGCACGCCGAACGCATAGGCCCACCACAGCGTGCGTGCCGGCGTGGCGTGCAGCGCTTCCCACAGACCGGGCACGAGCGCCCATGCGAGCACCAGGGGCGCGACGATCCAGCTGAATACACCGCCGACCAGCCAATAGGTCTCCCAGGACCATCGCCGCACCCCGCGGTACGGGAGGTAGAAGCTCGCGGCGGCGAGCCCGCCGATCCAGTGGTAGAGGACGCCGACAACCGGATTAGGTCCCACACATGCGCCCTCCCTGCGCGATCAGGCAATTCAGCAGACGGTGGTCGCCTGGATGCCGAGCAGCTGGGCGAGCTTGCGCACCGGCTCGGCGACGTGGCCGATGCCGACCGCGCAGTGATGGGCGGGCCCGTGGCCGCTCCATTCCGTGACGAAGCGCCGCGCCCCGATTCGGAACCGGTACCGGCTGTTGGTATTCCCGATCTCGAGGGTGGGGCCGGCCACCGATTCACCTTCGGCGAGCAGGAACCCCAGCGCACCGCCGCTCTCTTCGTACACCGACAGCAGCGTGACGGGACCGTGCTTCACCGTCATCTCGACCGAGAGCCCATGCCCGACCTTGCCGTGGTAGACCTGCAGCGGACGGACCTTGGTCTTGCCCTCGGCAATCGCGATGTGGCCGGGACCATCGTGGCCCATCAGCACCACATCGTCGGTGAAGTCCATCGCGTAGTACTCGGTGAACGAGCCGCCGGCCCCGAGGCTGTCGAGGATCTTCATCGCCTGCACGTTCTTCACTTCGTACTCGCCAGCGACGGGCACGCCCCGCGCGGTGAGCAGGGAATTGCCGAGGATGATGGAACTCATCGCATCCTCGTGCTCGGGCATCCCGGAGCCCTTGTAGTAGTAGGCCAGCGAACCGAGGTCGTGGTCGGCCACGAGCCGGTCGAGCGCCACACTCGTGCGCGCGGCGCGCTCCAGCTCCGGGATGGAGCAATCGGGCTGCACATCGAGGCGGCAGCGGAACTCGGCTACCCGCGCCTGCACTTCGCCCGCGCCGATCTCGCGCCGATGCGCCGCAAGCTCGTCGACCTCGAGCAGCTCGACGTGGCCGCCGAAGGTGGCGCAGTGCCGCGTCAGGTCGGAATAGATGTCGAGCATGCCGCCGTAGTAGTGGCCCATCAGCCCCAGGCGGTTGTGCGACATCACGCTGGCCACGCGCGCGGCCTCGACCCAGGCGTCGATCTCGGCCCAGCACACCGGGTCGTCATGCAGCATGCCGGTGACCTGGTGGAAATCGATTCGTGCGCGTCTGAACACGTTGGCCAGCTCCGGTGCCGGGCACGCGGCGCAACAGGCGAGCCATTCGCCCGTCATCGCGGTGCGATCGCCCATCGCGTTGAAGGCGGTGTAATCAATCGCGGCCACGGGCTGGAGACTGAGCACCACCACGGGCACGCGCGCCCGCTGCACGACGGGCAGCACCGTGGCGCTCAGTGCGTAGGTGGTGATGTAGAGGAAGATGACGTCGACATCCTCGCGGCGGAACTGGTGGCCCGCCACGAGGGCCTTCTCCGGGGTATCGATCAGGCCAAGGTTCACGACCTCGACGCCGGGCCGCTCCAGCCGTCCCGCAACGATCTCGATGTAGCCCTCCAGGCGTTCCTTGAGACCGGCAAATTGCGGCCAGTAGGCATCGAGGCCGATTCCGAACAGGCCGACCCTCACGTGTCTCATGTCAAACTCGGGTCGACCTGCCGTCGCCTGCCGGCACGCACGAGTGCCGGTGGGTCGGGGCGCGAAGGGCGGCGCCTGCTGGCGCGAGTGCATGAATCGGGGGGCACGGGTCCCTTTCGCTGACTACTGCGGCAGCTGCGGCTCCAGCTCCTGCTGGGTGACATCGGCACGGGGTGCTGCGAGCAGAGCGCTCTCGTGCTCGCGCTTCCGCTCACGCAGCCGCTGAAAGCTGGCCAGCGCGGAGTCGCGCGCCGTGGCGTCGCCGAGGGCACGGAAGGCCTGCGACAACTGGAAGAATGCCACCGCGTTGTCGGGGTCCAGCTGCACGGCCTTCTGCAGATGCGGCACGGCCGCGGCGGGTTGCCCGGCCGAGATCAGGACACGCCCGAGTCCGACAAGCGCTTCCTTGAACTCGGGGTCCGACGTGAGTGCGAGCGTGAACAGCGCAATGGACTTGTCGAACTCGCCCATCTTGCGGCGCAACTCTCCGAGCTCGTAGGCCGCGTTGGCGTTGGTCGGATCGATTTCCAGCTCCCGCTCGAATTCGAGCGGCGGCCGCCGGTTCCGCGCTGCCGGCGTTGGTGCCGTCTTTCCCGCCCGACAGCAGCGCGCGGCCGATGCGAAAGTGCATGCCCGGGCGCGTAGGCGCCAGTGCCAGCACCTGCTGATATTCCTTGATGGCGGCGTCGTAGAGGCCCTGGCTCTCGTTGGCCTCCCCCGCCGCCTGGTGCAGCCACACCGACCCGGGCGCCACGCGAGCGAGCTTCATCGTCTGCAGATAGGCGAAATTGGCGAAGATGCGACCGCCGTGATAGAGCACCTCCGGGTCGTCCGGATACGCGGCGTTCAGCGCGAGTGCGATGCCGACGGCCTCACTGTCCTTGCCGAGCGCGGTGTAGGAGCGCTGAAGATGCAGGCCGGCCATGCGCTTCAGCACCGGGTCCTTCGATTGCTGGAACACCCGCCCCAGCACGGGCAGTGCCTCCGTGTGCTGTCCCAGTTCCGACAGCGACATGGCGAGCAGGGCGTCAAGGTTCGGCAGCGCGGGCTTGAGCTCGAGCGCTCGCCGGAGCGCAGGGACCGCGGCCGCAAACTTGCCCTGCTGGAAATACACCAGGCCGAGCCGCGCGTGGACCTCGGCGACCGCGGGCTGCTGCTGCCGCAACTGCTCGTAGGCGCGTTCCGCATCCGCGTACCGGCGCTCTCCCAGCGCGCGCTCGCCTGTCTCGTAGAGCCGCTGCGCCTCACTGGCCGCCGCCGGTGGGGCGCCGGTCTGCGCACCCGCCGCGACTGCATTGAGCAGGACGCTGACGAAAACCCACGCCCCGAGACGTTTCAGATCCATTGACTCGCTCCCCAGTGGTCTGGATCGGCTGAATCGGTAGTGCATTTTCGGAGCGCGGCGCCTGGCTGGCAAGGCGCGACAACCGAGCATACCGGGAGTATGCGAGGGAGGAGCAACGCCGCCAGTCAGGATGCCCCGCCCGAAAGGCACTACTGATTCAGCCGATACAGGCCACTACACACACCATGGTCAGATCGGGGCGCCCAGCCACCCCGTGAAGCGCACCATGTTAGCCGGAGGACGGGTCGAGGAGAGCTGCCGACCCGGTGCGGGCCGGCAGCCTGGTCTGGAGAAGCCGCTCGGCCTCAGAACACGAATTTGATGCCGAGCTGATTTATGCGCCCGTCGCGAGCCGAGTTGATGACACCGAAGCCGGTGTTTCTCATGTCCGTCTGCACGCCGTTGAACTGCGGATGGTTGAGCACATTGAACGACTCCAGCCGGAACTGGAGGTTGGTGCCGCGGCCCAGCCCGAAGTTCTTGAAGAGCGAGAAATCAACGTTCGTGGTGGTGGGACCGCGAAGGATGTTGCGCCCCGAGTTGCCGAGCACGCCGAACCCCGGCTGGGCGAAGGCGCTGGTGTTGAACCACTGGTCGATGCTGCCGCCGCCAGAGTCCTTATTACCCACCAGGTCGGCCCGGTTCGCGCCGAACGTGTCGTTCAGGCCGCCGAGGTCGTCGGCCTGGACTGTCAGCGGGAAACCGCGCTGCCAGGTGACGATGCCGTTCACCTGCCAGCCGCCGATGACGGCATTCTTCACCCCCGAGGCATCTCCCCCAAAGCGTTCGCCGGCGCCGAACGGCAGGTTGTAGACGAAGCTGCCGACCATGCGGTGGTCCACGTCGAAATCCGAGAGGCCGTGATCGCGATCAGGATCCCTGTTGTCGAGGAATCCCTGCCAGCCGTTGAACGCGGTTGCGCCGATGCCGGCCGCGGCAGACTTGGTATCGGTGCTCTTCGCCCACGTGTAGGCGAACGTGAGCAGCGAGCTGCGCCCGCGGTGCTCGAGCTTCGTGTTCAACGCGTTGTAGTTCGAGCGCCCGCCCCAGTTGCTGTCGATGTAGACGACGAAGTTCGGGTACGGGCGCCGCTCCTCGACAGATAGAGGGTTTGCCGGATCGAAGGGGAGCGACTGCGCGATGTTCTGCCGCATCAGCAGGTTGGTGCCTTTGTTGCCGACGTAGTTCACCTCGAAGACCGTCGCGCCGGTCAACTGGCGCTGCACGCCGAGCGACCATTGCTGCACGTACGGATTTTTCGGCTGGGGGCTCTGGCTCACAGCCAGGAACGTGTTGGCGGCAGGTGTGGCGACGCCCGGCGCCTCGAAGCTGGGAAACAGAACATCGGTGGTCTGGAGCGGCGTCAACTGTCCGAGCGACTGCTGATAGTTGCCGCGGCTCACGTACGGATACACGTCCGCGGCGCCGTCGATCTCACGGCCCTCCGCGGAATCGAAGAACAGGCCATAGCCGCCCCGCACGACGGTTTTCTCGTCGGTGAACGGCCGCCAGGCAAATCCCGCGCGCGGCGCAAAGACTTGGTAGCGGTCGGGGTTTTCGGGGCTGCGACGCCCGGCATACTGGTAGTAGGCGCCGTCGGTGATGCCGCCCGCGACGAGGGACTCGTCGGCCACGAGCAGTCCGCCGGGTGCGTAATCGAGATTGCGCCACGCCATGCGATTGCGCGTCTCGTACGGCACGCTGCGGTAGTCCCAGCGCAGTCCGAGGTTGAGCGTAAGGCTCGGCGTGACCTTCCAGTCGTCCTGGATGTACGGCGCGATGTACTTGAAGTTGAACTCGCGGGGATTGCCCGCCTGCCCCGGCACGCTGAACGCGGCCGGCTGGAACAATGCCGCACTGCTGTAGTAGCCGAGCAGGAAGTCGGCTACGGGGCTGCCGGTGAAACCGATGTCGAAGCCATAGCCGCCGAGCTGGCCCGTGGCCAGATCGCGCTGCAGTTGCCAGGACCGATAGTTCAGCCCGAAATTGAACTGGTGACTCCCGTGGATCCAGGTGGTGGTGTTGCTGATGTCCCACATCGGCTGGTTGCTCGCCGAGTAGGCGTTGCCGGCACCACCGACGCCCGCATAGCCCTGGATGCCAGCCTGCGGACACTCGCGCTGGTCATCGGGGATGTTGGTGAACACGCCGGTCAACTGGAGCGAGTCCACATCCGATTGCGGGCACGGAATGCCCTTCTGATCGGCCCGGGCCGAGACGTGGCCCACCCGGAACTGATTCACCAGGTTGGCGCGCCAGGCGAGCGTGTGGGAGACCTGCCAGTTGGTCGTGTCCTGCACGAACACGCGATCGCCGATCTCCTGCAGGTTGCTGTCAGTCCTGTTGTCGTACATGGTCTTCGTGATCCGGACGAACGACCGTCCGAACTTGCCCAGGGACTGGTCTCCGCGGATCGTGAACTGATCCTGCGTCTGGGGCAGCGTGCGCACCACCCGGTAGTTTCCCTGCGGGGTGTCGGTATTCGGCGCCGGGTACCACGGCGCGGCCAGGCGCGCGAGGCGCGACCAGCGAGCCTGCGGGACGGTGTTGTTCGGGAACGGCTGGCCGGTGAGTGGATCGATGATCGTCGTCGTGAATTGTCCGGCGAGCTCAGAGGGATTCGGGACCGTGTAGAAGGCGCTGGATCCTCTCTCGATTCGCGCCGCCTCGTAGTTGAACAGGAAGAACGTCTTGTTGCGGCCGTCGTAGAACGGCAGGCGCACGGGTCCGCCGACGTAGAACCCGGGCTGCTTCTGATCGAGCTGCGGCTTGGGAGCATTGTGGTCGTCGAAGAAATTCCGCGCGTCCAGCTTCTCGTTGCGGATGAAGTGGAACGCAGAGCCGTGAAACGCATTCGTGCCCGACTTGCTGATGATGTTGATCTGGTTGGCGCTGAAGCCGTACTCGGCGGAATACGTGGCCGTCTGCTCCTTGAACTCCTCGATGATGTCGACGGAGAGAATGGCCGCGGGCGTTCCGAGCGAGGTGTCGACGTTGGCCGTCCCGTCAATCATGAAGTTGTTCGACGTCGGCCGCGACCCCATGATGCTGATGGCGTTGCCCACACCCTGCCGCATCGCTGCCTGTTCCCCGGCCGCTTCGACCGCGCCGGCGCCAAGAAAGAGCAGCTGAATGAAGTTCCGCCCGTTCAGCGGCAGCTCCGTCACCTGCTTCTCGCTGATCACCTGCCCTATCGAAGCGGTGGCCGAATCGATGGCGGTGGCGTTCGCTGTGACCTCCACGGTCTCGGAGAGGTCGCCCGCCGACAGCTGGAGGTCGATGCGCTGGACCTGGTCGACGTTCAGCTGAATGCCCGAATTGACCGCCAGCTTGAATCCCGACTGCTCCGCCGTGACCATGTATTCACCGACTGGCAGCAACGGCACGGTGTAGGCACCCAGGTCGTTCGTCGTGCTCTCTCGCGTGAGACCGGTCTGCTGATTCGTGACGGTGACCTTGACCTTGGCCATGACGGCGCCGCTGGTGTCGGTCACGGTTCCGGTGATCTGGCCGGTGGCGGTCTGCGCGTGGAGCGTACTTGCCGTGCCGAGCACCAGGCTCAGCGCCGCGAGGAATGACAAAGCTCTTCTCATTGGTGTCTCCGGTGTGTCCGGGCTGCAATCCGTTCAACCATCGGCGCCTCGTCCGAGCGTTCGTGGTGAACCCGCTGGCAACCGAGCCTCGGGGGATCCCGTACCGGCGTCACAGGCGATCGCCGCACCGCCACAGACGTCCTGCCTCGCGCACGCAATCGGATGAGTGCGGCGGAGTCTGCCGGTGCCGTGAGGGGTCAGCAAGCCCTGTCGGTGGTTTACGAGCCGTTCTGCAGAGTGGAACACGCGGCCCAGGCGCATGCGCGTTCGCTATCTCACTGGTCAGACCGGACTTAGGGTGGTCGGACCGATCCAGCTCCGCGGACGGACCGCCATGTGCGTGTGCCGGCGCAGGTTACGCGGTGCATAACGAGCGTCGGCAACGGATGCCCGGCCGATGCGCGTTTCGCGGCCAGCAGCCTCGCTGGAGTGGTGACACGGCGCCGCGCAGAGTTGTCTGACCAGTCCGGTGATGATCGTCAGCGCAGCGCTCCCACTGCGGCACAACGGACACGATGCGCTTCGCGTGTCGATCGTTGCTCGTGACGAGGTCGGGAAGCGAGCCGGGGCGGCCGGCATGCGCGCCCTGGCGGTCGTGTTAGCGGTCCGATGGTTCGCGCCGTGCGCTCGTCTGTGCCGGGGCCGCCATCGGGTATGTGAACCGGTACTGCCCCGAGCCCACTTCGGCGACAGCCACATCGCCGTCCTGGCGCACGGCCGAGACGCCATTCCCCGGGGCCAGAGCGCGGCCGCTCTCCATTACACCTGTGGCCTGCGCGCGCGGCAGGCGGACCGTCGCAGTCGTGTTTGGTGGCACGTCCACGATCAGCTCGAAGGTGCCGGTCTCGAGCGACCAGGCCGATCCGATCTTCCCATACAGACTGGTGTGACTCGCCTTGACGCGCGTGAAGCCGCCGCCGGGCCGCGGCTGCACGATGAGGTGCTTGTAGGCAGGGGCCGCTGGATCGGGCTCGAGCCCCGCCATGACGCGATACATCCAATCGCCCACCGCGCCGTAGGCGTAGTGGTTGAACGAGTTCATCCCCTTGTCCTGGAACGATCCATCCGGCTTCTGCCCGTCCCACCGCTCCCAGATCGTCGTGGCGCCCTGCTTCACCGGGTAGAGCCAGGACGGATACTCCTCACGATTCAGCAGGAGATACGCTTCGGCCAGATACCCGTACCGTGTGAGCACGTCGAGCAGGTACGGCGTGCCGAGAAAGCCGGTCGTGAGGTGGCCGCGCTCCCGCACCTCCTGTGCCAGGCGCTTTGCCGCAACCTGCGCGATGGCCTCAGGCAGCAGGTCGAACTGCAGCGCGAGCACGTACGCCGTCTGCGTGTTCTCGCCAACCCTGCCGCTCGGGCTGACGAATTCACGCGAGAACGCGTCCTTGATCCGCGCGAGCAGGGCGCCATAGCGCGCCGCGTCATCCGGCTTGCCGAGCACCTGCGCCGTGCGCTGCAGCAGATCGGTCGAATGCGCGAAGAACGCCGTCGCGATCAGATCCTTCCCCGTCGTCGCGCCCGGGTAGTCCGACCGGGTGGTGGCGAATGCGAGCCAATCACCGAAGTGCGGATCGCCATCCCAGATGTGGTCGTCGCCCGCGCGTGTGCGCTGGAACTCCACCCAGCGCGACATGCTCTGGTACTGCGTCTCGAGCACGCGCCGATCCCCGTAGATTACGTACATGTTCCACGGGATGATCACGGCGGCGTCAGCCCACCCGGCGGCGCCCCCGGGCTGGCGTCCCTCGAAGTCGCCCAGCACGTTCGGCACGACGTGGGGGACGCTGCCGTTCGCGAACTGATCGGCAGCCACGTCTTTCAACCACTTCGCGAAGAAGCCCGCCACGTCCATGTTGTAGGCGGCCGTGCGCGAGAACACCTGCGCGTCACCCGTCCACCCGAGCCGCTCGTCGCGCTGCGGGCAATCAGTGGGGACGTCGAGAAAGTTGCCCTTCTGTCCCCAGAGGATGTTGTGCTGGAGCTGGTTGATCAGCGGCTTCGAGGTCTCGAACTCGCCCGCCGGCGCCATATCGGAGTGCACGACCACGCCAGTCACCTTGTCAGGCGTGATCTCCCCGGGATACCCGGCCACGGCAACGTACCTGAATCCATAGAAGGTGAAGCGCGGCTCGAAGGTCTCGACGTCGCCCCCTTTCAGCGTGTACTGGACCGCAGCGCGTGCGCCACGCAGGTTGTCCGTGTAGAAGTTCCCATCCTTGTCGAGCACTTCCGCGTGCCGGAGCGTCACCGTGGCGCCGGCAGGGCCCTGCACGGTCATGCGCAGCCAGCCGACCATGTTCTGGCCCATGTCGAGCACGGTGTCGCCGCCCGGGGTCTTGAACACCCTGGTCACCTTGAGTTCCTGGATGCGGCGAACCGGCGGGCCTTCGGGCGCGACGAGGCGATCCTTCGGGTGCTCCACCACCTTGACGCCCGCCCACTCGGCGTCGGCGAACCCCGGGGCGCTCCAACCCGGTTTCTCGAGCCGGGCGTCGTAGTTCTCGCCGAAGTAGATCTCGGAGGCGACCACGGCGCCGGTCGACGACTTCCAGTGCTGATCGGTCACGATCGTCTGCTCGCGGCCGTCCCGGTACGTGATCCGCAACTGCAGCAGCAGCGCCACACGCTCGCCGTAGTGATTGCGGCCGCCGGTCCACGCCAGCTCGCTGCGATACCAGCCGCTGCCCAGCGTGACTCCTACTGCGTTGTCGCCCGCGCGCACCAGGTCCGTGACGTCGTAGGTCTGATATTGAAGGCGCTTGTTGTAGCTGGTCCATCCGGGCGTGAGGACCTGGTCACCGACACGCCGGCCGTTGATCATGGCCTCGTAGAGACCATGACTGGTGATGTACGCGCGAGCCTTGGCGATTCCGGGCTTCACCGCGAATGTCCCTCGCAGCATGGGTGACGCCGCGGGCTTCGATGCGTCCTGCTGTACGGAGGGCTCGATCCAGCTGGCCTGCCAGTCGCTCGCGTGCAGCAGCCCCATTTCCCAGAACGCGGGCGCACTCCACGCCGACATGCGCCCGGCCTCGTCCCAGACCCGCACCTGCCAGTAGTACCGTCCGCCCGACTGCAGTGCCGGCCCGCCATACGGCCGCTGCACGGAGTCGTCAGATGCCACGCGTCCGGAGCTCCACAACGGGCGCTTGCCCGTCAGCTCACCCTCGGCGGCGGCCACACGGATCTCGTACGCCGACTGGCTCACCGCCCTGCGGGTCGCCTGCAGTCGCCACGCAAACCGCGGGTTGAGGGCGTCGATCCCGACGGGATTGACCTTGTATTCGGTCCGCAGGTCGACGACATCGACGCGATCGCCTGCCGCCCCCGGCGGTGCCGCGCGCTGGGCGCCGTGCAGAGGCGGCGAGGCCGCAAGCCCAATGGCGAGTGAGACGAGCGCAAACGTCCTGTGCATTGTCATTCCCAGCATGTCGATCCTCGAACCGGATATGGGTACCGTCAGCGGTCGGCTGTCAGGCTGGCGGCGCTGTCGATGTGGAACACCTCGCGGAGATCCCGCGAGATGGGTGCGCCGTCGGGATGTGACGGCATCAGGTCGCGCATGTGCCGCCACCATCGCTGGCACACCTCCGTGGCCGCGATGGCGTTCCACCGTTCCTCGTTCTCGATTTCGGCGTAGGCAAAAAGATTGTTGCTGTCCGGATCCAGGTAGATGGAGTAACTGCGCACGCCGTGGGCCTCGAGCGTGGCGCGAAGCTCGTTCCAGATGGGGCTATGCCGCCGCTCGTACTCGGCGGCCTGGCCCGCGTGGATGGACATGCGGAACGCACGGCGAATCACAGATACCTCGCAATCATCGCTGAGATTCCGAACGGGACGAGAGGCTGTCTCGGCGTCTCGCCTGGCGCAAGCACCAAATCCGTCGAAGGTCCTGTTACGCCTGGTAGAACGAGCAGCCGGCCTGGTGGTGGCTGGGGTGTGCCGATATCTGGCGGTTTTTTTCCCCTGTGCGATGTGCGGGCCGCCAATGGCCGTGGATGGCGAGCGCCAGCCCTGTGTTATGCTCCGCGCAACTTTTCGGCAACAGGAGCTTCAGCGGCGGCCGCTGGCAGGAGTCACTCACGTGGCAGACTCACCACGAAAGTCGTACCTGGTGGAATCGGTCGTGCACGCATCCGAGGTGCTCAACGCGTTTCACTCGTCCGGCGAGGTGCTGCGTCTCCGGGATGTCGTCGAGCGCACCGGGTTCAACAAGGGCCTCTGCTTCCGGCTGCTCCACACCCTCAGACATTGCGGCCTCCTCGAAAAAGTCGAAATGACGCGGTACCGCCCGACCTTCGAGCTGCACCGGCGCAAACGCTATCGGATCGGCTACGCGGCCCAGGGCCGGGGCGGGTCGTTTCCCCGCGAGGTGCAGGTTGGCCTCATGCGCGCCGCGGAGGACGCGCAGGTCGAGCTCATCGTGGTCGACAACCGTTACCAGCCGAAGGTGGCCCTGAAGAACGCCTTGCACCTGGTGCGCGAGAACCTGGATCTCGCCATGGAGTTCCAGATCGACGAGGCCGTGGCGCCGGCAATCGCGGCGCGATATCTCGAAGCGGGCATCCCCCTGATTGCCATCGACATCCCGCATCCCGGAGCGACCTATTTCGGTGCAAACAACTACCAGGCGGGCCTGCTGGCGGGTCGGTATCTCGGACGCTGGGGCCGCAGCCAGTGGGGCGGCAAGGTCGATGAGGTGCTGCTGCTGGGGCTCGCGCGCGCGGGGTCCCTCGTGCACGCGCGCATGAGCGGCGTCATCGCCGGTCTCCGGGAGGCGCTGCCCGAAATCGTCGACAGCGGCCGGGTCGTATCGCTCGACGGCGACGGGCAGTTCAACGTGTCGTTCGAACGCGTCCGCAAACACCTGCGGGAGTCGAAAGCCGGGCACGTGCTCGCGGCCGCGGCCAACGACCCGAGCGCGCTCGGCGTCGCGCGCGCCTTCCAGGAGGCCGGCCGCGCCTCGACCTGCGCCATCGTCGGGCAGAATGCCGAGCCGGACGCGCGGGCGGAGATGCGCGAGCCGCACACGCCGCTGATTGCGTCGGTGGCGTACTTTCCCGAGAAGTACGGCGATGGGCTGATCCGGCTGGCGCTCGACATCCTCGCGCGCAAGCCCGTGCCGCCCGCGGTCTTCGTGCGGCATCAGATCGTCACGCGCGAGAACGTGGATCACCTCTACCCGAATGACACACTGCTCCAGGCGACGCCGACACTCTCACAGCACCTGCATCACCTGACAGCCTCGCTAGACCGGTGACAGCGCTCCCACAGTCGGGCACCCACTGCCCCGTCGCGCGCTTCTGCTCATAACGGCGAACGAGTTCGGCGGCGAGCTCGGGACCGATGATGCCCCGCTCGAAGAACGTGGCGTAGCTGTCGTCGGCGAGAGCGTGGCGTGACGCCTGGCTGGCGCGATACGCCAACTGCCGGGCGGCGGTGAACCGGGTGGACGGGAGCGCCGATCCCCGCCCCCCCGGGATCTCATCCCAGTTGCCGGGGTTGGCGCCAAGCTCCGATGCCAGCAGCGCTGTCAGCTTCGCCTCGTGCGAGTCGAAGTCCGTCCTGGGAAATGTCACCCGTCCGACGTTCACCTCGTGATCGTGCGCCCACGGACGGGTGAGATCCTCGACCGGCGTTCTGCGCTCGTCGAGAAACGGAATCCAGCGGAGGTCGAAGTCCAGGTCACCTGCGCTCTGGCGGGCCCGCCAGTCCTGCGTGAACCGTGTCGGGCCACGCGGCGGGCCGTCGGGCGCATCGACCGTCGGGACGAAGGTGAACTTGCCGAGCACGTCCCGGGCACGCACGACGCCGGTCCAGTACTGCTGATAGGCGGTTGCGGAACGCACCGTGCGGCTCGTTTGTGCCGTGACGTGCGCTGCGATGCGAACCGCGCCAAAGCCGGCGTGCCTCACCAGGCTTCCGAGCAGCGTGGCTTGCGAGGCGAGCAGACCGGTGGCCCGCGCGGCATCCGCGGTGGCCTTGAGCAGCGCCAGGAACTCCTCGGGCGTGTCGGTCGGCGACCTCGGATCGTTGATCGTAATCAGGTCGATGCGGCGGCCGGCCGGCGTGCGGAACGCGACCATCAGACCGAGGAAGTCTGCGTCGGTTTCCGCGTGAGGGCAGCCGAGGCCTGTCGAGATCCTGCCGATGCCGATGACGCGATCCGACGTTCCTTCCCTGCGGGCAAAGACGCCGAGACCGTCGAGTTCGGCCGGCAGGCGGTCCGCTATCGTCAGCAGCACCTGGGAGGCCGCGATCTGCTGCTGGTGCGCCGCACGATCCGCTGCAGTCAGGTGCGGGTGATTGTCCACGAACGTCTTCTGCACGCCCGGGATCGCAGCGGCGATCTCTTCGAGCTGCCGTGCCTGCTGCGGGGTGGGATCGAAGAAGCTGGACATGGATGCATCCTTCTCTGTTCGGCGGGAGAGTGGGGCGATTCTCCCACACTTGGCGGCCTCATACTCGCGTCACTGCCCTCCTCAGCTGGGCCGTGCGGCCAGCGTGAAGCAAAGCCAATCCGTCACGCCCGGTCTGCTCCGACTCGCGGTGTTCCGGGATGCAAGCCTGTAAGATCGGGGGTATGACACGACCTGCAGTCCTCCTTCTCTCGCTCACACTCGTCACTCTTCCCTGGACGTCCAGCGCTGAACCTGAGGCCGCCAGCGCGGCAGCGGCTGCGTCAGTCTCTGCCACACGCATTCGGGCAGATGTCGAGTTTCTCGCGGACGACCTGCTCGAGGGACGGGAGGCGGCCACGCGTGGCTACGACCTGGCCGCGCGGTACGGGGCCGCGGCACTCAAGTCGGCCGGTTACGCACCGGGAGCCGACGATGGCAGCTACTTCCAGCAGGTGCCGCTGCTCGAAAGTGCGCCGGCGTCAGCGACCATGCGCCTCACGGCTGGCGGTGCAACGATCGACGTTCCCATGCCGGGTGAAGCGATTCTCGGACCGAGCGCCGTGCGGCCGTCGGTCGAGGTGACAGCGCAGGTGGTGTTCGCCGGCTTCGGTGTGACGGCGCCGGAGTTCGGGTACGACGACTACGCCGGAGTCGACGTGAAAGGGAAGATTGTCGCGCTGCTGGTCAATGCCCCCGCCAGGCTGCCGAGCGAGCCGCGCGCGTACTACGCCTCAGCGGATCACAAGCTCAAGAATGCCGCCGATCACGGTGCGGTCGCGTTGATTACCTTACTCGGGCCCGACGATGTCAAACGCTATCCGTGGGAACAGCTGAAGACGCACTTCGGCCGGCCGACGCTGACCTGGCTGGACGCGGACGGCTCACCGGTGCCGAGCGAGAAGCGCCTGCAGGCAGGGGCCTACCTGAGCCCCGAGGGCTCTGCGCGCCTGTTCGCCGGGGCCCCGATTACGTTCAACGACGCCGTGGAGGCCGGCCGCAGGAGCGCGCCGCGGGGAACCGCGCTCAAGGCTACGCTGACGATGCGCTCCGCGACGTCCCACGCGCGCGTGTCGAGCCCGAACGTCGTCGGGTTCCTCGAGGGCAGCGACCCGTCGCTTGCGGCCACTTCCGTGGTGCTGACGGCGCACCTCGATCACACGGGCGTGCTGCCACAAGGCAACGGCGATCGGATCAACAACGGCGCCTACGACAACGCCACGGGCAGTGCCATCCTGCTCGAAGTGGCACGTGTGCTCGCCGCCCAGCCCGTGCGGCCGAAGCGCTCGGTCGTCGTCGTGCTGGTCACGGCGGAGGAGAAAGGGCTGCTCGGGTCCGACTACTTCGCTCACCACCCTGTGAAGGTGGCCGGGCGGATCGTCGCCAACGTGAACCTCGACATGCCCGTGTTCCTGACCGCCAGCACCGACATCGTCGCGTTCGGCTCCGAGAACTCGACGCTGGGCGAGGTCGTGCGGAAGGCAGTGGCGGACGTCGGCTACACGTTGAGCCCGGACCCTATGCCCGAGGAAAACATCTTCGTACGTAGCGACCAGTACCTCGTTCGTGAAGAGAGGCGTCCCGGCGGTGTACCTGGTGCCAGGCTTCACCGCCGAAGACCCGGCGGTAAATGGCCAGCAGGTGTTTGAAGGGTTTCTGGCGTCCCACTATCACAGACCCAGCGACGACCTGTCGCTGCCGATGGACCTGCAGGCCCTCGAGCGCTTCACGCGCGCCAACCTCAGCATCGTGCAGGCGATTGCGAACGATCCGGTGGACCCGGCCTGGAAGCCAGGAAACTTCTTCGGGAAGATGTTCGCGGGCTCCAACTGAACGGGACGCCGATTCTACTGCTCGTGCAAGACACACGGTCTTTCAGCCGCCGCACCGTGCGCGCAGTGCCGTGCCGCAGGCGTGCCCCGGGCGAACCGATCAGCGCACGGCGGGCGCGGCTGCAACGATGCCTCCTCCTGGCGTGACATGGCGACGTACACCGCGAAGCTGTCGGCGCGCAGGATGGCGCCGTTCGCCGTGAACGCGGCGACCCGCTCCTGGTGCCGCTGCCATGCCCCCGGGATCGACATCGCTTCCGCCTGCTTGCGCACACCCGTGTTCGCGCGCGGAACCGCCGTGCTCACGAAGCTGGCGGTGACCACGAGCGTCCCGTCAGCGAAACCGCTGTACAGCTTCACGCCCATCCCCATCGGCAGCGCGACGGTCTCCGGCTCCGTGTGTCGCAGCAGGAGGAACGACGCAGCCGCCTGCAGGCGGGGGCGGCGATACAGCACTTCCCCCTTGATCCTCATGAAGATCACGTTGCCGAGATTGCGAAGAAGCGAGTAGTCGCCGAGGAGCTCGCTGTAGCAGCACAATTCGTGAAACCCCAGCTGCTTCAGCTCGTGCACCTGGTCAGCGTAGCGGGCGCGCACGCGACGCGCGATCGCCGGGGGCACATCCTCAACGCAGGTGATTGGTTGCATCCGTCGGTGCGTCCATCCTACGTCAGGACCAGGTAGTCAGGCGACAGCCGCTGGGATCGCTGCGAGAAGACTAGACCCAGTGCTCGCTTGTGGTGTCACCGCACCGCTGATGTGGGGCAGGGCTTCAGCCCTGCAAATCGGTGCGATCTAGCAGGCCTGAAGGCCTGCCCCACATGACTACACAAGCGAATCGTCGGGTTCTTGAATACGCGATCCGTGGAGGCGGTGCAGCCTGTATCCTGCACGCGGGCCGAGCGTAGACGCGTACTGGACGAAGCACCAGGCGGCCGTGCCGACCACGCGCACTGATGTGAGCGCTCTCGGCGATAAGAGGTGAGATGAACCGAGCCTTGCGGTGGGGCGGTGTTGCGCTGCTGGCCGTCGGCGGACTGGTGGCGGCGGCAGCCATGACGGTGTACGCGCTTAGCGCGCGGCGGCTGCAGCGCGTGTATCCAGTCAGCGTGATCGTTCCGCGCACGATCTCCGCTGGCGCGGCATCGCACACCCGTGGCAAACACATCGCCACGGCGATGGGAAGCTGCACCTTGTGCCATGGGCAGGATCTCGGGGGGGAACTGCTGGGGGACGACGGCCCGATGGGGACCCTTGCCGCGCCGAATCTCACCAGCGGAAAGGGCGGGCTCGGCGCGACGTTCACCGACACGGACTGGGTGCGCGGCATACGCCACGGAGTACACCGCGACGGCACGACATTGCTCATCATGCCGTGCGAAGCATTCGTCCACATGAACGAGCGGGATCTGGGCGACCTCATCGCGTACCTCAAACAGCTGCCGCCCGTGGACCGAGAGATGCCGCGCGTGCATCTGAGCCCGATTGGACGCACGCTGCTGGTGCTGGGCAAGTTCTCGGTGCTGATTGCCGAGAAGACACCCCGACTGCCCTACCCCGCGGTGGTGGAGCCCGGACCCACTGCCGCATACGGCCGCTACCTGGCCAACTTCACCGGCTGCCACGGCTGTCACGGGTTCGGCCTGTCGGGCGGCCGTGTGGCGGGACCGCCAAACGAACCCCCGGCCTCGAACCTCACGCCGGACCCGACCACAGGCATCGCCCACTGGACGCGGGACGATTTCGCCCGGGCGCTGCGTGAGGGTGTCCGGCCTGACGGCCGCGCGATCGATACGTTCATGCCGTGGCCCTACTTCGCTGGCTTGACCGACGACGAGGTCACCGCGCTGTGGTTGCACGTGCGCAGCGTGCCGCCCCGGCCGTTCGGCAACAAGTAGGCAGGACAGCCCGGACCACCTGTGACTACCCGCGACGCGCCGCGGATAGCCACAGGTCCAAGCTCCGGACCCGCAGCATCAAGCGGTCCGTCTAATGGTGAATGATGGTGTGCGGAAGGAGCCAGCCATGATCCCGTTGCCCAACCAGACTGCCGTGGTCGAGCCGACACCCTCCGACGTCACGTGGACGCACCTGATCTACGGTCTCCACGCTGTCGGCGTGGTGCTCGGCATCGCCACGTCGGCCTTCATCGTCACCTCGTTCCTCTTCGGCCTGCCCTCGATCGTGGCCGTGATCCTGAACTACGTGAAGCGGGGCGACGTCCGCGGGACGTTCCTCGAATCGCATTTCCGCTGGCAGATCCGGACCTTCTGGTACGCCCTGCTGTGGATTGCCGTGGCGTCGCTGCTGTCGCTGCCGCTCATGCTCGTCCTGGTCGGGTTCGTGACGCTTGTGGCTCGCGGCCGTGATCATCGGCTGCTGGGTGCTGTATCGCGTGATCAAGGGCTGGATGCGCCTGTCTGCCCGTGCGCCCATGTACGTGTAGGTCGTGGCGATGTGCCGTGGCACACCGCCGCCCCGTGCACGCCCTCTTTGCGCCCCGTGCGCACGCTACTTGTGCGCCGCAATCACGTCGGCAAAGGCGTCCGCCATCACGCGGTGACCGGCGTTGGTGAGGTGGACTTCCAGAGGCGATGCGCCGCGACGTTCGATCAGCAGCAGGCCGTTGCGGTCGAGGAACGCCTCGTGCACGTCGACCAGGTATGCGTTCGGAACCTCCGCGACGGCGGCTGCCGTCGCGGCGTTGAAGAGTGCGACGACGTCGGGCGCCCCCGGGAACAATGCCTCGATCTCCGGTACCGTGTATTGGTTGGCGACGAAGATCTTCACATTGGGGAGTTGGGACGTGAGCTGCCCAGGATGGCCGTCAAGATTTCGTCCATATGCCAGCACGGCGTCATTGACGGCGCCCCCAAAACGCCAGGCGGCGGATTGGTGGCGGCTAAGGCCCGGAGGGCGGCGATGTCGTTGCCGCCCACGTTGAGCGTGATGTACTGCGCCTGGAACCCGCCGAGTGCGGCGGGGATCAACGCCAGCGGCACCTGGTACTTCAGCACGTCCAAGCTCGTCGCGCCCACGACGCCGATGTCGTTGAAGAGCGTGTGCGGCATGCGATCGAATACGCCAGTCTGATAGAGCAGGAATGCGTACCCCTGCGTCGCCGGCTGCGCCTTGAACCCCGCCGCGAGGCTGTCGCCCATCGCCATGTAACGAGTGGCATCATTGGCGAGCTGCTGAGGGGACTGCGCGAACATTGGTGCGGCGACCAGCGCCGCCACGAGCACGAATGCCGCGGTGCGGGCGATTGGCTTCGTCATGTATCCTCCTATGTCGGTTGGGACCGCGATTGTATCTGACACCCAGGGCTGCTTTCGCGACATCGCCGGAAGGCCATCGGGCACGCGGCCCTGCAAAGACCGCCACGCACCCGGCAGAGCCACCGCTGTGGCACGACACGCAAGCTGACGCTCACTTCGACGAGGGACCTGACCGATCTCCCGCGAACACGTACTCGTGCTGCGCGTCCCGCACGATGAGCGTCGGTGCCGGCTCGCTTCCCACGACGAACTCGAACCCGATGATGCCCGGTGCGATCGTCAGGAACGACACGGTGCCGTCGGGGTTGTGGCGTGAGGCGACCTCGCTCTTCCACTCGCCGAAATCGAACACAGTGGCTGCGCCGGTGCGACGGACCGTGATGTCGCCGAGCGCGTCGTTCGTGTAGCGCGACGCCAGCTTGCCGGCATCAGCGGCGTCGGCGGGCACCGTCATCAGCTTTCGTTCCGCGGCCATCTGGTCGAAGTAGCTCCTGCCCTGCGCGGCGACGTCGGCGTCGGCTTCGGGACGGCCGTCGAACAGCACCTCGAGCAGCTTGCGCCTGAACGAGCTGCGAAGCGACCATCCGGGATCGCCATTGGTCAGGATCACCGCTCCCACCTTGTGCTCGGGCAGCCAGATCATGTCGCTGTGGTAGCCGATCAGGTCGCCGCCATGGTGGACCACCGGCGTGCCGTACTTCGTGTCCACCTGCAGGCCCATGCCATAGGTGGTGTCCTGGCCTATGGAGACCTGCGGGATGCGGCGCGCCAGCAGCGTGTCCTTCGAGATGTAACGCGTGCCGCCGGGCAGGGTCGCCCTCGTCGATCTCCATCTGCACGTACTTCAGCATGTCGCCGAACGTTGCTCCAGGCGCCGCCCGCGGGCCGCACCGGAATGACGGAGTAGTTCAAGTCCATGACCGCGCGCGCCGGGCGGCCGTCGACGTCGGGCGCGTGCGCGAAGGCGTGGTTCCCCGCGAGCGCGCGCGCGAAATCGAACGTCGTCTCGTTCATGCCGAGCGGCTGGAACACGCGGGTGCGCATCGCCTCGTCATACGCCGCGCCGAGCTCGAGAGAGGGAAACGCCACGTGACCGCCGGCGAAGCCGGCCGCGGCGGCCAGCGGGTTCGAGTACTGGAACAGCTCGCCGAACTTGCTCGTCGGCTGAATCGTGCCGAGCGTGCCGAGCGCCTTCTCCGCCGTGACGCCCTGATACTGGAACAGCCACTCGAAGTCCTGCCGCGGCAGACCCGTGCACGCGCAGATCAGGTGCTTGACCAGGACGCGGCTCGTCGTGTCGGCGTCTCCGAGCTTGAACGACGGCAGCAGACGGGTCACGGGCGTGTCCCACGTCAGCTTGCCCTCGTCGAGGAGCTTTGCCAGCATCAGCGTCGTGAGGGCCTTGGTGTTCGACGCGACGATGTAGAGCGTGTCGGCGTCGGGTGCCGAGCCCGTGGCGAGATCGCGCACGCCGAACCCGCCGGCGAAAACGACCTTGCCGCCCTGCACCACTCCTACCGACACGCCGGGCACGCCGAGCTTCTGGCGGCCGCTCTCGACGAAGGCCGTGAGCGCCGCAATCCGCTGCGCATCGAGCGTGTGCGCCGTCCTGCCCGCGAATGATTCGCGCTCGTAGCCCTTCGGCAGCAGCCGGCTGAAGATCAACGCGACCTGGCCCCCGCGCTTCTCGCCGACGGCCTGGGCCATGTCGTAGAGGATCACTGTCCAGTTATCGCCGCTTTGGCGCGCGTTCGCGCCGACGTCACGTTTCTCGTTCGGGGACGTCTGGTAGCTGTAGTCGCGGATGTTCGACCAGCCGTCCTTGTCGGGGAAGTTGTTGGTGACCTTGAGCGGCCACTTCGCGTCGGCGCGGTAGGCGGCCCACGCCGCGGCCACGGCGCGGTCGGCATCGGGCGCCTTGACGTCCACGAGGGCGATATGTGAATCGCCCTCGGGCGCCGCAAGGATGGTGGCCGGGCCACGGACCTCGACGCGCCAACCGGCCGGCGCGATGAACGTGTTGCCGGCGACCGTCGTGCGCGGCGTATCGGCCGCCAGCACCTCGCCGGCAGGTTGCGCCGGAGCGGTCCCGGAGATGACCGCCGGCGACTGGAGGGCCACGAGAGTCAACGCGAGGAGCGCGGCAAAGTTAGGCATGGGCGCACCATATCGCATCAGCGGCAGGCGGTCGACTGGGCCGGCACGAACACTCACATCGCGTTTGCGGGCCTTTGCCCGCCGCTGACACGAGAGAGCGCTCCTTGCCTGCTGAACCACATGCATGACTCCGCCGTGCTGGCCGGCGAACGGCACGGCGCCCGTTCTCGTCCAACCCTCATTACGAACGGGGTCGCAATGAGGGATCTTTTCAACACCATCCGGTATGCCGTGCGGCAGTTCAGGCTGTCGCCCGTGTTCACCTCAGCAGCCGTGCTCACGCTGGCCTTGGGCATTGGCGGCACGACGGCCATCTTCACGCTGATCCACGCGGTGATGCTGCGCTCCCTGCCCGTGTCCGACCCGGCGCGGCTGTACCGCGTGGGCGACGGCGCCAACTGCTGCGTCGAAGGCGGCCCTCAGGAGCGTTGGGGCATGTTTTCCTTCCCGCTGTACGAGCGGTTGAAGGCCGCGGCCCCCGAGTTCGAAGAGATCGCGGCCTTCCAGGCGGGTGGCGCGCGCTCGAGCGTGAGGCGTGAGGGCAGCGAAGACGCCGCGAGACCACTCCGGTCTCAGTTCGTCACCGGCAATTACTTCTCGACGCTCGGCGTTGGTGCCTTCGGCGGGCGGGTGTTCACGGCCGCCGATGATCGCCGCTCGGCTGCTCCGGTTGCCGTCCTCAGCCACCACGCCTGGCAGGCAGTCTACGGCGGCGACCCGTCGGTCGTGGGGTCCACGTTCATCGTGGACGGCCATCCGTTCACGGTGGTGGGAGTGGCTCCCCCGGGCTTCTTCGGCGAGACGCTCCGCAGCGACCCGCCTGAACTCTGGATTCCCCTGCACCAGGAGCCCCTGATGGCGGGCGGCGGCGCGCTGCTGGATCAGCCTGTCTCCGCGTGGCTGCGGGTGATCGGCCGATTGCGGCCGGGCGCGTCAATCGACGGTATGGCTCCACGCCTGACGGGCGTGCTGCGCCAGTGGATCCGGTTCGAATCCGGATACCCGGCGAATTGGATGCCCGAGGTGATCCGGGTACTGCCCAAACAGGTGATCAACGTCGTGCCCGCGGGCGCCGGTGTCGGCGCGATGAAGGAGGAGTACGGGCGGGGCCTCCAGATCCTGCTCGCCGTCTGCGGGTTGGTGCTGCTGATTGCGTGCGCCAATGTGGCCAACCTGATGCTCGCCCGTGCGGCCGCGCGCCGGGCACAGACGGCGGTGCGGCTCGCTGTTGGCGCCTCGCGGCGGACAGATCGTCGTGCAGGCTCTCGTGGAGAGCGTCCTGTTGGCAGTGGCTGGCAGCATCGCCGGCCTCCTGGTTGCGATAATGGCCGCGCGCCTGCTGCTCTCGCTCGCCTTCAGCAACGCACAGTTCCTGCCGATCAGCACCACGCCTTCTCTGATGGTGGTGGCGTTCGCCTTTGGCCTGGCGCTGATCACGGGCGTCGTGTTCGGCGCCGCCCCGGCATGGTTCGCGACGAGAACCGACCCGGTGGCCGTCTTGCGCGGCACCGGTCGAGGCACGAGCGATCACGGGGCGTTTACTCGCAAGGCGCTGCTGATCGTGCAGGCGACCGTGTCCGTCGTGCTGGTCGCCGGCGCGACGATGCTGGCGCGCAGCCTCGGCAACCTCGAGAGGCAGGACTTCGGATACCAGGTGCAGGGACGGGTCGTCGTCTCGTTGAATTCGCCGCCGTCGACGTACACGCAGCCGCAGCTCGCAGCGGTGTACCGCCAGCTCGAAGAACGCCTCGATCGCCTGCCTGGCGTACGGGGATCGGGTCTGGCGCTCTACAACCCGCTGACCGACAACTGGGGCGAAATGATTTACGTGGCGGGCCATCCCCCGCCGAAAATGAGCGAAGAAAGCGGCTCCTCCTGGGACCGCGTGAGCGCCCGCTATCTACAGCACTTCGGTGTGACCCTCCTCCGGGGACGCCCGTTCAGCGAGGCCGACAACGAGACCTCCGAGCTTGTGGCGATCGTGAACGAGGCCTTCGTGAAGCGCTTCTTCAAGTCGAGCGAGGATCCCCTGACCCAGCGCTTCGGCCTCGATCTCCCTGAGAACGCCAGCACGTTCCGCATCGTCGGCGTCGTGCGCGACGCGAAGTTTGCCGGCTGGGGGTTGAACCAGGCCGGCCCGGCCGATGTTCTACGTGCCGCTCGCGCAGAACGTCCCGTACAAGAACGAGCTGATGCAGCGAATCGAGCTGCAGTCCCACTTCATCGGCGGCCTGATGCTCGTGACCGATCTCGCGTCCGGGACGCTCGAACCGATGCTGCGCAAGGCGTTGGCGGACGTGGATCGGAACCTCACGATCATCAGCGTCCGGACGATGCAGGAGCAGGTCGAGCTGTCATTCGATCAGGAGCGCGCGGTCGCCACCCTCGCGGGGCTTTTTGGCATAGTCGCGCTGGTGCTCGCGGCAGTCGGGCTCTACGGCGTAACCGCCTATACGGTTGCGCAGCGGACCAACGAGTTCGGGATTCGCATGGCGCTCGGTGCTGACGCGTTCAAGGTCACCCACCTGGTCCTGCGCGGGGCGTTCACGCGCGTGATCGTCGGGCTCGTGCTGGGCGTGCCGCTCGCCGTCGGAGCAGGGCGGTTGCTTGCGGCGCAGCTCTATGGAGTGTCGTTCTGGGATCCCAGGGCCCTGACCATCGCCGCGGGGTCGCTCGCACTCTGCGCGTTCGTCGCGGCTATCATCCCCGCACGCCGCGCGGCCTCGATTTCGCCGATCGAGGCCCTCAGGACGGAGTAGCGAGGCACACCGGCGACGGCCGCACGGCGCCCGCAGCAGCGCGTTCAGTGCGGCGCGGGCAGGGCGGTGTTGCTGACGAAGGCGATTGACATGCTGTCCGGAGACCAGGATGGCACGTTGATGGTGCCCTGCCCGCCGTACACGTAGGCGATAACCCGTGCGCCTACGCCCTCCAGGTCCATGTGTCGCAGGTACACCTGGCGATAGAACGGGTGATCGGCGGGATCCACGTCGGCAAGGAACGAGAGGACGACCATCGACTTGCCGTTCGGCGCGATGTGCGGGAACCAGTTGTTGAACTCGTCGCCCGTAATCTGCTGCTGATCGGTCCCGTCCGGACGCATCTTCCAGATCTGCATGCGACCGCTGCGCGCCGAGTTGAAGAAGATCCATCGGCCGTCGGGCGTCGATTCGGGCCCATCGTCCACCCCCTTGGCAGTCGTCAGCCGAACTTCGTCACCCCCTTGCGCAGGAATCCTGTAGACGTCCAGCTCGCCGTCGCGTTGTCCCGTGAAGAAGAGCATCGTCCCGTCCGGCGACCACCCATGGAAATAGGAGGGCGAGTTCTTCGTGACGCGGGTCGGCGTGCCTCCCGTTGCCGGCAGCGTATAGATGACGGACCGGTTGCCGTCATCGGCGCTGTGATTGCTGATGCCGAGCATCGCCCCGTCGAACGACAGGACGTGGTCGTTGTTGTTCGACGTGGCGGTGCCGGTATCGATCGGGGCAGGCGTGCGCGTTTCCAGGTCGAATCGATACAGCCTCCCGCTGCCGTTGTAGATCAGCGCCTTACCGTCGTGTGTCCAGTTGGGCGCCTGGATGGAGCCCGGCTCGGTGTGGAGCACTTTCCGGTCGGGGTTGTCGATCCGCAGCACCTCGAGGTTGCTGCCGATGTAATCGCGATAGGGGCGCCAGCCAGCCGGGGGCGGCACGACGATGCGGACGTTGCTGAAGACGGCACGCTCGACGACCTGGGGGTTGTGGGCGCAGACGAAAAGCCCTACGTACACCTCGTCACCCAGCGCGAGCTCCGACAACTCGGTCCGTGTGAACGGCTCGCCGTAGCGCGCCACCGACATGATGAACGCGGTGCCCCTCCGTTCGAGCTGAATGACATCGGCCCCTCTGACCGCTGACGGCAACTGTAACGTGGGGCCGCCCTTGCTGGCCCTGAACTGCAGGGAGGCCAGCCCGTCGCCGTGAACCGCCGCGTCCGCATAGGTAGCGTCCGCGTCGAGACTGCTGCGCACGATCCATCCGAGCTTCCGGTGCGGATCGGTGCCCGTTCCGAGGAACCTTGCGTGGGTGCGAACGATGAAGTCTCCTTTCAACTTGCGCCACGCGAACTGGAACTCGTCGCGCGCGGCCCACATGTTGGTGCCCGAGCCGGCGATCGTGTAGGTCTGGGCAGCTCGCGTCGTAGGAGGTTGAACCGCCAATAGCCGGGTTCCCCACATCGGCGCTCGTCTCGAAATAGCCGAGGGTCTGCTGGGGCGTTACCTGGGCGCGAGCGCCGACGCTCAGCACGATCGCGGCGAAACCCGCCGCGGCCAGTCGCGCCAGTGAAGTACCCGTTCGCCATTCCGCCATGTGTGTCCTCCACGGACGCAGCCGAATCGTCGCCCGCTCATCGGGCCTGCCCGCGTGAGGGTGCCGGGTTAGGCCTGCGCTGCAGGCCGAAGATTACATCGGCGGGGGTGCGCGCGGTGAGGTGGTGGGGATCCGCCGGGAACAGCCTGGCTGCTGGTGTGTTCGAGTGGATGCGGTTGCTGCTGCGGGCGAGAAGGCGCGGGCGGTTGCCGTCACGCGGCAACCGCCGGGCACTGAGGAGCGGGTGATGCGGCAGGACTAGGTTCGAGCCTGGCGAGAGCGAGACCGCCGCTTGCGAGGCGCTCGCGGCCGCGGCTGCCGGCTCTCCACCGCGCGAACGAGCGCATCGGCATCCAGCCGCAGCTGCCGCGCGAGCTCCAGCAGGGACGGAGGCGGCGCGCTCACGTCCGCGCTTTCGAGCCATTCCCGGAGGCATTGGTGCACGGCATTGGACAGCCCGCCCGGCCCGCACGCTTCACGCGCACGTCGCCAGAGGTCCTCATCGCTGACGTAGAGCGTTACTTTACCGGCCATTGAGACCCACTGTTTTCCTCAGCAACTCGTCCCGACTGAGGGCGCTCACTGTCGCTCCGGTCACCGCGCGAGGCCGGCACCGCAGGACCGCGGGGCTGCCGGGACGAGGGCTGCCCACGGGCCGACGATTGAGCACGCGCTGTGCCCTGTGTTGCGGTGCGCATGCATGGTTAGCCGTCGGCATATCCAGCTCAAGTAATCGTCAGTGGTACAGATATTTGTCGCACCGCGAGCAGACGCGCGCGTGCCAGACTCGCGCCCCTAGCCGCGAACACACCTCGCCGGCACTTCCGCCCGCAGGCGACGTTCGCCGAGCCACCCGTTCCGGAACCCTCGGCACGTCAGAGGCGCGCGTGCGTTCACCTCAGCGCTGTCGATAGGCCGTCCTGCTCCTGACCGTCCTGTCCGCCTGGCACACGGCCAGCGCGGCGACGGCTCCGTCGGGTTTTCTCAGAGGCAGTGATAGAAGCGGCCTGGCCAGTCCGACCGCCACGGGGTTTGCGCCAGACGGCCGGCTCTTCGTCTGCGAACAAGGCGGTCGTCTCCGGGTCATCGAGAGCGGGGTACTCCTGCCGACCCCGGATGCGAACGGTGTGCGCCAAGGCCATAACCGGAAATCGTGCGTGCAGGGAACCAGTTCGGCGGATGGACAGTGGGAACAGGCTGTTAAGCATATTTGACATTTAGTCAACCACGTTATACAACTCTTCGCCGGAGGTCCGTCGTGAAAAACCCGTGTGCACAGCTGATCCCTCACTGGCTCAGCTTCGTCGTCGTCTTCCTCGCGCTCGTGCTCCCGCACGTGCTCATCGATGGTCTCGGGGCAACGTCAGCCCTCAGGCTGGGCGTCGCGCTGGCGGTCATCGCGTGGTTTGCCTGGCTGGCCTGGCGACGAGCGGTCCGGTACCGCCGGCTCGACGAACTGCACCAGCGGATAGAGCTCGAATCGCTGGCAACCGCCTTCGCGGGCTCGTTCCTGGTCTTCGTGGCGTACTGGCTGCTGCAGCTGTCGGCGTACTGCCGCCGCTTCGCGGGCTCTATTTCATGCTCGTGATGCTGACGCTCATGAACATGGGCACCGACGGGGCGTGGCAGCGGATTCTGAGACGGCGACCGCGGTGAAAAACCGCCTTCGCGTGCTGCGGGCGGAGCGGGAGTGGTCGCAGGCCGATCTCGCGGACCGCCTGGGCGTGAGCCGCCAGACGGTGAACTTCATCGAGACCGGCCGGTACGATCCCAGCCTGCCGCTCGCGTTCAAGGTGGCGCGGCTCTTCCGGCAGGCGATCGAAGACATTTTCGACCCGGAGTAGAGCGTCGCGACCGACGCGCCTTCTACGTATTCGCGACCGCCGGTGTCGTGACCTCCGCGAGCAGCCCGCGCAGGTACTCGGCTGCGAGCTGCGCATTGCGGTCGGCGAAGTCCAGACCGGCCGGCTTGCCGTCCACCCTCGGCAGGGGGTGGCAGAGCTCGTAGCCGATGAACCCGGTGTAGCCGATATCGACCATGCCGCGCAGGAACTCGGCGTAGAAGTGCTCCGGCGTGCGGCTGCCATCCGCGTGGTACACGAGGCCGCCGATGCGGCCGTCGGCGTCGCGATCGTACTCACCGCCGAAGTGCGACAGCACCTGGAGCGCTCCGATTTCCGCGGCGGCTCCCCGCATGTCGGTGACGCCCTGCATGTGAGCGAGCGGTGCGTCGAAGCACGCTTTGAGGGCTGGGGAGTCCACTTCGGCAATCATGCGGAGCATGTCGCGATGGTTCGCGATTACCGGCGGGTGATTCTGGAGGGCCAGGGTCAGGCCGTGCTCCGCCGCCCACCGCGAACACTCGAGCAGTCCCTCACGGCATCTGTCCCATGCAGCTGCCTCACCCGTTTCGTGCTGCGCGATGCGCCAGACGCGCCGTGCAATGTCGTACCGGCCCCCATCCTGACCGAGCGTGACCCCGGGCCAGGCGCAGAACATCCGCAGCACTGGCGCGCCGAGATCCGCAGTCATGCGAATGAGCTCCTTCACATACGCGAGCTGCGACTCGCGATGCTCCGGGATCGGGCTGGCGAAATCGTTGTTCGCCGCGACTGCATAGATCGGCACGCCGGCATCGTTCGCGCGGAGCCGCAGCTCGCGGCAGCGCGGCAACGGCAGATCGAGCGGGTTGCCATGCGGCCGCTTGCCGTCGATCTCCACGCCCTGGTAGCCATACTGTCGCGCGCGATCGATGATCTGCTCCAGGGTCAAGGCAGGACCGTGGTACCAGACGCCCAGATACGTGATGCTGTAGAGGCCGACTTTCATTTCGTTCTCCCTTCCGGGCGAGGAGAGCTTACCGTGAAGCCACTCATGATGACAGACATCGCACACACCGGTGGTTCGCTCCCGCGTGGGGAGCGCCTGGCCATGGCGTGGCTGACGCAAAACGTGCCGGTCGGGCTCGGGGTCTCCGTGGGAGCCAGCGCGCGGAGGCGGTCAGATCGATCACTCCTCACGCAGCGCGGACATCGGCGTCACCCGCGCGGCACGGCGGGCCGGCAGCGCCGACGCGAGGCCCGCGACGGCTGCGAGCGTCAGCGCGGCGATGAGAATCGTTGCCGTGTCGGCGGGCTCGACCCCGTAGAGTTGATTCTGCACGTAGCGCCCCAGCCACCAGGCGGCGCCGAACCCCACGGCGAGGCCAATGGCCACGAGCACGCCCGCTTCGCGCAACACAGCCCGGGCTATCTGTGAGGACAGTGCACCGAGCGCCATCCGGATGCCGATCTCACGAGTGCGCCGGGACACCATGTAGGCCATGACGCCGTACAGCCCGACCACCGAGAGCAGCGTCGCCATCGCGCTGAGGGTAGCGGAGAGGCTGGCAATGAGCCGCTCGTTGACCACCGACCGCTCGACGCGCTCCTCGAGCGTGCTGACGTCGTAGACGGCGAGGCGGGGATCCAGCGATGCCATCAGCCGGCGAACCGCCTGCATGACCGCCTCGGGTTCTCGAGCCGTTCGTACGTAGGCGGTCACGTTCTCCAGCTGTCCCGTCTGCAGATACGGGAAGAAAATCTGGGGCTGGCGATCCTGGCGGATGGCCAGGTGCTTGGAGTCCTTCACCACGCCGACGATCTCGATTGGCATCGGCGTGCCCGGGTTCTCACCGATCCCCACATGCCGGCCGATCGGGTTTGCGCCCTTGAAATACCGCTCGACGAACGACTGGTTGACGACAGCCACCCGGTACGGCCAGCCCTCGGGAAGCGGCACGACGCGGGCGTCGCGCTCGGTGAACTCGCGGCCGGCCAGAAGCGGAATCCCGAGCGTCCTGAAGAACCCCGGGCTGACGGCGTTGCACATCGAACCGGCGTCTTCGCCGGGGCGCGGCTGGTATCCCTCGATGGTGAACCCCATCCCCCACCCACCGCCCGTGAGCAGCGATTGGAACGCGTAGGCCGCCGACGACACGCCCGGCACGCGAGAAACCGCGTCCAGGAACCGCGTTGCGAATGCATGCGAGCGCTCGTCCGCGTAACCCGCCCGCGAGAGGTCGAAGCTGAACGTCAGCATCTGCGTGGTTCGGAACCCGGGATCGGTGGCAAGCAGGTTGTTGAGGCTGCGTACGAACAGGCCCGCTCCGATGAGGAGTGTGAACGACAGCGCGACCTGCGCTACAACGAGCGTCTTGCGCAAGCGCGGCTGCTCTCCCACGACCGCTCCGCCCGCGCTCTTCAATGCGGGCGCGGCGTCCACGCCGCTGCTGCGGACCGCGGGCACGATGCCGGCGAGCAGCGCGGTCAGCATCGCGAGTGCGGACGTGAACAGCAGGATGCGTCGATCGGGATCGGCCGTGACGGCCAGGGGCGTCTCGGGCGATGTGAAGTACGCAAGCAGCAGGCTTGCGCCCCACGTGGCGAGCATGAGCCCCAGCACGGCCCCGGCGACCGCGAGGAGAAGACTCTCGACCAGCAGCAGACGAACGATCTGCCGGCGGCTGGCACCCACCGCCACGCGCAGCGCCAGCTCACGCTGCCGCGCCGCGCCCCGCGCGATGAGCAGATTCGCAACGTTGGCGCAGACGATGAGCAGCACGCCGCCCGCGACCGCCATCAGGATCAGCAGGGGCTCGGTGACAGATTCGCGTAGACCCGAGTGCCCCCGCGAGGCATCCGTGACGCTGAGCCTGCCGGCGAGGAACTGCCGCCTGGTGTCGGCCGAAGCCGCACGAAAGGCCGGGTCGCGCGTTTCCTGCTCGAGCAGCGATCGGTACAGCGGCTGGATGCCCGCTTGGGCGCGCTCGGCAGTCAGGCCGTCGCGCAGCCGGGCAAACACCTGCACCCACCGGAAGCGGCGGCCCTCGAGCTGCAGCCAGGCTGGTCCCATCTGCGGCTGCATCGAGATGGGGACGTACAGACCGACCGGTTGACCGATGTCCATCCCCTGGAAGCGCGCGTCGACGACGCCGACGATCTCGAGGGGGTGACCATTCACGATGATCGAACGGCCGATTGCCGCAGGGTCGCCGTTGAAACGTGACTTCCAGTAATTGAATCCGAGAACCGCCACCGGGTGCGCGCCGCCGGCGCGCTCGTCGTCGGCGGTGAAGAGTCTGCCCAGAGCGGGCTTGACGCCGAGCATCGGGAAAAGGCTGCCAGACACGAGCTCGCCCGTCACCTGCTCGCTACGCCCGCCATACGTGATGTGCAGGGCCGAAGGAAAGCGGCAGAACATGCCGGCGAAGACCGTATTGTGATCCCGCAGGTCGCGGTACATGGCGTACGACAGCTCGATCCCGGCGCCCAGGGTTCCGCCGTAGCTCTCGGTGCCGCGGGCGCTGAGCTCTACCAGCTCGCCCGGACGGTACACCGGCAGCCGCCGCAGTACCACCTGGTCCACGAGCGTGAAGACGGCGGTGTTCGCCGCGATGCCGAACGCCATCGAGAGCACGGCGATCGCCGTGAAAAGGGGTACGCGTCGCAGTGTCCGGACGGCATACCGCAAGTCGGCGAGGACGTCAGTCATGTGCGCCTCGACAGCAACCCAGGTACCAGACAGATGCGCGAGTTCACACGCGTTTTGCCAGGTCCTTCGGTGCGGCTGTCCGCACGTGGGACGACGGTGTGCGATTCCGGCGTCACGGCGAACGTGCTATCGGTCGCGCAGCGTGGGATAGAACTGCACGAACACGCTGTCGCGGGCCGCGTGCTCGACGTGGCACGAGTGGCACCGCCCCTCAGGGAACGCGGTGGCCGTCGCACGCGCACCGTTCTCGAAGCCGAAGTATGCCCATCCGGACCGAAAGCGGCGGGTGTCCTTCACTGACGCCTCGAGGCCGACGCGGGGGCCCTCGAAATATCCGGCCTTCGCTGGGGCGGTCTTCTCGTGCGCCGCGTACAGTTCGAGCACGAACATGGTGCCGTCCGGAAACGTGCCGGTGCGGTCGTAGGCCTCGTACGATGAGGGGTTCACATATACCCGATGGAACGCGCCGGGGCCGCTGCCCTGCGGCGTCTCGGCGTACGACAGCCCGAGCGATGCACCGACGAGGGGCCAGGTGTGGTACCCCTCGGGCCGGACGAGCGCCGCCCCGCTGAAGACGGGCCCCGTTGCGGTCGGCCGCGGATCGTCCTCCGGCCACGGCAACGGGATAATCGCCATGGCGAGCGAGATGGTCAGCACCAGCCGCATCAGTCAACCCTCAGCGCCAGAATGGGATCCACACGGGTGGCGCGGCGTGCCGGCCCGAGGCAGGCCACGACTCCCGCAATCAACATCGCGCCCGAAACACCGGCAAGCGTCAGGGGATCGGTCGGCTGCGTGTCGAAGAGATACTTGGTCAACACGCGGCCGCTGATCGCTGCGCCGGCCAGGCCGACCGCGAGGCCGAGGATGACGAGCATCGTGCCCTGCCGCAGGATGTCGCCGAGGAGGCGTGCGGGCTGCGCACCGAGCGCCATGCGAAGGCCGAATTCGCGTGTGCGCTGTGAGACGGAGGTGGCAATCACGCCGGTCAGGCCCGCGAGGCAGACGATCAGCGCGACGGCGGCGAACAGGCCGAGCAGCAATGCGGTGAGCCGCGGTGTCGCGAGGTAGCGGCTGCGGAGCTCCTCCAGCGTGCGCACGTTCTCGACCGGGAGGTTCGGATCCAGGCTGCGCACGACGTTCCGCATCACGGTGGCCATTGCACCTGGATCACCGGTCGTCCGCACCAGCAATCGTCCGGCGAGCCCGACCGGCGTCTGGCTGAGCGGCAGGTAGACCTGCGCCAGCGCCTCGCGCTCGAGCCCGTATTGACGCACGTCTCCAACCACTCCGACCACCGTCGCCCAGGTCTCGCGGCCGTCAACCGACACGCGCGAACCGACAGGCGATCGCCGTCCCCAGTGCCGCGCCATCGTCCTGCTGACGAGCGCGACCGGCGCGGCATCCCTCGTGTCCGTCTGAGTGAAGGCGCGGCCGGACACCAGGGGGATCCCGAGCGTGTCGAAGTAGGCCGGGCTCACGATGGTCACGTCCGTGTTGGGCCTGCGGTCGGCCGGGGCCGGGGCTTCCCCCTCGATGTCGAAGCCGTTGAGGAACGGTTCGACGGATGCGAGCGGCACGGCGCTGCTCACCGCGGCAGAGACCACGCCCGGCTGTGCGTTCAGACGCTCGAGCAGCGGCTGATACAGAGCGAGACACGCTTCTGCCGTCGGGTAGCGCGTGAAGTTGCCGAACACCTCGGCGGAGAGAATCTTGTCGTCCCGATATCCAGGATTGACCTGCTGCAGGCGATAGAGGCTGGTCAGCAGCAGCCCGGCGGACGCGACCAGCACCACCGAGACGGCAACTTGTGCGACCACGAGCACATGCTGCACGCGCCGCCGTGAGGGCGCAGGACCGGCCGATGCGCCCGCCTGCTTCAGGGCGGCGGCCGGGGCATCGGCAGTGAGGAGCGCCGGCAGCACGCCGACGACGACGCCGCTCAACACGGACACGAGCATCGTGAACAGCAGCACGGGAGCGTCGATGGTTATTTCCCCCGTGCGCGCCGTGAAGCGGCCGATGAAGGTCGTAAGCCCGCCGAGCGTCAGCTGCGCAATCGCAAGGCCCAGCGCCCCGCCGATAACGGCGAGCAGCAGGCTCTCGGTGAGCAGCTGCGCGACGAGATGGCGCCGGCTGGCCCCGAGCGCGGTGCGCATCGCCAGCTCGCGATCGCGGTTGAGCGTGCGTGCGACGGTGAGGCTCACGACGTTCGTGCACGCGATCAGCAGCACGAGGGCCGTCGCGCCGAGCAGCATCAGCAGCATCGGGCGGGCGGTGCGCGTCAGCTCGGGCAGCACGCCGATGGTCGTGGCCCGAAACCCCTGGCCGTCAGGGTAGACCTCCGGGTAGTCGCGCCGGAAACGCTCGCCCACCAGCGCCACCTGCGCCGCCGCATGCGGGTGCGTCGTACCCGGGTTCAGCCGGCCGAAGACCCGCAGGAGGCCGAATGCCCGCCGGTTCGCGGCCATCCGCTCCTCGCCCCGCGCCCGGAAAGGGCACGCCGACGTAGGCATGTACACGTCACACTCGCGCGGATACTGCGGCACCGCAGGCAGCACGCCGATGACGGTGTGCGGCCGATCGTTCATCTGGAACACGCGGCCCACGATGTGCGGATCGCCGCCAAAGCGCGACTGCCAGTACCGAGTGGCTGAGGATCAGCACGGCCTCGGCACCATGGCCCTCGTCGGAAGCCACGAACGACCGTCCCAGGATCGGCTGGATTCCAAGCACGTTGAAGAAGTTGGCCGACACGACACCCGTGTCGACGCGGTCCGGATCACCGCGCTCGATGAGATCGAACGACATCTGGTGGAACTCGACGATCCCTGAGAAGTCCGTCAACTGCTCGCGGTAGTCGTACAGTTCGCGAATGGCCACGCCCACTTCGTCCTGTCCCGCGAGGGTTGCGGACTGGCGGATCAGCACGAGCCGGCCGCCTTCGGCGTACGGCAGCGGCTTCAGCAACACGCCATGGACGATGCTGAACATGGCGGTCGTGGCGCCGATGCCGAGGCCGAGCGTGCCGATCACGGCAACGGCGTATCCCGGCTGGCGGCGAATCATGCGGGTAGCGCCGCGGAGATTGCGCGTCACCGCATCGGCCCACGAGACGCCCCGCGCATCCCGGCATTCCTCGCGCACGCGCTCGACGCCGCCGAAGGCGCGAAGCGCGGCCGTGCGGGCCTCGGCCGGGCTCATGCCCTGTCGGACGTAGCGATCGGTCTCGAACTCGAGATGCAGCTGCAGTTCACGATCGAGCTGCCCGTCGAGCCCCTGTCCTGCCCGCAGCGCCCGGAGCCGTCGCTTCAGCCGCGTCCACGTCCACATTCGGGGCCTCCTGAACGGCGCGAAGCGCGCCTCACGCTTTCCCTTCGAGCACGCGCGACACGGCGAGGGTCATGCGCTCCCACTGGCGCTGCTCCTCTTTCAGCTGCCGCTCGCCCTGCTTTGTGAGGCGATAGAACTTCGCCTGACGATTGTTTTCGGCGCGGCCCCATTCGGCGTCGATCCATCCGGCGTCCTCCAGCCGGTGCAGCGCGGGGTAGAGCGACCCCTGGTTCACGCGCAGCACGTCGCCCGACACCTGCTGGATCCGCTGCGAGATCGCCCATCCGTGCATGGGCGAGAGGGCGAGGGTACGAAGGATCAGCAGGTCGAGTGTGCCCTGCAGCAGATCGAGACGCGAGGCCGGCATGCGTGCGCTCCTGGGTCTGGGATGTCCGTCGTGTCGAATGCCGACATCATGCCCCCGCGTGTTGTCGAATGTCAACATCAGTGCGCGCCGGCGTGGAGAATCCCCGGGCCGAACGGCGGGACGAGAATGAGATCGGGAGGTGTTTATATGAGACTGAAATGAGAATGAGATCGGGAGGTGTTAACGAGATCGGGAGGTGTTTGCAGGAGCGCTGGCGGCACTCACTCGGTCCGCAAGGGGTCGATCGGGCTCACACGCGCCGCATACCGGAGCGACGTCATCGTGCGCTGATCGGAGCACCATGACGCAGCACGTCATACCGTCTGACGTTATACCGTCAAGCGTAGCAGCTGGTGCGCTGAGGCCGCGCGAGGGGCGCCGAGCAGCAGGCGGTTCTTCGGCGTGATCGCCGGCGGGATGGTCTGCGTCCACACGTGGTAGCCGTGCGATCGCAGGCGCAGCGCGCGGACGACGTCGATGGCGAGGGCGCCGTCGGCCCACCCCTCCAGTCCACCGGTGTCGCCGGCCGCGAAATCGTGGCAGCACGGCAGCACGGCCACACGCGCGCGGGCCGCGCTCGCCTGCGCCAGCACCACGTCGGTCAGCGAGCCGCACGCGTGCATCGACGCCACGACGTCGTCCGCGCGGACATCCACGCTTTCGACCGCCCCTTCCTCGAAGTGCACGCGGCCCGCCAGCCGCGGCCAGGCGTCGACCAGTGCGGCGTGCACCCGAGAGGCGGATGCAGGAAGCCTCGAGTCCACCACCAGGGCGGCGGGAGACGTGTCGTCCAGCAGCAGCAGGATGTGCCCGAGCAATCCGTGGCCGCCGGCGAGATCGACAATCCGACCGCCGCCGAACCGTCGGCGCGCACGGCGGGCCACTTCCCAGGATTCGTAGAGTTCCTTCCGAGGCAGGCAGCCGGCACCGCAGACGGCGCGGCCGATCCGATCGAAGAGCGTGTTGCCTGGGAATCGACCGAGGTCGTACGATGTGAGGCGGCCGCGTGCGGACGGGGAGAACACGCCGATGACGGTAGCAGAACGCGGGTCATCAGCGCACACGCGCCCCGCTTCTGCGAGCCTACGCTCACCGCACCGATTCACAGATCAACACACGAAGGACGCGAAGAACACGGACGGCACAGAATGATGAGCCGCGGACAAGGTCGGAGCCCACGCCGTCCCGACCTTCGTGCTTCCTGGTCTCAAACCCGCGATTCACTTGTGTAGTCATGTGGGGCAGGCCTTCAGGCCTGCTGGAGCGCACCGACTTGCAGGGCTGAAGCCCTGCCCCACATCAGCGGTGCGGTGACACCACAAGCGAGCACTGGGCTAGTCGCCCTGCTGCCGTCGCACGGTATGGCGACGCAGCAGCACTAGCGCCAGTCCGGTGGCGAGCAGCAGCATGGTCGACGGTTCGGGCATCGGGTGAACCGAGCCCACGCCGGACCCGTACAAGGACCGGATCGCCAGGATGTCGGGTTCGAGGAGGTACGCCGTCCCGCGGCCCGCGAACCGGTTGCTGAGGTAGGGCTGCATGATGGCATCGGCATACAGGATGTGCCCCACGCCCAGCGAGTGCCCGATCTCGTGCGTGATCACCTCGAGGAAGTCGATAGTTGGGAACCCCACCCCAACGCTCCACGCGAAGGCGCTCGTCGCGTTGAAGTGGATATCGCCAGCCAGCCCGCTCTCATCCGTCTCGAACGGCAGGAACGCGTGCGCGAGCGTCGTCTCGTCATCGATAAAGTCATACCCGATGCGGATGTTGGGGGTTGTCCCCGCGGCGTACTCGTGGTCGGACGGCGGAGGACCGAAATCCGGCCTCTCGAAGAAGTGCAGGGGGGCGTAGTGGCTCCACAAGCCGAACGCCTCTGCCGTGGAAGCACGGATATCCTCTTCCGTGAGGCCTTCCGAGAACCCTTGATCGAGGAGGTTACTGAAGCTGTACGTCAGCACGACCGGCGTGCCGGAACCGCCGGGCTGGGGCCATCGAAAGGCATCCGCGTACGCAACAGTGGCAAGGAGGAGCGCGCATGAGAACGCCGCCACCCTTACCAGGATTCGTTTTGCCATTGCCGCGCCGTGCCAGGGACTCCCAACTGCGTCCGTGCGAGGATGATGCCATCGGGCAGCTGCGCACTGGAGGCTCGGGACATCGCGCGTGCGCATTGGAATATGCTGCCGCATTGCCAGCCCCGCAAGGCGAGAGCCCAACCGCATGACTGTTCAGACGGCGACCCGCAGGCGCAAACGCGACGTCCTCGGTTCGCTCCGCCAGCCCAAGGTGGCGGTGATGCTCGCCCTCGGCTTCTCGTCCGGGCTGCCGTTCCTCCTCAGCGGGAACACGCTCGGTTACTGGCTCCGCGACGAGGGTACGACGCTGAAGGCCATCGGATTCCTCTCGTGGGTTGGCCTGGCGTATTCCCTCAAGTTTCTGTGGGCGCCCGTGGTCGATCGCGTCGACGCTCCCGTGTTCGGGTGGCTCGGCCGTCGTCGCGGCTGGATGGTTCTGGCCCAGCTGCTCGTAGCCGCGGGGCTGGTGGGCATGTCCGCAATGGGCCTTGGCTCCGGCCTGGCGCGCATCGGGGCTGTCGCTCTTCTTGTGGCCTTCGCGTCCGCCACGCAGGACATCGTGGTGGACGCCTGGCGAATCGAGGCGGCGGCCGACTCTGACGAGCTGGGGCTGCTATCAGCGGCGTACCAGCTCGGCTATCGTGCCGCCCTGCTCGTGACGGACGCGATCATCCTCATCTCCGCGAGCCACTTCGGATGGCCGATTTCCTACACGGCCATGGCCGTGCTGATGGGAGTGGGACTGACGGCGAGCCTCCTGGCCGTGGAGCCGGCCCGGGAAGGGCAGATCGCAGGGGCTATCGCACCGAGATCACTCACGACGACTCGCGGGTTTTTCGATGCCGTCATCGGGCCGTTCGTCGAGTTCTTCCGGACGCACGGCTGGCTGGCGCTGCTCATGCTCGCAATGATCAGCCTCTACCGGCTGCCCGAGTTCGTAATGGGCCCGATGGCAAATCCCTTCTACCACGACCTCGGATTCACGAAAGATGTCGTCGGCGCGGTCCGCGGGACGTTCGGGCTCAGCTTCTCCCTGCTCGGGATTGCGGCGGGCGGCTTCAGCGCGCTGCGCTTCGGCTATGTGCCGACGTTGATTGCCGGCGTCATCCTGCAGAGCGTGGTGATCGCCGCCTTTGCCATCCTTGCCTACGCGGGTCCCGACGTGGGTGTCTTTGGTGCCGTCATGGCCGTAGACAGCTTCGGGATCAGCTTCGCGGGCGTCGCGCTGGTGACCTATATGTCGAGCCTTACGAGCGTTGGGTACACCGCAACGCAGTACGCGCTCCTGAGCTCGACCTACGCCTACGTCGGCAAGTTCGCAAAGGGCTTTTCGGGGGTGATCGTGGAACAGCTGGCCGAGGGACGCACGCTCCTCGAGGGCTACGCTCTGTTCTTCATGGGGGCAGGCCTCGTCGGCATCCCAGCCTTGATCCTGTGTATATTCCTGGCGCGCGCCGTTCGGCCGCCGGTGCAGGACCTGGGAGCCGATCGCTGACACTGAAGAGCGCCGCCGGCCCTGTCGAAAACTCTCGCGCGCGATCGACAATCGGTCGGGGACCGGCGGCCGCTGAAGCGGGCAGGGTGCGGCGCGGCCGGCGCATGCAACCAGGGATGCTTCAGACGCACGAGAGGGCGTCTGATCAGAGGAGGTTCGATGAGCGGAGTACGGGTGCTGGTGGGAACACGCAAGGGCGCGTTCATCCTGGCGTCGGACGCCAAACGTGAGCGGTGGGACGTCAGCGGTCCCCATTTCGCCGGCTGGGAAATCTACCACGTGAAGGGATCACCCGCCGAGCCGAATCGCCTGTACGCGTCGCAGAGCAGCGGTTGGTTCGGCCAGCTGATTCAGCGATCGAACGATGCGGGCAAGACGTGGGAGCCGGTCGGCAACGAGTTCACGTATGAGGGTGTCCCCGGCACGCACCAGTGGTACGACGGCACACCCCACCCGTGGGAGTTCGCCCGTGTGTGGCACCTCGAACCGTCGCTCACCGATCCCGACACCGTCTACGCCGGCGTCCAGGACGCGGCGCTCTTCCGCTCGACAGACGGGGGTGGGAGCTGGCACGAGCTGGCTGGCCTCCGCGGCCACGGCTCGGGCCCGCACTGGCAGCCCGGTGCCGGCGGGCTCTGTCTCCACACGATAGTGCTCGACCCGACCGACGCGAACCGCATGTTCATCGCCATCTCCGCCGCCGGTGCGTTCCGGACCGACGATGGCGGCGCCACGTGGCGGCCGATCAACCGCGGGCTGAAATCAGAGGGGATCCCCGATCCGAACGCCGAGGTCGGCCACTGCGTCCATCGGATCGCCATGCACCCGACGCGACCCGGCGTGCTCTTCATGCAGAAGCACTGGGACGTCATGCGGAGCGACGATGCAGGCGACTCGTGGCGCGAGGTCAGCGGAAATCTGCCCACGGATTTCGGCTTCGCGATCGACGTGCACGCACACGAGCCGGAGACGATCTACGTCGTACCGATCAAGAGCGACTCGGAGCACTTCCCTCCCGACGGCCAGCTGCGGGTCTATCGCAGCCGGACCGGGGGGCAGGAGTGGGAGGCGCTCACGAATGGTCTCCCTCAGCGCGACTGCTACGTGAACGTGCTGCGCGATGCGATGGCGGTGGATACGCTCGACTCGTGCGGCATCTACTTTGGAACGACGGGCGGGCAGGTGTACGCGTCGCCGGATGGCGGCGACCGGTGGACGCCGATCGTCCGGGACCTGCCGCCGGTCCTCTCGGTGGAGGTCCAGACGTTGAGCTGATTTCCGGGCTAAGGGCTACAGCCTGCAGGCTGCAGGGCGGTCTGGCCTAGGACGCCAGCCAGGCCGGCAGGCTGCAGCCTGCCGCCTAAAGCCTTGCCGAAAGGAGCCGCGCAAATGATTCGAGTCGAGCTTCCCGCGCACCTGCGAACGCTGGCGCGCGTCGATGGCGCCGTGCAGCTGGATGTGGAAGGTCCGGCCACGATCCGGGCCGTTCTCGATGCGCTCGACGTCCGCTATCCCATGCTTCGCGGCACGATCCGTGATCATGTCACCCTGCAGCGACGCCCGTTTCTGCGGTTCTTCGCGTGTGAGGAGGATCTCTCGCACGATCCCCCGGACACGCCGCTGCCGGATGCTGTCGTCAACGGGTCGGAGCCATTGCTGGTTATCGGGGCGATGGCGGGCGGGTGACGGGACGAATCTTGATGTTCCGGAACCAGAACACGCTGCCGTGGTCCTGCAGGGCGATGCGGCCGGTCTCTGCCTTACCGTAGTCGGGCGCTTCCTTCCACTTGCCTGAGTCGCGCAGCGTGTTCCACTCGGGCGTCCAGCGCTCGAATTGAAGGATCTTCTTCCCGTTCAGCCAGTGCTCCACGTGCGCGCCGTTCACGAGAATCCGCGTGGTATTCCACTCGCCCACGGGCTTCAGCGTCTTCTGGCTGTCATCCGGCGCGTGCATACCGTAATTCGCTCCCGCCTTCTGCGATGCCGCCAGCTTGTGCGGAAACCCGACATCATCAACGAGCTGGTATTCCGGTCCCGTCTTCCAGGGCGCGTCGTACTTCGAGTCTTCCACGACACCATAGATGACACCGCTGTTGCCGCCCATCGTCGCCTTCCAGTCGAGGGTCAGCTCGAAGTTCGTGAACTCGCGATCGGTGACCAGGTCAGCGCGCTTGTCGCTGCCGTAGTTGCCCTCGGTGCCGGTGGTCTTGAGCGCGCAGTCTTCGACGGTCCATGCCCCGGTGGCCTGCTTGTTGTACCCGTGCCACCCGCTGATGCCGTTCCCGTCGAAGAGCATCTGCCAACCGGCTGCCTTGTCCGCCGGCGTGAGCAGGTTGACGGCCGGGCAGTCCTGGGCTGGCGATGGGGACGCGTGCGAAAGGGCGGTCGCACCGACGAACACACACCCGATGAGGAGAATCGGCATTCTGGTCACATGAGCACCTCTGGCGGTTCCATTGCCGCTCACTTGATCACCACGATCTCCGCCTTCGCATCGTTCCTCTCGACTCGCACGCCGACGTCACTCGGCTGCCGCTCGAGCACAAGGTCTACCGACCCGTGCCCGATCCGCAGCCCTTCGAGCCGTACCAGCGGCAGAAATTCCGGCAGGAAGCCATTGTTGATCGTGATTCGCCGCGCAACGCCGTCGATCGACAACCCGAGTGTCGCCTGGAGCAGCATGAAGACCGCGCCCGCCGACCACGCCTGGGGCGAGCACGCCACGGGGTACAACGTCGGCCCTTCGCCCACCCGCCGGTGGAACCCGCAGAAGAGTTCTGGCATGCGGTAGTCGACAAACAGGCTCGCATCGAACAGTCCGGCCAGGATACGGGCGGCGGCGGGACGCATGCCGTACCGGGCGAAGCCCGCCCCGAGGATGGCATTGTCGTGCGGCCAGATCGAGCCGTTGTGATACGACATCGGGTTATAGCGGCTCTCGTTCATCGCCAGAGTTCGCACGCCCCACCCGGTAAAGAAGCCCTCCCCCATCAGCGCCTTCGCTACACGGCGCGCGCGAGCCGGGTGCGCGATGCCCGTGAACAGGCAGTGGCCGGCGTTCGATGCACGCACTCCACAGGGACGCTTCTTCCCATCGAGCGCCAGGACATAGGTGCCGAGATCGTCAGACCAGAATGCGCGCTCGAACCGCTCGCGCAACTCCTTCGCCTGCCCCGCCAGCGCACGCGCGCGGTCGTTGAAGCCGAGCAGCCCCGCAAGGCGCGCGCCCTGCCGTTTGGCCTCGAACACGTAACCCTGTACCTCGCAGAGCGCAATCGGCCCGTCCGCGAGGGTGCCATCCTCATGGCTGACCGAGTCGCTGGAGTCCTTCCATCCCTGGTGTACCAGGCCCGTCGGGTTGCGACGGGCATACTCGACGAACCCGTCGCGGTCCCGGTCGCCGTGTTCGTCCATCCACCAGAGCGCACGATCCACGTGTTCCCACAGGCCGGCGATGAACTCCCGATCGCCCGTACGCGTGTAGTAGTACCCCGCGAGGATCACGAACAGCGGCGTCGAATCCACGCTGCCGTAGTACCGGCTGAACGGCACCTCGCCAAGGCGCGGCATCTCGCCGCTGCGCGTCTCGTGCAGGATCTTCCCGGGCTCGGCGTCCTGTTCCGCGTTGACCGTCACCGCCTGCGTCGCCGCGAGGTAGGCCAGCGTGCCGCGCGCCAGATCGGGATTTGCCCAGAGCGCCTCGAGCGCCGTGATGATGCCGTCACGACCGAAGGGAGTGCTGAACCACGGGACACCGGCATACACGTACGATCCGGTCGGCATCTCGCTCGTCATCATCTGGATGTCGGCCGCGGACCGGTTGCACCAGTCGTTGAATTGCTCGTTGGCGGTGTACAGCGTGCACCACTCGCGCCGCCGCCTCGCGCCGCTGCCGGCCGCCGATTCGTACGCCTCGTCGTACGTCCGTGTAGGACCGTGGCCCTCCGGGCCCTCGCACCGGATGGTCAGCGTCAGCGTGTGTACCTGGTGGGGCGCAAGCTCGAGGTGAAACCTGGCGTGCTCGGCGGTCACGAGCGCCGGCGCGGGGTCGAACAGCAGCACGCTGGCGCGCAGGGCGCCATCGAGGCCTTCGTACGCCAGCCGCACCGTATGCGAATCCACCGACGGCGGAAGCAATCGGCCGCGGCGCTTGCGTCTGACGCCCCGCACTTCAAAGATGTCCGAGTAATCGGCGCCGAATTCCACCATGAGCGTCGCGGGCGTCGCGGCGCCCCCGTAGTTCACGATCCGGAGCCGCTCGTGCCAATGCCCCTCCCACAGGAACCGGGAGCGGTAGATGTGCAGCAGGTCGCGCGGGAAGAGGACGACGCCATCCTGCACCTGGTCGGGATTGGTCAGGTCGGCGCCGAAGAGGTCATTCTGTTGACGCACGCGTGAGCTGAGGAGCAGCGGCCGCTGGCCGTTGATCGTCTGGCGCAGCAGCGACAGGTGCCGCGTGCCCCCGTGAAAGTACCCCTGTTCCCCGGCCCCGAAGGGGGCGACATCGCCTTGCATGTCGAAGACCGCGAAGCTCTCGCCGTCCTTCAACACGTGCCGCCGTTCCTGCAGCAGCGACGATGTCGCTCGGATGTAGAACTCGTCCTGATACTGGATGACGTCGTCCACGGTGATCACTCTCCCGACCGATCGGAGGGGACCTTATCAGGTGACGATCGCGCAGCGTTGCCCGCTCCGCCTGTATTGCCCGACCGCGCGACGCAACCGGGCATCTCGCCACGAGCGACTTCGAGGAACAGCGTCTCGTAGCGGCGGACCATCAGGTCGATGCCGAAATGGGCATCGACGTATGCGCGGCATCCCGCCGGGTCGATGTCGAGGTGGGCCGCACGGTGCGCCATCTCCGCCGGATCGGCGCACAGGTAGCCATTCACGCCATCCTTCACCAGCTCCGGCATGGAGCCGCCCGGGAGCGCGAGCACGGGGGTGCCGCACGCCATGGCCTCGATCACGACGAGCCCGAACGGCTCGTCCCACTGGATGGGAAAGAGCATCGCGCGGGCATGGGCGAGCAGCTCGTTCTTGGCGGCGAAGTCTGCCTCGCCGACGTACTCAATCTGGCGGCCATCCACGTACGGCGCAACCTGGTGTTCCCAGTACTCGCGGAACGCGGGCTGTATTTCCCCCGCAATCTTCAGCGGCAGACCAGTTCGCCGCGCGATGTCGATGGCCACGTGCGTACCCTTCAGCGGCGCGATGCGTCCTAGAAACAACAGGTAATCACCCTTCTGCGACTCGAACGTGTAATCCGTCACACGCAGCCCGTGATGGATCGTGCAGAGCCGGGGCATCGAATGCTGCCGCCTCTGGAACTCCGAGATGGCTACGTAGGTGATATCGGGGTACCGTTCGTACACCGCCGAGAGGGAGGGCTCGTGCGGATGATGGAGCGTCTTTACAGCGGCCGCGCGCACAAAGGGCGTGAACGTCGTTGCAAGCGTATCGTTCAGGTGAACGACGTCGAAACTCGTCACCCAGATCACGCATCGCCCAGGCCGTGTGCACGAGGTTCTTCAGCGTCCCGGTCGCGGGGTCGGCGAGCGGCCAATCCGACCTCTCGTACAGCCAGCGCACCTCGCACGGCAGGCGGGATTCACCGTTGGCATACACGACGACCTCGTGACCGAGCTCGGTCAGCCCCGACGCGAGCTGCGCGATGAAGAGCTCCGTTCCGCCGTACGTCTGCGGCGGCACCGGGATGAACGGAGGAGCGATGATGGCAGCGCGCATGGTTGCGGTTTGGCGAGGCTCCGCGTGGGGTAGGTACGCGCGCGGTCGCAGACGTGCGGAATCGGTGGACCGCAGGTTCCCGCGGAGCGGAGAGCCGACGGCCGGCTCTCCGCTCCGCAGGTGCTCCGTCAGTCAGCGCTAAGCGCCCGAGGCGGCGTTGCTGGACAGCTACCCGAAATCTGCTTCATCGAGCTCACCTCGAACTCCGGGAGGTTGACTGTGTCGTGTCCGACAGCACGGTCGGTCGGAGTGGTGGAAGCGCCGGTCGCAGTCTTGGCGTCACCCGCTTCGGCGTCGATGCGCCCCGTGACCTCCACGCGCTTGCCGACCGCCGCGCGCAGCTGCTCGTCGGCAATCTTCTCGAGCTTGTACATTGCGCCAGCCTTGGGCGTCGTGGTGCCCGAGGTCCCCGTCGTCCCGGAAGTACCCGTCGGCGACCCCGCGCTGGCGGATGCGCCCGGCTTCACCTCGGCAAGGATGTAGTCCTCGAGCACACCCGATTTCTCCGCGACGTTGGGCGCGCGGCCGGGAACGTCCTTCTCACGATAGACGCAGCCGGTCAGAACCGTTGTGCCCTTCTCAGCGCCTGCGGACGTCTGCGCGGACGGTGTCGCAGGCGTCTGAGAGCCTGCGGGCGTCTGTGCCGCCATCGCAGTACCGAAGCACGCCACGGCAGCGCTTGTCAGGATGAGTCTCTTCATCTGTGTCCTCCCTTCGTAAGCTGCGAATGGCTGGACCATGAGCGGCGAGGCCCAGCACCTTTTCGGTCCTGCAACCCCGGTACCGCACGCCGCTCTGCTTCGTCGCTCGTCTAGGTCCGCCACTCGATGCTCAGTTCCCCCTTGAGACACAGGAGGGCTCCTTGGGCGGGACGTCAGATGAGGTACCCGCGTCACACTTCTTTCACATCTCAGCGACGGTCTTTTCATGGCTCTCCCGTTCAATAACGAAGAGGGAAACGACATGAAGCGATTGATGCTGGTGGTGCTCGCGGTCCTGCTGGCCGGAGCGGTTGGCGTGGCGGCCTACTACACGCGTTCGAACGATGCGGCACACCCGAGCTTCACCACCGCCGTGCTGACGAGCGGTCCGGTCGTGAGCCGGGTCGAGGCGACGGGCACGCTGCAGGCCGTCACCACGGTCGCGGTGGGCTCGCAGGTGTCCGGCACGATCAGCTCGCTGCACGCCGACTTCAACTCTCGCGTGCGGAAGGGCCAGGTGCTCGCGCGGCTCGAGCCGTCGCTGTTCCAGACGCAGGTCGAGCAGGCCGAGGCCACCGTGCAGCGCCTGCAGGCCGACGTCGAACGCGCCGTCGTAGAGGCGGAGGATGCGGCGGCGAAGCTGCGCCGGGCCGAGCAACTGAGCACACAGCAGCTGATCGCGGCCAGCGATCTCGACACCGCGCGTACGACTGCGCGTCAGGCAGAGGCGGCGTTGAAATCGGCGCGTGCGCAGGTCGCACAGGCGCGCGCTGCCGTGAACCAGAGTCGCGTCAACCTCGGACACGCGACCATTACCGCCCCCGTGGACGGGATCGTTGTCTCGCGTAACGTGGACGTCGGGCAGACCGTTGCCGCCAGCATGCAGGCGCCAACACTGTTCGTCCTCGCCGAAGATCTGGCGCGCATGCAGGTCAACGCGAGCGTGGACGAGAGCGACATCGGCCGGATCCAGCCAGGACAGCAGGTCACTTTCCAGGTGGACGCGTATCCCGACCAGGTGTTCACCGGCTCGGTGCGGCAGGTGCGGCTCGATCCGGTCGTCGAGCAGAACGTGGTGAGTTACGTCACGGTGATCGATGTGCCGAATCCAGAGCTGAAGTTGAAGCCGGGAATGACGGCCAACGTGAGCGTCGAGATCGCGCGTGCCGACCACGCGCTGCGCGTCCCGAACGCCGCCTTCCGTTTCCGGCCCGACCCCGAGGTGCTGCAGGCCATGGGCCGTCCGCAGCGGGCGCAAAGCGATAATGGCCAGCCCGCGACGGGTCGGGCCGACGAGAGAAGAGGGCAGCGCGACGACAGGGGCGGGCAGAGCGTCTGGGTGCTGACCGAGGCAGGGTTGCGGCGGACACCCGTGCAGACAGGCGTCAATGACGGCACTGTGACGGCCATCACCGGCGGAGACCTGCCGGAGGGTGCGCGCGTGGTGACGGGTGTCGCCGCCACGGGACCGACCGCGGCGCGATCGGGCGGTTCACCGCTCATACCGCAGCGGCCGGGCAGGGGTGGCAACTGCCGGGCGAACAGGACAGGGAGGCGCGCGATGACACCGGTAATCGCTCTGCGTGACATCGAGAGGGTCTACACCCTGGGAGAGGTGCGGGTTCATGCGTTGCGGGGCATCACGCTCGACGTGCAGCCAGGCGAGTTCGTCATGCTCACGGGCCCTTCGGGTTCGGGCAAGTCGACGCTCATGCACCTGCTTGGCCTTCTCGATCAGCCGTCGAAAGGCGAATACCTGCTGAACGGCCAGGACGTCGCGGCGCTCGATACGCGAAGCCTGGCGCATGTCCGCAACCGTGAGATCGGCTTCGTGTTCCAGGGCTTCAATCTGCTGCCCCGGACGACGGCACTCGAAAACGTCGAACTGCCCATGCTCTACGGCCCACGGATACCGGCCGCGGAGCGGCGATCCCGGGCAACAGACGCGTTGAAGGCGGTCGGACTTGGCGAGCGGCTCGACCACCACCCGAACCAGCTGTCGGGTGGGCAGCAGCAGCGCGTCGCGATCGCGCGGGCGCTCGTGAACACGCCGGTGCTGCTCCTGGCGGACGAGCCGACCGGGAACCTCGACACACGCACGAGCATCGAGGTGATGGGCATTCTGCAGCGGCTGAACGCGCAGGGGCTGACGATCGTGCTGGTCACGCACGAGCCGGAGATCGCGGAGTACGGCACGCGGATCGTGGCGTTCCGCGATGGTCGCGTGCGCAGTGACACACCGATCACGGCGCGGCGACGTGCCGAAGACGACCTGGCGGCATTCGATGCGGAAGCCGCGGCCGACGCGCTCAGCGCCTGAGGATTACGGAACATGTCTTTGTGGAACACACTCGCCATCGCCGTGCGCGCCTTGCGCCGCAACGGGATGCGCACCGCACTCACGGCGCTCGGCATGATCATCGGTGTGGCCGCAGTCATCGTCATGGTCGCCATCGGCACGGGCGCGCGCACCTCGATCGAGAACCAGATCAAGACCGCCGGCACGAACATCGTCAACGTCAGCGCCGGCGCGGGCTTTGGGCCCGTGCGCGGCGGGCAGGGTGCCACGACTACGCTTACCGCCGACGACGCCGAGGCGATCCGCCGCGAGGTGCCGGGTGTCCGCTACATCGCGCCCGGCCTGAACAGCCGGACGCAGATCGTGTCGGAGCACGGCAACTGGAACACCCAGGTGCAGGGGACGAGCGCGGAGCTGCCGGAGATCCGGTCGTGGGCGGTGCAGTACGGGATGTTCTTCACCGAGCAGGACGTCGCACGCGCGGCCAAGGTGGCCGTGCTCGGATCCGTGGCGCGCGATCAGCTGTTCGCCACGGGTGCCGATCCCACCGGAGCGACCATCCGGATCAAGAACCAGCCGTTCCGCGTCGTCGGCGTGCTGGCGAGCAAGGGCCAGTCGGCGATGCCGGGTCAGGACCAGGACGACACCGTCATGGTCCCGTACACGACGGTCCAGAAGAAGCTGCAGGGCGTGCAGCACATCTCGAGCATCACCATCTCCGCGGCCGACGGCGTGTCGCTCCCCGAGATGACCGAGACGATCCGGGGGGTCCTGCGCGAGCGGCATCACATCCGCGCGGGCGAGGAGGATGACTTCTCGGTGCGCACGCTCGAGGAGTTCGCCTCGATGCTCACCGCGACCACGACGACGATGACCTATCTGCTGGCCAGCATCGCCGCCGTGTCGCTGCTGGTGGGCGGCATCGGCATCATGAACATCATGCTGGTGTCGGTCACCGAGCGTACGCGCGAGATCGGCCTGCGGCTCTCGGTCGGCGCGCGCGACGTCGACGTGCTGCTGCAGTTCCTCGTGGAAGCGGTCGTGCTGTCACTCGGAGGTGGCGCGCTCGGCGTGCTCCTCGGGATTCGCGGCGTCGTGGGGCGTCAGCCAGGTGATGCAGTGGGCGACGGTCGTGACCTGGGGCGCGGTGCTGCTGTCGTTCGGGTGCGCCGCGGCGACGGGCATCTTCTTCGGCTACTACCCCGCCCACAAGGCGGCGGGCCTGAGCCCGATTGATGCGCTCCGGTTCGAGTGATGGCCGATTCTGTTGAACTGATGCGATCGATGAAAGGCGGCATGCCCGCGTGCTCATGAGCGTGACGTCACGCCCGCCCTTTGCGATGGTTCCGAAGCTTCTACTGGCGCATCGCCACGAGCTTCGTGCTCGTGATGCTGGCGGTCATCGTGGCGCAGAGCCTCATGTTCAGCTACATGATAGCCCGCTGGAACGCGCAGGACCCGAGCCGGTCGCCCAGTAACGTGGCGAGCGCCGCCGCCGCCGACGTCGGCTGCCGCGCTCGAAGCGAATCGCGGGCTCGATCTCACAACCCACCTGCAAACCCACTACGGACGGGGACCGTACGGGGTGTTTGTCGTGACCCGGGACGGCCGCGTGGCCAGCAACGGCATCGGAAGGCTGCCGCCGAACGTTCTCAGATCGGCGGAAGCCATCCTGGCTGGGGCGGGCCCCCGCATGCAGGGCCGCCTGCCGCGCCTGGACCGGCCCGGTCGTCACGGCTCCGATTCACATCAACGGCGAACTCGCAGGGCCTGGTCGTGCTGCCGCCGCGGCGTGGCGGCGTGCTGATGACCCTGCGGCGCTGGCTGTCCTGGCCGGGCACGATCGTGCTCGTTCTGGGGACGATCCTTGCCGCCGTGGTCGTGTTCGCGCCGGCCCGCCGACGGTTGATGGCGCTCGAACACGCGACGGAGCGACTGGGCCGCGGAGACCTCGAGCGTGCGCGCGCCTGAAGATGGCGTGGACGAGATCGCCCGCGTCGCGCAGGCGTTCAACAGGATGGCCCACGAGCTCGCGGTTCGCGAGGAGGCCCTGCGCACGTCTGACCGGCTGCGGCGGCAGATGCTCGCCGACGTCTCCCACGAGCTCAAGACGCCACTGACGTCGATTCGCGCCTACATCGAAACGCTGCAGATGCCGGAGATCGCTGGTGACCCCGAGCGGCGCGCCCGTTACTTCGACACGATCGCGCAGGAGACGCGCCGCCTCGACCGCATCGTCAGCGATCTGCTCGATCTCGCGCGCTACGAGAACGGTGTCGGCTCGCTCGAGCTCGCAGGTGTTCTCAATCGAGCGGCTGTTCCAGCAGGTCGCGGCGCGCCACGAGCGCGACGCCGATGCTCGCGCCGTCACGATCGCCATCAACGTCGCCGAGACGGCCGACCAGGTGTTCGCCGACCCGCACCGGATCGATCAGGTCATCGACAACCTCGTCGCCAATGCGCTGCGTCACACGCCGCGCGGCGGGCGCATCACGCTGAGCGCCAGGCGCGTGGGTGACGACATGCTGCTGGCCGTCGCTGATACGGGCGAAGGCATCGCGGCGGAACACCTCCCGCACGTGTTCGATCGGTTCTACAAGGTGGATCCTTCGCGGCCGGGCGGGGCCGCGGGCAGCGGCCTCGGGCTGTCGATCGTCAAGGCGATCGTGGAACGGCACGGCGGAACCGTGCGCGTCGACAGCGCGCCGGGCGGAACCGAGTTCACGGTCTCCTTGCCGCAGGGAAGCCCGTCGATCGCCCCCGATCAGCCGACGTCGGCGAACTTGTAGCCGACGCCCCATGCGGTCAGGATCAGCTCGGGATCGTGCGGGTCCTGTTCGATCTTCTTGCGCACGCGGCTGACAATCGTATCGACGGTGCGCTCGGTCACGTACGTGTCGTCGCTCCACGCCTTCTGCAGGAGCGCCGCCCGCGGGAACACCACGCCTGGCCTTGACGCGAGCTGATACAGCACATCGAATTCCTGCTTCGTCAACTCGACGGGTTGGCCACGCACCGTCACCTGCCGCCGCTCGACATCGATGGTGATCTGTCCGGCGCCCGTCCCCGCCACGCGTCGAGCTCGAGGCCACGCCGGCGGAGCGCTGGTGCCGGCGCATGAGCGCGCTGATGCGCGCCTGCAGTTCGCGGACGCCGAACGGTTTGGTCAGGTAGTCGTCCGCACCGCTCTCGAGGCCGACGACCGTGTCGGACTCGCTGTCACGCGCCGTGAGCATCAGGATCGGAGTATCGACGTTCGGGCCGCCCTTCCGCGCCGCGCGGCAGAGCGAGACGCCGTCGAGGCCCGGGAGCATGACATCGAGCAGCAGCAGATCGAACCGCTGCTGCCGGATGCGATCGAGCGCCTCGCGGCCGTCTCCGATGCCTTCGGTCTCGAACCCTGCCAGGCCCAGATGCAACCCCAGGATCTCGCGTATCGCCGCATCGTCCTCGACGACGAGCGCCTGCAGGCGTGGCGCCGAAGTACTCACCAGCGCATATTTCTTGCCTCAAGCGAATTGCACGGTGTGGCCTCGGGCGGCCTGAACAGCGTCCTCCGGTGCAGACGCGGAGGAGGTGTGTCGGCGCGCGAGAGGTCCAGGCTGGTCACCAGGGACCAGCTCCAGGTGGTGTAGGCCCGGGGCCGAAGCGCCCCGGGCGACCCGTCACTTGGGAGAATCGCCCTCGAGGCTGCCGATCTCCACCCGGATCGAGGCGGCCGAGCGATCGATGGCGTGCAGGTCTTCGGCTACCGCGTTGGTATCGAGGTGCCCGGTCACACACCGGCTGAGCACCCGCCTGGCGTCGGCGATGAGCGCCTCCGCGTAACGCTGCACGTTGCGTAAAGTTTCCACCGTCCCGTCACCGCGCAGGCGCGAAGGGGTGTTACTCAGTTCGCTCATGGTTCCTCCTGAGCGTCACGGGTGCAGGGCGTCCATCCGACGATCAGCGGCTTCGACTCCCGACTTCAGCGCTCGCGCCACGATCTCGACCGTGAATCGTGAATAAGGAGTGAAGCCCAACCGACTCGACGGCGTGAAGTTGCGTCGCTCGAAAGCAAACAACGGACCACTGCCGAGGCCGGCCCAACCCAGACCCTACGTATGCCGGGGCCGTAGGCTGACGTCGAGCCACACGCCGCGCACGCGCCAGCGGCCGAACTCGGGAGCTGCGCCGTCGGCGGAGGCGATCTACGCTCTCGGCGCCAGGTATTTGTCGCGCAGGATTGCCATGTGGTGCGCGACGTGGCCGGCGGAGATGTAGGCGAGGGCGCGGACGCTGAACGGATTGCCGCTGGCCGTGCCGCGCCTCGTCCACGCCTCGGGGGGCAGCTCCTGGAACAGCTTCAGCGTGGCACCCCGCACGGCGCGGAACTCGTCGATGTGACTGCGGAGAGAGCGTTCGTCCGCCGCCGCATGGCCAATCGCGACGTCCTGATCGAAGCTGGGGAGCGGTTCCGGCAGGCCGCGGGCGAACCAGAACGCCCGGAAGACAAAGAGACGCTCCGTGTCATTGATGTGGCTCACGACCTGGCGGATCGTCCACTTGTCCGGTGCGTAGCGGTGCCGCGACTGCTCTTCCGAGATGCCCTGCAGAAAGGCGGGCGTCTCGCTCGCCTGGGTCTCGAGCGTGCCGAGGGCGTCAGCGCCCGCAACCTGGTTGATGTAGAGGAAGTAGTACTCCGCCGCCTCTGTGTGGTCGGGAACCGAAAGCATCGTCATGCCGGCCTCCGTGGTGCGCCATTCTACGCCAGCCGCCCGGCGCCCGCCGCCCACGACCGCCCACCGCCGGAGAGTCGCCCTACTCGTCCGCAAACCCCAGATAGAGAGCGACCGGCACCAGTAGCAGCCAGGCGGCTGCGACAATCGCGACCGGGAGTGTCCAGAAGGATGTTGAAGGCTGTGCCCAGGTGCCGAGCAGCCAGACGACCCCGCCCCACGTGTCTGAAGCTACAGTGCCCGGGCCCGGAAGCCACGGGGCCGCCACTTGCAGCACACCGACCGCGCCGCCCGCTGCCGCCGCAACGACGACGGCCTGCGTGGCCAGGGCGAGCCGCTGCAGCCGCTGCGCGTGCTCTTCGCGGAGGCGGCGGTCGAGGCGCCACCAGATGGCGGCCGCCGACGGCACCCGCGCGGCCACCGTGGCGCGCACGTGCTCCGCACGCAGCAGTTCTCCTGCAGCCCGCACTTCGGTGCAGCGGGCGCAGGACACGACATGCTCCGCGAGACCGGCATCTGCCCGGTCGACCCACCCACGCGCAACCGCGCGGAGGACATCCGTTTCGCGTGCGCACCACGGGCCGCTCATGCCAGTCACCGTCCCCGCCCGCCGAACGCGGCATTCACCCGGTGCAGGTGGGCGGCGAGCCGCCGCCGGGCGCGGAACAGCATGGTCTTCACGCTCGGGCGCGCGACGCCAAGGTGGCTCGCGATCTCAGCGTGGCTCGCCCCGTCGGCATACGCCAGCCACAGCATGTCGCGGTCGCGTGGCGCCAATGTGGCGAGCGCGCGAGCGACGTCGGTCTGCTGCTCGATGGCGCGGGCGGCGTCGGGTCCCGCATCCTCTCGCCTGTCCTCCTCGCTCAGGGCAACGTGCTCGGGCGGCCGGCGGCGATGCGTGTCGGCTAGCAGATTCGCCGCAATCCGGAACAGGTAATGGACGCGATGCTCCTCGCTGTCGAATACCGCGCGGCCCCGCAGCAGGCGGTAGTACGTCTCCTGCAGCAGGTCGTCGGCGAGGGCGGCATCGCCTGTCGCACGATACAGGTAGGCCCAGGCCGGCCGCGCCGTCCGGTCGTAGAACGCCCGGAAGGCGTCCTCGTCCATGACGGGCGCGGCGTCCGCGATCACCGGCACGGCGGCATGCATCGAAGCGAGCCCTGGACGCATTACGGCACGAGCATGAATCAGTCGCGCCCCGACGGCAAGGACCGCGCTCGCGAGCCCGTCGCCGCCGCTCGATGCCCGCTGATCGAACAGGCCAAGGCGGCTCGAGAGCTGATACGCGATAGCCGCCGAAACGATGAACCCGGCGCCGAGCGCCAGGGCGAGGATGCCGATCGCCCACAGACCTTGCGCGATGTCGGGGATGACGCGTCTGCTGATGAACAGCAGGCCAATGCCGCCGAGCGCGAGAACTACGCCCGCCTGCACGGACCACAGGACGCGATTGAGGGGCGCTCCGAGCGGTCGCGACGCGGGGTCGAGCGTGATGGGCGCCGATTCGAGGAAGCGCCGCCCGGCAGGCGTCTGCATGTACGCAAGCAGGTCCTCCTGGCTGGTTAGTCGATCCAGGAGCTTCGAGTGTGTTTCGGTCTGTACCCGGGTGAGCCGAATCCAGCGGCGGTAGTCCATCATCGTGCGCACGAGCCAGACCAGGACACCGGTGACCAGCAGCATCACGGTCATGACCATGAGGCCCTGCATCACGTTCTCCCACATCCGTAGCACCGCCGCCTGCGGATTCCGATCCCACGGCGACTGGTGGGCCGTGCCGACGTAGTAGGCCGGGTTGTGCGCCACCTCGGGGTGCTGCGCCAGAAAGCTGGCCAGCTCGGGGTACGGCGCGAGATAGTCGGTGTTCGTCAGCAGCGTCGGATCGAGCCGCAGCACGTCGCCGAGCGAGGGCGGATGGCGGTTGAGCAATTCCAGCAATCGTGTGCGGGTCTGATCGGCATCCGCCGGGTTTGCAGCCTGCACAGGAGCGGGTGCGGCCGGCGCCGCGACCGGGGCGCCCGCAGCCGGGAGGCCTGGGCGAGACGACGGCGCCGGTCCCTGCGCCAGCGGGAACGCCGACAGAATCATGACCGCGAGAGCGGTCGCCGCAGCCTGTCTCAACATCGCGCTCATATGCGAGTGCTCCGAGGCCGTGCACCTCGCGACAGGCGAGGCGTCGAACATGGCCTACACCCGGTAATACGCAGGGGACCGCGCGCGGTTATCAGGCGCCACGCAGGCGGGTTCGCGGTGGGCGGGAGGCGGTAAGCGCGCCAGCCGACAGGTGAACGCGCCACGCGAAAGGCGAGCGGAATTCGCGCGGCAAACCATGCCGGCGACGATTCAGAGACGCATCACCGCCCACACCTGGCTCAGGGATTCACCTGGAGCGCCCGCGCCGCCTGTTCCGCGGTGCCCGGGCGGCAGCTCGAGGAGCCGTATGTTCCTGAAGTGGATTTCTCCGCCCTCGGATTCCAGGCACAGGTACCCTCTTCTTCTTCGTGGATTTCGAGATGCCGTTGACGAACTTCCCGTTCACCGCGAGCTTGATCACGCCGTCGACGGCCACCACATCGTAGGTGTTCCACTGCCCTTTGCCCTTGGCGCGGTTCTCGATCGACTTGCTGCGCTCGCCTCGCGGGTTGTCGGGGGCGGTCGTCACTCCACCGACCCCGAACAGCTCGCCGTGCACGTACGCGATGGGAGGCGTCACGCCATCCTTCTTGTTCAGGTTCGGCCATTCGAGCTCGAGCATCTGGACCTCGACGCCGTTCGGCAGGCGGCTCTCGGGATCGGGCTCGGCGTCGCTCCAGACGAAGACGCCGGAGTTGCCGCCAGCCTCCATGTGCATCCATTCGATGTGGAGCACGAAGTTCTGGTACTGCTTCGCGCTGCGCATCACGCCGATTGGACGGCCCGAGCAGACGAGGATGCCGTTCTGGGCCTTCCACGTGTCGGGTCCCGTATTGACGTTGACCCACCCGGTGAGGTCGCGGCCGTTGAACAGGTCTTCGAAGCGTGGGATGTCCTGGGCACCAGCGCCCATCGACAGGAGAACCACGAGTGCTGCGCCGAGAGGGATCTGCTTCATGGGGCGGTAGTATGCTGCGGCAGCCCCGTTCCAATCCACCAATGAGGTTCCGATGCCCGTTCGCACCGATCCCACACGTCGCGAGGTCCTGAAGCTTGGCGCCGCAGCCGCTGCGGCACCGTTTGCCGGCCTGGTGCCGCGCGCATCCCGTCGCGTGATCGTCGCGGGCGGTGGCATCGGCGGCTTGTGCTGCGCCTACGAGCTCGTGCGCCGCGGCCATGATGTCGTGGTGCTCGAGGCCTCCGACCGCACCGGCGGTCACGTGTACACGCATCGAAAGGGACTGGCGGACGGCCTGTACGTAGATGCCGGCGCTGAGCAGTTCACGAACCCCGGCTACGAGCGCTACCGTGAATACGTGCGCGAGTTCGACCTGCCGTTTCTCTACTACCCGCGGCGCGAACACGTGGTGCGCTGGATCTCGGGACGCATGTACACGGAGGAGATGCTGCGGGATCGCAAGGTTCTGCAGGATCTCGGGTTCAACGCCCGCGAGATCTCCGTGCTGACCCAGTCGCCGCTGCCCGAACTGCCCTGGCTGTATTACCAACCGTACGTCGACCAGTTCGCCGACGAGTACAAGCCGTACGACGCAGGGCTCGATCACCTCGACGCGATGACGCTCTCACAGCTCCTGCAGAAGGAAGGGGCCTCACCACGCGCGCTCGCTTCGTTCGGCGGCGACGGATCCGCGCTACAGGCCGTGTGGCACGCGGCCATTCTGAAAAAACGCGGCGTGCCGCTGTTCCCCCCGAAGGTCTACCGGCTCAAGGGCGGCAACCAGACCTTGCCCGACACGTTCGCGGCGAAGCTCGGCGATCGCGTCCGCATGAACAGCCCGGTCACCAGAATCGAGCACTCGCGGGACTCCGTGCGGGTGCACTGCCGGAGGGGCGGCGGGCCGGTGCAAGTGGACGGCGACTATCTTGTGTGCGCCATGTCGGCCGTGATGCTGAGTCAAATCGAGGTGACTCCGTCGTTCTCGCCGGCCAAGGCGTACGCGGTCAGCCACGTGCCCTACTATTTCGACAGCCGCGTGATCCTGCAGTCGCGCACCCGGTTCTGGGAACGCGATGGTGTCAGCCCGAATATGGAGTTCGGCGATCCGGCGCTCATCCACGCCTGGAGTACGGGGCAGGATGTGGAGACTACCCGCGGCCTGGTGGTGGGCACGGCACAGGGGGCCGGATCCGCCGATGCGGCACTGAAAGCGTATCGGCAGCACTATCCGGGCAAGTCCGAAGACATCGAGCACACCGACCTCGTGGTGTGGGCGGCCAATCCATGGGCGTCTGCGTGCGAGCGCACCGAGTACGCCCCTGGGGAGCTGCGGAAGTTCTGGCCGACGCTGATCGAGCCCGAAGGGCGCGTCCACTTCGTCGGTGCCTACGCCGACAACCTCAACTGGGGGATGGAAGCGGCCACCCGTTCAGCGAACCGCGTCGCCGAGGCGATACACGGGGCGGACTGAATCACAGGGCGGGGCGGCCGGCGGCGGGAGGCGGGCGGATCAACCCGGAGCCGATGCCGACCGAGCGCGGTCGGCTGGCTGCCCGACGCCCACCACGTCGTTCGGCGCCCGCCGCCCGCCGCCCGCAGCCCCCGCGGCAAGCTCGCCCGCCCCGAGCAAAACCACTAGTTCATGCGCATTATCATGTTGACGTGCGCACCGTGCTGCTGGTATTACCAGTGCGACTGCCGCGCGTCTCGCGCGTTGAGCAGGATACGTCGAGGGCTGGACGGCAGATCATCGCCCCCAGCTCCGGCGCGGTTTCCTCACTCACCTGTCCGGGAGCAAGGCCGATGCGTAGAGTCCGCCAACTGGAATTTCTGTTCGTGCTCGTCGTTGCGCTCCTGTTACCGGTAGGGGCGTCTGCCCAGACGGTCAATGGCGCCATCATCGGCGTGGTCAAGGACACGAGCGGCGCCATCGTGCCTGACGTGGCCGTCACGCTGCGCAACATCGCCCGCGACGAGATGGTGGGCACCACCGTCACGGACGCCGAGGGCAACTATGCGTTCCGCAATCTGCCGCCGGCGACCTACGAGGTGCAGGCCACCAAGGACGGCTTCACCCCCGTGTCGCTGCCCGACGTCGTGGTCACGCTCGGCCAGCAGCTTCGTGTCGATATCGACCTGAAGGCGGGCGGCGTGGCCGAGACCGTGGAGGTGACTGGCGGTTCGTCAGTGCTCGGCACGACCGCGACCCAGGAGCACGGCATTGCGCCTGAGACCCTCAACCAGCTGCCGCTGATGTTTGGCACCGGACCACGCGCCGCCGCGACGTTTGCGCTGCTCATGCCCGGCGTGAGCACCGGTTCGGGTAACAACGCGTTCGATGCGCGCGTGAACGGCGGCCTCCAATCGGGTGACGAGGCCTCGGTCGACGGCGTCAGCATGCAGCAGGGCTTCATGAGCCAGGGCGGCATGGTGTCGATCCTCCAGGACTTCCCGATGTCGCCGGATATGGTCAGCCAGATCAAGGTGCTGACGTCGGGCTATGCTCCCGAATACGGCAACTCGACCGGCGGCCAGATCATGGCGGTCACCAAGTCCGGCGGCAGCAAGTTCCACGGCTCCGCCTTCGAGTTCCACCAGGATAATTCCCTCACGGCGACCCAATGGGGCGGCGAGAAGTCCACGTTCAACAAGAACAACTTCGGCGCCAACATCGGCGGGCCGATCGCGGTGCCCGGCCTCACCACCGACAAGTGGAAGAGCTTCTTCTACTTCGACATCGAGGGGTACCGGCAGCTGGGAGGCGCGTCGCGACAGGTGCTCTCGATCCCGTCGATGCAGGAGCGCCAGGGCGATTTCCGCGACTGGCGCGACCCAAGCGGCAACTTGATCCCGATTTACGACCCCGCCACCCTGCGCTCCAGATGGTCAGTGGCGGCTTCATCAAGGATCAGTTCATGGGCTGCGACGGGAACACGCCCAACGTGATTTGTCCCGACCGCATCAACCCGACCGTCCTACCGTGGCTGGCTGCCCTGCCCACGCCGACGAGCCCCGGGGCCCTCAACAACTTCCTGGCGCCGCCTATCCCCGACACCATTCTGGGCGACAGCAACTACTACATGGGCCGGGTGGACGTCCAGGCGGGCAGCAATCACGTGTTCGCGAGCTTCTGGCACCAGCGGGCGCCTGCGAAGTTCTACTCTCAACTGCCGCAGGAGATTGCCACCGAGACGTATTCCGACCCACAGAATTCGTGGGTGAACCGGATGAACTTCGACAAGATCCTCACGTCCACCCTCGTCAACCACATGTCAGCCGGATATCTGAACCGCAACGAGGGCTATGGCTGCGTCAACCAGGACTTCGCCGGCGATTTCCCCCAGATCGCTGGGGTGGCGGGCAACAACGTGCCGCCGCAAATCGAAATGACCGAGTTCAACGATATGGGGTGCGATGCGGGTGTCAACGTCGGGAACATCACCACGCGCCCCACCTTCATCGTGAACGACGCCCTCACGTGGGTAAAAAGCACGCACACGCTCAAGGTCGGCATGGAATGGCGCAAGATCATGGGCAACATCCACGCGAACGGCAACGAGGCCGGATCGTTCATCTTCGGCCGCGGCGCGACGGGCATCCTGGGTGTGAACTCGGGCAGCGAGGTGGCCAGCTTTCTGCTGGGCGCGGTCGACAACGCAAATGTGGCGTACCGATCAGTGCCCAGCTGGTATGCCCGGCAGCACGCCTGGATCCTTCACGCGGGCGATACCTGGCGGGTCAATCAGAAGCTGACGGTGGACTACGGTCTGCGGTGGGATTACTACTCGCCCTCGTCAGAGAAATACGATCGCCTGTCGTTCTTCGACCCGACGGGCCCGAATCCGGGCGCGGGTGGACGTCCTGGCCGGCTCGCCTTCGCGGGCGACGAATACGGCGCCGCCAGCTACGGCGAGTCGTATCCTGAAAAGGACTGGTACGGCGGCTTCGCCCCGCGGCTCGGCACCGTCTACTCGCTCAACGACAAGACGGTGCTTCGCGGCGGCTGGGGGATCTTCTACACGCAGGCGTTCTATCCCGGTTGGGGCGGGGGCATGTCGCAGGCCGGGTTCTCGAACGACGCGAGCGTCAGCTCCTCACTCGGCGGGATCCAGCCGGCGATGTACCTGGACCAGGGGTTCCCGGTTGGGAATTTCGACCCGCCGCCGGACATCCGCTCGGACTACCTCAACGGCCAGGACATCCTGTACCGCCCGATTGAGGCGAACAAGCGCCCGTACTCGCACCAGTGGAACATCACGGTCGATCGCGAGCTGGGCCGCCAGTTGTCGCTGAGCCTGGCCTACGTCGGCAGCGCCGGCCGCCGGCTCCCGTCGAACATCGAGCCGCTGAACGCCATCGATCCGAGCTACCTCTCGCTCGGTGACCGGCTGAACGACGAGTTCACGCCCGGGATGACGAGCCTCAACGGAGTTCCTCTGCCCTACCCGGGCTGGGTCGAGCAGATGACCAGCTGCGCCCCGTCGGTCGCACAGGCGCTGCGCCCGTACCCCCAGGTACTGCAGCAACCTGCAGGGGATGAACGAGAACGTCGGCCGGTCGCAGATACAACTCCATGCAGGTGAAGCTCGAGAAACGATTCTCGCAGGGCGTCTACGGGCTCGTGTCCTACACGTTGTCGAAATTGATGGAGAGCGGAGACCCCAACACGCAGCGGGAGGCGAGCACCTGGGCGGGCCTCTCCGGCGTCATCTCGCCGTACGAGAGGGACCGGAACTACACGATTTCGCAGAGTGACACGCCGCACGTGCTCTCGGCGGCATTCGTGTACGAATTGCCGTTCGGCACCGGCAAGCGCTTCGCCAACACCAGCAGCGGCGTGGTCAATGCGGTGGTCGGCGGGTGGCAGCTCAGCACCATCTACAAGTACCAGTCGGCTCCGCCGATGTATTTCCGGTCGGGCTTCTGCAACGTTCCGGGCCAGTTCCGCGCAGCGTGCATCCCGGCCATCATCGACCCGGGCAACGTCTTCGCGCAGGACAAGGGCAGCTTCGATCCCGCGCTCGGTCCGCTGTTCAACAAGGACGCGTTCGAGCCGGTCAGCGCGTTCAACTACTACTATGGCCGCGGTAACCGCGTAGAGGAGAGCATCCGTGGCTTCGCCTACAAGAACCAGGACTTCACAGTCATGAAGAACACCCGCATGCCTGGCGGGACGAACCTGCAGCTCCGGTTCGAGGTGTTCAACATGTGGAACTGGCACACGTTCAGCCCCAATGGTCAATGGGGCAACCAGGCGTTCGAAAACGATATCTCGACCCCCAACTTCGGCACGTGGACTGGCGGCAATGTCACGCTGCCGCGGCAGATGCAGCTGGGGATCCGGTTCGAGTTCTAAGAGCTGCTCTCACGGTAGGCTGGGGCGTCGCGTTCCGCCGCAGGGCGAGCGCGGCGCCTTTGTTCTTTCTGGTCCCATGAGTATTGCCGGCTCGGCCTCTCTTCGTATCGCTGGTCGTTCTACTGCTGGTCGCCCCGACCCTGAGCGCGCAGGACCTCGCCCCCGCCCTCGCCGCCCGCTTCTCGGAAGGTGTCGCGGCCCTCAAAGCCGGGCAGCTGGATGCGGCGGAAGCCGCGTTCCGGGACGTGCTGGCCGCGGGCGGGAAGCGCGCGTTCGTCCATCACAACCTTGGCGTCGTACAGCAGCAGCGGGAACATCACGCGCAGGCACTCGCGGAGTTCCGAGCCGCGGCCCGGCTCGATCCGTCGTTCGGGCCTGCCCGGCTGCTCGCCGGCACGAGCCTGCTTGCGCTCGGGCGGCCCCGGGAAGCCGTAGCGGAGCTCGATCGCGCCGTCGGTCTGCTTCCCGACGAGAAGGCCGCACACGTGCAGCTGGCCCACGCATGCGAGCTGACCGGAAACGTGCCGTGCCTGGTGCGGGAAACGCGCGTGCTCGCCCGCCTCGCGCCGTCGGACCCCGAGCAGATGTACCGCCTCGGGAAGGCGTACCTCCGGCTCTCGCAGTGGGCGTTCGAACGGATCCGCGCCGTCGAGCCGACGGTCTGCACGCCTGAGCGAGGCGCTCGGCCGCGAGTACCTGCAGCAGGGTCAGCTCGGTCAGGCGCTTCGCGCGTATCAGCAGGCGGCCGAGCGCGCCCCAAAGCTGCCGGGCATTCACCTGGCGCTGGCGCGGATCCACGCAGATGCGGGACGATGGGACGAAGCGGCGCGGGAGGCAGAACTGGAGCTGGCGTTGGTGCCGGACAGCGCCGCCGCGCGCGAGCTGAAGGCACGAATCGCTGCGGCCGGGGCCGGGCGATGATGGTGCAGCACGCAGCATGTTTCGATCACTTGCGGTCCTCGCCTGCTGTCTGACGCTTGGGGCCGGCGTGCGCACCCACGCGGCCGCCCAGGGGCCGCCTCCGGCGCCGTCGTTGGAGGCCACCAGCAACGATTCCGTGCTGGCGGATCTCGCGGCGCGCCGACGCGCGGAGATCGACGCTGCGATCAAAGCCCGGGACTGGCCCCGTGCCGAGACATTGCTCGTCGCCGAGATCGACCGCACGCCGAAGCCCGTGAACCTGCTGAAGGAGCTGGCCGGCGTGTTCATGAACGATCGAAAACCGCTCAACGCCGCCATCGCGATCAAGAAAGCGGAGAAGTTCGGGGCGCTCGACGCACCCACCCGCCTGCAGCTTGCGCTCGCGTACATCGCGATGCGCCGGGGTGACTGGGCGCGGCCCGAGCTCGATCGTCTGGCCGCGGCGGAGCCGCTGAACACGACGTACGCCTACTGGCTCGCGCGCCTCGACTACGACAGCGGCCGATACGACGCGGCGATAGCGCGGCTGCGTGTGGTCGTCCAGCGCGAGCCCTCCTTTCTCCGGGCGTACGACAACCTGGGTCTCTGTTACGAGGCGCAGAACCAGCCCGAAGAGGCCGCCCGTCAGTACCGTGAAGCGATCCGCCGCGCGCGCGAGACCGGCGAGCAGTGGCCGTGGCCGTTTCTGAACCTCGGCATCCTTTTGAAGCAGCGCGGCGAGATGCAGGAGGCTGAGACGCTCTTCAGAGAAGCACTCGAGGCCGACCCCGCCTTCGCACCAGCGCTCTATCACCTCGGCACGGTGCTGGAGCACAACGAGCGCACCGACGATGCCGTGCAGATGCTGCGGCGGGCCGCGGCTGCCGACCCGACGTACGCCGAGCCATATTTCGCGCTCTCCCGCATCTACCGACGCAGCGGCCGCACAGCGGAGGCCGACGCGGCGCTCGCCACGTTCCAGCAGCTGCGCCAACCCGCGAGGGCCGCGACGCCGTGAGTACCCGTTGCAGGGCCACGGGAGTCCTGCTCGCCGTTGCGGTGTGCTGCGCATGGGCACGCGTCGCTGCCGCGCTGCCGCAGGACCTCGCGGTCTCGGTCGGGCAGATCCAGGCGGCACTCGAGCGTGGAGACAGACCGGGTGCCGAGGCTGCCCTGGAGGCCGCGCTCCGCGTGCATCCCGAAGATCCTGCGCTGAACAACTTTGCAGGGGTCATTGCCGCGCAGAACGGCAACTGGCAGGCCGCCGAGATGCACTTTCGCACGGCCATCCGGCTCGCACCGAGGGCGGTGCCGCCGTACGAGAACCTCGGACGGTTGTACCAGGAACGCGCCTCAGTGGATCCGGGGGCGCCGCCGAAGGCACTCGAGGTCTACGGCGCGCTGCTTGCGGTGGATCCCTCCAACGCTGAAGCGCTCTTCCAGTCGGCGCTGCTGAAGGCGCGCGCCGGAGAGTTTGCCGCTTCGAGCGAGCTGCTCGACCGGCTGCCACAAGACGTGCAAGGAAGGCCGCAGGCGCTCGCCGTCCGCGTTGCCGCTCTCGCCGGCAGCCGCGATGGCAGCGCCGCAGCGCTCGCGGACATGCTGGCGGCCCACCCCGATGTGGCGCCCGAAGACGTTCTCGCAGTGCTGCCCGCCTTAGAGCGTTTGCAGAGCGATGAGATCCTCGGCCGACTGCTCTCCGCCCTTGACAGGCGCGGCATCATGACGCCCGAGCTCCTCAGGCGGCTCGCGGCGATCCACATGCAACGCGGGCAGTTTGCGATCGCACGGGAGACGCTCGAACGCTCGGTCGCGGCCGGCAAACCCACAGTGCCCGTCCTGCTGGACCTGGCACGCACCGCGGAAAAGACCGGTGACCATACGGGAGCGCTTGGCTACCTCGCGCATGCCCGCTCGCTGGAACCCGACAACGCCGCCGTGCATTTCCTGTTCGGCCTCGTGTACGTGCAGCTGGAACTCGGCGCCGAGGCGTACGAGTCACTGAAGAAGGCCGTGTCGCTCGAACCCGACAATGCGCCGGTGAACTACATGATGGGCGCGGTCAGCCTGCATCGGCACGACCCGTCCGAGGCGGTACCGTACTTTGAAAAATACGTCTCGCTGGAGCCGAACGACCCCCGCGGACGGTTCGCGCTCGGCCTCGCACGGTTTCACGGGAAGGACTTCGACGGCTCCCAGCGTGATCTCGCCGAGGTCGCGGAGCGGCAAGAGACCGCAGCGGGCGCCAACTATTACCTCGCCCGGATTGCTCGACAATCCGGTCGGCTGGACGACGCACGACGCCATGTGGATCGCGCGATCCAGGCAAACTCCGCCTACGCGGATGCATGGGCCGAGCTCGGATTGCTGCAGACGCGGGCAGGGCAGCACGCGGAGGCAGAGCAGTCGCTGCAGAGGGCCCTGTCGCTCGAGGCGGAGAACTACCAGGCAACCGTGAACCTCACGGCGCTGTACACCCGTACGCGCGACTCGCGGCTCACCGAGCAGGCCGCACGCCTCGATGCGCTGCAGAAGAAGCGCGATGAGCGGGCGCAGGACTTTTTGCGAATTGTCGAGTTCGTCCCGCCGTCTCACTGACCCGCGCCGCCTTGGGTTCGCGGACGCCTTCCGGTCAGGGCGATTGCCTGCGCATATTCGCCGTGCTAGCCTCGCGAGCACGTGCCTCATCTCCAAGTGAAAAGCTTGATTGCCGCCCTCGCGGTGCTCGTCGGGACGGAGTTCGGCCCGAGCTCCGAGGCCGCACAGGCGTCGGCTCATCGAAGACCGCGTGCGGCGACCGATGCGCGCACGGGCTCCTTCACCGACGCCCTGACGCCAGCGTGGCGCGCGTTTTACGCTGGCAATCTCGATCGCGCGTCGGAGCTGGCCGGCGCTGCGTTGCGCGTCAATGCGGCCGACACCGGGGCGCGGCTCGTCATGGTGCGTGTCGCCATGGAGCGCGGCGACATTGAGGAGGCCTACAGCCAACTGCTGCGGGCGCGGCGGCACGCGCCCGACAGTCCGGACGTGCTGTATTACCTCGGGATCGTCTCCGCCGATCTGGCGCGCTCTGCCTTCGACGCGCTCTACAAGGTGGCCCCGGATTCCGCGCGCGTACACCAGCTCATGGCCGAATCGTTCGAGGCCCAGGACAAGGGTGCAGAGGCGATTGCTGAATACGAGGCCGCTCTCCGGGCGGACCCCCACCTCCTGGACGCGCTACTCGGCCTCGGCAAGTTGAAACGCATCCGCCTCGCCTGCGACGAAGCGATGCCCCTGTACGAGAGGGCCGAAGCAATTCGGTCGACGTTCGACGGCGCGTTCGGGCTCGGCGCCTGCTTCGCCGTGCAGCAGGATCATGAGCAGGCGATCGCGCGGTATCGGCAGGCGCTCGCACACGATCAGCAGGCCGCCGTCGCGTGGGAAGGCCTCGGAACCGCCCTCACCCGCGCCGGGCGGCCAACAGAAGGCATCGCCGCGCTCCAGCGTGCCATCGCTATCGAGCCTGGCCTCGGCGAAGCGTACTACTCGCTGGGTCTGGCCTATCGCAAGGCGGGCGACGAGCAGCGCGCGAACGCGGCCTTCGAGAAGTCGCGCGCGTTGCAGTCCGGCGAACCGCGATGAACGGCGCGTGGTCCTGTCGCCTCGTGGCTGCGCTCGCCTGCGTCACCACGCTTGCCGCGCAGTCGACCCCGCCGACGGCGCACGTCCCTCCGGCGTCTCCAAACGCGACTCCCGGTGTGACGTACAAGGACGCCACCGCGACATCGGGCATCGGCAGCTTCCGGCACGTCTCCGGGACTCCTGCAAAGGACTACATCATCGAGGTCACCGGATCGGGCGTGGCACTCGTCGACGTCGACAATGACGGTCGCCTCGACATCTATCTGGTGAACGGCTCGACGCTCGATCTCGTGCGCCAGGGGGCCGCCGCTCCGCGCGCCGCGCTCTTCCGCAACAACGGCAATCGGACCTTCACGGACATCACGGCAGATGCCGGCGTCGGCAACGAACGCTGGGGTCAGGGCGTCTGCGTGGGCGACATCGATAACGACGGCTTCGAGGATCTCTACGTCACGAACTTCGGCAGGAACCGGCTGTACCGCAACACTGGCGGCCGTTTCGAGGATGTGGCGGAGAAGGCAGGTGTTGCCGTCGACAGCTGGACGACCGGGTGCGCCTTCGGTGACTACGACGGGGATGGGTCCCTCGACCTGTTCGTCGCCGGCTACGTTGCCCTGGATCTCGCGAACCTCCCGCCCTCCCCCAGTCGTCCCGCGAGGGCCGGGACGACCCCGGCGCCTTCGACGGCGGAGCCAGCAGCCGGCAGCGTCGGGATGGGCGCGTCGTACTCGGCGGGCGTCTCGGTGTGCACCTACCGCGGCCAGCGCGTCATGTGCGGCCCGCGCGGTCTCCCCGGCGCTCCCGATCATCTGTTCCGCAACAATGGCGACGGGACGTTCACCGAGGTGAGCAAGGAGGCTGGCGTCGACGATCCCAGGGGACTGTACGGGTTTGGCGTCGCATGGTTCGACATGGACGACGACGGCAGGCTGGACCTCCTCGTGGCCAACGACTCGGGCCCGAATCACGTGTATCGCAACCTGGGAAACGGCCGCTTCCGGGACGTGAGCTACCCCTCCGGCGCTGCGCTCGAGGGCAACGGCCGCGAGCAGGCGCACATGGGCGTGGCCATCGGCGACTACGACAACGACGGCCGCAACGACATACACATCACGAATTTCGCCGACGATTTCAACGTGCTCTACCGGAACGAAGACGGGGTGAGCTTCGAGGACGTGAGCTTCAAGACCGGCATCGCGCGCGTGTCGCTCCCCTTCCTCGGCTGGGGCACGAGCTTCTTCGACTACGACAACGACGGCTGGCTCGACCTGCTCGTCGTCAACGGCCACGTCTACCCCGGCGTGGACGCGCTCCCCTGGAACACGACCTACGCCCAGCGCGCGCTGCTGCTGCGAAACCTGAACGGCCGCGGCTTCGAGGACGTGGGCGCCGCCGGCGGTGCGCTCACCGTCCCGCACGTCTCCCGGGGCTCGGCCGTCGGCGACATCGATGATGACGGCGGGATGGACGTCGTCGTCAACAACATCGACGGCACGCCGATGCTGGCGGTGAACGAAGGACGGCGCGGCCACTGGCTGACGCTCGTGCTCCGGGGCGATCCGAAGCAGAAGTGTCCACGTGACGCGATCGGGTCCGTCGTGTTCGTCACGGCCGGCGGACGCCGCGTCCGGGGTGAGGTCGCCAGCGGGCGCGGCCAGATCTCACAGTCCGACCTGCGCGTCCACGTGGGGCTCGGGGACGCGACTCGCGTCGACAAGCTCGAAGTGCGCTGGGCGAACGGACCGACGCTGGCCTATCCGATCGCACGCGTCGACGCGGTCGTCACCATCGACCAGGCAGCCAACGCCGTATCGTACGGTTCCGGGTCCATTCCAGACCGTTGACGCGCTGAGGAGCCCGGGCCGATGTGGAGCCGGCATTTTCACTCACGCGCGTTCGCACTTTCGATCCTCACCCAGTCGAACCGCGCCTCCGACCCTACTGGTCCTGCGATCGTCAGGGCGACGCGCACACCCAGGTCCCACGGCGGGAGGTAACCACCCTCGGCCTCCTCGCCGATCGTTCGCCATTCGGGGTTCTTCGGTGTATCAGCCGCCACCGCGAATCGGAACCGTGACCCGCCCGACGCGGTCATCCGCAGCAGCACGGCGTCGCCGAACGTTGTAGTGACACTCGTGATCGTCTCCTGCTTCCCTGCCTTGCGCCGCCACAGCAGTGCGCGGCCCGCGTTCAACGACACGCCGATCGCGTTCTCCTGGTTGCCGTACGCGGCGAGGCCCGGCATCACGGTGGGCGCCAGCCCGCCCGTCAGCACGCGCGTGGTCGCGGTGTAATCACCGGCGACCGTCTGCTGCGCCACGACCGTGCCCGCCGGGTTGTCGGCGAAAGCGGCGGTGGTGCGCAGCACGAGCGCGCCGCTCGTGACGGCCAGCTCCGGCTTGTGCTCCCACGGCCACTGCCACGCGGGATCGGGTGCCGGCCGGTCGAACTCGTCCGCGAAGCTCGCCGCCTTCGGGCGCTCCACTGCCCCGAACGGCGACGCCGCGCGCGCGCTCGGGCCCTGGCCGCCGTTGATTTCGGGCCAACCGTGTGTGGTCCACGTCACCTCATCCAGCAGGCCCTGGCGCCCGGCGAACTGGAAGTCCTCGGGATCGTACGCGTGATACAGCAGGAACGTGCGGCCGTTTGCGTCCGACACCAGGCTGCCGTGACCGGGGCATTTCCAATGCTGGTTTCCTTTCAGAATCGGATTTGCAGGATTCCGTTCCCACGGGCCAAGCAGCCGTCGCGCCCGCGCGACGCCCAGCTTGTAATTGCACTCCCGCCCACAGCAGGCGTCGGACGAATAGAACATGTAGAACCAACCATCGCGCCGGAGGATGTACGGCCCCTCGATCAGGTGCGCCTCCCACGGAGCAGTGTTCCGGATCAGCTCGCGGCGGGTCCCGGTCAGGGCCGTGCCGTCGGCCGAGAGGGGCTGCGCCCATATGGGCGTGGGCATCTTGCGGCTGTTGCCGTCTTCTTTCCAGACCAGATATCGCTGCTCCCTCCTCATCGATCACCAGCGCGGCATCGATGGAGCCGGCGTCCTGGCAGATCATCGGGCCGTGATCCGTATACGGCCCCTGCGGCTGCCGCGCGGAGGCCACGGCGACGCACAGCGGTCCGTTCTTCCGGCGCGCGGTGTAGTAGACGAAAAACCGGCCACGATCCTGCGCGATTTCCGGTGCCCAGTAGCTGCCGGCCGACCACGCGGGGGGATCCTGGAACACCGCGCCGGCACGCGTCCAGTTCACGAGGTCGGCTGACTTCATCAGTGGGAAGAGCGGCGCCCACTGTGACGTGGTGGCCGTGGCCCAGAACGTATCGCCTACACGGATGACGGACGGATCGGGGTAGTCACCGGGCAGCACCGGGTTGCTGTACGTGGCCGTCGACTGCGCGTGGCCGAATGACAGCGTGGTAGCCACGAGACACGCCGCGACGGCGAGGGTCGCGGCGCTGGGGGACGGCCGCATGTATCGGTGCTGCACAGGTGTGTGGTGCATATCACAACCCTTCGGACTCACCGCGCACCACGCGGGCGCGGGACACATGCGGGGAATATACATGACGAGTGGAGACGCGCGATCCGCGCTGCGATTCGTTCTGCGCGCGTTCTGTACCCCGGCAAGGCCGCGTCGTCACCGTACCTCGTGCACCTTCGCCGCCGCTCACCGTACAATGTGCCTCCACATGTTCCTGATGTCCGTCCTTCTACTCACGATGCTGAACGGTCAGAACGTCTCCGCTCAGCAGGGCCGTGCCGACTGTGGTGATTGGCGCGAATGCCACCAGCTCGCCCTCGAAGCGGCGGCCCAGCGAGATTACGAAACCTTTCACGATCTCGCATGGCGTGCCGTCCAGAAGGGCCCGAAGGAGGATGCATCCCTGATGTACGTGCTCGCGCGCGCGCAGAGCCTGAGCGGCCGGCCGCACGATGCGCTCGTCATGCTGCTGCGACTGGCCGATCGTGGCATCACGACCGATGCCGCCAGCAGCGAGGAGTTCGCGCCGGTGCGCCGGCTGGCGCAGTGGCCCGATGTGGAAGCGCGCCTGCGGGGCGCTGGACCCGTGGAGGCCGTCGGGGTACCTGCTGCCCCGCCGCCTGCGCCGGCCGCAGCTACCCCTGGCACGCGTGGGAACACGGCTGTCTCACCGACGGCGGCGACACCCGCCGCCGGAGCGGCCGCCGGAGCCCCTCCGTCTCCAGCGCGTGGCCCGCGCAGTGGCCCGACACCAGAGAACCCGAACCTCGCCGAACCCGGGGTGCTCGCGCCCGCGCCCGGTGCGCGTCTCATCGAAGACGCGCTTCGGGTGCCGTCACTGGCGATGACTCCCGTGGCGCTCGCGCACGATCGGGCATCGGGGCGGTTCGTCTTCGGCGATGCCACCGGCCGCAAGCTCGTCATCGTCGACGAGCGCATGCACTTCGTCGTCGACCTCGTGCGGGAGGCGTCCGCCGGCTTCTATGACATCACCGCGTTCGAAATCGACGCACGTCGCGGCGATTTGTGGGTCGTGAGCGCGGACCATGCGACCGGCGCCACACGGTTGCACCACGTGCAGATGGTGTCGGGGCGGCCGCTCGCCCGCCTCGAGCTGCCAGACGGGCTCACGCCCGGCCGGTTCGAGGACGTGGCCGTCACTGGGGACGGCGTCGTCTACGTGCTCGATACGGCCGGCCTGCGCCTGCTCTCGATGCGGCAGAACGCAGGGGCCCTCAGCGTCGCGGCGCGCCTCGACATGCAGAACCCGACCAGCATTGCCCCCGCGGGCGAGGGCCTCGTGTACGTCGCGCACGAGGGTGGCGTGTCGCGGGTGGACACCCGGTCGGGCCGCGTCGTCTCCGTGCGCGGCAGCAAGACCGCCCTGCCCGCCTTCGCGCGCCTGCGCTGGAATGCCGGTGCCCTGCTGGGTGTGGAGCGGCTCGCCGATGGGACCTGCCGGATCCTGCGTGTGCGGGTCGACGCGGCGACCGGCCGGGCACGCACTCCGCAGGTATTAGCGTCCGGTATCGCGATCCCGGCGCCGTCGGCCGTCACAGTGGGCGACGAGGCGGTCTACTTCGTCAGCCGGGAGGATCATGCCGGTGCGGCCGGCGACACCATCGTCAAGCGCATCCCGCTCGGCGCGCGGCGGGACTGACCGAAGCGGTCGGGAGGCGTAGTGCAGATTGTGAGAATGAGATCGGGAGGTGTTTCGCTAAATGTGCGACGTGCGACTCGGGCGAAACACCTCCCGATCTCAGCGTGACGCTACGTCGCGAGCGGCAGCTCGATCGTGAACGTCGCCCCCGTGCCAATGCCGTCACTCGCGGCCCAGACACGTCCGCCATGCATCTCGACATAGTGGCGCACGATGGCGAGCCCGAGGCCGAGCCCTCCAACGTCGCGGGTGGTGCTGCTGTCGCCCTGGTGGAAGCGCTCGAAGACGTGCGGCAAGAGCGCTGGCATCGATCCCGCGCCCCGTATCGCGCACGGTGATGCGAACGGATGTCCCCACGCGCGCGGCGAGCACATCGATCCGGCCGCCCTCGGGCGTAAACTTCACCGCGTTCGACAGCAGGTTCCAGAACACCTGCTGCAGCCGGTTGGGATCGCCCGCGACGGGGCCCGTGTCCCGATCGAGCTGCTGCCGCAGCTCGATCCGCCTTGCCCAGCACGGCAGGCATGATCGACTCGGTGGCACTGCTCATGATGGCGGCGACGTCGCACGGCTCCACGTCGAACCGCATCTTCCCGGATATGATGCGCGACACGTCGAGCACGTCCGAGACGAGTTGCGCGAGGGCCGTGGCATTGCGCTCGATCGTCTGCGATCGCGCGCGCGCGGCCCGCCTCGTCCATCATCTCGGCTCTGAGGAGCCGAGAGTAGCCGAGGATCGCGTTCAGCGGCGTGCGAAGCTCGTGTGACAACGTGGCCAGGAACTCGTCCTTCACGCGGTTCGCACGCTCCAGTTCGGCGATGAGCCGCTTCCGCTCGCCGATGTCGCGCGCGATCTTCGAGGCGCCGAGCAGGGTGCCGTCCGCGGCCCGAATCGGCGATACCGTCAGGGACACCAGAACACGGTGCCCGTCCTTGTGGCGCCGCTCGGTCTCATAGTGATCGACACCGACGCCGCGGCGCACGCAGTCGAGAACATAGTCTTCTTCGCCGATGCGATCCGCGGGGATGATGATGAGGATAGGTCGTCCAATCATCTCCGCGGCGGTGTAGCCGAACATCCGCTCGGCGGCGCGGTTCCAGGACATGACCGTCCCGTTCAGATCCTTGCTGACAATTGCGTCGTCGGACGATTCGACGATCGCCGACAGGCGCAGGGCCGCCTCGATATTGCCAGCTTTCTCAGTCATATCGGCCGATTGTAAGCCGCGGCGCGTCACGCGCCTCGACAAGTCACACGATTTCGAGCTGATCCTTGGACGGCAGCGCCGGAAACGGCGTGTGCGGCTCGGATTGATACCAGTACGCCACCGAGGCGATGTCGTCCTGCAGCGGCAGGTACCGGCCGCCGGCGCGCCAGCCGAGCGCCTGGATCGTGACCCGGAGGTCCTGTTCGAAGCGGATCGGGTCGATGACGTGCCAGCGATACAACCCGAACCGCTGCTGCGAGTCGTAGAGGCCGTCGGGTCGCACGACCAGCGGCAGGCCCGAGTACGGGGTGCTGAACTCCTGGTACTTTTTCGTCTCCTGGTTCTCGAAGTTGTACGACCCGCAGAAGTAGTCTTCGGTGCCGGTGCCGCAGATCGTCGGATAGGTGGTGTCGCCGTCCATGAAGAACTTGATTTCGCCCTCACCCCACCAGCCCTTGCTGTTCACACCCCACGAGAGATGCGTGCCCACGAAATGGCCTTCGCCCTTGATGCCGTCCACGATCGTGTAGTCCTGCTTGTAGGGCAGCGGGTTGACGCGCCGGAACTGCGCGTGCAGGTACGCCGCATCGTCGGGAATGTCCGTGAGCGTGTGATCGATCTGATAGTAGAGCGTCATCTGCTCGTGTGCGATGTTCTCCATCGTGATGCGGCACGACCGCCGGAACGGCATCACCCAGTAGCAGTTGAACGCGCTGCCGGGGTTGACCGTGACGGCCACCGAATTGATTTGCGCGTACTTGCCCCAGCCCGAGGCGAAGAAGTCTCCCACCGGGGTCTCGACCGACGGCGCAGTCTCGCCGTCCCAGTAGATGCGAAGGATCGAATGGCGCCAGTGCCCTGTCGGCGTCATCCAGATGTGCTGAATCGCGCCAGGGCCCTTGATGTCGGCGAGCGTGAACACCTGCTTCGGCTCAATCCGTACCGAGGGCGAGATCTTCCAGCCCACTCCCAGGTCGCGCGCGGCCTGTGCGCCGGTTCCCTCGGTCGCCATTCCGCCGCGCCCCTTCTCGCCGGTGAAGTTCTCCGGGCTGATCGACCGCGTCTTCGCGCGCGACAGGCGGTGGAGATCGCCCACCCCCGTCGTGAGGCCGTTGAACGGGCGCGCCGCTGGCGCCTGCGCCGCAGCAGGCTTTGGAACCGCGAGCAATCCAGAGGCGCCCAGCAGGCCGAGTAGTTGACGACGATCGATCATCGTGTGGCTCCTATTCTGAGGCTCCAGGCTCCGGGCTCCCGGTCCCAGCGCTCTCCGGTGCATGTGCATGTGTGTATGTCGCCTGCCGCCAACCGCCTACGGCCCACCGCCGGTCGCCGCGCTGCCCGTCCGGCGACCTCAAAGCAACGTCCCCCGCAACACCACGAGCGCGACACTGAAATAGATCACCAGTCCCGTGACGTCCACGAGCGTGGCGACGAACGGCGCCGACGATGTGGCGGGGTCGAACCCGAGGCGGCGGAGAATGAACGGCAGCAGCGATCCGATCATCGTCCCCCACAGCACGACGCCAATGAGCGACAGGCCGACGGTGATCGCGAGGAGCAGCGAGTGCGGCCCGTACGCATTCAGGAGCGCCGACGTGAGCGTGATGCGCAGAAAGCCGATGCTGCCGAGGATGGTTCCGAGTGCGAGCCCGGCAAGAATCTCCCGCCGGACGACCCGCCACCAGTCGCGGAGCCCGACCTCGCCGAGCGCCAGCGCCCGGATCACGAGGGTGGACGCCTGGGATCCCGAGTTGCCGCCGCTCGAGATGATGAGCGGTACGAACAGCGCAAGGACAAGGGCCTGCGAGATCTCGTACTCGAATGCGCTCATCGCTGTCGCGGTGAGCATCTCGCCGAGGAACAACGCGGTGAGCCAGCCGGCACGCTTCCGGATCATGCTCCCGAACCCGATGTCCATGTAGGGTTCGTCGAGCGCCTCCGATCCGCCGATGCGCTGGATGTCCTTCGTTGCTTCTGCCTCAGCGACGTCGAGCACGTCGTCAATCGTGACGATGCCGATCAGCATGCCGGTGGTGTCGGTGACGGGCAGTGCGGATCGGTCGTAGGCTCGAAAGGCGGCCACCGCGGTCGCCTGGTCATCTGTCGCCTTCAGGGCGACGAACCGGCGGTCCATGAGGTCGGACACCGCCTTCTCGAGCGGGTTCAGCAGCAGCTCGCGAATGCGGATGTCATCGATGAGCAGCCCCTGCTCGTCCACGACATACACGACGTTCAGTGTCTCGCTGTCCTGTCCGTGCTCCCGTATGTAGTCCAGCACCTCGCGCACCGTCCAGTGCTCACGCACCCCGACGTACTCCGGGGTCATGAGGCGGCCGATCGAATCTTCGGGGTACCCGAGCAGGGTCACGGCCACAGCGCGTTCCGCCGGCGTGAGCAGCGAGAGCAGCTGCCGCGTCGCGGTGGCCGGCAGCTCCTCGAGGAACATCGTGCGGTCGTCGGGCGCCATGTTGTTCAGCAGGGCGGCGATGTCCTCCTGCGCCATCGCCTTGAGCAGCGCCTCCTTGTCTTCGTGCGCGAGGTACTCGAACACGGCCGCGGCATCCTTCCGCGGCAGCACGCGGAAGACGACGACCTGGTCTTCGATGGCCAGCTCGGTGAGCACCGCCGCGAGATCGCCCGCGTGGCGGTTGCGCACCATGTCGCGCAAGCGCGAGAAGTCCTGCTGGTGTACCGCCGCGGCGAGCTCGTCCGCCGGGCGCGCCACCTGACGGATCGTGCCGAGCGCTTCGTCGCGTTGTGGGCCGGAGAGTTGCTGTTCCATTTGCGTAAGGGCCGCCCTGACTACGTCATGGTGGTGCACGTGCGGACCGATTGCCTTGACGGCATCGAGCCACACGCGATGGATCAGGTCGAGGTCGCCCGGCGTGAGCGCCGGCGGATGCGCCCCGATGTGGTACGCATCGTCACGGCCGCTGTGGTGGTGGATGACGAGGCGAACGTCGATCCCTTCCGGCTTCTCGGCGCGCTCCCAGGCGTCGCCGAGCAGCCGCGCCTGGTCGTCGGCGGAGAGCAGCGACGACTCGCCGACGTACAGCTCCGAGCTGCGAAGACGGGTGATGGTCGTGACCAGGGCGTCGAAGACGCTCTGTGCCGGCACGATCAGGAGGTGCACGGGGCGGTGATACCGCTCGGCCAGCGCGACCACGCGCGACAGCAGCCGGCGCTCGGCGGCGGTGGGCTCGGGATGGGCGTAGCCGTCGTCCTCGACGTCGACGCCAAGCAACCGGGCGGTCATGACAACGACGTCGCGATCGCCTGCGGCCTGAAGCGCCGCCGCCACGTGCGAGAGCGAATGCGGGTCGCGTACCGCGACGAGCACGTTGCCGGGACGTGCCTCGACCTGACCGACCGCGAGCTCAGGCGAGGGCAGCAGCTCGAATGTGTCCAGGTCTTCGGTGCTGACGTCAGCTTCCGCCAGCCGCGGGCTGAGCGTCAGCAGCACGAGGACACCGGCAAGCAGCGCGCACGTGGCAATCGCCGGCGGATCGCCGATTGCCACCACCGCCACCAGCGCCGCGGACGCAACGGCGACAACGAGGACCAGGCCCGCGGCCACCCGCAGGCGTCGGAGCCGTATGTTCAGCGGCACGCGATAGGGGCGCGGGCCCGGCACGCGCGTCCGCAGGCGCACGAGGGACGCGAACCGGATGAGCACCGTCACCGCGACGCCCACGGCGTAGGCGTGCGCGATCCACGGCACGCGCCCGCCCCCCGCAAGCATGATGACCACCGTCGATGCGGCCGTGAGATCGGACGCGTATGCGTAGGTGCCGAACCGCGGGTGCTGCTGTGCGAGCCGTTCCGCCAGCCGGTGCGTGGATGCGAGCCGCCGCAGCAGGCTCTCGGCGTCTGCAAGCGCCGCGTGGGCTGCGGGCAGCAGCAGCAACACCGCCGTAACGGCGATCAGGATGCCGGCAATGCCGCGTGCCCAGGGCGGCCCGGCCAGGTGCTGCCCGAGACCGGCAAGCGGCGTGGCGAACCACAACGCCTGTGCGCTCGACGGCACGAGCACCACGTACAGAAACGCGAGCGGCACGGCGATGGCGAGCGTAAAGATGGAAACGATGGTGCCGGTGCGCCGGAGCGCCTGAATCCGCGGGGGCTGATATTCGTGCGCACCGCGCGCGAGCGCTTCCCCACCGCCCAGCACTGGGATCGCAATTGCGAGCGTGACGAGCACGGTCAGAGCGGCGTCTGTCAACCACCAGCCGGAGCCCCCGAGGGCCGGCGCGTCGGCGGGAACTACCGCATCGAGCGGGATATGGTGGCGGACCACGCTGATCACGCCCCACACCACGATCCCCGTGAGGATGCCGACGCCAACCCACACGCCACGCGCGACCAGCCGCGAGGACAGCGCCTGCCCCATCCGCGCACGCAGCCACAGGACGCCAAGCAGCACGACCGCCAGAACACCCGCGACCTCTTCGCTCGAGAGACGGGCCGTCGCCGGCCAGCCTGCGACGGCTGCGACCACGAAGTCGGCCACATGATGGCCCACCAGCACACAGGCAAGGGCCGCGAGCATCAGGCGCTCGACCAGCATGGCGGCGGCGGTCACCGGCAGCACGCGAGGCCCGAACGCGTGCTCTGCCCGGCCGATGAGCCCTCCAGGGATGAACAGCGCCCAGCTCTCGATATCCGCGGCGCGCGTCAGCAGGCTCAGCACGCCGGCGACGAGCACGATCCACGGGGCCCAGTCCCCTGCCAGCGCCCTCGCGAGCCCGACGACGAAGAACGCGCCGATGCCGAGCTCCGCGATGGCCAGCGCCGCGGCCTTCCAGACCGACATGAACGACAGCAGCGCGGTCGCCGAGAGGACGACGCGCACGACCTGCCGTCCGGGCCGGATGGGTGAACGCGGGGGCATCGACCGGGATGATAGCCCAGCCAGTCGCCGGTCTCGTTAAACGAGATCGGGAGGTGTTTTCAGATCCTGCCTGGCGGCATGGTTCCGGGTGTGGCAGATTCGTCGAAACTCCTCCCGATCTCATTGCTGAGAACGGGGAGGGCTGCTTCGATGGCGGCTCGGGAGGATTCGAGCCAGGGGGGCAGGACGAGCGTCTCGCCAAGCTTGTCGGCAGGTTCGTCGACGGCGAACCCGGGACCATCGGTGGCCAGTTCGAACAGCACGCCGCCAGGCTCCTGGAAGTACACCGACTTGAACCAGAAGCGATCGATGACGGGGGTCGGGCGTGCTCCGGCCGCGGCCACCTGCGACCGCAGAGCGAGTTGATGCTCCTCATCATTGACGCGCCACGCGAGATGGTGCACCGCCCCGACGCCCCACGCGCCGCGGTTGATGTTCGGCGTCTCCTTCACGTCGACGACCCCGGCCGCATTCGCGAACCCGTAGCGCGTCCACCCGTTCTCGGTGCCAACCTCCTGGAAGCCGAGCACGCCCGTGAGGAAGGCTGCCGTGGGGCTCGCCTCGCGCTCCCAGATCTGCGCGCCGAAGAGTCCGCGCACCTGGTGCTCCGCCGGCACGGGGCTCTCCTCCCACGGGGTGAACGGGCGCGCGCCGTTACGCGCCACGAGTCGGAGCTTCAGCCCATGCGGATCGACGAGCGCGATGGTGTCATCCCCAAAACGCGTCTCGCGCCGCTCGATGCGCGCGCCGTACTGGTGCAGGCGTGTGCCCCAGTAGTCGATGCTCTCGCCGGGCACTTCGAGCGCGACTTCGTGCGTCAAGCCGTGGCCCATCCGCGGCCGCGCCAGCTGCGGCCACGGAAAGAACGTCAAGTCCGTACCGGGCCGACCTTCCGCGTCGGCATAGAACAAGTGGTACGTGCCGGGGTCGTCCTGGTTCACGCTCTTCTTGACGAGGCGCATGCCGAGCACGCCGACATAGAAGTCCAGGTTCTCCTGCGCCGGTCCGCAGATGGCGGTGATGTGGTGAAGCCCGTTGGCGTGCTGCATCGGTGTCTCCAAAGTGCGTACGCCAGCATGATGTCTCCCGGCGCCCTCCGCCCGCAAGCCCGGCAGCCGTGCGCCGTCGCCGCGGGATCGCGGATAATCTCGGACGCATGCAGGAGGACATCGACCGGCTCGTCGAGGCCTTGAACGACACGGCTGCTACCGACGCACTGCAGCGGCAGGCTCCGTCAAGGCTGGAAGCCTGGCTCCGCACGCTCGTGGCCCGAGGCGGCAGCGACCTCTTCCTCGTGGCCGGCGCCCCGCCGTCGCTCCGCATCGATGGTGCCGTACACCCGCTGGACGAGGGCCCGCTCGACGGGCAGGACGTCGAAGACGCGGTGCTGCCCGCCCTCTCGCCGTACCACGTCAAGCGGTATCGGGACCATCATTCCGCTGACCTGTCACTGCGGATCGACGCGCGGCACCGTTTCCGCGTGAACCTTCACCGCGAGCGGGAGCGCGCGGCAGCCGCCATCCGTGCGCTGCCGACCGAGGTCCCCACGCTCGCATCGTTGAAGTTCCCCATGCCAATCGAGGTGCTCGCGCGCCTCTCGCGGGGCCTGGTGCTGATTTGCGGCGCCACAGGTTCCGGCAAGACCACCACGATGGCATCCATCGTCGCCGATATCAACAGGCGCGAGCGGCGGCACATCGTCACGATCGAGGACCCGATCGAGTACGAGCACCAGCACGGCCTCAGCCTGATCGAACACCAGGAGGTGGGCAGCGACGTGCCTGACTTCGTCAGTGCCTTGCGAGCCGCTGTGCGCCAGGCACCCGATGTTCTCGTCGTGGGCGAGATGCGGGATCCGGAGACGATGCGTCTGGCGCTGAACGCGGCGGAGACGGGACACCTCGTGTTGTCTACGCTGCACGCGACAGACGTGTCGTCGGCTGTGTCGCGGATCGTGGACTCCTTCCCGTCCGAGCGCCAGGCCGCGGTCCGCCAGGAGCTGGCGATGGCGCTTGCCGCCGTGCTCACGCAGACGCTGATCCCGCGTGCCGACGGCAACGGCCGCGTGCCGGCGGCGGAGCTCCTCCTCGTCAGCTATGGCGCCCGTCAGCACGTGCGGCGAAACGCCCTGCAGCACCTGCATCAGGAGATCACGATCACGCGCAAGGCGGGGTCGTTCACGATGGAGGAATCGCTCGCGCGTCTCGTCCAGCAGGGCGCGATCGATCGAGTGGACGCCATCGGTCGCGCCGCGCACGGCGAGGAGCTCGAAGGGATCCTCGGCAGGTAAGTCCCAACCTGCGCTCGACTTCAATCGTGCGCTCGGCGACGAGATGTGGCGCCGGAACTTCAGTTCCGGCGCGGCGGCCGGCGATCGAGATGTGGAGCCGGAACTTCAGTTCCGGCGGCCCCGCGAGCACGCGTCTGGCATAAGAGGCTCGCATGCGAGCACGTATGCTCCGGGTCTCCTGTTTGGCATCTGCGCAGTCGCGCTCGCGTGTTCAGGACGAGTGGATCGCGTGAGCGCGGCACACACTGACGTGGAGCGGCTGGAGGCCCGCCTTCGCGCGGCACGTGCAGGAGCTCGCCGGGACGATTGGCGAGCGCAACGTCTTTCATCCTCAGGCGCTCGAGGACGCAGCCCGATACATCTCCCGCGATCTGGACGCCAGCGGGTTCCAGCCCTCATCGCAACCCTTCACTGCGCTCGGCCGCGAGGTGCGGAACATCGAGGCCGAGCTGACCGGCACCGAACGGGCCGATGAAATCGTGGTGCTCGGTGCGCACTACGACTCAGTGGAGGGCTGTCCCGGTGCGAACGACAACGGCTCGGGTGTGGCCGCCCTGCTGGAGGTGGCTCGGGCCCTGAAGGCGCTCCGCCTGGAGCGCACGGTCCGCTTCGTGGCGTTCGTCAACGAAGAGCCGCCGTTCTTTCAGGGTCCGCAGATGGGAAGCCTCGTGTCGGCCCGGCGATCGAGAGCTCGTGGAGAGCGGATCGTGGGCATGCTCTCGCTCGAGACGATCGGCTACTACACCAACGAGCCGAAGACGCAGCAGTATCCCGCGCCGCTCGGCCTGCTCTACCCCAGCACGGGCAACTTCATCGGGATGGTGGGGAACGTGCGGTCGCGCCAGCTGCTCACCCGCGTGGCAACGGCCTTCCGTGCAGCGACCGCCGTTTCCCATCCAGTCCGCCGTCGCGCCCGCCTCACTCCCGGGTGTCGGCTGGTCCGATCACTGGGCCTACTGGCAGGAGGGCTATCCCGCCATCATGCTCACCGACACCGCCCCATATCGCTATCCCCACTACCATACGGCGCACGATACGCCTGACAAGCTGCAGTATCCGCAGTTTGCGCAGGTCGTCGCAGGCGTCATCGACGCCACCCGTACGCTGGCGCGCGCGGATCGGTGACCGCTGGTTCGTAGCGATTTGTGCGTCAATCTGCGCGACGGCCGTCGGATCCCTCGACCCGCCGGAAGGAATGAACGACAGGCAGCATTCTTGCGATACGTACAATTGATCATGGCTACCAAGACGCCTCGAACCAGAAGACCTCGTCCAAGGTCCACGTCGAAGGAGAAGTCGCTCATCGATTGGATCGAGCCCGACCGCAACGTGCGCGTGCTCGACTGGCGTGAGCGCGCCCAGCAATTCGGGCTCGTGCCCGTGGGCACGTGAGGAGGAGCGGCTGCCGGTCGCCAGCACGTCACCGGAACGGCTGCTTCGCGAGGAAGAGCCGGAGTCGCTCTCGGACCAGCCGGTGCTCGAGCGGCCGGATGATGAGGAGGACGAGGACGAGCTGGAGGAGCCCCTCGCCGAGCCTGAAGAGGTGTTCGAGGCGGGGCCCGTCTCGCACGAGGATGCGGACCTCGTTCGGATGTACCTCAGTCAGCTCGGCAAACGGCCGCTCCTGACCTTCGCGCAGGAGCAGGAGATCGGGCTGCGGATTGAACAGCGGAGGGCGGACCTGCTGACCGCACTGGCTGCGCTACCCTGCGCGCTCAGGACGATCGCCAGCCTCGCCGAGCACGTTCGGAAGGGCCTCGCACCAGCCGCCGAGCTCATCCTCATGCCGGATGGGGGAGAGCTGACCCCTGATAAGGCCGCACCAACGCTCGAGGCGTTCCGCCGCATGCGCCGCCTCGAACGCTGCATTGAGCGCTGGAGGCGGAGCGAAGCGCACGACCTGGCCACGCGCGAGATGCACGTGGCCCGCGCACAGGAGAAGATCGCGGCGTCGCTCCGAGAGCTGCCGATTCGGCCGGCCCTCATCGAGGAGGTCCGCAATGAGTTGCAGCGCACCGCCACGCGGCTGGCGGAGCTCGAGGCGGCCCCCTCCTCTCCGGAGCGCGATGCGGCGCTTCGAGAGCTCGAGGAGCGCATGGGCATTTCACCGGCCGAGTTCCGCCGCGGCGTGGCTGCCGTGGAGGAGGCCGAGGCGGCGCTCGTCGATGCCAAGCGTGAGCTGCTCGAGGCCAACCTGCGGCTCGTCGTGTCCATCGCGCGCCGCTATCTGAATCGCGGGCTCTCGCTGCTCGACCTCATCCAGGAAGGCAACATCGGCCTGATGAAGGCGGTCGATCGCTTCCAGTTCCGCCGCGGGTTCAAATTCTCGACCTACGCGACCTGGTGGATCCGGCAGGCGGTCACGCGGGGCATCGCCGATTACGGACGCACCATCCGTCTCCCGGTCCACATCGTCGAATCGCTGAACAAGGTCACGCGTGAGCGGCGGGACTTCACGCGCGAGTTGGGACGCGATCCGTCACCCGCCGAACTCGCCGTGCGAATGGGCCTGCCGCTCGGGAAGCTCGAACTGCTCCTCGACGTAGCCCGCCAGCCGGCGTCCCTCGACGCGCCGATTCAGTCCGGCGATGAGGACACGCGGCTGGGAGACCTGCTCAAGGACGTCACGGTCGGATCACCGGAGGAGGCGGCGATCCGGGGCGACATGGCGGACCAGATCGAGCACGTGCTCGAGCCGCTGACGGATCGGGAGAAGGAGGTGCTGCGCCTGCGCTACGGCCTCGGCACCGATCGCGAGTACACGCTCGAAGAGATTGGCCGCCGGCTGTCCGTGACACGTGAGCGCGTCCGCCAGATCGAGGCCCGCGCGCTCAGCAAGCTTCGCAGCAACGGGCGCGCCGCCTAGGCGTGTCGCCCCGGCCTGCGGTCAGCGCTTCAGTTCCACCTCGATGACGCGCATCGGCGCGGCGCCCGGGTTCGCGACCTGGTGCGTCGCGTTGGCCTCGCGGAAGCCGACGCTGCCGGCCTTGAACTGGACGCGCTCCGTCTTTCCGCCGGGGTCGGTGAACTGGAGCGCACCCTCGCTCAGAATGATCCCCACGTGCGCGTACGTGTGCGTGTGCATGCCGGTGTCGAGCACGCCCGGCGGGAACGTCACGTCCCTCACGCGCACACGCTCGTTCTCGAGCACCGTCGTGTATGCCGGTTTGGCCTGCGCGGCCGGCCCGCCGCCTGTTTGCGACCACGCGACGGCGCCTCCGATTGACAGCGCGGCGCCAACGGCCAGGCCGGCCAGGAACCCCGGGCGGCCGCTATTCGATCCACTCCTCATGAGAAACACCTCCCGCAGAAACACCTCCCGATCTCATTCTCACCAAAATGAGAAACACCTCCCGATCTCAATTCAGTGACGCCAGGGGACGGTGGGGGACCAGTAGGCGTTGATGCCGAGGGCGGACCAGCGCTGGGCCTGGGCAGCGAGGCGGCCCTTGTACTCGTCCCACGTCCGGTTCGCTTTCGGGGACCACGCGATTTCGGCGGCGCCGGCCAGCCGGGGGAAGGCCATGTACTCCACATCCCGCATGGTTGCCAGCGTCTCGGACCAGAGTGGCGCTTCGACACCGAGGATCGACCCCTCGTTGACGCCGGGCAGCACCGTCGCGGGGTCCCAGCGATACGCCTCGGGTACGTCCATGTACGCGGCCCAATGCAGCCCGATCGGCGTTGCGGTGTGATACTGCATGTCGAGATAGATCTTGTGCGCCGGCGAGAGGATCACCTTCGTAGCCGGCGGCACCTGAAACTTCTCCTGGGGACGCCACTGCTGGACGATGGTCGACGGCAGCAGCGTCGCCGCCGCGACCTCGTCCCACGCGATCGGCGTCTTGCCGTGAGAGGCGACGATGCCCTGCACGCGCTCCATGAAGGCGCGGTACTGCGCGGGGGTGATCTTCTTCACCTCGTCGCCGCCGATGTGGAGGTAAGGTGCCGGCGTCAGCCCCGCAATCTCCCGTACCACATCGTCTATGAACTTGTACGTGATCTCCTTGTCCACGCAGAAGTTGCTGAAGCCGACCTCGATGCCCGTATAAAGCGGCGGCGCCACGCCGTCGCAATTCAACTCCGGCACGGACGCGAGCGCCGCGTTGATGTGGCTGGGCATGTCGATCTCGGGGATCACGGTGATGAAGCGATCGCGCGCATAGGCGATGAGCTCGGTGTAGTCCTGCTGCGTGTAATAGCCTCCGGGCCCGCCGCCCACCGCGGTGCTGGCGCCCTGAACGGTGAGGTTCGGCCACGACTTGATCTCGAGCCGCCATCCCTGGTCGTCCGAGAGGTGCAGGTGAAGGCGATTGAACTTGTAGAGCGCGAGCAGATCGATGTAGCGGCGGACGTCGGCCGGCCCGAAGAAGTGGCGCGCCACGTCCAGCATGGCGCCCCGCCACACGAATCGGGGCCGGTCCTCGATCCGTGCGGCCGGGATGCTGACGGGATGCGGGCGGGGTGCCTGATGCTCAATCGACGGGGGCATCAGCTGCCGCAGCGTCTGCACCCCGTAGAACACGCCCGCGGGCGTACGCGCGGTGATTTGCACGGCGGCGGTGGCAACGGTCAACTCGTAGCCCTCGTCGCCCAGCGCGTCGCGCGACGGGTCCAGCACGAGCGAGATGCCGCCAGACCCAGAGGACCCCGTGGCAGGTCGCACCTCGATCGGGGTCTCGGTCGAACGCCCAATCAGGTCGGCGAGGAATCTTCCGACGCGCTTCAGATCATCTGACGCCGCGGGCACATACACGGCGGTCTGGGGCCCGATGGCGAACGACGGTCCGGGGGTCATCGCAACCGATACGGGCAAGGGGATGAGCGCGTGACCCGTCGTGCCGGCGACAGCTCGCGAGGAAGACGGTGGCGGCGTCTGCACCTGCCACAGTCGTGCGCACGAGCCTGTGGTGGTGCCGCCGAACGCGACCACCAGGCAGCCGAAGAGAAGGGCTGACCATCGCGGCGGGCGGGCTGCAGTGTTGTGTATCATCATGCGGATTCCCGTTGAGAACAGGCGCATCGTTCCACCTGGATTACGCAAGAGTCAAGCGACGGCGCCGCCCTGGAAGCGAACGACCTGCCAGCCATCGGAGGGGCTGCGGGCACACAAAGGCTGAGCCAGCAGGTCGATTGCTAGGTTGTGGCCTCTCCTAAACCACGCAATAATGGGCGCTTAGCTCTCGAACGCAACGGAGGACCGCGTTGATGGTGTGCGCGCATTGCGGCGCCCAAATGGCAGCCTCGCAACGTGTCTGTCACCAGTGCGGCCATTCGGCGGATGCCGTAAGCACCGACCAGCACTGTCACTTGGCGTGACTGCGGTGACGACCGCAACTGACACGCCCACTCCGTTCCCTGCGGATTCCACCGACCAAGACCTGACGATTGCGCCGGCTTCGCACGGCGAGCCCGACACCCACGCGCGACCAGCAGTCATCGCCGGAGATCAGCCGACCGGGAGGAATGCCGGCCGCAGCAGCGCCCGGTGAGGGTTCCGCGACCGCCACCTTCCAGACCGGCACACGTTTCGGACGTCGGTATCACCTCATCCGTCAGCTCGGTGTTGGCGGAATGGGCGCCGTCTACCAGGCGTGGGACGACGAGCTGGCGGTTGTCGTTGCCATCAAGGTGATCCGCCCCGAGGCGATGGCCGATCCAGCCGTCGCCCGCGATCTCGAACGCCGCTTCAAACGCGAATTGCTCCTGGCGCGCAACGTCACCCACAAGAACGTCGTCCGCATCCACGACCTCGGCGAGATTGACGGCGTCAAGTACATCACGATGCCGTACGTGAACGGCTCGGATCTGGCGACCGTTCTCAAGCGAGAGGGGCGCCTCGCCGTCCCGCGGGCGCTCGCGCTCGCCCGCCAGATTGCGTCCGGACTTGTCGCGGCTCATGAAGCCGGCGTCGTGCACCGCGACCTGAAGCCCGCCAACATCCTCCTCGACGAAGAGGACCACGCGCTCATCACGGATTTCGGCATCGCTCGTTCCGTGAGCGGTCCGGGCGGCGGCACGGTTGTCGGAACCGTCGTGGGCACGCTGGACTACATGGCGCCGGAGCAGGCGACGGGCGGAAGCGACCGACCATCGCGCAGACATCTACGCGTTCGGCTGGATGCTGTCCGACATGCTCGTCGGCCGCCGCAAGGTGGGCAACGGTGAGAGCGCCATCGCAGAACTGCTCGATCGTCTGAGCAAGCCGGCCCCATCGCTCCGTTCCGTCGATCCGGCTATCCCGCAGGCGATCGAAGACATCGTCGCGCGGTGCGTTCAGCCAGATCCGGCACTTCGGTATCAGCGGACGGTGGAGCTGCTGATTGATTTGGAGGCGGCCGCGGGTGATGGCGCGGCGAGCAGGACTGTCGGGGCGACACGGCCGCAAATGACTCCGGTGCCGGCGATGCAGCCGCAGGCGACGACGATCACGATCTCGTTGCCGAACCTGCTGTCCAAGAAAAAATCTCGAAACTGGATTGCGGCAGGTGTTCTCGCTCGTGCTGGCGGCCGGCGGTGGATTCGCTCGTTTATCGGACCGTGACAGCGCCCAAGGCGACCAACTCAGACGCGAGGGGATCGACACCAACCGCCGCATCCGTGTCGCTGGCGATCCTGCCGTTCCGGAATGCGTCGGGTGACAACGTCCCTCGACTCGCTCGGATCGAGCGTGGCGGCGATGCTTGGAACGACGATCGGACAGTCGGCCGCCTTGAACACCGTCCCTGCCGGCCGGGTGTCGCAGATTCTGACCGATCTGCGAATCGCGCCAGATTCGACACTCGACCCTGCCGCGCTCCGCCGGCTTGCAGAGTTGAGCGGCGCCGATACCGTGATGTGGGGCCAGTACCTGAAGTTCGGCAACGAGATCCGCATCGATGCCACGCTGCAGGACGTGAAGCACCAGCGCACGATCCCGCTCAAGGACCAGGCACGCAGCGAGACCGAGCTGCCTGGCGCGATCGAACGGCTCGCGGCGTCGGTCCGGGAGAACCTGGCGCTGTCGCCCGCGGCTATCAAGGAATTGACGGCCACGTCCTTCAAGCCCTCGTCCAAGTCGGTGCGGGCGCTCCGGTTCTACAACGAGGGTCTGGAGCTGAGCCGTCAGGGACGGCACCTGGAAGCCCTGCAAGCGGTTCGAGACGGCCACGCAGGAAGACACCGGGTTCGCGCTCGCCTATTCGCGGCTCGCCCACAGCCATGCCACCCTGGGCCACGATGCTGAGGCCGAGAGGATCTCGCGCAACGCGGTGACCGGTGCCGACGCACTGCCGCCGTATGAGAAAACACTGATCCTCGCCGCCCACGCCCGCATCCTGAACGACCGGCCGAAGGCGATCGAGTACTACGAGAGCCTGGCCAAGGGAGGCGCCACGAACGACGAGGTCACGTTCGCCCTGGCGGCGCTGTACAAGGACACCGGCGCGTACGACGAGGCCCGCAAACGCTTTGCGCAGCTCCTGGCACGGGATCCGAAGTACATCGAGGCGCTGCTCGGAGCCGGCCAGGTCGAGAGCTGGAGCGGCAAGCCGGCCGACGCGCTCGATTATCTGAATCGGGCGCTCACAGTGGTGATTCAGGGCGGCAACGACGAAGCCAAGGCAACCGTCCTGCGTCTGCTGGGCGGGACGTATGCCGGCTTGAACAAGCCACGTGAGGCGTTACAGCACTACCAGGAGTCTCTTGCTCTCGAACGCCGCCTCGGCCGCACCAGCGGAGTAGCGGAAACGCTGAACGCGATGGCGCAGATGAAGGACTATGCCGGCCAACCTGAGGCTGCACTGGCGGATTATCGTGAAGCGCTGGCGCTCCGGCGCCAGATTGGCGACAAACAGGGGATCGGAAACGTCACTCAACGACCTCGGGGCGCTCTATGCCGCGCGGGGGCAGTACGACGAGGCGCTCGCGCAGTTCAAGGACGCGCTGCAGATTCAGCGCGAGGTGCGGAATCCTTTGTACAAAGCCGCCGCCTTGAACAACGTGGGATACATCTACCTGTCGCTGGGCCGCTACGATGAGGCGCAAACGTATCTGCAGCAGGCCGTCACGATTCGCGAGCGACTCAATGTGCCGGCGGACGTCGCCGATACCCTGCACAATCTGGCGGAGGTCTCGGTCAGAACCGGCGCGTACGAAACCGCACAGGGGCAGTACCTGAAAGCCCTGGAGCTCTGGCGCAAGGTCGGCAACCAGCGTGCTGCCGGACTCGAGCTGAACGACCTCGGGGAGGTATTCGGATACCAGGGGCGATTCGGAGCCGCGATCGATTCCAAGGCGGAGGCGTTGAAGCTGCTCCGGGCGATCGCCGAGCGGGATTCGTCGCTGCCGAAGGTGCTGGGGTCGTACGGCGGCGCATTGGGCCAGAGTGGCCGGAGCGCGGACGCGGAGCGAGCCCTGGCCGAAGCCCTGCCCCTGGCGCGGCAGCTGCGCAACGACGCGCTGGTCGCGGAGATCCTGAACCATCAAGGCGATGCGCTGTACCTACGGTGGCGACTTCAAGAGCGCGCGGTCGCTGTACGCACAGGCCGCAGCCATGGCCGTGAAGGCCAAGCTCCGTCCGGTACAACTGAGATCACAACTGAATGTCGCCAGGGTGAATATCGAGGAAGGCCGGCCACTGCTCTCGGCGGCTGATCTGACGAAGCTTGGAGCGGAGGCGGGCCGCCTCGGGCTGAAGTTCGACGCACTGCAGTTTTCCCTGCTCGCGGCGGCGACAGAACTGCGCCAGAAGGATGGCCCCCGGGCACGAGCCCGCGTCGAAGCTGCCCTCCCGGAGGCCGAGCGGCTGGGTGCGCGCGCGCTCCTGGCGGACGCACACCATCTCCTGGCGCGGATCCTTTCGGCTGACGGAAATCAGGCCGAGGCACGGCGCCATGCAGAAACGGCCCGACAGCTCGTCGATGCGATACGCAAGGACGCGCGCAGCGACGATGTGCTGCGCCGGCCTGATCTCAAGCGGATCATCGACGCACCGGCGCCGTAAGCAGGCCGGCTCGTCGCCGGCCCGCCTGGTCTCCCGCTGTCACTTCTTCGAGCTGCCCACCTTCGCGATGATGTCGGTGCAGACTTCCCCTGCTGCCGGTTCGCCATTCGTCGTCTGGCCTGCAGGGGCATCCACGCACAGCCGGTACGTGTGATTGGCCTTGAACTTGGAGTCCAGCAGCAGGTTCGTCCTGTACTGGTTCGCCGTTGACGCCCACGTCAGGCCGTTCGCATCGAGCATGCCGAAGATGTTTTCGCTATCGCCGAGGGGCTTGCCCTTGTCCGTCGCCGGGCGTGATGTCCGTCACCGAGAGAATCAGGGACTCGTTCAGTCCGGACACGGTGGCGCACGCCGCCGCGGGCCTGGGGTCGCGCACTTCGACGGCAATCTGGAGCGCGCTGCCGATCTGTCCGACCGTGCCGAGCGTGGGTTTGATCAGTTGCATGTAGTAGGTCGGGTCAGCCCGGTTCACGACGATCGTGTCGTTGACCTTCGTTCGTACGAGGCCGCCATCGTCGCCCCCGTAGAACACGAGCGTGCCGTCGAACGTGAAGAGCTCGTGCGGCCACGGGTCGCGCAGCAGCGCGGTCCCTGCGGGGGGCGTTCCCCCCACGACACATGCGGTCCCCGCCGACAGATCCGTCGGACCGGGAAAGAAGATGCCGACTTCGAACGTCGCGTCCGGGTTGGACAAGGGCCCGCGCAGAATCTCGCGATAGAAAACCGACCGGCCGCGGGAGTAGATCTTCGGTACCGGGTTTCCTGCCGCACTGTCGAATTCCTGCAGACGGCAACGGATGTTCAACGAAGGGACGCAGGGCGTTGACGTGCTGCCGCTGGAGTCATACGTCACCTCGATCGCCTGCACCGCGAACGACGCCGCAATCGGCAGCTTGCCCGACCAGGAATGCTGTGAAGGCGTGCCCTGCAGGAACGTGGCTGTGCCGGCGGTGTTCGCGGTCAATTCGACGATCCGAATCGTCTGCGCCGCCCGAAGTTCGCCGTTTACCGCCACTCCTCGAGGCACACCTGCGAGTGTGATGGGCAGCGGAAGCTGATTGGGCCCGCCGATCCGGAACTTCGCCAGTAGCGAGAACCCGGCGTCAACGCCCCAGAAGTCCCGCCTGTTGGGGTCCAGCGCGATGTCGACCCAGTTCTTCTGCGAGGCCGTTCCGGTGCCGGCGTTGAAGGTCTCCACAATCGCGCCGAGCGAGTTGAGCCGCTTGATTTCTCGAGCGTCGGCGATCAGCATGCCGCCCACTTTCGCAGTCGGAAACGGAGCTGCTGGAGTCGACGAGACACTCGGGGCTGGGTTCGGTCGCGCACCGTGCATCCACCGGCGGCAGGAGGCGAATGCCACATGCGGTCCCTGGACCCTGGAGATCGGGGACAGCGCCGCCGCGCCGCCGAGGCATCGCCCGTCACGGCGTCCGCGCCGGTCACCGTCCGGACCTTCCGGCCTCCGGAGACGTAATACAGGGTCGACTGATCGGGCGCGAGATCGATGCCGATGCACGCCGTGGAATCGGTGGGCACGGTGAACTGCTTGCACCCGCCTGCGGGGCAGATGCCTGTCGCAGGAATCCGCCGAACTGTCGCGGGGCTGCCAGCGCTCGCCACATAGATGGTGCCGTCACCCGCAAACGCAATCGATCTCGGCGCAGGCTGCGTGGAGACTGTGGTCAGTGGGCTGGTGACATGGGGCGGGGCTGGCAACAATTTCACGAGACGATCGTTGGTGGTATTCGCCACGAGCAGATTCAGCGGGTTGTCGAACGCGAGTCCGCCATTCGTGCCCGGCACCGCCAGGTCGCACTCCAATCTGCAGGCCATCGGCCTTGCCGTAGACCCGTACGGCTCCGTCAAAGCTCACGGCGACGTCGCCCAGCGCCTCGCCCGAGGCCCATGGACCGTCGATCGCCGCACGCATCGCCACTACACTGAGAACCGTCATAACCGTACACACCGCCAGCCAACAGATCACTCGTCTGCCCTTACTCATTGCGCGCTCCTTGGCCGGAGGGGAGTCCGGCGCCATCAACCAGCGAAGCTGGACGGCACTGCGTCCATGCACCATGCGCATGCGGTTCAGCTAAAAAGACAATGTGAGGGACTCTATCCCGCCGCCTGCCATCAATGCAAAAAAAATCGTGCAGCTCGACCATTGCGACGAACACCGTTCGAGCAGGCTGCTAGGAATAGCCGGAAAACGAGTCGATCTGACCGGGCCGTAGTCGCCTCTCGCCCTTCAGGACGAGCAGCCGGCTCCCGGTGGTTTACGGGATTGGTAAGCGGTGGGACCAGCTAGTCATCCCTGCGGGCGCTCCTCTCGATACCCGAGGTAGGTGCACGGCCGGGGTGTCGCCGCGCTTCAGCGCCTTCACGCGGGTCGGGCGGCGTCGATCGCGGCCGGAGAGCCTGACAGAGTGACGAGACCGAGAGCCGAGTGGAGGTGACCGCAGCTCAGAAGTGCCATCCCTTGCGGAATTCCGGCGTGATGAACGCCTCCGCGTTGCTGTTGTTCGTCACCCGCATCTGCGCGGCATCCCACTCCACCGGCTGCCCTGTGCGGAGCGCGACGTTCCCGAGCAGCAACGACTCGGTGAGCACGGCCGCGTACTCGAACGGCGACTGCGTTTTCCCCTCGACCGCGGCACGCGTCCAGCCACTCCTGATGGTGACTGCGCGTTCGCGGCAGCGTGGGCGGCGGCGGCGGGAGACCGTCAAACTTCTCACGTGGCAGCAGCACGAACCAGTCCTTCTCATTCTCGCCGCCGTGCCACGTGCGCGTGAAGAGCGTGCCCTTGCTGCCGATGACGAGGGAACCGCCGTCCCTGGTGATGAGCTTCTGACCCTGGAACAACTCCGGCGGCGGCAGCTTGCCGCCGTCGTACCACGTCATGTTCACGGGCGGCCGACTGCCACGCGCGGGAAACTGGAGCTCGATGATGCTCCAGAGCGGCGCCGTCTCTTTGGTCTCGGGATCGCCAGTAGCCGGCGAGCAATCGCGGACGCGCACGCGACGTCGGCGCGCCCAGCTCGAGGCCCCAGTACGCGGTGTCGAGGTTGTGAATGCCCATGTCGCCGATCGCGCCGGTGCCGAAATCCCAGAACCCACGCCACTTGAAGGGCACGTATGCCGGGTGATACGGCCGCTCGGGCGCGGGGCCAAGCCATACATCCCAGTCGAGCGTCGGCGGCACGGGCGGCGTGTCGGTGGGCCGAAGCACGCCCTGAGCCCACAAGGTGGCGGGCCGGTCCGTCCAGACGTGCAGCTCCGTGACCTCACCAATCAGCCCAGCCCGCAGCACTTCGACGGCGCGCCGCGTACCCTCGTACGCGTGTCCCTGCGTGCCCATCTGCGTCGCCACCCGGGATGCGGTTGCCGCCTGGGCCATTTGCCGCGCTTCCCAGATGCTGCGCGCAAGCGGCTTCTCGCAGTACACGTGCTTCCCGAGCTGCATCGCTGCGATCGACACGATGGCGTGCGAGTGATCGGGAGTCGCCACGAGCACCGCATCGATGCCCTTTTCCGCATCGAGCATGCGGCGCCAGTCACGATACCTCCGGGCATCGGGGTACTTGGCGAACGACTCGGCCGCGTTCTGCTCGTCGCAGTCACAGAGCGCGACGATCTCCGCACCGGCCGCGGCGGCCTCCCGGATATTGTCTGCGCCGCGCCCGCCCGCCCCGACGATCGCAAGCGCCACGCGATCCGAGGCAGACGCCTGTTGCCGTGCGTGGCGGCCGCCTGCCAACACGTCGCGTGTCGATGCCGCGCCGGCAAGCGCCGCCGCGGTGGTCAGAAACGAGCGGCGGGAGATCCTCGAGGTCGGAGTGTTGGGGCGTCGCATGTGAGCCTCCCAGGGTATGTGCGGCCGGTGCACCGGTCCGCACGCGGTGAACCGCACGGAGCAGTGTATCGGGGCCCGTGCGCTAGTGTCCCGGCCGCGTGATTCGTGGCGTAAATCCCGGAGCGCGGCACCCGGATGGCAAGGCGCGAAGAGCGAGCTTATTGGGCATAAGTGAGTGATGAGCAACGCAGCCAGCCGGGATGCCCCGCCCGGGAGTTATGTCGCGAATCACGCGGCCGGGACACTAGCGGTACCCGCTGATGACTGCCAGTTTCCTCTCGAGCACGTCGCGGTCGGTGGACAATCCCGGCGTCAGCGCCCGCAGCCACGATCCATACGACGCGTTCGGCAACAGGACCCAGCGCTCGAGCCAGCGGTCGGCGTAGCGGTCGACCAGCGCCTCTCGCTCGGCGGGTGACAGGCGCGCTATCGCGACGAAGTCACCGAGGTCGTCGCCGACCAGCATCAGCACGCGGTGGTGCTCCGCGACGAACGCACGCCGCGGCGACTTGTCGGTTGTCCAGCCCTGCTCGCCGGGCGATAGCACCCGATCGCCGGTCGTGTCGAGACCAAGCGAGCGCAGGTTCGCGAGGGTGCTCGCTTCCTGCGCTGCCGCGCGGTTGCTGACATAGAACACGCGCACGCCGCGTTCCTCGATCGTATGGATGAACGCCTGCGCGCCTGGCACGGCGCCCGCCTGCCCGGCGCGCACCCAGTCCGCCCACGCAGCCTCGGTGTAGGACTGCCGGTCGCGAACCAGTTGGCCCTGGAATGCGGAGTTGTCGAGCACGGTTTCATCGAGATCGAGGACCACCGCAGGAGGGAGCGAGCCATACGCCCCGGTCTGCTCCGTGGCCGCCGTCCACGACGGATCCTGCAGCGCCCTCTCGAGGACGGGTACGGCCCGGGCGTAGATGGCGGTCGCGAGCGCACGGTACTCGGCAGCGGTCTGCATCCACAGGACGGCGTGCAGATCCTCGTGCGAATCGCGCGTAACCTGTGCAGGGACCGACGGCGTGGCGGCATCCGTTGCAGGGGGCACGCGGCCGCCGCATCCCCCGGATGCGACGATCACGAGACAGCTGAGGAGGCGACCCAAACAGCGACGCCGGTCGACCGTCATGGGCGGAAGCGTTCAGACGCCCGGCCGTGCCACGCTTACGAGCTCGACGTCGTACGTCAGCTCGCTGTTCGGCGCGATCAGCTTGGTACCCTTTGAGCCGTGGCCCAGCCGGGCAGGAACGATCAGCCGCCGCTTGCCGCCCACCTTCATGCCCGCGACTCCCTGATTCAGGCCGGCGACGACGTTCGGGTCAGGCGTCCCCAGGCGGAAGGCGAGCGGGCTCGGTGCGTCGCGGAAGTCGAACATCAACTGCGTCTTCGAGACCCAGCCGATGAACGCGATCCGCACCATCCGCCCCTTCACCGCCGGCACGCCGGTGCCAACCTTGAAGTCGATGTACTTGAGACCGGAGGGCAGCACGACCGGAGCGTGCGCGGTTTCGGGAACCGGCGGGATCTTGTGCTGCGCCTCAGCAAGGCCGCACGCGGTCAGGAGGAGGCATGCTGTCAGGAGTGCTCTTCGCATCGATCGTCTCCGAAACTGATGGTCGACCCCGGTCCCCGTGCCTTTGCGTTTGCCTTTGAATTTACATTTTACATTTTGCATTCTGCATTCTGCATTCTGCATCGAAGATGCGTCAGCCCCCCTCTCCCCCGCGGGGTCCCGGCTTCCCTTTGAGCACTCCCACCTGCATCAGCAGACCGGTGAAGTCGTAAATCCGGCGCTCTTCCGCGATCAGACCATCATCGAGCCGGTAGATGGCCGCGCCGATAATCTGGAACTTGCGCCCGGTGCCCGGCATGCCGAGGAACTCGCCCACGTGCGTGGCCCGCGCGGTAAACGCGTGCGCCGCACGATCGCCGTCGATGATCGGCGCCTCGAACGTGATGTGCCAGTCGGCAAACATCGTGAAGAGCGCACGATAGGAGCCCTGGATGTTCACGACCCCTTGCACGTGCGGGAAGATGGGGCTGCGCAGCACGCCCGTGTCGGTGTGATCGGCGGCCAGGGCGTTCGCGTCGTGGCGGTTGAACTTCGCCTCACGCTGCTGCAGGAACGAGAGCGTCTCGTCGTAGGTCATGGGTGTCTCTCTTCAGCGGTGTCGGATCTTCGAACGACTGCGTCCCGCGAATCAAGCTCGAGCCAGCGAACCGTGTCTACCGCACCTTCACCACGAAATACTCCACCCGGCCGTCGATTGTCTTGAACCAGTGCGGCACTCCCTTCTCGATCACGATGACGTCTCCAGCGGAGAGCTGGCGCGTCTCCCCGCCCTCGATGCCGGTCCCCCGGGTTTCTCCGGGCTCGGTGGTGTGCGCGCCGATCAGTCGGCCGCCCGTCACGAATGTGGCCGAACCCGACATGATCCTGAACACATCGGTCTCGCGCTCGTGCATCTCGGCTTCGCCTGCCGCCGTGCGCTGCGACGCCATGACCTTGTAGTTGGCGCCGGCGGCCACCGTGCCACCCTTCGCGAAGAAAGCAGCCATTTCGGACGCGGGGACGTACTTCACGGGCAACTCCTGCTGGGCCGCCGCGGCGGCCAGGGTGAACAGAACGCCGGCGCAGGTGATCAACGCTGAACGCATGTGGCTCCTTCGGCGGAAATCCGCCTGCAGCCGGAGTCGTTCGGGACGTCCGGCCGTCGCGCTACACTGCCACACCATGGCGCGTCGAGTCTTCGCAAGTTTCGGCCTCCTGACCCTGGCGCTCGCAACCGGGCGCAGCGAGCCACTCTCAGGAGATCCACTTCCTCGCGGCGCCACTCACGAAAGTGCGGCGGGCGGCGAGACGCGTCAGCCGGCGTCCTCTGGTGTGCTGGACGCGGCGACCGGCGACCTGCGCTACCGCATGATAGGCCCGCACCGCGGCGGACGCACCAAGGCCGCCGTCGGCATTCCCGATCGGCCGAACCTGTTCTACATCGGCGTCGTCAACGGTGGCGTGTGGAAGACCACCGATTACGGCCGCACGTGGACGCCAACATTCGACGCGCAGCCAACCGGATCCATCGGCGCCATTGCCGTGGCTCCCTCGAATCCCGACATCCTCTACGTCGGCAGCGGCGAAGGCCTGCAGCGGCCCGATCTGTCGGTCGGCAACGGCATCTACAAGTCCCAGGACGGCGGGCGCACCTGGGCGCATCTCGGCCTCCGCGACGGTCAGCAGATTCCGCAGATCGCCGTCGATCCGCGCTCGGCCGATCGGCTGTTCGTTGCCGTACTGGGGCATCCGTACGGCGCCAACCAGGAGCGCGGTGTGTTCCGCTCGACGGATGGCGGCGCGACGTTCCAGCGGGTGCTCTTCCGCGATTCGGACACGGGCGCGATCGACGTAATCCTCGATCCTTCGAACCCCGATACCGTGTATGCGGCCCTGTGGGAAGCGCGCCAGGGACCCTGGGAGAACGGCGCGTTCAGCGGCCCGGGCAGCGGTCTCTACAAGTCCACGGACGGCGGCACCAGCTGGCGTCAGCTGACGAACGGCCTCCCCACCTTCGAAGCCGACGGTCTCGGCCGGATCGGCATCGGCATCGCGCCGAGCCGTCCGCAGCGCCTGTTTCTCACCGTCGATGCGCAGCGGAACGGCGGCCTCTATCGCTCTGACGATGGCGGTGAACGGTGGGCGCTCGTGAACGCGGATCCGCGCGTGACATCCCGGGCATCCGACTTCGCGGAGGTCAAGGTGCACCCCACCAACCCCGACGTCGTGTTCACGGCCAGCATCGTCGCGTGGAAGTCGGTGGACGGCGGGCAGAGTTTCAAGGCTCTCAGGGGCGCGCCGGGCGGCGACGACTACCATCGCATCTGGATCAACCCGAAAACCCCGGATGTGATGCTCATCGCCGCCGACCAGGGGGCCGTGGTGACGGTGAATGGCGGGGAGACCTGGAGCAGCTGGTACAACCAGCCGACCGCGCAGTTCTACCATGTGATTGCCGACAACGCGTTCCCGTACCGCGTGTGCGGCGGCCAGCAGGAGAGCGGGTCGGCCTGCGTCGCGAGCCGTAGCGACGACGGACGGATCACATTTCGCGACTGGCGGCCGGTGGGCGTGGAGGAGTACGGATATGTGGCGCCCGACCCGCTGAATCCGGACATCGTGTACGGTGGCAAGCTGACACGCTTCGATCGGCGCACCGGACAGGCGCAGAACATTGCGCCGTCCCTCCTGCGCAGCGCCGAGTACCGGGTCGTCCGGACCATGCCTGTGCTGTTCTCGCCCGTCGATCCGAAGACGCTGTACTTCGCGTCGAACGTCATATGGCAAACCGCGGACGGAGGGCAGCACTGGAGGCAGATCAGTCCCGACCTCACGCGCGAGACGTGGGAGGCGCCTGCGAACGTTGGTAAATACCGTGGCACCGCGGCGGCGAGCGCCTCGCGCCGGGGCGTGATCTACACGATTGCCCCGTCGCCGATGGATGTGAGCCGCATATGGGCTGGCACCGACGACGGGCTCATCCAGGTCACGAGTGATGGCGGGGAAACGTGGGCGAACGTCACACCCCCGGCTCTGGGCGCGTGGGCCAAGGTGTCGCTGATGGACGCGTCCCATTTCAAGCGCGACACGGCATTCGCCGCCATCAACACGCTGCGCCTCGACGACCTGCGTCCGCACATCTACCGTACGCGTGACGCCGGCCGAACATGGACGCGCATCGTGCACGGGATTCCGGACGGCACGATCGTGAACGCCGTGCGCGAGGATCCCAGGCGCCCCGGGCTGCTCTTCGCGGGGACGGAGGAGGCGGTGTTCGTGTCGCTCGACGAGGGCGACTCCTGGCACTCGCTGCGGCTCAACATGCCGGCGACGTCGATCCGTGATCTCGTGATCAAGGATGACGATCTCGTGGTAGGCACCCACGGGCGATCCTTCTGGATACTCGACGACATCACGCCGCTGCGACAGGTAGACGCGCGGGTGCTCGCGGCCGCAGCGTTTCTGTACCAGCCACAGCAGGCCACTCGCGTGCGGTGGAGCCTGAACACGGACACGCCGCTGCCGCCCGATGAGCCCGCCGGCCAGAACCCGCCAGACGGCGCGGTGATCAACTACTGGCTGAAGTCCGCCACCGATGCCGTGACGCTCGAAATCAGCGACGCGGCCGGTGCGATCGTCCGCCGCTACTCGAGCGGCGATCCAGCGCCTCCCGTCACAGACGAAGGCAACGTGCCCGCGTACTGGATCCGCCCGCCCGCCGTGCCGGCAAAGACCGCCGGCATGCACCGCTTCGTGTGGGACCTGCACTACCCGCCGCCGGCAACCGACACCTTCTCCTTCCCGATTGCCGCGGTGCCCGGCGACACGCCGCGGCGGCCGAGCGGCCCTTGGGTGCTGCCGGGACGCTATACGGTCACGCTCGTGGCTGGCGGGGTGCGAACGAGCCAGCCACTGGTGATTCGGATGGATCCGCGGGTGGAAACGCCTCGCCAGGGGCTCGAGGAGCAGTTCAAATTGTCCATGCAGGTGGTTGATGCGATCGCCCGGGTGCATGGCGCGCTCGCACCGCCGACCGGAACGACTGGAACGACCTCAGCGGCGGGCGCACTCGAGCCGATACGCCAGCTGCATGGGGACCTGCTGCTGGCATATGAGGCCCTGCAGGAGGTGGACGTAGCGCCGGCGGCTGCCGTTGACCGGACGGTGCGGGATCTGTTGAAGCGAGTGGATGCGTGCTGCCGGGAGTGAGCACGCGTTTGATAACGTCCGAGCTGAAGCCGGCCGCCGGGAGCGCTGAGTTGGAACGCGGAGCCTGAGCATGCCCCTGAACGACGCACACTGCCACTTCTTCTCGCCGCGGTTCTTCGAGACGCTCGCCCGCGATGCCGCAGGGCGGTTCGATGCCGATCCGGCGGTTTCAGTGCCGGAGGCTCTCGGGTGGGAGGCGCCCGGCAGCGTCGGGCAGCTCGCCAACCGCTGGATGGCGGAAATCGATCGCCATCAGGTGCAGCGCGCCGTGCTCATCGCGAGCGTGCCTGGTGACGAACAGTCCGTTGTGGAGGCATTGGCGACCCACCCGGCGGCGTTCGTGGGGTTCTTCATGGTGAACCCGCTCGCAGAGAGCGCGATCGAACGGACGCGACAGGCACTGGCTGACGGCCTGCGCGGCGTGTGCCTCTTTCCGGCGATGCAGCGCTACTCCCTGCTGGATGCGCGGGTGGCGGCGATCATCGACGTGGCCGCGCAGACGCCGTCGGCGGCGGTGTTCGTCCACTGCGGCGTGCTCTCGGTCGGAGCGCGAAAGAAGCTGGCGCTGCCGAGCCGCTTCGAGGCACGCTTCGGCCATCCACTGGACGTGCAGACGCTCGCAGTCACCTGGCCGCAGGTGCCGTTCATCATCCCGCACTTCGGCGCGGGCTTCCTCCGCGAAGCGCTCATGGCCGCGGACATGTGCCCCAACATTCATTTCGACACCTCGAGCTCGAATCGCTGGATGAAGTACATCCCGGGCCTCACGCTCGAGACGGTGTTCCGGCAGGCCGTCCAGGTGCTCGGGCCGGAGCGTCTGCTCTTCGGAACCGACTCGTCATTCTTCCCACGCGGCTGGCAGCGGCCGATCTTCGACACCCAGCTCGAAGCCCTCGACCGGCTGAACCTCAGCGCGAGAGACGTCGACCTCATCCTCGGCGGCAATTTCGATCGGCTGTTCCCGCTGCATCACCGCGCAGGCTTGACGCGCATAACGATCAGGCAGCGTGTCAGGCGAAGCGCTGGCCCCGCTTGTGCACGGCGAGGTGGCGGAGGAACCTCATATGCGCACACTCACCGCTATCGTGGCCGCGACGCTGGTCTCCACCGCTGTCGCAGGTGCGACGCAGGAGCAGGGGGCCCGCCCCGCCGATCGGAGCACGACCCCAGCGTCGGTCATCACCCTGACCGGGTGTGTCGCGCGTGACGCAGACGGGAAGGGCTTCGTGCTGACGCAACAGGCGGGAGCACCAGGTGCCGTGACGTCCCCGCAGACCAGTTCGTCAGCCGGCACATCCGCCACGGGCGACTCGCCCAGCGGAACGGTCACATCAGACACGCCGACCGGAACGACGGCTACCGAGACCGCGGTTCCAACGCCGCCCGTGGGCGAGCCGGGAACGAGCGCGAACCCCGCCTCGCCGACTTTCAACCAGGGACAGGGTGCGTCCGGGACAAGCGGAACTGTTGGAAGAGCGAACACATCCGGTGCAGCAAACGCATCCGCTTCGTACCTCCTGCGTCCGCCGAAAGGGCTCGATCTCTCGGCCCACATCGGTCATACGGTCGAGGTAAAAGGCCTGCTTTCACCCGACCCCCGCGCGCAGGGCGGGACGGCGGCAACAGCTTCGGGCGCCGTTTCTGGCCGGAACGTGCCTGTTTTGACGGTGCAGACGGTGACGCCGCGTGCGATGACGTGCACGCGATAGGAGCGTCCGGTCCGTAGACAGTCGAGGCGGCACAGCGTTTGTAGACTGTTCCCGAGGCAGACTCTCGCGAACCCCTGGAGATCCCGCATGTTTAATGGCCCCGGCGACTCGCCACCGGCGACGACGTCCACGTCGCCTGGGCCGGCGCCCGCCGGCTCGGAGCGCCCGGGCACCCGGGCCGAGCTGCAGTCCTGGATTCACACGCGCCTGAATCTGCCGCGCCACGCGGAGGCGGAGCTGAACGCGGTCATCGAGCACGTGATTACCCGTCAGGAGCGCCTCTGGCAGGCGTCGAAGGACGAAGCGATCAAGGCGCTGCTCGCAGGGTTTGCGGAGCGTATGGCCGCGCTGCGCCACGAGCTCGTGGAGCGCGACACGACCGTCAGCAACATCTCCCACTACTTCGAACGGCTCGTGAGCGAGCTCACGGACAAGACCCGGCGCGACCCGAAGACGAAGCTGATGAACCTGGGACGGTTCATGGAGCAGCTCGAATCGTTCCTCGCGCTCGAGCAGCGGACGCGGTGGTGTGCCGTTGGCCTCGTCGACATCACGGCGTTCAAGTGGTACAACGACGCGCTCGGCCATGCGGTTGGGGACCGGATCATCGAGCGGGTCGCGACGATTCTCGGTGAGCAGATCCGGTCCGACGACCTCATCGCGCAGGAGACGGGCCGGGGCCGGTCGCGCGACCTGCACGCCCGTCTGGGCGGGGACGAGTTCTGCTTCCTGATTCCAGACCTTGCCGACTACGGCGTCGCCTGGCTCATCGCCGAGCGGTTCCGCGACGCGGTCGAACGTCACGACTGGCCGTCGGAGGATCCGCGCCTCGAGGTGCAGCCGGTGAAAGTCGACGTGGGCGTGGTGTGCCTCCTCATGGGCCCCGTGTCGGAGCGCCGGTCCATCGCCCGCAAGCTCGCGAGCGAGTTGCTGAAGCGGGCTGACAAGTTGATGTACGGCGCCAAAGGTGAGCGCGCGAGCCACGCCTTCACGACACGCGTGCGGATCGAGCACGGTCACCTGGTGGAGATCCCGCGCGACGAGGCCCCGTGACGATCGGCGCGAACCGCCTGACGACTGCGCCGCCGGGACTTCAGTCCCGGCGAGCCAGCAAATTGCGGCGTTTACGGCCAGTCTGCTACACTTGGAGCCCCTGCAGATGGTGGGTGTAGCTCAGTGGTAGAGCGCCGGACTGTGGCTCCGGAAGTCGCGGGTTCGAACCCCGTCACTCACCCCAACCTCGTTCTTTAATCCCTCGCAACGACTTGCGGCTTTCGAGACGGCTCGCGCGTGCAGCTTCCGAAGCGGCCCGCCTTTCGAGCGCTCGCCCACATCGACGGAGACCACTGCGCGCTGGTGTCGCGCAACGGGCACACCTTCAAGCACTGGCGTCAACTGTGTGAGGAAATCGCGCACGCCGTCAAAGCCCACGACGCGGTCATCGACGGCGAGATTGTCTGCCTCGATGCGCGGGTAGGAGCAACTTCAAGAGCCTGCTGTTCCGCCGCGAGTGGCCCTACTTCTACGCGTTTGATTTGCTCGCAGTAGACGGCGAAGACTTGCGAGAGTGGCCGCTGGCGGAGCGGAAGCGACGGTTGCGCCGACTGATCCCGTCAGTGCCGACGCGGCTGCTGTACGTCGACCACGTCCTGGCCCGCGGGAGGGATTTCTTTCAGGTCGCGTGTGCGCACGACCTCGAGGGCATCGTGGGCAAGCTCGCGAACGGTCGCTATCATGCGGACGGCACGAGCACGAACTGGATCAAGATCAAGAATCCCGGGTACACGCAGATGACCGCTCGCCACGAACTCTTGGAGCATCGAACAGGTTCGCGCAAGCGCCGTCCGATGCTGCGCGTTCCGTAAGTCGCTCAGCGACCGCCGTACAGTTATAACGAGACGCCTACGCTGCGATCAGGCAGGCGCGTCAGCCACCTGCCTGCGCTGGGCCATGCGTCGGCATGTCCGTGCCCGTCCAAGTGAATTGGCCCGGCTTCGGTACGGTCCACAGGTGCGTGCAGGCATAGCACCGCAGGTACAACAGGTGCGGCGTGCGCAGGATCACCCGCACGTCGTCATGCTCGCACGCGGCACACGGTGCCAGTTGCAGACGATCCTGCCGTCGGTCCGCGGGAGGCGTCGGCAGTCGGCCTGTATGGGCTGGGGAAAGCCCGGAGTAGAAGGACTGCTCGGTCGGCGCCGGCTGAAACCCGTACACGTCCTCGCTCGCACAGGTTGGACAGCGCGTGTGGTGACTATTCGTCATGCCATCCTCCGTGCTGGGGTACGAGACCGAACGCTGCAACCGCTGGACCATCAACCCTTTGGCCGACAGCGTTGCGCTGAGCTGCCCGCGTTGTTACGCCAAGGCGCCGGCGCGAACGCGCGACGAGGGGCTGCGCCGCAGGTAGACTGCCGCTCGATGCATACACTGCATGCCGCACTCTGTATGCGAATCGCCGATGCCCTCAAGGCGGTTGCACGAATCGGCAGCCCGCGGCTGGTCGCCTACGGCGATTTGATGTTCGGCCGGATAACCATCCTGGCGCGCCAGTATTCCCGCCGCCAAGTTGGCCGGGGAGCACCGCGTGCCGCCCGCGCTGGTACGTCACGGTGGCGGATCGGGCGCTCGACATGCTGGCTGTGGCGCGCCTCGCCAGCCGCCTCTCGTGGGCACGAGCCAGGCTAGTCCGCGTCTGGCACCTGCCGTGCTTACTCCCGCTAGCGGCGTCTCCCCAGCGCCACGGTGCGCAGATCGCTGAAAGGGCTGGGGAGTTCATGGCACCATCAGCACGTCGCCTGCTCGATTCTCTGGCCTCGCAAGCGTCAGAGTTAGCCGATGTCATTGCGGACCTTGAGCAGCGCGAGGCAGACATCCGCCTGCAGCTAGACACCGCGCGAGCACTCCAATCGGCGCTACTCGGGACGGCCGACGTGCTTAATCGGCAACGCCTCGGTTGACCCTGTGCTGCCTGACCACAGGAAAGGACGGGTGCGGCATGGCCTCTCAGACGCGACGCGGGATCACGAAGGCGGCGGCAGACGCGGAACGGGCCGCCCTGCTGGCGGAAGGGGAATCGCTGGTGAAGGCGCATAATCGCCTCCGGCTCACGCCGGCTGACAGCCCCGCACACGCCGCCCATCGCGAGCGCCTCCGACTCCACCACGGGCGCGTACGGTCCCACTTCCTGCACCGGCGCGACCGAGCGGCCGACAAGTAGCGGCCTGAGCACACGGTCTATGGGTCAGGAACCAACGGACGCAGACGACGAGATGGTGCGACAGATGGAACGACGCCGTGACGCACGACCCGAGCGCCGTCAACGAAGGTTGCCGCACGGGAACGAGCGGCGGCGGATGTGCTCGTTTTGCTACCAGCCGGGGGATCATCCCACGGCGAACCATTGCCGTCGCGCACTGGAACGACGGTGAGGCGTAGCACCTACGCCTCTCGCGCACTCAACCGAACTGAGACAGTACCCTTCACTGGTAGCGATCGACTTTGAGTTGGGCACGCGGCTGCGCACGAGCTCGAGGGCATCGTGGGCAAGCTTGCGAGCGGTCGCTACCATGCGGACGGCTCGAGCACCAACTGGTGCAAGATCAAGAACCCTGCGTACACGCAGATGACCGCGCGTCACGAACTCTTCGAACGGCGAACAGAGTCGCGCAAGCGCCGTCTGATGCTGCGGGTCCCCTAAACCAAGACTGCGTCGCTTTGGCCCTGTCCCTCACCGAGTGCCCCAACCGTCACCGGAAGTTCTCGACCAACATCAGATCGACCAGACGCTCCCGGCGCAGACGCTAAGGGGCATAGGCTTCTTTCCCGCACCCCCGCTCTTCGCGAGGGATCTCGGAACATCGGTCAGCCGACGCGCTGCGCGCCGGCAGGTTCATCTTCCTAAGCAGCGCCTGAAAGCGTGGCTCCGACCTCAGGGTATCGAACGATGGGTCGCCGATGAGAAGAAGGGGCAGGAAATCCAGCCGATCGGCAAACGCGCGTTCCAGCAGTTCCAGAGCGCGTGGCGCGTCCCGCAGGCACGCGTATGCGGCAGCGATCGCGAGCCACTCACCCGGCAGCTTCTGAGCTGCTTGTACCTGAGGGGTGAGTGAAGACACTAACGACGACACCAACCGGGTCGCCTCTGCGCGGCGTCCGGTCATGGCGAGCCCGCACGCCACGGTGGCGGTTGCGCCGGGGCCGGGCGACAGTGCCCGCGCTTGTCGGAACGCAGCCAAGGCGTCCTCCGGCCGGCCCTGGCCCGCTCGAGCCCACCCGATGAGTGGGTATACCCAACTGGCTTTCGGGTCGATCTCGAGCAAGCGACGACTACGGTCGAGCACTTCCTCATAGCGCCGCGCCGCGAGTGCAGCCGCTGCGGCGTTCCCTTTCAACGGCAACACGAGTGGGTCCAGCTCCTCGGCTTTGGCGAACATCGCCAAGGCCTCCTCATGTCGGCCTAATATGGAGAGCAACATGCCGTAGCCGTGATGCCCGCTGTTCCCGATGCTCGGATTGAGCTCGATGGCACGCTTGTATTCTCGCTCCGCGTCGGCCCAGGCCCACTCATAACTTTGAAGAATGTAGGCCAACGCTCCGTGAGCCTCGGCCACCGAGTCATCCAACTCGAGGGCTTTGAGTGCCGCGGCCTTCGCCGCCGGGTACAGATCCTTATTGAAGCTCGACGCGAGCCAGTGGCGCGAACGCGCGAGCGCCGCCCAGGCCTGCGCCCAGACAGGATCGAGCCGCGTCGCTTCTTCGAAGGCGGTCACGCTCCGTGTAAACAACTCGAGACGCCCGGTCCAATCCCCGGTTGAAAGGCCGGTGTTGAAGAGATGAAGACCTCGAAGATACGCTTCCTGTACCGCTGGCGCGATAGCACGATGGGCCAGCAGCGTGCGTTCGTCTTCAGGGTTGAGCGTCACCCGCACCTGTTCCGCGATGGCTCTCGCGACCTGTCGCTGCAGCGAGAGCACATCGAGCAGATCCCCCTCGTAGCTTTCACCCCAGAGGTGGCGATCGCTGGCCGCGTGAATCAGCTGTGCCGTGATGCGGACCCGGTTCCCTGCTCGCACGACCGATCCTTCGACGACCCCCTCGACCCCGAGCTCTTGCGCGATCTGCGGGAGCGGCTTCCGCGCGTTCTTGTACTGCATGATGGAGGTCCGCGAAATCACCTTCAGCGCATCGATGCGCGCGAGTTCGGTGATCAGCGCCTCGGTCATGCCATCTGCAAAATACTCCTGCGCCGCGTCGCCTGAGGTGTTCGCGAGCGGGAGCACGGCCACCGATGTGATCGGCTCACCGGCCGGCGATGCTCGCTGGAGCCTTCCTGTGCGCTTCAAACCAAACCCGACCGCAATGGCCACGAGCAGGAGCACGAGCCCGGCTGGGATCGCCGAACGGAGTGCCAAGCGGCGACCGTGCGGTTTGTCTTTCCCAGCGGATGGCCGCCGAGCGCCTGCGGTGTGGGGCTCCACGTTTCGCAGATCGACGGCCAAATCGCCCGCCGTGTAATAGCGCTCCTCACGATCCTTCTGCAGCGCTTTCGAGACAACCTGGATGAGCTCCGCCGGCACGCCTTCAGGGAGCCGTGAAAGCGGAGGTTGTAGCGTCAGAATCGCAGAAATCGTCTCCGCTGCGCTTTTACGCTCGAACGGACAGTACCCCGTCAGCATCTCGAACAGTAGCGCGCCGAAGCTGAAGATGTCACTGCGTGCATCGAGCGGTTCGCCGCGCGTCTGCTCGGGAGACATGTAGGCCGTGGTGCCGATCGTGCTTCCTGGGACCGTCAAGGTGCTCTCGGTCCCTGCACCCTCGGGGAGATCCTGATCAACAAGCTTGGCGATCCCGAAGTCCATCACGCGGACCTGGCCGTCGGGTGCGACCATCACGTTGGATGGCTTGATGTCGCGGTGCAGGATTCCAACACTGTGTGCGGCCTTCAGCGCCTCAGCGACTTGGATCGCGACCGACAGCGCCTCGCCCGTCTTGAGCGGACCGCGCAACAGTCGAGTCTCGAGCGTCTCACCTTCCAGGAACGGCATGACGATGAAGGGAAGAGAGCTCTCTTCGCCGACCTCGTAGATTCCGCACACGTTACGATGATCCAACCGGGCGACGACCCGCGCCTCCGCCAGCAGGCGGCGGCGTGCGCCGGATCCGATCCTGTCCGGACGCAGGGTCTTGATGGCGACCTTTCGCCGGAGCACCTGATCTTCGGCAAGCCACACCTCGCCCATCCCCCCGGCACCGAGGAGGGAGACGACTTCGTAAGGGCCGAGGCGTGTACCCGCTTGGAGGGCCATTGATGCTGCCGCGCATTATGCCCGTGCCGAGTGGCGGATCGATAGGTGATTTGCAGCTCAGCACTAACGGCGTCTGGGCGGTTAAAAGCTTGAGGGGCGCCGCAGTGATGACCGGTCAGCACGAACTCTTCGAGGCAGGTTTCGCAAGCGCCGTCCGAACAGCGCGTCCCATAAAGCCTTAGCTTGCGTCGGCGCCTGGGGGACTGATTCTGGTAGCCTCCGAACGCGAGGTCGCGGCATAGGTGTACACTACGGCGTTTATCACGAGCGACTAAAAAGCTCGAGAGCGGTTTCTGACGTCAGGGGCGCCACAGGACTTACGCTGAATCCGCATCGCTGTGCGCTTGATGGAATCCCGCCTGCGTCAGAGCATCGCGTACCTGGGTCGCCGAAAGGGATCGCCTGTCCAGGAGAACCCACGTGCCGCCCCTTAAGTTAGAGGCAAGATATCCATCTTGTCGCATCATCTCCGGATCCAGATCGACAATCGGGACGGGGGGTAGATATAGAGATCCTCCCATCCGCCATACTTGCTCCACCGCCAAGGCGCGGGGTGTCTCGACCCGTGGGAATAGCGTGCGCGCCAGCCGTACATCCGCGTTGGAGCGCGGGAGTCTGTAGTGGGCCACGTCATGGATCAGCCCCAAGGACAGGCCGCACGTGAGAGCCGCCGGTAGCCATTCCCAACGGGCGACGGCGTTATGCAGTGCCGCGCGCCGCAGGCCCTCGACCGCCAGCAGGCACACGAATGGCACGACAGGAATCATGTAGCGCGCCTCCTTGTGGGGCAGCGCGCTGAGCGCACAGAGCGGCACGATCACCCAAATGGCGCAGTTGCGTTGATAGCGAAGTCCTACAGCGGCAAGGACGACGAGCGGCACTGTGCTCCACTGGCCGACCGCGGTAACGTACCACCAGGGAGGCTGAAAGCCGCGGGAGGACAACCGTTGCACGACGGTGAAGTCGAACGCAGCGCGGACACTGTGGAATGCCTCGCCCCAGTACGCGGCGTCGGCCACTCCGAGCAGAACCGCGGCGATCACCGCAGTCGTCAGGGTCAACCCCGCCGCCTGTCGATACCGACGCTCGAGAATCAGCTGCGTCACAGCGGCAGCGACGAAAATTGCCTCGCTGAATCGCAGCGACGCGGCGATCGCGAGCGCGACGCCCGCCCATGGCCATGCGGTAGAGTCGCGACGTTGCAAGGCTGCGAACGCCGCTAATACAAAAAGCGTCGATACGGGCCGCGGTAACTCTGAGCTTCCGAAAGCGACACTCAATTTGGCTGTCGCAAAGAGCGCAGCAGCCAGGATCGCAAAGCCGACTGCGTCTGGCCATAACTGTCGACCGATCGACCACACGAGCCAGACACTCACACTCGACAGCACTGCCACCACGAGGCGCCCCGATACCACTAGGGTGCCAACATCGTCAACTCCCGCAACGTGTGCGACATATTGAACGGGAAAGACCACGCCGATTGGGAAGACGGCGCTCCGCAGGTCCCAAACGGGCCAGGACTGGTGCAGCAGCATCCCCAAAGACATCTCATGGATCTCCACGTCGTCTCCCGTCACGAAGCCAGGGGACGTGGCGGCGAACCAGGATTTCAGAGCCACCGACGCGACGAGTAGAATGAGCACCATCCGGCGAGCCGAGCTGATGGGAACGTCCTTGGCCCACATAGGGGCCGCACTGATGAATCGATCGGCTGAGCGAAGCGCAGGCCCGATCGGCCAGACAGCGAGCCACGGAATCTCTCGGATGACATAACGCGCAGCGAGGAGTACGGCCACGATCATGAGGAGGTTGTCGGGTGAGCGAGCGCTGACCCGGAGGGGGCCGATCATGTACACGCCGCCGCCCGTCACCAGAATGAACAGGACGGTTGCTACAGAGGTGATAAGCAGGCAATCGAGAACGATGGCGAGCGCGTGACGCACGAGAAGAGTCTAGCTCGCCTGTTGCCCGGGGACCGGCCTGTAGGGGCATGTGCTGGCGGATTATACGCGCGGAGAGGGAGCGGATTCGGCCGAGTTCGATCCGCGCCGTCGGCACGGCGACGCACCCGTGGGTGCTGGCCACCGTGCCGGCCAGTCAGGAGCCGGATCAACGTACGTGCGCGCGAGAGTGCACATGTGCACGAGCAGCTCCTCGACGATACGCAACGAGCCCAATTTGTGTGCGCGCATCCGCGCGGCAGCAAGCCGCCGCCGCGTCGATGCCGTCTTCGTCGCGGAAGTCTTCCGCGAGATACCGGACTCTCTCGGAAGGCAGGATCTCATCCCGCGACGTGTGGAGCTGCGCCAGCATCTGACGGCCGGGGATCGCGATCACGAGATTTGGAGTTGCCAGGTCAGGACCTCCCGAACCGTCCAGGCTCGCGTCAGGGAGAGTCGTTATCGCTGCGGTATGCCAGACGCGCGCAGTTGATCCAAGAGGCTGGGATCGCGCTGCCACGCCAACTGGATGTGTCCTCGCGCCGCGCTGAATCACCGCAGGCCGTCGACGATGTAGAGGTCCGAAACGACGCGCGAGTAGCTGTAGAGATAGGACCGGCCGTCGGGCGTGATATCGATACTTCTTTCAATACCCTTTCCAATCACCCCCATTCGGGCCCTCGGACCTAGAGACGCGGGGTCTGCAGGCCGGAGTCCTAACCACGGACTCTTTCGACCGGTCGCGAGGTCGAGGCGCACAATTCCCCGTCCACTTCGCGTCCCCGCGGGACCTTCCGACACGAACAGACCGGCGCCACCCGTGCTGAAACGCAAGGGCAGATCGCCGTTCGCGAGCCCCTGAATCGGCTGCGGTTCGCCACCGTCAACGGGATAAAGCACAAAGCGATCGGCTCCGATGGCCTGAGCAGCAACCAACCGGCCGTCCGGAGATGTCGTCATCGCAATCGACACGCCTTCAGGCGTGAAAGGCCGCGGCTCGCCATTTGGTAGCTCCTGGACGAAGAGTCGCTTCGGCCGGCCTCCGACACTCCCCAGTATGACAAGCCGCTTGCTGTCGGGCAGGAACAGGGCCTGGCGGTAGCTGTCGATCATCCCACGCCGCAGCGTCCGAGGTTCTCCCGCTCCGACCGGAACGAGACGCAGTTCCCTGCGGAATCCGACACACCACCCACTTTCCGTCGGGGGAGATGTCCAGAGCGGTGCCGTTCCCAAGCCAGACTGCCGGCGAGCCATCGGTGCGGCGCAGATACGCCCTCCTGGCGAGGCCGCCGCCATCGAGCACCTCGTTGAAGATGAAAAAACGACCGTCAGGAGAAAAGCGGACCCCCATTGTGCCGTCCAGCCAGGAGTAGTCGCGCTCGGCGTCATCGAGCGCGATGCGGCCCCGAGCTTGGGAAATGACTCGTCCCTGGGCCACTAGCACCCGCCCATCGCGCCAGATGTCGTGCAAGAAGAATCGTCTCACCCATCTGGGCGACGAGCCGCTCGCGGCCCGCGAGCGATAGTGCGTGAAGCGATGATGCGAAGCTGGCCTTCGAGGCCGTGAACCAGACCTCCTTGCCGTCGGGTGACCAGGACAGGCCACCGATGGAGGTCCACTCGCTCGAGACCAGCTTCCGGCCTTGACGGTCTATGACGACGATGTGACCCGGACCCGGCGCGAGGCTCTCGACGCTCTCGCCGTACGGATGTTCGACAAAAGCGACCCGGTCACCCTGCGGGGACACGCGAAGGTCTTCGGTCAGGGAGAGCGAACTCGCTTCGTACAGCACATGACCCAAAGGGAACTCGACCCGGAGGGTATGAAGACCCCGCACGACGGCCAGGCTGCCGTCGGGCCCCCAATCAGCTGCTCCCACGTGGTCGGCGATTTCGCGGGGCACGCCGCCTTCCAATGGCACACGGGCGAGCGTCCCGTTCGGCAGAATGACAGCCAGCTCTCCCGGCCGCGTCGCGGCGACACTGGCTTTCAAGCCGAGGGCGCGCGGCTCGACCGAGTCAATGCGAACCGAGAAGATCTCGTTTGGAACCCCGTCCCACCGGCGGTAGAGGACGGTCTGACCATCGGCCGAGAACCGCCCCTCCGCAACGGCGTTGGGCTGAAACGTGACGCGCTGGAACCGGGGCACGGGCCGTTCCGCGACTTTCTGGCCGACACGGAAGAGCGTTGCGCCCAACGCGACGACCGCGAGCGTGCCGACCGCCGTCCAAACCCGTTTGTTTCGTAGCCGTCGCTGCGGCGCCTCGCGTTGCGCCCGTCTGTGCTTCAGGCTTCGCAGCCGTTCGGCGAGGTTCAGCGCATTTCCGAGCCGTCTCTCCGGCCTGCCGTCCACGCAGGCGCCAATGTCGTCCCTGAGCAGATCATCCGCGACGTCCCGTTCCCACCCTGGTGCGAGTGCCTTCTCGAGATCTCCCACCACCACTTGATACAGCACGACCCCAAGCGCGTAGATGTCCGCGGGTGTCGTAGGTGTCCTGCCCTCCAGTAGTTCCGGCGCCGCATACAGACGGGTCCCGCCTCCGTTCCGACTCGCACCATGCGTGTTCTCCGTGAATCCGGTCACCGTGAAGTCGCGGCCTAGAAGAATGCTCTTGTCCCGCACCAGGCCCACGCCGAAGTCCGCGAGCCGTGCCTTTGGTTTGCCCTCCGCGTCCTCAGTGATCAGAATGTTCTGAGGCTTGACATCCTTGTGCAGGACGCCCACCGAGTGGGCCGCCGCCAACGCTTCTGCGACCTGCGCGATCAACCCGAGACGAGTCTCCAGCGGGACACTCGTGATACCACCAGCGGCTTGCCCCCAGTCTGCGAGGCTGCCGCCCTCGGTGTATTCCGACTCCAGGAAGTACGGCGGCTCGTCGAAGCTCCAATCCAGCACCTTCGCGATGTCGTTTCTGTCTCCGAGCTCGTCCTTCAGGATCTGGAAGAGCGTCGCCTCGCGCTTCAGCCCTCGCAGGCGCGAGGCATCGAAACAGAACTTGAAAACCCGACGCTCGCCGGACTGGTGACTGGCCAGCCAGACTTCACCGAACCCGCCCTCGCCCAGCTTGTCGCAAAGGGTCCACCCATCGCGTCCGGGTACTTCGAGAGCGGGCGCTGGGCGCCAGCCGAGGGTGGCTTCGTCACCGGGCGCGACCGCGCGCCGCCCGCCATTCGTGTCCGGTGGAGCCTTGAGGAACGAATGCCCTAGCCGGCCGACTTCGAAGACGTCGACTGGTTCCCTGATCCCCTGGAAAAGATAAGGGCCGTGGGCCAGCCAAGCCAAACCGTCGCCTTGCGGATCGGCGCCGTCACGGGCGAGGTCGAAGGCGCCTCGCGAGAGCAGAACCTGTGCCGGCTGGGCCAGTGAGGCTAGCTGCTGGAGAAGGAGGGGAAGCCTCGAGCCAGGCGTGAACTCGGCGACGTGAACCGCCGCTCCGCCGGGTTCGTCGAGCGCGGCCGTCAAACCGGCGAGTGGGCGTTCGAACGACCGAGGCGAACCCCCGCTGGGCAGCACGAGCATGCGAAGGGCGGGCCCGGCGGGAGTTTCCTGCGGCTGGCGAGCGTCACAAGCATCACCGCAAAACGCGTATCCGAAGCCATGGACCGTCCGGATGAAACGAGGCCGGCGCGGGTCATCTCCGAGAACCGATCGCACGTCGGTGATCAAGCCGGCAAGGGCCGACTCGGACACGAAGGTGTCGGGCCAGAGAACAGCGTGGATTTGGGACTTGGAGAGAGCGCGGGGTCGGCGGCTGAGCAAGAGACTCAGCAGTTCGTAAGCCTTGGGCTCGAGGGAGAACGGATTCCCCGCGCGAAGGAGCTGGCGCCGCTCCTGATCGAGCGTGAAGTCCCCAAACAGCCACGGCATAAGCCTCCCAATACGGGAGGTCATGAAAACGTCAAGGCTTCCCGAGGACTTCGAAATGTTAAACGCCTATCGTCGCTGAAGCAAGAGGAAGCGCCTGGCCAGGCGACTCCGCGAAAAGGAGTCGCCGATGAGAGTCTGCCCGACGTTCGTACTTGTTGTCTCGTTGTCGCTACCATCAGGCGAAGGTTTCGCGCAGGACCAAGCGCCGTTTTTCACAAACGCACTCCATTCCGCGACGGCTCGCTTCGCTCTGGAGAGAGCCGCGAGGGAAGCGCTCCAAAGACTCGAACGACCAAAATGTGGAAAAGTGCTCTCCGACTTCACGGATGCCTCCGGTCACACGCTCCAGGAAGGACTCGATATCCTGGGCGAGACGCCGCGGAGCTATCTGGCGCGGCTCACTTTTCGTGACGCGTTCGACCGCCGCTGCCAAGATTCCGTGACACTCGCCTTCACCTACCTTGGGGCACGAGAAGTGTTCGTCTGCGGCACGCAGTTCTGGCAGGCGTATCAACGGAACCCCTCTCACGTCGAGGCGCTGGTCATTCACGAGATGATGCACACACTAGGTTTGGGCGAGAACCCACCGAGCAGCTTGGCGATCACCGCGCAAGTGAAAAAGCGCTGCTGGTGATTCAAGAGTAATGCAAGCCGCGGTTGTGGTTGGCGACCAGTCATCAGGCGCGATCAGCGTGAAGTAGGTCCGTCGATACCAGGTGCGATTACCGATCGCCGGGAGTTTACGGAGGGTGTGAGGATCTGGCTTTCGACCCGATGCTCACGAGATTCGGGCGGGACTAATTCCCGGGTCTCAGACCGATTCAGGTGCAGGGCCCCCGCACCGAGGTGGCTGTTCAGCGGCTGAACCCCTTGCCGGCGACCGTCAGCCTGGCACCGAGCCGAAGACTGACGGCCGCTGCCGATCAAAAATAATGAGCGTCCCTGCGGCTCCGGTACCCTGAGCGCCACCGGGGACCCGCAGGACAATCAGGCGCTCGCAGCGGCGGACGCTTGAAACGATCTTGAAACGTTGCGCACGACACGGCCCCAAACCGTCCTACCTAACCGGACGGCTGCACCACAAAAACCGGCTTAAACGTTAGTGCTCCGACTCCTCCCGATCATCGCTCGTCCGACTGTGGCTCCGGAAGTCGCGGGTTCGAACCCCGTCACTCACCCCAACCTCGTTCTTTAGTCCCTCGAACGACTCGCGCCTCTCGAGACGGCTCGCGCACGCACCTGCGAGAGTGGGACGCCGCGCTCGACCAGGCGGGAGGCGTGCTCGTGCCGCAGGTCGTGCCACCGCAAGTCAGTCAGGCCCGCCACGTCATCACCGCGACGGGTGCCCCCAGTACTTTTCCATCCAATCCACTACCTCCTTGATCATCGCGTTCCGCGGGATGGCATGTGACGTTTCATACACGACGCGGCGCTTGTGTTCAGCAGGGGTTCCCGAGCAGCTTGAACATCGGCTCCTGCGACGTCGCCGTTGGATAGAAAAAATCGAAACGCCCATTGAGCATCAACACCGGCGCTTTCACGTGCGGCGCGAAGTTCACGGGATCGGCCTCAGGGAGCGACGGCTGCAGAGGAAAGCCGCCTACGTAGATCACGGCGAGAGAGATCCGCGGCTCGACGGCGAGCAATAGGCGGTGCGATCATCGCGCCCCAGCTGAACCCGATGAAGCCGATCTTGCCCTTGGTGATGTCGCGGCGGGATTCAAGGTAGTCTACCGAGCGCCCAAGGTCCTTCGCCCACATGACCATGTGATCGCGCCAATTCGCGGTCATGTTCGGATAATCGGTGTTGATGTTGTCGCCACGTTCATGCGTGCTCTTGTAGACGGGGTAGAGCAACGCGCGGCCACTCCGCATGATGAAATCGAAGCGGCCGAGATCGCCGCCAAGATTGGCGCTCGAGCGTTGTTCGAGGGCGCCAGACCCGGGGAACACGATCATCACCTGGTACGGCGGTTGCGCATTCTTCTTCGGGATGAAGAGGTACGCGGGAATGCGCTCGCCACCGTACGCGGCCGCGTAGCTGACCTTTTCCGTGCGCCACTCGGGTGAGGAGTCATCAACAGACTCCACCTTGACATCAAGGCCGTCGTGGTCAAAGGAGTACAGGCTGCGCCACGCCTGAAAGACGGGATCAGCGGCGGGTTTTGCCGTGCGGAGGTCACGCGCCGGAGCCTCGACAGCGGCCGTCAGCGGTGCAGAGAGATCCTCCAGCCGGTTGGGTTTTATGCAGCGGAAGCCATGTGTCGGATGACGGGTGAACGGCGACAGCGCCTCTGGGTCGGTGAACATGTACAGCGGTTCGGTCCAGGCCCCGCCCAGGATGTAGCGTTTCGCACCTGCGGCGTTCAGGCACCACTCTTTCACGTTGCCCGCCATGTCAGTCGTGCCGCCGCGGGTGACGCCCCGCGAAGCGCCGGCCGGCAGCAGCGCCTTGCCGCTAAAATTGCTCGCCGGCACCACGTCTGCACTCAGCGTGGGGTCGGCCGCGCGGCTCCAATGATAGATGGTCGGCAGCGACTTGCCGGCCCAGCGCGCATACGCAGACCGCTTCGTACCAGCTCACGCCCGCGACCGGATAGTCGTCCTGTCCGGAGACATATGCACCCATCTCCCATGTGGCGGGTCCTGGCCGCCCCGTCGCATCGCGGAACCGTGCCATCGCCGCGTCAAACGCCAGCACCGTGCCATCGCTCAGGAATGGCTCCCGCCACAGTTCTGGCCGGCGGTAGCCGCCATCGTCCACGAACCGCTTGAACTCGCGATTCGTGACCTCGTGACGGTCAATCCAGTAATCGGGCAGGTGGACCTCGGGAAGGTGATCGAGCCCGGACAGGAACAGTCGGCGCGGCCGTGAGTGGAGGATGGGATGCGCACCATGCCGGGCGGGGTCTGGTCAGGGCGGAACAGCGAAAACTGGAGTTTGACAGCCGACTCCCACGAGCGAATACCGGCGACGTCTTCCGCGACCTCGCGGTCTGCCATCTCCGCTTTCCAGTGCAGCAGGCCGCGTGGCACTTGCGCGCCGGCGACCGGCGTCCTGCCTAACGGCCGCCATGGTTCGGCTGGGCTGTTGTAGGGGCGGTAGAACACAGTCGCGCCGGGCGGATTGGAGCTGATGTCCGCACGGCCGGAGATCGCGGCCATGCGTTCTGCGAGGACGGGATCGTCGCCAAGGTATGGCTGCGCCTGCTGCGCCAGCCGATAGGCGCCGTCGAATTTCTTCAGCCTCCGCGAGCCTGGCAATCTCAGGGAGCGCCGTATGCCGCGCCCAGCGGACCTTCGCATTGCGCTGGGCCCACCACGCAACGCCAGCGGCCGCGACGATGAGCGCTACCACAGCGGCTGCAAGACGCATGCGCCGAGACGTTCGCGGCCGCACCGCCGCCGCCGCTTGTCCGGACGACAGCCGCGCATGACACGCAACCGCGAGATCGCGGACCGCGGCGGCCGTGATCGTGCGCCGCTCGCGGTCCCGCACGAGCGTTCGGTCGGCGATGGCTTCCAACTCCGGGGGGACATCTGGCCGTAGTGTCCTGATGCGGGGAGGCGTTTCCGTCAGCACCGCATGTAGGATCGCCAGCCCGCTTGTGCCGTTGAACGGCGGGCGACCGGCCAGCATCTCGTAGGTGACGACGCCAAGAGACCAGAGATCCGACCGAGCATCCACCGTCTCGCCCGCCGCCTGCTCGGGCGACATGTACGCCGCGGTGCCTACGGTGCTGCCGGCAGCGGTGAGCTGCGTCGCGGTCTCCCCTAGGTCAATCCTCGCAAGGCCGAAATCCAGGATCTTGACTTGACCTGTCGGCGTCAGCATCACATTCGACGGCTTGAGATCACGGTGAACGATGCCGGCGGTGTGGGCCGCATCCAGCGCGTCGGCCAGCTGCGCGAGGATGCGGGCGATCTCCCCAACAGGCATCTGACCGTGCGCGATGCGCGCGGCCAGGGTTTCGCCCGCGTAGTGGGCCATGGCGATGAACGGCTGGCCGGCATGGTCGCCGATCTCGTACACCGTCGCGATGTGGGGATGATCGAGCGCGCTGGCGGCGCGCGCCTCGCGCAGCAGGCGGGCCGCGGCTTCAGGATCATGGACCGTTCCCGGCGAAAGAAATTTGAGCGCGACCCGCCGTTTGAGTTTCGTATCTTCGGCCAGATACACCGTGCCCATGCCGCCGGCGCCGATGTGGCTGATGATCCGGTAGTGCGAGACGTTGGTGCCTATCATGGGGAAGCTGACCCGCCCGGCTTACAGCTGACGGTGCAAACGCTGGGCGACCGCATTGGTGCCCTCTGGCGCGGTGGACGCACCGAAGGCCGTACCCACAGCGATGTCGTTGCTGCCGCGCATTATGCCGTGCCGAGTGGCGGATCGATAGATGATTCGCAGCTCAGCACCAATGACGTCAGGCGGTTAAGAGCTTGAGGGGCACCGCCGTGATGACGCTCGCAACCATGGCTTAAGCGTCGAACACGCTCGCGCAAGCGCCGTCCGATGCTGCGCGTCCCATAAAGCCTGTAGCTTGCGTCGGCGCTGGGGAACGGGCTCTGGCAGCCTCCCGAGCCAACCGCAGGACAGGTCTACACTGCGGCGTTACACGCGAGCAATCTCGGTGATGCTACCGCCTCCGCCCGTATAATCAGGCCACATTGGCCCTCGGTCCAGGCACTCGCCTCGGCGTTTACGACGTTACGGCACAGATCGGCGAAGGCGGAATGGGCGAAGTCTATCGGGCGACCGACACGAAGCTGAAGCGTCAGGTCGCGCTCAAGATTCTGCCACCGTCACTTGCCGCTGACCACGATCGGCTCGCTCGATTTCAGCGCGAAGCGGAAGTCCTCGCCTCCTTGAACCATCCAAACATCGCCGCCATCTACGGACTGGAAGACGGAGACGGCATCAAGGCCCTCGTGATGGAGCTCGTCGAAGGCGAGGACCTCTCCCGGCGAACCGCGCGTGGAGCGATCCCACTCAACGAGGCGTTGCAGATCGCGAAGCAGATCGCAGAGGCCTTGGAGGCGGCGCACGAGCAGGGCATCGTCCATCGTGATTTGAAGCCCGCAAACATCAAAGTCCGGGCGGACGGCACCGTGAAGGTGCTCGACTTCGGATTGGCGAGAGCCACGGAGGGTTCAGGCTCCGCGTTCAGGGTTCCGGGAGCGCTCAGTCAATCGCCGACGATCACCACGCCGGCGATGACGGAGGCTGGGATGATCCTCGGCACAGCCGCGTACATGAGCCCGGAGCAGGCCGCGGGGACTCCGGTGGATCGCCGCGCCGATATCTGGGCCTACGGCGTCGTCCTGTGGGAAATGCTGAGTGGCCAGCGTCTGTTCGGCGGCGATACGGTCGTGGATACGCTCGCCGACGTGTTGCGGCGCTCGATCGAGTTCGACACGTTGGACGTACCGGCGTCGATCAAGACCCTGTTGCGCCGGTGCCTCGATCGGGATGCGAAGACACGCCTGCGCGATATCGGCGAGGCACGGGTTGCCATTGGAAAGTATCTGGTCGACCCGGCGAGCGGGAGTGAGGTTCCGCGTCGGGCGAGGCCCGTCTATAGGTGGGTTGCTTGGGCCGCGGCGGCGCTTCTCGCCTTGATCGCTGGGGTCGGGTGGTTGCGGCCGGCGGCGAACGACCGAACGCCCGCGGATGTGACCTTGACGATCGCGCCAGCTCCAGGAAACTTCACGCCCGTAGGGGACCTGCACGCAACCCCCGAGATCTCGCCTGACGGCGCTGCAGTGCTCTTTTATAGGAGCATCGCGTCGGCTAGTGGTGCCGAGCGCGTGCAAGTACGGCGCTTGAGCACGCTCACGCCAGAAACCGTACACACCGGCGGTTCCCGAAATCCCGGATTCTGGTCTCCGGACTCGCGGTCCTTTGTGTTCAGCGACGGGACCAATCTGAAGAAGATGCGTGTGCCGGACGGCGCTCCGGAAATTATCGCAAACGGTGTCACCGTTATGGTGGGCGGAAGTTGGAGCGACAACGGGACTCTGCTCATTGCAGGATTGGTGAACGGCGGTGGGGGTCTGCACGTCGTGCCGGCCGCCGGCGGAGTCGCAAAACGAGTCGAAGTCCCCCTGCCGAATCTTCTCCGTTGGCCTCAGTTCCTGCCGGGCAACGAGGATTTTCTGGTCACGGCAGCAGCGGCACAAATCGAGGAGTCGGAGATCTACCTGGCGACGCTGCGCGACGGTCGCGCGGCCGATCCTGTTCTGCTGATGAAGAACGCCACCGCGGTCCGCTATACGCCCGCAGGCGGAGGACGCATCCTATTTGTTCGCAATGACAACCTCTACGCGCAAACGTTGAACCGCAGGACCAGAACACTTGAGAGCGGACCGGAGTTAATCCAGCAACGGGTCGCATCGTCGCCGTCGTTCTATGCCGCACACTTTTCCGTGTCACGTGCGGGCGTCGTGGCTTGGCGTCCCGGCACGGCAGGCCTGTCCCAGGTAACGATTTTCGACCGCGAGGGTAGGGAGATCGGTACGGCGGGTTCTCCTACCGTCGTCCAGACGCTCAGGCTTGCGCCCGACGAGACACGGCTGCTCGTGGGATTCGACGCGACCGCGTGGCTGCTGGAGCCCGGCCGACCTGGGCGGCAGCAGTTGGAGCAGGGTACTCTGGACACGCTGTGGTCGCCGGATGGGTCCAAGCTCCTCGCGACAAGCGTCGTCGCCGGAAACGATACCCGCATTATGGAACGCACGGTTACCGGGCAAGGCCTAGTTCGCGAATTGGTGAAACTGTCCGGACCGTGGCGTCTGGAGGACATCTCTCCCGACGGCAAAACGGCGCTGCTTAGTCGGGGGCCACTGGATACCACGGTGTTCTCGCTTTCGCTGGACGGCGTACGCAGAGAACCGAACGCTCTGCTCAAGACGGGCGAGACGATCATGCATGCCCACTTTTCGCCTGACGGGGGCTGGATTGTGTACACGGCCTTCACGCCGGGGAGTGAACGCGGAGGGATCTACACCGGCGGAGGCATCTATGTGCAGCCCTACCCAGGGCCGGGATTCCGGAAGCAGGTGACCAGCCGCGGCAATTATCCGATCTGGCGCAAGGATGGAAAGGAGATTGTGTACCTTGATGAATACTTGGGTCGGAATCACATCTGGTCGGTTCCTGTCGCCGTTTCGGGCGGCGAGGTCCGGGCAGGTACTCCGTCGGCATTGTTTCCGGCTCGTCTTCCCGCGACGGCCTTCGGGGACCTCAACTTCCTCGCGGTCTCGCGTGACGGCTCACGCTTCTATATCCCGCAGGCGGTGGAACAGCCGGACTCCGACGTTATCCACGTCCGCATGGGGTGGGCGAAATGATGGTGAGAACCATCGATATCCGAGTCCGGGCATTCTTGACATCGGCGCGAACGACCGACAAACAACGCGTCGCAGGATTACCCCGGAAGTCGCGGGTTCGAACCCCGTCACTCACCCCAACTCTCGCCAGTTCCAGCCGCGTCGCCTCCGCCATCAGCGCCTCAAGGCTTCTTATTGTCGTAGCGTTCGGTGGTCACCGTCGAGGCGTGTCCGAGGAGATCGCGCACCTATTCTGCGTGCCTCGTCGGAAGCGGCTCCGGCTGCGAGCGGGGGCGAGCGTCGTTAGGACGCTTTAGCAGCGTCCAACTCGTACGCCGCAATTCCGAGATGACGACCAAACGTCGTCGCACCGTGCTTGTCGACCAAACGCATGAGTTGTTCTTCGAAGACCGACGCCGACTCCGTGTATACGCCGCCGATACTCTGCATGAACTGATCACGCGCGTCCCGCAGGTTGGACATCAACCGGTCGGCCGCCTCGAAAGGTCGCAAACCGGATTCGAGATCGTCATGGTGCTTCCGTTCGGCCGCCTCCAGCAGCCTCTCGACATGCGCGGCGAGGGTTGAGTCTGACTCTGCCCCTTGCTCCGACGCGGGCGGTGGGATTGGGAGAGCGGGGGCGTTGCTCGGTCCGGCGAGCGGGGCTGCAGGCGGGCCGGCGCTGACCGATGTTCGTTCCGCAGCGACACCGGGTGTGTGCGGAGCGACATCAGGCTGGCGGTCACCCGTTGCCCAGTGTCCCTGAATGGCACTGGCCGGCACGTCAGTGGTGACGATCGCCTGCTGAATGGTGGTTCGGACGGTTTGAAGCACTGCGGTCAGAGCCTCGCGTTCGGCCCGCGCAGACTCGAGATGCTGCGACAAGGCCTCACATTCCCGCCGGCGCGCCTCGAGATCTGCCCGCTGGCGTTGAAGCTCGGACTCCCGCTCCATCGCCAACTGGTCATACTGTGCCTGCGCGCCGTGCCACTCGGCCTCGGCACGTGTCCGTGCGACGTGTTCGGCGTCGAACTGTTGACGGGTGGTGATCAGTTCGCCGCGTGCAACGTTGAGCTCAGCCTCCAGTCGATTGGTCAACGCCTCCGCACTTGCGAGTTGCACCCCGGCCTCCGCCCGCACCAACTCGGCAGCGCGCTCCGCTTCGTCCGACGCGGTCTTTACGATGCGGTCCACGAGATGCTGAATGGCACCTGATGGCGTCCTGTGAGGTTTGCTCAAGAAAGCATCGCACGAGCGCTCCAGAACAGCGACGGTGTCCTTCACGGATGCGACGGCAGCATGCCACTCGTCATCGCATCGATTCAGCTCGCTGCTGACGAATTCACCGGCTTGTCGCTCAATTGAATCGCGAAGCTCGGGGCTCGTTTTGTACCGCGACAGCGCGAGGTGCACCTTGCTCATGGGCCTGCCTTTCTCCGAGTACTCTGGCGGGTGTATCGGAAAGTTGCTTAGGCCACTACAGGGCTGCACGCCATTACTGAAGAGCTAGCCTGGGTGCCGGTTGACCCTCGCGGCTTCGGGCGGAGAAATGCGGGCGAGTAGCAGCGGCTTCAACGTGTGATGGCGGCCCGTATTGGTGGTGAGACCCGGCCGTTGCTGCTCGGCGCATTCGCGTATCACAATCGAGACAAATCGTCCTCCGATTCACTTCGGCAGAGTGCGCTGACCGGTTCCCGCCTCTCGACGATGCGCTACGATCCGGCGCACCCGTATGGACCGCCGAACACAGCCCCCTGACATTCATCCCCTCGTGAGTGGTTTCGCATGCCCCTCGTGTGCGGGCGAGAAAGCCCGCCTGGCCACCGTTTTGGAGTGGTTCCTGTACCTCCGGTGCGACGCCTGTGACCACATTTGGTCGCATCCTGAGCGCCGGCAGAAGCAACGCCGGAGTTTCCTTCCCGACAGAGCGAAGCCGCTCAACGCCGAACTGCCGTCGCGCGGCTCCGGACGCCGCGAAGCTTGAGGCTGCCGGCCAGCCGCGTTCTACACCTGTGTGAGGAACTCGCCAGCGAAGCGTGAGCCGTCGGCTCTCGCAAGCGCGCAGTGCGAACCCACCGCGAGGAATCAGGTCGCAGCACCTTGCGGTTACGCCGCGCGTACCACTCGATGCCGACCTCCGACACGCCCGCCTCGGATGTCCCCGTTGCATGTGTTCGGGTCACGGCACGCAGACACTAGTCTGATCCCGGTCGGACTCCTAGCCTCGCCGTTGCACAAGACGGCACACGACAACTCGCAATTGCGACCGGCCACTGGGTTGCATTGGCCGGTACACCAGCAGTTCGAGCAGCCTGCCTGTACGAACCCGTACGAGCAGCATCGAGCGGCACCAATAGCCCTGACTCCCCCCAATGGCCAGGCGCAAGCAGATTCCGCAACCGCGCCCTCGCATTCACGGGTTTGCGTGCCCTAACTGCGCGTCGGAGCGGGTACGGCTCGGCACCGTCAATGTTGAGACGTTCGAGCTGCGCTGCGACGCGTGCGGGTACGTCTGGTCGCACGCCCCGCGCCGACCCATCCTCCCGAAAAGCCGGCAGTGACGATCGCCGTGTCGGCGACAGGCCCGGAGTTCGAAGCGCAGCTCGATGAGGACGAGCACGGCAACCTGTGTCTGTATCAACTCGGCCGAACCAGGGGCGGGCGCCTCGTTTCTTGGGGGCTGGGCACCGTTCTCGCTTTCGGCTGGTGCATCGTGCGGGCCTCCCCTGCGGAGCAGGCGTTGCTCGACTCGCACGGGTTCGCGCGCGGATGGGTGCAGTGACACCATGGCACACCAATACCTTAGGGCTTGAGAACGTTGTGGCGCACTACGCCGACGGCCGGGTGACGAAGGGGCAGACGGAGGACTTCAGCGCCGCCCGCCCAACATTCACCCTGATACCGCTCGACGGAGCTGACAACCGAGAGCCTGTCATTGTCCGTGTGCAGGATCTCAAGGCCGTGTTCTTCGTCAAGGATTTTGCTGGCGACCCCGACTACTCAGAGTGGAAGCACTTCGAGGTACCCAGGCTGGGTATGCACGTCGCCGTGAAGTTCACAGACGGCGAGGTCATGGTGGGCGCACAGCTACCGCTCACTAATGACTACGGATTCTTGCTGTTTCCGGCTGACCGCGGCAGCAACAACGAGAAGGTGTTCGTGGTGAGCGCCGCGGTGACGGTGGTTGAGCAGGTGCCAGACTAAAGGATGCGGCATAGGTGGGCGGACGCCGCGCCTCGAGCGGCGCGCAGGTTAGCAATGGCTCCGACCGGCTCCGCCTGCTCGTGGGAAGGGAACAGCCGCGTGCGTCGCCACTTGCCGTTCACGGGACTGTAACAGCGAGGGCAGAAACGGCTCTATCGGCAGAAGCCGGCGTCGCCGCCCTTTCTCACTGCGTCCACGATCGCGCGTATGCCGTCCACTACGACGCTCGGCTGATCAATCGGCACGACATGGCCCGATTCTGCGGCGATCACTTGGCACCCACGCACCGACAACTGAACCTGGTCTTGCTGCAAAGTGCGCCATACGCTGATCAGCGCCTCGCCCAGCCGTGACGACCACCAGAGGGACCGTGAGCTTACGGCGACTCGCCTGGACCTCCGCCGCACTTTCCCGAACGTGTAGGATTTCGTCTGCTGCCGCGTTGTACGCTGTCGCACGGAACTGTGTCGCCCGCGCGAATCGCCGAACCGCGGGCGCCAACGAGTCGGGTCTCGGGCCGAACGACACGCCCAGTAGTCGGAGCACCCCGGTAGAAGACAGAAGGGGGACGAATGCGGCCAGCCGAGGCACGTCGTCCAGTTGGTCCTCGTGCGTCGCATCGACGAGCACGAGCCCTGCGACGCGCTCGGCATAGTCAGAGGCGAAAACACGTATCGGGAACCCTCCGATAGACGCGCCAACGAGAACCTCGGTCCGCTGATGCGGCTGCGGTTCAACAAGTGAGCCAGTTCGCGCGCGATCCGACGTGCCGTCCGTGGCGAAGGTCCCGAGTCGCTGTAGCCCAGGCCGGCCCGATCGTACGAGCACACCCGGGTAAAACGTGCGGCTTCGGGCTGAACGAACCCCCAGTCGGCACTCATTCCGCCCAGTCCAGTCTCAAGCACCACCGTCGGCGTACCCGAGCCGACGCACCAGATGTGTAGTCTATGGCCTCCGACATCCACCAGCTGGCCCGGCGGCGGAGTAGTTGCCAGCTCCCGGTGAGTTGCGATCCATTGGTACGTCGCACCAGTGACGGCCGCGACGCTCAGCGCCATGCAGGCGCCGATCAGAATGCGCCGGGTCCAATGCCACATGTCCATCCGGTCGTGCCCGCCCTTGTGCAGCGTCCACGCGCGCCGAGGCAGCAGGTCCGTCCGCTCCGTCGGCACTACACGGAAGCTCGTCTCTACTCGTCCCGAAGGACCACTGCTGGATCGAGTTTCAGCGCACGACGGGTCGGCAGCAGGCTCGCCACGGCCGCCGTCGTCGACAGCAGCAGGCACGCGAACACCAACGTGGTCGCGTCGCCGGGCTTCAGGCCGAACAGCAGCGATTCGGCGTAGCGCGCGAGCACGAAGGCTGTCGCGGCCCCGATCACGAGGCCCACCACGACCAGTCGGCCCGCTTCGGTGAGCACGAGACGGATCACGTCGCGTGCGCTCGCACCGAGGGCGACACGAACGCCAATCTCGTTGCGGCGACGGGCGACCATGTAGGACATGACGCCGTAGAGGCCGAGCGTGGACAGCAGCGTGGCGAGCAGGCCAAACGCGCCGGAGACGCTGGCCATCAGCCGCTCGCGCTGAACCGATCGCGCCACCTGGAGCTCCAGCACGCGGAACTCCACCAGCATCCCGCTCTGCAGGTCGTTCATCACGCGCCGGATGCCTGCCATCGTCGTGCTGAGTGGCGCCTGCGAGCGGACGAGGAAGGTGAGCTCATCCGGGTAGTCCTCGTCCTGGGCCACCGGCAGGAAGGCGATGGCCCGCGACTTTTCGCGAAGCCCGTTGTACTTCGTGTTCTTCACGAGCCCGACGATCTGATACACGGGTTCCGGTTTGCCGGCGCCGGCCTCGACGCGGAACGTGCGCCCCACGGGGTTCCGCCCGCCGAAGAAGATCCGGGCGAACTCCTCGTTGACGATGGCCACCTGGGGCGCGCCGGCCGTGTCGCCACGGCCGAAGTCACGGCCCGCGAGAACCGCCGTCTTCAGGGTGCGGAAATACCCGGACCGACGCGGTTGAACCACGACAGCTTGCCGCCGGTGGAGGCGCCGCTGCCCTCGCCGTGGGCGGTGTCGTTCCAGCCGTTCCCGCTGAACGGGCTGAGGAACACCTGCGCCACGCTCTCCACACCCGGTTGCGCGGCGATCCGCTCCTGCATCTCATCGAACACGACACGGCGATGTTCGGGAGGCAGTCGGGGAAGCCGCGCGTCGACAGCGGCGACGAGGACACCTTCGGGCGCGATGCCGGGATCGATGCGCAGGAGGTTGCGCAGCGTCTGACCGAAGAGCAGCGCGCCGACGAGCAGGACGAGAGAGAGCGCGACCTGCGCCACGACCAGCGCGCGGCGGAACCGATGGCGCTCCGCGGTTCCAGTCGTGCCGCGGCCTCCCTGCATGGCCGTGACGGGCGCCTGGCTGGCCGCCTTGATCGCGGGGCCAATGCCGAACAGCAGGCACGTCAGGAGCGCCAGCAGCGTGGTGAACCAGAACACGTGCCCGTCGATGCCCAGCGCCAACACGATCGGCTGGTCCGGATCCGACAGGAACGCGACGAGCAGCCGGCTGAGCGCCTGCGCGATCGCGAGGGCGAAGGCGGCGCCGAGTGCCGCAAGCAGCAGACTCTCGGACGCGAGCTGCCCGACGAGGCGGAGCCGCGATGCGCCCATCGCCTGGCGAACCGCCATCTCGCGTTGGCGGGCGCTGGCGCGCGCCAGCAGCAGGTTGGCGAGATTCGCACACGCGATCAACAGGACCAGCACCGTGACCGCCAGCAGCAGCCACAGTGGATTCTCGTACTCCTCGCGCAGCGCCGACAGACCGGCGCTGGCGTCGATCGCCTTGACGCGGTTCTTCAGGTACTTTCCGGCATCGGGCGGACGGTACACGGTGGGCAGCGTCTGACGGAAAACGGCCGGCGAGATCTGGCGGAGGTGCGCCGACGCACGGTCGAGGGACCATCCCGGATGCAGTCGGCCGACGAGCGAGAGCCACCAGGCATCGAGCCGGGCGAGACGTCCCTTGCCGTCGGTCGAGAGCAGCACGTCGGCGCAGATCGGCAGCGCCACGTCGAACTGGCGCCCGGGCTCGAGCCCGAAGAACGCCGGAGGCGTGACGCCGACGATTGGGAACATGCGGCCGTCGAGATAGATGTCGCGCCCGACCGCGGCCGGATCGCCTCCGTACGCCCGCTGCCAGAACGGGTAGCTGAGGAGCGCCCCCGCCCGGCCGCAATCCGGAGCGTCGCCTTCGGGTCCGAAGCCGCCGCCGAGCGTCGGACGGACTCCCAGCACGTCGAGAAAGTTCGCGCTGATGTACAGGCCGTTCGCGTGCTGCGCCTCGCCGCTGCGGTTCAGAGTGAATCGGGCCGTCCCGAACGCAAGCAGGCCGCTGAACGCACGCTGCTGGCGCTGGAACTCTTTGAATTGCGCGTAGGTGAACGCGGTGTGCCGCCCGGTGTACCAGCCAGCGGAATAGAATTCCTGCTCCGTGTCGATGGTCGCCAGCTCCCACGGCCGCTCGACCGGCAGGCTCCGCAGCCGCAGCGCGTTGATCAACTGAAAGATGGCCGTGTTCGCGCCGATGCCGAGCGCCAGCGACAGGATGGCCACCGTGGCAAAACCCCGGTTCAGGCGCAGCTGACGCGCGCCATATCGCAGGTCCGACAGCAATGACTCGAGCCAGCCGATCACGTCCATGTCCCTCGTCCTGTCACGCTGTAACGGGTAGTTGCCGAACCGCCGCAACGCCTCGGCCCGCGCATCCTCCGGGGACATTCCTGCCGCCACCAGCTCGTCGATCCGCTCCGCGACGTGAAACGCGAGCTCGTCGTCCAGATCGATCGCCAGACGATTCGGCCTGAACACGTTCGCGATCCGCAGAGCGCCACGACATGGTCAGCTGTAGCGCAGCACGCGGCCGACGCCGCGCGTGAGCCGCTCCCAACTTTCCCGTTCGGCCGCGAGCTGCGCGCGTCCACGCGGCGTGATGGTGTAGTACTTGGCGCGGCGCCCCTTCTCGGTGAGGCGCCACGACGCCGCGAGCCAGCCCTCCTGCTCCATGCGGTGCAGGGCGGGATAGAGCGACCCTTCCTCGACCCGAAGCAGCTCTGCCGAGACACGCTGGATGTGACCGCAGAGCGCGTAGCCGTGCAGCGGGCCCCGCGCCTCGACACTCCGCAACACGAGCAGGGTCAGGGTGCCTTGCAGGATGTCGTTCTTCGGCTTCATCACCTTACCAAGCTAGGTAGGTATCGTAGGCGAGTGCACCCCGTTCGTCAATTGCGACCCGATAGCATGGGCTTCAGTTCCTGAATCGGTCCGCATAGCGCAGCGGCGCGCCCTCTCGCCACGGGTGATAGTCGTTGCTGAACTCGATGCGCTCGCCCAGCGGCGGATGGTGGGCGCGCCACAGCTTGAACAGCGGTCCCGGCCAGGGGTTCCCGAGCGCGTCCTGCTGCAACTTCACGAACGCGGTGCCCGCGCTGTGATTCGTCTGCGTGATCTCGAGCCCGAAGCGATCCGCTTCATGCTCGAGATGACGTGTGAGCGCGAGTTGCGCCGGCGCGATCACCAGCGAGAACACGCTGGTGACGAGCAGCAACAACGGCAGCGACGCCACATCGGCAATGTCGGAGAACCCGAACCGGTGTGCCCAGCGCGCCACGATCGCGCCCATCGTCTTGTAGGCCGCGTAGAGGAGGACCAGGATCAGCAGCGATGACAGCGCCACGAGCTGCCAGACGTGCCCCAGGACGTAATGCCCCATCTCGTGGCCCATCACGAAGAGCAGCTCGCGATCGTCCATGCGCGCGATGATCGTGTCCCACAGGACGATCCGCTTGGTCTGCCAGACGCCCGCGACATACGCATTCAGCGTCTTCGTATCGACGCTCTTGTTGACCTCGAACACGCGGCTGCCCTCGATCCCGGCACGATCCGCCAGCGCGAGGATCCTCGTCTCCAGCGCCTTGTCGCGCATCGGCTCGAACTTGTTGAAGAGCGGCGCAATCCAGATGGGCGCGACGAGATTGGCGACGACGATGAACGGAATGGCGGCAGCGGCGGTGTACAACCACCATCGCCGCGGGCTCTTGCGCAGCAGCAGATAGGGCACCCACAGGAACAGCCCGCCGGCCACGCAGGTCACCGCCAGTGCGGTCAGCGAGTCGGTCCACCATTTCTGCAGCGTCTGATTCGAGAGGCCGTACTCATGCTGGCGCACGAATTCTTCGTAGTAGGTGAGCGGCAGCGTGATGGCGAAGGTGAGGATCGTGAACAACGTCCAGTAGAGAACGATCGTGAAGAACCAGTTGCGCCCGATCCGCCGGGCCCACGTGCGCAGTTTCGCAGACAGGCCGCTGAACAGGATGACTGCGAGCAGCACGATCGACACCACCTGGTCGAGCACCCACAATCGATTGCCGCTGGTGTAGTAGCGAAGCGCCGTCGGCGTCGCCGGCGGCACGGCCACGGGCTCTGCTTCGCTGACCGGCGGAGGCGCGGGTCTCGTGGCCGGCGTGCTGGCCGGCTGCAGAGCGCTGAGTGCGATTACGAAGGCGACAGCTGGAAACATGCGGGCCAGTCTCCCACACGATTGGATGACCGCCAGAGGGCCGCGATCAGCGCGACGGCTCGCCCCAGTACTTCTCCATCCAATTCACCACTTCCTTGATCGTCTCATTGCGCGGGATCATGTGTGACGATTCGTAGACGACACGGCGTTTGTGTTCGGCCGGCGTACCGAGAAGATTGAAGTGCGGCTCCTGGGAGCTGGCGGTTGGATAGTAGTAATCATAGCGGCCGTTGAGCATCAGGACGGGCACTTTGACGAGCGGTGCGAAGTTCAGCGGATCCGCTTCCGGCAACGATTCCTGCCGCGCGAACCCGCCGCAATAAATCACGGCGAGAGAGATCCGCGGCTCAACCGCCAGGGTCAATGGCGTGCGGTCCGAGCTCAAGGCGATGTGTCCGATTTTGCCCTTCGCGATGTCGGCGCGGCTTTCCAGGTAATCGATTGAGCGCCCCATGTCCTTCGACCACATGATCACGTGATCGCGCCAGACGGTCGTCGTGTCTGGAATGTCGGCTTTCAGCCCATCGGCACGCTCGAACATGCTCTTGTAGATCGGGTACAGGAACGCACGGCCGCTCCGCACGATGAAGGTGTACCGGTCGAAGTCGTTCGTTGTGGTGCTGGAACGCTCATGCAATCCAGCTGACCCCCAGCTCACCATGACCTGGTACGGCGGCTTCGCATTCTTGGGGAGGAACAGATAGGCCAGGATGCGCTCGTCGCCGTACGCTGCGGCGTAGCTCACTTTCTCCACGCGCCACTCACGCGACGAGTCGTCCACCGCTTCGACCCTTGCGTGCAGGTCCGCGTGGTCGAAGGTATACAGCAGGCGTTGCCACGCCTCGACCAGCGACGCGCTGACCGGCCTCGCCTTTCGCAGATCGCGTGATGGGAGGTCGATGCTGGCCGTCAGTGCAGGGGACAGATCGCCTGGGCGGTCCAGCTTGATGCAGCGGAATCCATGCGTTGCGTACCGCGCAAACGGCGACTGCGCGTCCACATCGTTGAACGCGTACGTGGGCTCGTTCCACGCGCCGCCCGCGATGTAACGTCTCGTTCCGGCGGCGGTCAGGCACCACTCCTTCACGTTGCCAGCCATATCCATCGTGCCACCGTGCGTGATGCCGGCCGCGGCGCCGGCCGGGAGGAGGGATTTTCCGCTGAAATTACTGACGGGCACGACGTCAGCGCTCAGATACGGGTCTGCCGCGCGGCTCCAGTGGTAGAGGGTCGGAAGGGACTTGCCGGCCCAGCGCGCATATGCGGCCGCCTCATACCAACTCACGCCAGCCACCGGATGGTTCTCCGTTCCGGCGACGTACGCGCCCATTTCCCACGTCGCGGGCCCCGGCCGGCCCGTGGCGTCGCGGAAGTGCGCCATTGCCGCTGCGAACGTCAATTCCCGGCCGTCCTTCAGAAATGGCTCGCGCCACAGCTCCGGGCGGCGGTATCCGCCGTCGTCTACGAATCGTTTGAATGCGTCATTCGTGACCTCATGGCGGTCGATCCAGTAGTCCGGCAGACGAACGTCGGGAGCATGTTCGAGGCCGGCGATGTGCAGCCCGGACATCTGTGTGGGGCTGGTGATCCGCACCATCCCCGGCGGCGCCTGGTTTCCTGCGACAAGACTCAAATGGATGTTTGCCTCACGGGCGAACTGGCGAGGACCAACATCCTCGGCCGGCTGGCGACCTGTCATCGTCGCCTTGAAGTGCAGCACGCCCCGCGGTACAAACGTGTCGATCGGGCCTGTACCGAGCCGCCGCCAAGGCTCACTGCGACGGCCGTACGGGCGATAAAACACCTCCGCACCAGGGGGATCCGTGACAATGAGCGCCCGCCGGGAGATCGCCCGCAGCTGTTCGGCGAGCAGTGGATCGTCCGCGATGTAAGGCCGCGCCTGCTGCGCGAGGCGGTAGGCATCGTCGAACTGGTCGGCACCGGCGAGCCTGATGATTTGCGGCAGCGCCTGGTGCCGGGCCCAACGGGTCTTCGCGTTTCGCTCCATGCGCCAGGCAACACCGCCGGCAGCAACGGCGACGCCGAGGACCGCGGCGACAATCCACCCACGGCGCGGCACACGGGGGCGCGCGACAGCGGCCGATTGTCCGGATGACAACCGTGCGTGACATGCAGCCGCACGATCGCGCACCTCACCTGCAGTGATCGTGCGCCGGCTGCGATCGCGAACGAGCGTTCGGTTGACGATGTCTTCCAGCTCCGGTGGGAGGTCTGGCCGCAGTGTCCTGACCGGTGAAGGCGTCGCCGTCAGCACCGCATGGATGATCGCCAGCGCGCTCGTGCCGTTGAACGGCGGCTGACCCGTCAGCATCTCGTAGGTGACTACGCCAAGCGACCAGAGATCCGACCGCGCATCCACCGGTTCCCCGGCGGCCTGCTCGGGCGACATGTACGCGGCGGTTCCCACCGTGCTGCCGGCGGCCGTGAGCTGCGTCGCGGTCTCGCCGGTGTCGATCTTCGCAAGCCCGAAATCAAGGACTTTGAGTTGTCCCGTCAGCGTCAGCAGCAGGTTTGACGGTTTGAGATCGCGGTGAACGACGCCAGCGGCGTGCGCGGCGTCAAGTGCGTCGGCCAGCTGCGCAAGGATCCGGGCAGTCTCGCCCACAGGCATCTGACCGCGCGCAACACGCGCAGCCAGGGTTTCGCCCTCATAGTGCGCCATCGCGATGAACGGCTGACCGGCGTGGTCGCCGATCTCGTACACCGTGGCGATGTGGGGATGGTCGAGCGCACTGGCGGCCCGCGCTTCGCGCAGCAGGCGGGCGGCCGCCTCTGGATCATGGATCGTTCCCGGCGACAGAAACTTGAGCGCGACGCTGCCGCTTGAGGTTGGTATCCTCGGCGAGGTACACCGTGCCCATACCGCCCGCGCCGATGTGGCTGAGGATCCGGTAATGCGAGACGATGGTGCCGATCATGGGAAAACCTGGTTGCCCGGTTGTTGCCGCGCACTATGCGCGCGCCGAGTGGCGGATCGATAGCGTGAGTTTCAGCTCAGCTCCGCCTCGACAGGCCGTCAGGATCCAGGCTCGACCTCAATCAACGATCGTGAAAATCTCACGGTGCCCGGACTCCACGAGCGGTGCCATCTTCTGGTAGTTGGCCTGAAACTCCGGGTCACCAAAAACCTTCGGCGCTGTGGCTTCAAAAGCCGCGAGCCCGGGCACCGTCAGCTCCAGCACGAGCGTGTAGAAGGGGCCGGTGACATCGGTGAGCAGCCGCGCAGACGCGTCCGGTGCGAGCCGCTTCTGAATGGCGACCCCTTCTTTCATTACCGCCAGAGCCTCACGAGCCTTCCCGAACTTCAACTGGAATACGTTGCGGATGACAATCACGAGGGGCCTCCTTCTGTAAGTGGTCAGGTGTAAAATTAGCGCGAACAGGGCAACGCCTCGAAGATCAACGTCGACTCAGAGTTCCGCGCTCCCGATCGGACGGCCGTTGCCATCGATCGACCGTGGCTCGCCGTGGCCGAGCTCGCGGATGCCGGGTTCGATCTTCGCGCGGTCGCGCCGCAAGCGTGGATTATGAACCGGCCGGCAGCCATTGGGCAGCACTCCGCGCGCAGGCGCGCCAGTGCTGACCGTCAGGGTTCTGCGGCCACGGCATGGACGCCGGCGTGGGGGACCATACCACGGCGCCCCGCGCCAGGGCCGTGTTCGCACGCCGTAGCGACATCACGCTCGAGAGCCCCCCGCCGAAGTCATCTGGGATGAACCGCGGGACGAACCGCGTCAAAGCGCCCCGGCCTGTGAACGGGAGCGGCGTACTCGTCGTATCCTGAGCGGACTCTGAACTTCGCGCGCGACCCGCGCGCCATCCGGAGATCTCGCATGCAGATGCATCGGGCGGCCCCGCCCACGTCGAACACGACCGCGCGTATGCGGCCCGTTCCGCTCGCGCTCGCGGCGTGCGCGGCGCTCCTCTTCGCGCCCGCGCTTGCGGCACGCCAGCCGTCAGCCGCACCCGCACAGGGGCGGCTCCAGGTGCCGGTCGAGTACCTACACGCTCCCGAACGGCCTCAAGGTGGTGCTCTCGCGCGACACCACGACGCCTACCGTTGCCGCGGCCGTGTACTACAAGATCGGGTTCCGCAACGAGCCGAAAGACCGCACCGGGTTCGCTCACCTGTTCGAGCACATGATGTTCCAGGGCTCCGGCAACCTCGGGAAGATGCAGTTCATCAGGCTCGTCGAGTCGAATGGCGGGCTGCTGAATGGCTCCACGCGCTTCGACTTCACGAACTACTACCAGGTCATTCCGTCGCACGTGCTCCAGACGGTGCTCTGGGCCGAGGCCGATCGAATGCGCGGCCTCGACATCACTCCTGAGAATCTGAAGAACCAGCAGGATGTCGTGAAGAGCGAGGTCCGCGTCAACGTGTTGAACCAGCCGTATGGCGGGTTCCCGTGGATCGACCTGCCCATGGCCGCGAACGAGAACTGGTACAACGCGCACAACTTCTACGGCGATCTCGAGCACCTCGACGCGGCCACGATCGCGGATGTGCAGGGGTTCTTCAAGACGTTCTACGCGCCGAACAATGCCGTGCTGGTCGTGTCCGGCGACTTCGAGGCGGCACAGGCGAAGACGTGGGTGCAGCAGTACTTCGCCGGCATCCCATCGGCGACGCTGCCGCCCCCGCCAGACCTGCGCGAGCCGCGACAGGACAAGGAGAAGCGGGCCGGCCGCGTGGACCCGCTCGCCACCCGCCCGGCGCTCGGGATCGCGTACCACGTGCCGGAGCGGAACACGCCCCAGTGGTACGCGTTCGGCCTGATCGATCAGCTGCTGGCGCAGGGCGCCGACTCACTGCTCTACGACGAGCTGGTCCGCAAGCGCGGCCTGACCACCCGCGTGGAGGCCGGCATCAACTTCGGGCTTGGCGACATGTTCGATTACAGCGGCCCCATGCTGTGGATCTCGCAGTTCTTCCATGACACGGGCACGACGAGCGACGCCGTGGTCGAGGCGTTCGACGCGACAGTGAATCAGCTGCGCACGCAGCCGGTGGACGCGGCGACGCTGGACCGGGCTCAGGTGAAGATGCGGTCAGGGCTCTACGCGAGCCTGGAAACATTCGCCGGGTTCGGCCGCGCCAACCTGCTCGCCGCGCTGGCGCTGTTCGACGACGACCCGGCCCGCATCAACAGCCTGGAAGCCGAGTTCGCGAAAGTCACGCCCGCCGTGCTGCAGGAGACGGCGCGCGAGTACCTGCGCCCCGGCAACCGTACGATCTACACCGTGACCCCCGGCGCGAAGCCCGCTGCGCCGGCGGCGGATGCCCCGAAGTGAATCGCGAGGTACCATGCGCATCCTGACCGCTCGCTTCCCCGTCCTCGTCACCGGCCTGCTGTTGATCGCGCCCGTCCTTGCAGCGCCAGCGTGGGCTCAGACCCCGCGCCAGTCTCCGCCCCCGGCCGGCACACCGAAGAACTTCACGCTGCCGAAACCGATGCGGTTCACCCTGCCCAACGGTCTTGCGGTCACCATGGTGCCGTTTGGACAGGTGCCGAAGGTTGCCTTCCGGCTCGTCGTAGACGCCGGCAACCTGTACGAAGGCGCCGACCAGGTCTGGCTGGCCGATCTGACCGGCCGGATGCTGGAGGAAGGGACCAGGGCTCGCGCCGCCGACGCGCTCGCGCGCGAGCTCGCCGGGATGGGCGGTGAACTGTCCGTCTCGGTCGGTCCCGACACGGCCTCGATCACCACCGAGGTGCTGGCCGACCGCGGCGCCGCAGGGGCACGCCTCGTGGCGGAGGTTGCACGGGAGCCGCGGCTCCCCCAGGACGCATTGGCGCGCGTGAAGGCGGGGCTGCTGCGCGACCTCGCCATCCAGAAGAGCACGCCGCAAGCGGTCGCGGGCGAACGCTTCGCCGCCCTGATCTACGGGGACCACCCCTACGGCCGGACCTTCCCGACAGAGGCGATGCTCGGCGGCTACACGCTCGAGCAGGTCCAGGCCTTCCATCACGCACGCTTCGGGCCCAACCGCGCGCGGCTCTACGTCGCAGGGGTCTTCGACCAGCCAGCGCTCGAGGCCGCCATCCGCGACGCGTTTGGATCGTGGGAGCGCGTCGAGAGCCCCGCCGCCCCCCCGCCGCCAGCCAGACAGCCGCGGGGTTTTGCCCTCCTCGACCGGCCCGGAGCGCCGCAATCCACGCTCCTCCTCGGGGGTCGCGTCCCCGACGCGTCGAACCCGGATGCCATTCCCATGAGCGTGATGAACTCGCTGCTCGGCGGGTCATTCGGTTCGCGCGTCACGTCGAACATTCGCGAGCAGAAGGGGTACGCCTACTCGCCGTACAGCTCCATCAGCAACAATCTCAAGACGGCGCACTGGGTGCAGACTGCGGACGTGACCACCGCAAACACAGGCGACTCGCTCGAGGAGATCAGGAAGGAGATCGTGCGCCTCCGGACCGAGCCTCCGGCGCCCGACGAGCTCGCGGGCATCCAGAAGAATATGGCAGGCACCTTCGTGGTCCGTAACGCCTCACGTTCCGGCGTCATCGGACAGCTCGCGTTCGTCGATCTGCACGGACTCGGCGACGACTACCTGGCGAAGTACGTCGATCGCGTGCAGGCCGTCACCCCGGCGCAGGTGACGGACATGACGAAGAAGTACCTGGACCCCGAGCAGCTGACGCTGGTCGTGGTCGGCGACGAGAAGGTGGTCAAAGGTCAGGTGACGCAGTAATGCACGATGCAGAATGCACAATGCACACGATGCTCCGGACGTCGCCGGATGTCGAGGGCCGCGGTGCCTCTTGCCTTGCACTTTTGCATTTTGCATTCTACATTTTTCATTTCCTGCGTCCTCCCCTGCCCCTGCTTCATCCCGCGCACCTTCATCGGCAGCCCGAACAGGTCGATGAAGCCGCGCGCCGCGGTGACGTCGTAGTCCTTCATCGCGAAGCTCGCCAGCCTCGTGTCGTAGAGCGACAGCGGCGAGGTCGCGCCGACGGTCGTCGCACGACCCTTGAACAGCTTCACGCGCACTTTGCCGGTGACCACCTCGCTGGCCTGGTCCACGAAGGCCTGCAGCGCCTCGCGCAGCGGGTGGAACCACTGTCCGTAGTACACGAGCTCCCCGTACTTGAGGGCGGCCTGCTGTTTGAAATGCGACAGGTCGCGCTCGAGGCACAACTGCTCGAGCGCGCGGTGCGCCTCGTACAGGATCGTCCCGCCGGGGGTTTCGTAGACCCCCCGGCTCTTCATGCCGACCAGGCGGTTCTCGACGATCGTGATCTGCCCGACCCCGTGCTTACCGCCCATGGTGTTCAGCGCGGCGATGAGCTCGTGCCCCGCGCGGGTGTAGCGCGTGCCGTTCACGGCCACCGGGTTGCCACTCTTGAACTCGATCTCGACGTATTCCGCCTTGTCGGGCGCCTCGCTGACGGGCCGGCTGATCGTGTAGACGCGCTCGAGAGGCTCCTGTGAGGGATCTTCGATCTCGCCGCCCTCGTGGGAGATGTGCCACAGGTTGCGATCCTGCGAGTAGAGCTTCTCCTTCGTCTGCGTGATCGGAATGTTGTGCCGCCCGGCATAGTCGACGGCTGTCTCGCGGTCGTTCAGCCCATCGGCCAGGAATCGGGGGTCTTTCCACGGCGAGATAATCGACAGCGACGGGTCCAGCGCCATGCAGGTCAGCTCGAACCGCACCTGGTCGTTGCCCTTCCCCGTTGCGCCGTGCGCCACAGCGTCGGCGCCGGTCTCGTGCGCCACGTCCACCTGCGCCTTCGCGATCAGCGGACGCGCGATGCTCGTGCCGAGCAGGTAATCGGATTCGTAGCTGGCATGGGCCCGCAGCATCGGAAAGCAGTAGTCTTCGGCGAACTCGCGACGCAGGTCCCGAACGACGACTTCGTCCGCGCCGCTCTTCTTCGCCTTGCGCTCGATCCCTTTGAGCTCGGACCCCTGCCCCAGCTCCGCCGCGAATGCGACCAACCGCACACCTGGATACCGTTCCTTCAGCCACGGCAGGATGACGGACGTATCGAGGCCACCGGAATACGCGAGCACGATCTTCTTGGGCGACGGCATGGCGGATCAGTCTATCGCAGACACTCATCGAGCGCTCGGCGCGGGCGCTGGGCGCTGGGCGGTGCAGCATGGGGCCGGGGCCGAAGCGCCCCGGCCGCGCGCCGGGGCACAGCGATTACAGTAGGACATGCTCTCCACGCTGAACCGTCATCCCACCCTCGGCTGACACGATGTCCCACGGCTCCCTGCTCCAGGAACTCGTCATCGTCTACGCCGCCGCGCTGGCGCTGCTGGTGGTGGCTCGCCGCCTGCGGGTGCCGGCGATCGTCGCGCTGATTCTCTCCGGCATCATCACCGGCCCTGCCGGACTCCGCGTCGTCGGAACGCAGGCGGACGTGGAGGTGCTGGCCGAGATCGGGATCTCCTTGCTGCTCTTCACGGCGGGGCTGGACTTCTCAGTGGCGGGCCTGCGCCGGACGTGGGGACGCGTCGTCTTCGGCGGCGCCGCGCAGATGGTCGTGACGACGGCGGTGGTGATGGCCATCGCGGTAGCCCTCGGGCAGTCGGGCTTCCGCCGGCTCGTGGTGCTGGGCGTCTTCGTCGCGCTCTCCAGCACGGCGATCGTCATCAAGGAGTTGACCCGCCACAACCAGGCGCACTCGCCGCACGGGCAGCTGGCGATCGGAGTGCTCCTGCTGCAGGACCTCGCCGTCATCGTGCTCCTGGTGCTCACGCCGGTGCTGTTCGGGGGAGACGCGGCGCTCCAGGGCGAATCCCTGACCGGCGCGATCGTGCGCGTCACGGCGGTGCTCGCCGGCGTCGCCCTGGTCGCGCGCATGGTCCTGCCAGCCCTCGTGCGGCTGGTCAGCACGACCGGACGCGAAGCGTTTTCACTGGCGGTGCTGCTGGCGAGCATCGGGACGGCCTGGCTCACTTCTCTCGCGGGCCTCTCCATGGCGGTGGGCGCGTTTCTCGCGGGGCTGGTGCTTGCGGAGAGCGAGGTGAGCCACCAGGTGCACGCGGAGGTGCGCCCCCTCCGCGACCTGCTCGCGAGCCTGTTCTTCATCTCCGTCGGAATGCTGGTCGATCCGCGCGCGCTTGCGAGCCAGGTGCCCCTGCTGATCGGCCTTGCGGCCCTCATTCTCCTGGTCAAGGGCCATCTCCGCCGCATGCGCGTTCACCCTCACCCGCTCGCCGCTTCGATTGGCGGCCGCAGCAGGACTCGCGCTCGCGCAGGTCGGCGAGTTCTCGCTCCTCTTCGGGGGCACGGCAAGGACGGCTGGCTTGATCAGCGAGCGCGAGTGGCAGCCGCTGCTCGGCGCCGCCATCCTGACGATGATGGCAGGGCCCGGCCTGGTGGCACTGGCGCCCGCGGCGGGTGCCCGTGTCGCGAGCTGGTGGAGGGGGCCAGGACGCCACGAGCCCGCCGCGGGCGCCCACATGAGCGGGCATGTCGTGATCCTGGGGTACGGTGCGGGAGGCCGGGTCATCGCACGCGCGCTGCGCGACATCGGCGTCAGACCTTCGTCGCGCTCGATCTGAATGGCCAGACAGTGCAGCAGGCTGCGGCAGCCGGCGAGCCGCTCGTGTACGCCGACGTTACTGCGCCGGACGCACTCGAAGCCGCGGGAGTGGCGCATGCTGCCGCCGTCGTGGCTGTGCTGTCGGACCCGGACGCGACGGAGCGCGCCGTGCGGTCGATCCGTACCGTCTCCACCACGGTGCCCATCGTCGCGCGCACCCGCTACCGGCTCGAGGCCGAGCGCCTGCGCCGCGCCGGCGCAACCGTGGCCGTTGCCGAGGAGATCGAGGCCTCCTTCGAGGTTGTCGCGCAGCTGCTCGCGCGTCTGGAGATTCCCGGGAACATCGCCGAGGTGCTGCTCGGTACGTACCGCGAGGCGACCTACGCCGCGCCGGTGCGCGCCGCACGGGCGGCCGCCGTCCCCTTCGACAGCCTGCCGGCGGAGCTGACCGCCGCACCGGTCAGCATGTTCCGCCTCCCTGCCGGGGCGTGGAGCGTGGGACGGACGCTTGGCGCCATCGACCTGCGAGCTGACACGGGCGCGACGATACTCGCCATCAGGCGCGAAGGTCGCACGATGACATCACCAACCGCGGACGTGGAGCTCGCGGCCGAGGACGATCTGTACATCATGGGCGACGAGGCACACGTGCGCGTCGCCCAGGCCCGGCTGGAGCGGGGACCTCTCGATCGCGCTGCAGACGGCGCAGAGTCTGTCGTTCGAGGTCCGGAGTGAATTCGGGTGAGGACCGGTAATCGGCGGCCGCCGACACTCACAACAGGGAGCTCAAGCGATCCGGGAGGAAGCGGTTGCGTCGAACCCTGAGCGGACCGCGTGCACCCGGGACTTCGGTTTCGCCGGACGGCCCGTACACTACGGCCATGGTTCTGCACCGCGCTCTGGTTCTGGCGGTCGTGTCCATCGCGGCTGTCGCACCGCTCCACGCACAGTCCGCCGCGCCGACGATAGTCGTCCTCGTGCGCCACGCGGAGAAGGCGGCGAGCCCCGCGGACGATCCTGGGCTCACCGACGCCGGCCGCGCCCGGGCTGACGCCCTCGCCCAAGCGCTGCGCGACGCGCGGGTGGACGCCGTCATCACGTCGCAATACGAGCGTACCCGCAAGACCGCTGAACCGATCGCGACCGCACGGCACCTCACGCCGGTCGTCGTGCGGGCGGGCACCGACACCGAGGCCCACGTCCGGGAGGTGGCAGCCGCGGTGAGAAGCCAGGCCGCGGGCGGACTCGTGGTGGTGGTCGGCCACACCAACACGATCCCGCCAGTCATCGCGGCGCTAGGCGGACCGCAGCTGCCCGACATCTGTGACGCCGAGTACGCGCGCCTGTTCACGCTCGTGCTGCCGCCGGGCGGATCGCCGCGTCTGATTCAATCGACGTACGGCGCACCCGATCCCGCCGAACCGTGCGGCCGCACCATGATGCGATGACGTGACGACTGGCGCCGGCGCGCTCGGTGTGGCCTGCCGGGGATCTCGGGTGTGGCGCCGGGACCTTAGACCCAGTGCTCGCTTCTGGTGTCACCGCACCGCTGTACCAGTAATGCGATCGTGGCGGCGATCCGTTCAGGGCTTCAGCCCTGCAAATCGGTGCGCACTAGCAGGCCTGAAGGCTGCCCCACATGACTACACCAGTGAATCGCGGGTTTAGTCCCGCGTGGCGCGCGGACTCCGAAATGTGGGGCAGGGCTTCAGCCCTGCAAATCGGGGCGCACTAGCAGGCCTGAAGGCCTGCCCCACATGACTACACGAGTGAATCGCGGGTTTAGTCCGGCGTGGCGCGCGGACTCCGAAATGTGGGGCAGGGCTTCAGCCCTGCAAATCGGTGCGCACTAGCAGGCCTGAAGGCCTGCCCCACATGACTACACCAGTGAATCGCGGGTTTAGTCCCGGCGTGGCGCGCGGACTCTCCGAAATGTGGGGCAGGGCTTCAGCCCTGCAAATCGGTGCGCGCTAGCAGGCCTGAAGGCCTGCCCCACATGACTACACCAGTGAATCGCGGGTTTAGTCCGGCGTGGCGCGCGGACTCCGAAATGTGGGGCAGGGCTTCAGCCCTGCAAATCGGTGCGCGCTAGCAGGCCTGAAGGCCTGCCCCACATGACTACACCAGTGAATCGCGGGTTTGGTCCGGCGTGGCGCGCGGACTCCGAAACGTGGGGCAGGGCTTCAGCCCTGCAAATCGGTGCGCGCTAGCAGGCCTGAAGGCCTGCCCCACATGACTACACCAGTGAATCGCGGTTTAGTCCGCTGGCGCGCGGCCGAGTGCAGGCTCAGTTGCAATCGAGCCCCGCGGCAAGTGACGCCTGTGAGCCAGTGCCCGCGTGCGACCCCGCCGGCCAGTGTTATCGTGATCGACCATGGACGACCGACCGGATGACCAGCTGCCGAAGGCTGGCGGCGCGCACGCCCGAGATGAAAGTGGTGGACCGTCGCTGGTGGGCGCGTGGCGACACGGCCGAGACCACCGAGACCCCTGCCGGAAAGCCCACCTACGTCGAGGAGCTCGAGGCCAGGCTCGCGGAGAAGGATCGCATGCTGCAGGACTACATCCAGCAGTACAAGTCGGCCGCAGGCGAGTTCGAGGAGTCGCGTGCGCGGGCGCGCCGGGATGTCGCGAAGGAAGTGGAGCGCGGCAAACGTGCCATCCTCGTGGACCTCCTGGAAGTCGTCGACAACCTCGACCGGGCGATCGAGTCGGGGAAGGAGGCGCGCACCGTCGACGTGCTGGTGCACGGGGTCGAAATGGTGCGGCAGCAGTTCCTGCAACGCCTGGAAGGTTTCGGCATCCAACCGATCGAGCCGCTGCATCAGCCCTTCGACCCGGCGCAGCACGAGGCAATCGCGGTGGTGCCCGCGACGCGATCGGAAGACGACGAGAAGATCCTTGGCGTGATCCGGCGCGGGTACAGGATCGGTGACGAAGTGTTGCGGCCGGCGCAGGTCGCCGTGGGGCGCGAGGGGAGCTGACTCTACAAATGCACAATGCACAATGCACAATGCACAATGCAGAATGCAGAATGCACAATGCGAGATGCTCGAACGCGGAGTGCAGGGCGTGCACGCAATGCACACCGTATGGGTGCATTCCGTGAGCACACATGCGTGACAGCCTCGTCGAGAAGCGGCTTCGCTACATCGAGCGCCAGCGTCGGCTGCACGCGGAAGCGGTGAATGTCGACGTGCGCGGCTTCGTGCCGCTCGGCAGCGGGCCGAGCAATCGCGACGGAATGCCCAAGCTGCCGGTGGGCCAGCACGTGGTGAAGAACTGGCCCGTGCTCGATCTCGGCGATATGCCGGACGTCCCCACCAGCCGGTGGCGACTCGAGGTGGGCGGGCTCGTCGAGAACCCGCTGACGCTGACGTGGGCCGATTTCCTGGCGCTGCCGCAGGCCGAAGACGTCAGCGACTTTCACTGCGTCACGACCTGGAGCCGCTTCGACAACCGGTGGGGCGGCGTGCGCTTCCGAACGATCGCGGAGCTGGCAATACCACAGCCCGAAGCGGCGTTCGTCCTGTGCACCGGGTACGACGTCGCTCCGGGCACGCGCATCCCCTATACGACCAACCTCCCGCTCGCACGGGCCGTGGAAGACGATGTTCTGCTGGTCCACACATGGGAGGGCCAGCCGCTCCCCCGCGAGCACGGCGGGCCTTGCCGCATGATCACGCCCAAGCTGTACGCGTGGAAAGGCACGAAGTGGATCCGCCGGATCGAGTTCCTCGCCCACAACCAACGCGGCTTCTGGGAAGAGCGCGGCTACTCCGATACGGCGGAGCCGTGGGCCAACGATAGATACTCGGCAGGCCTCTGAGGCCCGCGGCGGTGCATGCCACGCGCAACGCCACCGCCCACGGCCCACGGCTCACCGCCCACCGTCCACGCCCACGGCCCCGTCCGTGTCTTTCTGGCACGTTTCGTGCGACGCGTAGCTGAGCACCTATGACAGCGCACGGTCCTCACCGCGTTGCCGCCCGCTCCGCGGACAGCCCTATCCGCGTCTGGCCCGGCGAGCCGTATCCCCTTGGCGCCACGTGGAATGGACTCGGCGTAAATTTCTCGATCTTCTCCGAGCACGCGACCCGTGTGGACCTCTGCCTCTTCGATAGTCCCGAGGCAACGGTCGAAAGCGAGCGCATTCCGCTGCCCGAGCAGACGACCATGAACTGGCACGGCTATGTGCCGGACGTCCGGCCGGGTCAGCTGTACGGGTATCGCATCCACGGACCCTGGGATCCAGCCAATGGCCACCGGTTCAATCCGAACAAGGTGGTGCTCGATCCGTACGCCAAGGCGATCGCCCGCCCCGTGACGTGGGACGATGCGATGTTCGGGTACACGATTGGGCAACCACAGGCTGACGTGGTGTTCGACCCGCGGGACAGCGCTCCGTTCGCGCCCCTGGCCGCGGTCGTCGATTCGGCGTTCACCTGGGGCGACGACCGCCGGCCGCGCACGCCGTGGCACCAGACCGTCATCTACGAGATGCACGTGCGCGGCTTCTCGAAGCTGCAGACCCGCCTGCCGGAGCGGATCCGCGGAACCTACGAGGCGCTCACCACCGACGCCGCAATCAGCCATCTCCTGAAGCTCGGTGTCACGGCCGTCGAGCTCATGCCCGTGCACCACCACTCGTACGACCGCCACCTGGTGGAGCGAGGCCTCACGAACTACTGGGGCTACAACACGCTCGCGTTCTTTGCGCCCAACATCCGCTACGCGGCCGACCAAACGCCGACCGGCACGGTGCGCGAGTTCAAGCGGATGGTGCGGGCGCTGCACAACGCCGGCCTCGAAGTCATTCTCGACGTCGTCTACAACCACACGGCGGAAGGCAATCACCTCGGGCCCACGCTGTCGCTGCGCGGCATCGACAACCGCGCGTACTACCGGCTGCTGGCGGAGAACCCCCGCTACTATCTCGACTTCACCGGGTGCGGCAACACGCTCAACATGCAGAGCCCGCAGGTGCTGCAGCTGATCATGGACAGCCTGCGCTACTGGGTGCTCGAGATGCACGTCGACGGCTTCCGCTTCGACCTGGCGAGCGCGCTGGCACGCGAGCTGTACGAAGTGGATCGCCTGGGTGCGTTCTTCGACATCATCCATCAGGATCCGGTGCTGTCGCAGGTGAAGCTGATCGCGGAGCCCTGGGACCTCGGCGCCGGCGGCTACCAGGTCGGCAATTTCCCGGTGCTCTGGACCGAGTGGAACGGCAAGTACCGCGACGCGGTGCGGCGCTTCTGGCGCGGCGACGGTGGCGTCGTGTCCGAGCTCGCCAGCCGGCTCGCCGGCAGCAACGATCTCTACGAGCCGAGTGGGCGCCGCCCGTACGCGAGCATCAACTTCATCACCGCCCACGACGGATTCACGCTGCGCGACCTGGTCACGTACAACGAGAAGCACAACGAGGCGAACGGAGACGGCAACAACGACGGCGAAGGCCATAACCTCAGCTGGAACTGCGGCGTGGAGGGGGAGACCGACAATCCCGCGGTGAATGCGCTGCGCGAGCGGCAGCAGCGCAATCTGCTGGCGACGCTGCTGCTCTCGCAGGGTGTCCCGATGCTGAGCGGAGGCGACGAGATCCAGCGCACCCAGCGGGGCAACAACAACGCCTACTGTCAGGACAACGAGATCTCGTGGACGTCATGGGACCTGACGCCCGCCCAGCGTGAGCTCCTCGACTTTACCAGCAGGCTCATTCGCATCCGCCACGAGCACCCGGTGCTCCGGCGCCGCCGGTTCTTCCGCGGGCGAGCCGTGCGCGGTGCCGACGTCAAAGACATCGCCTGGCTCGACCCGGGCGGCAGCGAGATGACCGACGAGAGCTGGCACGCCGGGTTCGTGCGGGCTCTCGGCGTGCGGCTCGAAGGAAATGCCATCGACGAAGTGGACGAGCGCGGGCAGCCCGTCGCCGGCGACACGCTGCTGCTGCTGCTCAACGCCCACCACGACGGAATCGATTTCACGCTGCCTGTCGAAGACGCCGACGAGCGCTGGGAACGGCTGTTGGACACCAGCGACGCCGAGGTGCCACCGGATCGCCTCGAAGGGGGTACCGCCTACCCTACCGTCGGACGCTCGGTGGCCCTGTTCCGGCTCGTGCGGGTCGTGCCGCGAATCGGCGACCGGAAGTCGGACGTGGAGATGACCAAGGCGACGCCGATCGAGCCCGCGCTGGCGCAGGCGGCGTGGGCTCAGGCCGAGGCCGCCCAGCCCACGCCGAAGCCGAAGAGGCACACCGTGCGCAACGTGCCGGGCCCCGAGGTGGTCCCTCGAGCCGGATCCTGAACCGGTTGCGGCCGGTGACGCACCGGGCGAACAGAAGAAGCCAAGAGGCCCGGTCACCTCCTGAGGTGACCGGGCCCGCCGCCGAGGCCCTCTTTCCGGTTCCCGCACGCTCTCGCACCACTGCCATGAAGCTTACCGACGACGCGCTCTGGTACAAGGACGCCATCATCTACGAAGCGCACGTCAAGTCGTTCTTCGACAGCACCAACGACGGCGTCGGCGATTTTCCAGGCCTCACCAGCAAGCTTGATTACCTGGAGGACCTCGGCATCACATGCCTCTGGCTCCTCCCGTTCTTCCCGTCGCCGCTGAAAGACGACGGGTACGACATCTCGGACTACCGCGATGTGCACGCGAGTTACGGCTCGCTCGACGATTTCAAGGTCCTGGTCTCCGAGGCGCACGCGCGCGGCATCCGGGTGCTGATCGAGCTGGTCATCAACCACACGTCCGACCAGCACCCCTGGTTCCAGGCGGCTCGCCGGGCGCCGCGCGGCTCGCGGGAACGGGAGTTCTACGTCTGGAGCGACACGGATCAGAAGTTTCCCGAAACGCGCATCATCTTCACCGATACCGAAAAGTCGAACTGGACCTACGACCAGGTCGCCGGGCAGTACCTACTGGCACCGGTTCTTCTCGCACCAGCCGGATCTGAATCACAACAATCCGGAGGTCGTCTCCGCGGTCATCGACGTGATGATGTTCTGGCTCGATCTCGGGGTCGACGCCCTGCGGCTGGACGCGGTGCCGTACCTGTGTGTTCGGGAGGGCACCACGAACGAGAACCTGCCTGAGACCCATGCGGTATTGAAGCAGATGCGCCGTGAGCTCGATGCGCGGTATCCCGACCGCATGCTGCTGGCGGAAGCGAACCAGTGGCCGGCTGACGTGCGCCCGTACTTCGGCGACGGCGACGAGTGCCACATGGGATTCCACTTCCCGCTGATGCCGCGGATGTTCATGGCCGTCCGGCAGGAGGATCGCCATCCGATCGCCGACATCCTGCGGCAGACCCCCGAGCTCCCGCCGTCGTGCCAGTGGGCACTCTTCCTCCGCAACCACGACGAGCTGACGCTCGAAATGGTGACCGACGAAGAACGCGACTACATGTACGACGCCTACGCCGCGGATCCCATGATGCGGTTGAACGTCGGCATCCGCCGCCGGCTCGCCCCGCTGATGGAGAACAGCCGCCGCCGCTTCGAGCTGCTGAACGTGCTGCTCTTCACGCTGCCCGGCACACCCGTCGTCTACTACGGCGACGAGATCGGGATGGGCGACAACATCTACCTCGGCGACCGCAACGGCGTGCGCACGCCGATGCAGTGGAGCGGCGACCGGAACGGGGGGTTCTCACGCGCCGACCCCGCGCGGCTGTTTGCGCCGCCAATCATGGACCCGGTGTACGGGTATCAGTCGATCAACGTCGAGGCCCAGGAGCGCTATCCCTTCTCGCTGTTGAACTGGATGAAGCGCATGATTGCGCTCCGGAAACAGCACAGCGTGCTCGGTCGCGGCGCGTTGGAATTCATCAACTGCCCGAATCGCAAGGTGCTGTGCTACGTCCGCCGCGACGAGCACGAGACGGTGCTCGTGGTGGGGAGCCTCTCACGCCAGGCGCAGCCGGTTGCGCTCGACCTCGCCGGGTTCGAGGGGCTCGTCCCCGTCGAGATGATGGGCGAGACAGAGTTTCCGCGTATCGGCGAGGGCGAGTATCCGCTCGCGCTGGGACCGTACGGCTACTTCCTGTTCCGCCTCGAACAGACCGTCACGTCGGTCGCCGCCCGTGCAATCGCGCCCGAGCCGGTCGTCGAGTCGGTCGAGTCGCGTCCGGCGCTGCTCGCCGGCGTGGCGTGGGACACGCTGCTCGATGGCGCGTTACGCCGCTACATCGAGCGGGATGCACTGCCCGGGTTCCTCGAGGCGCAGCGGTGGTCGGGCAGCACGCGCGGGTCGCTCAAGGCCGCACGCTTTACCGACTGGGGCGTGCTGCGCGCCGGCACGCACCCTGTCTTCCTCACGCTCATCGAGGCGGAGCGCGCGGATGGCCGCCGCGACCGGTATCTGCTGCCGCTCGCAACCGTGACCGGGCCGGATGCCGAGCGCATTGCCAAGACCGGGCCCGGTCAGGTGCTGGCCCGCATCACGGGCGCACGCAAAGGCCTGCTCGTCGACGCCGTCGTCGACGACCGTGCGTGCGACCTGCTGCTCGAGGCCTTCGCGAGCAGCCGCGAGCTGGCCGGGCAGCACGGCACGATTCGCGCCGTGCGCACCGATGCCTGGCTCCCGGACGACCCGGCGACTCTGCACCCGATCCGGCGTTCCGCCACCGAGCGCCCGAACAGCTCGGTCTCGTATGGCACGCGCAAGCACCTCAAGCTGCTCCGCCGCCTCGATGCGGGCCCCAACCCCGAGATCGAGATCGGCAGTTATCTCACGCGAGCCGGCTTCACCCGCGTCCCGCCGCTCGTGGGCAGGCTGGAGTACCAGTCCGCCGGCGGCCCACGTGCCGCTCGGCCTCCTGCAGGGTCTCGTGCACAATGAGGGCGAGACGTGGGAGCGGACGCTCGACGAGCTCGGGCGGTACTTCGAGCGCGTCACCGCAGGCGGGGCGCTGCCGCCGTCACACATCCCCAAGGGCAGCCTCGTGTCGCTGGCGCAGACCGAAGCGCCGGAGCCCGTGCTCGCGGCTGTCGGTGTGCCGTTGACCGCGGCAGCCGTGCTCGGCCGCCGCACGGCGGAGATGCACGCGGCGCTCGGGCAGGAGACGGCCGATCCCGCGTTTACCCCAGAACCGATCGGCAACGCGGCCGTGAGGACCGCGAGCGAGGCGGTGCAGGCGCGGCTCGAGGCCGTCCTGGCGGAGCTCGAGACTGCGCGTGATCGATTGCCCGAAGACACGCGTTCGGTCGCGGATGCCGTGCTTCGGTCCGGTGTGCCGGCCCGATTGGCACCGAGGATGTCCCGCAACGGCTGGGGGCGCGCGATACGCATCCATGGCGACTACCACCTCGCACAGGTGCTGTGGTCGGAGCAGGACGTGATCATCGTGGACTTCGAGGGCGACCCCTCACGGCCCATCGATGAGCGCCGCCGCAAGGCCTCGCCGCTGGTCGACGTGGCCGCCATGGTGCGCTCGTTGGGCTACGCGAGCGCGATCGGGCTGATGGCCTTCACCCGGCAGCATCCGAGCCCGGTGGCCGCATCGTGGGCCGCACTCTGGGAGCGATGGATGTCTGCGACATTCCTCCGGCAGTATCTGGCGACGCTCGGTGCGTCGCCGCTGGTTCCCGCCGCGCGCGAGGACCTTGCCGCCCTGCTCGATCTATTCGCCGGTGAGCGCGCCGCGGGCGAGCTGCACAACGAGCTGCAGAATCGGCCTGAATGGGCATCCATCCCGCTCGCGTCGCTCGCCCGACTGCAGGAGAACGACTCGAACACCTGAGTGGTCATGGGGAATGATGTGGAGGCGCTGGGACGCGGATCGGCCGATGACACACCGGCGGGCTGGCGACCGGCGCTGGGCTCGTGGATAGAAGAAGACGGCGCGCACTTTCGGGTGTGGGCGCCCGCGGCGCGGTCGGTCGATCTCGTCATTGCCGGCGAGGCGGCGGCACCCGAGCCCATGGCGTGCGATGACCACGGGTACTGGCAGCTGCGCGCGGCTGATGTTGGGCCGGGCGATCGATATTGGTACCGGATCGACGGCGACCGCACACTGCCCGATCCGGCATCGCGCTTTCAGCCGGAGGGCGTCCATGGTCCATCGCAGGTCATCGATCCAGAGGCGTTCGCCTGGACAGACCTGGGGTGGATGGGAACCTCGCTCCAGCACCTGATCATCTACGAGCTGCACGTCGGCACGTTCTCACCTGCCGGGACATTTGCCGGCGCCGCCGCGAGGCTCGACGACGTGGCGCGGCTCGGCGTCACGGCAATCGAGATCATGCCGGTGGCGGAGTTCCCGGGCGAGCGCAACTGGGGCTACGACGGCGTCGACCTCTTCGCCCCCTCGAGGGCCTACGGCACCCCGGACGACTTGCGCTCACTCGTGGATACCGCGCATGCGCTGGGGCTCGCGGTGATTCTCGACGTCGTCTACAACCACCTTGGGCCGGAGGGCGCGTACCTCACCGCCTACTCTCCCTACTACTTCACCGAACGTCATCGCAGCCCGTGGGGCGCCGGCGTGAACCTGGATGGCGAACACTCCGAGCACGTGCGCGCATTCTTCATCGAGAACGCGCTCCACTGGCTCACCGAGTACCACGTCGACGGCTTTCGCCTCGACGCCACGCACACGCTCTGTGACGATGGTCCGCAGCATTTCCTGGCCGAGTGGGCGTCGCGCGTTCGCGAGGCGCATCCACGCGCGATTCTGATTGCCGAAGACGAGCGCAAGCTGCGCCGCATGGTGACCTCCCCGGCGGCGGGCGGGTGGGGCTTCGACGCCGTATGGGCCGACGACTTCCACCACCACGTGCGGCGGCTGCTCGCTGGCGACCGCGAGAGCTACTTTGCCAAATTCACGGGCGCCGTTCCCGACATCGCACGAACCGTGGGATGCGGGTGGTTCTTCCGCCGGACCGACGAGAACACGATCGAGGAAGTGGCGTCAGCCGATCCCGCGGTCGGGGGTGTCGCCTTCGCAGTACGTCATCTGTCTTCAGAATCACGACCAGGTCGGTAACCGGGCGTTTGGCGAACGGCTGCACCATCAGGTGGACCTGGCCGCCTATCGCGCGGCGACGACGCTGCTGTTATGCGCGCCCGAGACCCCGCTGCTGTTCATGGGACAGGAGTGGGCCGCATCCACGCCGTTTCTGTACTTCACCGACCACCCCGAGACGCTCGGGCGGCTCGTCACCGAGGGACGGCGACACGAGTTCCGCGGGTTTCAGCAGTTCCGCGAACCGGAGCTGCGCGATCGCATCCCGGATCCGCAGGCGGCCGGCACCTTCGAGGCGAGCCGTCTTCGCTGGGCCGAGCGCGGGCGCGAGCCGCACGCCTCCGTGCTCCGGTTGTATGAAGCGCTCCTGACGCTCCGCCGCACGGCTGCCGCGCTCTACGATCCCTCGGGGACTGTGCGTGTCGAGGTGCTCGACGATGACACATTGGCGTTGCGACGCGACACCGGCGATCAGCAGCACGCCCTGCTGGCCATCGTGCGGCTGCGGGGCGGCGGCAGCCTCACGCTCCCGCGTGGGACGGGAGAGGTGGTGTCGCTCGATGACCGCTTTGCCCTGGCGCTCTCGACCGAGAGCCCTGCGTTCGCCAGCGACAGCGCCCCGCTCGATCTGACGATCGCCGCTGACGCGCTGAGGGTGCGCTTCGAACGGCCGGGCGCGATCGTGCTCACCACGTAGATCGGGTTCAAGATCGACCGAGTGGCTGTCGTCTTGCAGCATCTGCCCGAGAACCGGGCGAGCGCGCCCGCACTGTTCTTCTCCTTCGCACCATGAGGTGCGTTCACGACACGCGAAGGGAGCATGCGCATGCCAATCACTACGCTTGATGAGCTGTTTGAACATAACCTGAAGGACGTCTACGGGGCTGAGCAGCGGTTGCTGGAATCTCTCGAGGAGATGGCCGACGAGGCCACCGATCGCGAGGCGAAGAAGTTGTTTCAGCAGCACAGGAAGGAGACGCAGGGTCAGATCAAGCGACTCGACAAGGTATTCAAGACGTTGGGCCTCAAGCCGGAAGCGCAGCCGTGCCCGGGGATGGAGGGCTTGATCAAAGAGAAGAAGAGCTTCTCGAAAGAGAAGCCCTCCGAAGACATCCTCGGCTTCTACAATCTCCACGCGGCGCAGAAGGTGGAGCGCTACGAAATCACCTCGTACGAAGGCTTGGTCGAAGCAGCCCAGCACATGGGCATGGACGAAGCCGCCGACCTGCTGCAGCAGAACCTCGACGAAGAGGAGCGAACGCTCAATCTGCTGAAGCAGCTCGCGTCCGACTACGAAGTCGAGCAGGAAGGCGAGGAAGAGGGGGAGGAAGAGGAAGAGGAGAGTCCCGGCGGCCACGGGTGGGCGCAAGCGCTGAGCACGGCCTTGCCCACGTCCGTTCTGGCTGCGGTCGTGACGACGGCAGCGTCTGAACTCGATCGGGTTGCGGCGGGCGGTGCGGATTCGTTGTTCCGCTGGCCTGCCGCGACCCCTCACACTCCCTGGTTGTCCGACCTGTTCTGAATCCAGGCCGCGCTTGCTACAATGGACGGTCGTCGCAGGAGCTCTGCGGCAGGTCCATCCCAGGAGTAGTGAGCAGTAATGGCCAAGCGCAACATCCGCAAGACCGACCCCGAGATCGTCACCACCCCCGACCGCCGCGAGGCATCAGCCGGCGGACCCCAACGGCCGCGCAGCCGCCCCGAAAACCAGCCGCAGCCGCCGGAAGGCCGACGCCCCCGTCGCAGCCGCGGCTACTCAACCCGAACCGGCAACCGAGGTCACCCCGATTACAGCCGAGGGCGCCATCGACACGCCCGCGGCCGCTGCGAGCCGCGGACAGAATCAGCCCCGCACGCCCGCGACGTCGTTCACGACTGTCGCTGAAGTTGCGGCGATTCGAGCTCTCGCACGATCAGATCGCCGAGCGCGCGTACCACTTGTATCTCGAGCGTAACCGGCAGCCTGGCGACCCGTTTGCCGATTGGCTGACGGCGGAACGCGAGCTGCGCGAGCGCTTCGTCGGCGCCTAGGCCTGGGGCAGCGCTTCAGCCGGCGAAGAGCACGTCAGCAGGGCTGAAGCCCTGCCCCACGTTCGTTCGCGCAACTATGGCCCGGTGCTTGCTCAGCTCACGGTAAGCGGGAGGTGTCTCCCGGGAGGACGAGCATGGCGCGCGCGTTGTGGAAGGGAGCGATCTCCTTCGGCCTGGTGAACATCCCGATTGAGCTGCACACGGCGGTTCGCGACAACCGGCCGCGCTTCCGCATGCTCCACGCGAGCGATAAGTCGCCGATCAAATTCCAGCGGGTCTGTGCTCGCGACGGTACGCCCGTGGCCTGGGACGATCTCGTCAAGGGCTACGAGTACGAGAAGGGCCGCTTCGTTATCCTCACGAAAGAGGACTTCCAGACCGCCGCCCTCGAGAAGTCGCGCACCGTCGACATCCTCGACTTCGTCAAGTCGGAGGAGATCGACGAACGGTTCTTCGAGACGCCCTACTACATGCTGCCCGCGAAGGGTGGCGAGCGCGCGTACGCCCTCCTCCGCGAAGCAATCCGGGCCTCGGACCGCATCGGCGTCGCGAAAATCATCCTGCGGGAGACGCAGCATCTTGCCGCGCTGCAGGTGATCGGCCAGGCGCTGGTCCTGACGATGATGCGGTTTGCCGACGAGCTCGCCGACATCTCGGCCTTCAGGTTCCCGTCGACGGAAGCCGTGCGCCCGCAGGAGCTCGAAATGGCCAGGGCGCTGGTCGAGAACCTCGCCGCAAGCTGGGAGCCTGGCAAGTACACGGACGACTACCGCGACAACCTGATGAAGGTGATCCGGGCCAAGATGAAGGGCCGGGCGCCGAAGCTCGCGATGACCGAGGAGCCGCAGTCGGCCGAGGTCGTCGACCTGATGGAGCGGCTGCGCAGAAGCCTCGAAGGCGCCCAGGGCGGGCGCAAAAAGGCGCCGGCGAAAGCCGCGCGTGCGAGGAAGGCGCCGCCAGCCAAAGCCTCGCATGGCGCGCGTCCAAAGAAGAAGAGGGCGGCTTAGGACCCGGCGCTGAGAGGAACTATCCTCTTGCATGCCGTCCCTCGACATACACACCGCCAGGCCGATGCTCGCGACGCTCGCCGAGCATCCGCTCGACGATCCCGCCTTCGTCTACGAACCGAAATATGACGGCATCCGAGCCCTGATCGAGATCGGGCCGTCGTCCAGCCGGATCCGAACCAGCATCTGGTCCCGGCTGGGGAACGAGAAGACGTCACAGTTTCCGGAGATCGTTCGCGCCCTCGACGAGGTGCGGCGGGGTCTCCGCGCGCCCGTGATTCTCGACGGGGAGATCGTTGCGCTCGATGAACGGGGCGAGCCAGCCGGGTTCCAGCAACTGCAGGGCCGCATCCATCTCGCGTCGGGACCCGCCGGCACATCGCAGAACGTCGCGTTCATCGCGTTCGACTTGTTGAGGGACGGCGACATCGATCTCGTGGACCTGCCGCTGACCGAGCGGCGCGCGCGTCTCGTGAAGCGGCTGGCCAGGCGCACCGGGCCGCTGGTCCGGCTGAGCGAAGTGCAGATTGGCGATGGCCATGCGATGTTCGAGCGCGCGAAGCAGCAGGGCTGGGAGGGACTGATCGGCAAGCGCGCCGACTCGTGCTACCGCGTCGGCAAGCGCTCGCCGGACTGGGTGAAGCTGAAGCTCGTGATGGCGCAGGAGTTCGTGATCGGGGGCTGGACCGAGCCGCGCGGCACCCGCTCGGCATTCGGGGCGCTGCTGCTCGGTGTGTATGACAACGGCGCGCTCGAGTACGTGGGCCACACCGGCACCGGCTTCGACGGTAAGACATTGCACAGCGTCGCCGCGTTGATGAGGCCGCTCGAAACGACGGAGTCGCCGTTCCGCGTGCGGCCGCGGCCCAACGAGCGGGCCCACTGGATACGGCCGGAGCTCGTCGCCGAGGTGAAGTTCACGGAGTGGACCGCCGACGGCAAGCTGCGGCACCCGACGTATGTCGGGTTGCGCGATGACGTGGAGCCATCGAGCGTCCGCCGCGAGCCGGATGCTCCATCGCAGCGATCGGCGGCCCAGGTCCGTGGTGGCACTTCCCGGCGCCCCACCCCACCACCTGCGCGGTCCCGCCGCTCGGCGCAGCACGTGAGCGTGTCCGCCGAGCCGAAGCGTGCGGCAAAATCGAAGCGTCCGGCCGGACTGCAGCCCTTGCTCGACCAGCTGCAGGACCTGGAGACCCGTCGCGCGAACGGTGTCGTGGACCTTCCCGGAGGCGAGCGCCTGGACGTGAGCAACCTGCACAAGGTGTTCTGGCCGGAAGGCAGACTCACCAAGGGCGACCTGATGCGGTACTACGTGCAGGTCTCGCCCTTTCTGCTGCCCGTCGTCGCGGACCGGCCGCTCGTCATGAAGCGGCATCCGAATGGCATCGCGGCGAAGGCGTTCTATCAGCAGCGCGCGCCCGATCCCGTGCCCGAAGGCGTGCGGGTGGAGGTAGTGGAAGGCGACGAGGGAGTGCCCAGCCGGCTGGTGGGCGGCTCATTGAAAACGCTGCTCTACATGACGCAGCTCGCTGCGATTTCGCAGGACCCGTGGTTCTCACGCGTGCAATCGCCGGGCATCGCCGACCACGTGGCCATCGATCTCGACCCGATGCCCGGTGCGCCGTTCTCGCGCGTCCTCGACGTGGCGCGATGGGTGCGTGACGAGCTCGCCACGCTCGGTGCCACCGGCTACCCCAAGACGTCCGGCGCCGACGGTCTCCACATCTTCATCCCGCTGCCGCCGGCGACGCCCTACGAGGCGGGCCTCATCTACTGCCAGATCGTCGCGACGATGGTGGCGACGAAGCACGCGAAGGCCGCGACCGTGGAACGCGCCGTCCGCGCGCGAGGGGCGGAGATGGTGTACGTGGACTACCTGCAGAACATCGAAGGGAAGACGCTCGCCTCCGCCTACAGCGCCCGCGCAAGCGACTATGCGGGGGCGTCGACGCCGCTCTCCTGGGATGAGATCGAGAACGGTGTCGATCGTCGCGAGTTCACGATCCGCACCCTCCCCTCCCGCCTGCAGCAGGTCGGCGACCTCTGGGCCCCGCTGCTCAAGTCGAAGGGCGTGAAGCTGAGGGCGGTGGAGCGGTACGGACGGTAGGTACGCCGTCAGGCGGTCGGCGCTGGGCGCTGGGCGGCTGGACGACAATGTGGAGCCGGAACTTCAGTTCCGGCCGGCGACGAGACGACGATGTGGAGCCGGCACTTCAGTGCCGGCGGACAGGATGACGCAGCAAGGGCGACCGGCCGTACTCCCGCCGCAGATGCGCGGGACCGTCGTAGATCGCGATCGCCCCGCTGAGATCCGCGTCGCCCCACCCGCCGCTGCGAAAGGCGATCGTCTCTACCCCGGCACGCCGTGCGGCCTCGATATCGTAGGGCGTGTCGCCGACCATCACCGCCTCTGAGGCCGCGCACCCCAGGTTGTCGAGCGCCGCCTTGATGACGTCGGGGTCCGGCTTCGATTGCTCGGCATCGCTCGACGACGTCCGCTGCTTGATGAGACGCTCGACTCCGGCGCAGCGAAGCAGCGCCTCGAGTTCTTCCTTTCGCGCGGAACTGGCCACCGCCAGCGAGTGTCCCTGGCTGGCCAGGTGCGACACCAGTTCCTGTGCGCCAGGCAATCCCTGCACCGCGGGCAGGTAGCGCTGCCGGAAGATCTCCCCTCGCCGTTGGGCCAGGCGCTTCCCTTCCGGCGAGTCCTCTTCCATGCCGACGAGCTCCGGGAGCACCTTGTCGCCACCCATGCCGATGAGGGGCCGCACGCGTGCGAAGGTCACCTCGTGGCCCGCTTCGGCGAGCGAATCCACCCAGGCGAGCGCGTGGGCGTCGTTGCTGTCCACGAGCGTGCCGTCGATATCGAAGATGACCGGTCGCAGCGCCGGCAGATGTTCGTTGATATTGATCATATGGACGTATCCGTAATCAGTTCCCGCCGCCGCGCAACGCTTCCTGTAGCGCCCCGACTGGGTCGGGGCGTCGGCGACAGAACAACCAGCGACAAGAAGACCACGATGTAGCCGGGCCGCCCGAGATGTGGCCGCCCGGCTCGGGTCTATGGGATGTCGCGGTTCGAGTCGGGCAGCGGCAGCGGCACCATGTTCGTGACCGCCGGCCCGTTCAGCACGTCGCCCGTCGGCGTGAACCGTGAGCCATGACAGGGGCAATCCCAGCTCCGCTCCGCGTCGTTCCATGCGACGTCGCAGTGCATGTGCGGGCAGATCGGCGAGAGACTGTGGAGCTGACCGTCGTCGGCGCGGTAGACCGCGTACTTCACGCCGTTGATCGCCATCAGCTTGCCCGTGCCCTTCGCGACCAGCGCGGGGTTGTCCCCCTGCACGTCGGCGTTGGTGGTGCGATCGCGCACCAGGTGCTTCGGAAAGTCGATGTTCTCGGTGATGAAGTCCTTCGCGGCCGCGAGCGGCTTCACGCGCGTGGCCTTGTACAGATCTGCGTATGGGCTCGGTCGGCCGAGCACCAGATCGCTCGTCAGCCGCCCCGCCACCGTGGCAAACGTCATCCCGTTGCCCGAGTACCCGGTAGCCACATAGACGTGTGCGGACGCGGTGTTCAGACCGATGTATGGCAGACCGTCCACCGGTTCGATGATCTGCCCGGACCACCGGTAGTCGGCCCGCTCCACATCGAACCGGGAGCGCGCGTAGTCGAGCAGCGACTCGAAGCGCTGCAGCGTCTCGCTTTCAGTGCCCGTCTTGTGATCCTCGCCGCCGATGATGAGCACTTCTCCTTCAGCGCTCGGCTGGGTGCGGATGTAATGGTACGGATCATCGGTGTCCCAATACAGCCCTCGCGGGATCGGCGTCCCGCCGCGCGCGCCGATGGCGTAGGTTCGATACGCGGGCAGCTTGGTGATGAGCGCGGCCCAGTTGTTGGCCGGCACGTTGGTGGCCACGATGACATCCCGCGCCTGGACCGTGCCGTTCGACGTCTCCACCTCGCACGGCTCGCCGTCGGTGACACTCGTCATCCGCGTCATCTCGAAGATCTGACCCCCACGTGCTGAGATGCGATCGCCCAGGGGCAACAGAAAGTCGCGCGGGTGGAACTGTGCCTGCCGCGCCACGCGCAATGCGCCGGCTGTCGAGAATGGCAGCGGCACGTGCTGCACGAATTCCACGGGCACACCCGCGCGCTCGGCCGCAGCGAACTCCTTGCGCAGCAATCCCATATCGCCCGCGCGCTCGGTGTAGAGGTACGCGGGCACACGCTCGAAGCTGCACGCGATGCCCAGCGCGCTGGACGTCCGCTCGATCCAGTCGATCGCCTCATGATTCGACTGCGCCACCAGGCGCGCGCCCTCGCGTCCGAAGTCGTGTTCGATGACGTGGTAACGCGTGTCGACAAGCTCCGTGACGTGGGCCGTGGTGTTGCCGGTCTCGCCCGAGACGATGCGGCCTTGCTCGAGCACGGCGACGCGCTTCCCCGCCTCGGTGAGCAGCCACGCGGCGACGAGGCCGGTCAGGCCCGCGCCGACGATGGCGACATCGACCTCGAGATCACCCGCCAGCGCGGGATAGGACGTCTCAGGTGTGGTGGCGATCCAGAGGGATCGGCTTTCGGATGGGAGGGACATGGGTTCGGTCAGGCTCCAGGCTGCAGGCTCCAGGCCGCAGGCGACGGGCTCCAGGGCTGTGAACGGCAGGAGCCGGAGCCGGCGCTACGGCGCCCTCTTGATCAGCACATCGTCATCGTCGCGCCGTTCCACGGCGCGTGGGCGCAAGCCGCCGGGCATCGTCTCGGAACCTTCGCTGCCGCGCGTGTTGCCGCTCACGGCGCGCGAGAGCTCCATGTCCTCGCCCGGGCTGCCACCTTCGTCACCGACTTCGTGGGTCAGGCCGCCGCGCGCTTCCACGTCGGTGTCTTCTTCCACGTCCTCGTCGTCCTCATCGACCTCGTCGTCTTCGTCTTCGAACTCGTCGTCTTCGTCGTCGTCATCTGCCTCGTCTTCTTCTTCATCGACCTCGTCGACGACATCGTCGTCTTCGGCGAGCGGGTCGGCCTCATTGTCCAGTTCGTCCTTGGGCATCTGTGTCTCCTGCGGCCGGGACGGAGCAAACGCCAGACCAAGCGCCAGCCCGACGGGCGTGCATCGGACAGCTCTCGACGGGAAGGCTCTCGGACGCGGTCGCGGCGCTCGAATCCAACCGATGGCCCTCAGGCGTGATAGCTGCTGCCGCACTCGCCCCAGGGACTCGCGCGCGTGATCCTTCTGCGGCAGTCATCAGCTTGCGTGGTGCGCGGTGGTCGCGCTATGCTTGCCCTTCGTGCGCCCGTAGCTCAGTTGGATAGAGCGCCGGACTTCGAATCCGTAGGTCGCAGGTTCGAGTCCTGCCGGGCGCGCCATCCGCGCATCGCGCGGGGTGGTCGCTCCCGGCAGGCCCTCAGGCACACGGCCTTGCGCGGCACGCGCACGGCGAGGGGCACGAGTCCTCGGCGGGCGATGGGCGAAGCGCTGGTGTTCCCGGCAGGACTCAGGCACAGCCTTGCGCCAGGCGCGAGGCGAATGGGCAAGCTATGGTGCTGCCGGCGGACGCCGACCGGCATCCGTACTGAGAGCACACGCCGCGGTCGTGCGCACTACCCGTGACACCGAGTAGTTCGACGGCCTCCGACTGAGGCACGTGACCGGCCGACGCGAGCTGCGAAGGCAAGACCGACGACCGAATGCGCCCGTAGCTCAGCTGGATAGAGCGTTGGCCTCCGGAGCCAAAGGCCGCAGGTTCGAATCCTGCCGGGCGCACCACCTTCGGTGTGCAGGGTCACTGAGGTGCAGACAGGTTAGCGACGATTCGTATTTCCCTCCTCGTGGGCCCGTAGCTCAACTGGCAGAGCAGCAGACTCTTAATCTGTAGGTTGAAGGTTCGATTCCTTCCGGGCTCACCACTAAACCAAATAAAAGCAGGTAGTTAGCGGTACCGATCGGGCGGGCCTCAGCCGGTCAGCCGCCCACGCAAGCAGCCAGCAAGCACGCGGGTCCGCCGCTCGCTCACGGGTTCCGCGCGATCAGTCTGAGCGCGACATCCCGGGGCGTGCTGCGCGGCCTTCGTTTCGCGGTCGGCGCGGGGGGCCCGTGCGCGGGACCGCGCCGATCCACAGGCCACGATCCGCCGCTCCGGACGGCCAGCCGCCACGCGTCGCGGGCGCTCTGCTCCGCACGGGAAGCCGACACGCGCCGTTGTGCTTTGGTTTTATTGGCTGCTCAACGTACTCAGCTCGCATGTTACCGACAGTGTTACCGTCATCCGACGGCCTATGCCAGCGACCGAGCTAAGCGTTTGAGGTGAACAGGCCGGCGAGGTCGCCGTTCAACGCGTCTGCCCCGGGACGAGCGCCAGTTCAACGACCGCTGAAATCCGATCACATGAGCGACATGCGACCAGCCTCTCTTCTGGGCGTTGGTCGCGCATTGTCGCCACATACCTCAGCCTGCCGGAATCGCAATCCGGGCAACGCATGTCGACTAGTTCCGGCATGAATCCGTGTGCCTCTTGCCTCTAAACAATGGCTGGCGAAGAGCGTAGCAGTACCTGTGTGACAGAGTTGTAAAAAGGTCGGACCACAGACTGACGCGGCGATGCTCACGGTGGACACGCGATGCAAAAAAAGCTCACACACGCGCCGGGCTCGCCGCTCATCTCGCGCCGGGACGATCGGCGCGCCGCGGCCACGTCGTCACCACGCGCCACGCATGGGCGACACGCTCCTCAGCCGCCACACGCATGGCTCGCTCGTGCTCGGCGACGGCGCGGGCGTGCTGCAATGCCGCGCGCAGGTCGGCGACGTCGGCCTGTAGCGCCGCGACTTCAGCCGCGAGATCGGCGCGCTCGGTCATCCCGGATCGCCTCGTCGTCAGCGTGTCGAGGAGCCAGTGCCGGCACGGCCTGTCACTGGACGCTGCCGAGCAGTCTCGCGTGCATGGCCTCGACGTCCGCACGGATCCGCGGTTCGAGGAGCTCGCGCGCGCGTTCGAGGACCGCCGCGCGATCGCGCGGTCGGTTTTTGAAGTTGAGGTCGGTGTCCTCCTCGAGCTGCATGCGGAGCGAGTCGATCGAGATCCGCAGTTGGTCGCCGATGTACCGCTCCAAGTCCGCCGGCGTCGAGCGCGCACTAAGTGGCCCCTTTATCCAGTCGCCGCCCGACGGCGGCTCACCATCATCATCATCGTTGAACATCACGCGATCCTCTTGCCGTCGCGCCCATCGCTTCCCTTCCGCACCATCAATTCGAGCTCCACAATCCGCGCTTCGAGCGGCGCGACCGCTGCCTCGATCCGCTCGCGCACCATCGTGTTCGTGCGGGTCCCGAGGTCGGTGATGAACATTATGAAATCGGCGTCGGTCAGTGGCCGATCATTGAGCGGCATTGCGGTGATCCTTTCCGTCGCTTCGTCCGCGGCGAAGGGCGAGCTGCCACGCCGCTGACTCGCCAGGACGCATGCCGCGGCTATCGATCTTCGCGATCCAGAGCCCGTCGCGGCATGTGACGCTGGCGCCCGTCTTATACTCGACGTCTCGCTGCCACGTTCCGCAATATTTCACCGACTCGAGCGCCTGCACGCGTTGCTCGAGATCTCGAATCTGCTGCTGGAGCGGCGCCGTGCCCCCGCCGATCTTGTCCGCGACAAATGTTTTGATGGCGGGCACCATCGCTTTGAGATCGCGCGCAATCGCGTCGAACACCGGCTGCAGTTCTGCTCTGATCAGTTGACGATCCGCGGGCGTCATGGCGTGCCCGTGTTCGTCCAGGCCGACGCATCGGGCCGGACGCCGATCCGCAGGTATTGTTCCGATCGCAGGGCGAGTTGATCGCTTTGCCACAGCGATGTGAGGCTCCCGGCCCCCGGCGTGTCGCTCAGGTCGATCGAGGCATGTCGCGCCATCGCGATCCGAATCGGATCGTCGCTCATCAGAATCCCGGCGCCATCGCACGCAATCAACAGGCCCTGCGCCTCGGGCGCGGTGAGAATCACCACACCAAGCGCCTGGAGGTCGCGCACAGCACCAGACGGGAGCGTCGCGAGGCTATCGAATCCCCCAATCAGCGTCGGAAACCGCGGGCTGCCGGCGGACACCGACGCGAAGAGCGCGGCCGCACTGCTCGCCGCGGTCGGGGCGCCTGCCGTCAACGCTGCGACAAAGGCCGCATTCCGCGCCGCCACGGTCGCCGTCACGACTTGCTGGCGCAGCATCTCTTGGCTCGTCGGATCGAGACTCCGGAAAAATTCGGCGGTCCCAACCGTCAGCGCAACCACTTTGCTCGCCGGGCCGACAAACTCGAAGGCGAGATGCGTGACCGGCTTGGCCGCAGTTTCCGCGACCGTGCTCCCCACGGCGTTCGTGATCGCGATCCGTGCCGTCTGCGTCAACGGGATCCGCGTGATGCCGCGCATCTGTCCGTCCAGCGCCTCCGGTTTTACCTGCCCCAACATCGCGGTAGCCAACGGCGAGTAGGCCACTCCGTCATCGTCGCTCCGCATCGAATCAATCGCCGATTTCGCGTGGTGCGAATACCGCGCGTACCCGGCGTGACAGAATCGCTCGAGCGGGTCCGCCGTCACGTAGCCGTCGCGACAGATGGCCAGTTGCACATACGCGGTGCTCCGCGCCGTGCGTTCGTAGTCTTGAATCGGATCGTGTGTTGGCATGGGTGCCAGTCTGCCTGCGCGATCCGCACGCTTCAATGGGCTGTATGTCAGTCGCGCGAAACAGCCACCGTCCACAACGCGCCGCGCTCGTCACGTCCGATCCGCCGCACGCGATACGGGGGCACCGGATGCACGGACAGCCGCCGGAGCCAGGCGCCAATCGTCCGGGTGTTCGCCGCACCGAGGGCCGCACGGACTTCCGGCGCGGACAGGTGGCGGAGATCACGGGCCGTGAAGACGCCGGCGCCAATGGTGATCGCCAGCGCGCCGAGCAACTGCCCATCCGTGACCGGGTCGGCGTGTCGTCCGCGCCGCGCCGTCTCAAGCACCCGGACGCGCGTCTCGAGCTGCTCGACTCGCGCCAGCACCGCTCCGAGCTTGTCAGTGTCAGACGCACGATCGGCACGCGCGGCGGGTGCTCGCTGTTCCCCGCCGGTGGCAACCGCGGAATTCCGCGGTTCCCTCATCACGTCCCCGGGTCGTCCTCTGAGCGGCGCGCCGGCCGGTCGTATCGCTCCTCAGCCCAGACCCGCTCAAGCCCCCGGCGCGCCGCTTCCCGGAGCAACGCCTCCCGGTGCCTGCACCAGAGGCCCGGGAACGTGTCCGCGAGCGGCCCGATCATCGCCTCCAAATTGTCAAAGTCCGGGTCCCAGCGGCAGATGCCTTCGAGGAGCAAATCCACGACGTGCGGATCGACGCCCCGCAGATCCGGTGGCAGGACCGGCGCTGACACGTCGCCCTGTCGATGTCGCCTCATGTCTTCTCCTCCAGGCTGAGCGCCCGCGCGAGCCCCGCACACAGCCGGACTTCGCGCCGAATCTCCGGCGGGTCCGCGCCCGCGGCTTCGAGCTGCTCGATCCGCGCCGCCGACCGCGCAAACGCCCGGACCAGCGTCAACGACGCTTCATCCCAATCGCCATACGCATCGACCACGCGCCCCGCGAGGCGACGCGCCGCCGAGTCCAACCCCGCCAGCGCCCGGCGTCGGTCGGCGACCGAGAGCCGCGCGGGTGCCGTAGTGGTCAGCCCCAGGTGACGATCGCCACGCAGCGTGCCACGCAAAAGATGCGTCTGGATCGGGATGGCATTCGCACCACCACTGCCACGTCCGCCCACCTCACACCTCCGACGAAAAAATCAGTTTCGCTGCCCGTACACGCACGATGCTGCCGTGCGGTTACGGCAGAGCTTGACGGGAGCATCGGATCCGCCCCCCCACGGTAGAGCTTGCACGTCACGGTGCGCGGGTCGGCGCGTCCGTCAGCACGTCGCTGAGCCGATCGATGACCTTCGCCGTCCACTGCCGGTCAGCCGCCGTGGCCGCGCGCATGCGTCCGAACCGATGCACGCGGATGAGCAGCAGCTTGATCGACCGCTCAAGCGCCGGTCGGCCGCGGACGCGAGACACGACGCGGCGCCCGTCGACCTCACGCATCTGTCGCCACCTCTACCGGGGATCACTCAGTCGACTCGTGAGTCGAGTGAGTAGTCCCCTATAGAGGGGGGGACGACTCACTCACTCGGGATCACTCGTCGGGACGACTCGGGACCACTCGGGATCACTCACTCAACAGTCGCCGGTGAGTCCCCTCGTCTGCGATCCGTGCCCCTATCGGCGTCAGGCTGTACGGGTGCCGCTGCCGGCCTGGGGGCTCCACATGGCCGAGGTGCAGCACCCGCGCGAGACTCGCGTTCACCACGTCACGTTGCAGCCCGACACAACTGCGCAGCGTGCTCTGCGAGGTGATGTGACTGTCCCGAATGGCTCGGAGCACGGCGAGGTCGACGGCCCGCTGCTCGGCCGCGACGGCTCGATCCGCATCGGCCCGGACGGCATCGCGGGTGCGGAGGTCGCGCTCGATGATGCAGGACGTCAGCGGGCGTCCGTCGGCGTCCCACGCGGCCAACTCGACGCGCCGCCGGACCAGGTGCAGCGGCGCCGGCCGTTCGGCGTCTCGCACCTTCAACGTGCGGAGTGTGAGCGTGGCTTCGCCCCGTTCGGCGTTGTAGTCGCCAGCCTCAAGGTAGAGCGTCGCGTCACAGTTGCCACGCCACGCGCTCGACCCGCGCTCGCGCTTGCGCTGGTCCTCGCCGTCCTGCCATCCGGCGTGGTGGGCCAGAATGCAGCCGGCCCCCGGCAGTGTCGCCAGCACGCGCCGCACGGCGCGCAGATACGCCGAGACACTTTCGCTGTCGTTCTCGTTGCCGCTCATACTCTGTCGAACGGTATCGATGATCGGCAGCACGATCGGCGGGCGGCCGGCGGCCGCTAGTTCCGCGCGGAGCGTGCCGAGTGCCGCGGTGAGCGTCACTTCACCGATCGACGCGACCTCGCTGCCGTCTCGCGTCACGATCGGCGAGAGCGGGTCGGTCGGGCGGATGATGTAGACGTGCTCGAGCCGCCGGTCGGCCGTGTCGTGGAGCGCCTGCAACCGCAGGCCGAGCGCATCGCCTTCGTATGACACGTAGACGACGGAGCCGGGGCGTCGCGCGGCCGTGCCACGAGCCGCCATTCTCGACGGCATCGCTCAGGGCGGCCGCGAGGCCGAGCAGCACGAACGTCTTGCCCGCGCCCGCCTCGGAGGCCACCACCGTCAGGCCACCCGCGACGACGACGCCTTCGACGATCGCGACGGGCCGCGGCGCGGTGATCACATCGAGCGCACGCTCCACGCGCACGCCCGAGTTCGTCGCCGGCGGCCATCGTCGTGACGCTCGGCCGGTTCGTCCCGTGGCGGCAGGTGCGCGGGATCGTCGCACGCATCGCGCTGGCATACGGGGCACACGGTGGGATCAGCGACGGTCCAGGCGTCGGCGCCACTCATCGGAGTGCACCGCGTGTCTCGGTGCCGTACTTCTCCGCGTGCGCGACCTTGCGCCTAATCCAGTCGCGCGTCCAGCCTGGGCGCGCGCCGGCCCAGGCCCACAGCAACTCCTCAGCGTCGGCAGCCGACAGCGCGAACCCGCGCACCAGACGGCACGCGGCCGAGAGCGTCGCGACGTCCGAGCCGTGGCCGATCTCCGGTGCGGGGATCGCGTCGAGATACTTTCGCGCACGGTCGAGCAGATCGCCGCCTCGCGGTGGCCCCAACGCACGCGGGGCTACGGGTCGCGATGGGCGCTCAAGCCACCCGGGCCAAAAACGTGGCAACTCCTCGCGTGGCACGCTCCAATCGCCGGCGTACTCGTAGCGTTGGCGCCGCTCGCGTGGACGGAACCCGGCGCGATCGCGTATCCGCCGTCGCCGCGCACGTCGAGCGCGAGCCGGCCCGTCCCGGTATCGAGGCGCGCTCGGTTCTTCACGTGCACGCCCGAATGCCCGTACCACAGGTGAAATCCACGCACCGTCTTGGTTTGCCAGGGCGTATACGGCAGTCGTCGGACGCACCACCGTAGGGCGTCCGGCGAGTCCGCATCGATGACGACGACGCCGGACACGGCGCCGGTGATGACGGCCACATTGTGATCCGTGTCTGCGAACCACGCCGTGAGCTCGTGTTCCGTCGGCGGCCGTGTCTGAAACTCGCGCCACTTGATCGCGGGATGCTTGCCGTCGTCGATCGCGCCCTCGCACGCGCCCGGCTGCGGACGGAGCACCGGGATCACGCTCAGGCCACGTGCCCACAGACTGAGCGCCGTCTCCAAGGGCCCGGAGTATTTCGGGTCAAGGCTCCGCCGGGCCTTGCCGCGGCCGGCCATGTCAGCCGGCCTCGACACGAGCCGACCGCACCACGTGCGCCAGGAGATTGCGCAGATGTCGCACGGCACGATCGCGCTCCCGCACGGCCACGCGGAGCCCTTCGACTGCACGCTCAACATCGCCGCGGGATCGATCGACCGCGACGTCGGTATCAGTACGGTGTCTACGCCACTGTTGCCGGATTCGAGCGGCCAGCCCGGTTGCCATCGGTGATATCGTTCGCATGTCCCATCCCATCCTAGGGGAGCCGGACGCGCGGTGCCGCCCGCGCGTCCGGCGTTCGCCGTTTAGCGGTTGGTGTTGTTGTGGGTGTTCGAGTCGAGCCATACGTCGAGGTCGCTCGACCGATACGCGACGGCTTTGCGTCCTAGACGGATGAACCGCGGGCCGGCGCCGGTCACGCGCCAGCGATCGAGGGTGCGCGGCGAGAGCCGCAGCCGGTCGGCGGCCTCTTTGGTTCGGAGTAGGTCGGTCGCGGGCTTACGGTCTGGCATCGGTTCACCTTTGCGCGCGCCGATGCGCTGACGCCGAGTAAACCACGCTGATACCCTGCGTGTCGGTGCGATAAGACCGATAGTTCTGAAGTTATCTCCGGTGCGATAGGGGAAAGCGCCGCGGCACGGAACACCCCGCGCGCCTCGTCACGGGAGAGCCCGAGCGCCCGGAGCGCGGCGACCGCCGCGGGCGTGCCGCTCGTCGGCCGGTGGGCGGCGCGCGTCGACGGCGGGCCGCGACAAGGGCGGTGGCGAAGCGCGATAACAGTGCGCAGCTCCGCGCGCGGATAGCAGTTGCCGGCGGGGTCAGCCTGACTGAGCTTCGATGAGCTTCTTGGCGGCGCGGGTGAAGTCGGCGAGCAGCGGCGCCAGGTGTCGGGCGTGCGCGGTCGCGTGCCGATGCCCGGCTTGCGTGAACAGCACGCGGGACACCAGCACGCCAGACGCGGCCCACGTCGAGCGTGGGATGTCGCCGCACGAGCACCGCCACTTGAGTGCGCGTGTGCGTCAGGTAGTCCTCGGCCTGCCGCGCCATGTCGATACTGGAACCGCGGCCGCGCTCGCTCATCCGGTGGCCGCGGGAAGGGGCCAGCCGAACGGACGGAAGCCGTTGGCCGCGTGTCTCGAAACTGTTCGAGCCAATCCAGCCGCCGGCGTGCCTCGGCGGGGCTTATCTTCACGGGGCGCGTCGGCGTCATCGCCGGCCCCGCGCCCGAAACGCCCGCACGGGACTCTTCGGCGCCCGCGGCGAGTGCGTCGCCGACCGCCTGCCCCACCAGCGCCGCCGCCGCCGCCGCCGGGTGCGCCGCGACGTGCGCATACCGTTGCGTCGTGCTTTGCGACGCGTGTCCCAGCATCTTGCCGATGATGGGAAGCGATACGCCGGCACTCGCCGCCACGGCCGCCGCGCTGTGCCGCAGATCGTGGAGGCGCACGTCGTCGAGGTCGGCCGCGGCCCGCACGATGTCCCACGTGCGCTGCACGTTCACGAAAGTGCCGCCCCGCGCGGCCCCTTCGGCCCTTCGGCCGGGAAAGACGAACGGCGATCTGCACGAACCGCGGCACCGTCGCGAGCACCGCGAGCGCCGGCTCACTGAGCGCGAGCACCTTCGGCCCCGTCTTCGAGTCGGCGAGCCGCGCCACGCCGGCCGCGGTATCCACGGCATCCCACCGCAGCCCGCGCATCTCATTGAGGCGCGCGCCCGGTCAACGCCAGGAGGCGCACGATGCGCAGCGCCGTCAGGCTCACCGGCTCGGTGCGTGTCTCGCCCGTGGCCGCGTCCGTCACCGTCAGCGCCTCGTCGTGCGCGGCGACGTCCAGCACGCGGCCCAGCCGCTGCAATTCGGGCACGCTCAGATAGCGCGTGTGCGCGAGCCGGCGATACCGCGGCACGCCGCGGCAGGGGTTGCTGTTCTGCGCGCGCAGCCCGAGCCGTTCGGCCCACGTGAAGAACGACGAGAGCACGCCGAGCGCGTGATTGGCTTCGCCGGGCGTGTCGGCCAGGGCCGCATGGAGGCGCGCCACGTCGGCGCGGGCCACGTCCCGCACCGCGAGACTCCCGAGCCGCGGCGCAATCGTGCGCGCCCACAGGGCGGCATACTCGCGCGCCGTGAGCGGTTTGCGCAGCGCGCCGATGTGCGTCAGCCAGCGGTCGCCGGCTTCGCGCATGGTTTCGGCGGCCCGCCCCTCGTCGCGCGCCGTGGCCGGATCCTCGCCGTCCGCCACGGCGCCGAGTGCCACCTTGGCGGCCTTGCGGGCTTTCACGAGCGGCCGCACGCCCACCTCGCCGAGCGTGAGCCAGCGCGCGCGCCGGCCCGCGCGATAGGTGAGCACGAACGTGGCGCGCGTCTGCCAGCGCCGCACGCCGAATCCGGGCACCGCGTCCCAGAGCAGCGCGCCCACGGGCGCCGTCTTCAGCCAGTCCGCAATCGCGGTTTCCGTGAGCTCGGCGCGCCGGCCGCGTCTGTGCGTTGTAGGGCTCGGTTCAGAACCGACAGAGTGGGCGACTGTGGATTGGGAGATTTTCATGCGCAAGCACCCCGCAAACAGGAACTAGCGCATGATAGCGCAAACCGGAGTATGTGTGTCGCAGAATCAGGCGGAAAATGAGGGGTGTGCGCACGTGCGTGCGCGTCTGACGCTCACAAGCGCGCATCTCTTAATCTGTAGGTTGAAGGTTCGATTCCTTCCGGGCTCACCACTTTTTCTCAGCAAAACCTGGCAGTTCTGCCTCGGACACCCGGTCGGACAGGAGGGTTGACCCCAATTCTGACCCCAACGGGGCCACGATCAGCCAATCGCCGTGTCCATTTTGGCCGCGGCTTCCGCCTGCATCGTCGATGTGACGTGGGAGTCACAGGTCCATGGTGATGCTGATTTGGCTATGCCCCAGTGTCTCCATGACGATTCGCGGGTGTACACCCTGAGCGATCAGCAGGGTGGCGCAAGTGTGACGCAGGTCATGTAAGCGCATTCGCGGGAGCTCGGCCCTCTCCAGCAATTCATAGAACTCCTTCCGCACCTTGCTGTCATCGAGGGCTGCCCCTGCAGGTGTGGTGAAGACGAGGCCGGTCTCCAGCCAGTCCCCGCCTGCGGCCATGCGTTCAATCTTCTGAGCAGTCCGGTGCTCCTTCAGTGCCTTGACCGCGAACTCGGGTACCTTGACCGTACGCCGGCTTGTCCTGCTCTTCGGCTCGACGAACTGTAAGCGGGTTTTCGTGGTCTTGCGGGTCGTTCGAACGAGTGCGTCCCTGCCGGCACCATTGTCGCTGGACTGGGTGTCGGTTCCCACACGCTGGAGAGCCCGTACCACTCGCAGTGTCTTGTTTTCCAGGTCCACATCGCTCCAGCCGAGCCCGAGGGCTTCGCCCAGGCGCAACCCGACAGCCAGAGCCACAGAGATCAATGGGTGCAGCCAATGCGCCTTGGCAGTACCGAGGAGCTTCTTCGCCTGCTCCGGTGACAGGGTGACCACGTTGGCTCTCTCCGGTCGCGGACCCCTGACGTGCTGCGCTGGATTGCGATCTAGCAAATTCCACGCAACCGCGTCATTCAACGATGCGCGCAACACTGCACGAATACCTGCCACGGTCCGCGGTGCGAGTCCAGCCTCCAATTTGTCGTTCAGCAGGCGCTGAACATGCTGTGGCGTCAACGTACGTAGCGGCACCCTGCCGAGACCAGGAACAATGTTGTTCTCGACGTGATGCTTGTAGCCGACATACGTGCGCGGCCGCAGACGCGGCTTCGCAGTGTCCTCCACCCACGCATTGAGAAACTGCTCGACGCTCTGAGCGTCACCGCAAACAATCAAGCCGCGGTCCCAGTCACGAACCGCCTTTTGTACGTCCTGCCGAACCGACTGCCTGGTGTCTCCGTAAAAGCTAGGCCTCACTCGCTTCCCGTCGCGATACCCAAGCAGCACTCGCCCTTCGTAGCGTCCGTCAGGTTGAATCGTACCGGGTTTCTCGGAGACCTCATTTCTTGGGAGGATGGGGTCTATGGGACGTCCGAGTCGGTTTTCGCCGGAGGTGCGGGAGCGCGCGGTCCGGATGGTGGAAGAGCATCGCGCGGCCCACGCCTCGGAATGGGCGGTGCTGCAGTCCGTCGCGCCGAAGCTGGGGTGCACGGCTGAAACGCTCCGGAAGTGGGTTCGGCAGGCGCAGCGTGATGCCGGCCATCGGCCGGGGCTGACCACCAGTGAGCGTGAGCGCCTGAAGGAGCTGGAGCGGGAGAATCGTGAGCTGAAGCGGGCGAATGAGATCCTGCGCAAAGCATCCGCATATTTTGCCCAGGCGGAGCTCGACCGCCGCGGCAAGTGATGGTCCAGTTCATTGAGGATCATCGGGACCAGTATGGGGTCGAGCCGATCTGCGCCGTGCTGCCGATCGCCCCGTCGACGTACCACCGGCACCACGCGCGACAGATCGATCCGACCCAGCGCCCGGCACGGGCCCAGCGCGATGACGACCTCCGCCTCGCGATTCAGCGGGTCTATGACGAGCACCACCAGGTCTATGGGCCGCGCAAGGTGTGGAAGCAACTGCGCCGCCAAGGTGTCCGCGTGGCGCGGTGCACCGTTGGTCGTCTGATGCGGGCGATGGGCTTGGCCGGAGCCGTGCGGGGGCGCACGTGGGTGACGACGACGCAGGCGGGCGCCGAGCACCGGCCCGCGGATCTCGTGGATCGACAGTTCGTGGCCACGCGTCCGAATCAGCTTTGGGTCTCGGACTTCACGTACGTCGCGACGTGGAGCGGATTCGTCTATGTGGCGTTCGTCGTCGACGTCTTCGCGCGGCGCATCGTGGGCTGGCGGGTGTCCAGTTCGCTGCGCACCGACTTCGTGCTCGACGCGCTGGAGCAAGCCATCTACGCGCGCAGCCGCCACCCGCTCACCGGCCTCGTGCATCACAGCGATCGCGGCACGCAATATCTCTCGATGCGGTACACGGATCGCCTCGCGGACGCCGGCCTCGCGCCCTCCGTCGGCAGCCAAGGTGATGCGTTCGATCACGCCCTCGCCGAGTCGGTGATCGGGCTCTACAAGACGGAGGTGATTCGACGGCGCGGGCCGTGGCGCAGCCTCGAGGCCGTCGAGTTCGCGACGCTCGACTGGGTAGACTGGTTCAACATGCGGCGGCTGCTGGGGCCCATCGGGGACGTGCCGCCGGCGGAGTGTGAGGCGCAGTACTATCAGCAAGCCGCAGTGGCTTGATTCAACAAACTCGGTCTCCGAAGTTCCCGGGTACGATCCAGGGCCGTCTCGAAGTAGTTGCGTGCGCCGGAAGTCCTCGCCTTCCATGAGGCGCAGATCAATCCCAGTCGGCAGGTAGCGTGCGATGCACCGCAGTTCCCGCGAGTCCTTCACCACCCGCCACAGTTCGATCTCGCGCTGCGCGGGTCGGGGGTAGACGATGCGCGTCAGTGATCCGAGAATGGCCCTCTGCGAAGGGAGGTCATCAATCTCCAGCAGCTTCGCGGCCTTGGAGGGATGGTCCTGGGCGATGGCATCCACGAGGGCGGCGAACTGGATGGGGATGGGCAGCAGGGCGAATCCCTCCTGCAAGGCGACCTTCTCGTAGTAGGGGCGCATCCAGGCGTCAGGGTCGGAGGAGACGAAGGGCACGGCGCACAGGGTAGCGCACTGGCGCGTCTGATGCCCAGACGCAACAAGAGCCACCCCCGATGGTGGCTCCTGTTGAAGCGAGGGTGCGTCTGAAGTCTATGCCTTCCGCTGCCGCCAGCGCCGTGCGCCCAGCCCCACGACGCCGAGGGCGAGGAGGGCTGTTGAGGAGGGCTCGGGCACCGCCGGCGTGGAAGGTGTCCACCGCGCCCAGACGGCATGGGAATTAGCGGTCGTGTCGAAGGGGAGCGAGAACGGTCCGCTCACAGCTTGGACATCATCGAGGGTGTCGCTGTTTATGCCAGCGTACGCGAAGACAGTCCCGGATCCGAGGCCGTAAGGTATGTACGGCTCGCACTGAAACGTCGCGGTGCATCCCAACGTGAGTTCTGAATGGGTATCGAAGCTGTAGGTGCTGTCATCGAGAAACACCTGATCCAACAACGCCCCAGCAGCAAACTGGACACCTTGCGCGGTGAAAGCGAAATCACTCGCCGCGTCACATCCGGTAAAGACGTCAGCGCAGGTGCCGTCCACGAACTCCACGTCCCAGAGGGTCACTTGCGGACCTAATTGTAGGAGCACGCCTTTCGCCCCCGTCAGCCGTCCATTTTGGTCCACCAGCAGGATCGCGCTGGCACCGGCTGACGAGGCCAAGGCCACGGTCGTGACCAGGGTAATGAGACAGACCCGCAGTTTCATGGGGACGCTCCAGTGACACTCGCAGGATGGACGCGGCGGGCGAGGACGGATGGGTAAGCAACAATTGTGCTGACTGAGCCGTTTAAGCCAATCCTCTACGGCTCTTTGAGTTATGCGACTGCGGTTACCGACGACTCTCGGCGGAAGGTCTCGGTTGCGGCGACTTCAGTCTGCGTGGGGTGTGACAGCCGGACCTGGCGGGAAACGGATCGATCTGGGCAGCGAATCGGCCTCGGCGTTGATCACTCGCTGCTCGTCGCCCCAGCGGAGGTCTGGTTCACGCGAGTGGGCCCACAACTCGCGTCGAGGTACAGGTCGCTCCGCAACTAAGCGTCACGTCGTGACGGTCGGCCAGGTCCTGCGGTGGACGGACGGAGCGGCGACGAGTCCTGCGGAGAGGCTGAAGAGGGATCGGGTGCGGGCGATGCTCGGAGCGCTAGGACCACAAGCACCCGACCGCAGGTGCGCCCCTCCACATCCTGACCCCAATTTTGACCCCAACGCACACGGACGCGGATGGATCGGGCGGCACTGTGTGGACCCGAGATTGGGCGTTTTTCTCAGCAAAATCAAAGGGCGGCATCCAGCGGACGCCGCCCCGTGGCACTCTTAATCTGTAGGTTGAAGGTTCGATTCCTTCCGGGCTCACCACTAAATCCTTCGACAAATTCAGCAATTCGGGCGTCAGCTCCTCCGCTGCAATCGGGGTTGACCACCATCTTGACCACTTATCGCGGTGGGTGAGGCGAGGAGCGCATCCACCCGCTGCGCCGCGTCATCGAGCTTGTGCGGCAGCACGTGCGCGTAGGTGTTCAGCGTGACACCCACCTGCGAGTGGCCCAGCACCTCCATCACCGTTCGCACGTCGACCCCGCCGCTCAGCATCAGTGTGGCTGCAGCGTGCCGGAGATCGTGCAGGCGCATGTGCGGCAGCGCCGCCTGCACGAGGAGCGCATTTAAGGCGCGCCTGACGTTCGCGGGGTCCAGCGCCGTGCCGAAGGCGGACGTGAACACGAACCCGCTGTGCGACCACGCGTCACCGGCCGCGGCTTCGAGAACACGCTGGCGTCCCTGATGCGCGCCCAGCGCGGCCACGGCGAACGCCGGTATGCGAACCGTCCTCCGGCTCCGCTTCGATTTTGGCGGGCCGACGACGAGGCCAACATGCGCACGCCGTGCGAGCGTACGCTCAACGCGCAGCGTGCCCGTATCCAAATCCAGATCGGTCCATTGGAGGCCGAGGATCTCGCCGGGCCGCAGCCCGAGAGCCGCCGCGACGGCGACGTACGCCTCCAGCACGGTCCCCTGCGCGGTCGCGATCAACCGCTGCGTCTGGCTCACGTCGACGATGACCGGCTCCTTGGGGACGACGCGTGGCGCACGCGCCAGCGCCGCGGCATTCTTCACCACCAACTCCATTCGAAGCCGTGGACGACAAGCGACTGCCGCTCCACTGAGCAGGCCCACTCGCGCGACCAGCTGTCGGTCTCATTGCTCCTGCGGCGCGGCGCACAGGCCATCTGGATGTCGAACAAAGGTCGCCCGTTCGAGTGTCTTCCTCGTCAGATTCGCTCGGCGGCACTCATTTCCGCCCGCTAAACAGCCCTGACGAGTCGGCCCGACTCTTGCCCTCAGTACTGATCAGACACAACCAGCATCGTGAACCCGCGTGAGGGTTCTCAGTCTCGCGGAACTCGCAGGAGAGCCAAATGACTCGAGCACTCGGAATGGCCCGGGACATCCTGAGAATCACGTCCTCCTTGCTGCTGCTGCTGCTCCTGCCCGCGTCTGTGGCCGCTCAAACGGTCACCACCACCGCCATCGATCGCATGGGCGATCTCACCGTCAAGGTGACGCAAACCGGGCTGCCCCCAGGGGCAGTGGTTCCCTACAACCTCAACGTCCTGGAGGAGGTCGCCTTCCAATGCGTGCGGAAGGGCCAGGTCGTCCCGCTCGACATCATGCTCGACAGCGAGTGGGTCGAGGAGTGGACGGCGGTGGCCAAGCCGACCGGGACGGTCCGCACCGCGCGGACCGTGTTCCTGTTGGGCGGCTCGCCCGGCCTCTGCACCACGGGCTGGAGCGCCGAAGTGACCTGGGTGCGGTATCGCAATCTGTTTCTGTTCGACGAGACCGGTGTGCTCGTGACGCTGGCCAGCGTCGAACGGCGGTTGAAGTGACCAGTCCGGAGTAACGAAACGGTGTGACGAGGGGTAACCAGGGGGCGAAAGGGCCGCACGTAAAGACGGAAGCCAGGATAATCTCCTGGCTTTCTCCGTTTGTGAGACCGTTTTTCGTCGGGAGTCCGCCGTGTGAAAGCGGTGTTCTGACCCCTGAACTAAGCGCGCTTTCGGAAGGATTTTACGACTTTTCCGAGTAACCAGGGGTGGTGGTTACTTGTGGAGGCAGAGCCTCCACGTCGTGTGCATCCGCCCACTCGTCACAGTTCAAGCACTCGCCGTTGTGGTCCGGCCGGAAGTCGGTTCAGCGCGTCCGGTCTTCCGAATCGTCCGCGTCTTCATCCGGGCAATTGCGGACCTTGATCGCCTGGGTGTCGGGGAACCATTCCCGCCCATCGGAGAGGTGGCGGAACAGGGGGGCGGCCTGGTTGGCGCGTGCGGCCCGCCGGTAGATTCCCACCCCGCACTGGCGGCACTCCTCGCAGATGATGGAGTACGACTCCCGCTTCATGTTGAACAGATGCCCGACGCCCTCCAGAAACGCGTTCAACAGCCGCCCGTTTGGGAACCGCAAGCATTTGCCGCAGCGCAGCTTCATTTCCACGGGCAGCTCCAGCAGCCCCACCCGATGGTCCGGGTACTTGCCGTTGGTGATGTAATCGATCGTCTTGATTTCTACCCTGGTCTCGCCGTCCATTCCGGCCTCCCGCCTCATTGCACCGGGTCTGCGGGACGCGACGCCAACGGAAACGCGGTCGTCAGCACGGTCCCGATCTGGGTCGCGAGGGCGAGGACCGCGGCCTTGCCCTCGGGGAGGCACGGGTCTCCGAACCGGCGCCACGGCCGCCGCACGTAGACGACCACCGTGACGACACACTCGTCCACCTCGCCCACCAGGGTATCAAGCGCCAGGCAAATCGGCATCACCCTTCTCCTGTCCAAACGCTGCCGTGCGTGATCGTCCAAAACCGGCGAAAACGGCGACTGTTCGTCCTCCGACGTCCAACCAGGGGTGGCACCAGCGGCATCCCGAGCGCGGCGGACAAGCGGGTGCCGCGGGCGGCACGACCGTGCGCCGTGGCCGCGTGCCGTGTCGCGCCCTAGCGCGTGCTCGCCCCCGTTGGGCTATTCCCAAAATGGCAGGTTCGCCGTTTTGGGAAAAGGTCGCGACGGGCGGACCATCGCCACACGGACACGGCCGCTGGCCCCCCCTTGGCGCGGGCACGCCTCGACGCAGCAGAATTCGTGATGGGAGTCACCTCAGCTTTTGCGAGCCCCGTTGGCCATCCGCGAGTTGGGTGGAGCCGAGCGGGTCGTTAGCCGCTGGAGTAGTCAGGAGTGGTTCCAGCCGCACGATTGGACCGGCGATGGCCGGGCCATCATGGGAGCATATTCATCCCCAATCTATGCAGGCATGGCCCGGTTGGAGTTGTGGACGTTTAGCCACCCAGCGACACTCACTTCCAGGCGTGTGCTGGTGAAGGATGAGCACGCAAGAATCTGGCAAGGGCGCTTCTCGCCAAATGGTCGATGGCTCAGCTTCGTGGTCGAATCCGTCGAGGATCGCTCGCACGTACCGCAGTTGGCGGTGGCGCCCGCGGCCGGTGGAGTCCGGTCAGAATGGACCCGGATTGCCCGCGAGCACGAGTGGCCCGACAAGCCCCGATGGTCTCCCGACGGACGAACGATCTACTTCGTCTCCAGACACAACAGCTCGTTCTTCAATCTGTGGGGAAACCGCTTCGATGCGGAATCAGAGGAGGCTGTGGGTGAGCCGTTCAGGGTGACGCAGTTCGACGCGCCCAATCGCATGATCTGGCCGGACGTCGGGTCCGGCTCCGAAATCGACATTTCAGCGCGCCACGCGCTTCTCACCATGGCCACCGTCACCGGGAACATCTGGATGCTCGATCAGGTGGACAAGTGATGGCGTTACAGGCTGGTTCCCGGCTGGGCCCGTACGAGGTCCTCTCCCTGATCGGCGCTGGGGGCATGGGCGAGGTGTATCAGGCTCGAGATACGCGCCTGGGCCGCACTGTCGCCCTCAAGGTGCTCCCGCCAGACCTGACCAACGACTCTGCCGCCCGCCAGCGGTTTGAGCGCGAGGCCCGTGCAGTGGGTTTCCACCGACGAAGACGCAGCCGGACGCGGAATGCTTTCGGTGGTCGTTGTACACAAGACCAAACGCCCAGAAACCAGGATTTGTCAAGCTGGCCGATACACTTGGTCGCGATACTTCAGACGAAGATGCGTGCTGGATCGCGGAACTCACGAATGTGTACGAAACGCGGAGTCGTCCAGTCCGGCCCGCTTAGCCAAGTATATTGTTACCTGGAGAATTTGGGGCCAGGTCACCAGATTGGCGCGTCGTTATTGCTTCGTCCAGACGACAGCATGCCCAACGCCTGCTGCGGTGACCCTCTGGCCCGCGATCTGCCCGCGGTTATTGATGGCGAGAGCGCTACTAGCGCCACCACCTAATGTTGCGCCCAGATCAGTGATTGTGCCACGGGCCCAGAGCACACCGCGGTCGCCGCCTGCGGCGCTGTTGCTCACCCCGACCACGTCACCGCGATTATTGATGTCGGTGGCGTAGCTATATAAGCCGCCCGGCAAGGTACCCAAGTCAGTCATCAGCCCGCTGTCCCACAAAAACGCGTGATTCAACCTGGAAACGCCGCTTACGCCGACGATTTGCGCCCGGTTGTTGATGGCAGTGGCTCTGCTGAAGGTACCGAAGGTACTGTCGGTGGGCAGCGTGCCCAGATCCATCATTGAGCCCTCGTCCCAGAGGAAGGCATGCTCAAAGACGGAGACGCCAAGGCTCTCACCCACAACCTGCCCACGATTGTTGAGAGCGAAGGCCCGGCTAAGGTAAAAAGAGCCGCCCGGCAGCGTGCCCAAATCGATCATCGCGCCCTCTTGCCACAAAAACGCACGGATGCCGGTGCTGGGCGGGCTCAGGCTTTCGCCGACGACCTGCCCCGCTTCATTGATGTCGTACGCGATACTCTGGGTTTGGCCAGGCAGCGCCCCAAGGTCTGTGATCACGCCATCGTCCCAGAGGATCGCGCGGGAATTACCTCCTGCATCGTCGCCAACTCCGACGACCTGACCGCGGTTGTTGATGGCATACGCCGCGCTGTAGGTGCCGCCTGGAAGCGTGCCGAGGTCACGCATGACGCCATGGTCCCAGAGGAAGGCGTGCACGTCCCCGGAGCCGGTGTTGCTGTTTCCAACAACCTGCCCACGGTCGTTGATATCGGAAGCCGAGCTGCTGGTTCCCCCGGGCAGCGTCCCCAAGTCCACGATTGCGAGCTGGGCGGTCAGCGGGACAATCGACAACGTCATCACACTCATCGCCAGAACGATGACCCGACCTGTGAGGTGCAGCATCGTATTCTCCCTAAGCTGTTCCTGGTTGCCCGCCAACAAAACGCCCGCAAAACCGATGCGCACCGACGCGTTGCCAACGGAGTTTCCCGAGCGGAGGGATGCTACTACTTAGTGACACAAAGCCGCAAAACGGTCACGCTAGCCGGAATGCGACGGACTCCGGGTTTCGTACTTTTCGGTGACTCTCACGGGCGGGCCGTTTGCGTTTCCTGGGCTCATCCGCAGTTCCCGAACCGCTATCGTGGTTACATTGCTTCACCGGAAGGCCCGTCATGGGGACCGGGTGGTGATTACTCGACGACGATCCTCAGCGGGGCTCTTTCACCGGCGAGGGATCTTCCTCACAACGACCAGCGAGAGCGTGAGTGGCAAGTGTCGGTTGTCAGGGCGGTAGGTCGTCCCAGAGTCATCCGATTGCTGGTACACGCACACCAGTCTCGATTGCGCCCGAATACGTGCGATTGCGTCTAACCATGGCGAGGGGTTTTCGGCACGGCCGTCGCGAATCGGTCTGGACAGGCCTCGGGCCGCACACGCTAATGCACGGGCAAAGTTGCGGCGTACAAGATGGCACTGGTGGAGGTTACTCGGAGCAGCATGGCGGATCGGGGATGTTGGCTCACCGGAAGTTCTCGATCAACATCAGGTCCGAACTGTCGTTCACGCTTCGACGTTGGTAGAGGACCGACAACCCATCGGGCGAAACGGCCAGGCCCAGTGAGCCCACTTCAAACTGCTCCAGCCTTCCGAGGAGCCGGTCTTCGCCAGAGGCGAGATCGAGCAGGCGCAGCGGGGGATCAGTGCCGGGATCACACGGCACGTAGTACACGCCCAGCGCGCCAACGCCGAACGCCGCGTTTTTCGCGCACCGGACGAGTTGCCGCGACGACCCTCCGGTGACTGGCATCACCATGAGGGCCGAATCGGCTTCCGCTGCCTGGTACACCAGCCGTGTGCCGTCGGCCGTCTCCGACGCGAACCGCCCGGTTCCCTCAGGCGTCAGCCGCTGTGCGGGCCCTCCGCTGACGGGAACGCGCCAGATGGCGAAGGAGTACGGGTCCCATTCACCGGCCGCGAAGTTGATCCACCGGCCATCCCGCGACCAACTCGGGACAACCTGCTCGCTTTTCATGTTGGTGATCGGCTGTGGCGTCCCACCATCCGCGTCGATGACCCAGACGTTCCAGCTGCCCGCCTCGCTGTTCGCATCGAACGCGATGCGGCTGGCATCGGGAGACCAGCGGGGCGATCCCTGGAACACACCGGGACCATGTGTGAGTTGCCGGATGTCGGATCCATCGCGATTGGCGATCCAGATGTGCGCGCTTTGTCCCGATCGGGCCGAACTGAACGCGAGGCGCCGCCCATCCGGCGAAACCGCCGGCCCCACCTCGATAAACGTTGAACCGACCACCCGTACGGCTGGGGAGCCGGGGCGGAATTCGAAAATATCGATATCGCCGAGGGACCGGGCAAAGACGATTTGGTTCGTGGATGCCGCGACGGTGGGCATGATCGCGCCAAGACCAGCGGCCTCGAGCCGCTCGGGCGCATGACTGCCGTCGGCCCGTACGCTCCACAAGTAGGCTTCCCCATCCCATGCGCTATAGACAATCGAACGGCCGTCGCGAGTCCAGGCGATGGAACTCATCCCCCACTCAACAGCCGGTGATGAGTCACTCGCCTGGGGGGCAGCTTCGGAACGAGCCCGTCATCGAGATCCAGCACCTCGATTTCACACAACGCGCCGATGCAGGAGGCATACGCCAGTTGGCGACCGCTCGGTGAGAACGCCGGGGCGCTGTGGTTCACCCCGCGCGTGGGGCGCGTGAGCGCACGTGGCTGGTCACCGGTGACCGCAAAGAGATAGAGACCTCGCTCGCCCGCACGGCCGGCTGCCGGCCAGTAGCGCGCGGCCAGATGCCGCCCGTCAGGGGCCCAGGCGAGAGGCGGGGCGACGGGAGCATCATTCAGCCTCCTGTCGTCGCCACCGAGCGGGGACATCAGGTGGACGAGACCCCTCAGCGAACTATGTATGTCGAACGGTGCGGTCCCGGGAAGCGCACGGACGTACGCGAGCTGCCGCCCATCTGGCGACCAACTCGGCGCCGAGTCCGCCTGCGGGTCGCTCGTTAACCGCCGAACCTCTGGGCGACCCACTGTAGCGATGTAAATGTCGGGGTTGTCGTCCTTATCGCCGCCCCACGCGAAGGCGACGTGGCTGCCGTCGGGGGAGAACGTGGGCCACGTCTCGTGTCCGCGCAAGGTCGTCAACGGTACGACGCGCATCGCCGAACCGACGACCGCACCATCTCGGCGGACCAACCACGCTGCGCCGGCGAGCACACCAGCGACCGCAACGGCGCCTACCAAGATCCGAAGCGAGAAGGGGCGTCTGGCAGGCGGGTTCGTCAGCAGCTCTGACGCTGGCACGCTCTGTCCCGACGCGCCGCCCGCGTCCGGACGATCGATGCTTCCGATGAAGCGATAGCCGCGTCGCGGCAACGTCTCGATCAACCGTGGCGTGTCAGCAGAATCGCCGAGCGTGTCGCGGAGGCGGTTGATGACCGCGTTCAGGCCGTGCTCGAAATCGACGAACGTGCCGTTTGGCCACAGCCGCTGACGCAGCTCCTCGCGCGTGACGAGATCGCCAGGTCGCTCCAGCAGCAACGCGAGGACCTGGAAGGACTGAGTCGGGAGGTTGAGGCGCGCCCCTGCCTTGCGCAGTTCAGCGGCGTGGAGATCCAGCTCGAACACGCCGAACCGGATGAGCCGAAGACCCAACGCTGATGACTCACTCACCGGTCGCCCCTGTCCTTTGTCGGTGAAGCGGGATGGACGCGGATCCTAGCACGTTGCACGTCGTGGCCGTGTGACCAGCCACCGCAGCCTCTTGCGATTGCAGGGTTTCTCGTGCGAGGCGACTGCGAGGCACGTATGACCCGTAGGTCATTGAGGTAGTAGGTGTCCGGTTCCAGCGTATGCGCACCACCGACAATTCGGACGTTCGGCGCATCGTCGGCCGTCACAAACGACTCTGCATGGTGAACGCGGCTGTCGCCGCTCACCTGTTGGCCACGCCGCGTCGCGCGATGGCGCGCTCGATGAGCGTCGCGCCGTAGAACCCGCCCAGACCGCCCAGGCCTGCGGCTTCGTTCCACTCACACATGGAGGATGCGATCCTTGACGAGGCGCATGTAGCCTGGTGTTGGCTGCAGGAGGGCCCGCTCGTCGACAAACGCGCCTTCGAGTGGCATCGCGCTCTCATTGCGCCACCAGCCGGGGATACGACCACAGCTATCATTTCATCTCGACGTTCATGCCCGATCACGTTGCTTGGCATGCGGAGAGATTGCGAAGGGGATAGACGATGACGCTCAATCGACGCGAGTTCGTTCAATTGGCCGCAGCGATGGGGGCCTCGCTGGCGTGGGGCGGCTCGGCTCGAGCGTCAACCACCGGCTGGCATGAGCGGCGCGACCTGTATCCGGAGGGCGTCGCGTCCGGCGATCCCGATCCGAGCAGCGTGATCCTCTGGACTCGGCGGCCGTTCGAGTCGGGCGGCCGACGTGTGCTCACGGTGGAGGTTGCCGAGGATGATGCGTTCCGGCGGGTCGTCGCCAAGGCGTCCGCGCCGGTCTCAGCGGAATCGGATTGGACGACGCGCGTGCTGGTCGGTCATCTCAAGCCTGCGCGCGTCTACTGGTACCGCTTCACCGATGGAGAGGGGAACGGTAGCCGCGTCGGCCGGACGATCACCGCGCCGCTGGCGAACGATCCACGGCCGGTCAATTTCGCCTTCGTCAGCTGCCAGAGCGTCAATGAAGGCAAGCTCAACGGCTATCGCCGGATGATCTTCGAGGATGAGCGCGCGGCGCCCGCCGATCAACTCGGTTTCGTTCTCCACCTCGGTGATTTCATTTATGAGGTCGTCGAATATCCCGACGAGCTGCCGACGCGGTACGACCGCACGATCTACGAAGTCGGCCGGATTCCCGATGGCGGTCAAACCGGCAAATTCCATTACCCGCTCACGGTCGACGGCTATCGCGTCGTCTACAAGGGCTACCTTGCCGATCCCGACCTGCAAGACGCGCGAGCGCGTTGGCCGTTCGTCGCCATCTGGGACAATCACGAATTCTCCTGGCAGGGCCGGCAGAGCATCGTCCAGGCAGGGGGCGACTCCGCAACCGGGCCAGACTGTCAAGGTCGCCGCCAACCAGGCATGGTTCGAATATATTCCCGCGCGCGTGAAGGCGCCGAGCGGATCGCTCGACACGTTCGGCGCGCTGGCGGTGAAGAATGTGCCGATCGAAAAGTGGGACGACAGTGGCCTCGGGATCGAACCCAACAATCTGAAGGCCATCAACAGCCTGATCGCCTATCGGTCTTTGCGCTACGGCCGGCACCTCGATCTCATTCTCACCGACCAGCACAGCTTCTGCGGCGACGACCCGACCGATGCGGAGGGCGTTGGCAAGATCTACGATCCGACGTTCAACGGGATGTTCTCTGAACCGGCGATGATCGCGCTCGATGCCGGCCGCACCTTCAACGGCGGCAAACCGCCCGCCGAACTCAGCTTTGGCGACGTACAGCATCCCTAATCCGCGAAAGGATTCACCGCCGCGCACGATCCTCGGGACCCGTCAGAAGAAATGGTTCATGGACCAGCTCCGTCGGTCCGCGGCAACCTGGAAGATCTGGGGCAGTTCGCTGGGTGCCCTCGATTTGCGGGCCGACCCGCAGAACCTTCCCGATGGACTGACCAAGCAGAAGTGGCCGGCCGACACCTTCGCGCAGATCGGCAGCGGCGATTATGGCAGCGCCTACCACGAGCGTGGCGAAATCTATGACCTCGTCCGCGATTCGAAGATCACCGGATTCGCGATCGTGTCGGGCGACCGTCACAGCTTTTGGGCCGGCTATGCCGCCTCCCTATTGCCACCCGCCAAGTTCGAGCCGGTCGGGATCAGTTTCGTCGGCGCCTCGCTGGCCAGCCCTGGGGCGATGGAGGCTTATGAGCACCGTCTTCCCAAGGATCATCCGCTCCGTTCGCTGTTCCTGGCCGATCGGCCAGCGGGTAAGCCCGAATGGACCTACAACATGCTCCTCAAGCACGGCGTCCGCTCGTGCCTCGAATACGCCAAGAGTTTCGACCTGAAGCGCGCTCACGCCGTTTCCAATCCGAAACTTTCCCCGCACCTTGAATTCGTGGATATGGGCGGTCACGGCTATGCGACGGTGCGGCTCACCAGCGATGAAATGCGGACCGAGTTCGTCTGCATTCCACGCCCGATCACGCGCAGCGATCGTCCCGATGGCGGTCCTCTTCGCTACCGGGTCGTCCACACGGCATCGCTCTGGAAACCGGGCGAGCGGCCTTTGCTGCGCCAGCAAGTCATTGAGGGCGATCCCGGCCTTTCGATCTGAGATGGCTCCAGGCCGATGATTGCGCCCGCCGCTATGCTTGCGGTGGGGACCGCGCTTGCTGTCCGAAGGGCGAAGGGAAGCTGCGCGGAACCCGGTCAAGGTCGCATTACGGGCATTCAGTCCACCTTCGCCCTCGTTGATGCTTCTTCTCCTTGTGCTTCCAGAATTCGCCTTGCCGCTAGTTCGACCCAATGTCAGCAGCGTCGCCGCGACGATGCCGATGATCAGTTTTCGTTGTAGTGCGTCGATCGAGATTGCCGTCGACGATGTCGATTCGAGCATCATGCAACGACCTCATCGTCAGGTGTTCGATGCATCGAGCAGGGTACCACCTACGCATCGCCATGAGCTGGCGCGGCACGCCCCTGGTGGACGTCAGCGTGTTATGCAGGTCGACCTGATCAAGGTCTTACGGGAGCCCGCTTCCTCGATCAGTCCCTGTCGCCGCACGAAGCTGTGCACATTCTTCGAGCAGGCCGGTTTGACGTATGCTGTGAGCCTCGCAAGATCGTCCGAGATATGTTCGGCTCGCTCGGATCAAGGCACGGTACAAAAGCGCGAATCTGTGCCGCTCGAACCAGAATGTCTTGCCCAGCGCGCGGCAGCCAGCGCGGGATGTCCGCCTCCACATCGTCGCGAGTCGCCGCGGCGACTCGGCGCCAGTTGCGACACCTGGCAATGCGAGCGTAGGCCAACAACGACCATCTTGGAGACGTGCAAGTGAAAACATCCGACTCAATTGTCAAGATTATTGCACCCACAAAGAAAGTCTGGCTGGCCTTGACCGTACCTGATCTGGTCAAGCAATGGCAGTACGGCTCTGATCTGCTGACAACATGGGAGGTCGGAGCTCCTATCATCTTCCGCAACGAATGGAACGGGCGAGTATTTGACCAGAAGGGTAACGTTCTTGAGTTCTTACCGGAGTCACGCCTGAAGTACTCACTGTTCTTCCCTCGCCCCGATCTGCAAGACATTCCAGAGCACTACTTCTTCATGACATACGAGTTGACCGAGAGCGAAGGAGTTACTTCCCTGCTCGTGCGTCAGGAAGACCCACGCCCCTCCGTACCCAATGAATCGACTGGTGGAGATGAGGGTCCGGATGTACTTTCTTGTTTGAAAGAACTCGTTGAAGTGAAGATGCCGTGAGTGCAAGCCGGTGATGCGGCGGCCGAACGGCGCCCCGATAGGTACAGCGTGCCGGGCGACTATTCCGCGTGCAGCAGCGACAGCGGATCGATGCCGGTGGCTCGGCGCACGGGGATGTAGCAAGCCGCGCCGCAGGCTGTCAGCGGTACCACAACGGCGGCGACGACCATCGCCGCGTTGAGCGCGGCGGTTTCGAACAAGAGACTCTGCATCAGCCTGGCACCCGCGACGGCTCCGGCGGCACCGATTGCCGCACCGGCTCCGGCGAGCCGCAACCCCTCGCCGAAGACGAGCCGCCTGACGCTGTTCGACGAAGCGCCAAGCGCGATCCGAATGCCAATCTCGCGATCGCGCTGGCGTACGGAGGCCGCCATGACGGCGTAGAGGCCGACCGCGGTGAGGGTCAACGCGAGGATGGCAAAGGTTGCGGCCAGGCGCATGCTGAAGCGAGGGCCCGCAAGCGGCGCGTCGAGCATGCCACTGAAGGGTTGCACGTGCATCACATGGACACCGGCATCGATGTCCTGAACGATCGCGCGCGTCAGCCGCCCGACGTGATCCAAGGACGCGGTTGTCCGCAGCGCGAGCATCGCGGCGGTCATCTGGAACTGGGCCGCCGGGACGTAGAGCGTCGGTCGCGGTCTGGTCAACTCGCGATAGCGCGTGGGCATGGCGACACCGACAACGGTCCACCACGGGTCGCGCGAATCGCTGCCGCCCATCTTCAACCGTTTGCCAATCGGATCCTGGCCCGGCCACGTCACCCGCGCCACGTCGGCGCTGACGATCGCGACGCGAAGGCCGTCCCGCCGATCGCCAGTCGTGAATGCCCGCCCGCGCTGCAGGACGATGCCGAACGTCTCGAAGTAGCCCGGAAAGACCGACTCGAGATTGAGCGACGAATTGGCCTCGACGCGCGACGCGTCCTGCCCTTCGGCGGCGAAGTGCGGCACGTCCCAGCCGCCGATTCCAGCAAACGGTGGCACGTTGACCGGCGTGACCGCGGTGATGGCGGGCTCGCGATCGAGGCGCCCGATCAACTCGTCGAGAAACTGGGCGTGTTTCGTCGGATCGGCGTACTTCTTCTCCGGCAGAGCCAGTTCGACGAATGCCAGCGCGTCAGGCGAGAGGCCGAGGTCGAGCGACTGCAGTCGGCTCACGCTCTGGGTCAGCAAGCCAGCCATCACGAGAATCATCACCGCGAGCGCCACTTGCGACACGACCAGGGCTCGACGGCCGAAGCGGCTGGCCGGCGTCGCGAGCCCGCGGCCGCCGAGACGCAGCTGCGCGAACACGTCCGCGCGAACCGAGAAGACGGCGGGGAGAACGCCGGCGCATAGCGACGCGGCAAGCGCGACGAGCACGGTGAACAGCACGACGGGCGGATCGATCCGGATCCATTCGGGCCGCGGCAATTCTGTCGGAATGAGACGCATCAGCGGCCGGAGCGCCACCAGCGTCAGCCCCAGTCCGATGGCACAGGCGACCGTTGCCAACGCGCCGCTTTCCATCAACACCTGGCGGACGATCCGAGATCGGCTGGCGCCGAGCGCGGTGCGGACGGCCAGCTCACGTTGTCGCGACTCGGCACGCATCAACAGCAGGTTGGCGACGTTGGCGCAGGCAATCATCAACAGCAGGCCGACCGCGCCAAACAGGACGAGGACCGGCTTGCGCATGTCGCCGACGGTCGTGTCGTCGAAGGTCCGCACGATGGGCGTGAGTCCCCGGGGCACGTCGCGGCGCCCTTCCCTTTCGAACTGCCGCGTCAGGCTCGTCAGCTCGCTGGTCAGCTGCTCAGGCGTGACGCCAGATCGAAGGCGGGCGATCAGATCGACCTCGCGCCGCGCCGCATCGCCAAAGGGGCCGTCGGTAGGCATCGTACCCGATGGTCGCCACACCTCGACGCCCCGCGGGTAGTCGATGCCAGGAGGCATGACGCCGACGATCGTGAACGCCTGCTCGTCCATGTGCAGCCGTCGGCCGACAATGTCGCGGCTCGAGCCGTAGCGCCGCCGCCACAGCCCGTCGCTGATCACGACGACAGGTTCAGCGCCGGAGATATCGTCGCTCGGAGCGAGCTCGCGGCCGATCGCCGCGCGCGTGCCGAGGACCTTGAAGAAGCCGCCGGTGACGGGCGCGCCGTTGATATAGCTCGACTCGCCATTCTCGAGAAGGACCCAGCGAAAGACCCCGGTGCGTGTCACGCCCGCGGCGCTCTCGAGCAATCGGCTGGAGCGCGCGACTTCCTCGATCTCGGTATCGCCGAAGAGATAGTGATCGAACCCTGAAGCGGGCAGCTGCTTCCACGCCACGATCAGCCGCGACTGGTCGTGAACCGGCCAGCGGCGCAGCAGCACGCCCTCGACCAGCGTGAACATGACCGTGACGCCGGCGATGCCGAGCGCGAGGGTGGTGATCGCGACGGCGCTGAATCCCCGCGCGCGCGACAGCGAAGTGACCGCCAAGCGAAGATCCTGCCCCCAGCGCTCGAGCATGCTCGATGGTAGCGCGGCACGGGTCTCTTCTCGAATTCAGGCGGCGTCACGAATGAGCCAGGTGTGGAGATCGTCCGGTGCAGCGAGCCATCTCCGCAAGCTGAATAGAATCAACTACTTGCGTGACTAATTTAGTCGCTCGTCTGTTAGATCATTTTCGTCAGTAGCTTGCCGCAGTCAGGCCGCACTGGGCGATGTCCGAAACGGACTCGGTCTACATGGAATCAGAATCGGACGCGGAGATCTCTGGGGCCTTCTCGTCAATCACGGCGTTGCCGCACCGTTGGCTTCGAGCCTCTTTGCCGTCACTGGGCCAGAGCGCACGTGATCAGACAGCAGATCCCTGAAGACCCCGTATGCCGCCTTCGGGAGGTATGCATCGGTCATGATGCCGAACTGATGGAACATGTCCGGATTGCTGCTGTCGGCGTCACGAAGCGAGAACAGTTCGTAGGCGGCAATGTTCAACTCGTCCTTGTGCTCCAGCACGGATTCGATCACATCTCTTATGACCGACGCCTGTCGGTCTGGCGGCCGGTCCGGCCCCGTCGGCCACCCGTGTTCGGTGACATGCAGCGGCAGGTGACCGAGCCCTGCGGGCTCCAGTACGTCGCAGCGATGATAGCGGAGCAAACCGGCGGTGGCAGTTCGTATGGTTTGGTCGCCGAGGGACCTGAAGACATCGGGAAACATGTCCAAGCCGATGTAGTGGAGTCCCTCGACGAGGGCCGCGCCGCCGACCTTCACGAGCTCCGTGTAGAAGCCGGCTGACGGACCGAACAGCGGCGTGGTATTCGTGCCGATTCTCAGATGACCGAAGCCGCGGCGGCTGGCTTCGCCGTTTGCGGCCTGCACGCCGGCCATGATCGCCCGAAGGACATCCGGATAGTCGCCGTCGAGCATCGCATTGCCGGTGACGTTTGGCTCCTCGGTGATTTGCACGGTTCGGGTCATGGCGCCGTACCGCTCGATGGCGTTGCGGACAAACTCCGCATATCCCTCGATGTCGCCGGAGCTGGATCGGTACTGCAGGACGAGATCGAGCAGCCGCCCGTTAACCGCGTACAACTCACCGCGCCTCGGGGCCGCGATGTCTGTTCGGCCCGGTCCCGCCTCGTCCATGAACGGCGCATAGCACCTGACCAAGAGCGGCTTTGCGTCAGGCCCTTGAAGATCGTCAAGCACCGCGTGCACCGACGCGGCATCATCTGGAACTCCGCTGGCCAGTCCACCCGCATCGTTGCCCGCCGCACCTCCGGGATACACACCAAAGAGAAAGCTCACGTCAACGCTCCTTTCGAGACTCGAGCGGCCAGGCAATGTCACGGCTCGTGATGCGATTGATAAACGTGCTGAGCCACTGAATCTCTGCCTCCAGGACAGCCTTCCAGTAGGCCATCTCGATCATGTGCACCTCGATCCCGCGAGGATGGAGAGTGGGAATGGCGTCGAGCTCCGCACGACGTGCGACCACGCGTCGTCGCAGTGCCGCCGCTGCCTTGGTGCGCGAGAGAATGCCGATGTACGCAAGTCCGAGCGTGAAGCGGTCAGAGGCGGCAGGAGCCTCTTCAATCTGTGCGGTGACGCGCGCGCGGAATTCCTTCAAGCCTGCGTCCGTGAGTTCGTAGGCCTTGCGCGCTGGACGATTGCCGGCCCGTTTCGAACGCTGCGGACGGATCAGGCCGGCTTCGACAAGAGACTTGGCGAGCGTCGTGACGGAGGAACGCTGCGTCGAGAGAAAGCGATAGCGGTCGTTCAACCGCGCGGCGAGTTCGTAGGGGTGGGCGGGGTGTTCGACCAGTAGTCCCAAGAGGGGCAGCACGAGGCGATTAGCAAGCGCGTCGAGAGGCACGCCGCACAATATAGACGTAAACGTCTATATTGTGCAAGCCGGTCCTGCGCAGCGAGATCGTTAGCGTCTACGGCGTTTCCTAAGTCGGTTCGCTCACCACTTTTCCTCAGTAAACTTGGCAGTTTCGCACGCCGGAGCAACTCTACCGCGAAACGCCAGGAGGCCGCGTCGGCCAGTTGTTGGCCACGGAGTGGATCAAAATGGCATCGCACCTGCCCAGGCGGCGAAAGGATGCGCGGGGGCAGTGGGCGCGTCCTGAATACAGCGTGGCGTTTCGCCGCCTGTGCGAACAGCGGCTACCGTCCGGCCAAGACGGACGCCCAGTTGGTCAGGACCGTCAAACGCGTGGCCTGCTGGACCTCGGGAACGATAAAGAGAAACCGCTGCCCATCGGCCGTCACGTCGTATTGGTCCTCCACTGGGTTCACCCAAATACGCGAGCCGAACAGCTTGCTTGGAGCACCGGGGTTCGCCGGATCGCGAGTGTCGACCGACATCATCGCGCCGTCCAGCGCGAGATAGAAGAGTTCTTTGCCATCGGCGCGCCAGCGAGCCTGGCTGCCGCCGGTGGTCGACACTCGCACGCGATCACCAGGTCTCATAAACGGTTGCACGTGGACTTCCCATTGCCCCGTGTCGTTGGTGCTGTACGCGAGCCACCGGCCGTCACGAGAGACATGAGGCTCGTCCACCATCGACGAGGACTCAATGAGCGGAATCGGCCTCCGATCTCCGCTGAGCGGTAACGCCAAGACGTTTTTCTCACCGAGACCAATAATCACGAACCGACCATCGTAGGTCCAATCTTCCACCGCTGTGACCGGCGACGCGAGTAGCGTCGTGCGCCCGCTTTGATCGATCCTCCGCTTGAACACCCCACCGCCGTTGAATGCGACTTCGCGGCTGTCTGGTGACCATACCGGGTCACTCTCTCCGCTGTCCCCTGTCGTGAGGCGCGCGTGGATGCGCCGAGTGAACTCGATCAGGAACAAGCCACTGCCGCTTCGGGTGTCGTCCTCTCCCGCCACGGCGCGCTGTCCATCGGGCGCGAGCGCGATCTGGTAGTACCGCCGAACGTCGCCGATTTCGTTGAGCTTTCGTCCGTCTCTGTCGAACCATGTGAGCCTGCCTGGCGGCTGGAGGGTGCCGCTTAGCCAGACGAGCGTGTCGCCGCTGATGTCGAATTGGTTGAGCGACGACTGGGGGTCTGATCCGATGCTCACTGGATCGCCCGTCAGGCGGTTGTGATCGAGGTCGAACCGCTGCGCGAACAGTGTGCTCTGGCGGCGATAGAGTAGATACCCACGCGGAGAGACTCTCGCCAACGTTCGCTGTGGCAGCAGGCGAGTGACCTGCGGAGAATCGAGCATGCCCAGGAACACGCCTCGTCGCGCCGTGGTGTTACTCTCCTGCGAGTACAGAAACCTTCGTCCATCAGGCAGGAAGGACGGGAGAGTCTGGAAGGAAACATCAGGATCGGCTCGATACACGTCTGTCACATGACCATCCGCGACGGACATCCGGCGTAGCCGCGCCCCCCCGAGCAGGATGTTCTCGCCGTTCCAAGCGCCTACGAATCTTACGTCGTCCGGCGCTCGTCCGATTGTCCGAATCCCGCCCGTGGCGATGTCGACGGCCTTGATCTCGCCATCGGCGAGAACGGCCAGGGAACGGCTGTCAGGTGACCATGTCAGAGGAAGGGCGTGCTCGGTGCCCGCAAGCCATGTCGCCTCTCCATCTGCCAGTCGGCGGACAACGATCCGGCGTCCCTCTTGGCCAACTCCAGAGAACGAGTACAGCGACAGGTAGCGCCCGTCCGGCGAGACGAGCGGCGTCACCAGCCAGGCGTTTGGAAACTCGATGAACGCCTGCGTGGCGGGGGCTGCAAACGCGTCCGGTGGACGGCTGACGGGACGGTAGAGTGCCGCGATGGTCGTGGCCAAAAACAGAGCGGCGATCATCCATGGGAGAGCGGCTCGACGCGACCGCGACTTCGATGGCGCAACGGCGCTTGGCAGTTCACCCGCGTGTCCGAGTCGTTGGAGCGCCAACCACGCGTCGTGGCCACTGGACCAACGCTCCTCCGGGTTCTTGGCGAGGCACGTCCGAATGATCGCGTCCAACGCGGGATGAGCGACCTGGTCCAAATGGGCGGCGAGGGGAGCTGGTTCGTGCTCGAGCACGGCGGCGATCACGCTTGCCGGCGTGTCTCCAGCAAAGGCGCGCCGGCCGCGTGATCATTTCGTACAACACGCACCCGAAGCCGAACACGTCCGTGCGCGTGTCAGCCTCGGCCCCTTGCAGTTGCTCCGGCGCCATATAGTGCAGCGTCCCCAGGAGCGTTCCAGCCGCGGTCAGTGGTCGTTCGGTCACGAGCTGGGTGATACCGGAGCCCGCGATCTGGACACCTGGCTTTGCCAGGCCAAAGTCCAGGAGCTTGGCCCCTGACTTGGTCAGCATGATGTTGCCGGGTTTGAGGTCCCTGTGGACGATCCCGGCGCGGTGCGCGGCCGCGAGGGCATCGGCGATCTGGAGCCCGTACTGGAGGGCCTGGTCGAGTGGCAGCTTGCCACGAGCCAGGCGGGCGGCGAGTGTCTCCCCGTCCAAGTACTCCATGACGAGGAAATCCGTCCCGTCCTGCTGCCCGATGTCGTGGAGCGTGCAGATGTGCGGGTGTGACAGCGCCGCGACGGCACGGGCCTCGCGCTCAAACCGCTGGCGCGCCGCGGGGTCGTTGGTCAGGTCAGGCGGGAGCACCTTGAGGGCGACGGTGCGGTCCAGGCGCGTATCTCGCGCACGGTAGACCTCCCCCATGCCGCCCACACCGGCGGGGCTGACGATCTCGTAGGGGCCGAGCCGGGCGCCGGGGCTGAGGGCCATCGATGCTCGCGGATTATACGCGGTCGGCGCGGCTCGACGGGCCGTTGTCTTGCTGGTCGGGACCAGGGTGACAGGAATGGGCCCTTATAGTGGTCGGCAGCGCGGCAGACAAGGGGCGACCCCGCGGCCGCAGTCGTATGAGCCCTTTATGACTGACCACGTCGATTAAGTTGGTCCCACACGATCAGTACCGACACGAGAAGGAACAGCAACTGCGGCATGCCGATTGTTCCAGCCATTAGGAACCACCTGCTGAGAGCCGTCTCTCTTTTCCGCCCGCCGGACAGCCAGCCTCGAAACGATGGATGCGGAGGATCATACGCGGGTGCGGCGCGCCGGTGGTGCCGCTGCTGTGGAAACGGCCGAGAGGATGGGCCCTGTGAATGGTCGGGCTCTGAATACGCCTCGGCAGTATGTGGAACAGTAAGCGAGGCCTCGCGGCTGGGCACTGCTCTCTAGAATCTCTAGGCTCGCTGCGGCCATCCACTCGTGTGCCCCATCCGCAGTACAGCCGTTCGCGGTTTGGCGCAGGCGGGGACCTGTGCTCTAATCGGCCCTCCCCAACGCAATCTGGCGTCCGGTTCTAACCGCCTTTGATTGCCACGGTCTTGTCCGTCCGGGGCAAATCAGAAGCAGAGATGCGAGAACGAACCATGGGTAGATTCTCTAAAAGTGCGATGCTCGTCGCCTGCATGTTGGCGGCGTTCGCCCTGGAGTCGACACGCGGCGCCGCTCAGCAAAGGGCCGCGGCCGCTTCCGTGATCGTGGTGTTCAAGCCTGACACACCGTTCGATCTGTTTGGTCCGAACTATGTTCCGGATGAGCGCGCAGCGGCGAATCCAGCAGCGTGGAGGTATTTGAATCGCAACGTCGTCGGGCTCGTGAACATGATGGAAGCGCGTGACGGCTTTCGTGCCCAGCACGTTTTTAGTCACGCAATCAAGGGGTTTTCGGCGCGACTCTCAGCCCAGCAGATCGCGGCATTGGAATCGGATCTCAATGTAGCTTACGTCGAACGCGACGGGGTGATGAACATCGTCCAGACACTGCCTTGGGGTATCAACAAGATTGACGCCGACGTGAGCTCCACCAAGGCTGGCGATGGCACCGGCACGATCTCGAACGTTCGCGCCTACATCATCGACACGGGCATTGATGCCACACATCGCGATCTGACCGTCGTGCGTCATGTGAATTTTGCGTCCGGCCCAAACTCTGACTGCAATGGCCATGGGACGCACGTCGCTGGAACCGTTGCCGGCCGTGACAACACCGTCGATGTTGTCGGCGTGGCCCCAGGGGCTCCGTTGATCGGAGTGAAAGTCTTGGGCTGCGGCGGGTCTGGAAGCACGTCAGGCGTCATCAAGGGTGTGGACTGGGTTACTGCGAACGCGCAGAAGCCGGCCGTGGCCAATATGAGCCTCGGCGGGAGTGCCAGCAAAGCGCTGGATGACGCCGTGCAGAGGTCGGCGACCAGCGGCGTGTTCTATGCGGTGGCGGCAGGGAACAGCGGTGCGAACGCGTGCAATTACTCTCCCGCCCACGCGGGTGCCGGGTCGAACAATGGCGTGATGACTATCGCCGCCACCGACAGCAGTGACCGAGAAGCGTCCTGGAGTAATTACGGGAGCTGCGTGGACGTGTGGGCACCCGGCGTTAGCATCCTGTCCACCCGGTTGAACGGTGGCACCACTACCATGTCGGGAACGTCCATGGCGAGCCCGCATGGTGCAGGTGGAGGCGCCCTCTACCTGTCGAACAAAGCTCCCAATGCAAACGCTGCGTCCGTCGAGGGCGCGCTGAAAAGCGCGGCAACAACCACAGCCAACAGGAGCAAGGATGGGCGGACGATCAAGCGTTTGCAGGTCGCCGGCTTCTGAACGTCGGGTCGGCCCCTCGCCGGCCGAGTAACACGATGGCGCTTGGCAGAGTGATCGGGTTCTGAATACGGGGCCCCGCCCAAGGGGCGCGAGAGACACGTCGCTCTTCAAGTTTCTGGGACCGCCGCCGTAAGCCACGAACCGCCATGGCGCCGCCGCGGCGGGTGCCCATGTCCGTCCGCCGCCGCCACCACCCCTTTAGGGGCGTGGCGGTGGTGGCGGAAGGGTGGCAAGCCAGCCCTGACAGCTCGCCGCGGAGCACGACTTCGACGCGATCTCGAGACCACCAGCGCGGTATTCAGGACCCGACGGCAGCCCGTGTTCGCGCCCGGACCACTCTCCTGTGACTGGACCGGCGTCCACGCCTGGAACCATCACGGGAGACGGCCGCTGGCCCGGCCGGACGTGGCTCGGAAGCCCCGCCCAGACGGGCTCGCAGACCGCCTACGAGATCGTATAAGCCACGATCCGACGGGCGACGATCCTGGTCTCCGCGTCGTTGAGTGCCAACGTAGGCTCCGGCCCGCGGGGGGCTCGACCCTCATCGGGGGCTTCGACTACAATTCCGGCGATCCAACACGAACGCGGGTAATGTCCACTCTCGTCGGCTTGCGGGCTGTCCGGAGCCACGTACGAACGCTAGACCGAAAGGAGCATGACCATGCCAACCTACATCGTCCTTGGAAATTTTACCGACCAGGGCATTCGCAACATCAAAGACTCGCCAAAGCGCGCGAGCGCGGTCAAGGAGGCCGCGAAGAAGATGGGCGCGTCGGTCAAGAGTCTCTACTGGACTCTCGGTGCCTACGACGTAGCGCTGGTGGTCGACGCACCGGATGACCAGTCGGCCGCGGCTCTGCTCTTCAGCATTGGCAGTCTGGGCAACGTCCGGACGCAGTCGCTCAAGGCCTTCGAGGCCGACGAGGTCGAACGCATCCTCGGAAAGATCTGAGCGATTGTTCCCTGATCATCCACCCGGTTGAATAGCGGCACCACGACCATGTCGGGGACATCGATGGGAAAGATCGGAACCTCTCGTTAGCAGTGGCTCCCGCCGCCATCCGCCACGATCCGCCGCGGCGGGTCCATGTCCGTCCGCCGCCGCCACCACCCCTTTAGGGGTGGGGCGGTGGTGGCGGAAGGTCAGGGGCGGTTCCAGGATGGACGTTACGGGTCGATCAATTTTCGGTTCGGCGGATCGGCGCACGAAGGCGAAGCGGTTTGTTTCTGCCGCCATCCATTCGCGAGTGCTTGGACGGCGGGTCCGTCCTTCAGCAGTTGCGTGCGACGGAAGCTGGTCTCCGTGCGCATGAAAAGCCTATAGGGCCGCGTCAGGGGTTTTTCGTCGCGTTCATTGACGCCTGCGCTCTCTCGCAGTTTTGCTCGATTCCTGCCAATTCCGCCTGGAGGGTGTTTGTGGCGGTATTGATCCGTGCGCTGCCTGACAATTCGGTGTTGCAACCCGTATGAGACTCGAACACCGACATCTGGTATGCAATCGTCCGCCCTGATCCCCGGCGCGTCAGTGTGATCTGCGAGTTGTCAATCGTGGCGTGGAGATTGCCGTCCACGTCTTGCGTAAACGTGGCGTCTCCTTCATCGTTAAACACTACCCCGTTCTGCCACCTCGCGGTCGCGTGGAAGTGCCACGATCCGCTGCCGTCGTAGGAGGCCCCCGGCGCCGCCTGGGCAGAGGTGGGTGCCGTCACCGCGGACGGCGCCACACTCGACGACGTGCTCTGCGTGCATCCAACGACGAACAGCGTGGCGACGAGAACGACGACAACGGCGGTCAGCGAGGCACGCATAGGAGGCTCCCTTTCGTTGACGAAGTGACGGTGCTAGGCGCAATTCTTTGGCCCTGCTCACTCCATGAGAACGAACCACCGCTGATGGCGTTCTCCACGGGGTGCGCGCGTTCGGAAGCGAGAGCATCATGCCTCGCTGCCGGTGCAGGGGTAGCGTATATAGCAGAGCTCGACCCGCCGTCGCAACAAGAGCTTTTTCGATAACCTTTTGTCGCGGCCCGAGCAGACAAGAGTGGAGCGGCCGTGCGGAAACAGGCGCAAATCACGGAGTCGGCGCGCCAGCCGCGCGGCTCGCGAATCGCGGTCAAGAGAGGACTGAGTCGGGAGCGGCCTCGGCGTTGATCACTCGCTGTGATCGTCGCCCCAGCGGAGGTCAGGTTCACGCGAGTGGGCCCACAACTCGCGTCGAGGTGCAGGTCGCTCGGCAACTAAGCGTCACGTCGTGACGGTCGGCCAAGTGCTGCGGTGGATGGAGGGAGCCGTGACCAGTCCTGCGGAGAAGGCTGAAGAGGGATCAGGTGCGGGCGATGTTACGGGACACGCGTGCTGGTTGATAGCTGAAACTCTAGGGCGGAGCAGGCGTCTTCAGTAAGCCGGGAGTTGACCACCATTTTGACCACCACGCCGTCGGATCGGGGCGGACTTAGCGGCATCCAGCGGACACTGATTCCTGGCATTTCCGCAGGGAAATGAAGGGGCGGCGTCCGCTGGATGCCGCCCGGAGGGACTCTTAATCTGTAGGTTGAAGGTTCGATTCCTTCCGGGCTCACCAATCTTCCTTAGAGCACGTAACAAAACCTCCGAAAGCTGATCCTCGCCGGCGAAGTAACGTGAACGGGTATGGCTGCGGCGCTGCTTCCCGATCCATTGTGGGATCTAGTCGAACCGTTCTTGCCCACAACACCACGTCGGCCGAATGGCGGACGGCCGCGCATTTCGGATCGCGCGTGTCTGACCGGCATTTTGCGACGCTGGCGGGCGGTCCGGTCGACGCGCGGGTTAGGGCTCATCGGTCTCTAGCGCGGCGCTATATCGTGGCGCGGTGCTGAAACCGGCGATTGATCGTCACGCTCCCGCAACAGCCAGTACACAATTCCTAGCACCAGGGTCGCGCTAGCTAGAGCCGCGATGGTTGCAGCACCCGTGGCTGCAATGTCCAGAATGATGAACTTTCGGCCAAGCGCGAGTAGAGCGATCAGAATGACGGTCTTGACTTGAACGATGCTCTCTTGTCGCAGTGCGGCGCGGATGATCGAGTGCTTGAACTCCATTGCGATCAGGAGTGTCATGATCGTGCCAAACAGCGTCTGGAACACCTCATGATCCAAGATGTCCACAGCACCGCCGATCAACAGCGGCAGCACGCGAATGACTAACTGGATCAGCGCGATCACGATAACGACTGCGATGATTAAACTGAGCGCAAGGGCGATGACTTGCTCGAAGCGCTCGTAGACCGTCATCAATGGCCAGCGGTCGCGAGTCTCCCGAAATGCGCTGGCTGTCGAACTGCGGCCAGTTTCCATTTACCCTCCCGCTACCGTTCTGAGCCCTAAAACGAACAGTAGGACGACCAGGATATCTCTGCCGACCTGGCGAGGCCCGCAGCATAACCCGAATCCAGCGGAGAATCGAAAATCGTCGAAAATCGTCGAAAAGTGTTGAACGGATTGAGGTTCGTGCGGACTGGACGACAGTCGTCACGGAATTAGGCTGGTCTGCATAGCTCGGCCGACGTCTGCAGCCACGCGTGTTTCGCTTGTCCGTGGTGCTCAGTCCTCATAAGTCGCCCAGTGTTGACCAACTCGCCAGAAGACACCTACCCCCACCGTTGCCAATGCGGGTTCTGTTACAGGCTCTTAGTAGAACTTGGCAGTTTCGCGCGCCGGAGCAGCTCTGCGGCGAAACGCCACGAGGCCGCGCCGGCCAGTTGTTGGCCACGGAGTGGATCACAATGGCATCGCGCCTGCCCAGGCGGCGACAGGATGCGCGGGGGCAGTGGGCGCGTCCTGAATACAGCGTGGCGTTTCGCCGCCTGTGCGAACAGCGGCTACCGTCCGGCCAAGACGGACGCCCAGTTGGTCAGGACGGTCAATCGCGTGGCTTGCTGGACCTCGGGAACAATAAAGAGAAACCGTTGCCCATCGGCCGTCACGTCGTATTGATCCTGGACGGGGTTGACCCAAAAGCGCAGATCGAACAGCTTTCGCGGAGCGCCGGGCCTCGCCGGGTCGGTCATGTCCACCGACGTCAGCGCGCCATTCAAGGCAAAATAAAATAGCTCGGCACCATCGGCGCGCCAGCGTGGCTGACTACCGCCGTTGGTCGAGACGCGCACTCGACCACCAGGTTTCATGAAGGCCTGCACGTACACTTCCCATTGTGCCGTTTCATTGCTGCTGTATGCCAACCATCGGCCATCACGAGAGACATGGGGTTCATCCACCATCGACGAGAACTCAGCCAGGGAAATGGGTTTTTGATCCTCGCCGAGGGGGACCGCCGAGATGTTTTGCGCACTCTGCTTAACAATCACGAAGCGCCCGTCGTGAGTCCAATCTTCCAACGCCGCGACTTGTGACCCGAATAGAGTCGTCCGCCCGGACTGATCGATTCTCCGCGTCGACAGGCCGTCCACGGAGTTGAATGCGACTTCGCGGCTGTCTGGCGACCAGACCGGGTTGTGTTCTGGATCGTCCCCGGTCGTGAGGCGTGCGTGGATGTGCCGCGTGAGCTCGATGAGAAACAGACTCCTACTTGTTTTTGGATCATTCTCTTCCGCCACGACGCGCTGCCCATCTGGTGCGAGTGCGATCTGGTAGTACGGCCGGGACTCGCCGATTTCGTTCAGCTTTCGTCCCGTCCTGCCAAACCACGTCAGTTTAGCTGGAGGAAATACGTCGGCCCTCGACCAGACCAGTGTGTCGCCGCTGACGTCGAAGGCGGCGCTCAGACCACGGAAGTCGAGGGCTGATCCGATGCTGGCCGGGTCGCCTGCCAGTCGATTGTGCTCGGCATCGAATCGCTGCGCGAAAAGCTTGCCCTGGCGGCCGTAGAGCAGATAGCCACGCGGGGAGACTATCGCCCGCGCTGGTTCTGGCAGCAGGCGAGTGATGTCTGATGAATCCATCGTGCCTAGAAACAATCCGCGTCGCGCCTGATTCTTGCTGTCCTGGGAATACAAGAACCTTCGCCCACCCGGCAAGAACGACGGAAGATACTGGAGCGAGACTTCAGGATCGCCTGGATACACGTCGGTCACGTGACCATCCGCGACGGACATCCGGCGCAGCCGCGGCCCGCCGAGCAGGATGTTCTCGCCGTTCCAGGCGCCGTCCGAGGGCACCATGCCGTCAGGTGCTCGTCCGATTGTCCGAGTGCTGCCCGTGTCGATGTCGACGGCCCTGATTTCGCCGTTGACGACCACGGCCAAGGAACGGCTCTCGGGCGACCATGTCAGAGGCAGGGCGTGCTCGGTGCCCGCAAGCCACGTCGTCTGGCCGTCAGCCAGTCGGCGGACAAATATCGTGCGTCCGTCCTGACCTCCGGCTCCAGCAAACGCCAACAGCGACACATAACGGCCATCCGGCGAGAGCATCGGATTCATCAACCAGACGTGGCGAAAGTCGATGAACGCCTGCACGGCGGGTGCTGCGGCCGCCGTCGGCGGACGGCTCCAAGGACGATAGAGTGCCGCAACGATGGTGGCCAAAGCCATTCCCGCTATCACCGACGGGATCACGACTCGACGTGACCGGGCCAGGGATGGGGTGAGGGCTCGTGGCGCTTCAGCCACATCTCCTAACCGTCGGAGCGCCAACCACACGTCGTGGCCACTGGACCAGCGGTCCTCCGGGTTCTTGGCAGGCACGTCCGAATGAACGCCTCGAGTGCAGGATGGGTGAACCCTTCCGAGTTGGCGGGGAGCGGAGCTGGTTCGTGCTCGAGCACTGCGGCGATCACGCTTGCCGGCGTGTCACCGGAGAAGGCGCGCCTGCCCGTGATCATTTCGTACAACACGCACCCGAAGCCGAACACGTCGGTGCGCGTGTCAGCCTCGGCCCCTTGCAGTTGCTCGGGCGCCATGTAGTGCAGCGTGCCCAGGAGCGTTCCCGCGGCGGTCAGTGGTCCTTCGGTCACGAGCTGCGTGATGCCCTGGCCCGCGATCTGGACACCTGGCTTCGCCAGGCCAAAGTCCAGCAGCTTGGCCCCAGACTTCGTCAGCATCACATTGCCGGGTTTGAGGTCCCGGTGAACAATGCCGGCGCGGTGCGCGGCCGCGAGGGCATCGGCGATCTGGATGCCGTAATGGAGCGCCTGGTCGAGGTGGCAGCTTCCCACGAACCAGGCGGGCCGCGAGTGTCTCCCCGTCCAAGTACTCCATGACGAGGAAATCCGTCCCGTCCTGCTGCCCGATGTCGTGGAGCGTGCAGATGTGCGGGTGTGACAGTGCGGCGACAGCTCGGGCCTCGCGCTCAAACCGCTGACGGGCCGCTGGGTCGTTGGTCAGGTCGGGCGGGAGCACCTTGAGGGCGACGGTGCGGTCCAGGCGCGTATCTCGCGCCCGGTAGACCTCCCCCATGCCGCCCGCGCCGGCGGGGCTGACGATCTCGTAGGGCCCGAGCCGTGCGCCAGGCTGGAGAGGCATCACTTGTCCACGTTGTCGAGCATCCAGACACTGCCTGTGGCTTCGAGGATGGTCAGCGCCAGCCGCCCCGGGGCCACGCTCAACTCGCCGTCTCCAAGGTTCGGCGAGATCGTGTGCGCAGGACTGCGAAATGCGGTGATCTGGATCGGAGAACCCACGGTCCGACCCGTTGCCGGATCGAATCTCAGCCCGTGCAGGTTGTAAATGCCTCCCTCGGAGCTGCTGAAGTAGTACAGCATTCTGCCGTCAGGTGACCACCTCGGTTTGTCTGCCCACCCCTTCCCATCGGTGACCCGGGACCATAAACGGTCGGCTGGTCCGCTGGCTGTGGCCACGCCAATAATTGAGTTGCCCCGTTGTTCCGTGGGCATTGAAGCAAAGCCATCTCCCATCCGGTGAATACCGTGCACCCCAGAGTGACAGGGTCGGGTCTCGCAGCATGACGGTGACGGCTATTTTCCGCGTGCGGAGCAGCGGCTATCGGCCACGAGGCCACGTACCATGGCTCGCGGATGCCATTTGCCGCGCTTCCAATGATGGCGGTCTCGTCCGGAGTCCAGTCGAACGGATACATCAAGTCGGCATGCGCGACGATTCGTTCCTCGACGGCCGACGCCTTTAGCATGCGCAGTGTTTTGGGTGCACCCCGCACGTCAAACGCCAACGTTTCGCCGGAGCGCGAGTATCGGACGAAGCCTCGTGTGAGATCGTCCGACAATCGGAGCTTTCTCTCCCCGCTCTCAACCATGATCTCCCACAGTTGCCGTCGGCCAGCACCCGGTAGCCAGCCAAAAAATGCGAGTTTCCGGCCATCGCGCGACAAGTCAAAGTTCGTGAGTGTGAAATCGTCCGGGCTCAGTGGCTGCCCATCACCATTCGTTCGGCCTCGCTGATCGTCGAAGGGGATCACCCACACGCGCGTGGTCTCGCGGCGTACGGTGAATGCGATGCGTTGACCATTTGGTGAGAGCGTGAGCCGGGTGTCGGCCCCGGATCCAGCTGTTAATCGCGCGGGGCCCGACATCCATGCCAACGTGACGGGGTCCACGTCCATGCTCCAGAGGTTCTGGAGCCCCTTCAAGAACCCGGAGAAAAACACACGAGACCCGGTGGTGCTCCACCGAAAGTCGTGCAACCACAGGCGGTCTGATGCTGCATCGTCGCCCTCGCCAAAACCAAAGGTGAAGGGTTGGGCTACCCGTTGCGGGATCGGGGAGACGACGGGAATACCCTCGTGCACCGGCACGGTGAAGAACCCCGGCACGTTCGCATATACGCCCGTGAAGGAGATTCGCGTGCCGTCGGGGTGCCAGTCGATGTTGTTGAACGCGCCGACCTGATCCCAAAACCGTTCAAACAGGCGACGTGGAGCACCTCCCCCTGAGGGAACCAGATACACGTCGGGCCGTGCCACGTTCGTGGTCTCATGTTCCAGCGAACTCAGGAACATCACAGAACCGCCATCAGGAGAGAAGCGAGGCCGGTACCCTCCCTGCGCTAGCCTCCGTTCCGTGCCACCGAGCGCCGGAACGACGTGGATACCGCCGCCGTCCGCTTCGGATCGGTAGGCGATCATGCTCGAATCGGGCGACCAATCGGGTTGCGTCTCGTGCGTACTCGCCTTGGTGATCTGGATGGGCTCGCCTCCCGCAACCGGCTGCACCCAAATGTCGAAGTTCCCGGCGCGGTCCGACGCATAGGCGATGAGCTGCCCGTCGGACGAGAATGTCGCGTCCGTCTGGAGTCCAGATCCGAACGTCAGTCGGGTCAGATGGTGCTCGACCGGTGTGTCCCTCTGCACGGCTGGCGACTGTGCCGGGCGCGCCGTTCTCGACGCCCACACTGCGAGCACCACGCCCAAGAAGATCATGGCGGCCACGCCAAGCCACCAACGACGCTTGGCCGGGGACAGGGGAACGGCGGTCGTACTGGAGCCGCTGGCAGGGTGTGTTGAGATCGCCGCGATGGGTGCGCTTCCAACCCGTGCATGCGACTGCAATTCTTCACGAAGTGCTTGCAGGTCGAGCAGCAGGTCCTGCACGGATTGATATCGCTGGAATCTATCCTTGCGCAGCGTCTTGGTCAGGATGCGCTGCATTTCCGTAGGGGCATCCGGCTCAAAGCGTGCCAACGGCTGCGGCTCGTTTTGAAGAATGGCAGCCAGCACGTCGCTGCTGCTGGGCGCTGAGAACGGGCTTCGCCCAGCGACCATCTCGTAGAGCATTACCCCGAGCGACCAAATGTCCGTCCGAGCGTCCACCGGCTGGCCACGGGCCTGTTCGGGCGACATGTACGCCGCAGTGCCCACAAGCGTGCCCGCGTCGGTGTGGACTCCCAACTCCGTGCTGGTGGCGGTTCCATCCGACGCAGCAGCGGCGAGCTTCGCTAGACCGAAGTCGAGCACCTTTACGACCCCGTCAGGGCGGAGCATGACGTTTTCCGGCTTGATGTCGCGGTGAACGATCCCGGCGGTGTGCGCGACGCTTAGAGCTGCCGCGACTTGAATGACGATGTCGAGCGCCTCACGGAGGGTCAGCCGCGCGATTGTGAGGCGTCGTCGGAGGGTCTCGCCCTCGACGTACTCCATCGCGATGTAGTGCTGGCCCTCGCTGGTCTCGCCCAGCGCGTGGATAGTGCAGACGTTCGGGTGATTGAGGGCCGATGCGGCTCGCGCCTCCTGCTCGAAGCGCTGGACGCGGGAGGGGTCGCGGGTGACGTCGGCCGGCAGGACCTTCAGGGCGACCTTCCGGCCCAGGCGCACCTCGGTGGCGAGCCACACCTCGCCCATCCCGCCGGAGCCGAGGGGGCGCACGATCTCATAGGCGTCGAGCCGGGCGCCGCGCTCAAGGGACATCGATGTGCGCGGATTATACGTGGTTGCGGGCGACCTGACCGTCCGTCGTTTGCACCCGTCGTCTGCTGAACGGGACCGGGGCGACAGGACGCGGCGTGTCCAATGGTCGCAGCACGGGCCCACCAGTGAGCAGGGCAGGTTTTAAAGTCGCAGGCGCGCCGACCCGCCGCCAAACGCCACGATCCGGCTCTTGTGGCTGATGCTCAGCCGCGGATTGAACATCACCGCCATCGGGCTCACCGCAGGCGTGCTTTGCGCCATCGCATCCACGCGCCTCGTCAGCGGCACGCTATTTCAAGTCCAGCCACATGACGTGGTGACGTACGCAGGTGTCGCGGGGGCACTTGGCTCGACCTGGGCACTACCCGGGTCCTCCTGATGGGCGATGCGGAAGCCGGCGGACGCCAATCGCCCACGGTGCTACCGTCACCCAGCTCAATCGAGGGAGTCTTGCTGACGTGCTGCGCACGCGAGCTGGCCGCCCAGGTGCTCGTGGTCGGGTCACCACGGGAGCCCAAGCCTACTTCTTTCGTAGCTGCCTATCACCACGACGTCGCCGCCATTGACGACGTCGAACAGAAAGAGGTTGTAGTAACGGAGACGACGTCGAGGGGGATGCTTTGCCCTCCACGTAACCGGGTCGTAGGAGTGCACGATCCGCATGGTCTGATGATTGCGATGAAACGAATGGAATGTTCCACCCAGCGCCGACCTGGAGTAGTGTTGTTCCATGACGACTTCACAGCTACATGACTTTGCGCGAGTCGGTGCCGAGGCCAGATTGAGGTCAATCGCCGACGAACGCCAGGCGATTCTCCAGATGTTCCCCGAATTGGCGGCTGGCGCTGCTCCGGCGAGGCGTGCGTCTTCCTCTGCCGCTACCCCGACTCGTAAACGCCGCGGCATGTCCGCTGCTGAGCGCACGGCCGTCGGCACGCGGATGAAGGCCTACTGGGCCAAGCGGCGGGAAGAGAAGTCCGGAGGAGAGGCGGCCACGACCGACAGAGCAACTGAGTCGTCAGCTGCTGCGAAACGGCCCTCCAAGCGCAAGGGGATGTCCGCTGAGGCCCGGAAGGCTGTCGGCCAACGGATACGGGCGTATTGGGCGGCGAGACGGGCCGAGAGGCAGGCCGGCGGACGCAAGAGAGCTGGCCAGAAAGCCGGACGCAAGAAGTAGCTCGTCGCCCCCAAGGCACAGGATGCGCGGGGGGAAGTGGGTGGGTTCTGAACGTACTCCCAACGATAGCGAGGGCACATGGAACGCGCTATTCCGATTTTGCCCACTAATGACCTCGCAGCGGCGAAGGCCTTCTACGTCGACGGGCTTGGCTTCAGCGTGACGTTCGAGGTGTCGGCAGACGGTCGCACTGGACTGCTCGGCGTCCAGCGCGGCACTATCGAACTGACGCTGGACTGCCCGATGGAAGGCCATGGCCGAAATGCTTGCGTGTCGCTGCACGTTACCGACGCCGACGCGTATTATCGGGCATGGAGCGCGAAGGTGACCCCACTGCGCCCGCCGAAGAACGAGGAGTGGGGTGCGCGCACCTTCGATCTGTTAGACCCTTCTGGCAACACACTGTTCGTCATTGGCCCTGTCCGTTAATCTCAATTCAGCGTTTCGAGTCCCAGCCGTGCGGTAGACACGCGGTGATTGTTCAAGAAACCACGGGCTGATCGCTGTTCCAGATATCGTACGTGAGCTTCCACAATCCGTTTGGCTGACGTCGGTATACGTGGAGGCCTTTGCCCACGTCTTCGATCGGCGCGGCATCGTCGCCTGGCCAGATGGTGGCTGTGTACGTAACGCGCTCCAACGCGGTGTCGCCCGCAAGGTGAATATCGGATGAGGTGAATGTAAATTTGAATTTGCTCCGCAAAAACAGGCTGCGGAAGTACTGGACGATGGCCTCGTGGCCCAGCACAGATGGATGATGCGGAGGCATCAGCACTCCGTCGGCCGCCCAAACGGCCGCGCAGCGATCAGCGGAGGAGGTGTTCACCGCGGCCAGCAACTCCGCCGTGGTTCTCGCGACTTCCGTACGATCAATGTCGGCACCGTCCGGGGTGTTCATAGCCGCTCCACGCGAAATCGCTAGAGGGATCGACACCATCTGCCAGCGATTCTACGCCGACGAGCGCGGCCGACCAGGACTGGCGCCAGGACGGTACTTCCGGCTGCTCTTGATCGGCTATCTTCGACAGCGTAGCGGACCAGGATTCAATCACTCAAGATGAAACGCACCGCCGCTCCATTCCTCCGGAGCGATGTCGGCGATAGTTTCGGTGAAGTCCCAGCGATGGCCACAAAAATCCTCAGCGTTGTATTGGCGCTCGCCGTAGGGTTGGCCTTGCGGCTCGGTCAGGATGATGGCTCCGTTCTGCCGCGCGCGCTCGCAGTGCCCCTCGGCATTCTCGATCCGGACCTGAATGATATGTGAGTTGTTTGGCGCCACCGTGCCTTCGGCAATGGTGAAGCAGCCGTCTCCGGCTTTCATCTGAATGCGGTGATTGGCGATGCGCAGGCGGACGGTAAAGCCGAACGCCTGTGACAGCCAATCAGCTGCTGCGCCGGGGTCGGGGTAAATGAGCACAGGGATCACGGTGCAGGGTGGTACTGAGCGATTGAATCGCATCTGGAAACTGTAGCAGATGTATCGCTTCCGGAACGCCGACACGAAAGCGGCCCGCCGAGAAGCGGGCCGCGAAAAAGCGATGACGAGGGTGGGTGGAAGATGAATCCGGCCCCCGGCCGCTCGTCTCTGCTGTGGTGGTTTGGCGCGGCCGCCGCTGTCGGCCTCGGCGTGTTTGCGTTTCTCGCTTGGCGCAGCGTGACGGTCGAACAGGCGACGCCGGATGAGGCGCTACAGCGGTTCACTGAGGTTCGCAATGCGCTGGCGGTGGTTGAGCCGATGCTCCGCGTGGATGCGGCTGGACAGATCACGCGCCGGGATCAACCATCCGCACGAGAGGCGGCGCATCCCACGCGCTTACGCGCACTCGCGTATCGCGCACCGGAACACCGGCTCGTGCGTGCGGACGTGCCCTTCTGGTTTTTTAAGATCAAGGGGCCAGCGGCTCAATACGCGCTTCGTGGTACCGGCCTAGACCTGGACCACCTCGGCGTCACGCCAGCCGATTTGGAACGATGTGGTGTCTGCCTCGTGCTCGATGAGACGCGCACGAACGGCGACCGGCTGCTCGTGTGGACGGAGTAGACGGTGCGTCCGTCACGGATGAGTTGCCGACGTATGAAGGACCCGTCCGGGACGGGCGTGCTAATTGATCTTCAATGATCCACTCGCAGCGCGATCGCTGGATCGATCCGCGCCGCGCGCCACGCTGGCCCCGCCATCGCACCAACAGCCGTGATCGTCATCACGATGGGCACGACGGCAAATGTCATCGCGTCGAGCGGCTGCACGCCTACGAGCATCGTCCCGAGGACGCGCCCGAGAAGGGTCGACAGCGCCAAGCCGACCGCAAGACCGATCGCGTTCACCCGTACCGGCATCGGCGATCACGAGGCGAAGCACGTCCGCCGTGCTCGCGCCAATCGCCCGGCGCACGCCGAAATCACGCGCGCGCTGCTGCACCGAGTACACGAGGATCCCGAAGACGCCGACCATCGCTAAGATCAGCGCGAGCGCCGCGAAGGTGATCACCAGCACCGCGCGGAAACGATGACGACTGGTGGCTTCCGAGGCGACATCCTCGAGCGTCCGGACGTCTCTGACACTCACCAGTTGATCGCGATCGACGCGCCCAATCGCTGCGCGCACCGATGACGCGAGCGCTTCGGCGCGGCCCGACGCGGGACGGACCAGCAGAAAGATGTCGTCCATGAGGTTCTGCGCCAACGGGACGTAGACCTGCACGAACGGCTCCGATTCGTCAGGGCGTCCTTTCACCTGACGGGCCATGCCAACAATCTCGCGGACGACAGGCTGCGCTCCCGGATTCGATCGCAGGGCAACACGCACTCCCAGCGGCGACCGGCCCTGAATGTGCCTCCGCACGAACGTCTCGTTGACGATGCACACTGGCGGGCTGTCGGGTGTATCACGATCGCTGAATGCCCGTCCGCTCATCAGCGGCAAGTCAAGCGTCTCGAAATAGGTGGGGCTGACGATCTGGTAGTCACTGGTCGGCCGTTGGCTTTCCTCCGCGGCCTGCTCCCCCACGATCTCGAAGAAGGTTCGACCGGCGTACGACTCGCCGAGCGGCAACGTGCTGGCCCAGGCTACGTTGCGAACGCCCGCAACAGCCCTGATCTCATGTTCGACGGATTCGTAGAACTGCAGCAGCGACGCAGGCGTGGGATACCGCGCGCCCAGCGGATCGACGAGCATGCTGAGGATGTGCTCGGCCCGGTAGCCGCGATCGACACCTTCGACCACGAGCAGCGTACGCAGGAGCAGTCCGGCACCGAACAACAACACCACTGCCGTGGCGACTTCTCCGATAACGAGAAGCGTGCGCAGGCCGCTGCGTCCAGTGGTCGTCCGCGTGTCGGACGTCACGATGTGGGTTGACGCGAGATCCGCGGCGTTCGCGGCTGGAGCCAGGCCAAACAGCACGCCGACGAGCAGCGCCGCGAGCGCGCAGAAGGCGACAACGCGCAGATCGAAAGTGATGGTGACCGCGCCGGGCAACAGTCCTTCTGGAATGATGGATGGCGCAACGGCCAGGATCGCTGCACCAACGCCGACACCCAGCAGGCCACCAACGACGGAGAGCAAAAGGCTTTCGGTCAGGAGCTGGTGAATGATGCGGCGTCGTGATGCACCCATGGCCGCGCGGATGGCCAGCTCGCGCGAGCGAACGGTCGCCCGCGCGAGCAGCAGGTTCGCGACATTGGCGCAGCAGATCAGCAACACGAACCCCACCACACCCAGGAAGAGCAGCGATGTCTGCCGCAGATCGCTACCGATCAACGCGTTGTGCAACGGTTCGACGACGACGCTGCGGCCCTGATTGGTCGCCGGAAACTCACGCGCGAGACCATCGGCAACGGCCTCCACGTCGGCTCGCGCCGCGGCGATCGGCACTCCGGGCTTGACACGCCCGATCGCGCGCAGGCCGTAAGCTGTGCGGAGCTCGGGGCGCCGGACGATCGGCACCATGGCCCAGATGCCGGTCTTTCCGAGCAGCTGCGATTCGTCCGGCACCACCCCCACCACGGTGTACGGCACGCCGTCGAATCGAATGTCGCGGCCGACGATGGCCGGATCCGCAGCGAAGTGCGAACGCCACAAGCCTTCGGCCATCACCACGACGTTCGCGCGCTGGCTCTCGTCGGTGGGAAGAAACGTACGGCCGATGAGGGGGTGGACGCCGAGGACGTCGAAAAAGCCGGCCGTGACCCACTGGCGTGGAACCGTTTCGCTGGTGCCATCAGTTCCGCTCATCACCATCCCGCCAACGCCAGGACTGGCTCCCGCCATCGCCGTGAACGTACGACTCCGATCGCGCCAGTCGACAAGGTTGAGCGGCGACACTGGTCCACGAACGGACGTGCGGTTGCGCTCCCACAACATCACCAGGCGATCGGCGTCAGGCACCGGCAGCGGCCTGAGCAACGTCGCGTCGACGAGCGCGAAGATCGCACTGTTGACACCGATGCCAAGAGCCAATGTCAGCGCGGCAACGAGGGTGAAGGACGGCGAGCGTTTCAGCTGACGACTCGCGAAGACGAGATCCTGGTGTAATGCGGCCAGCCAGCGTGTGATGCGCATGCCTGCTACTCGACCGCGCCGGAAGATCGCAGAAACTGCTCAACGGCGGTGTGGCGATTGCTGCGTGCCATGTTCAGCGGTGTTCGCCACTCTCCTTCGGTACGGCTCTGCGGCGCCCAGACACGCTCGTTGACGTTGGCGCCGCGCGAGACGAGGAGCTTGACGACCTCCAGATGACCGTTACGGCTCGCACTGATCAGCGCGTTCTCGTCGCCAGGCACGACGAGATCGATGCTGGCGTTGCGGTCGAGCAGCACCGCGACCACGGGCACGTGTCCTGCCGCTGCTGCCATGATGAGCGGGTTTCCATCGCCGGGCACACCCATGTCGACGTGAGCGCCGCGATCGAGCAGCAGCCGAACCGCATCGAGATGTCCGCGCCGCGCCGCGCCAATCAGCGGACTGCCATCGCCGCTGATCGCGGCGTTGACATTGGCGCCGGCACCAAGAATCTTCGTAATCTCGTCGATGTCATCGTCCGTAGCGGCCTCGTAGAGCGCCACGTCGAGAGCGCTGGCAGACCGCTTGGCGCGTGGGGGCGGTCCTTCCCGCTGCTCGACCGCCGTCTCGCCGCTGACGGACGGACCGGCCGCGATAGCCACTGCTCGCATCGGGGCCACGGCAATTCCCACAACCACCGCTGCTCCGATGGCGCACGCGACGACCAATGCCCCCGCGCGGCCGCGCCGCTGCGTGGCATCCAACAGCGCGGCCACGCGGCGCGACAGAATCGCTGCGATTCGCCATGCCGAGCACCGGCTGTGCACGCGCGCTCGACATGCGCTCGGCCATCGACACGAGCTGCTCCGCGTAGTCTGTCCCATCCGCCCGCTGCACCACCGCATCGTCACAGGCACGTTCGGCCTCGAGACACAAGCGCCGCCACGCCACCCACACCAGAGGATGGAGCCAGTAGCTGGCGCAGATGAGCCGCGCGCCGAACTGCACGGCCCAATCCCTGCGCCGCACATGTTCGAGCTCGTGGACGAGCGCGCGCTCGAGATCCTCTCGCGTCCACTCGCTCGCCGCTGCCGGCAGCACGACCGTTGGCCGCCAGACACCCCAGAGAAACGGCGCAACCACATCCTCATGCCGCAACACTTCGACCGCCGAACGCACACCACTCTCGACGGCCAGGGCGCTGACCCGATCGCGCAACTCGATCCATGGCAGGCCGGTTCGGACAATGCGCCGCACGCGCCACACGTCGAGGCCACCCGTGATCATGAATAGCAATGCGCCGCCAACCCAGACGCCGAGCGCAAGCGTCGTCGAGGATGGAATGGCGATCGTGGTGCGCGGCGAGGCTGAAGGGCCTGTGAACGTGGTCCCGATTGCTGGTGTGCCTTTCCGTGCGACCGTCGGCGGACCGGCGGCTGCTGTCCGCGTCGCGATCGGCACCTCGACAGAGACGGCGGGCGCCAACAGCGCCAGAAACGGAAACACCAGCAGCGTCGCCAGCGTTGCCGCGAGCACCACGTGGCGCACCGATGCGCGCTGCCGCCGCGCCAGCCAGGCCGCCGCGAGACCGAGTGACAGCAGGAGCGTCGCCTTGACCAGAATCGACCATCCGGTCCCAGTGCTGACGAACACGGCCAGATCTGCAAGCACCGATGTCATGACGACTTCCTTTCTTTGCGGACGCGTTCGATCTCCGATCGCAAGGCATCGAGCTCTTCGTCCGACCACTCCTCCTGCTTCAACAGCGCGGTCGCCGTGTCGTGAGGCGAGCCGCCGAAAAACACGCGCACGAGCTTGCTGAGCGCGGTTCTTTGGGCGCTGGCGCGCGACTTGGTCGGCATGTATATGTAGCGCAGCCCTTCTTCGCGATGGCGCACATGCCCCTTCGCTTCGAGCCGCGTCAGCATGGCGCGGACGGCGGAATACGACGGTGGATCGGACAAGCGTGCGCGGATTTCCTCTGCGGACGCGCGATTGCCGAGGGCAAAGAGCACATCGATGATCTCGCGCTCGCGGCGGCTCAACTTCTCAACAATTGGTGGGGCCATGGGAGCTCTACGTGTTATGTGCTACAAGCGTAGCATATCTGCTACGCATGTAGCATGTCCAGCCCTGGTGGCGAGAGAAAGTCTGAGCGTCCAGACAGTCAAGCGCGCGTCGCACGGCCTCGACCCTGCGCATGAACGCGCGGATGAGGTTGCACCTCGCTAATTTAGGCTCACCTCCCTAGCAAACGAGTCTATGTTTGCTGCGCTTTCCGCTGCCCTCCAGCCGGGTTGACTATCTGGATCGTGGCCGCATGTTCAACGACAAGGTGATTGACGCGATCGCGCGTGCGACTGGGCCGCTGCTGGATCTGAGGGAGTTGCGTCTCGGTCAGTTCCCGCCAGTCACCACGGAAGAGGGCGCGGCAGGAGATGGCGACAAGCAAGCAAGACCTCGAGGCGATAACAGGCAAGCCTGTCAGAGCCTTCGCCTACCCGAATGGGCGGCCTCAACGGGACTATGCTAGACGCCATGCCGCCATGGCGAGGGAATCGGCTTCGACCTTGCCGTGACAACCGCCAGCGGTATCGGCAGCCCCGAACCGACGTTTTCCAGTTGGAGCGTTTCACGCCTGGGGCTCCTCGGTGACAATGCTGGGTGCGCCGATGAAGCGAAACGCATGGACGGGGAAAGCGGCGACAGCATGTTGAAGCTTGCCTGGGATATTGTGGTGTCGGAACATGACTCCTGACCTTCCTTCGGCGGCGCGCCATCAGGCCCTGACGAGTGGGCGACGCCTGGCGCGAAATGCCGTTTGGAACGTCATGGCCCAGGGAGTGCCTCTTGCCGTGGCGCTGATTGCGATTCCGGCGCTGCTACGCCCACTCGGTGTGGAGCGTTTTGGTGTCCTCGCACTGGTATGGGCGCTGATCGGATATACGGGCCTGTTTGATCTCGGTCTTGGCCGCGCCATGACCAAGCTAATCGCGGATCGGCTTGGCCACGGGGAGCAGGCAAGCATTGCGCCGCTCTTCTGGACAGGCCTACTCCTCATGACAGCCGTTGGCGTGGCTGGAACGGGAGCAGCCCTCATGATCGCCCCGTGGCTGGTGACCGAAGCGCTCAGGATATCGCCCGCAGTAACTGAAGAAACACTCGCGGCATTCCGTGTAGTCGCTATCGGCATTCCCGTCGTCACGCTTGGTGCAGGATTGCGCGGTGTGCTGGAGGCCCACCAACGATTCAAGGCCATTGCCGCAGTCAATGCATTTCTGGGCGCCCTCACTTTTCTGGGACCGCTTCTGGCAGTCCAGTATGCCAATCATCTCGCAGTCATGGCGGGTGCTATCCTTGCTTCCCGGGCCATTGCGGCCATCACGTATTTTCTGCTTTGCCTGCGCAGCGAGCGGTTTCTGGCCAAGCCGCGATTCTCCCGCGGGGAAATAGGGCCACTGCTCCGATTTGGCGGCTGGATGACCATCACCAATGTAGTCGGCCCGATCATGGACAATATGGACCGGTTCATTCTCGGCGCGCTGCGCTCCGTCTCGCTGGTGCCCTTCTATGCGACGCCTTACGATGTCGTGACCCGCATCTGGCTGATCCCGAATGCCCTGACAGGTGTTCTCTTCCCTGCCTTCTCGACGGCCCTTGCCGGAGATCCCAGGCGTGCAGCGAATCTGTTTGTAACCGGCGTGCACTACATTTTTCTTACACTGGCACCAGTGGTTTTTCTGGTGGTATTGTTTGCCAGGGAAGGACTGAACAGCTGGCTTGGCGCGGAATTCGCTGCGACAAGCGAGCACATCCTGCAATGGTTGGCAGTTGGCGTGCTTATCAGCAGCCTCGCAAGAATGCCTTATGTGCTGCTTCAGGCCGCCGGCCGCCCTGACCTGACTGCCCGCCTGCATCTGGCCGAACTCATTCCCTATCTTGCCGCAGTGTGGTGGCTGATCCAAATGTTCGGCGTGATAGGTGCGGCGATCGCATGGACGCTGCGCGTGGCATTCGACACCGCGTTCCTTTTCCTGATGGCTTCCAGACAGATGCCCGGCATTGCTCACCGGCTCGGCAAGCCTCACGGCGATTCTTGCAGGCACGCTTGGGGCGCTTGTTCTTGCTGCTTCCTTGTCGGATACCACAGTGAAGCTGGTGGTCGGCCTGCCTGGTCTGATCGCATTCGCCGCGGTTGCCCGACGCTGGTTACTATCGCCCGGAGAAGTCGAGAAGATGCTTGGGCACTTTCACTCTCCGATTCAAAGCCTGTGAACTGACCGTTTGTGGTCGATTGGCGATAAGACAGGGCGACGATCTTTGTTTATGTGGACCGCCGCTAGCATGGAATCCGAACCGATAAGCATTCAGAGCCAGCCGCAGACGCACTGCATGCTGTGTGGCAGCGAAGGACATATTCTATATGCCAACCTACGCGATCGACTGTTCAGTGCGCCAGGAAAGTGGAGCCTGAGCCAGTGCACCAATTCTGCTTGCAGACTAGTCTGGCTCGATCCCATGCCAATCGAGGAGGATATCGGGAAAGCCTATCACACCTACTACACGCACGAGCGGCGCTCCATTCCCTTTCTTGAACGCCTGCTCGCCTGGATGCTCTATGGTTGTCTCGGTTTGCTGGGGGAACGCCGACGATCGGATGGAGTGTACCTGGAGGGCATCACGCCTGGCCGGGTATTGGAAATCGGCTTTGGCGACGGCAACCGCATGGAGCGCCTGATAGCATCAGGCTGGCACGTCGAGGGACAGGAAGTCGACGCTATATCCGTTGCGAACGCCCGAAAGCGTGGATTGAACGTGCATGAAGGATCGCTGAACAGCTGCCGCCTGGCGGACGCCGGGTATGACGCAATCATTGGCAGCCACGTCATCGAGCATGTGCATGATCCAGAAGGCATGATCCGGGAGTGTTTTCGACTGTTGAAACCGGGCGGGACACTTGTTCTCTACACACCCAACTCTGAAAGCTATGGGCATCGCGTGTTTGCGGAACACTGGCTTGGCCTGGACCCTCCCAGACACTTACACATATTTGCCGCTGGTAATATGGCCGCACTGATTCAGAATGCCGGCTTCAGGGAATATCGAATCCGGACAAGCCATGCCAAGGCAGGAACCACATTGCGTGCAAGCATAGACATTCAGAAACTTGGGCAACACACTGGGGTAGATCCCCACGACTACGGATTGCAGCGGAAGAAATGGTTCACGTCTGTCTGGCGCGGTTTCAACAAATCCTGGGCGCGCACAACGGAGAAGAATTGGTCGTGACCGCGGTTAAGTAGGCTGAGGCTGGGTATTTACCTGACTCCGGTGACCCCCAAGATGTTGTGGTTTGCGATCACGGAAGTCGGCCTGTACTCTGACCAGCGGCTCGTAGGGTGCGGGATTCACCGCCACCGCCTGCTGCGCCAGTCGAAAGAACAGCATGCCGCGACTGCGTGACCCTCGGGCTCAAGTAAATACCCAGCTGGGCTGAATTCATCGACGCTGTTGTCGTGACCATATCCTCTATTGCACCTGTTGCACCGACTGTTCATATCCTGCTGCCCACATACAATGGGGCACGCTATCTCCGCCAACAGCTGGATAGCCTGACAGCTCAGGACTATCCCAATCTGGCGATCCACATTCGCGACGATGGCTCTACGGACGCAACGCCTGAAATACTCAAAGAGTACGAATGTCGTAACCCTCGCGTCGATGTGGTGTTGGGCGACAACGTAGGGCTCTTCAGCAGTTTGCACACCCTGTTGACACAAGAAGCTGCCGCCAGCGACTTGTTTGCCTTATGCGACCAGGACGATGTATGGCTGCAGGACAAAGTGTCCGCCGCCGTCACATCGCTCATGCAGCACACGAGCCCGGAAAGCACACTGTATGTTTCGCGGCTGCAATTCGTCGATGAGGAGCTCAAACCCATTGTGCTACCGAAACCGAGGAAGCATGTTGGTTTCGCCAATGCTGTTGTGGAATCCTCGCTTTATGGCTGCACGATGGTATTCGGCAATACGATACGCCAGCTGATACTCCTGTCACAGCCATCGGATTGGAATATGCATGACTGGTGGATTTACCTCATATCCAGTTCCATTGGCAGGATCGTTTATGACCCCAAGCCTAGAATGCTTTATAGACGGCATACGACCAACACATCGGGCTGGGAGCCAAGACTGACCGAACGGATAAAGGAACGGATTGCTGAGTTCACCGAACGACATCGAACTGGAAATGTAGGCTTAAGGTCATTGCGCCAGGCGGAGCGATTTCTCGACACTTATCGGAATCTGCTTTCCGCTGATCACGTCAGACTCATCACCGAACTGGTAGATATGCGAAACCATGGAACAACAATCAGAAGGCTCCGCTATGCAATCAAGCCACTAGTGCAAAGAGAGTCCTGGATCGACGATCTGGCGCTGCGGCTCATGATTGTTCTGAGGCAACACTGAAGGTATAGGTCTCTGCGTTTTCTGAAGCCCTTGCAACTGCTCGCCCTCGCGGAAGCGATGGAATCGAGGCGACACTCACGTCGGCGACGGGGAGGTTGGCCCAAGTTGGCGTCGGCGTCCTGACGTTGGAGTGGCCCGAAGCCGATCGGCGATGGCCATTGCGATCCGGCGAGCGGTGGGCGCGTTCGGGTGCAAGTCCCCTGGAATCCGCCACCCATCGTCGAACTCCACGAACACGTACGGCAATCCAGCGTCGTCAAGAATCCGCCGCCGTAACGTCCGTTCGACGTCATCTTCTCGATTGAACTGGGGGACGACGATGAGCGGCGTGGCGCCGCGTGCGGTGGCGAGCGCCGCAGTCGCGCGAAGCACTTCGCACGTCACCGCAATGCCGCGCTCGATCGTCGTCTCGCGGCGATACGGCACGATGAGCGTCGCAAGTGACATCAGCCGCGCGTGCGGGACCGCCGGCAGCCAGATCAATCCCGGTCCGAGATGCGGGCGATTGTCGTCGAGATTCCGGCCGAGGAGCGCGGTCATGAAGAGCGTGACGAGCGCGACGGGCCGCTGAAAGCGCGGCAGTTCGGATTCGACGCGCAGGTACGACTGATCTGTCGCGTAGCCGTGCACCGCGAGGTTCGCGCTTTGCACGTCCATCAGCGCGCCAACCTGCGCCGGGATCGTCTCGTCCCAGTTCAGCCCTTCTCCGAGCATCACCGACTCGCCCGCAAAAATAATCGTCGGCCGTGCGGGATCGACGGGCTCGTTGACGCTACGCACGCGATAGCCGGCGGCGTCGAAGGCGAAGGAGATCGTTCGTCCGCCGACGGTCTTGTGCCCCTCGCGGCTCGGGACGAACGTCCAGCCGAGTCGCGGATCGGGACGCCGCAACGGCTCGATGGACGCGAGCAGCCACTCCGTCGACGGATGCAGCCAACTCAACGCGAGTTGGCCTGCGCCAATCGCGAGAACGGCGGCGATCGCGGCGGCGATCACGGCAGACGGGCGTTCGGCCACGAGTCGACCGATGCGCGGGCGCGCAACGATCAGCAGAAACACGCCCAGCAGCGCGAGCGCGACTCGCGACGACGATTCGAGGAACACGTACCAGCGCCGCATCAGATAGAACGACGGCAGCAGGTGATGGTCGAACCAGCTTTGCGTGAGGACGATCGCGAGCACGATGAGTCCGATGCCGGTCAGTGCGACGAGCACTTCCGCAATCCCGCGTCGCGGCGACAAGCTCGACGGTGCCCGGTCAGTCACAGAAGGAAACCGACGGTCATTCCGCGAAGACTATGTTAGATGTAGAAGCTGCCGATGTCTGCTGGCACCCGATCGGCGCCGTTGGATCGACTGCTTCGACCTCTGCACAAGTGGGTGTGGAGCGATCACGATCGGCGTGTCCGGAAGCTGTTGATCTTCGGAGACGTGGAAACCGACGGCGGTCGCGACATCCTGCGCGCATCCGAAGTCACTCCCGATCCATTGCTGCGCCGGCTCTACCTCGAGCACGCGATCGACGAACTGCATCACGGCGTGTTGTTCCGCGAGCGTGGTGAGGCACTGCTCCGGCAGCGGGGCCTGCGCGAGGGCGGATTCTTTTCCGGAAATCCGTTACCTGGCGGACACGGACTCGATGACCTCGTCGTCGAAGACCAGGGCGATCCGAGGCTGCTCGCGTTCCTCCACATCGCGGAAAAAACTGCGGCCGGACGCTTTGCGATCTATAAGGATTGCGTCGACGATGACCCGGCGACGCGCGCGATCTTCGAGGAAGTCCTGCGCGACGAAGTCTTTCACATGAACTACAGCTACCAGCAGCTCGGCCGCCTCACCCCGGAGCTTCAGCGACGTCACGTCTGGCGTGCGCGCGGCACGAGGCTCTGGAATCGCTATATGCGGGTCGCGGCCGCCGTCGCCGGTCTCATCGGCAACACCCTGCTCACCGGCATCTACTTCATTCTGTTGCCGCCGTTCGCGTGGGCCGCCCGCCGTGCGGAGCGGCGCGAGACGCCGGGCTGGCGCGCGATCGCGCCCGACCGCCCGGCATCGCCGACCAGCCAGTACTGATATGAAGATTCTCGGCATCTCCGCGCACTACCACGATTCGGCAGCCGCGCTTGTCGTTGACGGTGTTCCTGTGGCTGCCGTCCAGGAAGAACGCCTGTCACGACGGAAGAACGATGCGGGATTCCCCCTGAACGCGATCGAGTGGTGCCTGGACCACGTGAAGCTCGACCCCGGCGATCTCGATGCCGTCGTGTTCTACGAGCGCAGCATGCTCAAGTTCGCCCGGATTCTCACGTGCACGCTGCGTGCATTCCCGCGATCGTGGCGATCGTTTCCGCATGCCATGAAGAACACGCTCGGCGAAAAGGTCTGGGTGCGCGGCGTCATCGCGTCGCACCTCGGCGTCGATCGCAGGAAGATTCTCTTCACCGGGCACCACGAGGCCCACGCAGCCGCGGCGTTCCTGACGTCGCCGTCACGACGCGCAGCCATCCTCACCGCCGATGGCGTTGGTGAATGGGCGACGCTCACGGCCGGCATTGGCGTCCGCGGCGAGAACTCGGCGCCCCGGGTCTTCAGACTCAGGGCACCAACATCTCTCTCCTCCGCGAGGTCCGATTCCCTCACTCGCTCGGCATGCTCTACTCGACGTTCACGGCGTACCTCGGCTTCGCGGTCAACGAAGACGAGTACAAAGTGATGGGGCTCGCCGCCTACGGCCGTCCCACCATGGTCGATCAGGTTCGCAAGGTGATCCGCCGCACGCCGGACGGCGCGTTCACGATCGTGCCGGAGTACTTCGAGTACCAGACGACGGCGACGCGATCGTATTCGTCGAAGTTCGTGGATCTCTTCGGGCCGCCGCGTCCGTCCTACGAGCCGATCGACGTCGAGACCGCCGCAGGCCGGCGCTTCGCCGACATCGCGGCGAGCGTGCAGCGCGTGCTCGAGGACACGCTCGTGGACATCGCCCGCGCACTGCATCAGGAAACGAAACTGCCGGATCTCTGCTTCGGCGGCGGTGTGGCGTTGAATGGCGTGGCCAATGCGCGCATCCTTGCGGAATCCGGATTCGAGCGCGTGTTCGTGCCGCCCGCGCCCGGTGACGCCGGTTGCGCGCTCGGCGCGGCGCTCTACGCCGATCGCCTGTACTTCAAGAACCCCGATCGCGACGTGCCCGATCATCCGTTCTGGGGCCCGGCGGTCGATGCCGCGCATCTCGCCCGGGCGGCGCGGGAAGACGATCAGCACGTGGACGAACTCGACGACGCCGCGCTGATTGAGCGGGTCGCGGCCGATCTCGCCGCCAACCGCATCGTCGGCTGGATGGACGGCGCCAGCGAATACGGGCCGCGCGCGCTCGGCCATCGCAGTCTGCTCGCCGCGCCGCACGCGATCGGAATGCGCGATCGGCTCAATCGCGACATCAAGCATCGCGAGGACTTCCGGCCGTTCGCGCCGGTGGTCATTGCCGAAGCGGCGGATCGGTATTTCGAATTGCCGGCCGGCGGCGCGCGGCTCGCGCGCTTCATGTCGGGCGTGTTTCCGGTGCGGCCCGAGTGGCGCGCCGAGCTCGCGGCTGTGACGCATGTGGACGGATCCGCGCGGGTGCAGGTGCTCGAGCGCAGCATGGCGCCGCGGCTACACGCGCTGCTCGAGGCCTACGGACGCCGCAGCGGGATTCCCGTTCTCCTCAACACTTCTTTCAATGTGGCTGGCGAGCCCATCGTCAACGCGGCACTCGAGGGCTACTCGACGTTCCGCCGGTGCGGCATCGACGCGCTCGTGGCCGGGCCGGCCGTCGTGACCAAGCGCGCCACCGCGTCTGCGAAACTGGCGAAGGAGCACGTCGCATGATCAAGAAACGTGGCGGCATGCGTCGACGCATGACGATCCTTGCGAGTACACCCGAGGCGACCGCCGATCTCGCTCGTGGGTTGTGGCGCCGCGACTCCGGCGCCCGCTGGCTCGCGCCGCTCGCGATCTTCCTCTGCCTGTTCGGTCTGATCCTCGTCATCGCCGCGACGGTCGAGGCGCTCGCGCCGTTCATCTACGCGATCTTCTGACCGATGGACGCTCGGGAGCTCGTCGCCTGCCCGGCATGCGGGGGCACGCTCTCAGCCGAGTGGTCGTGCACGGGATGCGCGATGCGCTTCGAGGCCGCTGACGGTGTCCCCAATCTGCGATTGCCTTCGGATGGCGTGACTGAGACGGTGCGCCGCTTCTACGAGCGCGCGCCGTTCCCGGGCTATCCGCCGCGTGAGAGTCTGCAAAGCCTCCGCGCGCGCGCAGAGCGCAATGCGTTCGCCCGACTCCTCGACCGCGCGATTCCCGGAAATGCGCGCATCGCCGACGTCGGATGCGGCACCGGCCAGCTGTGTCTGTACCTCGCGAGCGCCGACCGCCTGGTGGTGGGCGCCGATCTCACGCGCGCATCCCTCGCGCTCGGCGCCGCCGCAGCCGCGCGATTCGGTCTCGAGCGCGTGCAGTTTGTCGAGACCGACCTCCGTCAGCCCGGCCTCCAGCGCGGCGCCTTCGACCTCGTCTACTCGTCGGGCGTCGTGCACCACACGCGCGACCCGCGCGCGTCGTTCGGCAAACTGGTCGAGCTGGCACGTCCGGGCGGGGTCATCGCGCTCGGTGTCTACAACGCGATCGCGCGCATTCCCACGCGGCTGAGGCGTGCCGTGGCGCGACTGTCAGGCTATCGTGTCGTGCCCTTCGATCCGATCCTTCGGGATCGCTCGCACGATCCCGAGCGCCGCGAGGCGTGGCTGCGAGATCAGTACCGGCATCCCGAGGAGCATCGTCACACCATCGCCGAAGTGCAGCGCTGGTTCGCGGAGCATGGCGTCGAGTATCTGCGCACGTATCCGAGCGCGGTCTTCGACGACATGCCCGAGGATTTGTTCACGCGCGCCGCAGACAACTGGGGGCTCGAAAGCTGGCTCACACAGATCGCATGGATGCGCACGCTCGGGCGCGAGGGCGGATTGTTCTTTACGATCGGGCGGAAGGAGGAGTCACATCACGCCGGCGACGTGTCAAGTAAACTCCCTTGAGTATGTCCAACGCATCGTCGCGGCTCTTACCTGTTCGGAGCAGTCGGCGCCGTGACGGCTGGCATTGCCATGCGTCTTCTGCTGTTCGATGTCGAGCCGTGACTTCGTGACGATGCTAGGCGCTGCGTGTCTTCTGACGCTCTCTGTGTTGCTGGCGAGTTACCTGCCCGCTCGCCGCGCGGCCGCAGTGAACCCCGTTGACGTGCTTCGCGCCGAGTAGGCCGAACCTCCTCTCGCGATTGAAGGAGCGCGATGTGCAGTGACTAGACACGTTTACTCTCGGCGGACACTGCAACGCCATTACTCGCTTACCAGGCCGGGCCGCCCGGGTTTCTAACGTCTCAGTGCCGGCCTGGCTCCCCCGGCAGGACCTGGAGCAGCACCTCTGGACCTACAGAGAGCTCCCCCGTGAACGGCCGGTCATGGGAGGAGATCAGCACGACTGAGACGGCCACCCCGGTCGCAAAGAGCCCCATGGCAAAGGCGGCGCTCGCTCGATTGTCACTATGGACCATCGCGATAGCGAGCAAGGTGCAGACGGCCTGCACGAGCAGACCGCTCCACTTGACCCAGTTCACGGTCGATTGGCTGACAAGGATGCGCTGCCGGCGTGCATCAAAAGCGTTCTGCACCGCGGCGAGGATCTCACGTTGTGCCGCCACTTGGCCGTCGCCGCGTGGCGTCAGGGCGAGGCTCACCTGCCACGCCTCGGCCAGGGGTGCCGGGGTCATCGCCAGCGTGGCGCGTCGGCGGGCCATCGCCGGCCATTCCTGCGTCACGGCGTCTTCAATCTGGCGGTGGACGAGCACGCGCAGCTGCGTCTCGGGCTCTCCAGGGAAGCTCGCGGCCAAGAGGACGATGGCGCGCAGCGCGCTCGCCTCACGGTTCACCGCCGCGTGTGCCCGATCGAGATCACCCCAAACCTGTGCGGCGATGAATGCCACGAGCAGACCGAAGATGATACCCAGCGGCGGCAGCATGCCAGGCGAGATCGCCTTGAACGCACGTGCCCGCTCGCCGACCGCGAGAGCCATGACGAGCCAATGGATCCCCGCGGCGACTACGTAGGTTACGACGAATACCACGAGGGCCATCCACCCGAGCGGGAGGCCGTGCAACCAATCGATCATTCGCGACTCGTTCCCCAGGCCAACGCTCACCAGGCCGATGCAGGGATGATTTCGGGGGTCGGTCTGATGTTCTCTTGGAGTAGACGGCTCGTTTCCATCCCGTCCATGCGCGACGATTTTGACGACCGCACTCGCGACCGCATGTGTCTGTGCGCGCGGATGTTAGCATGGAAACAGCCGGCAGGTACTGTGAACGTGGTTGGCCGTGAACGCCAGCGTTGGATGCGGCGGACCGGCGGACTCCGGAGAAGGGCCCCCGCAGAAACAAAAGCATGGCCGGCAGTCAGGGCCATGCTCGGCTACAGGGCGTCCCTGATCGGGACAGGAGGAACCAACGGACGCGATTCAAGTGACCGCCCGTCCGGCGATTCATGAAGGCAAGCTCGAAGAGTTTCAAAGAACTCGCAGCTCAGTGCATGCAACTGGTGCGTGAGCAGGACTCCGGATTTTGTGCGACCCGCAACAGTAAGTCCACGTCTATGATTTACTCATCATCAAGGCGATCTGAATGCCAGGTGCATCGCTTGAAGCTGTCACGGGCCGCCTCGGCATCGGTGCTATCGCATTCCTGGGACTCTTCCTGGTGGGCGATGGACTCCAGATTGGCGTCTTTGACGTTGTCGAGGCGTATGGGAAGTCGGCAACGTGGAGCCTCGTTGGTATCGTCCCAACGGCGGTAGTGATCTACATCGTAGGCGTGATTTGTCTCGGGTTCGCCGAGCTCGCGCTCTCCCGCTTCCATGCATTTCAGGGGCCTACCGTAGACGACATTATCGCTGTTTCTCGAACGGGAAGCCCGCTGCTCCAACAGGTGTTTGCCGACCATCTACGAAACCACGAACTGCTGAAAGGGTCCGCCGTCTCCTTCGTCGTGCTGGCTGTGGGTTCAGGAGCCGAGTGGCGAAACTTTGGTGCTTACGGAACGCTCTTGTGGCTCGCCGTCTTCGGCGCCATCACGTTGACGTGCCTGTCGCTTCTGTTTGCTCGGCGCTCCGCAGCGCAGGCGACCGCTCTTGCCGCTGCTGCCGATGAGGCCCACAAGCGCAGACTTTTAGGAAACCTGTTACCGGAATGATATAAGGCTATGAGCTTGGCGTGTCGGTCACAGCAGCCTGGGAGGTCGTCCAGTCGGATGGACAGAGCCGGCTTCAGGCAGGACAATCTACGGAGGCCTGATGAAGAGACAGCAACTGCATGAATATGCCCGCGTCGGTGCGCAGACTAGGCTCGCCGCCATCGACGCAGAACGCGAGGAGCTGCTTGCCCGCTTCCCCGAGCTGCGCGGCGGCTCTCGCCAGGACAGTGGTGCTGCTAGACCCCCTCAGAAGCGCCGCGGCATGTCCCCGGCGGAGCGGAAGGCGGTCGGCACGCGGATGCGCGCCTACTGGGCGAAGCGACGGGCGGAGAAGGCCGGAAAGCAGCCGTCCCGGGCCGACAGAGCAACTCAGTCGTCAGCAGCTGCGAAACGTACCTCCAAGCGCCCGGGCATGTCCGCCGAGAGCCGGAAGGCCGTCGGCCAACGGATGCGGGCGTATTGGGCGGCGAGACGCGCCGAGAAGCAGGCCGGCGGACGCAAGAGAGCTGGCCGGAAAGCCGGACGCAAGAAGTAGCTTGTCGCCCCCCGGACCGACGGGCGGGGCACAGGATGCGCGGGGGGGGCGGTGGGCGGGTTCTGAATACACGTCGGTGACAAAAGCCGGCGGAATGATCCTGCAACAAGCGGCTATCGCCCCGCCAACAGGGACGGCCAGTTGGTAAGCACGGTCAACTGCGTGGCCTGCTGGCCTTCGCGAACCTGTGCTCGACCAGAAGGAGGTCGATATGACCGTGCTCCGCATCACGGTCGTCGACGCGGGCAGCTATACCCGCCGGCGATCCCCTGGTATTCAGGGTGCCCTACTCGCCCTTGCGACCACCCTGACGTTTGTCCCTGGCGACGCGTGGGCTCAGGCCAGGCACTTTCCTCTGACGTCGACGGCAGGTCTCCGACTTGTCAATGCAACGGCTGAACCGGCTACGCTCGATGGTAAGAAGGGCTTGCGCGTCGCCATGTCCAAAGAGGCGGAGGCTGAGATGTCGCAACAGCCGCAGGCTCAGCGCACGACACGCGAGGCCCTCGTCGTCATCGAGGGGCTCGAGTTTGTCAACGGCATCATCGAGGCGGAGATCGCCGGTGCACCGGCGCCAGGGGCCCCGGAGACCGCGCGGGGCTTCGTCGGCATCGCCTTTCGCCTGCAGAACGACATGCGGACATTCGAGCAGTTGTACCTGCGTCCGACAAATGGCCGCGCCGACGATCAAGAGCGACGGAACCATGCGGTGCAGTACAGCTCGCATCCCGACTGGCCATTCTTCCGCACGCGCAAGGAAACGCCATCCAAGTATGAGGCGTACGTCGACCTCGTCCCAGGTGTATGGACGACAGTCAGGATCGAAGTGCGTGATTCGCACGCGCGTCTCTACGTGCACGATCAGGAACAGCCAACACTGATCGTCAACGACCTCAAGATGGGCGGCGAGGCCAAAGGCGCAGTCGCGCTCGCGCCGGGCATCAATTCCATCACCCATTACCGTAACTTGACGGTAACGGCCGTGCGTGGTGGCGATGCGCGATGACTCCAAAATCGCCGATCCAGTGCGAATGCGAAATGACCTGACTGCTGACGCGGGCCGTGGAGTGTCTCCAAGAGCACAGCGGCGGGGCGGCTCGCGGGGCGGGCTCTCGGCCGCGGGGAACACACCTGGCGCGATGGGCAGAGGGTTCCGCCCTGTGTTTCCGGCATTGTCCTCCACGCCGTTTCGACGCGGGACAAGGAACCGACTGTTCTGGGTCGTAGCAACGTGCTCAGATTCCTCTACCCTTCGGCGTCACACGTTGTCTATCCGCGGCTGACTTGAACTCAAGGCTGCCGACGGTTTGAGCGCGACGCGTCGAACGGCAGCAGCGTCGCACCCGATCGGCGTGCCAACGTCAGTAGGACGCGCGCAATTCAGCCGTTCAAGGCGGGTGTCGCGCTGGCAGGCATGGTTTTCAGAGACCGGAGCGACGTAAACGCGAGGAAGATGGCGCCGAGGGTGACGACGGCGCCACCCAGACCCAGCGTAGCCCTGAGGCCGATGATTTCACCCGCCAGCCCCGCGACGAGGACGCCCGCGAGGCGCGCAATCGAACGCAAGAATTCGGCGCTTGAGTTAACGCGGCCCATGAGGCCGGGCGCAACGATGGTCTGGCGCAGGCTGACCTCGTTGATCAGAAACACCGACACCGCCCCATCCCCCAACTGCTGGACGAACAGACAGACCGCGGCTAAAGCGCCGTGTCCTTGCGCTGCCGTCAGCGGCATCAACAGTAGTCCCGCCACCAGTAGCCCGGCGATCATCGCAAGACCCACGCCCAGTGCGCGAGTCACCGGCCGGACAAGGACGGAGCCCACAAGCGAGCTGACGCCTCCGACCGCGAAGATCATGGCGAGCGGCCCGGCTTCGAAGCCCAGCTCCTTGAGCGCGAACAGGCTGATGATCGTCCCGACGATGCTGAAGCCGAACCACAGCGCCGTGGATGCCAAAGCCGTGGCCCGCAACAGCGGCTGGCGCCACACATGGCTCAGGCCCGCGACCATCTCGTGTCGCATGCGGCAGCGTACCTCCGGAGCTGGCCCCATCTCGTTTACCCGCACGCTGCGCAGCAACACGGCAGACGCCAGGAACGACACGGCGTCGATCAGGATCGCGCCGGGACCACTGAGCAACTGGACCAGCCAACCGCCGATGCCAAAGGCGCCGATCTCCGAGACGGACTGAGTGGCGGAGGTCTTGCTGTTGGCCTCGAGCAGATCTGCGCGCGACACCAACGCCGGCAGAATTGAGATCTGCGCGACGTTGAACAGCACCGTCAACGCACTGGTGACGAACGCAACGGCGTAGAGCTGCACCAGCGTCAGCGTGTCGAACGCAGCAGCCATCGGTATCGAGACCAGAACCACCGCCCGCATCACGTCCGAGGCGATCATCAGCGGCAAACGCCGCCGCCGGTCTACCCACACGCCTACGGGCAGACCGACCACGCACGACGGCACGAGATCAGCCAGCACCAGCAATGACATCTCGAAGGCGCTGGCATCGAGCATGAGGATGGCGGTGAACGGCAGCGCGATGCGGGTGATGAGAGACCCGAACACAGAGACCGCGTCGGCGGCCCAGAAGCGCAGGAAGGCCGGATTACGCCAGAGGCCGTCGAATTGCGTCATTTGTGACCAGCCGAAAACCTGATTGCCTACGAGGGTAAGAACGGTGCGATTCTCTTCTAGCTCCTGGCTAGTCACCCAGTGTTTACCATCTCGGAGCGAGGTGCCGTCATGTCTCGCGCGAAACAAGCAACCGATTGTCCCAGGCGCACCAGAGTGCGCGCTATCCCTCAACGCTGCGGCGTCTGTCCCTGGTGATGACACCGCCTCTTCCTGATGAGCAGCATCAGGGAACGGTCGATCCCGTTGGAGCCGTTCTCTGTATAGTGTCGCGCTATGTCGAAGGCGCTGAGAGGCCGTGTTGCGGTCGTGGCCGGTGCGACTCGCGGTGCCGGGCGAGGCATCGCCCGGATGCTGGGGGAGGCCGGTGCCACGGTGTACTGCACCGGGCGCAGCAGCCGCACCCAGCCGAATATGTCTCATCACTCCAGCGCCGGCCGGCCCGAAACGATCGAAGAAACAGCTGAGATGGTCACGGCTGACGGCGGTACGGGTATTCCAGTACGGGTCGACCACACGGTGGATCACGAGGTCGCGACACTGTTCGAGCGAGTACGCGGAGAACACAAACAGCTCGACGTGCTCGCGATCGTCATGACCGGTCAGCCCGCTTCCTGGAAAGGTTTCGTCGACGACAGCCCGGCCGCCGGGCGAGCGTTCGTGGAGAGCTGGATCTGGCCACACATCGTCACGGCGTGGCATGCGGCGAAGCTGATGACGATGCGCCGGTCGGGGCTCATCGTCGAATTGGTCGAACAGGACAACGTCGGGTATCACGGCGCTTTCTACTTCGACCTGATGGAGACGTTGCTGAAGCGGCTCGTGTTCGGGTTGGCCAATGACCTGGGGAGCCACGGCGTGACGGCCGTGGCGGTGGCCCCTGGCTACATGCGCACCGAGGCGATTCTCGACGGCTTCGGCGTGACCGAAGCGACCTGGCGCGACGCACTCGAGAATTCGCAGGCTGCGGCGATGGGATGGGGCGGATCCGAGACGCCATGCTTCGTCGGGCGCGCCGTTGCCGCGCTGGCTGCCGACCCGGATCTCGCGCGGAAGAACGGCGGCATCTACACGACGCGATCGCTGTCGGAGGAATACGGATTCACCGACGTCGATGGCACGCATCCAGATTATGCCGTGCTCGCCGCGGCGATCGAACAGGCGAAGAGAACCTTTCTCGCCCCGATGCTCAAGGCCTCCGAGTCCGTGCCAGTGAACTGGAAGCTCACGTCGAAGGCCGAGTCGCCGCCGTCGTGAAGCTCGGAAGACTCCGAGAGCCCGAGCGTCCCACTGAGGAGTGCGCATGAGACGTCTTCTCTTCCTCTGCATCGTGTCGCTCTCGCTGACGTGCGGCTGCGGCAGGGCGAACACGCCCGAGGGAGACGGCCGGCAAGGAGGCGCAGTCCGACACGGTCAGTCACCCTCTGGACATGCCCCCGTCCGGCACGGATTCGCTTCGACTCGGCGTGTACACCTCTCGTGCCGCTCGGCGCGACCAGGAAGGTGCGTCACCGGCGGCGCCGGTGGGACGTGCCTGTGCCGCAAGACAGGAAGTTGATGCGGCAGGGTCAGGCAACCCTGGAGGTCGCGTCCGTAGACGCGACCCTGGCGCGGTTGCACGTCCTCACCCGCGACGCGGGTGGCTACACCACCCGCGAGACGCGTTCGCGCGACTACCAGCGGGTGAACCAGGGGCAAGATTGAGTGTCGCGTCCCCGCCGGCAAGCTCGATTCGCTGACGGCCGCCCTGAAGTCACTGGGCACTCTCGAGAGCCTCACCCTGTCGGCGAGCGACGTCACCGAGGAATACTTCGACCTGGAGATGCGACTGCGCAACGGGCGCGCGCTCGAAGCGCGTCTGCTCGCACTGATCGAGCGGCCGACGAACAAGCTCTCAGAATCTCCTCGAGGTCGAACGCGAGCTGGCACGCGTGCGCGGGGAAATCGACCAGATGGAGGGACGCCGGCGGTTCTGGGACAACCGCGTGGCGCTCTCCGTCCTGTCGGTGAGTGTGCACGAACCGGTGCCGACGGTCGGGGGCGGGCAAGGTGGCGCGTTGTCCGTGCTCCGCAAGGCGTTTGCCGACTCGGCGAACAACTTCGTGGCGGCCGTCGCCGGAATCATCGCGGTGACGGGCGGTCTGGTGCCTGACGTCATCGCAGTGTCGCTGGTCGGCTGGGGTCTCCTGCGTGTCTGGCGCTGGCGCCGCGCCCGCCGCGCCGCGAAGCAGACGTCCGCCGGAGGAGCAGGTGGCCCGTTGCCTTGAGCCGGCCGCAGTGCCGAGGTGAGTTCACTAACCCCGGGAGTCAGCCATGCATGGTGAACACAAGGAGGAGCATCACCAGCTCGCGACGGTCCCATTCCTCTGTTTTGGGGCCGGGCGGCGGAACACAACCGGGACGCCGGGTATTTGAGCCCGGCGTCCCGGCAGTTAAGGCGGGCGAGCGTTTCCGGATCGGCTCAGACTCCGACGGCACCCGGTACGTCAACCGGCGTCACCGCAATCGCCGCTGACTCCTCCACGTAGCTCCAGCCGAACCACAGCCCTGCCATGAACCAGGTGAACGCGGCGACGCCGACGAGGAACGTCACGTCTCCCACCATGCGCATCCACCGCAGCGCCTGAATCCACGGCTGCTGCAGGAAGTCGGCGCTCCGCGCGAACCACAGCCCCGTCTCGATGCTCGCGTAGGCCTGGGCGAGGCCAATCGGCAGCAGGCTCAGCACCACCATCAACGCCAGCCCGATGTTCATGCACCAGAAGCCCACCGCGAGAGGGCGCTCGCGCCACACACGACGGCGCGTGAGCAGCCGCGCGATCACGAGCACGAGCCCGAGCGATAGCAGACCGTAGACGCCGAAGAGCGCCGTGTGGGCGTGCACCGGCGTGGTGTTGAGCCCCTGCATGTAGTAGAGCGCGATCGGCGGATTGATGAGGAAGCCGAACACGCCCGCGCCGACCAGGTTCCAGAACGCAACGCCGACGAAGAAGCGGATCGGCCAGGCGTAGCGCGGCATCCAGGCGGCGGCCGATTGCATGCGGCTGGTCTGATACGCCTCGAGGCCGATCAGCACCAGCGGGATCACCTCGAGCGCGCTGAACGTCGCTCCGACGGCCATGATGGAGGTCGGCGTGCCGCTGAAGTACAGGTGATGGAACGTGCCGGGGATTCCGGCAAACAGGAAGAGCGCGCTCGACGCAATCACCGCGGCGCCGGCGTGCGATCGCTGCACGAGGCCGAGCCGGGCGAAGATGACCGCAATCGCCGCCGTCGCGAACACCTCGAAGAACCCTTCTACCCAGAGGTGGACGACCCACCATCGCCAGTACTCCATGACCGTGAGGTGCGTCTTGGCGGTGATGAAGAACCCGCCCGCGTACATCAGGCCCACGGCGATGCTGGCGAACGTGAACATCCAGACCAGTGATCGCGAGCCGTCCACGGCGGCGAACGCGGGCTTCAGGGCCCGTAGCATCAGCAGCAGCCAGACGACCAGGCCCGTGAAGAGGCCGATCTGCCACACGCGCCCGAGGTCCACGTACTCGTAGCCCTGCGTACCGAGCCAGAACGACCACTCGAGCGGCAGTCGCTGCTGGATGGCCATCCATTCGCCCGCGAGCGATCCGGTGACGACCACCAGCAACGCCCCGAACAGCACGTTGACACCGAGCCGCTGGAAGCGCGGCTCACGGCCGCCGACGACGGGCGCGAGGAACAGGCCGGCGGCGAGAAACGCCGTTGCTATCCAGAACATCGCGGTCTGCAGATGCCAGGTGCGCGTCAGGCTGTACGGCAAATACTGCCCAATGGGAAACCCGAAGAACGCCTGGCCCTCAACCGTGTAGTGCGCTGTCAGTGCGCCGAGCAGCACCTGCACGACGAAGAGCGCCACGACCACGCCCAGGTAATTGGCCACTGCCCGCATCGACGGCGTGATCGTCACGGACGCGAACGGATCCGTCTCTGGTGCTGCCACTCGCGGCTCGTGCTCCCCGCGGAACGCCGTCCACCACACGAGGGCGCCGACACCCGCCAGCAGCAGGACGACGCTGATGATCGACCAGAGGACGTTGGCGCTCGTCGGCGCGTTGCCGATGAGCGGCTCGTGCGGCCAGTTGTTCGTGTAGGTCACCGCCATCCCGGGACGGTTGGTACCGGCCGCCCAGCTGGTCCAGAAGAAGAAATCGGTGAGGGCGGCGCGCCGCGTGGTGTCGGGCACCACGACGTCCTGCATCGCATAGGCCTCGCGCAGGGGCTTCAGCGCGGGCGCACCTCCGAAGAGCCCGTCGTAGTGCGCCGCGACCTGTCGGATGGCTGCCGCCCGGTCGGGCGAGATCGTGACGACCCCGCTTGCCGCGTCGAACGTGTTCGTGCGCAGTTCTTGTGTAAGGCGCGCCTGCAGCACCGCTCGGGGCTCGCCGCCGAGCGAGGTCCACGGCGTGCCGTAATCGCGCACGCTCCACAGCGCGAGGAGTGCCTCGCTTTCCCGGTGCAGCCAGTCCGCCGTCCAGTCGGGCGCCTGATACGCGCCGTGCCCCCAGATGGAACCGAGCTGCTGCCCGCCGGTGGACTGCCACACCTGCTGCCCGGTCAGGATGTCGTCCTTGGACATCAGCACGAGGCCATCGCTCGTGCGCACCTCGGAAGGAATCGGTGGCGCTTGCCGGTACACTTCGCGGCCGAAGAAGCCGAGGATGAAGAACGCGAGGAATAGGGTGGCGCCGAAGATGATCCAGAGCCGTCCGTGTCGTGCACCCGGGTCCGCCGTCTCAGTCATGGTGTGGGGTCTCCTATGCCGTCAACGCGCGCTGGAACAGCACGTGGTTCTCGAGGTGGATGTGCTCCATCAGCTCCTGTTCGAGTTGCGCGAGACCGAGGTACAGCGCGCGCCACGTGACGCACGCCTCCGCCGGCGGCACGTACTGGGTGGTCATCGCCCGGAGCATGTCGAGGTTCCGCTTGTGGTCGTCGTGCTCCATCTCCATCACGTGCACTGGGCCGATCGCCGAGTGGCCGCGCCCGGCGAGGATCATCGGGAACAGCACGCCTTCTTCCTTCATCAGGTGGTCGAGCACCTCCGACTGGATGCGGCGCAGGTGCGCCGCGAGCCCCTGTGGGCAAGCCGGCTTGTCGCCATGACGTGATTCCACCTTCTCCGCCATCGCGATGAGCTCGGGCAGCCCCTGGCGAAGGCGCTGGTGGTAGTGATCGACAATGAAGGTCACGAGCTCGTCGAGCGGCCGCAGATCCCATCGGGGACTGGCGGGCGCCGCGCTGCTCTCGGCGGTGATCTGCGCGAGCAGCGCATCGGCGTCGAGACCGCGGGCGGCGCAAACCTCGTGAAGCGGGCGGCGGCCGCCGCAGCAGAAATCAAGGCCGTGGCGATAGAAGACGCGGGCCGCGCCCGCCTCCGTGACAGCAAGTTCAGCCAACGTGGCGCTTCGGTTCATCTGAATCTCCTTGGTGGCAGCTGCCGGCTGCGCCATCCGCTATCGCACAGATGCTGCCGATCGAAGACGGCCTGATTCTCGTGGATCTCGACGGCGTGTTACTATTCAGACAACTCGCCCCGTTGTCCGCACCACAACATGTTGTTTTCTGAACAACAGGCGTTCGCGGTCCTTTTGGACATCGCCCTGGATCTCACGGCCTCGCTGGCGGCGAGCGATCGGTACAGCCGGCTCATCGCGGGCGTGCGCCGCGTCATTCCCTGCGATGCGGCGTGTCTCCTTCGCCTCGAGGGCCCGCACCTCGTGCCCGTCGCGGGCTTTGGCCTGTCAGGACGGGCGCTATCCCGGCGATACGATCGGCGCGAGCACCCGCGGCTGGACGTCATCCTGCGATCCCGCAAACCGGTGCGCTTTCCGCCGACCAGCCGGTTGGCGGACCCGTTCGATGGGGAGATCGACACCCGCCCCGAGCGTCCGCTCGTCGCGCACGATCACGTGCACGCGTGCCTCGGGTGCCCGTTGACCGACGGGGGCGAGGTCGTGGGCGCGCTCACGGCGGACGCGCTGGAACCCCATCGGTTCGACGCGCTCGACGAGTCCGTGCTGGCCATGCTCGGCGCGCTGGCTGGCGCGGCGCTCAGGACCACGGCCCTCATAGAGGCGCTCGAGCACCGGGCGGACCACCGCGGGCGCGTCGCGCGCGAGCTCCAGCGCAGCGCCGCTCAGCATGGTGGGGGCGCAATCTTGGGGACGAGCGACGCCGTGCAACGGCTGCGCGCCGAGATCGCGCTCGTGGCCACGTCGAACCTGTCCGTGCTGATTACGGGAGAGACCGGCGTCGGCAAGGAGCTCGTGGCACGCCAAATCCACGAGGCGTCCGCCCGGGCAGACGAGGCGCTGATCGACGTCAACTGCGCTGCGCTCCCAGTCAGCATTGCCGAGAGCGAGTTATTCGGTCACGTCGCTGGGGCCTTCACGGGCGCACAGCGCGATCGGGCCGGCAAGTTCGAGGTGGCGGACGGCGGCACGCTGTTGCTCGATGAGATCGGGGAGCTGCCGCTGGAGCTGCAGCCGAAACTGCTGCGCGCACTGCAGCAGGGCGAAATCCAGCGTGTCGGGAGCGATCGGCTGCACCGCGTGGACGTGCGCGTCATCGCAGCGACGAACCGCGAGCTCCCACGTGAAGTGGAGCGCGGCCGCTTTCGCGCCGACCTCTTCCATCGGCTCGCCGTGTTCCCCGTCCATGTGCCGCCACTCCGCGATCGCCGGGACGACATCGCGCTGCTCGCCTCGCACTTTGCAGACATCGTGGCACGCCGCCTCGGGGTGCACCGCGTGCGGCTCGATGCCGATGCGCGCCGGGAACTGACCGCGGCGGACTGGCCCGGCAACGTGCGCGAGCTCGAAAACGTGGTGAGCCGTGCCGTGCTGCGGGCTTCGGCCGGTGGCGCCGATGCCGCCCGCACCGTGCTGGTAACGCCTGAACATCTCGACGTCACAGCCCCCGCGACGCAGCGCCGCGTCCCTGCCAACGACGCGCGCACCGCCGCCTCCGATCCCCCGCTCCGCGAGCAGCTCGAGGATTTCGAGCGGCGCGTGATCCTCGGTGCAGTGCATGCTCATCACGGCAACTGGGCCGCCGCTGCCCGTGCGCTCGGGATGCACCGCAGCAACCTCCATCATCGCGCGGCGAAGCTGGGGCTTAGACAGTCGACATAGGCTGTAGGCGGTCGGCGGTAGGCGGGGGGCGGCGGTGGAAGGGGCGTCGGTTGCGGATGGCACCGCCTTTGAACACACGAGGTGTGGCCTGGCGGTTCATCCCCGGCGGAAAGGAACTGTGATGCGCGCATCGCTGATAGCAGGGATCCTTCTGATCGTGCTCGGTGTGCTGATTTTTGCCTATGGCGGCTTCTCGTTCACCAAGCGGGAAAAGGTGCTGGACATCGGGCCGATCGAGGCGACGGCGGAGAGACGCGAGTATGTGCCACTGCCGCCGATCCTGGGCGGCGCGGCCGTTCTGGGCGGAATCGCGTTGTTGGTAGCGGGTCGCCGACGGCGGTGAACCAGCGGCCCGACTCCGGTCGGCGGCCCAGGGGCCACGCCGTATGATGGGTCTTCCGTCAACCTGTCCCCCGCTAATGCGCCCATCGCGGTTTGTCCGTTGATGCTGCCTGTCCGGCCCCGAGCCGGGAAAAGGACGACCATGCACCCGAAACCGGCCACGACCCGCCGAGAGTTCATCGCGACGACCACCGCGGCCGCAGCCGCATTCACCATCGTCCCCAGGCACGTCCTGGGCGGACCGCGCTTCGTCGCGCCCAGCGACAAGGTGAACGTGGCGATCATCGGCGCCGGCGGGCAGGGCCGGACCAACGCGCGGGCCCTCTTCCAGGAGGAGGACTGCCAGGTCATCGCGCTCGCGGATCCGGCGGAGGAATGGGACCTCTCGCGGTGGTACTACACCGGCAAGTCGGGCCGCGGGCCGGTGAAGGCGGAGGTCGAAGCCCACTACGCCGACAAGACACCCAATTACACGTGCGCGGTGTATGAAGACTTCCGGGTCATGCTCGAGAAGGAGAAGGCCATCGACGCCGTCCTCATCGCCACGCCCGATCACCTGCATGCGTACATCACGATCCTGGCGATGAAGTCCGGCAAGCACGTCTACTGCGAGAAGCCGCTCACCCACAACATCCGTGAGGCGCGCCTCGTGGCCCGCATCGCCAAGGAAACCGGGGTCGCGACGCAGATGGGCAACCATGGGCGCTCGAGCGAGGGGCATCGCCAGACCGTCGAGTGGCTGACGGACGGCGCGATCGGCGCCGTGCGCGAGGTGCACGCGTGGAGCGGCAATCCGCGCTCCGTCAGCAACCCCGGGCCGGGCGAGGGTCCGCCCGTTCAGCCGGCCGGCCTCAACTGGGACCTCTGGCTTGGTCCGCGCGCTGAACGGCCCTACAGCGGGAACTACGCCCCGTTCGTCTGGCGATGGGTGTGGGACTTCGGCAACGGGACCATGCCCGATATGGCGCCGCACCACTTCGATCCGGCGTTCAACGCGCTTGGCCTCGACACGCCGGTCACGATGGAAGCCAGGGCGTCGTTCGTCGATCCGGAGACGAACAGGGGGAGCCATCTCGTCACCTATCAGTACGCCGCACAGGGAAACAGAGGGCCGTTGACGCTGTACCTGGTACGACAATGGCCTCAGGCCGCCGACCCCGCTCAGTCTCGATCCGGACGACCCGCTGCAGCGGCTCGGCGAGGGCGACAACGGCCTCATGCTCGTCGGCGACAAGGGGATCCTCACGTGCGCCGGGTGGTCCGGGATGCCGCGCCTGCTCCCGATGGAGCTGCACCGCGGGTACACCCGCCCCGCGAAGACCCTCCCGCGCGTGGCCGGGCATCATGCCGATTGGCTCCAGGCCTGCAAGGGCGGCACACCCGCGTGCAGCAACTTCGAGTACGGCGCGCGGCTCACCGAGTTCACCCTTCTCGGCACGCTCGCACTGCGGACCGGCAAGGTCGTGAAGTGGGACGGGCCAGGCATGACGGCCACCAACGCTCCAGAAGCGCAGCCGTTCATCGAGGGGAGCTACCGCAACGGGTGGGAATTGCCGGTGTAAGATTTCCTAACGCGCACCTGTGCGGCTGGGCACGTGTGCCAGCGGCCGGACGCACCGGCTCAACACACCGGCTTCCTCTTCGAAGGATTTCAATGACCAAGCGCATCCTCGTCACCTCGCTGTTGTTCGTCCTCGCCTTCGCACCCCTCGGTGCGCAGCCTGACCCCGGCAAGGAAGAGCTGAAGCTCAAGCTCCCCAAGCCGATGTTCATCGGCACGCCCACCAACCTCAAGAGCTCCAATCTCGAGGTGGTCACGGGCAAGCCGCGCCCGCCGTTCTACGTGCCGAAGGGCACCGTCCTGGTCTCAGCGAAGAAGGCCGTGACCTCGAGCGACATGCAGCCGGTCATCGGCGAGCTCGACATGGTCACGGATGGCGAGAAGGCGGGCGGCGACGGGTTCTTCATCGAGCTCGGGCCGGGTCCCCAGTGGGTCCAGATCGACCTCGGCGCGCCGCACGCGCATTCAGGCCATTCTCGCCTGGCACTATCACAGCCAGGCGCGCGTCTATCGCGATGTGATCGTCCAGACCTCCAACGACGCGGCGTTCAAGACCGGCGTGACCACGGTCTTCAACAACGACCACGACAACTCGTCGAAGATCGCGCAAGGGAAAGAGAAGGAGTACATCGAGGTCGCGGAGGGCAAGCTGTTCGACGCGAAGGGCGCGACGGGCCGGTACGTGCGGCTCTACTCGAACGGGAACACGACCAACGACCTGAACCACTACGTGGAGGTGGAAGTCTACGGCACGCCCGCGAAATGACGCGGGCGGGCGTCAGCGCGGTCGTCGCGATTGCGCTGACGGCCGCCCTCGCGCTGCGCCTGGCCCGGCTCGATGTGCGCCCGATGCACCACGACGAGGCCAACCAGGCGGTCAAGTTCGGCACGCTGCTCGAACACGGCGAGTACCGCTACGACGCGCACGACCATCACGGACCCACCCTCTACTATCTCTCGTTGCCCGCGGCCTGGCTGCGCGGCCAGTTCACGCTCGCGTCGCTCGACGAGCACACGCTGCGCGGCGTGACCGCAGTGTTCGGCACGGCCACGATCCTGCTGCTGCCGCTGCTGTCGGACGGCATCGGCCGGACGGCCGTGGCGGCCGGCGCGATCCTCATGGCGCTGTCGCCCGCAATGGTCTTCTACTCGCGGATGTTCATCCAGGAATCCCTCTTCACCTGCTTCGCGCTCGCGTTCGTGATTGCCATCGGACGCGTGACGCTGGGCGGCGGGCTCGCGTGGTCGGCGGTGGCGGGTCTTGCGGCAGGCCTGGCGGTCGCAACGAAGGAGACATCGGCCATAGTGCTGCCGGCTGCCCTTCTCGCCTGCGCGATGGCCTGGTGGTCCCTGGGCGCAGGACGGCCACGGCATCCGTTCGCCGACGGGCGATGGCGGGCGGCAGCACTTGTGGGCCTGGCGGTGGCCGCCGCGACTGCGGCGCTGTTCTATTCGTCGTTTTTCGCCTCGCCCGGAGGCGTCCTCGAGCCATTCCGCGGGGCGGGCACGTACCTCGGCCGCGGCCTCGACCCTGCAGACCACGCGCACGCCTGGCACTACTACTTCGGCCTGCTCGCGTATTCCTCGTCGGGTGGCCTGCGGTGGAGCGAGGGACTCGCCCTCGTGCTGGCGTTCGCCGGCGGAGCGGCGGCATGGCGCGGCGGCAGCGCGCGTCCGGCCCGCACCTTCTGGGCGCGTTATCTCGCCGGCTACGTCGCCATCGCCGCGACCATCTTCTCGGCCATTCCCTACAAGACTCCCTGGAATCTGCTGCCGTTCTACGCGGGCCTGCTCGTGCTCGCGGGCATCGGATTCTCGCATCTCGTCCACGCGACCCGGTCGCGTGCGCTCCGCGGCGCACTCGTCGGGGCGTTCGCGCTGGCGGCCGCAAACCTGGGATTGCAGGCCTGGCGCGCATCGGTGACCTACGCCGCAGACCCACGGAACCCCTACGTCTACGCCCAGACCGTTCCGGATACCGTGCGCATGGCCGCGCGCATCCGCGAGCTCGGCGCCACACATCCCGATCGGGAACGCATGCAGGTGTCGGTGGTCGCACCACCGTACGAGCAGTGGCCGCTCCCGTGGTATCTCCGGGCGATGCCGCACGTCGGCTACTGGATCGAGCCGGGCGATCCGGTGGCCCTCCAGGCTCCTGTCATCGTCGCGTCCATGGAGCACACCGCCGAACTCGACGCATCACTCGGCGATCGCTACGTCTCGGAGTTCTTCGGGCTCAGGCCTGAGGTGCTGGTCGCGCTCTACGTCGAGCGCGGGTTGTGGGAGCGCTTCCTCGCCCGGACAGCGCCCCGCGCATCTGCTCCCGCGTGCGGCAATGCGGCGCGAGCGGCATCCCGGCGTTGCGGGCGAACGCTGGCTGTGGCACTGTGGCCCACGGCGATTGTGCAATGACGCCTCCGGAACTGGCCCTGGTCGTCCCCTGCTACAACGAGGCCGCCCGCCTCGACCCGCAGGAGTTCCTGCGGTTCGCCGCGACGCACCCGACCGTCCGGCTGCTGATGATCGACGATGGGAGTGCGGACGCGACAGCGGACATCCTCGCGCGCATGTGCACGGCGGCGCCCATGTCGGTGGAGGCTCTGCGCAAGCCGTCGCGCAGCGGGAAGGCCGAGGCGGTGCGCACCGGCATCCTGGCGGGGATCGAGCGGGGTGCCGCGCTGGTCGGGTTCCTGGACGCGGACCTGTCCACGCCGCTTCGCGCCATCGACGACTTTCTCACGGTGCTCCGCGGGCGTCCGTCGCTCGAGTTCATCCTGGGCTCCCGCGTGATGCTGCTTGGGCGCGACGTGAGGCGGAAGGCGACCCGGCATTACCTGGGGCGCGTGTTCGCCACGGCCGTGTCGCACGCGCTCGATCTGCCCGTCTATGACACGCAGTGCGGCGCGAAGGTTCTGCGCGTCAACGCGGCGACCGCGACCCTGTTTCGGGAGCCGTTCCGCAGCCCCTGGATCTTCGACGTCGAGCTGATCGCCCGTTACCTGCGCCTGCCGGTCGAGCCAGGCGAGACCGCCCGCCGCGATCGCCTGTACGAGCTCGTCGTGCCCGAGTGGCACGACGTCGCCGGATCGAAACTGCGCGGCTACGACTTCGCGCGCGCGGCCGTGGACCTCGCGCACATCTGGCGCGAGCGCGTCGCGCAGCGTCCACAATCCCCGACCGGCCCGGCCGCCGTCACCCCATTTACTCCCGAGGCGCGCACGCGACGGTCCGCGGCGCGGCCACAATCGAGCTTACGCGGGCCGCAGCGGATACAATGCCGGCGGTCTTCATGACGTGCGACATCCCCGCGACCGCGCGGGGAGCCGCCGAAATCCACCCGCCCCCCGAGGGCGGACTCGCGCAGGAGAGCATCCGATGAGCAACGAGAAGCAGCCCCCCACCCCGGTGTCGCGCCGCACGTTCATGGGCACCGCCGCCGCCGCTGCCGGAATCACGATTGTGCCGCGCCACGTGCTGGGCGGTACCGGGTTCCAGGCACCCAGCGACACCGTGAACGTCGCGATCGTCGGGTTCTCGCACGGGATGGGCACGTCGAATCTGGAGAACGTGGCGAAGAGCGACACCATCGCGGCGCTGTGCGACTGCGACGAGAGCGAGGCCGCCAAGGCTGCGATGGTCAAGCGGGGCACGCTCGAAAAGCATCCCAAGGCCGCGCGCTACAAGGACTGGCGCGTGATGCTCGAGAAGCAGAAGGACATCGACGCGGTGCTCGTCGCCACTCCCGATCACACGCACGCGGTGATCGCGATGGCGGCAATGCAGCTCGGCAAACACGTGTACGTCCAGAAGCCGCTGACGCGCACCGTCAGCGAGGCCCGGGCCCTCACCGAGGCGGCGCGGAAGTACAAGGTCGTGACGCAGATGGGCAACCAGGGCCACTCCGAAGAGGGGCTGCGGCTGATGCAGGAGTGGCATGCCGCCGGCGCGATCGGCCCCATCCGCGAGGTGCATTGCTGGACCAACCGGCCGATCTGGCCGCAGGGGATGCCCCGCCCGACCGACACGCCTGCGGTGCCCGACGGCCTGGACTGGGACCTCTGGATCGGCCCCTCGCCCATGCGTCCATACCACCGCACGTATCACCCGTTCGGCTGGCGCGCGTGGCAGGACTTCGGCGCCGGCGCCATGGGCGACATGGGCTGCCACGTCATGGACGCGGCCTTCACGATCCTGAAGCTCGGCGCGCCGACGAGCGTGATCGCATCGGAAGCCTACAACTTCCTGCCCCCCGAGCCCGGCCAACCTGGTTTCGGCAGCCGCGTTGCCTACAACGACAGCTACCCGCCCTCAGCGATCATCCACCTGTCGTTCCCGGAGCGGGGCGACATGCCCCCGGTGAGGCTGCACTGGTATGACGGCGGCCTGCTGCCCGAGTTGCCGGAAGACCTCGAGCCGGAGCGGAAGCTGCCGGAGTCCGGAACGATCTTCGTCGGCGACAAAGGCAGGATGTGGTGCGAGACCTACTCGGAGAGCCCCCGTCTGATCCCCGAGACGGCGATGACTGCCTTCGTGCGCCCCGCGAAGACCCTGCCGCGCGTGCCGGGCGGGCGAGCCGGCCACGAGAAGAACTGGCTCGACGCCATCCGGGAGAAAGGTCAGGCGGTCTCGAACTTCGACTACGCCGGTCCGTTCACCGAGTCCGTGCTGCTGGGCAACGTGGCGCTGCGGTTCCCGGGCACACGGCTCATGTTCGATGGACCGGCCATGAAGATCACCAACCTGCCGGAGGCCGACCAGTACCTCCAGCATCAGTATCGACCGGGCTGGTCGCTGTAGGGACTTCGCTAGTCGGCTGCGGGCTACGGGCTGCAGACTTCAGGCATCGTCTGGCCTTGAGCCCGACAGGCCTGGAGGCTGCAGCCTGCAGCCTGTCGCCCGAGATTGAGGCCAGAGGAAACGAACTTACGTGCCGCGAGGCGCCGACCACTACCCTGGGGCCGACCGGCCGCGCGTGGGCGCCGATGCAGACGGCGGTCTCGGAATCGAACGGCCGCACGACGTGCGCCGGTTCTCGCATGAGGCCATGGCGACCGTCTTCGAAGTGCACGCCGTCCATCCCGACGAATCGTACGCGGCGCAGGCGGCCCAGGCTGCCTTCGATCTCGTGGACCGCCTCGAGCGCGAGCTGAGCCGCTTCCTCACGAACAGCGACATCGCGCGAATCAACAATCTGGCGGCCGGCGAGCGGACGCGCGTCAGCCCGTCAACGCTCGAGTGCCTGGTCATCGCCCGCCACATGTTCGACCTGACCGGCGGCGCGTTCGACGTCTCGATCGGCACGGGACTGCCCTCCCTCGAGCTCGACCCCGAGGAAATTACGGTCGCGGCCACGCGCGGCGGAGTGCGGGTGGACCTGGGAGGGGTTGGCAAGGGCTACGCGGTCGACCGGATGGCGGAGCTGATGGAAGAGTGGGGTGTCGGGGTCGCGCTCGTGCACGGCGGCTTCAGCTCCGTCCTTGCGCTGGAGCCCCCGCGCGACCAGCAGGGGTGGCCGCTCACGTTGAGCGACCCGCGCGCTCCCGCTCTCGTGCTGGCCCGCCTGTCGGTGCGCCAGACGGCGCTCGGCGCGTCCGGATTGCGGAAGGGCGACCACATCGTCGACCCGCGCACCGGGGGACCCGTCCGCGGGCGGATCGCCGCGTGGGCCGCTGTGCCCCGGCCGGAGGCGGCCGAGATCGGAGGCGCCGCGCGGAGGGACCGCGGATCGCGGCCGCTGCCGTGACCGATGCCTTGACGACGGCGTTCATGTTGTTGAGCGTGGAAGAGATCGAGGCCCTGTGCGAGCGAAGTCCGGGGCTCGAGGCATGGATCCTTCCCGAGCCGTCCGACGGTGGGCACGGCAACGCCGAGCTGGTGCATTTCGGCGGTCTCTCCGACTAGATGGCGCGTTCTTTTTCGTTACGTTCCGTCGCGAGTTCCTCCCGTATCCTCTCTGCCGCGACCGGGCGCGTATACTGCAGCGAGGCGGCACTATCGCGCGCTGCGACCTGCACGAAAGACGTTGCGCACCTGCTACCGCAATCACCGCACCGAGGCGAAGCGTAGAGACTGAGGTTGGGCTCCGCGCGCCGGACCGGCGCAGGACACAGGAGACGGGCAATGGCTGGGGAGAACGAGAAGAGCAAGGACAAGGCGCCCGCGACACCCGAGGGGCCGAGAAAGCTGGATCGCCGCGAAGTGCTGAAGGGGCTGTCGACTGTTCCCGCGCTGGGTGTCTTCGGCTACGCGTGGAACAAGCAGCGCCAATACCAGCAGGCGAGGCTGGAGGCGGCCTCCGCGCCGCCGGTGGCTCCTGCCGGCCTGCAGCAAGTCAACGTCGCCCTCATCGGCGCCGGAGCCCAGGGGCAGGTGCTGACCGACGCAATGCTGCGTATCCCCGGCCTGCGGTTCCGCGCCGTCTGTGATGTGTGGACGGAGTACAACCAGAAGCGCGTGGTCAACAGCCTGCGGAGGTTCAAGCACGAGGTCACCGGGTACGAGGACTACCGCGAGATGCTCGACAAGGAGAAGGAGCTCGACGCGGTCATCATCGCCACACCCGATTTCTGGCACGCGCAGCACACCATCGACTGCCTCAAGGCCGGCAAGCACGTCTACTGCGAGAAGGAGATGTCGAACACGCTCGAGAGCGCGCGAAGCATGGTGGCCGCCGCACGCGAGACCGGCAAGCTCCTTCAGATCGGCCACCAGCGCCGATCGAACCCACGGTACCTGCACTGCTACGACAAGCTGCTCGGCGAGGCGAAGCTGCTCGGCCGCATCGTGACGGTCAACGGCCAGTGGAACCGCGCAGTGGCCGCGGACCTCGGAGCCCCGGATCGCTACGTCATTCCGCAGGCCCGCCTGAAGCAGTACCGGCTTCAAGGACATGCACCAGTTCCGCAACTGGCGCTGGTACAAGGGCCTCGGCGGCGGTCCGATCGTCGACCTGGGCTCTCACCAGATCGATATCTACACGTGGTTCCTCGGTGGCAACCCCTCCCATGTGATGGCGAGCGGAGGGCTCCTGTACCACGATCCGAAAACGCACGAGTGGTACGACACGGTGATGGCCGTGTACGACTACGAGACGCCGCAGGGCCCGGTAAAGGCGTACTACCAGACGCAGACCACTAACGGCAGCCAGGGCTACTTCGAGAACTTCATGGGGGATCAGGGCACCCTGCTCATCTCCGAGTCGGAGGTGAACTATGCGGGACAGCTCTATCGCGATCCCAATGCCCCCGCGTGGGACACGTGGATCCAGAAGGGCTACCTGACGGCGCCCAAGCTCCAGGAGAGAACGCTGAAGGAGAATTCGGGCGCCGTCGCGGACGTGCGCGAGTCGGTCTCCCCCGACCAGCACACTGTACCTGTCGTGCTGCGCGACCCGTACCACCAGCCGCACCTGCAGAACTTTTTCGACGCCGTGCGCGGCAAGGCGAAGCTGAATTGCCCGCCTGAAGTGGGGTACGAGAGCGCAGTGAGCGTCCTCAAGGTCAACGAGGCCATCGAGGCGAAGACGCGGGTGGCGTTCAAGCCCGAAGATTTCAAGGTGTAGAGGAGCGTGACAATGGAAGGAGAGAAGCTCTCACGTGGGGCATGATCGCGATCACGCTGCTGCGGGTGTTCGTCGGCTGGCACTTCCTCTACGAAGGCGTCGCCAAGGTGACGTCGCCGTCGTGGTCGGCAGCGGGCTACCTGCGTCAGGCGCGGGGGCCCTTCTCGGGCCTGTTCAAGTGGCTGGCCAGCCAGCCGAACCTGCTCGCCAACGCGGACCTCATCACCATGTGGGGGCTCACGCTCGTCGGGGCGCTGCTGGTCCTCGGGCTGTTCACGCGGCTCGCGAGCCTGGCGGGCATCGGATTCATCCTGCTGTTCTACCTGTGCAACCCGCCATTCGTGGGCTACTTCTACTCGATCCCGAGTGAGGGCAGCTACTTGATCGTCAACAAGAACCTGGTTGAACTCTGCGCGCTCGGCGTCATTCTCGTCACCGGCAGCGGCCGCTTCGCCGGGCTCGATCGCATCCTGCACCTGCTCTTCGCTCGGCGGCCGCGACTCGCGGCGGCGTGATCTGTCGCCGTGCGCCTCCGCACGGCGACGGACACCTCACCGGAAATTCTCGATCATCATGAGATCGCCGCCTTTTCGCGTCAGGCCCCTGTATAGAATCGTCTTTCCGTCCGGCGACACCGCAAGATTGATTGGGGGCTGATCCGGTTCGAACTTCTCGAGTCTGCCGAGAAGCCGGTCACGGCTGCTGGCCATATCGAGCGCGTGGATGGCCGGGTTCGTCCCTGGGCTCGCATGCGACATACACAACCGTCGTTCCAGCCGTGGCGAAGGCCGACGCGCGCACGCAGTCGACCAGTTGCCGAGATTGCCCTCCGGCGAGGGGCATGAGAAGCAGTGGGGAATCCGCATTCGTCGGCTGGTACAAGAGAGCGGTGCCGTCCGCCGACTCGATGCCCAGCAATCCACTGCCTGTGCGGGTCACCTGCTCAGGCTGTCCGCCGGCAGCTCGCACACGCCAGATCTCGCGCCTGGGTGCCGGGTCGCCGGAGAAGTAGATCCACTCGCCGTCTCGCGACCAGGTCGGCACGGTCTGATCTCCCGCATGCGTAGTCACCCGGCGCGGTTTCCCGCCTTCAGCATCAATCGCCCAGATGTGGACATGCCCATCGAAGTCGAACGCATCGAACGCAATCGAGCGCCCGTCCGGCGACCAGTGCGGTGAGCCTTGCCAGTACCAGGTGCCATGCGTGAGTTGGCGTGCTCCTGACCCATCCGCCGCTGCGACCCAGATCGTGACGTCGCCGGAGCGTCCCGAGGCAAATGCAATTTGACTCCCATCGGGAGAGAAGTGCGGATCGGTTTCGAATGACGATGACGATGCAACCTGCTCGATCGGCCGGCCGACCTTGAACCGATACAGGTGGCGCTTCCCCGTCGTACTGCGCGAACAGCAGCCGATCCTGCGACGCGACCGTTGCCGGGTGCGTGGCGTGGCTTCCCGCAAGCTCGATGCGCTCGGGAGGGCTGTCCCCTGCAAGCGAAACACGCCAGAGATCGACGTCGTGCCCGGCTTGATAGAACACAACCGATTTGCCGTCACGCGTCCAGGCGAGACCGTCCAGTTGGTCCATCGGCTGCCGCGTCAATGATCGCGATGGAGCCGTCTGGCGAAACGTGCCGTCGACGTCCACCACACGCACGTAACAGTTGGTCGGGTAGTACATCGGCGAGAACGCGTCGAACTTGCCGCACGATGCGTAGGCGATACGTCGGCCGTCCGGAGAGAACGCAGGAGAAAAATCGAAGGTGGGGTGCTCCGGTCTGGTCAGTGCACGGGGCGCTCCCCCTCGCGCCGGTATGAGGTAGATCCCGGCGGAAGTGCCGACAGAGGCGCGCGGATCGCGTCCCGCGACGATGTACTGCCCGTCAGGTGACCAGGTAATCTGCGATGCCGCAGGCGAAAAGGGCACTCCGCCGGCCACCGGAAAATCGCTCACCTTCAGATCGGGGCCACCCAATGCCGACGTGACGTGAACGTAGGCGACACTCCCGGCCTTCCGCAGAAACGCAACGTGCAATCCATCCGGTGACCAGCTGGGTGCGTAGTCGTCTGCGGGATCCGTCGTCAGGCGTCGAACGTTCCTGGACCCGACGAGCGTGACGTACACGTCGATGTTGTCGCGCTTCTCGCCCTCCCACCCGAACGCCACCTGTTGACCGTCAGGTGAAAACGCCGGCCAATCTTCTGTACCTGCCAGTGTCGTGAGCCGCACGACCTTGGCCGGGGGCGCGTTGACTGCAGGCGCTCGCCAGAACAGCCACATGCCAATTCCAATGACGAGCAAGGCCGCAAGAGCGGTTGTGACGAGCGTGTGTCGCCGCCTCGGGACGAACCACGCGATTGAACGCCGATCAACGCTCGGTGGTGGTGACGGTTCGACGGCGGCGGGCGGCAGGGCGGGAGGCGCCTCGACACCCCCCACGAAGCGGTACCCGCGTCGTGGCACCGTTTCAATGAAGCGGGGCCGGTCGGCTGAGTCGCCCAACGTGTCGCGCAGGCGATTGACCACGGCGTTCAGGCCGTGCTCGAAATCCACGAACGTGCCGTTCGGCCAGAGCCGCTGGCGCAGCTCCTCACGTGTCACTAAATCGCCCGGTCGCTCCAGGAGCAACGAGAGCACTTCGAACGACTGAGCCGGCAGGCTGAGGCGCGCGCCTGCCTTCCGCAGCTCAGCTGCGTGCAGATCCAGCTCGAACACGCCGAACCTGATCGCGCGACGCGGCGAAGGTGAACGGTCGGTCATCGGCCGCCCTCGACTCCCAGGAAAAGCGGATGGACGGCGCGGATCCTGAGCACGTCGTACGCGGGTCCCGCGCGCGTTGCCGGGTCAGGTGCCGCGTCTGACCGGTCGGGCCAACTTGTTGCGCCCGCATGAGTTATCGCGTGACGAAAACCTGAGGCTCGTATGACCCGTGGATCATTGAGGTAGCAGCCATCCGCTCCCAGCGTGTCCGCACCACCAACAAGGAGGTGCGTGAATGCTGGGAGTCGACCCTCGGTCACTCGCCGTCGGCTGGTTCCTCGTCGTGATCGCCATCGCGAACCTGGGCGCTGAACAGACGGCCTCAGGTCCATATGCCGAAACGATCGGTCGGGCGCTGGCGCTGCTGCCCAAGCAGCCAGCACAGGTCCTCGTCGTCGACGCCACTCGTGCCGCACGGGCCGTTGACGCTCACGGGCGGAGGGTCCAGGCGTTCGTCAGGCACGGGGAGAACGTCGTGTACCTGATCGCCCAGGGGGACACGCTGCAACGTGGGCAGAAGGGAGCAGGCGTCTTCGACTACGTGTTGGCCACCATCATCTGGCATGAGATGGCGCACCTCGCCGGGGCCGGTGAGCGAGAAGCTCAACGGCAGGAAGAGGATCTCTGGGCGCAGTACCTGGCAGCAGGCCACGTGGACACCCGGAGAGGTCTGAACTACCTGGCGCTGCTCAGGAAGCGTCAGTGCGCGGGTTCCGGACCCGCACGTTCCGCGACGCCGTTATGGCACGTCCTGCAGCCGACGGCACGTGAGGGGCCGTTATCGACCGCTCGCACGGGTAGTGGCGCACCCGCTCACGGGTTCCGAACCACCCACGCAACGGCCTGGCCCAGGGAATTCGTGCCGACAACCACGCGGGTCCCGTCCGGCCGCACGTTGCTCAGCGCGTTGGCTGCTGCCCAACGTCCTTTGAAGGGCAGCTGTAACATGCCCCTCGAATTGGACCAGAAGTAAGCCGTGTTGCCCACGCTCGGGGACGTGCTCGCCCCGACCACCTCGCCCGTAGCATTGATGTCGCGAGCCCAGCTGTCTTTGCCGCCCAGGGTGCCGAGCTCGCGCGAGCCTCCGGTGGCGTACCAGATTACGGCGCGCTGACAGCCGTCCACGGACGCGCAGGGAACGTCTACGATGCCGGAGAGGTCACCGGTGGCGTTCGCGCCCATTACGTGTCCGCGGCGGGACTCGAGCTGTTCAATCAGCCAGCCCCCCGAGACCCTCCGCCAGCGCACGGGTACGTAATCCTCGCCTGGCACAATGGGAGCCGCGGAGCCACCGACAACTGTGCCATCGCCGTTGACGGCAAAGGCGGCCGCAGATCCGCGCGGCCAGGACGGGAAGCGTCTGTCTGCAGGCCCCGCCCGGCTGCCACACGGCGGCCGTCCGGAGCCAGCAGTCCCGACAACGACTTGTCCGCCTGTGGCTATCGCATATACCGTTTCCGGCAGCACGGCGCCGTTGCAGCCGAGCACGGTGAATCCTCCGCCCGACGGCCAGAGAACGGCGTGCGCAGTGGGGCCCGGAAAATCATTGCCTGCCGCGTCGCCGTTGTTGTTGACGCCCCTGGCAATTGCGCTGTGGGCACTCGGCGCCCGCGGCAGGCTGCTGCCGGTCCACGCGCCGTTCTGTAGCGTCCACCTCATCGCGTGCAATACGTCCCGCCGATCCCAGCTCGAACCCACGATCACCGTGCCCGCCTCGTTGACGGCCAACGCTTCGCTGGGGCCGCCCATGGATGGCAAGGCTGCTGAACGTGGACGTGGACGTGGGCGTTGGCGTCGCGCCGCGCGCCTTGCTCGGCTGCGTGGGCGCCGAGCTGGCTCCAACCGCGGACGCGCCTCCGCCGAACTCTGGCTGCAGCGCCAACGTGGCGAGCGCACCGACGCACGCCGCAATTCTGATGATTCTCGTGGTCATGGCGTCTCCAGGGAAGTTGCACACCCAACGATCGGCTGCGGGAGGCACACGCGGCACGCTGCCGAACCGAAGCGCTGACATGTAAGTGGTTCGTGAGCGCAGAACGTGACGCCGGCCTGGCATCAGCCCGCAAAACAGCGGGCCCGGCCCTGAGCGCCCTGAGACACTCAGAGAGACCGCCTTCGCTAGACCTATCGCCAGTCGCCGGCGGCCACGAAAGCCGCCCAGTGAAACGGATGCGTGCTGAGGCCTTTGGCCCGGCGCTGGCGCAGCATCCTCAGGCCTGCCTCCCGTACGGCATCGGCGGTGCTCAGCTTCTCGAAGAATCGACCCCTGTACAGAGTGGTCATCCACTGGCGTGTCGCCTGGTCCTCGACCGGCCATAGACTCATAATCACGGTCCTGGCGCCTGCCAGCTGGAACGCGCGTCTCAACCCGAACACGCCCTCGCCCACCATCAGTTCGCCTGCACCAGTGTCGCAGCCAGACAGGACGGCCCAATCGACCCCGCTGAGATTCAACGCGGCGACTTCCTCCGCCGTGAGCACCCCGTCCTCCGAATCCGGCGGCGCGACGCTTCGCTGATTTGCGCCGGCCAGGATCAGGCCCGATAAGAGCAGAGGGTTCTCCCTGGCGGTCCGCGCCACGTCTGCGGCAGGCGCGGATGCCTCCCCCGCATCCAGCGTCGATGCACAGCGTCCACCGAGGAAGAAACCGTGTGTCGCGAGATGCAGCACCTTGCGGCCAGGTGCCTTCGACTTGAACGCCGGTTCGTCGGCTGCAGTGCCAGTCAGCCTGAGGGTGTCAGCTCCCGCAGGGGCCGGGTTCAGCAGACCCGGCCCAGAGTCTCTGCCGTGGCCCTGGTTCCAGAGCATCACGACCTGGTCGACTTCCTTCAGCGAAGCCGGCAGTGGATCGAACCGCATGGACTGGAAATCGCCGCACGCAGACCGGGTGCCGCGGAAGGCCGTCCGAGAAGCGGTGAGTGCCGGACTGGACTCGTCGAACGCCGGACCGCCCAGTGCGAGGAGACCCGCACCAGCTGGCCCTGCTGCCTCGTGAGGAACCAGGTCCCGTTCCGCCGAAAGGTAGTGGACCAATGGCCCCGTCTCGACCAGATACTGCGACGCGGCGGTTGGCAGCGCCGCAAAGCTCACCAGGTGAAGCGGCCCATCACCCACGACGAACACACGTGTTGTCTGCGACAGGTGGGGCTGGAGCGGCTCCCATATGCGCTGACTCAGTTCTCGCGCGGCGAGCCGGTAGGCAACTTCACCGCGCCTGGCGGCCCTTCCCGCCGCGAGGGCCTCTCGCTCGAATTGCTGCCGCCAGTGCGAGACCATCGCATCGATTGTGGCGGCGCTCCCAAGCGGCACGATGGCCGGGACCGTTTCACCGCTCCGCAGCACGAAGGCGAGATACGACGGTTCTGCGTCGACGCCGCCTGCTGCGATGGCTTCGGTCCGTTCGAAATGCTGACGGCGATATCTCACGAAGCCGATGAGGGCACTCTCATCCGGCAGCGCGGCCGACAGTTCGCGAACGCCAACGCGGCTTCTCGACCGATCCTCGCGGAACCTCGCACTCCTCTCCGCCAGATCGCGCTCGGCGCGCTCCTTGTCACTGCGAGCCCCGTCCAGGAGGCGGCGATACCGTTCAGGAGAATCGTCTCGAATGCCACGAACGACGGCTGCGGCGAGCCGCTGGCGGGCAGACCCCAGTTCGTTCGCCAGCCTGGCGGTTTCGGCATCGTCACTCGCACTGGCCGCGCGCCGACGGGCAATCATCTCGTCGAGCACAATGCCACGCGCGCGAATGACGCCTTCCCACGCGGCCGTCGTCATCGGGCCGACACCGGGGTGCTGTGATGCCACGCTCAACATCACGTCCAGGGCCGAGGCTCCCGCCGATGCATAGCCGAGGGCCTGGCGCTCGGATAAGGTCCGCGCCGTGAGGCGCACATGCTCTCGCCGGATCTCCTCTGCACGTGCAGCGAGCTCGAAGGCCTCGCCCATGGCGCCGGCGCGAGCGGTCGATCTCCGCCAGGCGTGTGAGCGTGGCGGCGGTGTCGGGATGATCGCCGCCCAGCCTCTGCTGCTGAATCATGAGAGCCCGTTGGACCAACGGTTTGGCTTCATCGTCCCTGCGCGCGCCGGAGTGCAGACGCGCAAGGTTCAACAGCGGGGTCGCCAGCTTCGTGTGGTCCGGGCCCAGCGACTTCTCCAGGATCCTCACGGCACGCTCGTACAGCGCACGCGCGGCGACGCTGTCGCCGGTCTGCGAGAGCACCAGGGCCAGATTGGACGCAGCGACGGCGACCTCCGGGTGATCGGGTCCGAGAGCGTTCTCCTGCGATGCCAGGACCCGCTCGAACAGCGGTCGCGTGCGGTTGTAGTCCTGCACGGTCGACAGCACGGCCGCAAGATTCGACAGGCTTTCAGCCGTCCGCGGATCGGCAAGACCGCTGTTCTGCTCTCCAATTGCCACCGCTCGCTCGAAGAGGATCACATCCTCGGAGCTGTAGCCGGAGAGTGGAAACAAATCAGGAATGAACCAGCCCGCGCGGCTGACTTCGGGATCCGGTGGACGCAAGGCCACGTGCTTGATTCGTGTGGCCCGCTCGAACAGACGCATGGCCTCGCCATAGTCGCCCTGCGCCGCGACGACGGTGGCCAGCGTGTGCAGGCTGTCAGCAACGTCGGGGTGCTCCGGACCGTATGCCCGCTCGGCAATCGCCAGGGACCGTTCGGAGAGGGCCTTCGCTCCGGCGTAGTCTCCGAGCTCGCGCAGATCCATGGCGAGGTTTCCGAGCGGCAACGTCAGGCGCGGATCATCCGGACCGAAGGTCTGTTCGCTTCGGGCCAGCAGTTGTGCGTTCAGTCGTGCTGCGCCCGCGTAATCGCCAAATCCCTCGCTGAGCACCACCGCCAGTCGCACGAGAATTTCGTAGATGAAGGGATGGCTCGGCCCCAGCGTCTTTTCAGCGAGCAGGTGCACCCGTTCATAGCGTCGTCGCGCTCCCGTATAGTCATTTATCTCGTTATAGAAGACAGCGACCTTGAACAGCGTTTGTATGGTCTCGGGGTGCTCCGCGCCCTGCTTCGCCTCGCGAATGCGCAGGGCTCGCTCCAGCAGAGTCCTGGCGCCCGCGTCGTCCCTGACCGTCATCAGCAAGCCGGCGAGGCTCTGAAGCGTGGCAGCCACCAGGACGTGGTCAGGACCGAACGCCTTCTCGCGAATAGCCAGGGCGCGCTCGAGCAGCAGCCTTCCGCCGGCGGGATCGAGCGCCAGGGTCCTGTGGACCGCGAGAGAGACGAGACTCACGGCCAGGTCCGGATGCCATGGGCCCAGCACGTTCTCCTTTATGGCGACGGCCCGCTCGGCGAACTCCCTCTTTTCCCCTTCGGTCACCCTGGCCGACTTCCGCACCGCTCGACCAAGCAGGTCGAGCACCTCGGCCACCTCCAGGACATCCCGGCCCCTGGTGCTTTCGACCCGGGCCAGCAGTGCCCGCGCGATGTTCTCCGCTTCGATTCCCCTGCCCCGATCGAGCAGGTCGGTGATCATGGTCAGAGAGTCCTCGAAACCACGGATCGGCGAGGTGCTCTGGATGGCGGCTGCTTGCGCCGTGGCGACCGGGCGGGTTCGTGGTGAGGAGCGCACACTCGATGAGGAGGCAGGTCGCGACACGCACGAGAGCGGTTCGAGGCGTCACACGTCCTCTTCCAGTCTGACGCCAACCCACGGAGGGAACGTCTGCTGCGTGGCGTGGCCGTCGGGGCCGCAGAATCACCAGTCTAATCTGATGCCGAGCTGGATTTCGCGAGCCGGCCTCGTGCTCGTGACCTGCCCGAACCCAGATTCGGGGTCGCATGCCGTCGTACCGACACAGAAGGTGTTCGACGTCCAGGAACTGGGTCTGGTTGAAGGCGTTGATCAGGTCAGCCCTCAGCTGCAGACGCGTACCGCGACCGAGGTTCACGCGTTTGGAGAAGGCGATGTCCCATTGGTGACGTCCGGGAAGCCGCAGCGGCGCGACGGGTGCTGTTCCGTACTCACCCGCAGGCGGTGGCACGAACGCCGCGGGGTTGAACCAGAGCAGGCCCGCTTGGTCGCCAGCACCGGGGTCGGAGACTTGATTTGGCCGCAGCACGCCTGGAAAACACAATCCTCCTCCGTAGTTACAGCTGAAAGCCTCCAGTCGAGCGGCAGGACCCGACTCCATCCTGGTGATGCCAGCGATCTGCCAGCCGCCCAACAGAACCTGGCGCCAACCTGCCCCTCCGCGACCGAACGGCAGCTCATAGGCGTACGACGCCGTGAATATCTGGGTCCGGTCCGTGCGGGCTGCATCGAATTCGGCGTCTTTATCCAACGGATTCTGGGGGTCATCAATCTCCGAGTTGTCGTAGGTGGCATCTGCGTTGTTTCGGCTGATCGTATAGTTGACGCTCACCAACCCATTAGCGCCCGCCTCGTGGCGAAACCCCGCCAGCAGGCCGTGATAACGGCTCCTGGCCGTCGTCTCCCGCATGATGATCGCGTCGTAACCCTGGAACGGCCGCACGGTGTTGGCTGCGCCACCCTGCACGGCGAGATAATCGACGGGCTGCGGCTGGTTGATGTCCACATATCGAACCAGATCATCACCCCTCGAGCCGACGTACCCGACGTCAATCACACCGCGGGAGTAGAGGCGCCGCTGCACCCCTATGTTCCAATGCTGCCATCGCGGCGCCACGAACCGGGTGCTGGTTGCAAGCGAGACAGGTGTCGGTACTCCAAAGGGCTCGATCACCGTGCCCGAGTCCGGCTTCGAGAGCGACGGGTTGCTGACGAACAGGTTCGTGCGATACGGATCGTAATAGGACTCCTGCACGTTTTGAGCGAACACTCCGACCTGGGTCTGGTCGAAGTACATGCCGTAGCCAGCCCGTACGAATACACGGCCTGCTCCGCCGGGGTCCCACGCAGCACCGACGCGAGGCTGCAGGTTGTTCTTGTCGGCGGCGTAGATGGCTCGCCCATGGGGCGAATCCTTCCCGGCGATGAGGATTCCGTTGAACAGATTCCCGGTCCCGAGGGCGACGAAATATCCGTCAGGGTCCGCGAACGCGGGCGCCTGGGCCGCGTCATACGCGTCCGGTGAAAAGGTGAACAGCCGGTCGCCCTCGTCGGTGAGCGGCGGGTAGAACGCGTAGCGCAGCCCGACATCGACCGTGAGCCTGGGATGCATGCGCCATGTGTCCTGGGCGTACAGCTCGTATCGGTCGGGTCGGAAGCGGTTGATGACGTCGACGTCCGTTTCAGAGTAGCCACACGCCTCGCCACACTCGCCGCCGGCGTTGCCGCGAAGAAAGTTTTGAAACGCAGTAAAGCCGCCTCCCGGTCCAAACGAAAATACCCCCTGCGTTTGTTCCGGATAGAGATTGGAGTTGATGTGCTCGACGGCGAACAGTCCGCCTGCCTTGAACGTATGGTTGCTGCGTTGCAGGGTGAGCGCTGAGCTGAACGTGTGATTGAGGTACTCGCGGGGACGGGGCTGGGACGTGTCCAACGGCCACAAATCACCCACGTAAGTGGACGGGATGAGGTTCGCAGCGTTCTCGGGGAAGAACTCAGGAATCTGAATTTCGAGGTCTCCTCGCGTGTGTGCCACATCTCTCCGCGACTGGCGGTTGCTCGACAACTGGTACGAAAGCTCGTGCAGCACCTGTCCTCCGGCGCGCCTGGCCTCCGCGACGGCCAGGCCGCCGACCATGTAGCGCTGACCGGGCGCAAGGTCCGGTCCGGCGAGATACTCGCCGCCCGAGTCGACGCGATCGTGAAGATAGCGGCCCGTCAACGACCACGCCGCGTCGGGGCTGTAGTCCACGCGCACGAACTCCTGCCGGGTGTCGAGCGCGTTCGTGATCGTCCGGCGATATTCATTCGTGCCGGGAACATTCGGCGTTGGCCAGAGCGCCAGCAGCTTGACGGCATTCGGATCGCGGGCCTCTGGCGGAACGTAGTTGACGCTCTCCGGATCCGTCAGCCAGGCGGGATCGGGAACCAGCCGCCCCCGCGACCGATTTCCCGCGCGTGCTGCGTCGCCACTCCTCCGAGAAGAAGAAAAACAGCTTCTTGCGGCCCGGGAGCGCCGGCCCGCCAATCGTGTAGCCGAAGTTGTTGTACCGGAGCCGCGCGGGTGTGCTGCTGACTTCCGGGCTGGCGCTCGCATTCCGGAAGAAAGCGTTCGCATTGAGCGCGTCGTTGCGCAGAAAGTGATAGGCGGTTCCCGAAAACCTGTTCGTGCCTGCCTTTGTGACCACATTGACGACGCCCCCGCCGTTCCTTGCCCATTCCGCCGTGTATCCGCTCGTGATCACGTTGATCTCCTGGATTGCGTCCAATGAGGGCGTGGTCACCAGCGTGTAGTTGTTCCAACCGTTCACGTTCGTCGCGCCATCCAGCAGCCAGTTGACGGCGCTGCGGCGTGCGCCGTTCATCGACACGTCCAGGTTTCCCTGGTCGCAGAAACAGGCGTCCTCGCGGAGATCGCTCGAGACGCCGGGCACCAGAGTCACGAGCTGGATGAACGTGCGATTCAGGAGCGGCAGCTCGCGCACGGCCTGTTGCTGAATGAGATTCTGCACCGCCGGCGTCGGCTGTGTGAGCCGCTCAGCCGAGACGGTCAGCGTTTCCACCGCTCCCACGATCAGTTTGCCGTTGACCTGAAGTCGATCGTTGACGTGCAGCGATATGCCCCGCGCCGTGAAGGGACGAAAGTTGGGCAGGAGAAAGCTGATCTCGTAGTTGCCGACCCGAAGGCTGGCGGTGTACTGGCCCACGGCGTTCGTCACCACCTCACGCCTCTGACCCGTGTCGACATTGATGAAGGTGACCGTTACACCCGGAAGCACGCCTCCGGTCTGATCCACGAGGGCGCCCAGGATCGTTCCGGTCGTTTCCTGTGCGTATCCCGGGACGGCCACAGGCATCAGCAAAATCAGGCAGGCTATGGCCACGCGACGAGGAGTGCGAGCATCATGATTCCCTGCGCTTCGATCGCGCACGCTACCCCGCGATTCCTTGTGTATCCTGTGGGGCAGGCCTTCAGGCCTGCTTGCGCACGCCGATTTGCAGGGCTGAAGCCCGCCATCAGGCTGAAGCCCTGCCCCGTGATGCGGCGACAACGAGCTAGTTGGATCGATTCCTGAGCCTTTCGAGCTGCGTGAGCAGTTGCCTGGCTTCGCCGCTCCGGGATTCACGAAGCTGAACGACGCGTTCCAACTGTGTCTCGGCCGCACCGATGTTTTCCTGCCGCAGAAAGGCCTTCGCCAGGTAGAAATGCGCGTCTTCGAGATAGGCGGAGTCGCCGAGCGCGATCGTCGCCTGCAGCCATTGGATTCCCGCCTGATCCTCTCCCAACAGGAGATGAGAGATCCCAAGGAAGAAGCGGATGTGCGCCCCGGCGGGTTCTAGTTCCGCAGCGGCGCGGAGATGGGTGATCGCGTCCCGGTAATCCGCCTTCTGATAGCGCTCCATCCCCATCTGGAAGCGCGTGGTCGCCGCGTTGCGCGCGCCCCGCAACCGTCAGGGGCTCGTATCGCGGCGGTTCGACCCGCGCAAGCTGGGTGAGCGAAGGCTCCGCTGGCGAAGATGGCGGCTCCGCTCCTCGCGGGGCGCCCGCCTTCTCAGGGGGCTGTGCCTGGACTTGCGGCTGGGTTTCTATCGCTTCCGACCCGCTCCGATGGCGGCTGCGGACGCATCCACAGCACCACGGAAACCGAGAGGACGACGACAGCTGCCATCGCGGCGGCAGCGGTCCACCCGAAGAACGACCGTGTCGTCCTGGCATCCAGCCCAGAGCCGGCCCTCTGCAACTCTCCCCGGACCGCCCGGAGCACCTGCAGGTCGCGAAAGCAGCGTGCGCACTCGAAATAGTGCTCCTCGAACGCGTCCCGGTCGTCCTCGCTCAACCGCCCGACCAGATAGCCCTCGAGAATCTCTTCGCGCATCACCCTGCCACAATCCATCCGACGCTCTGAGGAGCTAGTGGCGTCGCCGCTCATGTTCGTGACAGCCTTTTCACGCTGTCGGCCATCTTTTTTGTAGCGCGGGACTTTCTGGTACGCACGACCTCGGATGCCAGGCCGAGTCGGAGCGCAATCTCGCCGGATTTCAGACCTTCGACCAGCGTCAGCCACAGGATCTTGCGGTCGGTCGAATCGAGAGCAGCCAGAGCCCGCCGGACCAGGGCCACCCGCTCACTGTCTTCGACCGGGTCGGGCGTGCTCGCCGCCTGAAGCGCGCCGTCGAGCGGGTCCTCGGTGGGCAATCGGCTGCGGGTGCGAAGATGGTTGTTGATGACATTACGAGCGGTGCCGTAGACGAACGCTGCCAACCGGTCTGCGTCACGCAGGTGGCCGTCCCGCAAGGCACGCACGACCGCCAGCATCACATCCTGCGTCAGGTCGGGCGCGATTTCCCGATCGCCTGTGCGTGCAAACACCAGAAACCTGATTCGGTCGGCAAACAGGTGCACGAGCTCTTCCTCGGCAGCAGGTTCGCGGCTACGGATGCGCTCGGCGAGAGTGCTCTGTTCCTGGGCAGTGAGTAGCGGGCGGGGCATCCTAGATCGGGCAAGTCCTCGAACAGACAGACCCGCCCGCCTGTGATGCGACGAGGGTGATGAAGGCTCCCACACAGAACGACACGACAACGGCTCTGGTCAACTGTCGGATGGAAACGTTCATCCTTCTCCCTATCTGGCTGAGCTGGCGGAGTATATGCATTCAATGGACGTTATTGCAATGAGTTCTTCTCGAAGTGAGCAGCGCGTCGTTGGACCGCATGCGCGCACGCCGTGACGGTCGACACGAACGCCACGAAGCGGCGACACCCTGCGACACGTTCATCTGGCGCTGCTCAGGAAGCGTCCGTTGAATCGAGCAGCTTCGACGGAGTGCTCACGACAGCCATCGGGGATATCCGCTCCCTTGCGCTCGGCGCCGCCTCGGCCCCATGCTGGTGGCATGATTCTCACACCACGCCCTCGATTGACGGCCGCCCGGTCCGGACCTATCTGGGACTCGTGACCGGCGAAGCCATCCTCGGCGCCAACCTGTTCCGCGACCTGTTCGCCGGGATCCGGGACGTCGTTGGCGGACGCTCGGCGGCTTACGAGAAGGAGTTGGCGAACGCGCGCGAAACGGCCGTCCGCGAGATGACCGAGCGCGCCCAGCAGCTCGGGGCTGACGCCATCGTCGGTATCGATCTCGACTACGAAGTGCTGGGTGCGCAGAGCAGCATGCTGATGGTCAACGTGAGCGGGACCGCGGTGAAGCTGTGACCGCCGCAGATCGTCAGAGCAGCTGGCACTCGCGTACTGCGACACTCACGAGCTTGCCCTCGACGCGGCAGCGCACGACGATGCGCTGGTCGGGGGTGAGGTCGGCCAGCAGCGTATCGGACCCGCGAGGGAATGTCGCCTGTACGCTGGTGGCTGCCTCGCGCCCGAGCGTGACGTAAGGGTTCCCGAACACGTCCCTGCCGACCCAACCGACTGGGCCGCTGATGTCCACGATCTGGCCTTTGTACAGCCGGTCCGCTGCGATTCCGTTGCGCTGGTACGCGGCCACGAGATCGTCGGCCGGCACCGGAGCAGCCGCGCGCGGCCGTTCCCCGGGTGCGAGCGTTGCGATTGCGGCCGCTGCCGGCATCAGCTGCGCGGGGCGGGCGGCGGCCGGGGCAGGCTGGCCCTGATCGGGCTCCGAGACGGTGCGCACCGGGCTCGAGCGAGGCGCACCGTCGCTCGACGCAGATGTGGCGTCCAGGGGCACGGCGGTCTCGGGACGCCTGACAAGCTCAATCCACAGCGGTCCGGCGACAATCAGCAGGACGATGCCCGCCCCGAGGACCCAGGCTCTCCAGTTGCCGGCGAGCCCCGCACGGGGAGCATCCGGCGAGGCGCTCATCGTGGCCGCCCGAAGGACCTCCGCCGCGCCGGCGGTCATCGCCTTGCCACACACGGGGCACACGAGCGTCTCCGCGCCCGGGGAGGCCAGCCACGGCGGCGTGCGTGAAGTCGGAATCGGCGAGGTCAGGGACATGATCGGCGATAGGTGCGGGCAGGTCGCGATTGCAGAAGCGGCAGATGATCGCGGCGGCACGGATGTCCTCCGCGCAGAACGGGCAACGCTTCATAGCGACCTCGCGAGCGGCCGGGCGCGCGTGTCCCACCTACGCGGCCGACAGCCAGTGCTGGGGAGCTGGCCAAACGGCGAAGTACGGGCGATCGAGACCGTCGCGACGAGGGCGTCCGGTCACCGGGTTGGGCAGGTCCGGCGACGGGGCCGCCTCGAATAATACCTGAGTTCAAGCCCAGCCGTTAACGCTCGTGTCGACGTGTGCATTCCAGCCCGCGGGGCAGCCGCGCCGGGTCGCGTATGATGAACGTGGCTCGAGCAGCCGCCGCGTTCCAGTTCAGCTGATGTCCCCGACTCGCGAACCCATCCACATCGCCTTCCTGGGATGTGGCTTCATCACGCGTGTGCACAGCAGGCACATCCGGCGGCTGGGAGGTCTGATCGTTCCCGCGTATGCCAGCCGCGACCGGGCGAAGGCAGAGGCGTACCGGGTCGAGTACGGCGGATCACGCAGCTATCCGGACTACGCGGCCGCAATCGAGGACCCCCGGATCCAGGCGGTCGTCGTGGCGGTGCCTCCGCGGTTTCACCTCGAGCTCGCACTGCAGGCGCTCGCTGCCGGGAAGCATGTGCTCGTCGAAAAGCCGGCCTTCCCCCGCCTGCCTGACTACAGCACCGTCGCCGACGCACGCGACCGTGCCGGGCGTGTCGTGCTCGTCGGCGAGAACGACCACTACAAGCCGCTGGCCGTGTGCCTGCGCGCGCAGCTGGCGGCGGGTGCAATTGGCGAGATGGTGTTTGCGCACATCACGACGCTCGCACGGCGTCTCAAGGCGGCCGACGATTGGCGCAACGACGAGACGATGGCGGGCGGCGATGCGTTCTTCGAGGAGGGGATCCACTGGCTGCACCTCGCGGGCAGCCTGGGGCCGACGATCACGTCGGTGACCGGGTACCGGCCGGCGATTTCGCGGGACGGCGCGGATCGGCGCGCGAAGAGCATGCTGGCGGCCTTCCGGTACGACAACGGCGCCGTGGGCTCCATCTACTACTCGCGCGAGGTTCCGTCACTGCTGAGAGGCGTCCGGCTCTCGAAGCTGTTCGGGCGCAGCGGCATCATCACATTCGAGTCGAACGGCGCGTTCGTGCTGGTGCGCGGCCGCGGGCTGCCCAAGCTGCTGCTGCCGGGAGTACGCGACGCGCGCGGCTACCAGGCCATGTACCGGGATTTCGTGCGGGCGATCCGGCTGAACGTCACGCCCGAGATGAGCATCGAACGGGCCATGGCCGACCACGCCCTGATGGACCAGGTGTACGCGACGGCCTGATCGGGCCGGGGTTTCGATGCGGCAGGCACACTACGACATCATCATCATCGGCACCGGCGCGGGCGGCGGCACGATGGCGCACGCGCTCGCGGATACCGGCGCTCGAATCCTGCTGATCGAGCGCGGGGATTTCGTGCCCCAGGAAGAGGAGAACTGGAACGCGGACGCTGTCTGGAAACGCCTCCGCTATCGCACCACCGAGCGGTGGCTCGATGCGAGGGGCCGTGAGTTCCAGCCGTACACGCACTATTGCGTGGGTGGCAACACGAAGTTCTGGGGCAGCGTCCTGTACCGGCTCCGCCGCGAGGATTTCGACGCGATCGAACACCGTGATGGCATCTCCCCGGCGTGGCCCATCGACTACGACACGCTCGAGCCGTATTACGACCGCGCCGAGCGCCTGTACCACGTCCACGGAGAGCACGGCGTGGATCCAACGGAGGCGCCACGCGGGCCGTATCCGTTTGCGCCGATCCCCCACGCGGATGGGATGGAGGCGCTCGTGTCGGCGCTGCGGCATCGCGGCCTGCATCCCTCTCCCTTGCCGCTCGGGCTGATCCGCCCGGGCGAAGAGGGCGGGTGCGTGCTGTGCAACACGTGCAACTCGTTCCCCTGTAAGCTCCACGCGAAAAGCGAAGCCGACGTCTGCTGCGTGCGTCCGGCATTGCGGCGGCCCAACGTCGAACTGTGGACGAACGCGCTGGCCCGCCGGCTGATCACCGACGGGAGCGGCGGCATGATCGAGGCGGTGGAGGTCGAGCGCAATGGCGAGACCATCCGCGTCGTCGCACCCCTGTTCGTCGTCTCCTGCGGCGCGGTGAACTCGGCGGCGCTGCTGCTCCGGTCCGCAACCGACAGGCACCCGAACGGGCTCGCGAATTCCTCGGGCCTCGTGGGCCGGCGTTACATGGCGCACCTCGCCACGATGATGCAGGGGTTCCATCCCTTCCGGCTGAACGCGACGGTGTTCCAGAAGACCGTCGCCATCAACGACTTCTACTGGCAGGGGCCGGGGTACCGCTACCCCCTCGGGCAGATTCAGTCGCAGGGCCGGACACATGGCGTGATGGCGCAGATCGTCGTCCCCTGGATTCCGCTGTGGGCCTACGAGACATGGGTGGCCCGCGGGGTTGACTGGCTGGCCATGTCGGAGGACTTGCCGGACGACGAGAACCGTGTGACGGTGCAGCCCGATGGGCGCGTCCGGCTGACCTACCGGGCGAACAATGTGGCCGCGCACGAACGCCTGGTCAAGGAGATGAAGCGAACCCTGCGTTCGCTTGGATTCTGGGTGGTGGTGGCGCACTCGCACCGGAACAAGAACACGACGCATCAATGCGGCACGTTGTGCTTCGGCACGGATCCCCGCACATCGGTGCTGGACCCGTACTGCCGCGCGCACGACATCGGCAACCTCTTCGTCATCGACGCGTCATTCTTCCCGTCCTCCGCGGCGGTCAACCCGGCGCTCACGATCGCGGCGCAGGCGCTCCGTGTGGCCGAGCACATCACGCGGACGGAGTTGGGCCGGTGAACGTGGTGTGCGGACTGAATCCTGCCACTGAGAACCGCACGAAGAGGAGGAGCCCCGAAGTGAAAGCACGCTCATTCAGCCATGTCGGCCTGACTGTCTCCGACTTCAACGCGGCGGTGAGGTTCTATTGGGACGTCTTCGGATGCCCGCTGGTGGGGGTCGCCGACACGCCGCCGGAGCGGGTGCGGAGCTTCTTCGGGGTGGATGCGCCCGCACCGCGCTGCAAGATCGGCTGGATCCGTGTCGCTGGGGGCGGGGTGCTGGAGATCTTCGAGTTCACGCCGCAACTGCCGCCCTCGGCCGGTTCGTGGAATCGTGTCGGCCTGACGCACTTCTCGTTCAACGTCCGGAACACGCAGCAGTGGTACGACTATCTGGTGGGCAAAGGCGTCGAATGCCTCAGCCCACCGGAGCGGTCCCCGCGCGGGCACACGTTCTTCTTTGCGAGAGACATGGACGGGAACCTGATCGAGATGATGGATCTCGGCATCATGTACTACGTGCTCGGCTGGTTCGGGCCCCTTGGCGGATGGCTGTTCAGGCGGGGGAGATACAAGGAGTACTACCGGGCGCGTTGAGAGTAGACCGTTGATGAAACCGCCACAGGCTGCGGGCTGCAGTCCTTGAAGGAGACCACCTTGCTCACCGTCGTCATGCTGATGACCGCAGTTCTCTCCGCCGACATCGTGCGCAACCCCGGTGATGCCACACCGCTGCCGCACGACAAGTACCTGCGCGTGGTCAGCGAGACCGACTCTCCCGTGCAGCAGGCATACATCAAGGCGAAGGACGGCCTGTACATCGCGGCGGCGATCAGGAAGCCGAAGGGCTCGGGGCCCTTCCCGGCGATCGTGATGTTTCATGGCGCCCCGGGCGGCCGGGGCATGGACCAGCTCGTGGGATGGTCACGCGGCGCGACAGGCGGGCCCGTGTGGGAGCGTTTTCTCCAGGAAGGCTTCGTCGTTGCCGTCGCGGACTACCGTGGCGGCGACATGAATGCCACCTCCGTGCCTTCCACGACGGCGCAGTCCACGGCCATCGATGATGGTGTCGCGGTCATCGAGCATGTCCGATCGCTGCCGTACGTCGACGCCGGCCGGATCAGCCTCTACGGCGTGAGCCTCGGCGGCAATCTCGTGCTGCATCTGGTGTCGAAGGTCGCGACGATCAAAGCCGCCATCCTCGGGGCGCCTGCACCGATCTGGTTCCTCGGGATGCAATTGCCCCCGGAACCGCGCAGCGCCGAGACCCTTGCGGCGATGAAGCCGGACGCGGCGGTCACGTCACGCAACATCGGGCCAATCCGCACGCCGATTCTGATCATCGTCGGCACGGAGGACCGCCTCTTGCCGGTCGATACCGTGCTGCACGACACCCTGGCGCAGGCCGGCAAGACCGTGCGCATGGAAGTCTACGAGGGCGGTTACCACGACTTCGTGCTCGGGCCGCAGGGGCAGAAGCGCCCGGACCTGCCGCAGGGCGAGGCGTTGTACGGCTCTGCACTCGACGCGCTGGAGAAGTCGGTGAGGTTTGTCAAGGACGGGAGATAGGCGCTGGGCGCTGGGCGCTCGGCGCTCGGCGGGCGGCGGGCGACGGGCGGCGGGCGGCGAGGCACCGTGCGTCGGACCGTGCATCGTGCATTGTGACATTGTGCATTGTGCATTGTGCATTGTGCATTGTGCATTGAAAGAGTCACCTTCCGGCCGGCGCACCCTCCAGTTCCACGGCGATGACACTCGCGATCGGGTCGGGCGCCCGGGCCGGGAGCTTCACCACCAGGCCGGCTTCGGATGTCGTCACCTGCAGCGGGGCACCGCCCGCCAGCAGGCGGGCGGTCTTTGCGCGTGTCGTCAGGCCAGGCACGGTGAGGGTGCCATCGGCTGGCCAGTCGAACACGTGGAGATACAGTGTGCGGCCCTTCGTGGTGCTGCGGCCCCATGGCAGGCGGGAGAACAGGCTCGCGCGCGTGCCGTAGATCGACTCGCCGTTCACGGTCATCCACGCGCCGATGGCGCGCATCGAGCGCACGCTCTCGTCCGGCACGCTGCCGTCGCCTTTCGGGCCGATGTTCAGGAGATAGTTCCCGCCCTTGCTCGCGATGTCCACGAGGTTGCGAATCAGTGTATCGTCCGACTTCCACGCCTGGTCGTGCTCGCTGTACCCCCAGGTGGTGTTCAGGGTCATGCACGTTTCCCAGTCCACACCGGGCATGCCGGTATCGGGGATGTGCTGCTCGGGCGTGATGAAGTCGCCGTACTTGGGGTCGAGTGACGCAGCGTAGCCCTCGGTCCCCATGCTCTTCCAGCCCGCCTCGGGGATACGGAACAGCCGATTGTTCATGATGATGCGGGGCTGCTTCGACCGCGTGAGCTGCATCAGGTCGAAGGCACGCCATGCCTCCTGGCCCTGGAAGTCCTGCGCGCTGTAGTCCCACCACATGATGTCCACGGGGCCGTAGTTCGACAGCAGCTCGTTGACCTCGCCATGAAGGTACGAGAGGTACTTCTGGTGGTCGCGCGTGCCGTTCTTGTACGGCTGGCCTTTGAGCGGGTGCGGCAGCTGCTTCGAGCGCCCATATTCGTAGTGGTCGTGGTGCCAGTCAATCACCGAGTGATAGAAGCCCACCCGCAGGCCTTCTGCACGCAGCGCCTCCACGATCTCCTTCACGAGATCGCGGTGCAGCACCGATCCCGCGTCGTAGTCGCTGACGGCCGAGTCGTGCAGCGCGAAGCCGTCGTGGTGCTTCGTCGTGAACACGACGTAGCGAGCGCCGGCACCCTTCGCGATGCGGGCCCACTCGCGCGCAAAGCCTGGCTTGGGGGTGAACAGCGGAATGGCGCGCTTCGCGTAAGTATCTGTATCGGCCTTCACCCGCTCCTGGATCCACTCCATCCCGCCGGAGGTCGCAACCGGCTTGCCGCCCCATGTGCCCGCCAGGCCGGAGTACAGGCCCCAGTGCACGAACATCCCGAAGCGGGCGTCACGCCACCACGCCAGCCGCGTATCGCGGCCGGCCGGACTCTCGGCCGCGACCCCTCCCGCGAGCACGCCGCAGGCGGCCAGCACCATCAGCCCTTGCGCCATCAGCACCCGTCGCGCCATTCCGATTCGTCTCCTCGTCCCTTGCGTCCGGCGGCCGCCGCGGACTCTCTCCCGTACGTCTCACACCCTCTTCATGCGCGAGAACGATGCGGTGCCGCCTGCCGGCCCTGTCGGGCCCGACTATAGCGCACGCCGGAAAAGTCCATCCTCACACCGAGCCCTGCACCGCCGCTCCTGAACAGGTTCCGAGATGGCCGGGAGCTGACGGCTCACCGCAGACCGTTCACAGTCGATCGTTCACCGTTCACCGTTGACTACCGCGGAAGATGGAGTCGGGATGCTGGTCCGCCGGCACTGAAGTCCCGGCTCCACATTGAACAGCGGCAAGTGGTCTGTCGGCGGTGCAGAGAGTCTGCCATCGCCCACCACCCAGCGCCCAGCGCCCAGCGCCCATTTCCTACGCCCTGATCGTGTCCAGCCCGTGGGCGCCGGGACCCTGCTCGGAGCGCCACAGCAGGAACGCGCACGTGAGGCCGAGGAAGCCGAGGGCAGCGAACATCCAGAGTCCCGGCACGTAGCCGCCGGGGTTCGCGGCGCTCGCGCCGAAGACGTCGTTGGATCGCCCGACCGCCCACGCCATGGCTCCCCACCCGATCTGCTGGCAGAAGGTCATCAACGCGTAGGCTGACCCGAGGCGGGCTTCATCGACGAGGTAGGTCACGGCGGGCCAGAGGATCGCCGGCACGAGCGAGAAGGCGATCCCGAGCAATGCCACCGAGAATCCCAGCGGCACGCGCGGAGAGATCATCAACAGGAACGCGGGAAACAGCAGGAACGAGCCGGCCATCAGGAGCAGGGCGCGGCGGCCGATCTTGTCGACGAGCAGGCCGAACAGCGGCGTGGCGAACATGGCCGTGAGAGGAATCACGCTGTTCAGGAAGGCCGCCTGTTCGGGGGACGCGTGGTGCGCGTCAACGAAGATGATGTTCGCGAACCGGCGGAACGGGAACACGGCGGCATAGAACGTGACGCACAGCCCGACGACATACCAGTAAGCCCGGTTGAAGCGCACGATGTCGCCGGGCACGAGCTTGTCGGTGGTCACCGACGTGTCTGCGGGGCGTGCCCGCTCCGCACTCCGCTCCACGATCGCGTACAGCACACCGCCAACGACGCAGGTACACGAGACAAGGGCGGCGACGATCAGCGGTGGCTGCCAGGAGTAGAACAGGCCGGGCACGACCCCGGCGGAATTGTCGGCGGCCACGGACCCGAACCTCGCGATCATCAGGTTCACCCCCATCGCGAAGCCGAGCTCCTTGCCCTTGAACCAGCGCCCGAGAATGGCGGTGGCGGCCACGATGAGAGGTTCTGCCCCGATGCCCATGATGAAGCGGCCGGCAGCCATCGCGCGGTGGCCCGGCCCGATCGCGATGACCGCCGCGCCCACGACCGTGATTGCGCCGAACACCACGATGGCGCGCTTTGCCCCGGCGCGATCGATGAACACGCCACCCGCGAGCAGCACCAGCAGCGCCGCGACGTTGTAGGAGCTGTCCAGCAGCCCGATCTGCGCCTGCGTGAACCCGAGCTGCGACTCGAGCAGCGGCCCCACCGGGTTCAGCGCATCGAAGGCGTAGTAGTTGCCGAACATCGCCAGGCTGACGAACGCCAGCACCAGCCATCGGTAAGATCGCGGAAGCGGCGTCGACTCGGTCATGGCGTCCGCAAGTGTAGCGTCCGGCAGCGGTCGAGAGCGACACGCCGGGTGCCGACGTGTCAGCCTTGCTGGCCCAATGCGGCCGACAAGAACACGAGGATCGGATGAACACAAAGAGAACTACTTGATTCTTCGTGTCCTCCGTATCGTCGATAACTTTGTCTATGCGGGCGCCACGCCGGCACTGAAGTGCCGGCTCCACATACGAGGCGGGCACGCTCGACAGCGTCGAACGCTATTCGAGGCGGAGCACGTATTTCATCGACACCCCGCGCCCAGGTGCATCGACGCCCCAGCTGATCCCGCGGTAGTTGGTGTCGCCGAGGTTCTGGGCGTCGATGAAGACTTCGTGGCGCCCGGCACGAACGCCCCCGCGGATGCCGGCAGTCACGTAGCCGGGAACAGCAGTGAACAGCGGCGCGGATATCACGCCCGCGCCGAGCACGCGGTTCTGGATCTCCGCCAGGGTCTCCCCTGTCACCGCGAGCACATCGTCCGCCGTGCCTGGCAGGTCGTCGCTGCCTGGCGAGACCCAGCCGCGCGCCGTCGCGCCGTTCAGGAAGAAGCTGCTGATGGACGAGCGGCTGCGTGTGGCGCCCGTGCGTCGATCCTCGAGATCGAGCGACGAGAGACGCGGCTGGCGAGCTGCGGCATGCACGTACGGCTCGACCCACCACCGCGTGCTCGGGGCGACGAAGCGAACCGTGAGATAACCTTCCGGGGCCGGCGTGCCGCCCTCGATGTTCGGCGGGGCGCCGGTCGAGAGATCGCGCGTCCGCAGCCACGTGACCACCGTCCCGAAAGCGAGGGTCCGGGACGGCTTCCATTCGAGCGTGCCCTCGAAACCCTGCACACGCGCCGCCGTCACGTTCGCGCGTACGAGGACGGGGTTGGACGAGGCGGCCACGAAGACGGCGCCGCCGGCCGCCTGCTGCACGACAGGTTGCCCGCCCAGTAGCAGACCCACCGCACCTGCTGGAAGAATCAACGCCTGCTTCTCGATGTTCTCATGAATGGTATTGCTGAAGACCGACAGCTCCGTGCGGAACTGGCGCGCGCGGTACCGCACGACGACATCGTAGGAGAGGCTGTCTTCCGCCCGGACCTGTTCCACGGGGTCACCCGTGGAGACCGCCGCCCGGCCCGCCGACGTCCCGACGGTCGCACCGAGCCCTACCACGTCGAACGACGCCACCTCGAAGCCAGCGCCCGTCAGGCCGAGGGTGCCAAGATCGGTGATGTGCGGAGCGCGGTAGCCGCGGCTCACGTTCAGCGCGACGTTCCATCCGGCACCGGGCGTCGCCAGGACGCCCGCCCGGAAGGCCGCATTCGTGTTCCGCAGGTAATCGTCGGGCCACAACGGGGCGCCGTTCACGAGCGGGCTGTCAGCGGCGCGCGCTTCGTATCGCACCGTGTTCACGCGCACACTGCCGTGCACGCGCAGCCGGTCGGGAACGGCATCATAGAACGTCTGAGCGTAGCCGCCGCCATGGCTGTAACTCACGCCATCGGGCACCCGCCCACGGCGTGTGCTGCGGGCGCCCGTCACCGGGTTCAGCGCGGTCGATGGGGCATCCACACCTTCCACGTACACGTCGCCGCCCAACTGAAGCGTCTGGCGGGCTGACAGCGCCTTCGACACGAAGCCATTGACCCCGTGCACCGTGGTCCGCTCGGGTTCGAAGGTGATCGTCGCGCGCGGGTTGCCGTTTCCGCCCTGGTTCACGCGTTCCTCGCGCTGCGAGTTGACGGAATAGGTGAGCGACGCACGATCGAACGGCCCTGCGCGGATCCGTTCGACGCGCGCATAGAAGAGATCGAGGGTGAGGCCGCGCAGGTCGGCCAGCAGGTTCCCGTCGCCGCCGAGCAGCTGATCGTACCGCCGGCCTTCCTCCTGCCGGCTGCGCGTGTAGTACAGGACGACCTGCGAGTCGCCGCCTGGAGACCAGTGTGCGCGGGCCGTCCCGCCGTACTGGCTGAAGCCGGTGTCTGGCAGCCGCTCGGCCATCAGCCGATCGGACGCGATGCCGAAGAACCGGGTGACGGCCGCATGTGAGTCGAGGCCGCCGCCCGGACGCATCTCGCCGGTGTGACGGGCGGCCACGTTGATCGTGGCTGCGAACCGCGCACGGCTGTACGAGCCCGCCAGATTCGCGCCGCCGAGCCTGTCAGCGCTGCCGGCCGCCAACCCCAGCATTCCCGACATGCGCGGCCGGCCGTTCGGTGAAAGCGTCGGGGTGCGCGAGAGGAACTGCACGCTGCCGCCGAGCGCGTCACTGCCGTACTGCGCGCTGTTGGGCCCGCGCAGTATCTCCATCCGCTCGAGGCCGGTGGGCTCGATCAGATCGAGAAACGTGCTGATCCCGCCCCGCTGGGCACCGGTCGAATAGCGCACGCCGTCGACGAAGACGTTCACCTTGTTGCCGGTGAGCCCCCGTACGAAGATGCCGGCGATCGTCGGGCTCGTCTGCTGCAGTTGCACGCCCGCTTCTTCGGTCACCGCCTGTGCGACCACGGTGCGCGTGCGCTTCGCGATGAGGTCGGCCGAGATCACGTTCACTGCCTGCGGTGAACGCTCCACGGTTTCCACACGCCCTGCTTCCGCGGTCACCGTCACGTCTTCGTTCAAACCCGCAAGCTGGAGGACGACGGTGACCGCCTGCTCGCCGGAGACGCCGACGTCGAGCGGAACACGCGTGACGCCGAAGCCCGCGGCGTGCACCTCGAGCACATGCCGGCCGGCCGGAACGCCTGACAGTCGCAAGGTTCCGTCGCTTGCGCTCACGGCAGCAACGAGCATCGTCTGAGCGGCCGTCCGGACACGGCCCTCCGCACCTGCGATCGCGGCACCGGTCGCGTCCTGAACGGTTACCACGACAACCTCGGCGGCCGATGCTGTCGCAGCCGTCGCGAGCGTCAGCCACGCGGCGGCGATGGCCGCCGCCACACCAACGAGTCCCGCTGCTCTCAGGCGCACAGACCTGCGGCAAGCCCCAGAGGGCACCACGTGAGCGGACCTGTGGAGCATCGGCACACGGTACGCAGGTATCGGTACTCTACTACCAGCATTCGTAGAGCGGGTTCGCAGGATGCCCTCGGGGCTGAGCGGGTGCTCAGGATGGGCGCGGGGCCGGGCGACGGACTCAAGGCGCCAGACGCTGGATGCGCCATTCCCCATCGGCGTCGCGGGTGTAGGAGAACCGGTCGTGCAGACGGTTCGGGCGACCCTGCCAGAACTCGATGCGGCGGGGGGCCAGGACGTACCCACCCCAGTCGGGCGGTAGCGGCACATCGTCGGCGGGAAACCGCGCCGCAGTCTCGCGCCACCGCTCTTCGAGGGCGGCCCGGTCCGTCACCGGCGCACTTTGCGGCGAGGCCCAGGCGGCGATCCGGCTGCCGCGCGGGCGGCTCCTGAAATACCGCTCCGACTCGTCAGGCGGCAACCGCCTCACGTCTCCGCTCACCAGGACTTGACGCTCGAGCCCCGGCCAGAAGAAGACGAGCGCCGCGTGCGGGTTCGCCCGCAGCTCGCGGCCCTTGCGGCTGTTGTAGTTCGTGAAGAACGTGAACCCGCGTGCATCCACGCTCTTGAGCAGGACGGTGCGGGCTGACGGCACGCCGTCGGCCGTCGCGGTCGCCACAACCATCGCATTCACGTCCACAGGCGGGCGGCCGAGGACGGCCTGCCACAGCTCGAACAGCGCAATGCCAATCCTGCGGAGGCGGCTGCCGCCCCGGCTCGCCGCCGCATCGGCAAACCACCGGTTGAACTGTGCCAGCGGGTCGGCCGCCAGATCATCCCGATCGAGGCCGCCGAGGCTGTACTCGCGCCGCGTGTCCGGGAGCGCCATCTGCGGTCCACTATATCCAAACGCCACGGGCCCCTGGCTCGTCGTGCTCGGACGCGCCTATCGCCCTCGGCGCCTTCGGCCGCGAGACGTACCCTCAGCGCCGTCGTTGCAGTCAGGGGAGCAGCCGCAGACACGACTCGGTGAGACCGTGCACCGCCAAGAGCACCTGGGGCAGCGACACGACCAAACAGCCGGCGGCAATCGTGGCCACACAGACTCTGCCGCGGTATGAGCGGCGGCAGGCGGGCACCGGGGCGAGCAGCTGCGACACGCGGTCGGCCACGTCACCGTGCCCGTGCAGGGTGCTGAACAGCCGAACACCCGGCACGGGCCCGATCGCCAGCCGTGAGACCTTCACCAGGGCGCCAGCCAGATCGAGTCCTCGCGTGGGCGAATCGGCTGCCGAGTGATCCGCGGCACACTCGGCGTCCGCCGCCCACCGGGATTCGAGCTGCCGCCCGGCGGCCGACCACGCGAGCAGACCTGGCGTCCAGCAGATGAGCAATCGTTTCGCGTTGTCCCGTGCGCGCACGTGCGCGAGCTCGTGCGCGACGGCGGCCCGCACCTCGCCGGGCGTGAGCGCCTCCAGCACCTGACGCGCGATTAACAGGCGTGGAGCGCGCACGCCGACGAGCGCAACCACCGGAAACGAGTCCTCGATCATGTACGCGGCCACCGCCCCGGAGCACGCGTGATCCACCTGGATCGGCGCGGCGTGCGACAGCCAGCCTTCCAGAAGAGTGCGCGTGCGTCGATCGGCCGCCACCCCGCGTGCGGCGGCCGAGAGTGCCAGGACGCACGCGGCAGCAGCTGCGGCACACACAACCCACCCGGCGGTCTCCGGACCACGCGCCGGTTCATGCAGCACGAACGCTGGCACGAAGACGGCTGCGACGAATGTAATGGCCGCGACTGACGGCAACAGCCGCATGAACAGCGCCACTCTGCCGGGAATCAGCGCTTCGCCTGCGCCGAACCCGCGCGCGTAGACCGGCCACCACGCGCTCGCGCCTGCCACCGCGATCGAAAGCAAAGCGTCCACCGCAAAGAACCAGGCGAGGGCCAGACAGATCGTCAGGGGCAGGGCCGTCACGACCGGTCCTCCCGCGCGAGGGCATCCCGTTTCTCCGCTATCAGCCGCTCGAGATCCTCGAGCAGCGCCCGGTCCCGCAAGGACACGGCATCCACAAGGGACGAGAGCAACGGCAGTGAGCCGCCGGAGTCGCCCTGCAGGAGCCCGCCCACCAGCTCGGACGCGACCGCGGTGTCGAGGGCGTCGCGCGTCAGGGCGGCGGCATACACGAACGCCCGGCCCCCTTTGCGCCTGGTCAGCAGGTGTTTCTTGAACAGACGGTCACAGGTGGTCATCACGGTGGTGTACGCGACCTCGCGGCCGAGCCCGTCGTACGCGTCGCGGACGCTCAGCTCCGGGCGGCTCCACGCCATATCCATGATCTGGCGCTCGAGCGTCCCGAGGGCCGCACCGACCCAGTCGCTCGGCGACTTGAATCCCCAGAACGCGAACCGGTGACGTGACATGCGGAGCAGCAGTATGCGAACGACGTAGACGGGCTGTCAAACGCGCAGTTCCGCCGCACCCATCTGCAGACCTGGCGGCCGGGCCCGTCCGTTCGTTCGGGACGGGGCTCCGCGAATTCGCTCACGGCTGCATCGGGTACAATTCCCCACACCCGTTAACGCCGCGAGGAGCACGATCCTGTCATTACAGGCCGGACAGACGCTCTCCCACTACCGCATCGTCAACAAGCTTGGCGCCGGCGGAATGGGCGAAGTCTACGTGGCCGAGGACCTGACGCTCGATCGGCGGGTCGCGCTCAAGGTGCTGTCGCCCGCCCTCGCCAAGGATCCCGCTCGCCTCGAACGGTTTCAGCGTGAGGCGAAAGCCGTCGCGGCCCTGAACCACCCGCATATCGTCACCATCTACTCGGTGCAGGAAGCCGACGGGATCCGCTTCATTGCGATGGAGCTGGTGGAGGGCGACAGCCTCGGCCTGTGGGTGCGGCCCGGAGGGCTGCCGGTCGCGAAGGTCTGTGAAATTGGCATGGCGCTCGCCGATGCGCTCGCCGCCGCGCACGAGAAGGGCATCGTCCACCGCGACCTGAAGCCGGCCAACGTCATGATCACGCCCGAAGGACGGGTGAAGGTGCTCGACTTCGGGCTGGCGAAGCTGGCAACCGGTGGCTTGTTCGGCACCGACAGCGAAACGAACGTCGGCACGCGCGCCGCCACGCTGACGACCGAAGGCGCCGTCGTCGGGACGGTGCCGTACATGTCGCCGGAGCAGCTGCAGGGCGCGCCTGTCGATCACCGGACCGACCTGTTCTCGCTCGGGGTGCTGTTGTACGAACTGGCGGCCGGCGAACGCCCGTTCATCGGCGGCAACGCCGCCGCGCTCACGTCGAGCATCCTGCGGGATACGCCGCCACTGCTGGTGGAAGTACGTGAGGACGTCCCGGGCGAGCTGGCGCGCATCGTGGCGCATTGCCTTCGGAAGGACGTCCGCGATCGGTACCAGACCGCGCGCGACGTCTACAACAACCTGCGGGAGCTGTACCGGGATCTGGAGGGCGGTCCAAGAGAACTGCCTACGTCCTCGAGCTCGCAGGTGCGGGCGCGGCCGGATGCATCCGGCATCGCCTCGGGCGTGCTGCGGGGCGCCGGCACCCTGTCCTCTTCCGGGGTACGTGGCCGGAGCACTCTTCCGGGGTCCGCTGTCTCGTCACCCGGGGCGAGTGTCCCTCCGAGTGTGCCGTCGGACTCCACGGTGCGGATCGGCGCATCCAATCAGCGTCCATGGTGGCAGGTTCCCGTGGCAGGGGCGGTCGTCGTGGCCCTCGCCTCCGTCATCTGGATCGGTACGAGATCGACGCCGTCGCGCTCCACCCTCGGAGAGACCACGCCCGTGTCCGGCGGTCCACGATCGGTCGCGGTGATGCCGTTTGTCGACCTGAGCCCCGAGCGGAACCAGGAGTACTTCACGATTGGACTTACCGAGGAACTGGTGAACAGCCTGGCTCGGTTGCCTGACCTCCGCGTCGCGGCATACAAGCTGAACAAGGGCGAAGGGACGCGGATCGACGTGCGCACAATCGGTGGGCAGATGCACGTCGGCACGATGCTCGAGGGGAGCGTCACGAAGGCCGGCACTCGCGTACGCATCAGGGTGAAGCTGACCAAGCTGCCCGATGGCTACACCCTCTGGTCGGAGACCTACGATCGCACGCTGGACGACATCTTTGCCGTGCAGGACGACATCGCGCGGTCGGTCGCGTCGGCGCTGCAGGTCACGCTGCTTGCCCGGAGTCGCGCGACTGGTCCGGGCAACCCTGAAGCCTACAACCTGGTGCTGCAGGCTCAATACCTGCGCAGCAAGGGCGGGGGCGAGTCGTATGCGCGGGCGCTCGAACTGCTGCAGAAGGCGGCCACCATGGACCCGGGCAACGCCCGCGTGTTCGCCGAGATGAGCCGCCTCTACTTCGCACGTGCGAGCGATGGCGGGAGGGACGCCGATTATGGCGAGTCGTGGAAGGCGGCCACCCATGCGGTGGAGCTGGATCCGCAGCTGGCCGACGCGCACCAGGCGCTCGGCTGGTTCAGCATGAGCAAGAACTGGGACTGGACGGCGGCGGATGCCTCCTTCAAGCGCGCCCTGGCGCTCGAGCCCCGCAACGTCCGTGCGTTACGGAGTGCCGCCGCGCTGGCCGGAGCCGTCGGCCGGTTCGACGAGGCCATCGCGCTCGGTCAGCGCGCAACGGAACTCGAGCCAACGAACGCACAGATCTACTACAACCTCTGTATCCATCAGCGGAAGGGTGGTGATTTCGACGCTGCCCTGCTGAGCGGCCGCAAGGCGCTCGAGCTCGACCCGATGCTCACGCAGGTCCGGTTCCAGCTGGGCGCGGTCCACCTGATCAGGGGCAACGTCGCAGACGCGCTCCGCGAGTTCCAGCACGAGACGGATGAGAGATCCCGGGCGCGCGGCTTTGCAATGGCCTACCACTCAGCCGGCCGCCCGTCAGAATCCGACAAGCACCTGCAGCAACTGGTGGCGAATCACCAGGACGACGCGGCACGGGAGATTGCGCAGGTATACGCGTGGCGCGACGAAAAGGACACGGCGTTCGAATGGCTCGATCGCGCCTATGCCCAGAGGGATATCGGCCTGGCGGAACTCAAGGGGGAACAGCTGTTCCGTAACCTGTTCCGGGATGGCCGGTGGACGGCATTTCTGAAGGAGAAATTGAAGATGCCGTAGGCCCCGGTACGGTTGTAGGAGCGGTTCGCGAACGGTGCAGGGGCGGTTCACGAACCGCCCCTACGGTAGTCGCCCCCAGCGCAGGATTACCGGCAAAAAAGCGCAGGTAACCGCCGCCAACGGCGGCAGGGTTATTCGGGTGCGATGGACGTCCGTCCGCAATCTTCGCAGCGGAGGTAGATGACCGGCTGTGACTCGGACCGGCCGATCACCTTGGCGCTCGGGACGCCGCAGCGGGGGCAGACGATATCGCGGGGCTGTCGCTTGCTCATATTGCTCTCCTTGCCTTGCTTAAGACGCTCGCCACCCGCGTTTGGGCGCTTCCCGGTGGCGGCCGGCGGTTGCGCCGCACGAGGCGGGGCTGCCGGGATGGCGCCTTTGGAGGCGCCACGCGCTGGCGGTGGTGCGCTCCTGACGCGGTCGAGCGCAGTCTTCGGTGTCGATTGGCCGCCGGGAGCCGACGCCCGGCGTGACGGGGTGGCCGCTCCGTCCGAAGGGTGCCCATATTGTACCAGTCCTGCAGGTCTGCGCACAGTCATCCGTTCTCCCGCTGGGTGTGGCCGCTGATCGGCCCCGAGGTTGCAATCACGGGGAGCAGTGGTTACCGAAGGGACTCACGTCAAGCAGGACGCGGCCGGCGAAATGAGCGACGACGCCGTCGAAGAGTTGATTGGGCGGATGCAGCATGGCGTCAACATCTGCCCGTTTCCGGTCGATCGCTGCGTCTACTGCGACCGCGACACCCACTGCATTCTGCTTCTGCGCGAGCTGCTCGCGCTCCGTCGCAGGACCGCGGGCCTGGCTGAAGCGGCCTGAAGACCCGGCTCCTCTAACCAGTACTGCCACTGCTCTACCAGTACTGCCACTGCCCCTTGGTCAGGATGTAGCCGCCGAGGGCGGCGTTCGCGACGGCGTGAGACACGATTACGGCAAACAGGCTGCGTGTGTAGTGCAGCAGCCACGCGAAGAGTGCGCTCGCGATGGCGGCGACCAGCCACTCGGGGTGGGCAACCGCTGACAGCGCGACCACGATCCAGAACGCCCCCATCGAGAACTGCCCAACCGTCAGCGACGTGAAGTCGGCCGTGGTCGCGTAGCGCAGCAGGAACGACCGCCAGAAGAGCTCCTCCATGACCGGCACGACCAGAACGAGGCCGTAGAAGCGCGCCACCAGGAAGGCACATCGAACCCCGACGTCCTGTATGGCCACGAACGGGTTGTAGCCCACTCGTGTGCCAAGATGGGGATACGGCACCCGCTGGTCGACGATCACCCACTCCGCAAACACGATCAGTCCTACGGCGGCTCCAAGTGGCACGACCCGCCAGGACGGCCGGATGTCACCGAGCGGCCCGCGGAAGTACCCGAGGGCCGCGGTGACGGCGGCGATCTTGACGATGTAAGCCACCGGGTAGGCGCTGGCCGGGAGGAGCGCCTCGAGCGCGGTCAGCACCGCAAATACCACGGCGGGCACGGCATAGGCGACAACCGACCGTCCCTCGCGCAGGCTGGCCCGGCTCGGTTCCTCCCTGGCGTCCACCATGCAGACGCGCGAAGGTTATCACAGCCCATACTCGAGGTGGGCCGTTAGCCCCATATTGAGATCGGGAGGTGTTTCCAGGTTTTTGCGCGACCGGGCCGGCGTCCGCCCTGCAATTCCAGAAAACACCTCCCGATCTCCACTCCGTTTCTGCCGTTTTGGCAAACACCTCCCGACCTTGAATGGCAAGTTCGGCTAGCATGTGCGCGTGTTGCAATCCACGCATTTCGGCCGTGGGGCGCTCGTCACCGTTATGTCGACGACGGCCATGGCCCTATGTTGGTTGGCGCCGGGGCCTCACGCGCGGGAACGTCCACCTCTTCCAGCGGCTGCGCGGTTCACCGAGGCGCGCGCACGCGGCGTGGTCTTCGAGCGGTCACTTAGCGCCATGCAGCGACTGCTGCAGGCGTGGCTGACGCACGCGGATCCGCGCACGACGCTGTTGCCCGACAGGATTCCTGGCGGACCGGGCGGCCTGGCGGCCGGTGACACCCGCCGGCTATACACCCCGCACAACTCGGGCGCGGATCTCTACCCGTATCTCGTGCTGACGGCCCATTTGACAGATCCTGGCTTGTACCACGGGCGCATGCTCGAAATGCTCCGCAACGAAATCCGTTACACCACCGCCCAACTCTCCATCCCCGCGAACCTTGAACTCTCGACCGGAGAACTCGGTACCCCGAGCCTGTTCGGGGCCGGCGAATACGCCAAAGATGGCCTGCTCGCCGTGACCGAGTACCTGGGACGCACGCCATGGACGGCCCGCATGGTCGACCTCACCATCGACGCGATGAACGGCGCGCCCATCGCCTCGCGGTTCGGCGCGCTCCCCGCCTCCGACTCGGAACTGAACGGTGACTATCTGCAGGTGCTCGTCCGGCTGGAGGCGATGACGGGCGATCCACGGTTCACTGAATGGGCGCGGCGAGTCGGGGACGCGTACGTGGAGGAGGTCCTCCCGGGCAACCACGGCGTCCCGAGCATGCAGTGGGACTTCGGCATGCACACAGGGGATGGGCGCCTCCGTCTCCGCGATCACGGCAACGAGATCATCGTCGGATTGACACTGCAGTTTGCCCTCGAAGTGGCGTGGCAGACCCCGCGTGCGCAAGCCTGGCGTCCAGCCATCGCCCGGATGCTGGATCGCGTGCTGGCGTCGGCGAATCCGGACGGGATGCTGTTCGACGAGATCGACGCGGCGACACTGGCCCCGCGCACGACGGGGCTCTCGGACAACTGGGGGTACATCTACGGTGCCGTGTACGCCTACTATCAGGCCACCGGCGATTCGCGGTACCGCGACGCGGTACTGCGGGTGCTGCGGGCGCTGCCCCGGTATCGCAACCACGTATGGGAACCGCGCCCCGCAGCAGCCAACCTGCCGCTCGGTTCGTTCGACGGCTACGCCGACGCGATCGAGAGTGCGATCTACCTGGTGAACCGCGAGCCCGTTCCCGAGGCCGCCGCCTGGATCGACTCCGAGATGGCGGTCATGCTGGGAATGCAGCGGCCGGACGGCCACGTCGAGCACTGGTACGGGGAAGGGAACTTCAACCGCACGGCGATGCTCCATGCGCTGATGCAGAGCCTGGGTGTCCGGCCGGCGCGATGGGAGCCTAGTGTACGCGTGGGGGCTGTCATGGATGGCGACCGCCTCTGCCTGGATCTCACGATGCCGGGCCCACGCGCGATCGTCTTCGACTACGCGCGCCACCGCCGCATATGGAACTTCGACAAGAACTATGTCCGCCTCAACGAATTTCCCGAGTGGTTCGTGGTAGACGAGAACACGTTGTACCGGCTGCAGCGCACGGGTGAGACTGCCCCACCCCTCGTCCGGCTCGGGTCGGAGCTGATTGCCGGAGTGGAGCTCGCGCCCGGCGAGTGGCTGGTAGAGCGCGCAGGAAAGGCGCCTTACGGCCGGAGTCGATCCTGACGCCAATGCGACGGCGGGACGTCCTGAAGCGTGCCGCGCTCGCGGGCATCGCCGCGCCCTTCGGAGGTGTGCCGGCGGGGACTGCCGATCCGCGCGCGTCTGCCCTCTCCAAACCGGCTGCGCCTGCCGCACCGGACGATTCCCTTTCGGATGGCGCCCGCGTCCGTCAGGCGTGGGTGGCGCGCCTGACACGCGTGGCCGAACCGGTACTGTCGCATCTGGCCGCCGGCACCCTGAAGCGCAGCATGCCCGTCGAAGGCGGCTCCAACCGCCGGGCCGTGACACACCTCGAGGCACTCGGTCGCACGCTCGCCGGAGTAGCCCCGTGGATAGAGCTGCCGGCCGATGAGACAGAGGAAGGCCGGGTACGCGCGCGGTTCGCAGGGTTGGCCGCGAACGCGCTCCGGCAGGCGACCAATCCGGCGTCCCCGGACGTGCTCAACTTTACCGAGGGCGGTCAGCCACTCGTGGACGCGGCCTTCCTCGCGCATGCGATCGTTCGCGCCCCGCGTGCGATGTGGGAGGCGCTCGACGCGTCCACACAGCGGCGTCTGGTGACGGCGCTCGCGGCCACACGGCGCATCACGCCCGGCTACAACAACTGGCTGCTGTTCTCCGCAATGGTGGAAGCGGCGCTCTTCACGACCGGCGAAGCGTGGGACCAGCTGCGCGTGGACTACGCGTTGCGCCAGCACGAGGCCTGGTACAAGGGCGACGGCGTCTACGGCGACGGCCCAGCGTTTCACTGGGATTACTACAACAGCTTCGTCATCCACCCGATGCTGCTCGACGTGCTCGCGGTGTGCGGGGACGCACGCGACGGCTGGGGCGCGATGCGTGCCGGGGTCGTCGCACGTGCCGGGCGCTACGCGGCGATCCTGGAGCGGCTGGTCGGGCCGGATGGCAGCTTCCCCCCGATTGGCCGATCGCTGGCCTACCGCTGCGGTGCATTTCAGCTTTTCGCGCAGGTCGCGCTCCGCCGGGAACTGCCGCCCGACGTCCCGCCCGCCCAGGCACGTGCCGCACTCGACGCGGTCATCCGCCGGACGCTCGACGCTCCCAATACATTCGACGCCTCTGGGTGGCTGCACATCGGCCTGTGCGGTCACCAACCGGCGCTCGGCGAGCCCTACATATCGACAGGCAGCCTGTACCTGGCGACGACCGCCTTTCTGCCCCTCGGCATGGCGGCGGACGATCCGTTCTGGGTTGGACCCGGGCTCCCGTGGACGGCGCGCCGTGCGTGGAGTGGGGAGACGATCGCGATTGATAGCGCGCTCAAGGAATAGGCGGTGGGCGGTGGGCGGTCGGCCGTGGGCGAGTCACGCGGCGTCAGCTAGCGCAGAATCGACGGGTGGCGGGCGGGCGGCGGGCACTGGCACAGCGGAGGCGGCAGTGTGGAGCCGGGACTTCATCCCGGCGGACATGCCCACCGCCCACTGCCCACCGCCGACCGCCTATTCGTGATCTACATCGTCCCGCTGACCTCGAATCCCTTGCGATACTCGCGCGACAGCAGGCGGTCGGCATCCTTGTCGTTCACGAATGTTTCGCTCTTCCCGTCGAACGTGAGCTGCCGGCCCGTGCGATAGGCAATGTTCGCCAGCTGCGGAAGCGCGGACGACAGGTGGCCTTCGTGAATGTCGCACGTCAGGAGCTTGGGATCTTCCGCACGGATGGCATCGATGAAGTTCTGGTAATGCGGCGACTCGATGCTCGTGAGCACGCGCGGGTCGCTCCCCCCTTCTTCGGCCGGCGCATCGGAGCCGGGGCCCTTCTCTTCCTTCCAACCACGATACGCCTGCCACTTGCGGCCGTCGCCATCGATCCACAGCCACCCGTCGGTGCCGTAGAACAGGTTCCCGATTTTCTGCGTGCCCTCGTCGTTGGTGTGGAAGCCGCGGGTCGCGAACTCCAGCACCGTGCCGTCGGCGTAGCGGAAGAGCGACGTGTGGACGTTCGGGGTTTCCTGCGATGACTCCGGTCCGAAATATCCGCCCGTGGAACTGATGGTCACCGGGTGCTCGTCCTTCTGCAGCCCCCACCGGGCGATGTCGAACTGGTGCGGCCCCTGGTTGCCGGTGTCGCCGTCGCCATAGTCCCAGTGCCAGTGCCAGTTGTAGTGAAAGCGATTCCGGTTGAAGGCGCGCGCCTGTGCGGGACCGAGCCACAGATCGTAATTGACCTTCGAGAGGTAGGCGCTGTCGTAGGTCGGCTCCGCGGAACTCGACTCGACGTTCAGCTTGTACTGCTCGCCCGCCGTCATGGGGCCATCCGGATACTTGCCAATCGCCGGCCGCGGCTTGAAGCACAGGCCTCGCGCCATGTACACCTTGCCGATGCCGCCTTCGTGCAGGAACTTGATGGCCTGCTGCACCGCGGGCCGGCTCCGGTTCATGGTGCCGACCTGGACGATCTTGTTGTAGCGCCGGGCGGCCTCGACCATCCGCCGCCCTTCGGCGACCGTGTGCGCGGCGGGCTTCTCGACGTACACGTGTTTGCCCGCCTGCAGCGCCCAGACGGTGGCGAGGGCGTGCCAGTGATTCGGCGTCGCGATGATGACGCCGTCGACGTCCTTGTCGTCCAGCACGCGGCGAAGGTCCTGCTCGAACCCAGGGCGGAAGGTCGCGACGTCGGCGAGCTTCGTGTCGTTGATACGCTCGGGCGCGAGGTTCGCATCGATGTCGCAGAGCGTCTTGATCTCGACGTTGTTCAACTTCGCGAAGCCGCGCTTGAGCGCATTGCCCTGGCCCCGGATGCCGATGCTGGCCACGACCACGCGGTCGTTGGCGCCGCGCACACCCGCGCCGGTCAGTGGCGCGGCGTGCACTGCAGGCCCCACGACGGCGGCCGCCGCCGCCAACCCTACGCGCGATGCGAACTCCCGCCGGGAAATCCCGGTGCGCTGGTTGTCCTGGTTGTCGTTCGGCACGGCGATTCTCCTGTCCCTCGGTTGTTCCACCGGATGTGTGACCACGGAAGGACGCGCGGCCGGTCGAAAGTCTAACACTGTGCGACCGCGCAGCCCCCCCGCCGCTGCGACAGATGAGAATGAGATCGGGAGGTGTTCTCACGATCGTGAGAACACCTCCCGATCTCATTCTCATTTCAGTCTCACGGCTGGGGGCCAAGATCGTCGAGCGCGCGGGTCAGATTGCGTAGGCCTCGCCCCAGCTGGGCTCCGCGCATGCCGAAGCTGAACCGGATATGGCGCGGCGATTCGAAGAAGCGCCCAGGCACCACGAGCGTGGAGTACTCACGGACGAGGTGCGCGACCAGAGCATCGACTGGCGATCCCGGCGGGCAGCCGCGGGAAGACGACATTGCCGCCGTCCGGCACAAGCGCCTGGAGCCGCCGCTCCCGCGCGAAGAAGCGGCGGAGCCGCGCCAGGTTGGGCACAAGGAGCGATTGAGCCCGGGCACGGATTGCGTCCAGCCGCTCGAACGCACGCAACGTGAGCTGCTCCCCGGGGGCGACACCGTTGTTCCCAAGCAGGTCGTGGATCAGCATGGCCCGGCGGATCACGGCCGGAGGACCGAGCATCCAGCCGGCCCGCAGCCCGTCCAGACCGTACGCCTTCGTCAGGCTGTTGGTCGTGATGACGTTCGGCCCGGCGTGCACACATGACGCGGTGCGCTGGTCGAAGAGGCACTCGAGGTATACCTCGTCCACCAGCAGCAGCCCCCTCACGCGGGCCATGATCGCGGCCATGTCCCCAAGCGTGCCCGCGTCGATTCGCGCGCCGGACGGGTTGTGCAGGTTCGTCACGATCGCAAGCCGCGTCCGTCGCGAGACGAGTCGGCGAAAGCGATCGAGGTCGATGACGTAGCGGTCCCCGAAGCGCCTCTCGAGTCGCCGGACAGGATGGCCCAGCATGCGCGGGATCTGCAGCAGCGGTTCGTAGGTCGGCCGCTCGACGATCACCTCGGTTCGCGGCGGGCACGCGTGGAGCGCCGCGGCGCAGGCCAGCCAGTTCGCCAGGCTCGTGCCGCCCGACACCGTGAACACCTGATCCTCGCCCACCCGGTACCGCCCGGCGATCGCCTCGCGGAGCGGTGCAAACCCGTACCGGACGGGCAGCTGCGTCACCAGGTCGGCCGGGCCGAGGCGCAGCAGCGACGGCGGGCAGAAGTCGATCCCGCTGCGGGCGAGGTTCACCGCCACCGCTGGCATCTCCTTCGCCCACGTGATGTACGAGAGCTCCGGCGTCTTCATCGGACCACCTGCGCGTGAAGCATCGTGTACACACCGGCAGCCAGCAGCAGGATTCCGGACCCGATGAACGATTGGATTGGGAAGGCGAAGAAGCTGTTCGTGACGATGCCGAACGCCACGAGGACGAAGATGCCCGTCGTGAACGGGTGTCCGGGCGCCTGAAAGATGCCGGGCCCTGCCGGCTGTCGGCGGCGCAGGATGAACAGCGCGCCGGCCGTGAGGCCGAAAAAGAGCCAGTCGGCAAACACCGTGTACAACAACAGCTCGTCGTACGTGTTCGTCGTCAGCAGCACGAGGGACACGCCGGCCTGGAACCAGAGAGCGAACACCGGAGTGTGATACCGCGGGTGCAGCCGTCCTGCGCGCGCGAAGAACAGGCCGTCGCGCGCCATCGCGTAATACAGCCTGGGCCCCGTGATGATGACCACGCCGAGGAAACCGAGGCTCGAGATCACGACGAGCAGCGCGACGAAGCGCGCCCCCGCTTCGCCGGTGACACGCCGCGCAACGTCGGCGGCCAGCGCCGGCGAAGCGGCAACCTCGGGTGGCGTGAGCGCCCAGAGGTAGGCGACGTTCAACGACAGGTACAGGCCGATCACGACGATCACGCCGATGACATTCGCCCGCGCCAGGTTGCGGGCGGGCTCCCGGATCTCCGCCGCCAGCGAACCGCAACTCTGCCAGCCGCCGTACACGAACAGGATCGGCACGAGCGCGGTGAGGAGCAGCGGGATCGAGGCTGCGCTCGGCGCCGCCGCGTCGGCGAGGGCAACCTCGCTGGCCGGCCCGGTGCCGCGGCTGAAGACGAGCGCCAGCAGCACCAGGATTCCGCCCACCTTCGCCGTCATGAGCGTGTTGTTGGTGCGCTTGCCCGCACGCACTCCGGCGATGTTCACCAGCGTGAGAGTGATGAGCGCCGTCGCGGCGACGACCCTGACGCCCACGGGGCCGAGCGGCACGAACGAGCGATCCACGTAGGTGGCGAACAGGATGGCTACCGCGGCGAGCGACCCGCCGTTGATGATGAAGAGCAGCGCCACGCCGTAGAGGAAGCCGACGATGGGCGGATACGCCCGTGACAGATAGACGTACTGGCCGCCCACGTGCGGCAGCCGCGACCCGAGCTCGGCCCAGATGAACCCGCCCAGCAACGCCACGCAGCCGCCGAGTATCCAGGCCAGCAGGATCAGCAGCGGCGAGTGCAGCACGCGCGCGACGTTCGACGGGTTTGCGAAGATGCCCACGCCGATGATGCCGCCGGCAACGACCACGACGGCATCGAGCAGGCCGAGCTCGCGACGAAACCCGGCATCGGAAAGAGTGGCCATGCTCGGCGATCCCTCGGACAGCGTAGGGCCGGGCTTCAGCCGGCCCGGAAACCCGTCACGGAGCCGGCTTCGCCGCGCCCGTCAAACGTCCCAGCGCTCCCCTTGCCGCGCGGTTCTCGGGGTCGATCTCGAGTGCCCGCTGGAGCTCGGCCCGGCCGCCCTCGACGTCGCCGCTCTCGGCCAGCATGCTGCCGAGCATCGCCGCGACATCTGCCGACCGGGGGAAGAGTGAAGCGTTCTTCCGCAGCAGCGCGATGGCGTCCGGCAGACGCTTCTCGTCGCGCAGCCGGCGCGCAGCGGTGTTCAGCGCGCGTTCGCGAAAGTCGGTACTGCCCGGCATCCCCGGCCTCCACGTGCAGGCGGTTGTATTCGGCGAGGGCCGCGTCCGGTCCGCTGGCGAGCGCCTTCTCCCCGAGGATGTCGCCGAGGGGACGCGGCGGCACGGCGAGGCCGCGGTGGCACGTTTCGCAACCGACCTGCGCGCGCGTGTGGTCCGTCTTCGTCAGCCCGGCGAGCCCCTCGTTGATCGTGCGGACCAGGCGCATCATCTCGCGCGCGTTCTTCTTCGCGGCCTTGTCGTCATTGGCCCAGTCCATCGTTTCCATGCTCTCGCCCATGTGGCAGTGGTCGCATCCGACGCCGAGGCTGAGCGCAACACCCTGCATGATGTCGCCGAGCTCCTGCCGCGAAATATCCTTCGGCAGGATCTGCAGGTTCCGCTCCTGCGCCGGCGGCCGCACCGGGCGCTCCCGGCCGCCCCGGCCCGCCGGCAGCCGGCGCGCCGCCCTGCGCACCGAGCGCCACCGCCGTCACTGCGACGCACCCCACAGTGGCCGCGAGCCACAGCACCTCCGCCAAGCGACCTACTCCCCGCACGCAGCCTCCTCGCAGTGACGACGCCCCCGCGGCGGCATCGATCAGTTCAGTTGTGTGGCGGGATTATACCTACGGACTCTTTTGGGCGGGCGCTGCGCGCTGGGCGCTGGGCGCTGGGCGCAAGGCGCAAGGCGCTGTAGGCGTGGGCGGTGGGCAGTAGACGGTTCACGGTCGACGGTTAACGGTCGACGGTTAACCGTCAACGGTCGGCGCTCCCTCGAAGCAACCCGCAGGATGCATCGTGCATTGTGCATTTTTAAGTACTCACCCGCGGCAGCCCGTCCTTGATCGCCGCGCGATTGGGCTCCTCCCATGGCGGCAGCTTCAGTCCGTTCCCGAGTTCACCAGCCGCTTCGTCCAGCGTGAAGCCGGGCTGCATCGTTGCCACTTCGATCAGCACACCGCCTGGCTCGCGAAAGTAGATCGACTCGAAGTAGCACCGGTCCCGTACCTCCGTGACCTGGCAGCCGTAGTCAATCAGCTCCTGTCGCAGACGACGTTGCTCGTCCGGGCTCGAGATGGCCAGCGCGACGTGGTGCACGGTGCCGATCCCGTTCAGTGCCGGGCCAGCGCCAGTTCGCGTGGAGGATGTCGAGGCGATGACCCGGTCGATCACCGTTGACTGCCACCCGGATACGTCCCTCGGCCTCATCCACCATGACGCAGCCGAGCAGCCGTTCGAGCAACGCGACGGTGGGCTTCGGCGAATCCACGGTCATGGTGACGCTGTGAAGACCGCGAATCGCATGGGCCTCCGGCACACCGCCCTCCGTCCACGGCGCGCGCGCATCCGCGGCTGCCACGAGCTCGAGAGTCAGGCCGGACGGGTCCGTAAACACGAGAGAAGGCTCACCAAATCGGGCGGGCGCCTCAGCGGCGGTAATGCCGCGTGCGGCCAGTCGTGACCTCCAGAACGGGAGCGAGCCATCGGGCACCGAAAAGGACGTAACACCCACCTGACCGAGGCCCTTCGTTCCGATCGGGACGTTCCAACCCTTGTACGGAAACGTCGTCCAGATGGTGCCCGGAGTGCCGGTCTCGTCGCCGTAGTAGAAGTGATAGACGTTGTGGTTGTCGAAGTTCACCGTCTTCTTCACGAGGCGCAGGCCCAGCACGTCGACGCAGAAATCGAGGTCCTGCTGCGCATCGTCGACGGTCGCGGTGACGTGATGCAGGCTGCGGATCGGGTGCTCCATGGGCCGAATATTCTACCGAACCGACCGGACCGAGGGAATGGGCCTCCGCGACGGCGCGTCATGATGGTGACAAGGCCGGCCGCCGGACACGGCGGGGCATAAGGACATACACTTCCCGCAACATGTCGAGGAAACCGGCGTTCTGGATTGTCTGTGCGCTCCTGTCGCTGCTGGCGACCATCGCCGCCAGCCGCCATTTCGCCAGCGCGTTTCCGCTGGTCTCCATAGATCTCCGGATGGACCGCGGCCAGGCTCTGGAGCAGGCCCGGGCGCTCGCGGCTCAGCACCGCCTCGGACCGGCGGGCTTTCGCCAGGCGGCCACCTTCGGCGGGGACGAGGAGGTGCAGACGTATGTGGAGCTCGAAGCGGGCGGCAAGGACGCGTTCGCCCGGATGATTCGCGACGGCCGCTACGCGCCGTACACGTGGCGCGTGCGGCACTTCCGCGAGCACGATCCGAACGAGACGTGGGTCCGCTTCACTCCGGAAGGCGTCGCCTACGGGTTCGTGGAGCGGCTGCCCGAAACGGCTCCCGGGGCGCGCCTCGCGCCCGCTGAGGCCCGCGGGGTGGCCGAGCGTGGCGCCGCGTCGTGGCACGTTGCCCTGTCCGAGTACGCCCTCGTCGAACAGGCCCAGGAAGACAAGCCCGGCCGTCGCATCGATCACACGCTCGTCTACGAAAGGCCCGATCGCCTGGGCGATGGACGTTTCCGTCTCCGGCTGGTGGTTGCGGGCGATCGCCTGGTGGAAGTGACGCCGTTTGTCCGCGTGCCGGAGGCGTTCGGGCGGCGGTACCAGCAGATGCGCTCGGCCAACGAGGCGATCGGGTTCGCCTCCGGCATCGCGATGCTCGTGCTCTACGGAGTCGGCGGCATCGTCATCGGCCTGTTCGTGCTCCTGCGGCAGCGGTGGGTCCTCTGGCGCCCCGCGCTGGCCTGGGGGCTGATCGTCTCGGGCCTGCAGGTGCTGGCCACGCTCAACGAATGGCCGCTCGCGTGGCTGCGGTACGACACCGCGCTGTCGACGACGACATTCCTGGTGCAGCAGGGCACGGCCGTGACGGCGGGGGCGGTGGCGATGACCGTCGTCTTCACGCTCTCCTTCATGGCGGCCGAGAGCCTGTCGCGGCGCGCCTTTCCGGAGCACCCCCAGTTGTGGCACGTGTGGGTGCCGAGCGCCGGAGCATCACGCGCTGTGCTCGGACGCACGCTCGGCGCGTATCTGCTGGTCGCGATCTTCTTTGCGTACGAGGTGGCGCTCTACCTCGTGGCGTCCCGCTGGCTCGGGTGGTGGACCCCCTCCGATGCGCTGGTGCATCCCGACGTGCTCGCGACCTACATGCCGTGGCTGTCGGCCATCGCGCCATCGGTGCAGGCCGGGTTCTGGGAAGAGTGCCTGTTCCGCGCGGTGCCGCTCGCCGGCGCCGCCTTGATTGGCGACCGCTTCGGCAGGCGGCGGGCCTTCATCGGGGCAGCGATGATCGTACAGGCCATCGTGTTCGGCGCGGGGCACGCGCCGTATCCCAATCAGCCGGCGTACGCGCGTCCGGTGGAATTGATCCTGCCGTCGCTGCTCTTTGGTGCTCTCTATCTGCGGTTCGGGCTGCTGCCGGGCATCGTGCTGCACATCGCGTTCGACGTCGTGTGGTTCGCGCTGCCGTTGTTCGTCTCGCGCGCGCCGGGGATCCTGATCGACCGCACGCTGGTCGTGATGCTCGCGCTCGTGCCGCTGTGGATCGTGCTCTGGCGCCGATGGCAGGTGGGGCGCTGGACCGAGCTGCCCGCGGACCTCGTGAATGGTGCGTGGCATCCTGAGCCCCGCGGCGAAACCGCTCCGGCCATCCGCTCGCCGCGCGTCGCCGGAGCACCGTCACCGCGTCTGGGACGCATGCTGGTCGGCGCGGGGGTTGCGGGCATCCTCGCAGCGGCTGGCCTGGCCATGCGCCAGTCGCAGGATGTGCAGCCCTTGCACGTATCGCGGATACCGGCAACCGCACGCGCGACCGACGCGCTGCGCGGCCGCGGCGTAGCGGTAGAGCCACCGTGGCGGATCATCCCGAGCGTGAGCGCCACGCCGGATGAGACCCACGAGTTCGTGAGGACCACCGCCGGCCACGAGACCTACCGGCAGCTGCTTGGAACGTATCTGCCCGGCGCCCGCTGGCGCGTGCGCGCGGCACGTTTCGACGGCGACGTCGCGGCACGCGCGGAAGAGTGGACCGTGCTGGTGGAGGGGGACGGCCGCGCGTCCAGGGTGCGTCACACGCTGCCCGAGACCGCCGCAGGCATGGCGCTCACCGAAGACCAGGCCCGCGCGCTGGCGCGTGCGACGGCGCACGAGCGCTTCGCGCTCGACCCCGCGAAGCTGCGGGAGGTGTCCCTAGCCCCATCCAAATTGCCCGCCCGCACCGACTGGCTCGTCACGTTTGCGGATGTATTGCGCCCGCCGTTGCCGCAAGGGGAGCTGCGCCTGGCCGTGGCCATCGCAGGAGACGAGGTCACGGACGCGTGGCGGTTCGTGCACGTGCCGGAGACCTGGCAACGGGAAATGCGGGACCGCCGCACGCTTGCGGGCGTGGTGAATGCGGCGGGCATCGCGCTGCTCGGCGCCCTGGTGCTGGGGTTCGCCGCCATGACGCTTGTGGCGTGGAGCCGCGGACAGAGCCCGGGACGCGGGCCGCTCTACCTGTTCCTGCTCCTCGCGGGGGCGCGCGCGCTCGACTTCGCGAACGGATGGCCGGCACGTCTCGCCGGCTTCTCCACGGCGCAGCCATTCCCGTTGCAGGCCGCTCAACTGGCGGTCGGACTGCTGGTCGGTGCGACGCTGGTGCCCGCGGTCGTCGCGCTCGCGGGAGGCGGCGTGCGGTTGTTCTCGACCGGCGTGTATGGGCGACGCGACGCGGCGCGCATCGGCGTCGGCGTCGGAGGGGTGGCATGTGGGGTCCTCGCGGTCGCGACCGCTCTCGTGCGCGCCGGCGGGGAGCCTGTGTGGCCCTCGTTTGCCGGTGCGGAGACGATCCTGCCAGTTGCCGCCCCGCCGCTTGCCGCGATCTTCTCGCTCGGCGCGCGCACCGTTGTGGTGGCGTTGGCCTTCTCGGCCGCCGACCGCATCTCGGATGGCTGGTCGGTGCACCGGGCCTGGGCGTGCGCGCTGCTCGTGGGCACGGGGCTGCTGCTGGGCGCCGGCGATCCGGGCGCACGCGTTCTGCCCTGGGCCGCGGCAGGATTGCTCGTCGGCCTCCTGCTCCTCGCCGCGTACGTGCTCGTGTTCCGCTGGGATCTATCGCCGCTGCCGCTGAGCGTCGCCGTGGTAATCGCGGTCGGGGCGCTCGCGGAGGGCCTCGCGCGTCCTTACCCCGGCGCGCTCGCCGGCAGCCTCATCGCCGCAGCGCTGGTCCTAGTTCTCGCATGGCGTGGCTTCCGGACGTGATTCCAGAGATTTGTCCCGAGCTGGCCTCGGTGGGCTGCCCGCGGGCAGTGGGGTGAGGGCGCCTCTCGTCGCCTGTGCGCTCGCGGTCGTCATCGCCGCGACGTTGTCCCCGCCAGCGTCAGCGGATCCTCCTGCGGTTCTGCGATGGGCCGGGGATCCCGAAGGCGGCGCTCCGTTCGTGGAGGCAGATCCCGAGCAGCCGGACACGCTGGTGGGGTTCGACGTCGAGATTGCGGCGCTCGTCGCGCGCGGTCTCGGGCGGACGCCGCGGTTCGTCTTCGTCGGCTACACGTCCATCGACCAGTCTGTCGCCCGGGGTGACGCCGACATCGGGCTGAGCGGCATCGAGGACACGCCGTCGCGGCGCGCCTCCATGGCGCCGACGGTCCCGTACTACGCGTTCCGGGAGGTCCTGAGCGTCCGGACTGCCGACATGTCGCGCTTCCGCACGCTAGCCGACCTTGCTGGCCGCCGCGTCGGCACGCTGGGTGGAACCATCGCGTACGACATCCTCCTCGCGGGCGCCCGCGAGCACGGGCTCCAGCCTGTCTCGTACGACGACGATGTACACCCGTACTCGGATCTGGTGCTCGGCCGGCTCGATGCGGTGCTGCTCGATCATGTGGTGGCGGATCGCCGGCGACGTGTCGTTTCAGGCTTCAGCATTGCCCCGGACGCCGTCGCGATCGGCCACTATGTCGGGGTGCTTGCGCCGCAGAACACGGCGCTGCGTGCGGCCGTCGACGACATCCTGCGGCAGTCGATGCGCGATGGCACGCTGGAAAGGATCTTCCGCCACTGGCAGGTCTGGAACGACGATCAGCCCGCGCTCTTTGCGCGGGTGCTCGCGGGTGCGCCGATCGAACCGGTGACGGGGACGCGTCTGCGGACCTCCTCCGCCGCCGACTCGGCGTGGGAGGCGACGACACGCTATCTGCCGTCGCTCGTTCGGGCGGCGGGCGTCACAGTGCTGCTGTCATGTCTGGCGATGGCGCTGGCCGTCCTCCTGGGCTGCGTGATCGCCAGCGGCCGCGTGTACGGGGGCCGTCTGGTCCGGGCGCTGCTGACGGGATACGTGGAGCTGGTACGCGGCACGCCGCTACTGCTGCAGCTCTTCGTGCTCTACTACGGGCTGGGCGAAGCAGTACGGCTCCCGGCCTTTCTTGCGGCGCTCCTCGGGCTCGCGTTGAACTATGCGGCGTACGAGAGCGAGATCTACAGGGGCGCCCTCGAAGCAGTGCCTGCCGGGCAGCTCGAGGCAGGGCGCGCCCTCGGCCTCACGGAGCTGCAGGTGCTGCGGCTGGTGCGCGGCCCGCAGGCCTTCCGCCTCGCGCTCGCGCCGATGACGAACGATTTCGTGGGCCTCCTCAAGGACTCCTCCCTTGTCTCGGTGCTCACCGTGGTCGAGCTGACGAAACAGACGCAGATCTTCGCCGCGAACGTCGGCAGCTGGGTCGTGCCCGGGGCACTGTGCGCGGCACTCTACCTGCTGATGTCGATCCCGCTGGCCTCGCTGGCGCGCCGTCTAGAGCGGCGGTGGAAGACGCCTGCGTCATGAGCGCGGTTCTGACCCTGCGCGACGTCCGCCTGCGTCGCGGCGTCCGTCGAGATCCTGGCTGGCGTCAGCCTGGAGGTGGCCTGCGGCGGCATCATCGCCATCATGGGTCCGTCGGGCTCGGGCAAAACGACGCTGCTCCGGGCCATTGCCGGGCTGGAGCGGATTGGCGCCGGCACCATCCACGTGGCCGGCGTGACGCTCACCCCCGCTCGCCCACCGGCCGGGACGCTACGGGCGCTCCACCGCGGCGTGGGGCTCGTGTTCCAGTTCCACCACCTGTTCGAGCACCTCAGCGTCACGATGAACGTCTGCCTGGCGCCGGTGCACGCGTACGGCGTACGGCCCGCCGCCGCTGAGCGCCGGGCGCGCGAGCTCCTCACGCTTCTCGAGGTGGACCACCGTGCGGCGGCGATGCCGCGCGAGTTGTCGGGCGGCGAGGCACAGCGCGTCGCAATCGCTCGCGCCCTTGCGGTCGATCCGCCGCTGCTGATGCTCGACGAGCCGACCGCGTCGCTCGACCCGGCGCGGCGCGCGGCCCTCGGCGAACTGCTGCAGCGCCTGGCCGGTGAGAACCGCACGATCCTGGTCGCCACACACGACGAGCCCTTTGCGCGGCAGTGGAGTACCTCGATGCTGCGAATCGAGGACGGCGCGATCACCTGATCGGTCTTTCAGAGGATGAGCGACCGTGTGTCTGGGGCCCGCCTGTTCAGCAAACACGCATGAATCCATTGAGCGCCCGGCAAGTGGCTGTTAGCATCCGCATCACCATGTTGACCGTCGTCACGCGGACAGTGGTCCGGCTGATCGCCGCCCTCGTGTGTTCCGCGGCGGTTGCGGTCCTCGCCGAGCAGACGTCACCGCAGCTGCCCTCTGCCCGCCTTCAGTACGGCGCGTTCACCATACAGTTCGCGTCCGATGGCTCGTTCACGATCCTCGGGAAGGAATCGCCGCCGTTCAACGGCGCATGGACCGTCGAGCAGGACGAAGTCACCCTCACGACCGCGGGTGGACCGCAGGAGTGTGCGCAGCCTGGGCGATATCGGTTTCGGGTGGAAAACATGCGCCTGTCGCTGGCGCTCCTCTCCGATGACTGCGTCCCCCGCCGCATGGTCCTGAAGGACAGTACGTGGCGTCCGGAAGGCGCTGAAGAGGTCGTGGCCTCACGAGCCATTGTGCGCCGGGGGCCCGACGCGGTCGCCGGCGCTGCCGCAGGCGACCTCCGCCAAGGGAAGCTGGCCGTCCTTCCGCGGGCCGCATGCGTCGGGTGTTGGGGATGGGCAGCATCTTCCTGATCGCTGGAACGGCAAGACCGGCGAGAACATCCTGTGGCGCACGCCCATCCCGGGGCTTGCGCATTCCAGCCCCGTCGTATGGGGCGATCGGGCCTTCGTGACGAGCGCGATCAGCGGCCGCCCCGACGCCACGTTCAAGCCCGGGCTGTACGGCGACGGCGACTCGTCGGACGATCGCTCCCCGCACAAGTGGGTGCTGTACGCGATCGACAAGCGCACGGGCAAAGTCGAGTGGGAGCGGGTCGCGTTCGAAGGGGTGCCGCGCGAGCGGCGGCACATCAAATCGACGTATGCCAGCGCGTCGCCGGCGACCGACGGCCGGATCGTGGTTGCGTGGTTCGGCTCGCAGGGTGTTCACGCGTACGACGTGGCCGGCCACCCACTCTGGTCCGTCGACCTCGGGCGCGTGGACATGGGCGCCTACGACATTCCCTCGGTACGAGTGGGGGCCTGCGAGCTCGCCCATTATCTGGAACGATCTCGGTACTGCTGCAGTGCGATACGCAGACCGACGCCTTCGTGCTCGCGCTGAACGCACAGACTGGTGAGACGGTCTGGAAGACCGGCCGTGAGGAGCTGCCGTCGTGGGGGACGCCGACGGTGGTGACCGCAACGTCCGGGGCCGAGCTCGTGACGAACGGCTCGAAGTTCATCCGCGGCTACGACGTCCGAACGGGCGCCGAGTTGTGGCGGCTCGGAGGCAGCTCGAAGATCACGGCACCCACGCCGGTGACTGGCGCCGGCGTCATCATCGTCACGAGCGGCCGGCGGCCCGAGAAGCCGCTCTTCGCGATACGTCCGGGCGCGCGGGGCGACATCACGCTCGAGAAGGACAGGACGAGCAGCGCCGCGGTTGCGTGGAGCCGCGCCGGGCGTGGCACGTACATGCCGACACCGCTGATCTACGACGGCATCGTGTACGCCCTCAACAACGACGGCGTGTTCGACGCGTACGATGTGCAGACGGGACAGGAGATCTACCGACAGCGGCTGAAGCACCTGGGTAGCGGGTTCAGCGCCTCGCCCGTTGGTGCGGACGGCCGCATCTATCTCTCGAACGAGGACGGCGAGATCATGGTGATCGCGGCAGGCCGCGAGTTTCGCGAGGTCGCAACCAACACGATGGGCGAGCTGCTGATGGCGACGCCAGCGCTGTCGGACGGCGTGATGTACGTGCGGTCGCCCTCGGCCCTGTTCGCGATCGGGACGCGCCGGTAGGCGCGCGGGCTGTTTCCCAGTGCCTCGGACGCGTCTGTCGTGAGTCACCCCGTTAACCGCGAGATGGCGACCGAGCGGCTGCGCAACCAGTCAATCGACCCGCCCCGGCGCGGCCGTCCCGCGGACCTGGTCGCCTGGCTGGGCGCCGTGCAGGCGCAGGAGTACCCCTTCGCCAAGTGGGCGCTCGCGCTCCGGCTCGCCGGCGACACGACCGACGCTGACATCGAGCAGGATTTCGACGCGGGCCGCATTCTCCGCACGCACGTGCTGCGGCCGACGTGGCACTTCGTCACCGCGGACGACATCGGATGGATGCTCGAGCTCACCGGTCCGCGCGTGCACCGGCATCTCGCGTCGCACACCCGTCGGCGGGAGCTCGAGACCAGGACGCTGAACCGGGCAGCGACCCTGTTCGAACGCGCCCTCGGCGGGGGTCGCTATCTCACGCGCGCAGAGCTGGGCGCGGTGCTCGCACGCGCCGGGATCGCGCTCGACAACCTCCAACTGGCGCTCGCGGCGCTCTACGCCGAGCTCGAAGGCGTGATCTGCAGCGGTCCGCGCCGCGGGAAGAAGTTCACGTATGCGCTGTTGAGCGAGCGGGCCCGCAACACACGCCGGCTGTCCCGGGAGGAGTCTCTTGCCGAGCTGACGCGCAGGTACTTCGCAAGCCACGGCCCGGCCACAGTCCGCGACTTCGTCTGGTGGTCGAGTATGTCCACCGCGGACGCGCGTCGGGGGCTCGACATGATTGGCGCGCGGCAGCAGTCACATGACGGCCTGACCTACTGGCGCGTCGCCGGTGCCAGAGCGGTGGTTGCCCCGAGCCCCACGGTGCATCTCCTCCCGATCTACGACGAGTACCTCGTGTCGTACCGCGATCGCCTCGCGGTGCCTCACAGCTCCGGCACGGTCGGGGCAGGGCCCACGACGGTGACGTTCCGGCATGCCCTCGTCGTCTCCGGATACGTCGCGGGCACCTGGAACACCGGTGCGCATGCGACCGGAGTCACTGTGACGGTGACGCCGGTTCGCCCGCTGACCAGGGGGGAGCAGCGGGGTGTCCAGACCGCGGCGAACCGCTACGTACGATTTCTCGGCCGTGAGATCCTGTTGACCATCGCGTAGGCCCGGTTGAACGGCTCACGTCGAGGCGCTCACGAGCCCGCCCGGTCCAAAGCCATGCCTGCCATGATCCCGACATCCCGCCTGCCGTCGACCGGCATCAGCATCTTCACCGTCATGTCACGCCTTGCCGAGGAACACGGCGCGATCAACCTCGCGCAGGGGTTCCCCGATTTCGATGCGGCGCCGGCGCTCACGGCCCTGGCGGGGGCATGGTTTGCGCGGGGCTGTAACCAGTACGCGCCGATGGCGGGCGTCACGCGGCTGCGGGAGGAGCTTGCCGGCCTGATCGAGCGGCAGTACGGAGCGCGCTACGATCCGGGAACCGAGATCACGATCACGGCTGGCGCCACAGAGGCGCTGTTCTCGACGATTACGGCGCTGGTGCACCCGGGCGACGAGGTGCTGCTCTTCGAGCCGTGCTACGACTCGTACGTGCCGGCGGTGCGGCTCGCCGGCGGGATCCCCGTGTTCGTGACGCTGCGGTACCCACACTATCGGGTCGACTGGGACGCCGTGCGCAGCAAGCTGGGAGAGCGCACACGACTGGTCGTGGTGAATTCGCCGCACAACCCGACGGGCACGATGTGGAGTCCTGAGGACGTGCGGCAGCTGGCCGGTTTACTGGATGGGACCGGTGTGATGGTGGTGAGCGACGAGGTGTACGAGCACCTCACGTTCGACGGCCACCGGCACGTGAGCATCGGGAGCATCCCCGAGCTGGCGCGGCGCGCCGCGGTCATCAGCTCGTTTGGCAAGAGCTTCCACACGACGGGGTGGAAGATCGGCTACGTCACCGCCCCCGCGGCGATCACGAACGAAATCCGGCGCGTGCACCAGTTCGTCACGTTCGCCGTGAACACACCGCTGCAGCACGCGTACGCCGAGTTCCTTGTGCGTGGTGTGGATGCCGCCGCGGTGGGCCGCTTCTATGAGGCGAAGCGTGATCGTTTTCTCGCGCTGGTCAGCGGTTCGCGCCTGCGTGCGCTGCCGTGCGCCGGCACGTACTTCGTGCTCATGGACTACACGGCCGTGGGCACGGGCGGGGACCACGAGATGGCCATGCGACTGCTGCGCGATCATGGCGTGGCATCGATCCCGACATCGGCGTTCCTGTATGGAAGCGAGGCCCCGCCGGTCTTGCGTTTCTGCTTCGCGAAGCAGGATGCGACGCTCGAGCGCGCGGCGGATCGGCTGCAAGCCGTCTGAGATGCGCCGGCTGGGAGGAGGCGCCAGTGGTCTGTATCGGCTGAATCGGTAGTGGATTTCGGAGCGCGGCGCCTGGCTGGCAAGGCGCGACGACCGAACATACCGGGAGTATTCGAGGGAGGAGCAACGCCGCCAGTCAGGATGCCCGGCCCGAAAGGCACAACCGATTCAGCCGAAACAGACAACTGCTCGGCGGATAGGCTTGACGTGTCGTGGAGCCGCGACTTCTGGACCGGCGTAACGCGCGGGACTTCAAGAGTACCAGCCCGAAGTGATGCTCGCCAGGGGTGGCGTCAGGCATGTGGGCAAGCCCTTCAGGGCTGCTGACGCCTTCCTGCTTCGGCTCGATCCGGTGTAGCTTTGGTCCGGTGTCTCTCACGATCGAGAGCTCGGTCCAGGGCGTGCGTCAGAGGGCCGAGCAGGTACGCGTCCGCCATGCCCAAATTAATCGAGATGCCCACGGTTGTGGCCGCGGTGGGGACGAGGCCAAAGCGCATCGAGGAATACGCCGGCCGCGTGAACAACGGCAACGAGCGCGTCAGTGTCGCCCGCATGCTCTCGCCGCAGGGCTGGGCAGAGCCGGGTCAGCGGCCGGACTTCGAAGAGATCACGCTGGTGCTGCGCGGAATGCTCCGCGTGGAGTTCGAGGGCGGTGTGCTGGAGGTGCGCGCCGGCCAGGCCGTGACGGCCGCGCCCGGCGAGTGGGTACGCTACAGCACTCCCGAGCAGGGCGGCGCCGAGTACGTCGCGGTGTGCACCCCTGCGTTCTCCCCCGACACCGTTCACCGCGACGACTGAGATCGGGATGAGAATGAGATCGGGAGGTGTTTGCACGATGGTTGCACGATCCTGCAAACACCTCCCGATCTCATTCTCATCCCGATCTCAGTCTCACTTGGTTCTCATCTCGGGCGGCGGTTGCCTTTAGAATGGGTGCACATGACCTGGGAAGAATGGCACGCCTTCATCACGACTCACCTCACGGCGCCGGTGGTGGAAGAAACGGCCGACGATGGCGCGACGTGGTTCACGTCGGGCGATCCTGGCGAGGTGATGGTCCGGCTGAAGGGCACATCGATCGCCGTGTTCGAGTACTCCGTCGACCGGCAGGGGCGGCGGGCGGTCGTGATGCCGCTGCGAGTCGGGTCGCTCCGCTCGCGCGACATCGATGACACACGCGCCATGGGTGTCGTGGCCGCGCTGATCGAAGCGACCCGCGAACGGCGCACGGCGCGGTTCCAGACGTGCGTGTATTGCGACCGCCGAACGCCGCCGGAGTGGATGGCCGACGATCGCGCCTGTCGTACCTGCGGTGGCGAGCACCGCGGCGCCGTGCACTAGAACCTCCTCGTCCACCTCCCGTTGACCGGCATCCCGGCCGCGTGCGCGTCCCCAGGCGCGCGGCTCGAGAAGGAGCGAGTCATGCTCAAGGAATTCAAGGAATTCGCCATGCGGGGCAACGTCCTCGACATGGCGGTCGGGATCATCATCGGTGCCGCCTTCGGCTCGATCGTGACCTCGCTGGTCAACGACCTCCTGATGCCGCCCATCGGGATGCTGCTCGGCGGCGCGGACTTCTCGAATCTGTTCTTCGTATTGAAGGAAGGCACGACAGCGCCCGGCCCGTACGCCTCGGTCGCCCTGGCGAAGGCGGCGGGCGCCGTTACGTTGAACATCGGCGTGTTCCTCAACGCCGTGATCAGCTTCCTGCTGGTGGCGTTCGCCGTGTTCCTGCTGGTCAGAGGCGTGAACCGGATCCGCCGCGAGGAACCACCGCCTCCGGCGCCCCCGACCACGCAGGAAGCGCTGCTCGGCGAGATACGCGACCTCCTCAGGAAGCGGTCGGTCGTATAGCCCCGGGTTCGGTGCTCGCCTGGCGGGACGCGAGCATCCGCTCGATGGCCGACGCCACATCCTCCGGGTAGCAGGGCTTGTCGAGAAACAGCTCGCATCCCGCGGCCCTGGCCCGCTGCACATCGTCGGGAAACACGCAGGCGGAGAGGGCGATGATGAGCATGCCCTGTGTCCGAGGATCCGACCGCACGCGTCGCGCCACTTCCCACCCGTCCGTGCCGGGCAGGGCGAGATCGAGCAGGAGGACGTCCGGACAGATCTCCTGCGCCAGCGCCCAGGCTTGATCGCCATCGGACGCCTGCTCTACGCGGTAGCCGAGGAACGAAAGGTACTCTGCGTAGCCTTCGCGATTATCGTCGTGATCTTCCGCGATCAGGACGACGATTGGATTGCTCACCTGCGCTCACCTCTGAAGTCACGCCGACAGTGACACGGACGTGCCAGTGCAACCCCTACGCCGGGCGGACAGCGTCAAAAATCAGGCGATTGTCGCGATTTTGCCCGTACGGCCCCGCATGCCTGCCGAGCACACCGGTAACTCTTACACGGCCCAGTTGGCCCTCCGCGCCTCCGAGCGCATCGGGTAACATGCCGCACATGACCAGTCGACGCCATTTCCTTCACACCGTCTCCACCGGTATGGTGGCCTCCGCGGCCGCCCCGTTTGCCTCCGCCCTGAACGTGCTCGCACAAAATCCGGCCGACGGCGCGCTCAAACACCCATTTACAGGTCAGCTCGGCCTGCAGCTCTACAGTCTTCGGCACCTGTTCGCCAAAGGCGACGTCCCGGGCACGCTCGCGATGGTCAAGAACTGGGGGCTGACCAACGTTGAGCTTGCCGGGACCTACGGCATGACCGCGGCCGATTACGCCGCTTTGCTGAAGAAGACGGGCCTGCGCGCCGTCAGCACGCACGGCGACTTCAACAAGCTCGCCGAGGGCGCAGACGCCGTGATCGCCGACGCGCGCACGTTCGGCGTCGAGTACCTGGGATGCGCGTGGATCCCGCACAAGGATCGTTTCACCGCTGCGGACGCGGACAAGGCGGTGGCCGTCTTCAACGCCGCTGGTAAGAAGGCAAACGCCGCGGGCCTGCGCTTCTTTTACCATTGCCACGGGTACGAGTTTCAGACGAGTTCCGAGGGCACACTGTTCGACCGCATAGCGAAGGGCACCGACCCCGCCCTGGTCGCGTTCCAGATGGACGTGTTCTGGGCCGTGCGCGGCGGCGCCGTCCCCGTGGACCTGTTCAAGAAATACCCGGATCGGTTCCCGCTCACGCACATCAAGGACATGAAGAAGGGCACGGCCGTCGGGGATCCGACGGGCCATGCGCCAGACGACTCGAACGTTCCGCTCGGTGACGGGATGATCGACTGGCCGCCGATTTTCCGTGCCGCCAACAAGGTTGGGACGAAGTTCCACTTCATCGAAGACGAAGCGCCCGAAGCGGAGAAGCAGATCCCGAAAACGCTGCAGTACCTGGCGGGACTTCGCCTCTGAGCGTCGCCCTCACGGACCAGGGCACTACGGACTACCCTCCCGCGGACGGGACGCGGCTCGCCCTCGTGGATGTGGCGCGAGGTCTGACGATTCTCTGGGTCGTCTCCTTCCACTTCTACGTGGATACGCGGGGTGTGCCGGGTAGCGACGCAACGGCGGCCGGCGCGGCAGCAGCCCTCTCCAGCGGCCGACTCCTCGAATCGGCTGCCGTCGTTGCCCGAACGGTGATCGGCCTGCCGGGGTACCGCCTCGACCTGCTGCTGTTCGTGACGGGCCTGGTGCTCTGCCTGGCACGACCCGTCCCGGCGCATAGGTTCCTCGCACGCCGGGCGCGCAGCATCCTTCCGAACTACTGGCTCGGCTCGCTGGCCGCCGCCACGCGTGCTCGTGCTGCTGGCCTCCGTGCGTGCCGTGGTGATCGACACCCCATTCGCGCACGAACTGCGCGACGGCATGCGTCTGGGCGGACAGCCCTACCATTTCGAACCGCTCGACATCCTGCGGTCGCTCTCGGTTGCAGGCCGTCTGGAGACGCCCCGCACGATGCAGGTGGTGGCCCCGTCGATGTGGTACCTCATGCTGATCGCGCAGTTCTACCTGGTGTTTCCGCTCCTGCGATCGCTGCTGCAGCGGACGGGACCGCTGGCGTTTCTGGCGGTGTGCTTCGCGGTTGGGGTCGGCGAGCCGGACGCTGGCGTTCGCACATGCGCCGTTTGGCGCCTTTGACGCGAATGCCACGGTGCTCTATGCCCTTCCGTGCCGGTTGCTCTCCCCGGCGCTCGGCATGCTGGCTGCCGGCGTGCTGGCGCGGGCCCCTGTGCAACCGCCGGCCGGCCTGCTCGCGGCCCTCTGTGCCCCGGCATTCCTGCTGGCGGTCGTCGCCGGCTGGCTGGGTGCGGACGTCAACCAGCCGGGCACGACCCTGGCGTTGATCGGCCCTGCCCTGCCTATGCTCCTCGCGTTACCAGGGTTGTGGGTCGTCTGCGTCGCGGTGTCGGCGGCACCAGTGCTCGCACCGATGATGACGTGGGCGGGACAGAAGGCGCTGTCGCTGCTCGTCGTTCAGGACTTCCTGCGGCTCGGCGTGGGCACGCTCGTCGCGTGCGGCGTGGGATTGCGGGACTTGACGTGGCCCTTGCTGCCCGTCTACGTGGCGGCGGCGCTGGTGCTCACGAAGGTATGGGATCCCCTGCCGGCGTGGTGCGCCGCGAGGTGGTGGCCTGTGACCGGCCAATAGCTCGCGATCGGACCTGCCCGGGGGGTGGCGAGATCCGGCGGCCAGCCTATTCCCGCACGTCCAGGCCGGCGCGCGGACCTGGTGCCGCCGAGCGCGCAGGGTGCGTCGATTTCAGCTCCCGCTCCCCGAGCACCCCGTTCACGATCATGGCGGCCCCGATTGCCGCAATCGCGCCCCCGACCCCGAAACCGATCGTCGGCTCGAACGCCGCGATGCCGATGATCATACCGACCGCAATGCCGATGCCCACGAACATGACACCGGCGCTCCGAAAGCGGCTCGCGGTTCTCGACAGCGGCGGTGCGCCCGGGTCGCTGACCCCAGGGGCGGCCACGTCGGAGCCGCCCGGAAAGAACTCCGCCGGCGGCATCAGGCCCTTCTCGATCATCGCGAGCCGTTCATGGTGCGCAAGCTCGCGGATGCGTGCGCGCCTGGAGATCCAGATCGCGGCCAGCACGAACAAGCCCACGAGCGTGAGGAAAGGAAACATAGCGAACAGCAGGTCTTGAGGATTCACGGGCGGCCTCCTGGCACAGTCGACAGTGCGGTTAGACTGGCGGCCGACCGCAATTGTTTCAGCCCGCGCGTGAAACAATCGGCCACGGGTCGTGGTCTAACGAACCCGTGACGGGGATTGATGATTCCCCCGCACTCACTGCGGCTGGTGCATGTCCGATCTCACAGACGACGATCTCGTCCGCCTGTGCCGCGAAGGCAGCGACGAGGCGTTCGCGGAACTGGTCGGCCGCTACCGAAGGCTCGTGTTCGGCATCATCTCGCGCACGCTCGGCGACCCCGGACGGGCCGAAGATCTCGCCCAGGACGTGTTCCTGCGCATGCATCGTGGCCTCCCCTACTATCGCGGCACGGCGCGCATGTCGACATGGATCTACCGGATCGCGGTGAACGTCTGCCTGCAGGATCGCTCCGCGCCGAAGCGCATCGAGATCGCCATCGATGCCGACGCGGCGACGGACCGGCCATCGCTGCAGCTGGGGTCGAAAGATGCGGCGTTTGGCACCATCGAGCTGCGGGATCGGCTGGGCAAGGCGCTCGCGCGCCTGCCGGGCAAATACCGGGCGCTCATCGCGGCGCACTACCTGAAAGGCGTGCAGTATGAGGAGCTTGCCGAAGCGTTCCAGCTGCCGCTCGGCACGGTCAAGACGCACCTGTACCGCGCCAAGCGTGAACTGCGAAAGCTGCTCGAGGGCGAGCTTGCCTGACCCGAGGGGATCGAGACGATGGTGTGCACGCATCTGGACGAGTTGATTGAGCCGATTGCCGCGGGAGACATGGTCCCTGACGCGGACGTGCGCGCGCACCTGGCATCGTGCGCGGCGTGCGCCCACGCGCTCGAGCTCGCGCGGCAGATCGATGGCGTGCTCGCGGCCCAACCGGTGCCAGACCTGGGCCCGGCATTTACCTCCAGGCTCATGGCCCGGCTGCGGCGCGAGCGTTGGCGCTCGGAGCAGTATCTCGATGTGGCCTTCAACATCGCGGTGGCACTGGCCGTCGGCCACGACCGTCGGCGGACTGGTGATGGTGCTCGCAGCCTCGGGCCTGACGACGGTGAGCCCGGACCTCACCGGGTTGTTCGTCTCGGGTGCCGCGGAGGTGCTGTCGGCGGTCACGCCTGCGCTGCCGGTCTACGGCGTAGCGGCCGCGGTGTTCGTGAGCGGCATGGCGATCTGGTGGTGGGCCGAGCGCGGGTTCGAGATTTGAACCCGCCCGCGCCTCCTCGGCGCCCGCTGCTGAAGTGGGCGGGAGGCAAGCGGCAGTTGCTGTCCGCATTTCAGCACTTCTACCCCGAACGCGTGAGCGGATACTCGGAGCCGTTCGTCGGCAGCGGGGCCCTGTTCTTCGACCTTCTGCGGCGTGGCGCGCTCGGTGAAGCCCCGGTGACGCTGGGCGACAGCAACCCGGATCTGATTGGGACCTACGCGGCGGTGCGGGACGCGCCGGACGAGGTCATCGACACGCTCGCGCGCCTGGATCAGCGGCACGCACGGGAGGGCGCCACGTGCTACTACGACGTGCGCGACCGGTTCAACGCCGCGCGGCGTGGGCGCAGCGCGACCGACGTCGCGAGGTATTCGCCCGAGCTCGCGGCCATGCTGATCTACTTGAACCGCACGGGCTTCAACGGGCTGTTCCGCGTGAACGCCGGCGGCGCATTCAACGTGCCGGCGGGGCGATATGCCCGCCCGCGGATCTGCGATCCCGTGCTGGTGCGCGCCGTCGGCGCGGCCTTCGCGCGCGAAGGGCTCCGCCTGCAGTGTGCGACGTTCGACGAGGTGCTCGCGCAGACGAGTGCCGGCGACCTCGTGTACCTCGATCCTCCCTACGCCCCGCTCAGCACGACGTCCGCGTTCGGCGCCTACACGGCGGACCGCTTCTCGCCGTCGGACCAGGTACGGCTGTGCGACGCGGTCGTGGACCTTGCACGCCGCGGCCGGCAGATCCTCCTGAGCAATTCGTCCGCACCTGAGATCGTTGCGCTGTATCGCCAGGCCACACGCGCCGGCGGCGCCCGCCTGCGGCTCTGGAGCCTGCCAGCCCGACGCGCCATCAACTCGCGCGCCACCGGACGCGGCGTCGTCACGGAGCTCCTGTTGACGAACCTCGAGCCCCGCGGGACGCCGGAGGGGCTGGCGGAGATTGTCTGAATGGAAGTCCGCCGAGCGTGGGGTGAAAAACACCTCCCGATCTCATTCTCATGTCGGTCGCGTCGGTGCCGGTGCGGGTGCGAGAGCCGGGCGAGGTTGGAAATGGCAGCGGGAAGGCCTGCCCACCGCCCGCCCAGCGCCCAGCGCCCAGCGCCTAAAGCCTGAGAGTCCGTCGTCCCGTTGACCCGTCCAAAAACCGCGTGTTACGCTCGGGGTCTCAGTCTCCGGCGTGCGAAAGTGGCGGAACTGGCAGACGCGCCGGACTTAGGATCCGGTGGCCGTGAGGCCTTGGGGGTTCGACTCCCCCCTTTCGCAGAAGCCCTCGCCCGGGCCCATCCTCCCAGCAGTTGCACCTCACCTCATGAAGACCGAATTCGTCGATGTCAGCGAAACGCGCAAGAACCTCGTGGTGGAAATCGACAGCAGCACGGTCGATGCGGAAATAGACCGCGTCGCCCGCGACTACACGAAGGCCGCGCGGATCCCCGGCTTCCGCCCCGGCAAGGTGCCGGCGCGGGTCGTCAAGCAGCGGTTCCGGAGCCAGATTCTCCACGACGTGGTCCACGGGCTGGTGCCTCGCGCGGTGGACGATGCGCTGCGCGAGCGCGGCCTCGAACCGCTCGACACGCCAGACATCCGGGACGTGGTCGTCGAAGAGGGCCAGCCGCTGAAGTTCACGGCGACATTCGATACCGTCCCGAGCTTCGACCTCCAGCCGTACGCCTCGCTGCAGCTGCGCCGGCCGGAGGCCACGCTGCAGGAAGGGGCCGTGGACGAAACGCTGCAGGCGCTGCGCGAGCGGGCAGCACGCTTCGAGGTGATCGAGGCGCGCCCTGTCGAGCGCGGCGACACGGTGGTGGTCGATCTCGTGCGCGAGGCGGGCGCCGAGACACCCGATACCCACCAGGACGTCACGATCGAGATTGGCGCCGCGGCCAATCCACCAGGGTTCGATGACGAGGTGATCGGGACCACTGTCGGGGAGACGAAGCGGTTCGAGGTGCGCTATCCCGATGACTACGAGATGAAGGAGCTGGCCGGGACCGCCGTGAACTACACGGTGACGATCAAGGGGCTCAAGCGGCGTGTCGTGCCGGAGCTGGACGACGAGTTCGCCCGCGATCTGGGCGAGTTCGACACGCTGGCCGCGCTCCGGGCCCGCGTCGAGCAGGATCTGACCCGCGAAGCCGAGCAGAAGGCAGAGCGCGACGCGCGCGGGGATCTGCTGAAGCAGCTGGCCGGGTGGGTGACCTTCACGGTGCCTGAGTCGCTCATCGACCGGGAGCTCGACCGCCGGATCGAGGATTTCGCCCGCCGGCTGATGGAGCAGGGGGTCGATCCCCGGAAAGCCGACATCGACTGGGCCGCCTTCCGGCAGGCCCAGCAGGAGCCGGCGCGCGATAGCGTGGCGAGCGCGCTCGTGCTGGACGAGGTTGCCCAGCGAGAGGGGTTGACGGTCAGCGAATCGGAAATCGAGGCGGAGCTGTCGCGGTTCGGCGAGCGCACGGGACGGACGACGGCCGCCGTTCGTGCCCAACTCGAGAAGGATGGCGGCATCTCCCGCCTGGCGACCGGGTTACGGCGGGAGAAGGCGGTTGACTTTCTGAGGTCGCGTGCTACGATTGTGGGCAACTGATCGCGACCACTGCGGGGCCCACGTGCATGGCTGCCGCTGCACCTCGACGGTTTCCCAACCGATACACCGTTTGCTTCCAGACCTGCTCCGGGTGCTCCCCGGACCTGACGTGCGCATTCACGTCAGCCGGCCGCCCTGCTGAGGGACCGGCGCTCAGACCGACACGCCATGCGATCACCGATTTGCCGATCCGCGCATGCAGCTGGTTCCGATGGTCGTCGAACAGACGAACCGGGGCGAGCGTGCCTACGACATCTTCTCGCGGCTGCTGAAGGACAACATCATCTTCATCGGGACCCCGATCGACGATCAGATTGCGAACCTCGCCATCGCGCAGATGCTGTTCCTCGAGGCCGAAGACCCGGACAAGGACATCCAGCTGTACGTGAACAGCCCGGGCGGGTCGATCACGGCGGGCCTGGCGATCTACGACACGATGCAGTTCATCAAGCCGGACGTCCAGACGATCTGCCTCGGGCAGGCGGCCTCGATGGCGGCGGTGCTGCTGGCGGCGGGCACCAAGGGCAAGCGCTATTCGCTGCCGAACTCCCGCATCGTCATCCACCAGCCGCTGATGTCGGGGCTGGCCGGCCAGGCGAGCGACATCGACATCGCCGCCCGCGAGATTCTGCGCATGCGGGAGCGCCTGAACGAAATCCTGACGTTCCACACCGGTCAGGCGATGAAACGTATCCAGGAGGATACGGAGCGCGACTACATCATGTCGGCCGATCAGGGCAAGGAATACGGTATCATTGACGACGTCATCCGTAAGAGGGCGTAGGCTGGACGCGAGCCGCGAACAGCGGTTCCCGACCGGGCGCGTACGACGGGCTTCGGATTCCGGCAAAGGTTCCCAATGGTGAAGAAGAACGGCGAATCGGAAGTGCTGCGGTGCTCGTTCTGCAACAAGGATCAGAACGACGTCCGCAAGCTGATCGCCGGGCCGACCGTCTTCATCTGCGACGAGTGTGTCGAGGTCTGCAACGACATCATCGCCGACGACAACCGCTTCGAGACGCGCGGCGTGCGCTCCTCGCTTCCGCCGCCGCAGGAGATCAAGAAGTTCCTCGACGAGTACGTCATCGGGCAGGAGCGGACGAAGAAGAAGCTCGCCGTCGCGGTCTACAACCACTACAAGCGCATTGAAATCCAGAAGCAGCCGCGGGGCCGCAACGATATCGAGCTGTCGAAGTCGAACATCCTGCTGATCGGCCCGACCGGCACCGGCAAGACGCTGCTGGCGCAGACGCTCGCGAAGCTGCTCTCGGTGCCCTTCACGATCGTGGACGCGACGACCCTCACGGAGGCCGGCTACGTCGGCGAGGACGTCGAGAACATCATCCTGAAGCTGCTGCAGGCGGCCGGCGGCGACATCGAGAAGTGCCAGCAGGGGATCATCTACGTCGACGAGGTCGACAAGATCTGCCGGAAGGACGAGAACCCCTCGATCACCCGTGACGTCTCGGGCGAGGGCGTGCAGCAGGCGCTGCTGAAGATCCTCGAGGGCACGGTGGCGAACGTGCCGCCGCAGGGCGGACGCAAGCACCCGCACCAGGAATTCTTCCAGATCGACACGACCAACATCCTGTTCATCTGCGGTGGGGCCTTCGTGGGCCTCGACAAGGCAATCGAGCGGCGGGTCGGGAAGAAGACGCTGGGGTTCAAGGCCGACGTGAAGTCGCTGCGCAACCGCGACATCGGCACGACGCTCGAGCAGCTCGAACCGGAAGATCTGATCAAGTACGGGCTGATTCCCGAGTTCGTGGGACGCCTGCCGGTCGTCGGTACCCTCCATGAACTCGACAAGCCGGCGCTCATCCAGATCCTGACGCAACCCCGGAACGCCATCACGCGTCAGTATCAGCGGCTCTTCGAGTACGAGAACGTGAAGCTGCGGTTCACGGACGATTCGCTCGAGGCGATTGCGGAATCAGCCTTGCAGCGGAAGATCGGCGCGCGCGGACTGCGGATGATCATCGAAGATATGATGCTCGAGCTGATGTACAACCTGCCGCAACAGAAGAAGGCGCGGGAAGTGGTCATCACCCGCGAGCACGTCGAGGCCAAGGACAAGCCGATTGCGCTCATCGAGAAGGCCGGGTAGCTCGGCGCTCTCCGGCCCGTCCGCTCCGCTCGATTCCGCCGTCGCCGCGGATTCCACAGTCCGGAGTCCGGGTTAATTTTCCGAACAGCCCCAGTCCGAATTCCGAATTTCCCATGGAAGTCTACGAAACCCTCCCCATCGTTCCCTTGCGGGACGTCGTGGTGTTCCCGCACATGATGATGCCATTCGTCATCGGGCGGCCGTCATCGACCCGCGCGCTCGAGCATGCGCTCGCCAAGGACAAGAAGATCTTCCTGGCCGCGCAGCACGATGCCTCGGTGGATGATCCGAAGCCGGAAGACATCTACACGATGGGCTGCGTGGCCAACGTCGTGCAGAGTCTCAAGCTCCCGGACGGCAACATCAAGGTGCTCGTCGAGGGCGTCGACCGCGCGCGCGCCATCGAGTGGAAGGAAGACAAGGGCTTCTACCGGGTCGTGGTGAAGCTCCTGCCCAAGCAGAAGGACGCCGCGGGTGACGTCGAGGGCACGATGAGCCGCGTCGTCGCACTCTTCGAGCAGTACGTGAAGCTCTCGAACAACCTGCACTACGACGCGATGATCGCGGCCGTGCGGGTCGAAGATCCCGGCAAGCTGGCGGACACGATCGCCGCGCACCTGCTCGTGGGCGTCGACGAGAAGCAGAACCTGCTCGAGATCGTTTCGCCGCTCGAACGGCTCAATCGCATCTCCGGCATCCTCGATATCGAGGTGGACAAGCTCCAGGTCGATCGCCGCATCCAGTCGCGCGTGAAGAAGCAGATGGAGAAGGCGCAGAAGGAGTACTACCTCAACGAGAAGATGAAGGCGATCCAGAAGGAACTGGGCCGCAAGGACGACAAGGGCAACGAGGTCGACGAGCTGAAGAAGAAGATCGAACAGGCGAAGATGCCGAAGGAGGTCGAAGAAAAGGCCATCCAGGAGCTGAAGCGCCTCGAGGCGATGCCGCCGATGTCGGCGGAGGCGACCGTCTCGCGCAACTACCTCGATTGGCTCATCGCGGTGCCCTGGTTCAAGCGCACCAAGGAAAGCCGGGATCTCAAGCGGGCCGAGGAAATCCTCAACGAAGACCACTATGGCCTCGAGAAGATCAAGGACCGCATCCTCGAGTTCCTCGCGGTTCGCGCCCTGGTGAAGAAGCCGAAGGCCACCATCCTGACCTTCGCCGGGCCTCCAGGCGTGGGCAAGACCTCGCTCGCGAAGTCGATCGCGCGCGCGATGAACCGCAAGTTCGTCCGGCTGTCGCTCGGCGGCGTGCGCGACGAGGCGGAGATCCGCGGCCACCGCCGCACCTACATCGGTGCCTTCCCCGGCCAGATCATCCAGATGATGAAGAAGGCCGGGTCGATGAACCCGGTGTTCCTGCTCGACGAGGTCGACAAGATGTCGATGGACTTCCGCGGCGACCCATCGGCGGCGCTGTTGGAGGTGCTCGATCCGGAGCAGAACAACTCGTTTCTCGATCACTACCTGGATGTCGAGTACGACCTGTCGCACGTGATGTTCATCTGCACGGCCAACGTGCTGCACACGATCCCGCAGGCGCTGCGCGACCGGATGGAGGTGCTCCAGCTCGCCGGCTACACCGAGCAGGAGAAGGTGCAGATCGCCAAGCGCTTCCTGGTGACCAAGGCCGTGGAGGGAACCGGGCTGGCGACCGAGAACGTGACGTTCACCGAGGAGGCGTTGCAGACGATCATCCAGCGCTACACGCGTGAAGCCGGCGTCCGCAACCTCGAACGCGAGGTGTCGTCGATCTGCCGCAAGGTGGCCCGCAAGGTCGTGGTCGAGGGCAAGGCCTTCAAGGAGGAGGTCACGCCAGACAAGGTGACCGAGTACCTGGGCGTGCCGCGCTTCCGCTCGACCGAGGTGGAAGAATCGAACGAGATCGGAATTGCCACGGGCCTTGCATGGACGGAGGTCGGCGGCGAGATCCTCGTGACCGAGGCCACGCTGATGCCGGGCAAGGGCACGTTGACGCTTACCGGCAAGCTCGGCGACGTGATGCAGGAGTCCGCCCAGGCGGCGCTCAGCTGGGTGCGGTCGAAGGCCGAGGAGTACGGCATCCCGAAAGACTTCAACCGCAAGACCGATGTCCACATCCATGTGCCCGAAGGCGCCATCCCGAAGGACGGCCCGTCCGCCGGCATCACGCTGGCCACGGCGCTGGTATCGGCGCTGGCGCGCATCCCGGTCCGCCGCGACGTCGCGATGACCGGCGAGATTACGCTGCGGGGCAAGGTGCTGCCGATTGGCGGCGTCAAGGAGAAGGTGCTCGCGGCGCATCGCGCCGGGGTGAAGAACATCATCCTGCCGAAGGACAACGAGAAGGACCTGGCCGACATCCCGAAGAACATGCTGGACGGCCTGGCCCTGTACCTCGTCCAGACAATGGACGAAGTGCTGAAGATCGCCTTGACGGAGGCGCTGCCCGGCCGGCTGCCGGCGCCGGCGGCCGAGGTCGTCGAAGTCGACGCGAGCGACGACACGATTACGCACTGAGGGAGGCGATTCTCTCGCTCCTGATTGTGGCCATTGAGCGTGCGCATCGAAGCCGAGTTCGTCACGAGCGCCGCCGGCCCGGAGGGGTTTGCGAACGACGGGACGCCGGAGATTGCGCTGGTCGGCCGATCGAACGTTGGCAAGTCCACGCTCATCAACGCGCTCATTGGCCGGACGGTGGCGCGCACGAGCGCAAAGCCTGGCAAGACGCGGCTGGTGAACCTGTTCAGGGTGACGGGCGGGCTGCCGCGGCCCTTCTACCTCGTGGACCTGCCGGGTTACGGATACGCGCGCGGTGGACGGCCCTCCGCCGAAGCGTTTGAAACACTCACGACGGCGTACTTCCGCTCGTGGGAGGGTACCGGACGCACGCGGCCGCCGGCCGCGGCCGGAGCCATCCTGCTCGTCGATGCGCGGCATCCCGGGCTCGACAACGACATCGCCGCTCACGACTGGCTGGCACGGCTCGGCCCGCCAGCCGCCGTGGTGGCAACCAAGTACGACAAGCTGACGCGTGCCGAACGCACACGCGCCCAGCGTGCCCTGGAGACGGCGTTCAACGGCCCGGTGCTGCCGGTTTCGGCGGCCACCGGCGAAGGAATGAAAGACCTGTGGAAAACGATGGACCGGCTGTTAAGCAGCCACCCGCCAAGACTGATGCCCCGACTCAGGTGATCGACCTCTCCACGCTCAAGGACATGAGCGTGTCGGGCCTCACCCAGCTCGCGAAGCAGCTGGAAGTGCAGGGCGCGACCGGCATGCGCAAGCAGGAGCTGATCTTCGAGATCCTCCGTGCGCGTGCCGAGAAGAGCGGCCTGATCTTCTCGGAGGGCGTGCTCGAGACCCTGCCCGACGGATTCGGCTTCCTCCGGGCGCCGGATTACAACTACCTGCCGGGCCCCGACGACGTCTATGTGTCGCCGTCCCAGATCAGGAAATTCGATCTGCACACGGGCGACACGGTGTCGGGCCAGATTCGCCCCCCGAAGGACGGCGAGCGCTACTTCGCCCTGATCAAGGTCGAAGCAGTGAATTTCGAGCCGCCCGAGAAGGCGCGCGAGAAGGTCTTCTTCGAGAACCTCACGCCGCTGTACCCGCAGACGCGCGTGAAGCTCGAGACCGACGCCGAGAACCTCTCGGGCCGCGTCATGGACCTGCTCACACCGCTCGGCAAAGGCCAGCGCGGCCTGATCGTCGCGCCGCCGCGCACCGGCAAGACGATGCTGCTCCAGAGCCTGGCGAACAGCATCACGACAAACCATCCGGAGGTGTACCTGATCGTGCTGCTCATCGACGAGCGGCCCGAGGAGGTCACCGACATGCAGCGGTCCGTCAAGGGCGAGGTCATCTCCTCCACCTTCGACGAGCCGGCGCAACGCCACGTGCAGGTGGCCGAGATGGTGATTGAAAAGGCCAAGCGCCTCGTCGAACACAAGAAGGATGTCGTCATCCTGCTCGACTCGATCACGCGCCTCGCACGCGCCTACAACACCATCGTGCCGCCATCCGGCAAGGTGCTCTCGGGCGGTGTCGACAGCAACGCGCTGCAGCGTCCGAAGCGCTTCTTCGGCGCGGCGCGGAACATCGAGGAGGGCGGCTCGCTGACGATCGTGGCCACGGCCCTCATCGACACCGGCTCGCGCATGGACGAGGTCATCTTCGAGGAGTTCAAGGGCACCGGCAACATGGAGATCCACCTCGATCGGAAGCTCACGGATCGCCGTGTGTTCCCGTCGATCGATATTCAGAAGAGCGGCACGCGCAAGGAGGAGCTCCTCATCATCAAGGAAGACCTCAATCGCGTGTGGGTGCTCCGCAAGGTGCTGAACCCGCTGTCGCCGGTGGAAGCCATGGAGCTGCTGCTCTCGAAGATGGGCAAGACCAAGTCGAACGCCGACTTCCTGGGGGCAATGGCCAACGGCAAGTAGGCTCAATGCACAATGCACGATGATGCAGCATGCACAATGTAAGACAGAGTGCACGCTGCAACGCGCGTGACGAGGGCGGGGTGACGAAGACGTTGCCCCGCCCTTTTCTTTTCAGGCGCGCCCACGGCAGGAGCGAACGACACGTGAACATGAAGTCCTGTGCCTTGGCGCTGCTGATGGCGTTTGCGGCCGTGTCGACCGGCGGTATCGCTCGAGCGCAGCAAGGCGCCAGAGTCTACCGCGTGGGCGCCCTCTTCAACCGAGGACCGAATCAGGGTGATCAGGATGTCGAACTACTCCGACAAGGCCTGGCACAGCGGGGCTATGTTGAGGGCACGAACCTCGTATTGGAAGCGCGGTTCGCTGAAGGGCGGCTCGACCGTCTGCCAAGGTTTGCGGCAGAACTCGTGGCTATGGGCGTCGATGTCATCGCAGCCTATGGCGGTCCGCCAACGAACGCGGCCCGAACAGCAACGGCGACAATCCCGATTGTCGCGGCGCTCGTTGCTGACCCGGTCGCTCTCGGCTTCGCGGCCACGCTTGCGCGTCCCGGACAGAATGTGACGGGGATCACCAACCACGACTCCGAGCTCGCCGTTCGGCAACTGAGAATCCTGAAAGAGGTGTTTCCCAAGCTCGAGCGTGTCGCGTTCCTGAGCGATGCGGATATTCCGGGTGCCGACGCGAGTGGCCTGGCACCGATCGAGCGCTCCAACGTTGCCGCAGCCACAACGGTGAACATCGCTCCTCAGCTACTGAAAGTACGTGGCCCTGAACCGGACTTCGCGGCTGCCTTCAACGCCATGGTCTCGCAAAAGGCCGAAGCGCTTGTGATCCTGGAAGTTCCCGCGCCCTTTCAGTCATCGCGAGCGGATCGCGGAGCTCGCGGCGGCTCGTCGGATGCCCACGATGTTCTGGGGCGGCGCGTCACGCGCCGGTGGCTTGATGTCCTATGGCACGAGCTTCACAGATACCTATCCGCGCATGCCGGCATTTGTCGACAGAGTGCTCAAGGGCGCTAAGCCTGCAGACACGCCGTTCGAGGTGATTACCCGGCGTGAATTCGTTGTCAGTCTCAAGGTCGCCCGGCAACTCGGAGTGACCATTCCTCCCGAGGTGCTGAAGCGCGCCGATCGAATTCTCGAGTGATGTTCGAGACACTGTCCAGGAGCAGCCCGATCATCGCGAACAGCAATCGTCTACCCTGACGTCCATGCAGGTTCTCGTGATCGGCGCCGGCGTATCGGGTCTCTCCTCGGCCCTGCGGCTCGTCGAGGCTGGACACGCGGTGCAGGTATGGGCACGCGAGCGTCCGCTCGAGACGACATCGGCCGTCGCCGCCGCCATCTGGTATCCCTATCTCGCGGAGCCGGCCGATCGCGTGCGTGAGTGGGCTGGCGTGACGCTGCGCGAATTGGTGCGGCTCGCGGCGGATCCCGCCACCGGGATCGTGCTGCGGGACGGCCTCGAGCTCTTTCGCGACGCCGTGGACGATCCGCCGTGGGCGTCCGTCGTGCCCGGGTTTCGCCGCGCGGTTCGCGACGAACTGCCGCCCGGATACGCCGATGGCTACGCCATGCGTCTTCCGGTGATCGACATGTCCGTCTATCTCGGATGGCTCGAAGGACGGGTGCTCGCCTCCGGCGCCGGCATCATCAAACGAACAATCCACTCGTTCGGGGAGATCGGCGGTGATGCGGACCTGATCGTGAACTGCACCGGGCTCGGCGCGCGCGACCTGTGCCGCGACCAGGAGCTGTTCGGCGTGCGCGGGCAGGTCATCGTGGTCGAGGCGCCGGCGGTGTCCCAGTTCCGCATCGATGACGCCACCGTTACGTACATCATCCCCCGCCTGCACGACGTGGTCCTCGGCGGCACCGCCGAGGAGCACGTGTACGACACCCGCATCGATGCGGCGAGCGCCGCGTCGATCCGTGCGCACTGCGAGAGGCTGAACCCGCTCTTGTCCAATGCGCCGGCGCGCGCGCACAAGGTGGGCATCCGGCCGTGCCGGGCGAGCGTTCGCCTGGAACTCGAGCGTCTGGACGGGATGTCTGTCGTGCACAACTACGGCCACGGCGGCGCGGGCGTGACGCTGTCGTGGGGCTGCGCCGACGAGGTCGCGTCGCTCTGCGTTCACCGTACCTGGCTCGAGAGACCGCACGCAATCGGTCTGAACGGCAGCGCTGACTCAACAGATCAGGACCGGCCGGGGTTACTGATTAGTTGTTGCCATCACCCACGCCCCCGCCTCGCGTCCGTTGCGGAATCCGGCCGTTCGTCGTGACGAGTCTCCGTTATGATCCGCCGACGATTCCAAAACCGGAGGGCACTGACATGCTGCGTAACAGGCCGTGGTCGTGGATGACGCTGGCGCTCGCGTGGGCCGCGGTGGTGGTCGCGCCAGCCGTCGCAGCGGGCCAGACGACGCCTGACGACGTCGGCCGCGAGCTCGCGAGCCTCCGGCGCGAGTTGCAGGCACTCCGGGCCGAGGTCGAGTCTCTCAAGGCGGCGCGGACCGTACCGGCCGCAGCAAGCCCGCAAACCGAGGCGTCACCCGATGCCGCTCAAGGCCCTACCCTGCCCGCGCCGCTGAGTGCGCCCGCACCTGACCAGCCGGTCGTCACCAGTGCCTCGCAGGAGGTGCTCGCTCAGCAGATCGCCGAGCTGTCTCAAGTGAAAGTCGAGTCCGTGTCGCGCATGCCCGTGCGGCTGTTCGGGACGCTGCACGCGAGCGCGTTCTTCAACTCCGGGGAAGCCAACTGGCTGGACAACCCGAACATCGTGGCGGTTTCACCGGCGGACGCCCGGGCCGGAACGTTCAGCGCGGGCGTGCGCCAGACCCGTCTCGGCCTGGCCGCGAATGGGCCAACCCTCGGCAGCTTTCGCACCAGCGGCACGGTCGTGGCGGACTTCTTCGGCGGGGTGCCGGGCTTCCAGACGGGACAGGTGATGGCCTTGCCCCGGCTGCTGGTGGGATTCGCGCGATTGGAGACGAGCCGCACGGCTATCGAGATCGGCCAGGATCACGTCGTGCTGGCGCCGCGCGATCCCACGTCATTGGCGGCGTTCGCGTTTCCCTCACTATTCAGGTCGGGGAACCTGTACCTGCGCGCGCCGCAGGTGCGTCTCGAGCGGGCTCTGGGCGCGGGGCTGCGAGCAGCAGGCGCACTCGTTGCGCCGGTCGGCGGCGATTTCCCAGGCGAAGACTACCGGTTCGTTCCCCCGGCCCTCGCGGGTGAGCGCTCGCGCAGGCCCGCAGTCGAGGGACGTCTGGCGTTCGATTCGAACACGGACGTGGAGGCGGCGCGGGTGGTGAGCGTCGGCGTCTCAGGGCATTATGGGAGCGAACGCCGGGCCGGTCGCTCCGCAACCGCGTGGGCTGCGGCCCTCGACTTCGCGCTGCGGCGCGATCGCGTCGGGATCACGGGTGAGGTCTTCGGGGGTGAGAACATCGACGCGTTCGGAGGGGCGACTGGGCTCGACGCGCGCGCCTCCGGGGGATGGGCGGAGTTGCAGCTGTTCGCGTCTCCGCGGCTGTCATTTCATGGCGGAGCGGGCGTGGACGAGTTGCGCGGCGTGCGCAGCACCGCGCTTCCCCGCCGGCGCAACCGCAGCGCGTACGGCAGTGTGATCGTGTCGCTCACTCCCGAACTGCAGGGGTCCTTTGAGTACCGCTGGCTGGCCACGCTCCCCGGCGCCGGAAGCGAGCGGCGCAACCACCACGTGGACTGGGTGTTCGCTTACAAGTTCTGAGAGAGCGGGGATCGAGGATCAGCGGTCAGGGATCAGCGGTCAGCGGTCAGGGGCAGCGCTCAACGGTCCCCGGGAGGTCCAGCTACTGAGTCCTGCGCCGCTGCTGCGAACTGATCGCCAGGTAGCCCGGTCTTTCGGCCGGGGGCCCAACACTGAGCTACCGCTGATCCCTGACCGCTGATCCTGCCCAATGACTGAATCGATGAATCTCCGTCGCACCCTGCTCCTGGTCGCGCTCCTCGTGCTGCCTGTAGCGGCCGCGTCCGCGGGGGCAGTGTCGGGTGCCATTCGAACAGTCGTCGCTGCCGGCGCCCGCCCGGCGATCGCCGTCGTGTACGCGGAGCCGATCGACGTCGCGGCGCCGCGGCGTCCCGGACGATTCACGCTGCGGCAGAAGAACAAGACCTTTCAGCCCAGCGTCCTCGCGATCCCCCTGGGCTCCACGGTGGAGTTCCCGAACGACGACCTGATCTTCCACAACGTGTTCTCGCTCGCCGGGCCGGAGCCTTTCGACCTTGGCCTGTACCGCGCGGGCGCGTCGCGCTCGCGCGCGTTCACGGCGGCTGCCGCGTATCGCGTGTTCTGCAACATCCACCCGCAGATGACCGCCCTCATCGTCGTGGTGCCGACCCCATACGTGACGCTCGCCGGTCCGGACGGCCGTTACACGCTCGACCTCCCCCCGGGACGCTACCGCGTGACGGCCCTGTCGAACCGCGCCCGGGCCGTGACCGCGGAAATCACCAGCCTTGCCGGCGCGAGCGCCGCGCCCGACGTGACCCTCGACGAGTCGGGCTTTGTCTCCGCCATGCACAAGAACAAGCACGGCCAGGACTATCCGCCCGAAAGCTACAAGCAATGAGAGGGTCGCGGGTGGAGTTGCCCCGAGCGCCGCTTACGTGCGCCGGCCGCGGTTGGAAATGAACCACACGGAGCCCGCGATGGTGAGCGCGATCGCGGCGAGTCCGATCAGGACAATCCCTCGCTCCATGCGACGGTAGGGTTCGAGCGCATCCGCATCGGACTTCAGCAGCACGGCCGACACCGGCGGATCGCGTTGCAGGATGACTTCGCGGGCGGCCACGCTCCCGCCGGCAACGTCGATGTGCACCGTCGCGTCTGTGCGCCCGCCTTGCGCCCGCCACTGTGCGATTGAGGTCCAGGGCGCCTGCCCGCTACGCACCGTCGTCCCGAGCGCCTGATCCGCCGCGAGCAGCACCACGTCGTCCTGTGTAGCCTCACCGATGGCGCGTGCGAACGCACCGTCGACAGGCACGGCGGCGACGACGTGCCCGAACACCGTGCCGCGCGCTTCCGATTCGGCGGCTGCGGCGTGGTGCGGCCTCCCGGCGAGCGTTACGATCGACATCGCGTTCGGCGCATTCAGCAACGCCGGGAGCGATGTCTTCTCCGTCCCCACCGTGGGCTGGTCGGTGCGCGCGAGCGCCTCGCCGGCGGGGTCGAACGCCAGCAGAATCCCCGTGCCCGGGTTGCGCTGCTGGTACGCGAGCAGGTAATCGCGAATCGTCGCGGTGTCTGTTTCGAAGAGCGCCTTCAGCTCTGGAAAGGAGGCCACGAGCCGCGCGGCGAGCCGCAAGCCCGTGAGCCGTTCCTGCTGCATGCGGGCGACGATGGCCTGCACCCGCCCCAGCTCGGCATCGATGTGCTGGGAGGCGAGCCGGCTGGACATCAAGTGCACGTACGCCCACGTGGCAGCGACGAAGATCAGCACGACGACGGTGGGCAGGAGTGCAACGCGAAGCCTCAGCGGCACAGGCGTGTGGCCGTCTCCGGGGTGGAGCGTGGCCGGAACGGGGACCTCCACACGCGTTCCGAGCGTGTCGAGCATGAAGGCCAGATCGGCGGCGGATCCGGGGCGGTCCGCAGGCCGCTTCTGGAGGCAGCGCTCGACCAGGCGCGCGACGCCCGCTGGGAGGCCCGTCACGTGGTCGAGAGGAGGCGCATCCTCCCGCAGGATGGCCGTCAGCGTCTCGAAGGCGGTTTGCCGCGCGAACGGGTTCCCACCCGACAGCATTTCGTGCAGCACGATACCCAGGGAAAACACGTCGGAGCGCGGCGTGGGCACCACCCCCTCGGCCTGCTCGGGGGACACGTAGGCAGGGGTGCCGACGAAGGCCCCTGGCTGGGTCGAGGCGACGGTCATCTCGCCCGCAGCGTTCGCACCAGCCCGATCCCAGTGCGCGAGCCCGAAGTCGAGGATCTTCACCCGCCCCTCTTCGGTCACGAACAGGTTCTCCGGCTTGAGGTCACGATGGACGATCCCGCGCTCGTGGGCCGTCGCCAGCCCGTGCGCAACCTGTGCGGCATATTCAAGCGCCCGGCGGATCGGGAGCGGTCCTCCGGCAGCCAGCCGCTGGCGCAAGGTCTCGCCCCGAAGCAGCTCGGTGACGACGAAGGTGACGCCGTCGGCCGTCGTCCCGACATCGAACAACGCGAGGATGTTGGGATGCGCGAGGGCAGCCACCGCGCGGGCTTCGCGCTCGAAGCGCTCCCGGACGAGCGGGTCGTCGGCGGTGGAGCTGAGCACGACCTTGATCGCCACATCGCGCCCGAGGCGCGGATCGCGCGCCCGGTAGACCTCGCCCATGCCGCCTGCGCCGAGCGGAGACAGGATTTCGTACGGGCCGAGGCGTGTGCCGGGCGCGAGTGGCATGCGGGCCGCCGTGAGCCCGAAGTATACGGGAAGCGTGTCGGGGCGGATGAGGCTGGCGCGCACGGTCAAGGATGGAAATTCTGTGAGCCGCACAGTCCCGATCGACCACAAGTCCGCTGAAGCGGGATCCCACGTCTGGCGGTGCGTCGAGCGACCGGGCTCCCGGCCTGCTGCCTCCTGCTGCCCCCGCGTACCGCCTACCGCCTACCGCCGATGAAAAGTTATAGTCGCGGGATGCGCAACCGGACGTATCCCCGAACTGGATGGCAGGTCTCCGAAATCGGCTATGGCATGTGGGGCATGGGTGGCTGGACGGGATCGGACGACGAGCAGTCGCTGGAAGCGCTCGACGTGGCAATCGGGCTCGGGTGCAACTTCTTCGACACGGCGTGGGCTTACGGCAGTGGCCACAGCGAGGAACTGCTCGGCCAGACGCTGCAGCGTCACGCCGGGAAGCGCCTCTACGTCGCCACCAAGGTGCCGCCGAAGAACTTCGTCTGGCCCGGCAAGGCCGAGACGCCGATTGCCGACGTCTTCCCGCCGGATCACATCCGCGAGTACACCGAGAAGAGCCTCCATAACCTCGGGATTCCAGACACTCGACCTGCAGCAGCTGCACGTCTGGAGCGATGCGTGGGCGGACGACGACGGCTGGAAGCGGGCGGTCGAGGGCCTGAAGCGCGAGAAGCTGATCACCAGCTTCGGGATCAGCGTGAACCGGTGGGAGCCCGCGAACGTCCTCAGGGCACTCGAATCCGGGCTCGTGGACAGCGTGCAGGTCGTCTACAACATCTTCGACCAGGACCCCGAGGATGTGCTGTTCCCGTATTGCCAGCAGCACGGGATCGCCATCATCGCGCGCGTGCCGTTCGACGAAGGCAGCCTCACGGGCGACGCTGCGCGCCGACATGACGTGGCCCGAGGGCGACTGGCGCAACCTGTATTTCACCCCGCCGCAGCTGCGCGAGACGCTCGACCGCGTGGATCGGCTGATGCCGCTCGTGCCACCTGGGCAGAGCCTGCCCGAGCTGGCCTTGCGGTTCATCCTCCACCATCCTGCCGTGACGACCACGATCCCCGGGATGCGGCGGCCGGAGCACGTCAGGGCCAATCTGGCCGCCAGTGACGGACAGCCGCTCCCGGCGGAGTTGCTCGCGCGGTTGAAAGAGCACCGCTGGGAGCGGGATTGGCAGGTGCCGTGACGGCGGGCTAAGGCGAGCGTGTGGACGTAGTGCCGTAGGCAGCGGAGGCAATCCGTCCCTGAACCCTTGGAGCAAGGCCCCTCGCACTCTGGTATAATCACGTTTTGCCCGAACACCCTAGGAGCCTGCAGTGAAGCCCGAGATTCACCCGAAGTACCACGAGGTCGACGCGCGCTGTGCGTGCGGCGCGACCTGGAAGGCGCACTCGACCAAGAACGAGCTGCACCTGGAAATCTGCTCGAATTGCCACCCGTTCTTCACGGGCCGGCAGAAGCTCCTCGATACGGAGGGCCGCGTCGAGCGGTTCACGAAGAAGTTCGGCGCGCAGACCGTCGAGGGCCGCAAGGCCGCGACCAAGGCCCGCCAGGACAAGAAAAAGGCTGACGCCACCGCCAGCCGATAGCCTCTACGGGACCGGCCTGTCAGGCCGGTCCCGCCTCTTCCTCTTCCAACGACATCTTCCTGCGACCGACGGGCGTTCGTTCCAGACACTCCGTGCGTGAGCCTTGGCAACCCGCGGATGGCGCGAACCTGCCTGACGGACGATAGCCCGCAATACTGCGCAGCACAGGCGCCTGCTCGACGGCTAACGGCCCTGAGGAATCTGGACGCTCTCAGCCCCAGAGGAAGGCCTCGCGGGGCGTCGGCACCGGCCCGCCGCTCGTGACGATCTTGCGATCGAGCCGCGCGAGCCGCTGGTCGATACCGCGGTGCGCACCGGCCACGCGCCGCGTCTGCTCGGCGAACCGACGCGCCTGATCCAGGTCGCGCGAACGGTGCTCATGATGGATTGCGAGCGCTTCGAGCGCGTCGCGCATCAGCGCGGGAGGACAGCGCCGCGCGCGCGTGATGGCCTCCCAGTGTGCTGCCGCGTCGAGATATCGCGCCGTGCGGCGGCACCGCAGGGCGAGGGCGTGCAGCGCCTCCAGGCGCACCTCTTCGTCCTCCGCCTGCCACGACCTCGACGCCAGTTCCATGGCCCGGCGGTAACAGGCCTCGGCACGATCCCAGGCCGCCACACGCCCGAGCAGGCGCGCGATCCCGAGGCACTCGCGCGCGCCATCCACCGCCGGATGGTCCTCCGCCAGCAGCCGGCACGCGCGCGCGGTCAAGGCCGCGAGCGACACGAGGTCCAGGCGGTTGTGCTCGAGCACGGGCTCGAGCGGCGACGCATCCCCGGAACGGAGGAACGCGAAGTACCGCGTCGGGATCTCGAATCCGGGAACGTCGCCCGTCCTCTGCACGCCGAGCAGCGCATGCTCGAGGGCTGAGAGCGTGCAGCTCTCGCGCTGCGCCCCGGGCACGTTCACGAGCGGCCGCGCGCCTCGCCACAGCCGCCGCGCCGGGTGCAGCATGTCGAGATGCGGCCGGTCGTCCAGCGGTGTTCGCTGACGATTGAAGATGAACCGCGTCTCGAGCACCGGGAGGTCGAAGGTTTTGCCGTTGTAGGTCACCAGCGGACCGCACGAGTCGAGCCGCTCGCGCACGGCCGCGAGCAGGGCACGTTCGAGCGCGTGGCCCACCATGAAGTACCTGCCGCACGCGGAACCCGCCGGGCTCGAACCACGCGCAGCCCACCAGGAAGGCATACGTGCCCGCGCCGCCGGCGATGCCGGTGGTCTCGAGATCCAGGAACAGGATGTCGCCGCGTGCCGGCCCGGCGTCCGCTGCCCGCGTCCCGACGGTCGGCTGCTCACCCGGCGCCCTCACCTCTCCACGAGGCTCCTGCAAGGATGGGGAGACCGGGTGCGTCATGGTGCACATGGCATGCGCAGTCGCCGATGCGGAGCAGCCCGTGCAGATGCTGGTGGTCGTACACACGCTCGACGATGACGCAGGGTCCGGCTGACGTGTCGTGGACCGAACCGCCAAGCGCATGCGCAGCCGCGCTGCGCGAGACGCTGGCCGACCGTCTGCGGGGTCGCGTCCCCACCGATCACATCGATCGGGATGCCGGGGCTCGATTCGCCCGAACCGATGCCGCCCGCAGAGGGTACGGGCGGGAGCTGCTGCGACTCGCCCCGCATCATCTCGCGCAGCCGGGCGCCGAGCCTGGAAGTCATGACGTGGACAGCGCAGGCGTGAGGAGGCGATCGAGCAGCGTGAGCGCCACCTGCTTGGCGAGCGGGCCGCTCTCGCCGATCGGGCCGACGCAGGTGGGACACCCGTGATCGCACGCGCAACTCGAAATCAGGGCGCGTGTCTCCCCGAGCAGCTGATCGTGCATGCCGAAGAGCGGCTCGCTGAAACCGATCCCGCCCGGGTAGTTGTCGTACACGAACACGCGGGGCTCGTCGAGTTCCGCACCCGGCCGCACGCCGAAGGAGCCGGGCCTTGCCGCGGCATCCGCCGCGCCATCCTCGCCGGTGCCTATGGAGATCCCGATGTCCTGCCCGTCGCACATGAGCAGCAACTGCGCCACGTGCCGCATCGCGAACGACAGCCCGATCACGCCATCCCGCCGGTCGTCCGCGCTGAACGGCAACGCCGCCATCATCTCGCGCGGCAGCGTCAGCCAGTAGGCGGTCGTGTGCATCTGCTGCTCGGGCAGGTCCAGTTCCCCCGACCCGATGTTCTCGTTGGTGTAGAACTTGATCTTCTTGAAGCCGACCACGCGCGAGACGACGTGCACCTCGCCGTGCGAGCGGCGCCCGGGGCCTGCGTCCGGGCCGGCCTCGCCCACGTCGGACTGGAACACGTCCAGGATGGTCACCCGCGAGTACGTGATCGCCGTCGGTGTAGTAGTCGCAGTCCACCTCGCGCACGAACGCCTTGCGGTTGTCGTGGTCCAGGCGCTCCACCTGATACAACTTGCCTTCGACGATGTAGATCGCCTTCTCGTGGAGGGTGGACGGGCCGCTGGTGAAGTCCGTTTCACCGATGACGGTCGGGCCGTGCGTCAGATCGATGATCACGAAGTTGTCGGACGAAATGGATCGCAGGCTCACCGCATCGGCGGGATACGACTCGGTCGTCCAGTTCCACTGCGCGCTGCCGTCCTCTCCCTCGGACCGGTGGACGAAGCCCTGTTCCGACAGGATCCCGAGGATCTCCTGCACGTCTTCGCGGCCGAAGCGTTCGCTGTCGGCAAACGGCAGCTCGAACGCCGCGCACTTGATGTGGTCGACGAGGATGTGCAGGTTGTCGGGATTGACCAGCGCGTGCTCGGGTGACGCGTCGAAGAAGTACGAGGGATGGCGCACGACGAACTGATCGATCGGCGCGCTGCTCGCCACCATGAGGGCCGCCGATCGTCCGGCGCGTCGCCCCGCGCGCCCGGCACGCTGCCAGGTGGCGGCAATCGTGCCCGGGTAGCCGGCCATCACCGACGACGTCGAGTGCGCCGATGTCGATGCCGAGCTCCAGCGCGTTGGTCGACACCACCGCGCGCACGGTGCCCTCCCGCAGGCCGCGCTCGATCTCGCGCCGGCGCTTCGGCAGGTAGCCGCCGCGGTACCCGCGGATCTGATCGCCGCCTCCCGGCGCGGTGTCGAAGTCTTCCTTCAAGTACGTCGTCAGGATCTCCGTCGAGAGGCGGCTCTGGCAGAAGACGATCAGCTGCAGGTTGCGCTTCAGGAACTCGGACGCGACGCGACGCGCCTCCGAGAGGTACGAGCGCCGGATGCCGAGCTGCTGGTTCACCACCGGCGGGTTCACGAACAGGAAGAACTTCTCGCCGCGCGGGGCGCCGCTCTCGGCCACCAGCTCGAAGGGCCGCTCGGCGAGGCGCTCGGCGAGCTCGCCCGGGTTCGCGATCGTGGCGGAGGAACAGATGAAGACCGGGTCGCTGCCATAGTGCTGGCAGATGCGCCGCAACCGGCGCAGGACGTTCGAGAGGTGGCTGCCGAACACGCCGCGATACGCGTGCAGCTCGTCGATGATCACGAACCGGAGATTCTCGAACAGCTTCGCCCAACGCGGATGGTGCGGCAGCACGCCGGCATGCAGCATGTCGGGGTTGCTGAGCACCACGTGCGCACGCGTGCGGATCGCACGGCGCGCATCCTGGGGTGTGTCGCCGTCGTACGTGAAGACGCCGATCTCCACACCGGCCGCATGGTTGATGTGCTCGCTGAGCTCGTGCAGCTCGGCGAGCTGGTCCTGGGCAAGCGCCTTGGTCGGAAACAGGTAGAGCGCGCGCGTAGAGGGGTCCTGCAGGATGCGGCTCAGCACCGGGGCGTTGTAGCAGAGGGTCTTCCCCGACGCCGTCGGCGTGGTGACGACGACGTTGCGGCCGGCGAGCGCGTGATCGAGGGCGGCCGCCTGGTGCGAATAGAGCTCGGCAACCCCGCGGGCTTCCAGGGCGGCTCGGAGACGCGGGTCGATGGCGTCAGGCCAGGGGGCGTGCACGGCCGCACGCGCCGGGATCGCCCGGACGGCTGTGACCCAGCCGTCTGGCGAATCCGGCGCGGTCGTGAAGGCGTCCCGCAGCAAACCGGTCGAGGGCAGCCTGCAGTGCCTGTTCCTTGGCGGGTCCCGATGACCGGCGGATGAGCGCCGTGCCCGTCGCGCCGCCCTCATCGTCGTCGAACGGAAACCGCGCGGGCATGGGCACGGATGGTAACACGAACAAACGGAGAAAGGCCGCTTGTTGGCTGGCGGCGGGCGGCGGGCGGCGGGCGGGCAGAGGGCAGACGGAGCGCGCATCCTCTTGTCGCCCGCCGCCCGCCGCCCGCCGCCCGCCGCCTGTCGCGAGGGCACTCCCTTTGCTGCCGCTGACGGTATGACCAGGAACCAGCGATTCGGGCTGCTTGCAGCGGCGGGGGCGGGCGTCGCGATCAGTCGCGCGTGGAGGGCGTGGCCACGCTACAGCTTCCGGGACAAGTCAGTGGTCATCACCGGCGGCTCCCGCGGCCTCGGGCTCGAGATCGCGCGCATCCTGGCGGCGGAAGGGGCGTCGCTGACGCTCGTTTCGCGCGACGAACACGAGCTGGCGCGGGCGCGCCGGTCACTGGAGGGGACCGGTGCGGACGTCCTCACCGTCCGCTGCGACATCGCACATTTGCGGAGGTGGAGGCGGCGGTGCGGCAGGTCGTGGATCACCACGGCCGCCTGGATGTGCTCATCAACTGTGCCGGCATCATCCAGGTCGGCCCGATGGAACACATGACCCTCGATGATTACGAGGCCGCGATGAACGTGCACTTTCGCGGCCCGCTGCACACGATGCTTGCCGCGCTTCCCTACATGCGCCGCCAGCACGGCGGCCGCGTGGTCAACATCGCATCGATCGGCGGCAAGGTGCCGGTGCCGCACCTGGCTCCGTACGCCGCCAGCAAGTTCGCGCTCGTGGGTCTGTCCAGCAGCCTTCACGCGGAGCTGGCCTCGAGCGACATCCTGATCACGACGGTCAGCCCCGGGCTGATGCGGACGGGTTCGCCGATCAACGCATCGATGAAGGGTCAGCACGAGGCGGAGTTCGCATGGTTCGCAGATCTCGGATGCCCTGCCCGGCTTGAGCGTGGCGTCCTCGCGGGCGGCGCGGCAGGTCGTCGAAGCCTGCCGCCGCGGGCAGGCGGAGTTGATCATCAGCCTGCCGGCAAGACTTGCGGCAGCCTTCTATGGCGTGATGCCGAGCACCTTCGTCACACTCGCCTCGATCGCGAACCGGTTTCTGCCGGGACCGACGGGTGCGAGCGGTGACGAGCCGAGACTCGGACGCGACAGCGCATCGGCCTGGGCGCCATCCAGGCCTGACGACGCTCAGCAATCGCGCGGCAGAGAGGAACAACGAGCTGCCGCGCCCGTTTACCCCTCCATCAGCTCCTTGAAACGCCGGAGATCGCTGTCGACCTGCACCGACGGCTCCTCTCCGAACACCCAGGCGACCCACGCGCCGAGCTTGCCGCCTGGAGGATCGTACTGCAGGCGCACGCGCACGTTCGTGCTCGCTCCATCCTCTTCGAAGTTCACCGAGCCAGCAGTCACGACGGTGGACCCCTCGATCGAGCGCCACCCGATCACCTTGTCGGGCACTTCGTTGATGATCTCGGCCTCCCACTCGACGGTCGTGCCAAGCGGTGCCTTGGCCACCCAGCGTGAACGCCGGTCGTCGAGCACGGTGACCGACTGCAGGTGTTGCATCACACGAGGCAGGTTGTCGAGCGCTCGCCAGAACGCATAAAGCTCCGACGCGGGCCGATTCACCGTTACGCGCCGATTCGACGATGACACCGCGCGGCCCGGAGAGCGCACGCTTCGTATTCGTCCTGTCCGCCGTGGAGATGCCGGCCGCGGCATACGCCGGGCAGTGCGCCGTGCTGGCCCGGTACAGCAGGACCGCGCTCAGTGCGCCGGCGCCTACCGCCCATGGATCCGGCGTGCGCCGCTGGAGCGCCCACGCCGCGAGCGCCGCACCGCCCAGGCCCGACATCCAGCGCTCCGCGTCGCTGATGTTCCGCCGCGAATAGCTTCCGAACTGCGGCGGGGGTGACCACGACCGATCAAGATGCGTCATCGTCTCTCTCCTCACTCCGACAGGTCACGCGGATGCCGCGAGCACCTGGGTTCGGGTCGTTGCCGCTCATCCTCGCAAACAGGGTGAGCGCCTGCGCCACGACCTGGTCCATGTTGTAGTACTTGTAGGTGGCGAGCCGGCCCACGAAGTGCACGCCCTGCGTCCCCTCGGCGAGCGCCTGGTATCTCCGATACAGCGCCGCGTTTTCGGGCCGCGGCACGGGATAGTAGGGATCGCCTTCCGCTCGGGGAAACTCGAACACGATGCTCGTCTTCGGGTGCTCCTGCCCGGTCAGGTACTTGAACTCCGTCACCCGCGTGTACGCGTGCTCGTTCGGATAGTTCACGACCGGTGCCGGCTGATACACGGACATGTTGTGCGTCTCGTGCCGGAACTCGAGCGAGCGGTACGGCAGCTTGCCGAACCGGTAATCGAAGAACTCGTCCACCGGCCCCGTGTAGACCATCTCGCTGTACGGCAGAACGCCTTCGATGTCGCGGTAATCGGTGTTGAGCAGGATCTTGATGTTCGGGTGATCGAGCATGTTCTCGAACATCCGGGTGTACCCGCGGAGCGGCATGATCTGGTAGGTGTCGGTGAAATAGCGGTCGTCACGATTCGTCCGCACCGGCACGCGCGCGGTGACCGTCGCATCGAGCTCCGAGGGATCGAGGTCCCACTGCTTGCGCGTGTAGTTCCGGAAGAACTTCTCGTACAGCTCGCGTCCCACCTTGCTGACGATGACGTCCTCGGAGGTGCGGATGGCGTCCCGCTTCTCGGCCACCGACTCGAAGAACTTGGTCAACTCGAACGACGTGAGCTTCAGACCATAGAGCTGGTTGACGCTGTCGAGATTGATGGGAATCGGCACGAGCTGCCCGTCGACGCTGGCGCGCACGCGGTGCTCGTACGGGCGCCAGTCCGTGAACTGCGACAGGTACTCGTAGACATCACGCGAGTTCGTGTGGAAGATGTGCGGCCCGTACCTGTGCACGAGCACGCCCGCATCGTCGTAGTGATCGTACGCGTTGCCGCCGATGTGCGGGCGCTTGTCGCAGATCAGGACTTTCTTGCCGGCCACGCGGGCGAGCCGCTCCGCCAGCACGCTGCCGGCGAAGCCCGCACCGACGATGAGGTAGTCGAACATCGAACCCCCAGGGGTGGACCGGGCCGGCAGGAGCCGGCCCGGCAGATAACGCCGCCGGGAGGCGCCGGCGCGCTGGCTGCGAGGCAGCCTGGAAGTCTGCGGCTCTAGACCGTCGGCCGGCTCGCCTGTTGCGCCGCCAGGGGCACCGGTGCGCCGGTGGCCGCCAGCTTGACGCGCACCACGCCGTCCACCAGCTGCCGCATGCGGGACCAGGTGAGATCCCACGACATCTGGCTCAGGAACGCATCCGCGCGCACGCCGCCGGGCCACGACGTCGTCGTGCAGCGCCGCCGTCGATTGCCGCTGCGAACTCGGCAGGCGTATCGGCGATGCGGGCGAGACCCTGCTGGCCGTACGGGCGCACCACATCGCGGATGGATGTCGAAACCACGGGGCACCCGGCCGCCAGGTACTCGGGCGTCTTCGTCGGGCTGATGAAACGCGTCGACTCGTTGCGCGCGAACGGCAGCACGGCAACATCCCACCCGCTCAGATACGACGGCAGATCCTGGTAGCTCTTCGATCCGAGGTAGTGCAGGTTGGGGCCCTGCGGAAGCGTCCGCGGGTCGATCTTCACCACGGGCCCGAGCACCACAAAGTGCCAGTCGGGCCGCATCGCCGCGACCTCCCGGATCAGATCGATGTCGAAGCGCTCGTCGATGACACCGAAGAAGCCGACGCGCGGATGCGGGATGGCCGCCTGATCGGCGGGATCGCGCTGGGGCTGCCGCGCGCGCGCGAAGTGCTCGACGTCGACGCTGCTCGGGAACGGATACACCTGCGGGTGCAGGTGGCGCTTCGCCTCGTAGAGGCTCTGGCCGCCTGTCAGCACGATATCGGCGCGCTTCATCAGCTCGGCTTCTCGCTGCCGGAGGGCGGGGGGCGCGCCGGCAAATGCCGAAAGCTCATCCATGCAGTCGTACACGACGGCGAGCGGCTTCAGGTGCCGTGTGAACGGCAGTGCCATCGGTGTGTAGTACCACAGCACGTGCGAACCGATGCCCTGCTCCGCGAAGAGCATATCGATGAGCTGACGTTGCGCGTCGAGGACGGCCGCTTCATCGATACCGTGCGGCAGGTGCAGCAGGACCCGTCGCACGCCGTTCTCGCGCACCTGGATCTCCGACCGCAGCGGCCCATCGCCGAACAACGGCTCTTCGATGAAGAACACGCGGCGCTCGCAGGGCGCAGCGGGTCAGCAGGTGCTGCGGGCGCTGGAACACCGAGATCCCAACGGAGATGCGAGACCACGACGAGATCGCGCCAGGCGTTGACGCGGCGTTCAGACCCCCACGGAACGGCAGCGCGCAGATCTATAGCGGCGCGGATGAGCTCCGTGACATGCCGCGGGTGTTCTCGACGCCCCGGCTCGACGGGGTAACTGGGCGTAGTTCGTTCTGGGGATCGCTCGACTGGTCCATGCTCATATCCATCTATCGAATTAAGTGGGATGTTCAGCCATCCCGCACCAGGATTGTTCCAAGAAGCGTGCCCGGAGGCGGTATACAGTCGCGCTGTATCGGCGCGACAGCGAGCGCTGCGGGAAATGCCGACGAGACCGCCGGCGGTAGCGGCTGGTCGAGGGCGCTCTCTACAGAACCGGGGTGAGTCTGCGGCACGAGAATCGTCGGCGTCTGGCCGGAGCGCTCCCGATACGCCCGCGCGACGCGTTCGCCGATACCGGCGCTGGCATCCGCTTCGACGAGGGCGACAATCGATCCGCCGAACCCGCCCCCGGTCAGGCGTGCGCCGAAGACACCAGGCTCCGCGCTGGCCAGATCGACCAGCAGATCGATCTCGCGAACCGACACCTCGAAGTCGTCGCGCTGCGAGGCGTGGGACGCCGCGAACAGCTCGCCCAGCCGTCGCAGATCGCCCGCCTTCATCGCAGCCACCGATTCGAGCACCCGCTCGTCCTCGGTGACGACATGGCGGGCGCGCCGGTCGAGGGGATCCGGCAGCGCGGCGACCCGCGGCAGGTCGGCGGAGCCCAGGTCGCGCAGTTGCGGCACGCCGAGCGCCGCGGCGGCGCGCTCGCATTCCGCGCGCCTCGTCCGGTAATCGCCGCTGGCATGGTTGTGCGCCACGCCGGAGTTGATCACGACGAGCCCGCCGCCGGGCGGTAGCGGCACCTGCTCGTACTGCAGCGTGCGCGTGTCGAGAAAGAGCGCCGTGCGATCGTCGGCGAGGCTGGCGGCCATCTGGTCCATGACGCCGACGGGTGCGCCCACGAAGTCGTTCTCCGCGATCTGCCCCAGCTGCGCCAGCCGCACGTCATCGAGCTCGAGGCCGAACAGATCGCGCAAGCCCCGCAGCACCGCCACTTCGAGCGCCGCGCTCGAGGAGAGCCCGCTCCCGAGCGGCACGTCCGATACGATCGCGAGGTCGAACCCGCGGAGGGCGTGGTGATCGCGTCTCAGGGCCTGCGGTGACGCCCTGCACGTAATCGATCCAGCTCTTCGTCGGCACCTCGCCACCGACGGTGAACTCACGGATGCGATCGCCTCCTCCGAGGTTGCGGCTCGACGCGCGGGCCTGATGGTCGCGGCCGTGCGAGACGGCCACCCACGTGCGCTGCGGGATGGCCATCGGCAGCACGTAGCCGCCGTTGTAGTCGGTGTGCTCGCCGATCAGGTTCACGCGCCCGGGCGCGCTCACCACGACATCGGGATCGCGGTGGAACATCGCGCGTGAAGTGCTCGCGCACGGCAGCATCGCTGGCGTTACTCAAGGCTCACCTCCACGGCCCGCAATTCGGCCGCCTTCTCGTCCGGCAGGGTATCGGCGGTGAACACGCCCGCGCCCGTCTCGCTGCCCGCGAGGAATTTCAGCCTGTTCGGCATGCGGTACGCCGGGTAGAACTCCACGTGCACGTGGGCCTCCGGGTGCGGCGCGCCGTCGGTGGGCGCCTGGTGGAACACCATGATGTACGGAAAGGGCTTCTGCCAGAGCCCGTCGTACTTCAGCAGGACGGTCTTGAGCGCCCGCGCAAAGTCTGCGCGCTCCTCGCGTGTGAGATCGGCGATCGACGCCGCGCCGCGGCGCGGGGCAATCCACACCTCGTACGGATATCGCGCGCAGACGGGCACGAGGGCCACCACGTGGCTCCCGGTATACACGAACCGCTGGGGCCCGTCGCGTTCCTCGGCGCGCAGGTGATCCTCGAGCAGCCCGCGGCCATGCGCGTCGAAGTACGCGCGCTGCTCGGCGAGCTCCCGGGCGGCGATCGGCGGCACGAACGGATACGCGTAGATCTGACCGTGCGGGTGGTGCAGCGTAACGCCCACCTCGACCCCGCGGTTCTCGAACGGGAAGACGTACTCGACGTCCTCGCGGGCGCCGAGCTCCTCGTACCGCTGCGCCCAGACGTCCACGAGCAGTTCGAGGTGCGGCAGCGGCAACCTGCCGAGCGTCGTCTTTGCATCCTGCGTGAACACCACGACCTCGCAGGCGCCCTTTCCTGGACGGGTGTCGACGATCGTCCGCGGTGGATCGTGCGCGAGCGGGGTCAATGTGGGAAAGAGGTTGTCGAACACGGCGATCTCCCACGGACCCTCGGGCACCTCCGTCGGATGCTGCGGATCACGCGATGGTGCGAGCGGGTTGTATTCCGGCGGCGGCAGGAAGGTGCGGTTCTGACGGTGACCGGCGTACGCCACCCACTCACCGCGCAAGGGGTGCCAGCGCAGATGCGAGTTCGGCCTGACCGGCGTGGTGTTCGCGCTCGGCGCTTCGAGCGTGTCCGGAAGCGGCTTCCGGCCATACAGAATCAACGCACGCCCATCCGGTTTGGTGAGTCTCAGGAGATGCACGGACATCAGGCTCCAGGCTGCGGGCTGCGGGCGGGCCGCCCGGGCTCCAGGTCCGGCTCGGGGCTCCAGGCTCCAGGCTCACAGCTCAGGCCGTTTCAGGGTTCGGGTCGTCGGGTGTGGAGCCGGGACTTCAGTCCCGGCGGACTCGCCCGCCCCGCCCCGGTTCGGGCCCCTCGGCCGGCGCCGCCCGCCGCCCGCCCGTCGTCAAAATCAGAACAGACTTCTCGACTGCCCCCCGTCGATCACGATACTTGCTCCGCTGATCCAGCTCGCCAGGGGCGATGCAAGGAACGCGACAACGTTCCCCACCTCCTCGGCGCGGCCGAAGCGGCCGAAGGGGATCTCGCGCCGGACGAACTCGGCGATGCCCTCGGGATCCGCCTGCTGGCGCTTCCACCATGATCCCCCTGGGAACGAGATCGAGCCCGGGGCGACGCTGTTGACGCGAATGTTGTCGCGCGCGAGTTCGTGCGCCATCGATTTGGCCAGGCTGATCTCCGCGGCCTTCACGGCGTTGTACGTCATCCGGCCGCCCGCCTCGCGTCCGTAGATCGACGCGATCATCAGGATCACGCCGCCACCCCGCGTACGCATCGAGGGCACCGTCAGGCGCGACGCCCTGATGGCGGGATAGAGCGTGTGGTCGAACGCCTCCTGCCACTGCTCGTCGGTGGTCTCGAGCAGCCCCCCGCCGCGGCCAAGGCCGACGTTGTTGACCAGGATGTCGATGCCGCCAAACGCCTCGACCGTGCGCTCGAGAACCGCGCGGATGCCGCTGTCGGTCGCCAGATCGGCTGCAACGCTGATGACGCGATCCGCCGAGCTGACGCCGACTCACGTCGGCAACCGCGTCGCGTGAGCGCCTCCGCTCCGCGCGCGCACAGGCAGACGCGCGCGCCTTCCGCCGCGAGCGCCCGCGCGCTCGCCAGCCCAAGCCCGCGACTCGATCCGGTGATGACGGCTACTTTGTCGGTCAGGTGGAGGTTCATGGGGACGTCACCGCGGCGCCCCTCCCGTAAGGTCGTTCAGACGCCAGTCGTAGTCATGGAACACGAGGGCGAACTCGTTCGCCTGCAGGAAGGCCCGCTCGGCCGGCAGCAGGTTGGGCAGGGTGAACGCCACCAGAGCCCGTTCGATCGGGCTGCGGGTGGCGAAGCGGGGGTCGGCGCGATCCGCATACGCCGCGATGAAGCTCGCCTGTCGCCAGCTGACGATCGGCGTCACGGACACCCGCCGTGCCCCAGCGTCGACTCTCATCAGCTCCTGCCTTGCCGGAAACTCAGTCGCCACCTGCTGGAGCTGCGTCTCGAGCTGCGCGCCGGTGAAGGCTTCGCTCCGGAGGCGCCCGCCGCCCACCGATCCGCGCCCGAGCGCCAGAAACACGCGAGGATCGCCGAAGCCGTTGAGGATGTCCCCCTCGATTCCGTCCAGCGTCACGGCCCGTCCCGCAACCTTGTGGGTTGTGCGTTCGAAGGCGCCGGCAATCTGCCTGATGCTCTTCGATGGATACTCGCGCGACGTGCCGGCAATCGGATACCGATTGATCACCGTGCGCAACACGAGCGCGTCGTACGCGTTCAACCAGAACGCGACCTGCTCCTCGCGCGACCAGCCGTCCAGTGCGGTCACCTCCAGCGTCGTCAGGTAGGCATCGAGCGAGCGGCGATCGGTCTTCAGCGCCCGATAGTAGACCAGCCCGTCGCGGACGTACAGATCCAGGAGTTGATCGAGCGGCCGGTGGATGGCATCCCGCGGTGGATGACGCCGGCGGCGGTGCGGGCTGTACTGACGACCACAGAGCGGTGGCCAGGAGGACGACACACATGGTGCGAATCATGAGGCCAGAAAGCGCGTGAGCGCGGCGGTGAACGCCTCGGGGCGCTCGAGGTTTGACAGGTGGCCCGCACCCCCGATGATCTCGAGGCGCGAGTCGGGGATCTGCTGCGCGAGGAATTCCGCATCGGCAACCGGGGTCGCGACGTCTTCGTCCCCGACGATGACGAGCGTCGGCACGGCGATCGAGGGGAGCGCCGGCGTCGCGTCCGGGCGATCGCGCAGGCGCAGGATGGCTCGCCGGATGCCGGTCACACCATTCAGTCCAATCTGCGACCTGATTTCCGCGAGCACCTCCGGGCTGCTCGCGTGCGGTCGTGGCGCCGACCAGGCGCGGCAGCATCTCGGCGGCCACAGCATCCGGACCGCCGGCGTCGAGCGTCGCCACCATCCGATCTCGCGCGGCACGGCCTTCGGCGGAATCGGCGGGCGCCCTGGTGTCCGCGAGCACCAGGCCATCGATCCGGTCGGGCGCGAGGCGCGCAACCGCGAGCGCCGTGTATCCACCGAGCGACAGGCCGCCGACGTGCGCGCGGCGGATCTCGAGACGATCCAGCAAGGCCGTAACGTCGGACACGTAATCATCGAGCACCGGAGGCTCGCTGTCGTGATCGTCGGTGCTGCCCAGCCCGGCGAGATCCGGCGCGATGAGCCGCCACCCGTCGGACCGCGCCAGCAGCTGCGGCAGCCACATCTGCGCGGTGAGCGGAAAGGCGTGCAGCAGCACGAGCACGCGCCCGGCGGGATGGCCGGCCTCGAGATAGGAGAGGCGTCGTGACCCGAGCATGACCGCGTGCCGCATCGATCCTCCGGGCGGCATTGTACCCATGAACGTGGGGCAGCAGCGCTGGCGCCCACGCCGCGCGCCGACCCCTTGCGCCGCGACGGCAGAGTCGCGACGGCAATCCCGGCCCGCGGGTATCATCGAGTTGTGCACACGCGGCTCGCGCGGTTCGCCTGGGGTGTCCTCTCCTACAATATCGCCGTCATCCTCTGGGGCGCTTATGTCCGCGCGAGCGGCTCGGGAGCAGGCTGCGGCAGCCACTGGCCGTTCTGCAACGGCGAGGTACTGCCGCGAGATCCAGGCGTGGCCACGATCATCGAGTTCTCGCATCGCGCCACCAGCGGGCTGGCGCTGCTCTTTGTCGTCGCGTTGCTCGTCTGGACGCTGCGCGGGACGCGGGCGGGCCACCCCGCGCGCGGCGCCGCATGGGCCTCGCTCTTTTTCATGCTGACCGAGGCGGCCGTTGGCGCCGGACTCGTGCTCTTCCGGCTCGTGGCAGACAATGCCACGATGGCCCGGGCGCTGTTCATGGCGGCACACCTGATGAACACGTTCATCCTCGTCGGGTGCCTGACGCTGACCGCGTACTGGCTCTCGGGGGGAGTGCCGGTGCGCGTCCGCGGTGCGGGATGGCGCGGTGGCGCTGTGGCGCTCGGTCTCGCGGCCCTCATTCTGACGGGGATCAGCGGCGCGGTCGCGGCGCTCGGGGACACGCTGTTTCCGGCGGGATCGCTCGCGGATGCGCTGTGGAATGACCTGTCCCCCACGTCGCACCTGCTGATCCGCTTGCGCGTGCTGCACCCCGCCATCGCGATTGGCACCGGCGTGCTGATCGCATTCGGCGCGCCACGCCTCCTGCGGGATGACGCGGATCCCTCGCGCCGGTTTGCCGGTGCGGCGGCGTCTCTGGCGGCCCTTCAGCTCGCCGTCGGGATCGCAAACGTCATTCTCCTTGCGCCGATCTGGATGCAGCTCGTCCACCTGCTGGTTGCCGATGCGCTCTGGATTGCCTGCGTGCTCCTTTCGGCGCGCGTGCTTGGGAGCGACCGAGCGCGTCAGCGCTGCTGCAGCCGCGTGAGCGATGACGGCCCTGCGTCACCCTCCCGGGAGGGCATTGAGAATGATCCCAAGATGAGGAGCCGAAACGTGCAGGCGAGCTCTGAGCTTTCGATGAACGGCATCGGCGACGTGCGGACCACCGCGATCGTCGTGGCGGTCACCCATTCACCGCTGGGCCCGATCCACGTGGCCACGCGGGGCGGTACGCTGTGCGCCCTCAGCTTCGAGGACTACTGGGCCCACGAACAGCAGCACCTCGTACGACGATTCGGCACCGTGCGGCTTGAGCCGGGCGCATGCACCGAGGCCGTCGCCGCGGTCGATCGCTATTTCGCCGGCGAGACTGCCGCACTCGACGCAGTTGCTGCGGAGCCGGGGGGCACGCCGTTCCAGGCTCGCGTCTGGCGCGCCCTGCGTCAGATCCCAGCCGGCAGGACAATGTCGTATCGGGATCTGGCAGCCTCGATCGGCGAACCAACGGCCGTGCGGGCGGTGGCCGCAGCGAACGGGCGCAATCCCATCCCGCTGATCATCCCCTGCCACCGCGTGATCGGCGCGGACGGACGGCTCGTCGGCTATGGGGGCGGGCTGGACCGGAAGGCCTGGCTACTGAGGCACGAGGGAGTGTTCGTGTAGGAAAGGGCGAAGCCGTGAAGCTCCGCCCTCGAAGCGCTTACGCGCAACCACTCGTAGTCCCGCAGTTGGCGCACTTGTAGCAGCTGCCGCTGCGAATCATGATCGACCCGCACGTGGAGCACGGGGGCGCGTCTTCCTGGCTCTGAATTGCGGCACCTGCGTAGGTGCTCGCCTTTGCCGCCGCCGCTGACGCCGCGGGCGGTGCTGGCACGGCAGCCGGCGCCGGCAGCGTGTAATCGTGCGGGTCGGCGATGTTGACGCCGGCATCCCACTGCGCCTCTGCCGACAGGAACTTGGTCGCCATCCAGCGGAAGACGTAGTCGACGATCGACTTCGCGAAGCGGACCTCCGCGTTCTTCGTCATCCCGGACGGCTCGAACCGGGTATGGCTGAACTTGTCCACCAGCACTTGCAGGGGCACGCCGTACTGCAGCGCGTAGGAGATCGCCTGAGCGAACGCGTCGGCGAAGCCCGAAATCGTGGAGCCCTCCTTCGCCATGACGAGGAACAGCTCCCCGGGCGTGCCGTCCTGGAAGAGGCCGACGGTAACGTACCCCTCGTGCCCGCCGATGTCGAACTTGTGCGTGATGGCACGGCGCTCGTCCGGCAGCCGCCGGCGCACCGGCTTCGGCTGGGCTGCCACTACTGCCGCAGCGGCCTGCTGCACGGTCTCTGCCGCCGGGCCCTTCGCTTCGCGCGACGTGTTCAGCGGCTGTGTGCGCTTGCTGCCATCCCGGTAGATCGAAATCGCCTTCGCCCCGAGCTTCCATGACTCCATGTAGGCCTGGGTGATGTCCTCAACCGTCGCCTCCTTCGGCACGTTGACGGTCTTGCTGATCGCGCCCGAGATGAACGGCTGCGTAGCGCCCATCATCTTGATGTGACCCATGTACTGGATCGAGCGCTCACCCTTGGTGGCTTTGAACGCGCAGTCGAACACGGGCAGGTGCTGGTCCAGCAGGTGCGGCGCGCCTTCGATCGTCTCGTTCACGTCGATGTAGTCGACGATGTCGCGAATCTCGGCGTCGTTGTAGCCGAGCCGCCGCAAGGCCATCGGCACCGTCTGGTTGACGATCTTCATCAGACCGCCGCCGACCAGCTTCTTGTATTTGACCAGCGCGATGTCGGGCTCGACCCCGGTGGTATCGCAATCCATCATGAAGCCGATCGTGCCGGTGGGCGCCAGCACCGTGGCCTGCGCATTCCGGTAGCCGTGCTCGGCCCCGAGCTCCACCGCCTCGTCCCAGGCCTGTCTGGCCGCCGCGTAGAGATCCGCCGGCACGTGCTTCTGGTTCACGCCGCGCAGCGCGTCGCGATGCTTGCGCATCACGCGCAGGAACGGCTCGCGGTTCTTCGAGTAGCCGGCAAAGGGCCCGCCGTGATCGCGCGCGATCCGCGCCGATTGCGCGTAGGCCTCGCCGGTCATCAGCGCCGTGATGGCGGCCGAGAAGTCCCGCCCTCCGTCGCTGTCGTACGGCAGCCCGCGTGACATCAGCAACGCGCCGAGGTTCGCGTATCCCAGCCCGAGCGGACGATAGTCGCGGCTGTTCCGCTCGATCGCCTTGGTCGGGTAGCTGGCGTTCTCGACGATGATCTCCTGGGCGGTGATGAAGACGCGCACCGCCGCCTTGAACGCCTCCGCGTCGAACTCGCCTCGCTCATCCACGAACTTCATCAGGTTGAGCGACGCCAGGTTGCAGGCCGAGTCATCGAGGAACATGTACTCGGAGCACGGATTGCTGGCGTTGATGCGGCTGGTGTTCGGGCACGTGTGCCACTCGTTGACGCTCGTGTCGAACTGCATCCCGGGATCGCCGCAGATGTGCGTGCCTTCCGCGATCTGGCGCATCAGGTCGCGCGCACGGTAGGTGTCCATGACCTGGCCGGTGGTGACGGCGTGGGTCTGCCACTCGCCATCGTCGAGCACCGCGCGCATGAACTCGTCGGTCACGCGGACGCTGTTGTTCGAGTTCTGGAAGAACACGGAGGCGTACGCGGGTCCGGTGAACGAACCGTCGTAGCCGGCGTCGATCAGTGCCCAGGCCTTCCGTTCCTCCTCGACCTTGCAGTTGATGAACTCGAGGATGTCCGGATGATCGCTGTTCAGGATGACCATCTTGGCCGCACGACGCGTCTTGCCGCCCGACTTGATGACGCCGGCGAACGCGTCGTAGCCCTTCATGAACGAGACAGGCCCCGACGCGGTGCCGCCGCCCGCAAGCAGCTCCTTCGACGATCGGATCGCCGACAGATTGCTGCCGGTACCAGAGCCGAATTTGAACAGCATGCCCTCGGTCCGCGCCAGCGTCAGGATCGAGTCCATCGTGTCGGAGACCGAGTTGATGAAGCAGGCGGAGCACTGCGGCGCCGCCTCGAAGCCGCAGTTGAACCACACGGGGCTGTTGAACGCGCCGTGCTGGCGCACGAGCAGGTGCTTCAGATCGTCGCTGAATGCCTGGACGTCCGCCTCGGTCGCGAAGTAGTGCTGCTTGCGCCCCCACTCGGTGATCGTGGTGACCACGCGTCCGATCAGCTGCCTCACGGAACGCTCGCGCCCGGGCGTGCCGATCTGCCCGCGGAAGTATTTCGAGACGACGATGTTGGTGGCCTGCTGCGACCAGGCCTTCGGGATTTCGACGTCGCGCTGCTCGAACACGACCTGGCCCCGTTCGTTGCCGATCACGGCCGCGCGGAGTTCCCACTCCACGTCATCGAACGGGTCGACGCCAGGCCGGCTGAAATACCGCGGGAACGAGATGCCCAATTCTGCCGCCGGTTCGGATGGGATGACCTCGATGTCGACGACCCGCTCACCGGCCGCTGTGGTGTCCTGAGCCGCGCGCGTTTGCATGTGTGTTCCTCCAAACGGCGCGCGCGTCATCGCTCCGATGTGCGCGCGCAAACAATCTTGATGTGGATCGGCGCGCTCAGGCGTTCTCGCCTGCCCGGGAGAGTCGTTGGGCAGGACGTGGGACGTTCCTGCGGTCTGACCGCTCCGCGCGCCGGACCGGAACTATGCGCGCGCCTCTCTGGTTTGTCAAACGCGCGAACACTACATATTGTGGAGATCTTTTAGGTCAGTCGCAAGATGTGGCAAAACTTGGCCAGAAAATGCTGGGGTCGGCCGTAAGCGCTAGCTCATGCGTCTGGCGGCGCTTGTGAAGCCGGCGAACATGGCGCGCGCCATATCGCCGATAGGTCATCTGCAGTGCCAGAGAATGCGACAAAGAGGCCAAAAAATAGGAGTTTCACCCGGAGACCTGCAAAAAAAGGAGAGGGCAGGCGGGGAGGGGTCCGGAGACCACCTCCCCCGTGCACAGGCAGAGGTTCGGGTGGGTTTCTCCCCTCGCGGGAGTGCGAGGAAAGGCGAATCGTTGTTGCTGTTGGTTAGAGCAAGCGAGATGCCACGCCCAACGAGCCGCGAAATGCAAGGGGTTGAGGCCGTGAGCAGACCGGCGAGCAGAGAAACTGCTCACACCACAGGAGGCGCGGTGCCACGTGTGTGCAGGCCTGGGCATCCCTCAGGCTGCTCGCTGGCCCATCAGCGTCTATCTGTTCGACAGCACGCCTGCAATCACGGCGGCCTTGTCGGCGAGCGTGCGCGCGAACACGAAGTTACGATCCTTGATGGCCTGATCCGCCAGCACCATGAAGCGCTTGGCGGTGTCGTACTGCGCCTTGGCGTCTGCGCTCAGCGCGACGTAATCGACGTGGTTCAGGTCCCTCGCCGCACGCATCAATTGCTGGCGGATGGTTCCCTCGGTGGCCGCGGACTCCGTCGTTGGGGCGAGTTGCAGCACGGGCGCGGGGTCGGACCCGGGCGCCTCTTCTGCTGGCCGCTGGCCCTCCACCGACGCCTCAGGTCTCGGCAACTCCGCGGGCTTGGGCTCCTGCCGCGGGCCGTCGGCTCTGGCCATGTCGCGCCGCCGCGGCGGTGTGGACGGACGTCCCGCCTCCGGTGGCGGAGGCGTCGTGGCGCCCTCGATCGGTCCGCCAGCCAGGGGAGGCAGCAGCCGGGGCGGCGGCAGCGGTGCGGCGAGCGGGGGCAGCTCGGGCTCGAGGTCAGGCTGCGGCTTGGCACACCCGGCGCAGACACAGAGGGTCATCGTCAGCAGCATCGCCCCGACAATCGGCGCCGGGCGGTCACGCACGGCACTCACCCATCCAGCCCCCATCTGCGGCGACCTCGATCATGCCTCGGGAATCAGCACGCGGAACGTGGTGCCCACGCCCGGCGTGGACTGAACCTCGATGTCGCCGTCGTGCAACTGCACAGTACGGTACACCATCGAGAGCCCGATGCCGGTGCCTTTTGGCCGCGTGGTGAAGTACAGATCGAAGATCCGTTGGAGGTGTTCCGGCTGGATCCCCGTCCCGGTGTCTTCAACCGACAGTTCCACGCGGCTCTTCGAGGCCCGCCGCGTGCCGAACCGGAGCACGCCGCCTCCCGGCATCGCCTGGCATGCGTTCAGCGCGAGGTTCAGGATCGCCTGCCGGAGCATGCCCGCGTCACCGTTGACGTACAGGCACCGAGGGCGGCGCGTGCATCTCGACCCGCACGCCGCTCGCGGGCGCCTCACCCTGGATCACCCGGGCGACCTCCTCGAGAAGCGCCGCCGGATCGACCGGCTGCAGCCTGAGATCTTCGGGTCGCGTGAACCGCAGAAAACCCTGCAGCACCTGATCGAGGCGCTTGATCTCGTTCGAGATGACCGACACGTGATCCAGGGCGCCCGTGAGATCGGCGGCCGGCGCGACGGTCGCGACCGCGCCGCCGCCGCCGGCTGCTGTCGCCACGGCCGTTTCCCCGAGCGCGGCCGCGCGCAGGGCCGGACGTCCCCCGGAGAGCTTCTGGCGAAGGAGCTCGAGGTGGATCATCATGGCGTTCAGCGGGTTCTTCACCTCATGGGCGACGCCGGCGGAGAGTCGCCCGAGCGCGGTGAGCTTGCTCGAGTACCGCAACGTGGACTGCACGTTGGCCAGTGCGTCGAGGTTGCGCCCCGTCAGCATCACGCCCACGAGCCGGTGGTCGACGTCTTCCACCACGTGGGTGCTGACCAGCCACTCACTGTCCTCCTCGGCGCCGGCTTCTCGCGCCTGCATGGAGACGGGGCCGTGTGACTGGCGCGACGCGAGCGTCTTGTGCACGAGATCGCGCCAGGGGGCCGGCATGTCCACACCGCCGGCAACCTGCGGCGCCAGCGCACGCATGGCTGGATTGGCGAACAGCAGCTCGCCACTGCCGTTGAAGATCGCCACCGCGTCTTCCAGCCGCTCGACGACCGTCTCGAGGTTTGCCTTCTGCCCCGCCAGGGCGGTGCGGTCGGCCGAGAGCTTGTCGCTCACCGCGCTGAAGAACATCCCGAGGTCGCCGAACTCGTCCTTCGGCAGATCGAACGTGACGCCGGTCTCGCCGCGCTGCAGCCGGGTCAGACCGCTCTTGATCACATGAATGGGACGGAGGAAGAGCTGCGCCAGCAGCATCGCCATAAACGTGGCGATGATGAGCGCCCCCAGCACCGTGCCGATCGCTGGGCGAAGAGCCCCTTCGAGCTCCCGCCGCACGAGGAGGGTCGAAATGCCGATACGGATGGCGCCGAAGTCACCGCTACCCAGCATCAGCCGCTCGCGCACTTCCACGTTGCGTCCGGGGTCGGTAAAAATCAACCAGACCTGGCGCAGCGGCCGCATCGCGATCAGATCGTCGACCTGCTGCAGTGCGGGCAGCCGGCGGCCGATGCGGCTCGGATCGCTGTGGGCCATGATCGTCCCGGACGGGTCGACGATCGCGGCGTAGGTGACGTCGCGCGAGTAGATGCTGGATTCGAGGATCGACTTCAGCCCCGCGTCCTGCCGCAGCGCCGTGTAGGGGTCGGAGGCGCGCGGTGCGATGCCCTGGGTGCGCTGGTAGATGGCGCGCGAGAGCAGCAGGCCGCGGGCCTTGCTCTCTTCGAGGCTGTACCTCGCGAGGGATCCCAGGTGGTACAGGCTGAGGGCCACGACCACGGCGCCGACCGTGGAGGTCACGCCGAGAACCTGCTTGGTCTTGATGTTCAGCCGCATGGATGCCAGGCGTGACGTCAGGACCCGGGCTGACCGGTGTCGAACCTACTCAGCGCGGGGCGCGGCCTTCCGCAGCTTCAGCCGATTGAGCTTGTTGTGCAGCGTCTTGAGGCTGATGCCCAGAATCTGCGCCGCGCGGGTCTTGTTGTCGCGCGTGTGCTCCAGGGTCATGAGGATCAGGCGGCGCTCAGCCTCCTCGACGGTCGTCCCCGGCGACAGAGCGAGCGCAGGCTGCCCGGACGGTGGCGTGTCCACCAGCGACGGCGGCAGATGCCGCAGCTCGATGAACTCCCCTTCCGCGAGGATCGTCGCCCGCTCGATCACGTTGCGCAGCTCCCGCACGTTTCCGGGCCAGTGATACCCCTCGATGATGCGCATGGCATCCTGGCTCACGGCCATGATCGAACGGTTGTTGCGCTGGTTGAACTCGGTCAGGAACGCCTCCACGAGCAGCGGCAGGTCTTCTCGGCGATCCCGCAGCGGCGGCAGGACGATCGCGAACACATTCAGCCGATAGTACAGGTCCTCGCGCAGCTTGCCCTTCTGCACGGCCTCAGCTGGATCCACGTTCGTGGCCGCGATGACCCGCACGTCGACCGGCTGCTCCATCCGCCCGCCGAGCCGGCGGAACTTGCGCTCCTGCAGCACCCGCAGCAGCTTCACCTGCGTCTGCGGTGTCATCTCGGCAATCTCGTCGAGGAACAGTGTGCCGTGATCGGCGAGCTCGAAGCAGCCTTGCCGGCGTTCGGCGGCGCCGGTAAATGCGCCCTTCTCGTGGCCGAAGATCTCGCTCTCGAGCAGCGTTTCTGGAATCGCGGCGCAATTGATGGGCACGTATGGCATGGCCGCGCGCGGGCTCAACTGATGGATCGTGAGCGCTACGAGCTCCTTGCCCGTCCCGCTCTCCCCGCTGATCAGCACCGACGCACCAGTGGGACCCGCCTGCTCGATGATTTGATACACCTTCCGCATCTGCGGGCTGTGTCCGATCATCGGGCCGAACGTGCCCCGTTCGCGCAGCTGCCGGCGCAGTACCTTCACCTCCCGAAGCGTCTGCTGCCGCTCGACGACTTTCTCGAGCAGGATCTGCAGGCGCTGCGGGTCGACCGGTTTGGTGAGATAGTCGTAGGCGCCGACCTTGATGGCCTCGACCGCGGTCTCGACGGAGCCCTGCCCCGTGAGGATGATGGTGGTGATGTCGCGGTCCTGCTCCTGCAGGCGGCGGACGAGCTCGAGCCCGTTGATGCCGGGCATGGCCAGGTCGCTGATGATGATGCCGGGCCGGAAGCTCGTGACCTTGCGCAGCGCCTCTTCACCGTCGGAGGCTGCGTCGGCGACGAACCCCCACGTGCGTACCAGCTCGATGAGCCCGTAACGCGTAGCGGGATCGTCTTCGACCAGCAGAAGACGTTCACCGAGCCCGGGTGCGGTGGCGCCGTCGATTTCAAGTTCCGCGGTGCTGTGCATCTGTATCAGGCTGCCTCCCCAAACCACTACCCGCAGGGCGCGGTTCAATTTTCCGGACGTGTCGGTCGCGAGCGTGAAAGGGCTCAGTGTACCCTCGTCATCCCACCCCGTAAAGCACTGCGACGACCCGCGCTTGACCTCAGCCGTTTGCGATCTGCCGTCCACGCCTCGGAAAGGCCACGCTCGCGACCCGTTCGTCCGGGTGACCGGACACGCGTACGGTCGGGCCATCCCTCGCGAGCGAGGCGCGTGTAGTACATTTCAACGAGTGGAAACCGCGCCCTCGACCGAGTCTCCCTTCTATGAGCCCGCGGCGGGCGCGCGGCTTCCGCATGAAGAGGCGCTCGCCACTGGCGGTGTCGAACGGCCCCGTGGTGAACGCGCAGGAGCACTCGCGGAGGTACTGCTGTGCTCGGGCATCCCCACGCAACTGCTGATCGGCCAGGTCCTCGCGCTCGGCGGGTGGAGCCCGTTCACCCACGCCGGCGTGCCGCAGGCCGGCCCGCTCTTCGCCCTCGCGTTGATCGACACCTTCGTGCTCCTCCTGTTGATCGCGGCCCTGCAGCGCGCGCGCGGCGAGACGATGAGTGGTCTGCTGCTTGGCGGCCGATCGATCCGCCGCGACGCCTGGTTCGGTGTCGCGCTGGTGCCCGCGTTGTTTCTTGCCGTCGGTGTGACAGTGCTCACGCTGCGCCAGCTGTTTCCGTGGCTCCACAATGTGCCGGCGAACCCGTTCGAACAGCTGATCAGGACCCCGCGCGATGCGGGGTTGTTCTCAGTCGTCGCAATCGTTGCAGGGGGGCTGCGTGAAGAGGTGCAGCGCGCGTTCCTGCTGCGCCGCTTCTCGACCCATCTCGGCGGACCCACCGTCGGCCTCGCCGTCGTCAGCATCGCCTTCGGGGCGGGGCACATCATCCAGGGGTTCGATGCCGCCGTCGCAACGGGCATGCTGGGGTTTGTCTGGGGCCTCATGTATCTCCGCCGCGGCAGCGCGGTGGGCCCCATCGTCAGCCATGCGCTCTACAACGGCGCGCAGGTGCTGCAACTCATGCTCGTGCGCAGCGTGCCCCTGTAGGCGCACCCTCGCACCGCTCGCACCGCGTCATGCCCGCCGCCCGTCAGTCCTGCAGCGCGGGCGTCGTGCTCACTCCGGCGCGGGCCCGCAACCCCTGCACCCACTCGGCCACCATCGCCTCCTGCCGCTCGGCCGCGACACGCTCCCTCGCCATCCGCCGAACCTCCGGATCGTCGAGCGCGCGTCCGGTGCGCCGCAGGTCGGCCTCGTGCCTGCGGATGTAGCCCTCGATGTCCTCCTCGCTCGGTTCGGCGGTGCCCGCGAACCGTTCGCGAAGATACTGCGCAATGCGCAGGTCGTTGCGCGCCCACTGCGTGAGCGCCGCCTTGTCGAGTCCCGCAACCTGCAGCGCCGCGTCTGCGGCCTCCTCCGTGACAAATCGCGCCCGAATCGCCGCCACCGCCTCGCGGATGGCAGCCGGATCCGGTTCGGGCGGCGCATATCGCTCGACCTCGGACAAGATCACGAGGCGGTTGATCAGCCGATCGAGTGATGCGGCCATCACGTCGGCCGGCGAGTCGGCCGCGACCAGCCCGAACTGCACCGCCGTGCGCACGTCCGACAGGGTAATCACCCGCCCTTCCACGGTGGCAAGCACGCGATCGAGCAGATCGTCCCCGCGGCCGGGCGCAGCGACTGCGAGCAGCGCCACGCACGTGAGCGCAGCGGCGATGAGGGGCGTCCGAGGTGCCATCAGAAGGCCTGCCCCAGGCTGATGAACAGCGCGGTCGGCCGCTCCCGACTGCCGTTCGGCAGCACGCGGCGATCGAGCTTGAATCCGAGGTCGAAACGCAGCGGTCCGATCGGCGATCGATACCGCAGGCCAAAGCCGGCGGCGCCGCGAATCTCGCCCAGGTCGAAGTCGTCCACCCGCCTGAAGACGTTCCCGGCGTCGAGGAAGGTCACGACTCCCACGTCACGCCAGAGCGGCACGCGCACCTCGCCGTTCAGCACCAGCACCGCGTTCCCGCCTCTTGGAAACCCATTCGGATCGAGCGTCTCCTCGGTGCCCAGCTGGTCGAGGCCGAATCCGCGCACGGTTGTATCGCCGCCGGTGAAGAACCGCTCGCTCGCCGGCAGGTCGTCGATGCGCACCAGGACCGGCGCACCGTCGGGTCCCGGCACGGGATTACCCTCATCATCCACCTGCGGAACCTCACGCGAGAAGCCCGCGGCGAGGCCGAGCCGGACGCCCATGGCCAGGATTGCGCCGCGACGCCCCCGGAGCCGCCGATAGGCGAACCCCTGCACGAAGCTCTTTACGAACCCCACCTCCGAACCGATGGCGCGTCCGGCCACCTCGTTGTCGATCCCGACCAGCGTGCCGCGCGATGGTCCCAGAGGGTCGTCGCGCGTGTCCCTGATGAGCGACGAGGACACGGTGGACAGGCGTACCTGGGGGAACAGCCGATCGATGAGCAGCTCGTCTTCCTCAGAGACCGTCTCGTTGAACACCTTCGTGCTTTCCAGCGCATAGCGTGCGCTGAGGCTCCACCGCGGGCCGAGTCGCCTGGCGAGCTCGGCACGAGCCCCACGGCGATTGAAGTCGAAGCTGGTGCGGGCGCCCTGCTCGATGAACGCGCTCGCCACGAAGTCGGTCGTACCGAAGATGCGCGGCTGGCGGTACGTCCCGAGGACCCGGTACTCGTTGAACTCCGTGGCCGGCTGCACACCGTCTTCAGTGATGACCGAGTCGCCGCGGGCGCGGAGAGACATGCGAGTGAACAGGTTGACGGATCGGTTGCGCCCGAACAGGTTGCGGCGCCCGATCTCTACGAATCCGCGCGGCGCGAATTGAAATTGCTCGTCTGGAACCGCGGTTGCTGACGTGCGGACGAGCCGCCGGGTCACCTCGACACCGCCGCCGTACCCGAGCGTCGTGGCGGGGGCCTCCTCGACCGTGACCAGCACGTCGCGGCTGCCGGCGGCCCCGTGATCGATTTCGCTGATGCGGACGCGCCGGAACAGGCCAAGCCCGCTGATGCGGCGCTGCGTTTCCGCCACGCTGTCGAACCCGAGCGGGTCGCCGGGGTGCAGCACGATCTCGCGCCGGACCGTCTCGACCTTGGTGCGCTCGTTGCCGACGACGAGCACGTGATCCACGAGCACCTGCTGGCCCTCGCGCACCTCGAACCGCACGTTTGCGCGTGATCGGTCGGGGCTGAAGTCGACGTGCACGTCGATGTCTGCGTAGCGATAACCAAGATTCAGGTACTTGAGCAGCATCCCGTCCCGGTCCTGTGCGAGTTGCGGCTGATGGAGCGGCTGGCCCGGTGTGGACCTCACCCCTTCGAGCAGCTGCGGCTCCGACAGCGTGGCGTTTCCGGTGATCGCGAGGGTGCCGAGCACCACGCGCGGTCCTTCCTGGATCGAGAGGCGCACGACCGCGGTAACCGGACCCGGACCCGGACCCGGTTCAGGAACGACGGCCGACCGTACCTTGACGTCCGGGAACCCGGCGCGCCGATACACGTTCACGATCGCCTCGATGTCGGTATCGAGCTGGGCTTCGACGAACGGCTCTCCTTCGCGCGCGCGGACGAGGGGCGCTATCGTCGTAAGCGGAAGGCTCGCGTTGCCGGAGATCTCGACGCGGCCCACCTGGAACAGGGGCCCACGCGCCACGCGGAAAACGATCGCGAGCTCGTCTTCGCCCGGGCTGCGCGTGTAGGTGACCTCGGCGTCCCGATAGCCCTGCGAGCGGAAATGTTCCGCGAGCGCGCGCGCCGCATCTTCGAGCAGATCCTCGTCGACGGAGGCTTCACGTCCGATCGGCACCAGGTCGGCGCGCACCTTGGGCGGCACCGGGTCGCCTTCGAACTGCACGATGATCCGCGCCCCTCCGTCGATGTGGACAACGAGCTCCGCCGAGCGGCCGTCATCCGATATGTTCTGCAGCGCGTGGTCCCCCTGCGCCTCGTAGTACCCGCGCCGCCGCAGGTTGGCGATGTACGAGGCAATCCGCGAGGCCACGCGCGGACGATCGTACGGCTGTCCTGCAGCGAACCCGAGCTGTGCCTCTGCCAGCGCCAGAGTTCCGGGGGCGTTTCCATCGAAGCGCACCTTCGACACGGTGAGGCGCGGACCGGCATCGATCTCGAACGTCAGGGTGGTGCGCTCCTCGCGGTGCTCGACCGTTGCGTGCGGCTCGATGCGTGCCTTCACGTACCCGTGGTCGCGATACAGCGTCGACAGCGTCCGCGCCACATCGGCCGCCCGTGCGGCCGCAGGCGTGACGCCGAAGCGCCCGGCGATGGTGCGGCGCAGGAGCCCCTCGTCGAGCCCGATGGTGCCGGTGAATGCGATTCGTCCGACGGAGTGGAGGGGCAGCAGCTCGATGCGGAGCGCGACGCCGTCCGCCGCTGGAGCGGCGTACACGCGCACATCTTCGAAGCGGCCGAGACTGAACAGGTGCGCGATGCTGTCACGCACGTCGCGCGCGGACAGCGGCCGTCCGGCGCGGGTCTCGATCAGGTCGACGAGCGCCGGTTCGGCCGTCGGCACACCCTCCAGCGTGACCGTTATCGAGACGATCGGCTGGCCCAGGTACGCGGCCATCGGATTGGCCCCCGGGGCCGTATTTTGTGCGGCTGCCCCGCCGGGGCCCGCGATGGTCAGCGCCGCAATCAGCGCCAGCCACCGTGCGCGGCGCCACATCAGAACGCGTGCCTCACACGCATCTCGAGCGCGTAGGTCCGGTCCTCATTCTGCGAGAGCAGCCACGACAAGCGGTCCGACTGGTCGTACTCGAGCAGGATGACCTGATCACGGCTGGTGGACTGCGGCGTCAAGCTCTGAGAAAAGGTCAGGTACGCGCGTGACGAGATCCGCTTCCCGATCGTCACGCGGGCGCCCGGGTTGAAGCGCGACGACTGCTGCGTCGGGTCGCTCAGCGAGGGCGTAATCTGGAATGTGTCGACGCCGAACGTCTGCTCGACCACGCGGCCAACGCCCGCGGAGAGCGGGCTGACGAGCAGCTGCGCCGCCCGCGCCTGCAGCAGCTGCTGCTCAGCCTCCTGGGGCGAGCGCAGCCGGGCGAGCTCGGGATCCACCGGGGCGGTGTTGCTCAGGAGGAGCGAGAGGATGTCGACCGTGGGCAGCGGCGGATCGGCGTTGAGGCCCCACTGCACGCGCGACATCGTGCCCGCAATGCTCGCCGTGACGTGATAGGTCTGCCCCGGCACGCGCACGCGCGTCTCCGCCTCGAGGTCGACGAAGGGCTCGATCCGCGACGGGTTGCTGAAATCGATGGTGCCACGCGTGATCACGTACCGCTTCGCCTCGAACATGAACTCACCGCGCTCGATCTCGGCGCGGCCGAAGAGAAGTGGCCGATCCAGGGTGCCCCGCAGGTTCAGGTCCGCGCTGGAGACGATCCGAAGCACGTTGTTCTCGACACGCAAGCTGGATGGCGCGACCAGGCGCACGTCGAACCGCAGCGGGAAACCCGTGGTCCCGCCTGGCGCCGCAATCGGGGCCGGGCGCCCGGCGAGCTCGAGAAAATTCACGGTGGTCTCGAACCGCCGGGAGAACACCGCGCTCTTCACGAGCACGGAACCGCTCAAGAGAGGTCCCTCCGGGCGTCCGCGCAGCGCCAGGTCGGCGTCGACGACGGACCGGAACCCTTCGGGGTAGCGAAGGCGCATGTCTTCGCCGTGTGCCGTGACATCCAGATCGCCGGGCGCGTAGCCGGTGAGACCGATGCGGCCGCCGAACCGCACGAGGCCCCCACCGAGGCGCGCCGTGAGACCGTCCAGTCGCACGCCGCCCGCATCGAACGTGACACGGCCGTTCATCGCGTCCAGCGAGTGGGGGAACGCGAAGTGCCGGATGCGGCCGCCCGCGAGGGAGGCGCTGCCGGCGAAGACCGGCTTGTCGAGGGGGCCGCGGACGTCGGCCGCGAGGTCCGCCTGACCCGAGCTGCGGATATCGCGGAAGAACCCCTGCAGGATGCTGAGGTTGGCGTCGCCGGTCGCGTGCAGCGCAATCTGCCGGTCCGCGAGCCCCACCGTGCCGTTCACATCCAGGCTCGTGTTCTCTCCCACGAGCCGCATCTGCTCAATCTGCACCGTCTGATTGTCGAGGAGCAGGCGAATAGGGCCGTCGTTGCGCAACGCGTAGTCGAATAATCGCAGGTCGATCCGATCGACGGTGCCGTCGACCAGCAGGTGCTCCACACGGCTCAAGTCGCCGACAACGCGGATCCTCCCGCTGACGACGGCCGTCGTGAACGGGGAGAGCCGCGGTTCGAACGCGCGCACGTAGGGGTCGAGCGACGTATCGGTGAAACGCAGCGTCAGCTCTGCGTCGGAATCCGGCGTCAAGGGGATGCGGCCCGTAGCCGATACAGAAAGCCTGGGCGAGGCGGCTTCCATCTCCACCGTGATCACGGTGTTGCGCATGGCAAGCCGACCCGTCACTTCGCCGATTCCCTCGTCGCTGACGAACAGATCGCTCACACCGAAGCGCACGTCGTACCTGGGCTCGTCGAAGCGTCCGCTGCCAGACGCGGTGAAGTCCGTCAGCCCCGAGAGGGGGGCCTGCGGGTATGCCAACGAGGCCATCGACTCCACGGGCACACGCTGCCCCGAAACGTTGAAGGAGTACGTGCCTGCCCACGCGACGTAAGCGGCGCCGGAGATCGGCCCGCCGCCCTTGGCGGCCTCAATCGCATCGAGGCGGACGCCGGCCCCCTCGAAGCGCAGCGATGCAGACGCACGCTCGAACGGCTCCTGATAGGCGACACCGTCGGCAATCTGCAGCTTGCCGAAGCCGAACGGCGTTTCGAACTTCCCGTACAGGTGGAACTCACCAGAGAGGCGCCCGTCCACCGGGTAGTCGTCGAGCAGGAAGGCGTGGCGCAGATCGGCGATCGGACGGTCCGTCAGCCGTACTCGCGCGTTGATCTCTTCGCCTCCATCCTTGCGCGGATATCCCAGCGAGAAGCGCCCCTCGGTTTCGATTACCGACGCGCCGCTGCGAATCGCGGAGTTCTCGACGGTGACGTAGCCGTGCTCGATGACAATGTCGGCTGCCCCGTCCCCCCAGACGACGTCCCAGGCACGCATCCGCTCGCCGCTGAAGTGGCCCTCCACCCGCGGCGCGCGGAACGCCTCGGTCATCACGCCGTCGAACTCACCCCACCCCCCGACGTCGACAGCCCCGGTGTCGGAGCCGAACGCGTTCATGATGCCGGCGAGGAGACGGTCGCTCTCGAGCCAGTCGGCGCTGGTGACGTGGAAGGGGATCCTGGAGTTCTGCCCCCAGGCCGTGCGCCCCTCGAATTCCACGTACGTCTTGCGGGTCGCGAAGCGGCTGGGCCCGATCTCGACCCACTCAGGATCGAGTGTGTAAGCGAGCTCCGCGCCGATCGGGACACGGGCGATCGGCAGCCGTGACGCGAACGGCCCCCAGACCTTTCCCAGCCGCTCCTCCTCGCTCGTGAGCTCGCCTGGGGCGCTTCGGCCCAGCACAAGTTCCCCGGCCGGCGGCCGGACCTCCAGCTGCCCGGTGCCGCGCAGCCCGGCGGAGAACCGGCCGAGCGGCCACTCGAGGCGAGTGCGCCCGGTCGCGTTTCCCGTAAAGCGGATGCCGCGCAGTGCGAGGCTGTCGCCCAGCCGGCCGATGTCGACGTCCCGATACGTCGCGTCGAAGACCGCCCGCGCCGGCGTTGCCGTCCCGATCGGCGCCATCAGATAGCCGAAGCGTGCGCTGCCGCCGTAGACTCGCGCCGTCGCGTTCGTGACCTCGAATTTCTGCGGCAGCCACAGCAGCGATCCCTGCAGCGCCTGGAAGCGATACTCGTTCACGCCGGCCTCTGCGCTGGCGAACGTACCCTTCAGCTCGCGGCCCCCCTTGAAGAGGTGGAACACGCCGGTGAAGCCGCCGTCACCCCTCAGGCGCCAGCGCTCCTTTGTGAAGAAGATCTCCCGCATGCGCGGGAAGTGCACGGTCGATTTCACCTGCCACGTCTGCTCCGGCCAGTGGCCGAGGTCGACGGCGCCGGTCACCTGCGACCGCGATCCATCGGCGAGCAGCTGCATCTCGCTGAACCGGGCGATGCCCGCTTCGATCGTGAAGCGCGACGTCATGTCGGTCCGCATCGGCAGGTGATTCTGGATGGTTACCGTGCCGTTGGAGAACCGTGCCGTGCCATCGTAGGTGGCGCCGCGCGTGAGGGTCACCTCGAGGTTCCGCGCCACGGCGCTCCAGGGCGTGCCGTGGTCCTGAAAGATGAACTCGCCCTCGGTGGCCCGTACCGAGCGCACTGTGGTGACGAACCGCCTCGGCCCGCTCGGCCCTCCCCGCGTGAACCTCGGAAAGCTCTGCTGCCCGTTCGGCCATGTCTCCACGGCCATCGTCCAGCCGGTCATCCGCACGGACTCGAACAGCACCTCGCGCCGGAGCAGCGCGGACGGGACCAGCGAGATGGAGATGCGTTTGGCGGTGAGGAACGGACGATCCCCGGCGTGCAGTCCGCCGATGCGCAGGTCGTCGACTATCGAAGGTGCCCGTCAGCAGTCGCACGGAGAGGCCGCCGATCGCCATCTCGCGCTTGAGGTAGTTGCCGCCGGCCTTTGCTGCGCGCGCGCGCAAGGCCGGACCCAGATCGACGGACACCGTCGTGATGAGCGCCACGGCCAGCAGGATGGCGAGGATGGAGAGGAAGCGCAGGACGGCGCGGCCGATACGGCGCACCCAGCTGCGCCGCGGGCGCGCGGGCGCTCCCGACACCGGCGCCTCGGCACCCGCTACGGGATCGTCTGGCGGCTGGGAATGGTCCGTCATCCGATGGTCAGCAACAGCGTGCCCGCCTCGACGAGGGCGCCCTCGCACACGAGCACCTCGCCTACGATGCCCGCCCGCGGCGCACGAAGCTCGTTTTCCATCTTCATGGCTTCAACCACGATGACACTCTGGCGGGCTGACACCGCATCACCGGGCGCGGCGAGGACCCGAACGACCTTGCCCGGCATGTGCGCGACGATGCGGATTGGACCAACCACCGCGTGCCCGCCGGCGGCGTCCCGACGCCGGCGGGGGTCGCGCACGCCGATCGGCACGACGGAGCCATCAACAAGGACGGTCGCCGCCCCCTCATGGCCGTTTGCCACGATGACGACCTCGTGGCTGCGGCCGTCGGCCATCAGCAGCGACCACCGCCCCGGCTCGATCGGGACGGCATCGACGCTGTGGGCCACGCCGTCGAGCAGGATTTCGAATCGCCCCCGTTCGTGCGCCACTTGCACTTTGCGGACCAGCCCCTCGACCTCCAGCTCCAAGGCCGACGGCCTCATCGAAGTGCCTCGCGGCGGGCTGCCGCCACCCAGCCGCCAGTCGCGGCCGGCACTCCGGCCTGGCCCGCGCCCGCCGTCCCCTTGGCCGTGCACGCGTGGATCGCCGCGGCGATCGAGGCAAGGTCTGCCACGGGCTCATCACTCGCCCAGAAGGGCTCACCGGCGCGCCCCGCAAGCACGCGATCCAGCCAGGTAGTGTCCACGCGCGCGGCCAGGTAGTCCTCGTTTGTGAGCAGCCACCGGAAGAACGGAATGGTCGTCTTGATCCCTTCGATTTCGTATTCGCGCAGGGCACGGGCGAGGCGCGCTATCGACTGCGGACGGTCGCCGCCCCACGCAATCAGCTTCGCAATCATCGGATCGTAGTAGATGGGCACGTCGCCCGGTGCGGTGAGACCGCCATCGTCGCGCACGCCCGGGCCGGACGCCGCGCGGAGGTGGGTGACGTGTCCTGGCGAGGGCATGAAGCGATCGTCAGGATCCTCGGCGTAGATGCGAGCCTCGACGGCGTGGCCGCGCGGCGTGACCAGCGCCTCGGGATCGAGGGTGAGCCGCTCGCCCTGCGCGATGCGCAGCTGCCACTCCACGAGATCGATGCCGGTGACCATCTCGGTGATCGGGTGTTCCACCTGCAGCCGCGTGTTCATCTCGAGGAAGTAGAACTGTCCGTCCGCGTCGAGCAGGAACTCGATCGTCCCCGCGTTGGTGTACCCGACGCGGCGCGCCACGCGTGCAGCCGCATCCGTCAGCGCGCGCCGCTGATCCGGGGTGACCGCGATCGACGGGCTCTCCTCGAGCACCTTCTGGTGCCGCCGCTGGATGGAGCACTCGCGCTCCACGAATGGCAGGACGGTGCCGTGCGCATCGCCAAGCAGCTGCACCTCGATATGGCGCGGGCGTTCGAGCCGCCGCTCCAGATAGACGGAGGCATCGCCAAACGACGACTGCGCCTCGCTGCGGGCCGCCGCGGAGCGCGTCAGTCAGCTCGCTCTCGTCCATGACGAGGCGCATGCCCTTGCCGCCGCCGCCGGCCACGGCCTTCAGCATGAGCGGATAGCCCACGTCGCGCGCGGCCCTTGCCACCTCCGCGTCCGAACAGCCCGCCGGCAGCGGCGCCGCGGTGCCAGGCACGACCGCCACGCCGGCCGCCGTTGCCACGGCACGTGCGGCCGTCTTGCTGCCCATCGCGCGGATCGCGGCGGGCGTCGGACCGATGAACGTCAGGCCGGCGGCGCCGCAGGCCTCGGCAAAGGCCGCGTTCTCGGCAAGGAAGCCATAGCCCGGGTGGACCGCATCAGCACCGCAGCGCCGGGCGATCTCCACGACCGCGTCGATGCGGAGATAACTCTCGCCGGGCGTGTTGCCGCCGAGCCGCCACGCTTCGTCGGCCATGCGCACGTGCCTGGCCGTGCGGTCGCAGTCCGAATACACGGCTACGCTCGCCAGGCCACGCTCGCGGCACGCGCGCACGATGCGCACGGCGATTTCGCCGCGGTTGGCGATGAGGACTTTGCGGATGGCAGGCAAGACCGGACGATTCTATCTGCCCGAGCAGGCCGCGGGCTACACACTGCAGATTGCGGGCACGTCGAGCCTGAGGCCAGACACCGCCTGCAGGCTGCCGCCTCGAGCCTGCAGCCTGCCGGCCCGTCTACAACGGAATATTCCCGTGCTTCTTCGGCGGATTGCGGTCGCGCTTGGTGGAGAACCGGGCGAGCGCCGCGATGAGCTTGCGCCGTGTCTGCCGCGGCTGGATGACTTCGTCGATGAAACCGCGGCCGGCCGCCACGAACGGGTTCGCAAGCTTCTCCCTGTACTCGTCCACGCGCTGCGCACGGAGCGCCGCCGGGTCGTCGGCTGCGTCGAGCTCGCGCTTGTACAGGATGTTCACCGCGCCCTCGGGGCCCATGACGGCGATCTCCGCCGTGGGCCACGCGAAGTTCGCGTCCGTCCGAATGTGCTTGCTCGCCATCACGCAGTACGCGCCGCCGTAGGCCTTCCGCGTGATGACCGTGACCTTCGGCACCGTGGCTTCGGCGTACGCGTAGAGCAGCTTGGCCCCGTGCCGGATGATCCCGCCGTATTCCTGGTTCACGCCCGGCAGGAACCCGGGCACGTCTTCGAAGGTGACCACCGGGATGTTGAACGCGTCGCAGAAGCGGACGAAGCGCGCGGCCTTCACCGATGCGTCCATGTCGAGCGTGCCCGCGAGGTGTGCGGGCTGGTTGGCGACCAGCCCCACCGACGCGCCGTTCAGCCGCGCGAAGCCGACGATCATGTTGCGCGCGAAGTGCGCGTGCACCTCGAGGAACTCGCCACCATCCACGACCGACCGCAGCAGGTCGTGCATGTCGTACGGCTGGTTCGGGGAGGGCGGCACGAGGTGATCGAGCGCCTCGTCCTCGCGGTCCGGCGGATCAGTGCTCGCGAGAATCGGCGCGGGGTCGACGTTGTTCGAGGGCAGATATCCCAGCAGCTCCCGGATGAGCAGCAGGCACTCGCGGTCGTCGTCCACGGCGAAGTGGGCGACGCCGCTCGTCGCGTTGTGCGTCATCGCGCCGCCGAGTTGTTCCTTGGTGACGTCCTCGTGCGTCACCGTCTTCACGACGTCGGGACCGGTGACGAACATGTAGCTCGTGCCGCGGACCATGACCGTGAAGTCCGTGATCGCGGGGGAGTACACCGCTCCCCCGGCACACGGGCCCATGATCGCCGAGATCTGGGGGATGACGCCCGACGCGAGCGTGTTGCGCAGGAAGATGTCGGCATACCCGCCGAGCGACAGGACGCCTTCCTGGATGCGCGCACCGCCCGAGTCGTTCAGCCCGACGATGGGTGCCCCCATGCTCATCGCGAGGTCCATCACCTTCGCGATCTTCGCGGCATTCGTCTCGGACAGGGAACCGCCAAACACGGTGAAGTCCTGCGCGAACGCGAACACGGGCCGTCCAGTCCACCCGCCCGTGGCCTGCCACGACGCCATCCCCCGGCACAATCTGCTCGGCCATGCCGAAGTCGCGGCAGCGGTGGGTGACGAGCTTGTCGACCTCTTCGAAACTGCCGGGATCGAAGAGCAGATCGATCCGCTCCCTGACCGTGAGCTTGCCCGCATCGTGCTGGCGGCGGAGCCTGTCGGCCCCCCCGCCCAGCTCCGCGAGGCGTTCGAGCTCCGCCAGGTCGTTCGAATGATCCATGTCAAACGGATACGGTCGACGGTCAACGGTCAACGGTCAACGGTCAACGGTCAACGGTCAACGGTCAACGGTTGACGGTTAGCGCCGCCTGCGCCTTCTCGTAGTCCTGCAGGAACTTCGCCAGGCCGATGTCGGTCAGCGGGTGCTTGAACATGCTCTCGATGACCGCGGGCGGGCACGTGCACACATCCGCGCCGAGCCGCGCCGCCTGGACGACGTGAATCGGCCCGCGCACGCTGGCGACGAGCACCTCGGTCGAGAACTCGTAGTTGTCGAAGATCTCGACGATCTCCTCGATGAGCGTCATGCCGTCGGTCGCGACGTCGTCGAGCCGGCCGATGAACGGGCTCACGTACGCGGCGCCCACCTTGGCCGCCAGCAGCGCCTGGGTGGCCGAGAAGATCAGCGTGACGTTCACCCTCGTGCCTTCGGCCGCCAGGGTGCGGCACGCCTTCACGCCGTCTTTCGTGAACGGCACCTTCACCACGACGTGCGGATCGATCGAGGCCAGCTCGCGGCCTTCGCGGAGCATGCCTTCGGTGTCGGTCGCGACCACTTCGGCGCTCACCGGCCCCTGCACGATCCGGCAGATCTCCCTGATGATCTGGTGCCCGTCGCCCTTCTCCTTCGCCATGAGCGACGGGTTGGTGGTGACGCCGTCGATGATGCCCAGGTTCGCGAGCGCCTCGATGTCCTTGATGCTGCCCGTATCCACGAAGATCTTCATCGCTCTCTCCTTCTTTCCTGTTCCCCTATTCCCGCGATCACCGGGTTGACCAGGTCTCCGACGCCGGATACCCGCACCGTCACGACATCCCCTGCGGCGAGCGGGCCGATGCCGGCCGGTGTCCCCGTGGAAATGATATCTCCCGGAAGCAGCGTCATGACGGCCGAAATGAAGGCGACGAGGTTTCCCTGCTCGGCCGCGTGGTCGCGGTAGTCCAGGCCTACCGCCACAATCTTGCTGGGCAGCACCGGCGCGAGCACCCGCACCGAGGCCAGTCCCGCCGGAGAGGCTCACCCGCCCGGTAGGGGTAGAAAATGTCGCCCTCGACCTCGAACAGGTCGCCGCCCCGCTGCACGGCATGCACCACGCGCCCCTGGTCTGCGATGCGAAACAGCAGGTCGGTCATGCCCGCGCCCCTGCGAGCTGGCGATGAAGACGCCCGGTGCGCATCAGCGCGCGGTCTCCTCGATCCGGTTCGATGGCGCGCTGGTATTCGGTGGCGTCGCGGTATCCACCGCGACAACGGCGTACACGTATCGCGTGCCTGGCTTCACGGCCGTATCGCGGAACGTGGTCTCTCGGATCGGCTGCGGCGTCAGCCGATCCACGGGCTCCCCCGGCGCGGTGCCGCGCAGGACGATGTAGCCAGCCAGGTCCGGTTCCTCGCTGCCTTCCCAGATCAAGCTGATCGGCCCGCGCTCGACACGGCCGCCAGCGACTTCGGCGCGGCGGGCGGGAACACGTCCGCCGCCTTCACGCAGGTGGGTGCGGACCCCTCGCTCTCGACGCTCAGCGTGCCCATCGTCTCCGCGGTGCGGACCACATAGCACCGCTCTACCCCGTATTCGACGCGCGTGTCCGTGAAGGTCGTCGCCTTCAGCGGCGCCGTGGTCAAGCGCCTCGGAAGGGCAGGAGCCGCGACCACCCGCCGCAGCCGCTCGGGGCGCCTGGGTCCCTCCGGAAGGGCACCTCGTACACGTGGTAGCCGGTCGATATCGCGGGCCACGGCACCGCGAGGCGCGCGGGAAGCAGTCCCTTGTCGCCTGCCGTCCGGTTCACCCGCCGCGGGCGGCTGTGCGGCAGGCGTCTCATCCTGCCGCCGGCCCGGAACCGCCGACGGCTGTGCAGTGCCGTCAGGCGTTTCACCTGCCGGTGCGGGCGGCTGCGCAGCGCCTTCCGGACGCGTCCGCGTCGTGGCGCTTCCTCCTCTTCATCCTCGTCCGGGACGGCCTCCCGTTCGTCCGGGAGATGTCATCGTCGTCGGGGTCCGGGACCTTCGGTGCCGCAGCCCTGCGCGCGGGCGCCGCAGCACGGACCTTGTCGGGCAGGGCGTTGGCGAGGACGGGGCGGCGCAGGACTGGCGGCGCGGTCCACGTCAGCTCGGTGCCGGACTGGAGGGGCTTTGCCGTGACAGCCGCTGGCGGCGGCGGGGGCGTCCAGAGCGGCACGGCGACGGCTGGCGCGGCCCGCCCGCGCTGCCCACCGTGGTTCACGCCGACGACGATATAGCGCCGGGTGAGCGGAGGCGGCACGGGCATCGCATCCGGCGGCGTCACCTTCGGCTCGCCAGCGGGCGCAGGCGCCTTCTTCCTGGGGTCTGACACGTCGACGGGCAGGAACGCGTCGGCGGCAAGCGTCTCGCGCAGCTCGGTCGCGGCGCCCTGATCGACGCCCGGACCGACCGGCGGGGGCGGCGGCGGAACGTTCCCGTCCGCGTCGGGATCCGGCGGAGGCGGCGGCGTGCGCACCTGCACGCTCGCGACTACCTTCGCCACCTTGAAGACCCGTGCGGCCGGCGCGTCGGGGCCCGTCCACGCGTACACGTCCACGCGCTCGATGTCCGCCGGACGGATCCCGCTGACGTTGGCGCCGGGGACCGTGAATCTGATGGTCACCGTGTCGGCCGCGCGGGAAGCCGAGACCTGCGCGGGGGCGACAGGGAGCCTCGCGAGCGGGGCGAGCGGCGGCCCCTTCTTGCCGCAGGCGGCGGCGAGCGGAAGCGTGACGCACGCGAGCATGGCGAGCGCGCACAGAACGACGCGGCGGCGCATGCGCGCGGCGATCACCGGCGGCAGCACGAGTGGATCACAGGATGTAGCGTGACAGGTCTTCGTTGCCGACGATCTCGTCCAGCATCCGGCGGACGTACGCGTCGTCGATCGTAACCGATTTGTCGACGAGGTCCGGTCCCTCGAACGAGATCTCGTCGAGCAGTTTCTCCATCACCGTGTGCAGGCGGCGCGCCCCGATGTTCTCGGTCTTGTCGTTCACCTCCATCGCCAGCGTCGCGATGCGATCGATGGCGTCCTCGGTGAACGTGAGCGCGATGCCCTCGGTGTCGAGCAGCGCGATGTACTGCTTCACCAGCGCATTCTTCGGCTCGGTGAGGATGCGGACGAAGTCTTCCCGGCCGAGCGACTCCAGCTCCACCCGGATCGGGAAGCGCCCCTGGAGCTCGGGGATGAGGTCGGAAGGCTTGGACACGTGGAAGGCGCCCGCCGCGATGAACAGGATGTGATCGGTCCGCACCATCCCGTACTTGGTGTTCACGGTCGTGCCCTCGACGATCGGCAGGATGTCGCGCTGCACGCCTTCGCGGCTCACGTCGGGCCCCTGCCCGCCTTCGCGGCCGGCAATCTTGTCGATCTCGTCGACGAAGATGATGCCGCCCTGCTCGACGCGCCCCACGGCCGTGCGCGCGACGCTCTCCATGTCGATCAGCTTCTGCTCCTCTTCCTGCGTGATCTGCTCGAGCGCTTCGGGCACCTTCAGCTTTCGTTTGCGCGAGCGCCCGCCGAACATCCCCGGCATCATCTCCTTCAGGTTGATCCCGACCTCCTCGACCGAGGAGCCGGAGATGATCTCGAACGAGGGAAAGGACTGCTCCCGCACGTCAATTTCCACCGTGCGCCCGTCGAGGCGCCCGGCGCGGAGTTGGTCCCGCAGCCGCTCGCGCGTGTGCTGCGCCGGGTCGCGCAGGCCGGCGGCCGCGGGGTCGACGACCTCGACGTGCGTGGATGGCGGCAGCAGCAGATCCAGCAGCCGCTCCTCCGCGTTCTGGCGGGCCTTCGGCCGCACGTCCTCCAGCCGCTCCTCGCGCACCATGTCGATTGCGAGCTCCACGAGGTCGCGCACCATCGACTCGACGTCGCGGCCGACGTAGCCGACCTCGGTGAACTTCGAGGCCTCCACCTTGATGAACGGTGACTGCGCGAGCCGGGCCAGGCGGCGCGCGATCTCCGTCTTGCCCACGCCGGTGGGCCCGATCATCAGGATGTTCTTCGGCGCGACCTCTTCGGCGAGCTCGGGGGTGCAGCTTCTGCCGTCGCGTGCGGTTGCGCAGTGCGATCGCGACCGCACGCTTCGCGTTGTGCTGTCCGACGACGTACTTGTCGAGCTCCGCCACGATCTGCCGCGGTGTGAGCGCGTCGGCCGAGACCTGCATCCGCTCGGGAAGAGAAATCGGCATCGGCTCAGAGCTCCTCGACCGCGATGTTCGCGTTGGTGTAGATGCAGATGTCAGCCGCGATCGCCATCGCTTCCTGCGCGATGACCCGCACCTCGAGCGAGCTGTGCCGGGACAGCGCCCGTGCGGCCGCCACGGCGAACGGTCCGCCCGATCCGATGCCCACGATGCCGTCGTCGGGCTCGATGAGGTCGCCCGTTCCCGACAGCAGGAACAACTGCTCGCGATCCATGACGACGAGCATGGCTTCGAGGCGCCGAAGCGCGCGATCCGTGCGCCAGTCCTTCGCCAGCTCGACGGCCGACCGCTCGAGCTGTCCGCGGTACTGTTCCAGCTTCGACTCGAAGCGCGAGAAGAGCGCGAAGGAATCGGCGGCGGACCCGGCGAAGCCGGCCAGTATCCGGTCGTGATAGAGCTTCCGGATCTTGCGCGCGTGGTGCTTCATCACGGTCTGACCGAACGTGACCTGGCCGTCGCCAGCCATCACGGCGCGGTCGTTGAGACGCAACGCGAGAATTGTCGTACTGTGAAGCATGGAGCAGGAGCCGAAGGGGCCCGGAACGAGGGCGTCGGGTGTGGTGACGCCCCATGCAGGGGCCGTTCGGGCAGTCTAGCCGGTGCCCGAAAAGGGTGTCAAGGAAACGGGACGCCGGTGCACTTGCACGGTGACAACCGCGCTGGGCATCGCCGGGCAGATGTGCGGTTTCGTTCCTGAATTCTGTCCCGGCGTGGTGGCAACCTGGTTGCTTTGTCAGTACCCCATGAGGAGCGATGTCATGAAATCAGCCCTTGTCATCAGCGGGATGTTCGTGGCGTCCCTGGCCACCGCGCCGGGGGTCCATGCAGAGGGCCGGAGTGGTCTCGCGTGCCGCGGCGCCGCGCCCAGCCGCGTGCGGTTGCGGTGCAGCGGGCTGAACCGCGCGCGATGCCGTCGCTCGCCTTTGCCGGGGCGCGATCGCGGCGGAGCGAGGACAGCGCGCGGGAGAGGAACGAGCCCAGGGGCGGAGCATGCCGCGTGAGTCGGCACCTCCGGCGCCCGCGCCCCGCAGCGAGCCTGCGCCGGCCCCGGCGCCGCCACCACCGGCGCGCGTGACGGCACCGGCACCGGCGGCATCCGGAAGCCCGCCGTCAATGAAGAGCGGGCGCGCGGACGGAGCGCACCCCGCGACAACAGCGGCGGCGGACGCGCACAGGCAGCGCCCCGCGGCGAGCGTCGCGCCCCCGACAGCGGACGCGAGCAACCCTCGTCCGCGGGCTCGGCCGCCCCTCGCGGCGAGCGCCACGCCACGCGCGCTGACGGGAACAGTGGCAGCGCACCGGCGGCAGCGCCGCGCGCCGACCGCCCGAGCGATGGCCGGTATCCGGTCGGTCAGGCGACGGCGCGAACGCGTCCGCCATACGGCGGCGGCTATTACGGCCGCCCGGCGTGGTACTACAGGCCGTCGGCGTTCTATGGCTACGGGGCGCTTGGGCTCGGGTACTTCTACTACGACCCGTTCTGGGGCGGATACTCCGGCTACGGCTACGCTCCGTACGGCGGTTACTACGGCGCTGGCCCCTACTACGGCGGCGGGGCTACTACGGCGGCGGCGGCTACTACGGTGGCGGCTACTACGGCGGAGGATACGGCGGGGGCTACAGTTCAGGGAGCGGGAGCGGCTACTACGGCACCGGCAACCTGAAGCTCAAAGTGAAGCCGCGCGATGCCGAAGTCTACGTCGACGGCTACTACGCCGGCCTCGTGGACGACTTCGACGGCATGTTCCAGAAACTCGAGCTCGAAGCTGGTCCGCACCGGATCGAGGTGCGCAAGGCGGGGTTCAGCACGATGACCTTCGAGGTGCGGGTCCCCGCCGACGAGAGCGTCACGTATCGCGGCGAGTTGAACACGCTGCCGTAGTCGCGGCTGGCGACACCTCTATACGCGGCCGGCGGTCCAGGAGTTCTGGATCGCCGGCCGTTGCTGTTTCTCACCCGGCCGAAGCCGCATCCAGCGTACTTTCCCGTCACCGGCGGCGCAGATACCAATAGAGCGGCAGGCCCGCCAGGATGATGGCGACGCCGGCGCCGGAAGGCTGCGGGTTGCGCCAGATGGCGTTGACGACGATGAGGGCGCTCGCAATCACGAAAATGCCTGGCGCGACCGGATAACCCCACGCGCTGAACGGGCGCGCCTCGTCCGGGTGCCGCCACCGCAGCACGAACAGCGCGACGCCGGCAATGCCCGCGAAGAGCACGACGGCGAAGCCGGTGTAGTTCACGAGCGCATCGGCCTTCGCAGACAGCACCAGCACGGCGCTCCACGCGGCCTGCGCGACGATAGACACGGCTGGCGTCCGATACCGCGGGTGGACGCGCGCCGCGCGCGGGAAGAACAGGCCGTCCCGGGCCATCGCGTAGTACACGCGCGGTCCCGCGAACACCATGGCGCTGATGCTCGCCGCGAGGCTGATGATGGCGACGATGCCCATCACGTCGCCGGCGGCCGCGCCGAGCAACCGGTCGGCGACACGGTCCAGGACGCTGCCGCGCAGCCCGGCCAGCGTCTCGAGCGGAAACACGTACACATACACGGCATTCAGCGCGAGATAGATCGTGATGACGGCCCCGGTTCCGAGGGCGAGAGCCCGCGGCACGTTCCGCCCGGGATTGCGAATCTCCTCCGCGACGTAGGCGGCCGCATTCCATCCCGAGTACGTGAACATGACCGGCACGAGCGCCAGCAGCCAGCTGCTCGCGGGCACCGTCAGCTGCGGGGCGAAGTGGGTCGTCGATCCCACGCCGAGTGACACACCGAACACGACGAACAGCACGAGCGCCGAGACCTTCAGGCTTGCGAGCAGGTTGCTCACGATCCGGCCCGGTCCGACGCCGCGGACGTGCACCCACGACATCGCGGCAATCACGAGAATCGCGGTCAGGGCCTGCGGCGAGATGGTCAGGGGAACGAACGGGAGCGGGATCGTGAGCAGTGCCGTGCGATCCGCCGCAATGGGCGCGAACCGGCCAAGGTAGTCGGCGAGCACGACGGCACTCACCGCGATTGCACCAGCGAACCCGGCGACGAACGACGTCCAGCCCGTGAGAAACGCCGCGAGCGGACCGAATGCGGCGTGCAGGTAAACATACTCGCCCCCGGCACGGGGACGGACCGCGGCCAGCTCCGCATACGCCATCGCACCGGAGAGCGCGAGCAGGCCGCCCGCCAGCCATGTGAGCAGGAACCACCACGCGTCCGGGACGCTCGCGGCCACCTGCGGCGCGGTGAACAGGATGCCGCCGCCAATCACGTTGGATACGATCACGGCGGCCGCGTCCAGCGGACCCAGCCGTCGCTCGAGAGAGGAAGAAGCGGGCGCGTCGGGCGCCGCCCCGCGGGACGGCTGATCGGAGGGCACGTCAGTGGGTCAGCAGCTGGCGCTCGATCTTGTGTTCACTGAGCTTGACCCAGGTCGCCGATGCGTGCTTCCCGAAGATCTCCACCTTGAAGTCGACGAACTGCGCGTTCTGCAGCATGGTCAGGCGGGCCTGCGTGCCTGTGTATCCCTGCTGCGCACGCACGACGATCGGCGGCGTCGTGGCGCCGGGCGCAAGGCCGTCGGTGCCGATGCCGCGGACGAAGGACGTTGTCCACTCCTCCGTGTCGGTTACGCGCTTGAAGATGAGATTCAGCTGGGTGCTGCCAAGCGTTGCCTGTCCCGCGTTCCTGATGCGGAAGCTGACACTTGGGACGAGCTTGTTCTTTCCGTCTTCGGTGATACCCGCGTCGAACCAGCCGGTGGTCACGTCGCTGATCTTTGCGGCGGTCGCCAGATCGGCGCCCCGGCTGCAACCGGCAGTCGCGGGTATCAGGAAGAGCAGGAGCAGGACGGCGTGCCGACGCATCATGCGCGCATTTTACCGGATCGCCGTTCAGGAAGGCCGCAAGGGAACAGTGCGACCCGGGGCACGAGTACAGCGCAGGGCCGGGGCCGAAGCGCCCCGGCCGACACCAGCGATCAGTACTCTCTCAGCTCGACCCTGCCGCGCGTCTGTTCCCGATCGATCTGTCCGGCACGGAACGCGGCGAGGTCGGCGCCCTTGATGCGCACGAGGATCGTCGAGACGTCGTAGGGATCGCCCGGCTGCAGCCGCGACACGCCCTGGTCGCGCGCCGCCACGGTGAGCCACTCGTTCGGCGCGACCGGAAGCCCGCCGCCGTAGTCGACCATGACGTCCACGAGCGCGTCTTTGACCTCGGTCGTGTATACCGCATCGGGATCCTCGAGAATGGCGCTGCGCTGTGCGGCGTCAGTGGAGACGGCCTCGACCCCACCTGGGTTTGGCTGCGACAAGCTCGCCAACGGGCTGTCCGCCGGCAGAGCCGGTGCCCTTGGTGGACGGACCTGCGCCTCCATCCGCTGCACCGTCTGCTGCAGCGCGCGGCGGGCGGCGGGATTGTCGACAGTCGCGACAATGCGTTTGAGCGCCGCGATCTCGCTGCCGAGCCCGCGGTCATTCTGCTCCAGCATCTGCACCGTCCAGATCAGGCTCTTCCGCATCGCGGGCACGTCCACATCGAAGAACACGCCGTAGCCGTCGAGCCAGAAGCCGCGCGCACGGGCCATGCCGGAGATGACCAGCATGTCCGGTGCGTACGGCAACGCGGCCTGCACCTGGGCGCGCACGCGTTGCGCACCCAGCTGCACCGCCGACTCCAGCATCTTTTCCATTGCCACCAGCTTGGCGCGCGCCTGCATCTGCGGCGCGTGGTTCCGCCGTAACTGGCGTCTGCCCCGCCGCGTGTCCGCTCCAGGCGAGCGCCAGCGCCCCCGCCATCAGCCCTGCCTTCACACCGCCCACGGAAGTCCTCCAGCGTCCTCTTCATCGGCGTCGTCCGCAGCATGTCACGGGCGCGGAGACGACGACACGCGCCTCAGGTAATTCATCATCTCGTGCTGACCCTGCACCTGCTCTCCCGTGACCCCTTCGAGCTGCCGAAGGTTCTGATCGATCCTCACCAGATCGGCGCTGCGCTGGCTCTCCAGGTCGCGGACCGCCTGTGCGAGCCGGAACGCAAATTCCTTGCGCTGACGTTCCTCGCTGTCTGCGAGGATCGCGCGCACCTGCTGCGCCACGTCGGGGGAGCCGGCTGCGGTCGTACGCGGCGCTGATGTTCCCGCCGGTGACGTCGCGGGCGCGGCCCCGGCGCTCTGCGTCGCCGCCAATGCGGCGCGCATCCGCTGTTCGAGTTCCCGCAGCTGTTCGGCCGTCGCAAGCTGCGGCGCCGGCCGTCCCGCCGTCGCGGGCACATCCTGGCGAGCCTTGGCCCACCCGGTGCGAAGCGTCACGCCCCCGCTGCCGTACTCGATCTGGAGGTTCGCCAGGCCGGCGCCCGCCGCGAGGACAAGCACCGCTGCTGCGGCCTGGACCCACGCGGGCAGGGTCCAGCTCCGGTGTGACGCGACGGGCCGGACCGGCTCCCGCGTGATACGGAAGCCAAGGTCCGTCCGCGGCGCGTTCCAGCCGGCCAGGTGCGTCCGCACATCCTTCAGGCCCTCGAGTTCGGCCGCGCACACGACACAGCGCGCCAGGTGGGCCTCGACGGCCGACCGCTCTGCTGCGGAGCACTCGTCGTACCAGTACCCGACGAGCCGGTCCTTCTCGTCGCATCGCATCACAATAGTCATCACTGCGCCATCCCCGATGCTTCGTGTCCCTCTTGCTGCAGGCGCCGCCGGAGCACGATGAGACCCTGATACAGGCGGGTCTTGACCGTGCTCAAGCGGGCAACCCTGCAGATCCGCGATCTCCTGGAAGGTCATCCCGTGGTACTCCTTCAGGATGATCGCGGTTCGTTGTTCCTCCGGCAGTTGTTCCATGGCCTTCGCCACCACCCGGCTGAGGTCATGCCGCGCGACGAGCTCCTCGATCGACTCCGCCGGCCCGCTTTCGGCCGCCATCTCGGCCAGGTCCACCCCTTCCGGCACCGGCGAGATCGGCGTGCGCCGCTCCTTGCGAATCCAGTCGCGGCACAGGTTCAGCGCGATCCGGTAGATCCACGACGAGAACTTCGCTTGCCCGCGAAAGTTGCCAATCCCGCGGTAGGCGCGGAGGAACGTCTCCTGGACAACGTCACGCGCTTCTTCTTCGCGTCCGATGACGCGGTACGCGAGGGCGTAGATCGGCCGCTCCCATCGCAGGATGAGCTGATCGAAACTCTCCGTATCGCCGCGCATCGACAGCGCGACGAGTTCTTCGTCGGTTCTCGTCATTCAGGCTGGCCGGCCCGCCCCCCGAGACACCCGCAGGGGCGGCTTGGCACCCCACGCGTCACACCGGTTTAGACGCCTGACTGCGCGGAACAGTCGTGGATTCTCCCAGGCTGCGGCTTCAGGCGAGACCGCAGGCTGTCGTGACCTTGCAGGGCATGAGCCCGCCGCGCCAGCAGCACCAGATTCATTCTACCGGGCACGCACTGGCGGCGGTGGGACGCCCGTCGCGGCCGCCTGCTCCTTGATGACCGGAAGCCGTCGATCGGCGCGATTTTCAACGGGATTCCACGATTGCTGGCTCGACCATATCAAGCGGGGGTACAATGCCGGCGCTCCCCATGGCACCGCTGCCTGCGTTCGCGCAGCTGACACGTCTGCTCGTACATCCGGATAGCGCCGCTGCACTGCTCGGCCGGCTTCATGAGCACCTGCTCGAGGCCTCCGGCGGGGTGGCCTCGCTCCTCGTACACCTCGATCCCATCACAGCCCACCTCCGGGCCAGTTCTGCATCCAGGGTCGACTACCTGCCGCTCGAGCCCTGGGCGGCGCTTCCCTCCGAACAGGCCGCCGTGGCCAGCGCGTTGTCCTCAGGCCGCCTCGTACCGGTGGAGTTCTCCGTCGGCTCCCGATCGGCTCAGCTGCTGGGGACGCCTGCGGGGGTGGTCGGTGCCGCTCGGCGGCCCGGACGACGGGTTCGGCGTCGTCCTGGTCGGATTGGCGGCACCCGGAAGCGCTGCCTGACGAAGAAGACCACGTGCTGGCGGTCGCAGGCGCCTTCGTGCTGGCGCTGGAGCGAGCACGTCTGCGTCGCGCTGGTGAGCTGCGTCGGGAAGTGGAGGCGGTGGTGAACGCGTTCCGCGGCGACGCCATCTCGCGCTCGGACGTGAACAGGTCTCTGGCAGCCGTCTGCCGGACGTGTGCGCGTGTCTTCGTCGCGGCTCGAGCGACCGCGTGGCTGCACGACCGGCACGCGCGGGAACTGCTGCTCGCGGCGTCGAGCGAGGGCGGCCATGGGCCGCAGTTCGCCCGGGTGGCGGTGGTCGATTCGCTGTCGCGCGCGGCAGCGGCCTTGCGGCACGGGCCGCCCGAGCTCGGGATCGGAGGCTGGACGCGCGGGGGCTGCACCGTTTCTGCTCGTGCCGTTGAGGGGCCAGCGCCGCGCGCTCGGCGTGCTGGAGTTCGAGGCCGTGCACGTCGAGCCGGGGGACGAGGCGCAGGTCATCGAGGCCGCCACGACACTCGGCCGTCAGCTCGCGGCAGCGCTCGAGAACGTGGTGCTCTTCCATCAGGCCGTTCGTGCCGAGCGCGAGCTGGCCGGGCTCATGGATTCCGTCGACGACCTGGTCGTCATCTGCGATGCCGAACTGCGCGTCGTCCGTGGCACGCGCGCGTTCGCCACCCGCGCCGGTGTGCTCAGCACGCGACCTCCAGGGCCGCGAGCTGCGCGAGCTGTTGGGGGAGTCGCTGGAATCGCGTCTTCGAGCGGCGGTGGCCGCGGCGACAGCGCGCGTGTGACGGTCACTCGAGACGGAGGGAACGATGCTGGGCACCACGTTCACGGTCCACGCGAGCCCCCTCGACTCCGACGATGGTCAGCCGTCCGGCCTCGTGCTCGTTCTCCGCGAGGCGTCGGACCCGAATGCCCCGCGTCCCTGACGCGGGAGGTCGTGTCCGACTCGGGACGAGCACAACCCGCCCGTGGGCCGCAGGTCGCATGGTACAATTCAGGGTTTGAACCTTCACCACGGCGCCTGCGATGCACCATCCGTGGCCGCAGCGTCCGGGTTGGCGCCGGCGAGACGGAACCGCGAGTGCCCGCCGCTGGACAGCGCAGGTCCTGTCGCACCGCGCCCTAACGGCATGATCCAGCTCTCCGCCCTCTCCAAGTCCTACGGCGACCGCGCGTTGTTCGAGAACGTGACCTGGCAGATCTCCGACGGGGACTGCGTCGGCCTCTGCGGGCCGAATGGCGCGGGCAAGACGACCCTGCTCAAGATCATGGCGGGGTTGGAAGACCCGGACGCGGGCGGGGTGCTGAAGCCGTCGGCCCTTACCATCGGCTACCTGCCCCAGGATGGCCTCGCGCACAGCGGGCGGACGGTCTACGACGAAGTCGCGACCGCGTTCCAGCGGCTGCTCGACGTCCGCACCGAGATGCACGCGCTCGAAACACGCCTCGGCGACGCCTCCGTTGCCGAGGGTGAGCACGAGGCGATGCTCGTGCGCTACGCCGAGCTGACCGAGGAGTTTCGCCACCGCGACGGGTACGCCATCGATCTGAAGATTGCGACGGTGCTGCGCGGCCTGGGCTTCTCACAGGCGGACGCCGAGCGGCCCGCGGAAACGTTCTCGGGCGGTTGGCAGATGCGCATCGCCCTGGCCAAGCTGCTGCTGCAGCAGCCTGGCCTGCTGCTGCTGGACGAGCCGACGAACCACCTCGACCTCGATGCCCGCAACTGGCTCGAAGGGTATCTGTCGCAATACCCGCACGCTGTCATCCTCGTGTCGCACGATCGGTTCTTCCTGGACTGCGGTCGTGACGCGCATCGCCGACCTCAGCCTCCGGACGATCACCGATTACCCGGGCAATTACAGCCACTACGTCGCCGAACGCGACGCGCGGCTCGAGCAGCTCCGCCAGGCCAAGAAGGACCAGGACGAAGAGGTGGCACGCATCAAGCTGTTCGTGGACCGGTTCCGGTACCAGGCCACGAAGGCGGCGCAGGTGCAGAGCCGTATCAAGCTGCTCGAGAAGGTGGTACCGATCGAGGTCCCGCCCGAGCGGAAGCGCATCCACTTCACGTTTCCCGCCTGTGCGAAGAGCGGCCGTACGGTCCTGGAGCTGAAGCACGTCCGCAAGGCGTACGGCGATCTCGTTGTCTTTGAGGACCTGAACCTGCACATCGAGCGGGGCGACCGCATCGCGCTCGTCGGCCCGAACGGCGCCGGCAAGTCAACGCTGATGCGGATGCTGTCCGGAGCGGAAGCGCCCGACAGCGGCACCCGGCAGGAAGGCCACCAGGTGGTCACGGAGTACTTTGCGCAGGACGAGGCCACGCGCCTCGACCCGTCGCTGACGGTGCACGACACCCTGCAGGACGGCTCGCCGGTGCACATGGTCCCGATGATCCGGAACATCCTGGGTGGATTCCTGTTCACCGGCGACGATGTCTACAAACGGGCCGGCGTGCTGTCGGGCGGCGAGCGAACGCGGCTCGCGGTTGCGCGCATGCTGCTCCGCCCGTCCAACACGTTGCTGCTCGACGAGCCTACCAATCACCTCGATCTCGATTCCAAGGACGTCCTGCTCGACGCCCTCGCGGATTACGGCGGCACGCTCATCTTCGTCTCCCACGATCGGTATTTCGTCGAGCGGCTCGCGACGAAAATCGTGGAGGTGGGTAACGGGCAGGCGGTCATGTTCCCGGGCACGTACCCCGAGTTCCTCTGGCGCAAAGAACACCCGGAGCCGGTGGCCGCACCGCCACCGCAGCGCTCCCATCCGGCGCCGGCCAGGCCGAAGGTGCAGGCGCGGCCCGCGGGCCCGGCGCAACCCGTCCCCAAGGGCACGGCCCCGGCGCCAGCAAAAACTGCCACCGACCACGACGCTGCGGAAGCGCGAACGGGCCGAGCAGACACGGCGCGACCGCGAGCTGCAGGCCCGCAAGTCGCGGCTGGCGGACCTCGAAGGCCGCATCGCCGATCGCGAGCGTGCGATCGGCGAGCTCGAAGCGACGATGGCCGCGCCCGGGTTCTACGAGCAGCGCGACGCCGCTCAGCCGGTCATCGATCGGCATCAGGCGCTGATGTGGGAGGTGGGCGAGCTGATGCACCAGTGGGAAAGCCTGTCCGAGCTGCTCGAGAGCGAGCGGGGTCAGACCGTTAAATAGGCTGCAGATAGTGGAAGGCCGGGGCGCTTCGGCCCCGGCCTTCCACTCCAGGCCCGACGGCTGTCGGCCTCGGGCCCTGTCCATGGACCCGACGGCGATGATCGCTCTGCCGTTGTCCCTCGACGACAAAGCGGCCGATACATGGGAGGCAACCTGGACACTGGAACTTCCCGGTGGCCTGGCGGTTTCCCATGGAATTGCACACACTCGTCCCCCGCTCCCCAGCTCCGGCGCTGCAGTCGCCCTCACGCGAGCGCCCTTCCGCCGCCGCCAGCCCGGCTCGCCTGCGCCTGGCACCCATGCCGCCTCCGGTCGACGACCGGTTCTTCCGCGACATGGTCTCCAGCATGCGAAACGGCGTCCTTGCGGTGACGAGTGACGGCTCGGTCGCGGTGATGAACGCCGAGGCGTATCGCATATTCGGCCTGAGCCCTGATTCCGGCGGACATCGGCCGGCCCTACGCCGAGGTCCTGCGCATGCATCCCGACATGGTGCGCGTGCTGGCGGCGGCCTTCGGAATGGCGCATCTGCCGAACCGCGTCGAGATCCGATTGAAATCCACGGATCGGGTGATCGGCTACACGCTGTCGCACATTCGCGACAGAGCGGGCTCGCTGACCGGGATTGCGCTGTTCTTCAAAGACCTCACCCACGTCGAGCAGATCGAAGAGCGCGAGCGCCTGCGCGATCGCCTCGCCGCGCTCGGCGAGATGGCGGCGGCGATGGCGCACGAGTTGAAAAACCCATTGGCGGGCATCGAGGTGATGGCCGGCCTGCTGCGGCGCAAGGTGCCCGACGCGTCCGAGGCGCAATCCATCCTGACCGACATCATCAACGAGGCGAAGATGGCGAACGGCACCGTCGTGGAGGTGCTCGACTACGTCCGCCCGGTGCGGCTCCAGGCCGAGCGGACCTCCATCTCCGACGTCGTGCACGCAGCCCTGCTCATCGCCGAAGGCAAGGTCCCGCGTGGTGACGTCCAGGTTCACACGGCCATCCCGCAGGACGTCCCGACGGTGCACGGCGACCGGTATCAGCTGTGCCAGGTGTTCACGAACCTCCTGATCAATGCCTTCGAGGCCCTGGGCGGCCGGGGATCGATCGCAATCACGGCGGAACAGGGCACCCTGGAAGGCGATCACACCTCCGACGCCCCGGCGCAGATCTCCACCGTGCTGGTCCAGGTGACCGACGATGGACCGGGCCTGCCACCGGAGATGGTGGACCGCATATTCACCCCGTTCTTCACCACCAAGGCGCAGGGTTCGGGGCTGGGCCTCGCCATCATCCGCAAGATCGTGGACGCACACGACGGCCGCATAGACGTCAGCTCGGCACCAGGGCTCGGGACGCGGTTCACCGTCACACTGCCCGTGCTGGGCAGCGACGACGGGCCGTTCGGCACAACGGTCTCGCGCGGCGGGCGCTGAAGGAGCGAACACCGACATGGGACGGATTCTCATTGCCGACGATCACGATGCGCTGCGCCGGGGACTCGTGCGCGCCCTCACCGACGCCGGGCACGACGTCGACGAGGCGGCGAACGGTAACGCGGCGCTCGAGCGCATGCACGAGAGCCATTACGACGTGGTGCTGAGCGATCTGAAGATGGGCGGCAGCAGCGGCATCGACGTCCTGAAGACGGCCAAGGCCCTGCACCCCACCACGGCGGTGATTCTGATGACCGCGTTCGGCTCGGTGAGCACGGCCGTCGAGGCGATGAAGTTCGGTGCGTTCGACTACGTGCAGAAGCCCTTCGAAATCGAGGAGATGGAGGTCAAGATCGACAAGGCGATCGAGATGCGGCGCATGCGCCACGAGATCGACTACCTCCGTCACGAGCAGGACGACATCTACAATTTCGACCGCATCATCGGATCGAGCGGTGCGCTCAAGCGCGTGCTCGGCATCGTGCAGAAAGTCGCCCGCAGCAACACCACCGTGCTGATCCGCGGGGAGACGGGCACCGGCAAGGAGCTGATCGCGGGCGCCATCCATCACAACTCGCTGCGCGCCACCCGCAGCTTCGTGAAGGTGAACTGCGCCGCCCTTCAGGAGAACCTGCTCGAGTCCGAGCTCTTCGGCCACGAGAAGGGCGCGTTCACGAGCGCCGACCGGCTGCGCGTCGGGCGCTTCGAGCAGGCGGACGGCGGCAGCCTGTTCCTCGACGAGATCGGCGACATGAGCCAGAGCACGCAGGCGAAGATCCTGCGCGTATTGCAGGAGCACGAGTTCGAGCGGCTCGGGGGCACACGCACGTTGCGCGTCGACGTGCGCCTGGTCACCGCCACCAACCGGGATCTCGCGAGCATGGTCGCGCAGGGGACGTTCAGGGAGGATCTGTACTACCGCTTGAACGTCGTCTCGGTTGAGATGCCGCCGCTGCGTGACCGCAAGGACGACATCACGCCCCTCGCCGCGTTCTTCATCCGGCGGTTCTCGGCCGAGCTGAAGAAGAAAATCGAGGGGGTCGACGCCGAGGCGCAGAAGCTGCTGATGCGCTACAACTGGCCTGGCAACATCCGCGAGCTGGAGAACACCATCGAGCGCGCGGTGCTGATGACCGAGAGCCACAACATCGGTGTCGACGATCTGCTGCTCGGTGAGATGACCAGCCCGAGCTCGAGCCGTGAGAGCACCACCGTGGTCAAGATCCCGCCGTCCGGCATTCCGCTGGAAGACATCGAACGCTCGGCACTGATCGAAGCGCTCAAAATGTCCAACTGGGTGCAGAAGGACGCGGCGGAGCTGCTCTCGATCAGCCCCCGGGTGATGAACTACAAGATCAAGACCCTCCGCATCGAGTTCCCGCGTGGCCGCCGCGCGCAGTTCACCGACGACATGGACGTGGTGATCGCCTGAGCGGCTGACCCGGCGCGACGAATGCGTCAGTCAGGCTGCGCCTTGGCTCGCGGGTGCGCCTTGCGGTACACGTCGATCAGCTGCGCCGCGTTCACGTGCGTGTAGCGCTGCGTCGTCGTGAGGCGGGCGTGGCCCAGCATCTCCTGGATGCCCCGCAGATCCGCGCCCCGTTCCAGCAGGTGGGTGGCAAACGAATGCCGCAGCGCGTGCGGGCTGATGCCGAGGCGCGAGCTGCACATGGCCATGTATCGCCGCACCAGCCGGTGCACGCTGCGCGGCGAGAGCCGTCCGCCGCGGTAGTTGAGGAAGAGCGGATGCTGCGGTGCCCGGTGACGGGCGGCCCGTCGCGCGAGCGCAGACGCCTTCGACCCGCGCTCGGTGCGCCCGCGCCACCGCGGGGGATCCTCCTCGTCGGCATGATCGGCCGCCGACAGGGCGCCACGCGCCAGGGCTTCCCTGTCGCCCAGGTACGCGCGAATGGCATCCGCGGCCGTGTGGTTCAACGGAACCTGCCGCTCCTTCCGACCTTTTCCGAGCACACGCACTACGCGCGAGCTGAGATTCACGTCGTCGAGATCCAGGCCGACGAGCTCACTCAGACGCAGGCCTGACGCGTAGAACAGCTCGAGCATCGCCTGGTCACGCCGGCCGAGCGGCGTGGACCGGTCCGGCATCTCGAGCAGCGTGTGCATCTCCTCGATTGAGAGGTGCGCAGGAATCTTCTGCTCGCGCCGCGGGGATGGCACGAGGAGCGCTGCATCTCCCGGGATCAGGCCTTCACGGCGCAGGTAGCGACCGAAGGTCCGGACCGCCGCCAGCTTCCGTCCGGCGGAGGCGCGTGACGTCCCGGCGCGATACAGCTCGCCGAGGAAGCCGCGGATCGCATCCGGCGTGAAGTCGGTCGCGGTGATCTCGGGCCGCGTGCGCTTCTGCGATGCGGCGGTCGTGGTCAGGAACTGCTCGAGATCGCTCTCATACGCGCGGGCCGTGTGCGCCGAGACGTTGCGGTTGAACCGCAGGAACTCGATGAAGTCGCGGATCTGCGCGCGGAGTGCCTCGGGTGGGAGCGCGTCCACCAGTGAGCGCGAGGGTTTCGGCGGACGTGCCGGCACGATCAGCCCCGGCGCACGGGCACTGCCTCGTCCGGTGTTACACCGGCGCGCGCCTGCGCAAGCCACGCATCGAGGTGGTCCAGCGCTCGCGCCGCAACGGCAAGCTTGCGCTCGGTGCCCTTCTTCGCACGCCGGCCGGGCGTCTCCTCCAGCGGCGGCATGATCCCGAACGTGATGTTCGTCGGCTGATAGTGTGCCGCTTCGGCGTGCGACACGTAGTACGAGAGCGCGCCGATGGCGGTCGTTCGCGGCGGCGCGGCTGGCGCCTCGCCCAGGGCGAGGGCTGCCGCGTTCAGTCCGGCAATCAGGCCGGAGGCCGCCGACTCGACATACCCCTCGACGCCGCTGACCTGGCCGGCGAAGAAGAGATCCTGCCGCGTGCGGGTCTGCCAGGTTGGCAGGAGCACCGTGGGCCCGTTGATGTAGGTGTTCCGGTGCACCATGCCGAAGCGCACGAACTCCGCGGATTCGAGCCCGGGGATCATCCGCAGCACACGCGCCTGCTCGCCCCATTTGAGCTGCGTCTGGAAGCCGACGAGGCTGAAGTGATCGCCTGCCAGCGTGTCCTGCCGCAACTGCACCACCGCGTACGCCTGGCGTCCGGTCCGCGGATCGACGAGGCCCACCGGCTTCATCGGACCAAAGCGCAGCGTGTCCGGCCCTCGATGTGCCATCACCTCGATGGGCAGGCAGCCTTCGAAGAACGTGGCCGTGTCGAAGTCGTGCACGGTGGCGGATTCCGCATGGACGAGCGCGGCGTAGAACGCCTCGTACTCGTCCCGGGTCATCGGGCAGTTCAGGTAGTCGCCCTGCCCATCGTCGAAACCGCAGGCAGGCCCCGCGCCGTTCGTGGCCAGGGCGGGGACCGTCATCGCCGGAGCCAGGCTTCTGTTCCACCGCGAGGCACGAAACACCTTCGTGCGATCGATGCTCTCGGCGAGGACAATCGGGCTGATGGCGTCGTAGAACGCCAGGTGTTCCAGACCGACGAACCGCTGGATGGCGTGCGAGAGCAAGTCCGACGTGAGCGGACCTGTGGCCACGATCGTCGGCACGCCGTCCGGCGCGGGCAGATCCGGCACTTCCCCGCGGACGACCGTGATCAGCGGTTGGCTGGTGATCGTGGCGGTGACCGTATCCGCGAAGCGGGCCCGGTCGACCGCGAGCGCGGCGCCGGCCGGGACACGGGCGTCGGCCGCGGCCTGGAGCACAAGGGAACCGAGCCGGCGCATCTCCTCCTTCAGGAGGCCAACAGCGTTATCGAGTTTGTCGCCCCGGAACGAGTTGCTGCAGACGAGCTCTGCCAGCCGGTCGGTCTTGTGCACCGCGGTCGGCCGCACGGGACGCATCTCGTGCAGCACCACGCGGACGCCGCGCCGGGCAGCCTGCCATGCCGCCTCGGCCCCCGCAAGGCCGCCGCCGATGATGCGGACATTGGACATGAGGGCTCTAAGGGCTAAGGGCTAAAGGCTAAAGGCTAAAGGCTAAGGGCTAAGGGCTAAGGGCTAAAGGGTAAGGCCGGGCGAAGGCCAAGCGCCAAGGGTGACGGGCTGAATCCAGTGCTCGCGAGGCCAGTTCGAGCGCTGAGGCTTCCCTTGGCTCTTGGCCCTTAGCGCCTTTGGCCCTTGGCCTTTAAGCCCTTGGCCCTTAGCCCTTAGCCTTCTCAGACTTCGACCGGCTCCCGCTTGCGCGCGCGCGGCGCTTTCGCTGCCCCGGTCGCAGTCTTGCGCGCACCAGCGGCACGGCGCGCCGGACGCTTCTTCGACGGGATCCCCGCCCGCGCCTCGAGCAGCGCGACAGCCTCGGCCACCGGCAAGGTGGCGGGGTCGGTGCCCTTGGGCAGCGACGCGTTCGTCGTCCCGTCGGTGACGTACGGACCGTAGCGCCCCTCGAGCAGCTTCATGGCCGCGCCACTCTGGGGATGCGGCCCCAGCTCGCGCAGCACCGTGCGCGTCGCGCCCTGCCGCCGGCGCGACTTCTTCGGCGCCCGCAGCAGCGCCACCGCGCCCTCGAGATCGATCGCGAACACCTGGTCTTCCGACTCGAGCAATCGGAACTCGTCCCGGTGCTTCACATACGGACCGAAGCGGCCGAAATTCGCCAGGATCGGCTCACCGTCATCGGGATGCCGCCCGACCTCCCGAGGCAGCGAGAGCAGCCGCAGCGCCTCGTCGAGCGTCACGGTCGAATCCGTCAGGGCGCCCGTCAGGGACGCGCGTTTTGGCTTCTCCGCCGACTTGTCCGCCTTGTCCGGGGTTTCCCCGAGCTGCACGTAGGCACCGAACCGGCCGTGCAGCACATAGACATGCTGCCCGGTCTTCGGGTCCACCCCGAGCACGCGCGGGCCGTCCGCCTTCGCCTTCAGCAGTTCGAGGGCACGCTCGATCGTGAGATCGGCGGGTGGGAAGTCGTCCGGAATCGACGCTGTGTTTCCGGCGCCGCCGTCGCCGCGCTGCACGAAGGGGCCGTACTGCCCGATGCGCACGCGTACCGACCGCGCCCGTCTCGGGATCCGTGCCGAGATCGGTCACCGGATAGTCGATGTCTTTGGCCGCCCCGACCGTTCCCTCGAGCCCGGCGTGTTTGCCATCGCCCCAGTAGAAGCCGCGGATGAACTCCAGCCAGCTCTGCTCGCCATTGGAAATCGCGTCGAGCGCCTCCTCCATCTCCGCCGTGAAGCCGACATCGACGTAGTCGGCGAAGTGGCGGCGCAGCAACTCGGTCACGGCGAAGGCGGTGAAGCTCGGGACCAGCGCCTTGCCCTGACGGAAGACGTACTCGCGCCGTTCGATAGTGGCGATGATCGAAGCGTAGGTGGACGGCCGGCCGATGCCCTCGGACTCGAGCTCCTTGATGAGGGCCGCCTCCGTGAAGCGTGGCGGCGGCAGCGTGTCGTGGCGCTTCGGGTCGACGCCGAGCAGCTGCAGGCCGCGATCCGAGACGCCGGCGCCGTGCACGCGATCGCCCTCCTGCGCCGCAGGCAAGAGCGTCTCCTGGTCTTCGAGCTCCGCGAGCGGATCGTCGCTGCCTTCGACGTAGGCGCGGCGGAACCCGGCAAACTCGATCGTCTTCCCGCTCGCGGTGAACACGGCCGGTCCCGACGCGGTCGTGACCGTGAATTCGAGCGTCGTCTTCTGCACACGCGCGTCGACGATCTGCGACGCCATGGTGCGCTTCCAGATCAGCTCGTAGAGGCGGAGGTCGTCCGAATCGAGGATGCCAGCGAGCTGCTGGGGCGCGAGGCGGAAGTCGGTCGGCCGGATCGCCTCGTGCGCTTCCTGCGCATTCTTCACCTTGGTGGCGTACCGGCGCGGACCCCCGTAGTACTCGGGCCCGAACATCTCCGTGATGACGCGCGCCGATTCGGTCAACGCCTTCTCGCTGAGCGTCGTGGAGTCCGTGCGGTGATAGGTGATCAGGCCTTCCATCTCGCCGCGGCCGATCTCGACACCCTGGAAGAGGCGCTGCGCGATCTGCATCGTGCGGCTCGTCGAGAATCCCAGCTTGCGGCTGGCCTCCTGGGTGAGCGTCGACGTGGTGAACGGCGGAGCCGGCCGCTCGGTGCCCGGCCGGACATCGACACCGGTGACGGTCCAGGGAGTGTTGCGCCGCACGGCCTCGGCGAGGACCGCCGCGTCCGCTTCCGTCAGGTGCCGCACGCCGGCCGACTTGAGCCCGCCGGTGGCCGGGTCGAAATCCTTACCGGTGGCCACGCGCTGGTCCAGCAGACGGACGAGCGTGGCGGGAAACTCGCGGCCGTCGCCAGAAAGGCGCGCTTCCAGGTCCCAGTAGGTGGCGGTGCGGAACGCCCGGCGCGCTTCCTCACGCTCCACCAGCAGGCGCACGGCCACGCTCTGCACACGTCCCGCGCTGAGCCCGGTCTTGACCTTTTTCCACAGCACCGGGGAGAGCGTGTAGCCGTAAAGGCGATCGAGGATCCGCCGGCTCTCCTGTGCCTTGACGAGGCTGTCGTTCACCGTCCGGGCGTGGCTGATCGCCTCCTTGACGGCATCCTCCGTCACCTCGTGGAACTCCACGCGTCGCACGGGCACCTTCGGCTTGAGCACCTCCGTCAGGTGCCAGCTGATCGACTCGCCCTCCCGGTCGGGGTCGGTGGCCAGCAGCACTTCCGATGCGTCCTTCAGCGCCGCCTTGAGCGTGGTGACGTGCTTCTTCTTGTCGACCGGAATGACGTAGTACCGGCTTGAAGTCGCCGTCTACGTCCACGGCCATGCGGCCCCAGGACCTGTCCTTGATCTCGGCCGGGGTCTCGCTCGCCGACCCGGGCAGATCGCGGATGTGTCCCACGCTCGCGACCACGTGGTAGCGGGCCCCGAGAAAACGGGACAAGGTCTTCGCCTTCGCCGGCGATTCGACGATTACGAGCGGTTTTGGCATATGGAGCCCCTAACCTTACCACTACCGGCCAGCCCGGACGAACCGGCCCCCCGGCGCGCGCCGCACGAGACCAGCCAACTCCAGGGCCAGCAGCCGCGGCAGCAGAACCGAGACAGGGAGCCCGGAACGCTCGGCCAGCAGATCGAGATCGCCATCCCCTTCCGTCGCAAGCAGCGTGAGCAGCCGATCGTGTTCCGGGGTGGCACCTGGGCGCCCGGTGCCCGGAACCGTGATCCCGAGCTCCTCCAGCACGTCTGCCGCAGTCTCCACCAGGCGGGCGCCATCACGGAGGAGGGCATGACAGCCGCGATGACGGCTGCCGAGGATGCTGCCGGGCACCGCCATCACGTCGCGCCCCTGCTCGAGCGCACAGGCCGCCGTGATGAGCGACCCGCTCTTGTCCGACGCCTCGACCACCACGACGCCCCGTGCGAGCCCGCTGATGATGCGGTTCCGCTGAGGAAAGTGCGCCGGCAGCGGTGGGGAGCCGGGAGCCAGTTCGGAGACGATCGTCCCAGTGTCGCGGATGCGCTGGTACAGCCCGCGGTGCTCGGCTGGATACACCACGTCGGCACCACACCCCAGCACCGCGATGGTGAGCCCGCCGGCAGCGAGGGCGCCGCGGTGCGCGGCCGCATCGCACCCGCGGGCGAGCCCGCTGACCACTGCGACGCCGGCGGCCGCGAGGTCGTGTCCGAGCCGCTCGGCCACCTCCGTTCCGCCGCTGGACGCGGCGCGCGAGCCGACGACGGCCACGACCGGGGGGCTGAGGGCCGAGACGCGGCCGGCCACCCAGAGTACCGACCGGCGCGTGGGGAATCTCGCGGAGACTCGCCGGGAACTCGGCATCCGTGTATGTGATGACCCCGAGACCCGATGCCTGCGCCTGCTCGAGCAGCGCGTCAGCCTCGGATCGTAAGCGACCGACGAGAGCGGAAAGTCCCTGCTCCTCACGCGCGCAGTACCCCGCAAGGAGCTCGAGGGCGTCGGGCGCGTCCAGCAGCTCCGAGGGCAGGGCAGCAAGCGCCCGCGACGCGCGTCGGGCGGCGGACGGCAGTTGGGAAAGTGCGACGAAGTCCCGGGCGGTCATGCGCAACCTCCAGCACACGGCGCGCGACCCGGCCCGAAAACACAACGAGGCCAGACCCGCCGCCTGCGCGACAATGAGCCCGACCTCGACTGCCCTGAATTATAGGCACCTCATCGATCGGCCGCAACCGGCAGAGGACACCGGACCGTCCCCGGCGTGACGGATCACCGCGCCAACAGGGGAACCGACGCACTCGCGTCGTGGTACACGCGTTGCTGGCGATCCCTTCCGGGATCGTGTCGAAGGCGCTTGCGTGGCGCGATCGCGAGTCTATATAGTGGTTGCACACACCATGTTTTTACGACTTCTGCTCGCAGCGTGCCTGGTCTCGCTGAACGCCGCGCCGTCGTACGCCGACGCGCGGGGTGACGCGAAGGCGCAAGTCGAGTTCGGCGTCGACGTTGCGCAGAAGGGGCTCTGGCGCGAAGCCATCTACCGGTGGGAGCGCGCGATCGCGATCGATCCCACCTACGCCGCCGCCTTCAACAATCTGGCCGTGGCCTACGAGCACGAAGGGCAATTCGAAAAGGCGCGGGTCGCGTACGAGAAGGCCACCGAGCTCGAGCCGAACAACGCGATGCTTCGGCAGAACTACGATCTGTTCAAGGAAATCAATGACCGCGCGAACCGCAGCAGCACTAAGTAGCGCCGCGCTCGTCCTGGTCGTCTCGGGCTGCACCAGCTTCTACGAGATCCCGATCGAGACGCCCATCCAGCCGAAGATGGACGTCACGCCATTCCAGCGGGTGTTCATCGCCGGGTTCATCGCCGGCGGCTCCGAGGACGTGGACGCGAATCTCGAGACGGTGCGCCTGCTGCGAAGCCAGTTGCGTTCGAAGTCGCCGCTGCGAGTGATCGAAGCCGACGTTCTGCCGCTCGTGGAGCTCGCGCGGGAGCAGGCGGCCCCTGAGGGCGGAACAGCCCCGCCGTTGCCGACCCAGGCCCCCGCATCTCCGGCCGGCGAGCGGGCGCCCGCTACGGCCGGCCCGGCCAGCACCGTGCCCGCCGAGCAGGCCGCCGGCGGAGCCGCAGGCGAACCCACGCCCGACCCGGTCAGCGGACCTGCTGCCACAGCTGCCCGGCGACGGCGGCACGGCCGCACCTTCCGGCGAACGCCCGGCACGAACGGCTGGGCAGGCTCGCGAGCGCGCCGCGGCCGACCCCCAGCAGACGGGTCGCATCCGGGATGAGAAGGATCTCGAGCCGCTCGAGGGGATCTTCGCCAACGTCGACTACTGGAAGAAGCTCGGCGAGGAGTATCAGAACCCGCTGATCGTGACCGGCACGGTGCTCTTCACACCCCACGCACGGTCCGGCTTCGTGCAGCGCGAGCAGGAGTATTACGACTCGTTCGGGCGCCGCCGCGTCGTGCCCGTCCGCACCTACATGGAGCGCAAGGGCTTCATCCTGCGGCCGAAGTTCATCTTCATCGACGGCCGTACCGGCACCACCATCTACTCGGAGTCATTCCGGGAAGAGGTGCTCTACAGCCCGCAGCAGAGCACGCCGGCGCTCTCGTCTGTACTTCGAGCTCATGGACCGGCTGATCCCGAGCTTCCTCAGCACCCTGAGCACCCAGAAGATCAAAGGCTCCCGCATCCTTCTGAAATAGCATCACGGCCCCGCGATCGCGCAGAGCAGCCACGCCCTGGGCCCGGGCACAGGTACGTCCGCGCCTTTACAGGGCGGCGGCCGTACAGCTACACTTACCTCTTTGTCTGGCGGCCGACAGGCCGCCCAGCACACCACAGCAACGGAGAACGTCGTGTACGCGATTATCAACACGGGCGGGCACCAGGTGAAGGTGGCGCCCGGCGCCACGGTGACGATCGATCGGGTCGAGCGCGAGGTGGGGGACGAGATGGCCTTCACCGACGTGCTCCTCATCGAGAAGGACGGCGGCGAGATCGTGACCGGCACGCCCGTGGTGACCGGCGCCCGGGTCGTGGGCGTCATCGAGGGCGAGTCGCGCGGCCCGAAGATTCGCGTCTTCAAGAAGAAGCGCCGCAAGGGCATGCGCCGGACCAAGGGCCATCGCAGCACCTTCACACTGGTGCGCATCACCGAGATCCAGGCGTAATTGAATGTGGGGCAGGGCTTCAGCCCTGCCAGCGAGTGAATGTGGGGCAGGGCTTCAGCCCTGCAAGCGATGAATGTGGGGCAGGGCTTCAGCCCTGCAAATGAGTGTCGCAGGCCTCAGCCCTGCAGCACGCGCCGCGACGCACGAGGACGGACCCATGGCACATAAAAAAGGACAGGGCAGCTCACGAAACGGGCGCGATAGCAACTCGCAGCGGCTCGGCGTGAAGCGGTTCGACGGCAACATCGTGACCGGCGGCTCGATCCTGGTCCGCCAGCGCGGGCGCAAGTTCCGCCCCGGCCTGAACGTCGGCCTCGGCAAGGACGATACGCTGTTCGCGAAGATCAGCGGCCGCGTCCAGTTCGAAGATCACGGGTCGCGCGGACGGTTCATCAGCATCGTCCCCCCCGAGGTCACCCAAGCCGAATCGTAGGGGCGGTTCGCGAAACGCCCGCGTGGTGACGTGACCGTCCGTTGGTGACGTCGACCGCCGGCGGGACGACGTCACCGCCCCGGCGGCGTGAGGGTGACCGCCCTTCAGGCGCCCAAGCGTGAAGCGCGACCGCCCGGCCTTCGTGAACACTCCGCCCTCCCCCGTTCCAGCATCCTCCCATGTTCGTTGACGAAGTCGACATCGAAGTCACGGCGGGACACGGCGGCCGGGGGGCGATGAGCTTCCGCCGCGAGAAGTTCATCCCTCGCGGGGGGCCCGACGGCGGCGATGGCGGCAACGGCGGCTCGATCTACATGGTGGCGAGCCCCCACATCAACACCCTCGTCGACTTCCGCTTTCACCCCGAGTTCCACGCCGATCGCGGCAAGCACGGCGAAGGTTCGAACCGCCACGGGGCCAACGGGCGCGACCTCGAGGTTCCCGTGCCCATCGGCACGCTCGTGTACGAGCACGATCCGGAGGACGACTCCTGGCGCCCGCTCGTGGACCTCAAGGAGGAAGGCGCACGCGCCCTCATCGCGCAGGGCGGGCGCGGGGGCTTCGGCAACGCGTACTTCGCCACATCGACGAACAGAGCGCCCCGGAAATTCCAGTCCGGCCTGCCTGGCGAACAGAAGCGGCTCCGCCTGCACCTCAAACTGCTCGCCGACGTCGGCCTCGTCGGATATCCGAACGGCGGCAAATCCACGCTGATCGCGCGCATCTCGGCGGCACGGCCGAAGATCGGCGATTACCCGTTCACGACGCTCACACCGAATCTCGGCGTGGTGCAGCTCAGTGACAATCGCAGCTTCGTGGTCGCAGACGTTCCGGGCCTCATCGAAGGCGCCCACCGGGGTGTGGGGCTCGGCCACCGGTTCCTGAAGCATCTCGAACGCACCCGTGTGCTGATCCACGTTGTGGACGTGTCCGGATTCTCGGGCCGGCCGCCCGCGGAGGATCTCGACGTGCTGCGGCGGGAGCTCGAGCTGTTCGATCGCGAGCTCGCCGCCAAGCCACAGCTGGTCGCGGCGAACAAGATCGATTCGGTGATCGACGAGGACGCAGTCGGCCCGCTCGCGGCGCGCGCCACCGCACTGGGATTGCCGCTGTTCCGTATCTCCGCCGTGACCGGCGAGGGCGTGCCTGCGTTGCTCGAACAAGCCTGGCGCCACGTGCGCGAGGTCGCTGAAGGCGAAGAACGCACCGCGCGGGCAACCGCCCGGGACGACTCAGCCGACGATAGCCCGCCGGCGCCGCCACCTGCTATGCTGATCCCGGACGAATGACCGTTGCGCGCCGCATCGGGTTGCTCGGAGGCACCTTCGATCCGATTCACGTCGGCCACATGGCCGCGGCCGCAGCGGCACGCACCACGCTTCAGCTCGACGAGGTGCTCCTGCTGACCTCGCACGTTCCACCCCATCGTCCACAGCCAGCCGCCTCGGTCCATCACCGCTTCGCGATGGTCGCGCTGGCGGCGCAGGACGATGAAACGCTGCGGGCGTCGGACATCGAGCTCGTGACTCCGGGACCGTCCTACACCTCGGCCACGCTGGAACGCCTCCACCGCCACGGCTACTCCCCCTCGCAGCTTTTCTTCATTGCGGGCGCCGACGCCTTCGCAGAAATTGCGACGTGGCGTCATTACCCGCACTTCCTGGATGCCGCTCATTTCGTGATCGTGGATCGGCCCGGGCGGTCCGCCGCGAGCATCCGCGACCTGCTGCCGGCGCTCGCGCCGCGCATGCGCGAGGCCTCGCCCACAGCGGCTGAATGGGGCGGCGACATGATGCCGCCCTCGATTTTCCTCGTGAATGTGCCGACTCCCGACGTGTCGTCCACCGCGATTCGGGCGCGGTGTGCGCAACGCCAGCAGATTACCGGGCTCGTGCCTCCCGCCGTTGAACGGCACATCGATCGCCACGCGCTGTATCGGGTCCGCGATGCAGCCGCCTCCCACGCCGAGGGTGCCCGCCGCTCGGCGAGCCTGTTGCATGAGCAAGAGCATCTCTAAGCGCGCGACGACCGCATCCCCCCCGGGGCTGCCAGAACAGGTGCTGGCGGCCGTGACTGCTGCAGCCGACCGGAAAGCCGAGGACATCGTCGTACTGGACCTCCGCGCGGCCGACGGTTTCACGGACTATTTCGTGATTTGCACGGGGCAGAACGCACGGCAGATCAAGGCCATCGCAGACGCAGTAGAAGAAGCGCTCCGGCGCGACCATGTGAAGCCGGCGCACGTCGAAGGCTACGGCCACGCAGAATGGGTCCTGCTCGATTACTTCGACTTCGTCGTCCACGTCTTCGGCAAGGAGACGCGCACCTTCTACGGACTGGAACGACTCTGGGGAAACGCCACGGCAGTGGATGTGAGCTCGGTGCTCGCTCCGCCGGCACGAAAGATTTGAGGAGAGTCGGAGGTGGCTCGGGAGAGTGTGGAGCCGGGACTTCAGTCCCGGCGGACTTCGGTCTCAGGCCACACCGGCACAGCGCGTGCTGACCCACGCACGCGACACGATTGATGGTCTGCTTGCCGCCGTTCTCGCGGCGCCGTGCGTGGTGTGCGGCCACATCGCGGAGCAGCCCACTCGCGGCGCGGCCTGCGAGGCCTGCTGGAAAACAATCCGGTTCATCACCCCACCCTACTGCGCGTCGTGCGGCGACCCGTTGCCCTCGGATCGCGCGCTTGCTCTCGATGTGGGCCATCCCACCGCGATGGGCGCAGTGTCGGCCGAGATCCCGAGCTTCGAGAGCGCGCGCCAGTGCGCCCGGTGTGCGGATTGCCCGCCCATCGTGGACGCCGCCCGTGCACTCGGAGCCTATGCAGACACGCTGCGGGAGCTGGTGCACGCGCTGAAGTACGACGGCCGGCGGTCGGTCGCGCCGCGGCTCGCCGCCCTCGTGAGCGAACACTGCGGCGCCGTGCTCACAGGGGCGGACGCCGTTGTCCCCGTGCCGCTGCATCGCAGGCGGGAGTGGGCCCGCGGCTTCAATCAGGCGGACGCCATCGCTGCGGCGTTAGGGCTGCCGGTGTGGCGCCTCCTGCGGCGCACGCGGCACACGGCCCCGCAGTCGACGCTCGCTGCTCCTGAGCGACGCCGGAACGTGCACGGCGCCTTTGCCCTGCGCCGCCGCCGGTGCAGCGGCCGGCGACGCACCGCGCTGTCAGGCGCCTGTCTCGTCCTGGTAGACGATGTGAGCACCACGGGCGCGACGCTGGATGCCTGCGCGGAAGTGCTGAAGACCAGCGGCGCGAGGGAGGTGCGGGCTCTGACAGTTGCACGCGCAGTTCTCGGTCACACCGCGTGAGTGCCGGCGGCTCCGGAGACCGCACGGGGCCTCATTTCACCGAGAGTCGGCCGGTGACGACCTCGAGGATGTCGCCCGCCAGATCGTCCTTGCCACGCTCGCCGTCCAGACGGGCCCAGCCCTGAGCATCGGCCTGCCGGCGATAGCTCTCGCGGACGCGCGTGAGCAGCGCGAGATCGCGCTCGTACCGATCCCGGCCGAGCGCCTTGCGCGCGACGGCGGTCGCGGGCGCGATATCGAGCAGGATGGTCAGGTCGGGCTGGGGCAGATGCCGCTGGGTGTCAGCCAGCCACGCGGCGTCCAGGCCCTGCGTTTCGCCGTAGGCTACGCTGGAGGCGACGTAGCGATCGCACAGCACGATGTCCCCGGCCGCGAGCCACGCCGCAAGCTCCGGCTTTCGCTCGTAGCGGTTCGCGATGTAGAGCAGCTGCATCACGTCGGCCGCGTACTCGTGCTCGTCCCTCAGCGCGCGGCCGATCTCCCGCCCGATCGGGGTCGAGTAATCGGGGAACGAGGCGAGCCGGACGCGATGCCCGAGCCCTTCGAGCCGCTCCGCGAGGCGGTGGGCCTGTGTCTCCTTCCCGCTTTGATCGAGACCTTCGAACGCGATGAGCAGGCCCGGCATAAACCTCGGAGGTGTCCTACGCTTCGAGAGCGACGAGATCATCGATTGTCTGGCGGCGCCTGATGACGCGCCACGCGGCGCCATCGACGAGCACCTCCGGCGGCAGCGGCCGCCGGTTGTAGGTCGAAGCCATCGCCGCGCCATACGCGCCGGTGTCGAGCACGGCCAGGAGATCGCCGGGTTCGAGGGGTGGCAGCAGCCGATCCCGGCCGAAGATGTCGCTGCTCTCGCAGAGCGGACCCACGACTTCGTACGGCCGCGGCTCACCCGCGCGCGGCGCCACGGCGACGATGCGGTGGAAGGCGTTGTAGAGCGCCGGCCGCAACAGCTCGGTCATGCCCGCGTCGAGGATGGCGAAGCGCGGCCCTCCCGGGTATTCCTTCACGTCCACCACGCGCGTGAGGAGCAGGCCCGCGGCCCCCACGAGCGCGCGTCCGGGCTCGAGCACGACGGTGAGCCCTGTGCGCGCGACACCTTCCACGATCGCCGCGGCGTACTGCGTGAGCGAGGGAACGCTCGATCCGTCATACGAGATGCCCAGCCCGCCGCCGAGGTCGACGTGGTCCAGCGCAAAGCCGTCCTCCAGCAGGTCTTTAACCAGCGTGACGATGCGGGCGGCAGCGCTGGTGAGGGGATCGAGCGACGTGATCTGGGAGCCCACGTGCACGTGTACGCCAACCGGCCGCAGCCCCTCAGTCGCCGCCGCCTCACGGAAGAGGGCCCGCGCCGACTCGATAGGCACGCCGAACTTGTTGGTGCGCAGGCCGGTCGAGATGTGCGGATGGCTGCGCGCATCGATGTCGGGGTTCACACGAAGGGCCACACGGGCGCTGGTGCGGTGGGCCCGCGCCAGGGCACCGATGCGCTCGAGTTCGCCCGGCGACTCGGCGTTGATCGTGTGCACGCCCAGCACGATCGCGCGCTCGAGCTCGGTCGACGTCTTGCCGACGCCGGTGAAGACGATGCGGGATGGATCGAACCCGGCTCGAAGCGCCACTTCGATCTCGCCGACCGAGTTTGCGTCGGCCCCGCTGCCAAGCTCGCGCAGCAGCCGCGCTATGGCCAGCGTCGAGTTGGCCTTGAGCGCATAGTGGAGAGCGTGCGGCACGCCGCTCAGTGCCGCGTCCAGCTCGCGGTAGGCGGCGCGGATCGCCGGTGCATCGTAGACGTACGCGGGCGTGCCGACGGCGGCGGCGATGGCGTCGAGCGGCAGCGCGGGCGCCGCCTCGTGAAGCGGAGTCTGTGCGGAAGATGCCACGGGTCTTCATCTTAGCCGACCGCCCCCCCGCGCGGGCGTCGTTGACACCCCAAAAAACGCTGCGGTATCATCGCCGGACGCCCGCCTTGCGTTCTGAGGAGGCTTAGTCATCCTGAGCGGGTCCTCAGTCAACCCAATGCCAGCAGATACTCCGATAGCGCAGCCGGCAGCTCCTGACGAGCTGATCGAGCGCTGCCTGCGAGGCGATCAGCTCGCGTGGGAGATGATCGTCCGGCAGCACTGGCGGAAGGTCTTCAACGTCGCCTACAAATTCGTCGGAAAGCATGACGAGGCGGAAGACCTGGCGCAGGACATCTTTCTCAAGATTTTCAAGTCGCTGCACACCTTCGACCGCCGCGCGAACTTCCAGACCTGGCTGATCAGCGTCAGCCGCAACCTGTGCATCGATCATTACCGCAGCGTGCGGAAAGAGCGCGAGACCATCAACCGCGACGTCGATCCCGGCCAGCTGTCGCCGCGGTCGCACGACGTGAGCGCATATGCCGTCCTCGAGCAGCAGGACCGCGTGGTGCTGTTGCGGGCGGCGATGCAGCAGCTGCCCGACACGCTGCGGACGGCAGTGATGCTGCGCGACATCCGCGAGCTCACCTACCAGGAGATCGCCGATCATCTGCACCTCCCGGAGGGCACGGTGAAGTCCAGAATCAACCGGGGCCGTACCGAGCTCGCTCGCCAGATCCGGCTGTTGCGGGTCGACTTCGAGCGGCCGCGGAATCCCCCCGAAGGGTGGCCTGGCGATGGATCCGGTCACGGAGCGGAGTCATACGAATGAACCTGCACATTGAGCATGCTCACGGTCTGGCGGTCGTGCGCGTCGGCGAGACGCGCCTGATGTATCCCCTGCTGTCTGACTTTTCCGGCGCCGTGCTGGGGCTGATTTCCGGGGGCGAGAGGAAGCTGCTCATCGACCTCTCGAGCGTCACCTACGTGGACAGCGCGACGATCGGCTGCTTCATGGATCTGTACCGGCAGGCCGCGGCCGCCGGCTCCATGCTCAAGCTGTCCGGCGTGCAGAAGCGCGTCGAGACGATGCTCACGATGACGGGGGCACAGAACTTTCTCGAGCTGCATGCAGACGAGGCAAGCGCCGTGAAGAGCTTCGGGAGCTAGCCATGCGCAGCATCAAAACGTCGAGCGGTGCCGAGGTTTCGCTGGACGGCGACCTGCTGTCGATCATGGAGGCGCTCTACCACGAGGTGACCGCGCAGCGCGCACTCGAGCGCTCATTCGAGGACATGGTTCGCGAGATCAATCACCTGATTGCGCAGATGAGCGTCGAAGAGCTGCAGAGCTACCTGGCAGAGAGCCTGTTTCTGAACACCGTGAAATATGAGAACGACCGGCTCGAAGCGTATATGCGAAAGCTCGAGAATGCCGGCGGCGCCAAAGGCTCCGCCGCTCCGTAGCCCCGAGCCGAAACCGCAGTCTGTAGCCTGCAGTCTGTAGTCTGCAGCCTGAGTGAACCCATGTCCCTGAACTATCTCGCCACCCGCTTCACGTGCTCCTGGCCGTGGAGCACGATGGTGATGCTCTGCGACGGCCGCATGGTCTGCGGCTGCGCCGACCCGTACGGCAAGCGCGTCCTCGGCGACGCGCGGACGGCAACGGTCGCCGGCATCTGGACCGGTGAGACCGCCAGCCGCCTCCGCCACGACCTCAACGGCGGCGGATCGCAGTTCTGCGGCGACTGTCCGCTGAAACTGCCGCTGAAGCGAGACCAGACACCGCCGCAGCGCAACCTGCAGGTCGGCCCGCTGCCTTCGCGCCTGTACGTCGAGTGCACGGCCGCGTGCAACATCTCGTGCAACCAGGCCTGCTGTGCACCGGAGACCGGCATCACCCGCACGCGGCAGGCGGGGATGCTCGACTTCGATCTCTTCACGCGCGTGATCGACGAAGCGGGACCATCGCTCGGGCGCGTGGATTTTTTCAACTACGGCGAGGCGTTCCTCCACAAGCGCGCCGTGGAGATGTGCGAATACATCAAGACGAAGTTCCCGCACATCTATCTCTACACGAGCACCAACGGCCTCGCGCTCACGGAAGAGCGCGCGCGCCGCCTGGTCAACTCCGGGATCGACGAGGTAACGTTCTCGATCGACGGCGCAACGCCGGAAACCTACATCCAGTACCGCCAGCGGGGCGACTTCAACAAGGCCATAGCCAATCTCACCGCGGCGGTCGACGAGAAGCGCAGAAACGGGCGCGACTTACCCTTCATCAACTGGCGCTACATCCTTTTCAACTGGAACGACAGCGACGACGAGATGGCGCTCGCACGCAGGCTGGCCACCGACATCGGCGTGGATCGCCTCTCGTGGGAGATCACGGACCATCCCGAGAACGCCTACTCGCGCCGCTTCGTGCCCGGCACGCCGGCGTTCGAGGCGATCAAGTTCGAGGTGTGGGACGACAGCGGGCTCGGGAACGCGATCCCCGGCGCAACGCCCCGTGCCACCATCGACGTCCGCACACTCCTGCCGGGTCTGCCGCTCGTCGCCCGCCAGGGGCGGCCGCTGCAGGTGCGCGCCCGCGTCCGGAACCTGTCCGCCCGCGCGTTTCCGGCGCAGGCCAGCTATGGTCGCCGCCTCGTGCGCCTCGGAGCTCAGCTCTGCACGGCCGACGGGACGCTCATCGAACGCGACTATGCACGGGCGTGGCTGCCCCATAACGTCGAGGCGGGTGGCGAGGCAGACGTGCGGATCGAGATCCCCGCGCCAGAGGCGCCGGGGCGCTACAGCGTCAAATTCGATCTGGTGAGCGAAGGGATCGACTGGTTCGAGCGCTGCGGGTCACCGACGACGACACGGTCGCTGTGGGTGCGTTGAGAGAGGTGACGGGCTAATTCGCCAGGCTCGCGGCTCGGCCCACCGGCACCGGCATCCGGCCGGCCTCGGCAAGCTCGCCGGCGGATTCGACCAGGCGCCACGCATCCGATTCCTCGACGATCCGCGACGCGAAGGCCGTGTGCAGGGCGTGCCCCCCGCGGTGCGCCACCACATGGCCGATGATCGGGTGCCCGACGAGTGCGAGGTCGCCGATCACATCCAGGATCTTGTGGCGGACGAACTCGTCTTCGAACCGCAGCGCGTTCAGCACGCCCGTTTCACCGATCACGATCGCGTTGTCGAGCGAGCCGCCGAGCGCAAGCCCGTTCTGCCGCAGCATCTCCACTTCCTTGAGGAAGCAGAACGTGCGCGCCGGCGCGATCTCCTCGGCGAACGACTCCTCGGTCACGCGGTGCGTGCGTGCCTGGTGCCGCAGCAGCGGGTGATCGAAGCTGATGCTGTAGGTGACCTTGAAGTGATCGCTCGGATAGATCGCTATCCGCTTGTCGCCCAGCGACAGCGCGATGGGGCGCACGACCTTGAGGAACCGCCGGCCCGCCGACTGACGCTTGATCCCGGCCTCCTGCAGCAGGTAGACGAACGGCGCCGCGCTGCCGTCCATGATCGGCACTTCGGGCGTGTTCAGCTCGATGATGACGTTGTCGACGCCCCGGCTCACGAGTGCCGCGAGGAGATGCTCGATCGTGTCGACCGTGCCCTGGTCGCGCGTCAACCCGGTGGCGTACTGAATGCCGCCGAGGTTGGCAACGTTGGCGGGGATCTCGAGCCCGCCGAGGTCGGTCCGGCGGAAACGGATGCCGAAGTCTGCGGGAGCGGGCTTCAGCGAGAGCGTGACTTTTTTGCCCGAGTGGAGTCCGATGCCGGCGCACGAGATCGAGCGTCGGAGGGTTCGTTGTGCGTCCATTAGCATCTCAGGCGGCCGGGGAGAGCGTCATCGTCTTACGCCACAGAGCAAACGCAGTGCCGCGTAATGCTGAGCCGGATGACGGTTTGTAAGTTGTTGCTGTCTGAGGCTTTGTATTGCGGCGTGCCTGCCGATGGGTGGACAGCGGGCCGCGGCCGTGGCTCCGCGGCCACATGGAAAACCGACAGAAGTGTGGCCGATTTACCACGCCGCCGTCTCGCGCAGGCTACGCGAGCGCCCGCCGCCCGCCCGCCGCCTCGGCGGCAAAGGCGGCCGCCAGGAACTGGCCCGTGAACGAGGCAGCGCAGGCCGCCACCCCCTCCGGGGTGCCCGCGGCAACCACGCGCCCCCCGGCCCCACCCCCCTCAGGTCCGAGATCCAGCACGTGGTCGGCTGATCGAATCACATCGAGGTTGTGCTCGATGACGAGCACGCTGTTGCCCTGATCGACCAGCTTGCCCAGCACGTCGAGCAGCTTCTTCACATCCTCGAAGTGAAGCCCGGTCGTCGGCTCGTCGAGGATGTACAGCGTCCGGCCGGTGCCGCGCTTCGATAGCTCGCGCGACAGCTTCACGCGTTGCGCCTCGCCCCCGCTCAGCGTGGTGGCGGACTGCCCCAGCTCGATGTAGCCGAGCCCGACGTCCTGCAGCGTGCGCAGCTTGCTGGCGATCGGCGGCACGTTCTCGAGGAGCGGCAGCGCCTGATCGACCGTGAGGTCGAGCGCGTCCGCGATCGACTTGCCGCGGTAGCGGATCTCGAGCGTCTCACGGTTGTACCGGCGGCCCTTGCACTGCTCGCACGTGACGTACACGTTCGGCAGGAAGTGCATCTCGATCGCGATGACGCCGTCGCCCTGGCACGCTTCGCAGCGTCCGCCCTTGACGTTGAACGAGAACCGGCCCGGGCGGAACCCGCGGGCCCGGGCGTCAGGGAGCATCGCGAAGAGCTCGCGCAGGAACGTGAACAGGCCCGTGTAGGTTGCCGGGTTGGATCTCGGCGTACGGCCGATGGGCGACTGATCGATCTCGATCACCTTGTCGATGAAGTCGATCCCTTCGATGCGATCGTGCGCACCGGGGGCCTCCGAGGCGCGGTACAGCTGGCGCGCCAGGGCGCGGTACAGGATGTCGTTGACGAGCGTCGACTTCCCCGATCCGCTCACGCCTGTCACCGCCGTGAATACGCCGAGCGGGATCGCCACGTCGATGTTCTTGAGGTTGTTCGCGCGTGCGCCGCGGATGACGATCTCCCCTTTCAGTGCCGGCCGCCGGCCCCGCGGCGTCGCGATCGCGAGCTCGCCGCGCAGATACGCGCCCGTCACCGACGTGCGATCCGTCTCGATCAACTCGGCGGGGGTCCCCTGGAAGATCATGCGCCCGCCGTGCTCGCCCGCGCCGGGGCCGAGATCCACGACGTAATCCGCCGTGCGGATCGTCTCCTCGTCGTGCTCCACCACAATCACGGAGTTGCCGAGATCGCGCAGCCGGTGCAGCGTGCCGAGCAGCGCCCGATTGTCCCGCTGGTGCAGGCCGATGGACGGCTCGTCGAGCACGTACAGCACGCCCGTCAGGTTCGATCCGATCTGCGTCGCCAGCCTGATGCGCTGGCCTTCGCCGCCGGAGAGCGACGCCGCGCTGCGTCCGAGCGTCAGGTACCCGACGCCGACCTCGTCGAGAAAACGCAGGCGGTCCTGCACTTCCCGCAGGATGCGCTCCGCGATGATCCGCTCGCGATCCGTCAGCTCGATCCGGTTGAACACCTCGAGCGCCTGGCACATGGGCAGGCTGACGTAGTCCTGCATCGTGCGGCCCTTCACGCGGACGGCCAGGCTCTCGGGTTTGAGACGCGCTCCGGCGCATTCGGGACACGGCCGCAGCGCGCGGAACCGGTCGAGCTCCTCCTGCACGGTCCAGGTGCCTTGCTCGTAGCGGCGGCGAAGGTTCGGAAGCACGCCTTCGAAGTCGCGCCCGTATGGCTCTCCGGCACGGGTCCGAGCGCGGCGCTTCGGGGCGGGCGCCGCGTCCGCCGCGACGGCGGCGCGGCCGGGCCCGAGGATCAGGAGGTCGCGGTGCTTCCTCGGCAACTTGGCAAAGGGCACGTCAAGGGCGATGCCGAAGGTCGCCGCGAGCGTGTCGAGCGCATCCCGCACGAGCGTGCGATCGCCGCCGCTCCACGGCGCGATCGCGCCCTCGAGCAGGGTCCGCGACGGGTCCGGCACCAGCCGCTCCGGATCGAAATCCCACGTGGCGCCCAGGCCCTGGCACGCGGGGCACGCGCCGTGCGGCGAGTTGAACGAGAAGGCGCGCGGCGTCATCTCCGGCACGCTTACGCCGCAGGCGACGCACGCCAGGCGCCGCGAGAACAGCCGATCGCCTCCGTCGAGCGTGTTGATGACGACGATCTGATCCGCGAGCGTCAGCGCAGTCTCGACCGAATCGGTGAGCCGCCGTTCGATGCCCGGGCGGACGATGAGTCGATCGACGACGACGTCGATGGTGTGGTTGCGCCGGCGTTCGAGCGTGATCTCGTCTTCGAGCGCGCGGAACTGGCCGTCGATCCGGGCACGGGTGAAGCCGCGGGCCTTGAGCGCCTCGAGCTCCTTCCTGAATTCACCCTTGCGGCCGCGCACCACGGGCGCGAGGACGTTGATGCGGGTGTCCTGCGCCGACGAGAGCACGAGCTCCACGATCCGCTCGAGTGACTGGGATGCGATTTCGAGGCCGCACCGGGGGCAATGCGGGACGCCGATGTTCGCGAACAGCAGACGCAGGTAGTCGTAGATCTCGGTCACCGTCCCGACGGTCGAGCGCGGGTTGGATCCCGTGGTCTTCTGCTCGATGGAAATCGCCGGCGAGAGCCCCTCGATCAGGTCGACGTCGGGCTTCTCCATCTGCTCGAGGAACTGGCGCGCGTACGCGGACAGCGACTCGACATACCGCCGCTGCCCCTCGGCGTAGATGGTGTCGAAGGCAAGCGAGGATTTGCCGGACCCCGACAGCCCGGTGATGACGACGAGCCGCTCGCGCGGCAGATCGACGTCGATATTGCGGAGGTTGTGGACGCGCGCGCCGCGCACCGCAATCCAGTCATGCGTCATCGGTGGAAGTGAACCCTGTGATGAGGCGCGGCCGGCGACCCACGGCCGGGTCGTTCGGCGCGCACTCAAACGGGTCATTGTACCAGAACGCTGGCCGAAGACGACGGGGCCGAGGCGAGGCCCCGCAGCGGCATGTGGCGCCGGGACTTGAAATGTGGCGCCGGGACTTCAGTCCCGGCGTTATCGCTGCGGCCCGCCGTGGAGGCGGCTGTGCCGGAACCCGTAGGCGAAGTAAAGACCCAGCCCGGCGGCCAGCCATATCCCGAATCGTTCCCACGCCTGGTATGGCAGCCCGACCATGATGAACACGCAGGCCGCCGCCCCGAGCGGCGCCACGAGCCACACGAGCGGCACTCGAAATGGTCGCGGCCGTTGAGGCTCGGTCACCCGGAGCACGAGCACGCCGATCGACACGAGCGCGAAGGCGAAGAGCGTTCCGATGTTCGTCAGGTCGTACGTCTCGGCCGCGTCACCGACAGCGGCGGCGAGCGCCACCACCACGCCGGTGAGCAGCGTCGTCGCCGCTGGAATGCGCGTGCGCGGGTGCAGCTTCGCGGCCCACTGCGGCAGCAGGCCGTCACGGGCCATCGAGAAGAAGATGCGGGGCTGCCCGAACTGGAACACGAGCAGCACGGCGGTCATCGAGACCGCGGCACCAAGGGCTACCAGCCAGCCCACCTTCTGGAACCCGGCGGTCTGCAGCGCATACGCAAGCGGGTCGGCCGAGTTCGCCAGCTGACCGTACGGCACCATGCCGGTCAGCACGGCACCCACGATCACGTAGATGACGGTGCAGATGGCCAGTCCGCCCAGGATGCCGATCGGCAGGTTCCGCTGAGGATCCCGGGTCTCCTCCGCCGCGGTCGAAATCGCATCGAATCCGATGTAGGCGAAGAACACGATGGCCGCGCCCTGGTGAATCCCCGTGAACCCGTTCGGTGCAAACGGCACGTAGTTGGCCGGCGTGATGTGCGTGATCCCGACGCCGATGAAGAGGGCCAGCGCGACGAGCTTGATGATCACCATGATGTTGTTCGCGCGCGAGCTCTCGCGCGCGCCGCGCAGCAGCAGCCACGTGATGAACATCACGATCCCGAAGGCCGGCACGTTCACGAGCACGGGCACGCCCAGAACGTGCGGCGCCGCCTGCAGCAGGCCGTGGATGTCGGGGTTCGAGCTCAGGAGTGCGGTGCGGTACCCGGTCGTCAGCCACTCCGGCAGGCTCAGGCCAACCCCGCGCAGCAGCGTCGTGAAGTAGTCGCCCCAGGAGATCGCGACGGCCACGTTGCCGACCGCGTATTCGAGAATCAGGTCCCACCCGATGATCCAGGCGACCACCTCCCCGAGCGTGGCGTAGGTGTAGGCATACGCGCTCCCCGCCTGCGGGATCATCGCGGCCAGTTCGGCGTAGCAGAGCGCAGCCAGCGCGCAGGCGCCGCCAAGCAGCAGGAACGAGAACACGAGCGCCGGTCCGGCGCCATACCGGATGATCGTGCCATCCGGCGCCAGCTGCCCCGCAGCCGCCGTGCCGATCGCCCCGAAGATGCCGGCGCCGATCACGGCGCCGATGGCCAGCATGATGAGATCGCCGGCGCCGAGCACGCGCCGCAGCGCCTGCGGCGATCCTTCATCGACGATGAGGGCGGCGATCGGCTTGCGGCGGAACAGACGTGTGAGCGGCATCGATGGGGGCAATCTCAGTGCGCCGTGGAGGGCGCGGCAGCAGTGTTGACGAACCCGTACACGGTGTCGTTCGAGGCGACCACGAGCGCACCGGTCGGATCGAACGTGATGCCGACGAGCCCCTCGCCGGATGCGACCAGGAGGGGAGGCTGGCCGGCCCCCTCCAGCCGGTAGACGCCGCTCGCACCGGCAAGTGCCTCGACGACGTGGAGCGAACCGGCGCCGTCGAATGCCAGACCTTGCGGCCGGCCGAACCCGGCATACAGCACGTCGACATGCCCGTCAGTGCTCACGCGGTAGATGCGGTCGCACGAAGCAGAGCGTCGGAACCGATACGTGGATGGCCCGGTCGGGACCGACCGCGAGGTGATACGCGGCAATGCTCGGCGGCAAGTTTGCCAGGACCGTCGCCTGCCCGCCAGGTTCGATGCGGAACAGCGTGCCCGATCGATCGCCGACGAACAGACGTGCCGTCGCGGCCGAATGCCAGCCCGCATGCCACCCCCACTTCGGTCACGAACGGCCTGGCCTCGCCTGCCTCGGAGACCTTGTAGACGATGCCTTCGAAGCGGCTGGTGACGTACAGCAGGCCGTCCGGCCCGATAGCCATCGAGGTCGCATTGACGATCCCCGAGGCAAACGGCTCGCGTGCGCCGCTGGCGCTTACGCGAAAAATTGAGACCGGCGCCTGCTGTCCCCTTGCACCGCTGACCGTCACGTACAGCCGGCCGCGATCGTCGAACACGGGACCGTCCACCTGGTGAATCCCGGTCGCGAGCGACCGTGCGACGTGGAGCCGAACCGCATCGCCCGCGATGGTCGACAGCCGGACGGGCCTGTGGCCCCCTTCCGCCGCGTCGGGCACACGGAACGACACGCGCGTGTTCGATGCTGCGAGGATCCGGGCGTGATCGTCTCCGACCGTGACGATCGGCGGATCGCCGCGGCTGTCGAGCAGGCCGGCGCCGCTGACGCTTACTACGCCGCCCGGGCAGGCGAGTGGCGGATCGACTGCAAGCAGGTGCGGGCGGGGACCGGACGGCATCAGGGCTGCGTGATGCTAGCTGTCATCCAGTTCCACATTCCAGTAGAGATAGTCGCGCCAGCTCTCCGGCGCGTTCCGAAGACCGATCGTGATCCGGACGGCCGGAGCAGAGGTGGGACGGCGTGGCGGCGCGATCAGGCGCATCCCCGCTTCAGCAGGCGTGCGGCCCCCCTTGCGCCGGTTGCAGCTGATGCAGCACGTGACGATGTTTTCCCAGTCCTTGCGGCCGTCTTGCGCGACGGGCACGACGTGGTCGAACGTGAGCTCGTTCGTCGGGAACAGGTGGCCACAGGTACTGGCATCGGTGCCGGTCGCGCGCGTAGATGTTCGCGCGCGAAAACGGCACGTAATCGAACCGCTTCTTGATGCGGATATACCGGAGCAGACGAATGACGGCGGGCAGCTTGAAGCTGACCGACACAGACCGCACCTCGCGGTCGTAGACCGAGATGACCTCCACTTTCCCCTGGCACCAGAGCGTTATCGCCTTTTGCCAGTGGACGACCTTGAGCGGCTCATAGGTCGCATTCAGGAGGAGCGTCTGCTCCATGCCACAGTATATTGGGGACGGCCGACGGATCATGTCAAGCCGCAGTAGTTCACCAGCATGGCGTGGCCCGCTCTTTTCCGGAGCCGCCCGCGGTCCGGAGATGAGCGGCCGGCGACCAGGATCAGTGGTGAAGAATCAGCCAACAGCCGTTACCGAAAGGGCGCCAGCCTCCGTTGAGCAGCCATGGCGCACGGCGCGGGTCGCCCGCCTCGCCCCGGTGGTGCTGCTCGGCGGGCTCCTGGCCGGTTGCGCCACCACAGCCGCAGTGCCGCGGCCGTTCCCGGTTCCCGGAGACGCGTCCAGAACCCCCACCGGACCGATCGCGGGGGATACAGTGGCCGACGACGCCCTGACATTTCAGGGGACCCCGTATCGGGCAGCCGGCACCGACCCGTCGGGGTTCGATTGCAGCGGTCTCGTGCAGTACGTCTTCGCGCGGCACGGCATCGCGGTGCCACGGAGCGTCGCCGAGCAGTTCCGGATCGGTCAGGACGTGGATGCGGACCGGCTCGAGCCGGGAGATCTCGTGTTCTTCAGGATCAACGCACGCGACGTGTCGCACGTCGGGATTGCGGTTGGCGGCGGCCGGTTCGTCCACGCCCCCAGCGAGCGCGGCACGGTGCGGGTGTCGCTTTTGGCGGCGCCGTATTGGACAAAGCGCTATGCGGGGGCTCGCCGCGTCGGCGGCGGCTGACTGCAGGCGGACGTCCGCTCAGGCGGCGCGGTGCTCGCCGGTGCGGACGAGCCGCCGTGACGTGTCGGCGAGAAACTGCCGCACGTACAGATCGTCGCTCGTGTAGCGGGTCTGGAGTGCCGGTCGTTTGAGCGGCTCAATGCGCACGGGCAGGTCGCGCAGCTCCGGCTGATCGCTGGCGACCTCGGTGTAGCGCTGCGGATACGATGGGAACCCCTTGAACGTCGTGCCCACCATGCCGCCGTATTTGGCCGTCAGACCGTTGAAGTCCTCGCGGAGGAAGTCGTACACGGCAGGGTCCGGTCCGGTCGCGAGATAGCCGCGCACCATGCGCGCCACGTCCGCGAAGAACTCCGGGCTGTGCGCGTACGGTGAGAGGGTCCCGTCGGCACGCAGGATCCGGCGGATGCCGCACTTCGTCGGATCGACGTGATAGAGCTCGTGCACGATCGTGTCGAGCTTTGCGAGCCAGGGCTCCGCGTCCGGGTAGAGCGAATGCTTGCGCGAGCGGGCGAACGATTGATCGCAGAACCGGGGCAGGCAGAACGAGATGAGGTATTCGATCGGTTTTGCTCCGAGCTCCACCGTCGGCGACTTCGTGATGAACCACTCCGACCGCCGCGTGATCGCTCCCGACCGCCGGTCGCGCCAGAAGTAGTAGCCCGGGTCGCTCGAGGGCAGCGTCAGGCAATGGCAGGTCGCGTACGCGCCGTCCGCGTGCGAGCGGCCGAACCTGGCAAACACCAGCAGGCTGCTCGGGTCGATGTAGCGGAGGTCCGGGACCCGTTTCACCAGGTCATCGATGAGCAGCGTGATCCGTTCGGTGTAATTGATCATGCGCGTCGCACGCACACGGACCTCGGGCGTTCGTTGCGGGCCTCCCGATAAGTTGTGGGCGATCGTGGGCGCGAGCGTTAGCGTTATATGCGTGCAGGTTGTCGGTGTCAAGCTGGTCTGAACTGCATGCTTCAGCACCCCAACCTGCGTTCGAAGTGGTTTATCGGCCGTTCGTGCGCGCAGGTTAACTGAACCGAAGGGTGACGTGGAATGGTGTGCAAAAGAGCTGGTCCGTCGCCAATTCGCGTACACGCTTCCCGAGTGCCTCCCGCGTTCAACCGAGCCCCGACCGAGCCCATCACACGAGCGACACTGACGAACGCCGCGCAGGCGATGAGCCGGAGCCGATAGAAAGAGGCGTGCGCCGGCCTTTGGTGTCTAATCCGGCAGCGCGTCCGTCCTGACGAGGAGATCCGCATGCGTGCCAGAGCGACAGGAGGTCACGGTTCGCTTCACGAGCGCGCAACTGAACGACGTACTGAAATCACTGGGTGAGGTCGAGGACGACACGGCCTGGTCGCGTCGTCCTTCACGTCCGCGGCAAAGGCGGGCCGATGTGTGCGGGACAGTCGACTCGCTTCTCAGTCCTTCGTCATCGTGAGCCCCGTGACCGTCGCGGACGTGTTGTGCCCGAAACGCACGCCGTAAATCCCGTCGGCCGATTTCAGCTTGCCGGCGGTGACGACCTCCGTCGTCGGATAACTGCCGACGGTCGTGCCGTTGATCGCGCACTCCACGCGGTCTGCCTTCACCGACATGGCAATCTCCTGGGTGACGGATGAACCCTTCGCCGAGGCTTTCTGCACCGCCGCATTCGCCTCCGGACGCTGCGCGCCCATGTGGAATGGCTCGGGCCCGAAACCGCGCACGATGAAGTTGCCGTTGCCGTAGGCGGCGCAATAGAGATAACTCTGCCCGGCCATCCCCATGTCGCTGCCGGCGATCACGATCCCGTACGGGTGGGGATGGTCATTGAGACCCATGTAGTTCGCCTCGGTGAAGGTGGCTTTCACGGTATAGGTTCCGCTCGCGCGATTGGCGGGGTTCCAATAGGTCACCGCGGGCCCGGTCGTGACCTCCAGCTTTGCCGCCGTTCCGGAGAGCTTTGCGTCAGCGAGGGAACGTCCCGCCTGCTCTTCGCGGGCGTCGATCTTGCCCGTCCATCCCTGCACCGTGATTCCCCCGGCGACGGGGCGCGATTGCTCGGATGCCGGCTGGGCGCTGCCCTGGGCGACGGTGCCGGCGAACAGGACCAGAGCGAGTGCAGCGGTGCGAGTCATGGCCATGGAGTTGTCCTTCCTTGAGAGATGCACCCGGTTTGTAGACCGATTCGACGTGCCGGGTCAACGGACATCCACTCCGCGCGACCTGCTCGACGCCATCACAGCTTTGACACATCGCAGCTGTCTGTCTTGACCGCGTGCCCAGTCTCCACGAGCATGGTGCCGTTGGCGGAGAGAGGCAGATGACGCAAAACCCTTCACGGGAACGCCGGCACGGATGAGAGTCTTCAAATTCGGCGGCGCCAGCGTGAAGGACGAGGCCGGCGTGCGCAACGTGGCCACCGTGCTTCGACACTTCGCGGACGGATGACCTGGTCGTTGTCGTCAGCGCGATGGGGAAAACCACCAACGCGCTCGAGGCGGTGGTCCGGGCCCGCACCGACGGACGAGACGCGGCGACGATGGTCGATGCGCTGCGGCAGGATCACCTGGCGGTGCTGGCGGGTGTTGCACCCGGGCATTCGGACGCCAAGGCGGAACTGATGGCGCAGTTCGATCGTCTGGCGGAGACCCTGCGGCACGGACCGTCGACCGACAGCGACCGCGACTATGACGCCATCGTGTCGTTCGGTGAGCTCTGGAGCACCCTCATCGTGACTGCGCACCTCGATGCTGTTGGCCTGAAGACCTGTTGGGTGGATGCACGCACGATGGTCAGCACCGATGCGCTCTATCGCAGCGCACGGATCGACTGGGCGGCATCCGCAACGCATGCGCCGGCGGTATGGGCGGGTGTGAGCGGCAGTCCGAGGCGGCTGCTGACGCAGGGCTTCGTGGGCCGCGCTCCCGACGGCACCACCACGACGCTCGGCCGCGAGGGCTCGGACTTCAGCGCGGCGATCCTCGCCTACCTGCTCGACGCGGAGAGCGTGACGATCTGGAAGGACGTCCCCGGGATGTTCAACGCGGATCCGAAGCGCTTCCCCGACACGAAGTTGCTCTCGCACATCAGCTACCGCGAGGCGATCGAGCTGAGCTACTTCGGCGCGAGCGTGATCCACCCGCGCACGCTGCAGCCGCTGCAGAAAAAGCACATCCCGCTGTACGTCCGGTCGTTCACCGACGCGACCGCGCCGGGCACCACCATCGACGATCACAACGCAGACGACTCGCTCATCCCGTCGTTCATCGTGAAAGGGGCGCAGCTGCTCATCTCGATCACGCCGCGCGATCTCAGCTTCATCGTCGAGGAGAACCTCAGCGACATCTTCAGGCTCTTCGCCACGAACCGCGTGCGCATCGAGCTGATGCAGAACAGCGCCGTCGCGTTCAGCGTGGCCGTGGACGATACGCCGCGGGCGCGCGGCCTCGATCGAGGAGTTGGTGCCGGGAGTTCGAGGTCCGCTACAACGACGGGTGCGAGCTGGTGACGCTGCGCCACTTCGACGAGCCGACGGTGCGGAGAGCTGACTGAAGGCAAGGAGATCCTGATCGAGCAGCGCAGCCGGAATACCGCGCGGTTCGTCCTGAAGTGAACACAGCGGTGCGTCGCGGTTGTCGGACTGAAGACACGTGCGGCGCCCACGCAAACCCGGTGTGGATGGCACGTTTTCGGGGCGCAGCGAACGCGCGGGCAAGCGCCGCCAAGCTCGACCAAAGCGTCCGGGGCCCATGCTATTGTCTGTCCCGTGTCAGGGCGTCCCCGCCCAATCGATGTCGCGGTTCCGCCGGTCCGACGGCGCCGCCTCCTGCTGGCACTTGGTTTCTGGTACGCGCTCTACCTGGGAGTAATCATCTACTCCGACGTCTGGCGTCCGCAGGACCTCGGCATCAAGCTGGAATACGGGGCTGGCGATGTGTACGTCGCCCATGTGGTGCCCGGCTCGCCCGCGCAGGTCGCGGGCCTGCAGGTCGGCGACCGCGTTTCACGACTTCGGATCGGTTCGTCTCCGCACCCGTCTCGATCGGCTGGCGTTCCACCCTCGCCTCCGCTTCGAGAAACCCATTCCCGTCACATGGCTTCGCACGGGCGCAGAGATGCACTCGACGATGACCGTGTCTCTCGGCGACCCGGCGTTCTGGAGCACAAGAGCCGGATTCACCCTGGCATTGATGCGCGCGGTGCAGATCGCGATGCTGGCCCTTGCATTCGTGATTGCGTGGAAACAGCCGCAGGACTCGGGGGCGTTCATCGGTGCATGGCTGCTGGCAAGCCTCGCAGTGTACAACATCGTGCTGCCGGCGCGGCTCCCTGGGGTCTGGCGTGATCTGCCGGTCCCGCTGGAGGCCGCGCTCTGGCTTCCGTACCATGTCGAGCATCAGTGCAGGCGCGATCCTCGCCACCTTCTACACGGTGTTCCCGCAGAAGGGGCCTCGCTGGAAGCTCATTCTCGGCGCGGTCTGGGGTTTGACGCTGCCGCTGCTCGCGCTCGGTGCCTATGACCAGCTCCAGGTGCAGTACGCGCCACACACGGTGCCGCTGCCGACGGCGCTGACCTGGCTGAACACACCCGCCACCCTGCTGCTGGTTGCACTCGGGGCATGCGTGATGGTCGGAAATTATCGGCGGCTGTCGTCTGAGACCGAGCGCCGCCGGGTGCGCCTGGTGCTGGGATCGTCCTGTGCCGCCTGTCTTTCCGCCGGCGCCGCTGCGACGTACTGGGCGGCGTCGCCACGCGCAGACCTGACCACAGGGCTGTTTTCGTCGTGGGCGCTCACCCTCGGCATGTTGCCGACGATCCTGGTTCCGTTCTCGTTCGCGTACGCCATCACGCGTCATCGGCTGTTCGACATCAGCTTGATCCTCCGCAGGGGCCTGCAGTACACGCTCGCCCGCCGATTCCTGCTGTCACTGATTCCGGCCGTGGCGCTCGTCTTTCTGGTCGATGTCTACACCCACCCTCGGGCTCCCGGCGGAGGGTTGCGCGAGCGGGTCTGGTGGTACGCGGGATTACTCGCGGCGGCGGTGTGGATCTACAGGCGCCGCGCCGACTGGCTGGAGGCGCTCGATCGCCGATACTTCAGGGAACAGTACAGCGCGCAGAAGTTGCTTCGGGAGCTGGCCGGCGATCTTGAGAAGGCGACGCAGCTGGAGGATCTGCTGCCGGCCGTCGCGCGACGGATCGAGGCGGCGCTGCACCCGAAGTACGTCGGCTCTGCTGCTGAGGTCGCACGACGGGCGATTCTACGAGTCCGTCGACAGGACCGAGCCGCCGCCGCACACCCTGAGGTTCTCCGCGGGGGACAAGGCGATCCGGCTGCTCGCCGTGCTCGGCCGCCCGCTCGTCGTGGGGTCCGGCGCGCCACGCAGTGTGTTCGACGAGTTGCCGGAGGATGAGCGCCGTGCGCTCGTGGCCCTGGAGACCGAGCTGCTCGTCGCGATCGCCGGGCCTGGCGACACGGTGGAGGCGCTTCTTGCCCTCGGGATGAAACGCTCGGAGGAGCCGTTCAGCAGTGAGGACCTGGATCTTCTCACCGCGGTCGCGATGAATCTCAAGTCCCTGCTCCCGCGGTCGGCCACGAGCGAGGAGTGCGATTCCTGCGGCGCGTCGTATGCGACCGGTACGGGCCGGTGCACGACCGATGGCACGGTGCTCGTCCCGAGTGAGACGCCGACGCTGCTAGCGGCCAGGTATGCGATCGAGCGCCGGCTTGGACGCGGGGGCATGGGCACCGTGTATGCGGCGCGAGACCTGCAGCTGAACCGCCCCGTGGCTGTGAAGCTGCTGCGCGAACGGCTCGAGTCCGCACCTGCGGTCGAGAGGTGCCGTCGCGAGGCACGCGCCGCCGCTGCGCTCGCGCACCCGAATGTCGTCACCATTTACGACATGGGGCTGACCTCCGACGGACGCCCCTTCCTGGTGATGGAACTGCTGCGAGGGGGCACGCTCCGGGAGGCGTTGTCCGGAGGGCCGCTGGCCCCGAATCGGATCGGGGACCTCTTCGAAGGAATCTGTGCCGCACTCGATGCCGCCCATGCGCAGGGACTCGTGCATCGAGACCTGAAGCCGGAGAACGTCTTCCTCGTGCGCGGCGCCCGTGACTCCGCACCGTGAAGCTTCTCGACTTCGGCATTTCGACTTTCATCCACGACGTGCGGACGGGTCCGCGCAGTGGGGTACTCGGCACCCCGGAATACGCCGCTCCCGAGCAGATACGCGGTGAGGTGCCCGCCGCCTCGTGGGATGTGTGGGCGTTGAGCGTCATGGCCTTCGAAGCCGTCGTGGGCATGCGACCGGTGGCGTGCGTGTCTCTCGCCCTGGCGGGACAACTGTCGCCGGCGGACACCAGCTGGAACGATCCCGCGCTGCGCCGCCTGACGCCGCAGCTTGCTACGGTCTTCGGGCGCGCCCTGTCGCTCGATCCTGCCGAGCGGCCCCCAAGCCCCTCAATGTTTCTCGAGCGTCTGCAGGAGGCCCTGCGCTGAATGGCCGGCTTCGTCACGACTCGCTGGACGCTTGTCCAGCAGGCCGCCGATCTCTCACATCCTGATGCCGCGGCGGCGCTCGAGCATCTCTGCCGCGTCTACTGGCCGGCCATCTACGTGTATGTCCGCCAGAAGGGGTTCGGTCCGCCCGAGGCCGCCGACCTGACCCAGGAGTTCTTCACCCGCATACTCGAGAAGCGCTACTTCGATCAGGCACGGCGTGAGCGGGGACGTTTCGCACCTTCCTGCTTACGTGCGCACGGAACTTCCTGGCGAACGAGTGGGACCGCCAGAAGGCGCAAAAACGCGGGGGAGGCCAGACACTCCTGTCGCTGGACCATCGGCCCGTCGAGGACCGGTATCAGCTCGAACCGCATCACGAGCTGACCCCCGAACGGATCTTCGAGCAGCAGTGGGCCTGGAGTCTCGTTGAGCAGGCGCTGCACCGTCTGGAGGAGGATATCCGGGTCGCGGGGCGGGAGCGCATGTATGCCGAGTGCCGCGATCTGCTGCTGGGGGGTGACGGCGATGCGACGTATCGGCAGATCGCCGGGCGGTTGAACATCACGGAAGGCGCGTTGAAGGTTCAAGTGCACCGTCTCCGGAGGCGCCTCCGCGAGCTGGTGCTGGAAGAACTCGATCACACCGGAGCTGCCGACACCGACTCGGCGGGAGAACTGCGGCACCTCCTGGGACTGCTGGCCCATCCGTCCATGTAACCTTCGCCGCCCCCCGCTTCATCGATCAGCGGGCCTGCCACGGGAGCGATCAATGACATGTGCGGGGTGCGGCGCTCGAACGACAGTCGAACGCGCCAGCTATTGTGCCCGCTGCCTGCTGCGTGCCGTTGAACTCCACGGCGACGCGCCGGTTCTCTCCGCCGCCGACGAGTCCCCGCCCTGCGAGCTGCTGTCGATCATGGGCGAGACCGCGCGTGCGGTGACGTTCCTGGGCGAACAGACCTGGCCCGTTCGGCGGCTCGTCGCCTTGAAGCTCTTCAGAGACGACGCCTGCCACCAGCTCAGCACCGCGGCGGCGCACCTGACCGTGCCCCGTCACCCGAACATCGCCGCAGTGCTGGAGAGCGGCCGCCTCGCAGGGCGGCCGTATCTGGTCACCCAGTATCTGGGAGGCGGATCGCTGGCGCCGTGTTGCGATCAGCATCGGCTTGGAATCGAGCCGCGCATGACGGCCCTGCTCGCGGTTACCGGCGCCCTTGCTTTCGCGCACGCGCATGGTGCCGTGCATGGGCGGCTGACATCGTCGAACGTGTTGTGCGAGCCGAGGTCGCCATTCCTGGTGCAGATCATGGACTTCGACTGCAACGGCCGGAAGGTCTCGGGCGACGTGCGGCCCGACGTGCTCGCTCGCGCAGATCTCGACGCTGTAATCACACTCGCCGACCGCCTGCTTCGCCCAGTCGCTCCGAAGGCGCTCGATCTTGCCGGCATCCTCGACCGGCTGCGCCAGAAGGCCTCGTCGACAGAGGATCTGCGGACCGCCTTTGAGAACCTCCGCGCGCGGATTCCGCCGGCGTAGGCACTTCCTTCGTTCGCCGCCACCCGCCCACCTGCCCCGTCACGCAATGTAACCATCGCGGCCGAGTCCTTCATACACCACTGAGTCCGAAACCAAAGGGGGTTCCATGACACAGTGGATCAGCCGTCTGGCAACGGCCGGGGCGGCCGCACTCCTGGTGTGCGGCGCCTCACCGGCATTCGGATCCACGGAGTCGCGTGCGCTTACGGAGGAGGGCTACAGCCGTGCGTACGAGCTGAGGTTCGCGGAGAGCCTTGCCACCCTCGGCAACGCGCGGCTCGCCGATCCGTCGGACCCCGCGCCGGCGCGCGCTGTCGCCGCCGTGACATGGATGGAGATCCTCTGCGCCCAGGGCGTCGCCACCTTCGAGGCGTTCGAGGGTGATGCTTCGGGTGACGCGGTCTCCCGGCCTGCCGTTGATCGCCGTCTGAGCGAACGGTTTTCCACGCACATCGACGCGGCCGTTCAACTGGCGCAGCGCCAACTGACGATCACGCCTCACGACATCGACGCTCAGTACCAGCTCGGCGCGAGCTCCGGTCTCCTGGCGCTCTACCACGGCACGGTCGAGGGCCGCACGTTCGCGGCGTTCCGGGAGGGACGTCGCGCTGTTGCCATCATGGAACGGATCCGGCAGCGGGATCCCACGCATCGCGAAGCGGCCCTGATTCCGGGCATGTATCGCTACGCCATCTCGACACTCTCGTGGCCCAAGCGAATGATCGCCGGTATGGCGGGATTGCCCGCAGACCGTGAGGGGGGGATTCAGCTGCTCGAGAGGGCTGCCGCTGACTCCGCTGCCACTGTCACCGACGCCAGCCTGATCCTGACGATCGTCTACAACCGGGAAGGCCGGCACGCCGAGGCCGCGGCCCACCTCACCCGTCTGCAGGCGAGGCACCGAGGCAACCGGCTGCTCGCGTTGAACATGGCTGCGACCGCACTGGCAGCGTCAGAACCGCAAGCCGCCGTGAAGGCGATCACTGAGGCGCTGGCGCTGCATCCCACGTTCGCGGAGCCGATGATACCCGGCGAGCGCGCCATGTGGCTCTACATCCGTGGCGCGGCGCGCGCGTCACTGCATGATCCGGGTGCCCTGGAGGATTTGCGGCAGTCTCTCGGCAACGGGCCCCGGGACTGGATCCGTGCACGAGCGCATCTCGAATTGTGCGGCCTGGCGCTGCGGGCGCGGGATTACCACCAGGTACAGGCGGACTGTGATGCGGCCGTCTACTACGGCGAGCGCGGCGCGGACAACCGCGCCGTGGAGAGGGCGAAGCGCATGTGGCGTGAACGCAACCCGTCATGACGCAACCATACCCATGTGGGGGCAGGGCGGGAGTAAGACCAGTTACTTGGGAATGGCGATCGAGTCAACAGCGGTACTGACGGCGGCGGGCGCTCCGTGTCGGGCTCTTTCAGTGGGTGCGAAGCGCTTCCGCCGGATCGATGCGCGCCGCCCGCCGTGCCGGCCCGAGCATCGCCAGCACGCTCAGCGCACCTATTCCCGCCGCTGCCGCGATGAGCACGGCCGGTTCGAACGGCTGCACGTCGTAGAGCATGTCGCGAATCAGCAGGCCTGCCCCCAGCCCTCCGGCCACCCCGAGCAGCGCGCCGGGCGCGATCATCCAGGCGCCTTCGGCGAGCACCATCCGCAGGAGCGCACGCGGCTGCGCCCCGAGCGCCACGCGGATCCCGAACTCTCGCGTGCGCTGCGCGACCAGCCAGGCGAGCGTGCCGTACAAGCCTCCCAGGGTAAGCGTCAGGGCCACGGCCGCGAAACACACGATGAGAATGGTGCGGAACCGCGGCTGCGCCAGGGACCCGGCGAGCAGGTCCTCGAGTGTCTGTGTGCGTGCAACCGCGACGCTGGGATCGAGCGACTGGACGACATTTCGGACGAGCGCGCCGACACCGGCCGGGTCTCCGGCGACTCTGAGCACGATGTGCGCAGCCGGCGCGGGCATCTGGCGCGATGAGAGGTACATGGTCGCCGGCACTTCCGTCTGCTGTCCGAAGAGCCGCGCGTCGCCGACCACCCCCACGACTTCAGCGGTCACTGGCGTGCCGCGATCGATTACGAGCTGCCGTCCCACGGCGGTCTCGCCCGGGAAGAACTCGTGCGCCATCCGGCGGTTGATGATCACGGCGGGCGCGGTGCCGGCGCGGTCGGCCGGCGCGAACGCGCGGCCGGCGAGCAGCGGGATCCGCAGCGCCGGGAAGTACTCGCCGTCGAGATGGACGACCACGGAGGGGTATCGGTCCTCGAGCGACACGGACAGGGTTTGCCGCCAGCTTTCGCCCGGAGCGAGGTCGAAGCCGTCGGCGAAAAGCTGGATGTCGAGGGTGTACGGCGTATCCGATCCCGTCAGCTCCAGCTCGGGTCCGCCTAGATCCGGAGCCTGCGACGGAGACAAACCGACTCTCAATTCGAACGGCCTGGCGACGAGCACTGTTTCGTCCGACTCGAGGAGCCCGAACGGGCGGTCGGTCGGGGTTTGCTCCGAGCGATCGTAGGTTCGAAGGTACCCGGCCACGTTGAGCAGTGCGTCGTTCAGCTGCTTCTTAGTCGCTGCGGACAGGTCGCCGAACGTGTCCGAGAGAGCGAGGGCCGAGGAAATGTCGTCCATCAACCGGTCGGGACCGATCACGCTCGCCTTTGCGGCAGTGAATGCCGGATCGGCTAACAGACTGGCGAGGCGCTCGAGGAGCTGCCTACCGGTCTGGCGGTCGACAGAGTTGCGGGCCGCCTCGAGCAGATGCCGTGCGGCGTTCGTAAGCGCGTAGGTGTCCTTGCGGCCCCAGGGTCCCTCGTGCTGGTCAACGAGGTACTCGGCGATTGCCCGGTGGCTTCCGGCGACGTCGACGCCGTACTCGTCGTCCGATAGCAGGAATTCGGCGAATGAGCGATGAAAGACACGAAGCCTCTCCCCCTTGTCGTCGGCGGATTCGAGGTACTGCGACCAGCTTCTCGATGAGCTCTGGATGTCCGTGAGCGGCTGGCTGAGGATCCGCGCCATCTCGAGAAGGGTCAGTCCCGGCGAGTACGCGACTGCGAGCAGGCCGAGGAATGCTCGATCGTGATCCACCCAGCGTTGGCTGCCGACCTTGGTCCGGATGGCCGTCCGATATGTCGCGGCCAGCCCTCCCGGGAGCGGCGAAAGGTCACCGTCTACTGCCGTGCCTGACAGGACCTGACCCATGGCCTGGGTGGCGAACAGGAAGTTTCCGTCGCTGGCGGCGACTAGCTGACGAGCCAGCCCTGCGCCAAAGCCTGAACCCTTATCACCCTCTGTCAGTCGCCGTTCGAAATACTCCTCGAAATCGAGTGCCGCCCTCGGGTCCTGACTCAGGTCGAGCACCGCACCGGTCAGCTCGCCCAAAACCCTCGGTTCTCGGCGGGTGGTCACGAGGATCCGCACCTGTCTGGGCAGCCATTTCCCGGCGAGGGCATGGACGAGGATCGAAAGGATGCTTTCCGATAGATCTGTGGCGACGGCTGCGTCGAGGCCGTCGATAACGATTAGCACTGTCTCCTTGAAGTCCGGTTCCCACGCCGCCTGGAGCGGGCGGCGAATCACCTGCTCGAACGCCTCGGTCGGTGGGATACCCGACAGGTCGATCTTTCCAACTGACAGACCGGTGACCTGTGACCCGTACGACCCGGCGCCGATCGTCTGCTTGACGTCGACGTTGACTCCGCGCGCTGTGGTCGCCGCGAGCGCGCGAGCGAATGCCGGATAGCGAGCTGCGAGCTGCTCTGCGAGAGATCCGACAAAGACCAGCGGATCAAGGCTCGACCGATCGAAGGCATTACAGGCACTGATCGCGGCCACGCACCCGGGACCCAGCCGCGGAGAGGCGGGTGCCGCCAAGCCGGCGTCGATCTCGAGGAGTCGACTGATCAGCGCCGTCTTTCCACTCCCGGGTTCGCCCGTGATCAGGAACGTCGTCGGCTGGCCCGCGGCAAGCCACTGATCGATCTCCGAGAACACCCAGTCTCTACCGACAAAGTGCTCCGTCGCGGGGACACCGGCTCGATCTCGACGAGACGGCTCATCGCGACCCACCGGAATCGAATACTTCCTAAAGAGCTCGCTCGTCTTGGGGGCCGTCTCGATCATCGCCGCCACCAGTCGGGAGTACGCGGCAACGATGTCAGCCGCGACCGGCTTGTCGACCTCCCTAGCCGCAACGAGCTCGACATACGCATACCTCGGGATGTAGGGGATCTTCAAGTCAACGAAGGCGCTCGTCTCGAATTTCAAATCCGGTGACATGAAGCGACCCAACTTGTTCTGGAAGTCATCGGCGAACGCACTCAGTAGCTCGCTCTCACTTTGTTCGACGCGGCTTGGGGCGAATAGGAGCGAGAGCTGACGTCCGCGGCGACCCTCCTGGACCAGCCTGTCAGCGCGGAGGCTCTTCGCCATGACGCCGACACCCTCGAGGTTCTGTCGGTTGGGCGCCACGAACATGACCACGGCATCGGGCAGGTGGAAGGTGCACACCCCGCTCAGCTCAGTGATCCCGGTGCGGCTATCCAGAAGCACGACGTCGGAGATCAGCTCGACCTCGCGCCGGAACCACTCGAAGAAGTGCTCGCCGTCCCAGTTGGCGTAGAAATCGTCCCAGTCGAATGTCCGTATCCGCTGGGAGTAACGGGCGAGCTCGGGACCCGCGCGGCGGCCCGATGGCATCAGGAGTACCGAACCGCCATTGGCTGCGGGCTCGTGGATCGGCACCACGAACCTTGCCAGCGGCTCGACCGGAAAGGTGAACTCGTCGCCCTGGCCGTCACCAGATGAAGATGGAGCCGCATTGACGGGTTGGTCGGCGGGCGGCGATTTCAGCCAGGCGATCCGCCGTAGGTGCGGCGCGCAACCTGGCCGTCATCGCCGCGAGCGTCCGCAGCTCCTTGTATGACTCGACGAGATCGATGACGCCACGTTGCTCGAGAACACGTTCGATCGATGGCGCCCCCGGGACCTCGAAGAATCGCTCGAGGCCCGGCGCCTCGAGGTCGAAGTCGATCATCAGAACGCGGAGACCGCGTTGGTAGAGGAGTTCGGCCACGTTCGCGAGCGCCATCGACCGCCCGACGCCGCCCTTGAACGAATAGAAGGTGAAGATCACCGCTTGTCCGACGGGGCTTCACGCGGGGTGCGGCGCGACGCCCGAATCGTCACGGAATGATCTTGAATTGGGCATGAATTCCACCTGGCGCGGGGTGCAATGCAAACACCCTCGACCGCATCCACTTCGTAAATGCCACCGCATCGTTTGCCTCTGAGCTCGCGTACGGATCCTCCCCATAGTCCGTGCTGCGTCGAACGAACTCGAGATTGTTGAGCTCGACCCGGAACACGAGCTTGAGAGTTCGCGCGGTCTCCCACGCCACCGACTTGGGCTCGATCCGGACGACCGACACCTTGGGAAAGAGGTCGAGACCGCAACGCTGGAAGTTCTCATGGACGGCAGGATGCAGCATCGAGATGCTGTCCACGAGGAGGACGCAGCCATTCTGGCGAAGGGCACGAACGTCGGACCAGTTCTCCATCAACCCAGCGATGTCTAAGATGATCGGCGCAAGCGGTGGGTCGTACTTGGAACCCGCGTTCATCTCCGCGACGACGCTGTTGACAAGCGATTCGACCGTCTGGTCCGCTTGCGTCGTGCCGAATGGGCGCCAGTCCTGCGGGCGCTCGCCGTAGCGATCCAGCCAATCGGGAGCGGACGCTTGGAGGACTTGTCGTACCTGCTCGAATTCCTCTCCCGCGGATGGGAGTTGGTCTTTCATGGCTGCGCCGGCGCTCAGGCTCGCGGCCTCCTTGCGGCTCATGACGACGAGTACCACCGGGACGCTTAGCGGCGGCTTCGCCTGCTCGGCAACGACCTTGTCCAAATAGATGTTGAAGATTGTCGCCGCCTGCTGGACCTGGTCCGCAGTCAGGTCGGGATTGTCGAATCGCACGTTTTTCGCTTGTTCGATCACGTCGTCGACCGTCGCGCCGCTGGATACCTGCGCATGTAGAGCGACCAGGCTTGCCGCAACGGCGTTTAGCGTGGCCGCTCCATAAGACTTCGTCGATGCGACGGCATCGACGCCTTCAACCATCGGGCGGAACGGTCGGAACGCCGGATCTTCGCGCAACTGCCCGAGTTGGACCTCGAGCGGGACGGCGTTCTGCGGTGGGTTCATTAGCTATCGCTCCGGGCACGAGGCGCAGATGTGCATATCGCCCGCTTGGCATCCACTCCGGCCACCACCAGATCCGCCTCGGGACGGTTCGTCGGGTCCCGTTAGCCGGTACCGCCAGCCGGTGTCACGCCCTTGGCTCGATCAACGATCTTCTTGAATGTCAGCGCAAGACCGGCAACTGGGTTCGTAATCGTCGCCACGAAGACTTCGGCGATGTCAGGCGCCATTTCGAGCAAGTTCCGAAGTCGAGTTTCCAAGGCGCCCTCTGTCGCAGGGCTGGTGTCACCCTGCTGGATCTTGATCGCCGTGGCATGGACTTCCTCGACGATCGGCTTTAGCTGGTCCTGCGCGTCCGCCGGGCGCTGTTCGACCCGATTCATCATCTCGGCGAATGTCTTTGCAAGCGCCTCGTCCGGAGAACCGTAGTTGGTGACGTACTGGTCGCCCGCCGATTGGTAGACATGACCGGCCTGCATGTTCGGATTGTTGAACGTGACCTGCGGCTTGCTGTCTTCCGGCATCCCGGCCTCCCTCAAGCGGCGGCGAAGAGGCAGATACTACGCCGAAGCCAGCTCGATTTGAAGACGCCAATCCGACCAGCCGCCTATTGCACAGCCAACGCTGAAACCACCAGATGTTGCGGCTTCGACCTCACGCGGACTCGCGCCGAAGAGGTTCGATCGAGTGGCGCGTGTCGTTAGGTTTGCGCGTGTGGCGAGGGGTCCTTACGGGATGTCTTCGCAGCGGCGACACCGGCGGTCTGGTAGCTGTTCGCAAAGACGCGGTGCAGCAGGTGATACTGGCGCATGAACTCCGCCGGATCGAGCGTGGTCGCCACCACGGGGTGCTGCAGGTCGAACAGGTCCCATTGCGGGCGGCCGTTGCCCTGCAGCGAGGTGAGCTGCGAGAAGTCGCCGAGCGAGTCCGTACCCGGTATGGGCGTCAGGATCGTGAACGTCGGGTAGTCGATGCCGTGCCTTCGGATGAAGGCGACCACCTCGGCGAAGTGCGCCAAGGTGTACTCGGGCTTGATAATGAAGTTACACATCGTCGCGATGCCGAGCTCGCGGGCGACTCCGACCGCCTCGACGATCTGGGCCCGCCGCTGGCGCTTGTGGTAGTCAGCCAGCTCGTCGTCAAAGATCGACTCGATGCCGAAGAACACCCGTCGTAGGCCGATCGCCTGCCATTGTTCCATCAGGCTTCGGTCGCGCAGGAACGAATCGATCCGGCAGTAACTGAAGTACTCCTTGTCGACGCCCGCGGCGGCCAGCGCTTCGGCCAGCGCACGCATCCGGCCCCCGTTCACGAACGGTTCGTCGTCGACCAGGAACACGTAGCGCTCGGGAACCGACGTGATCTCGACGACGACTTCGTCGAGATCACGGCGCAGATAGCGCCCGTCCATGATCCGCCAGAGCGAGCAGAACGAGCATCGGTACGGGCAGCCGACCGTCGTGCGCACCAGCGCGATCGGTTGCATCCAGTCGATGAAATAGCGTGGCCGATCCGCCGGCACGAGATCGCGTGCGGGCGTGGGCATGGCAGCCAGATCGACGTCGGCCGGGTCCCCACCCGAAACGAATCCGCCGTCCGGCAGTTGCGTCCACACTCCGGCGATGTCGTGACCGGGTGCGTCGCGCTCGACGGCCGCTAGCAACTGCCGGAATGGCGCTGTGCCCTCACCCACGACCACGTGATCGATGCCCGGCTCGAAGAAGTCCTCAGGCAACAGCGTTGCATGGTGCCCACCAACGACCGTGCGACACCTCGGCGAGAGCCCCTTGACGGTTGCGCAGATCTCGACGATTCGCAGGACGTGCATCGAGTACCCGGTCACTCCAACAACATCGGGCTGCCACGCGCTGACGGTCGCCTCGAACTCGTCGCGGTGCAGGCGCAGATCTAGAATCCGCACCTCATGGTCGTCGAGCAATGCCGCAGCCGCGACGTACTCGAGCGCCAGTGGCTCGGCGATCGCGCCGAGATCACCCCACGCGATCAGCTCGCGGTTCGCATCCGGGTAGATCAGCAATATCCGCATCGGTCATCCCACCCCGAGCGTCAGCGTCCATGTGCGGAAGACTCCGACGCTGAGACGGCTCAGGTCTGCGACGTGGAGCTGCCACGTGCCTCTGATCGGCTCCCCGGCCAGCCCAGCCAGCGCGGGGGTGGACGTCGCATCATAGGCGGCTACGAGATCGATGCCCGGCTCGGGGTCGGTTGCGTGCAATACGACGCGGGTACCCGACGGTGAGATCAGCGTGACCTGCAGGTCGCCGCGGTACTCGTGTTGGATGTCCACGCCGACCTTCACCGAGGCGACCGTGCCGGCGACGTCGAACGGCAATGCGCTGGTGACACCGACCGGATCCTTGTCCGGGATGGTCAGGCGGGGCGTGGCCGAGCGAGTCTGGACGCCGGAGCCGGTCGTAGGCCCACGCGAGGCGCCCGGAACCGTTGTGTCCGCGACGATCCCGTCCAGTTGGGCACCATCCGTGGTTGCGGCCGGCCCCATCCCGAAGTGCCCGAATGCCGTCCACAAGGCGTTGATCGCGCTCCGGTGCGCGGCTGCGGCCACCATGTTCGCCGCGGCCATGCTGTCGAGCGCACGCACCATTGCATCGCGGGCGTCGAGGAAGCTGGGGTTGGCCGGCATCAGCTTGAGCGAGTCGACAACGACCTGCAGAGCAAGCGGCGAACCCACTTGCCGATCGAACTCGAGCAGCGTCGCGCACCAGAGTTCGCCGATCTGGTGCTTGTTCGAGAAGTCTGGCTTGCCGAGGTCATTGAACGAGCCGGGGTAGTTGGCATCGTAGGGGTGACGGCGGATGCCCTCCGCCTTGTTCGCGACCCATGCAGCGATCACGTTGATGCCGATGATGCTGCAGGCGAAGTAGTCGCTCCAGCCCTCGCTCATCCCTGCGCTCTGCGGCGCGAGCAGCGAGACGGCATTGAGCGGGCCACCGATCAGCCGGCTCGTCAACCCGTGCGAGAACTCATGGAAGATGACCGACGCATCGAGCGCTGTGTGCCGGCCGGTCGAAGTCAGGACGCCGACGTTGAGTCGGGGTTGCGAGCCGTCCTTGGGGGTCGTCATGTTCGCTGTGGCCGACACCGCGCCCGGGTAGACAGTGGCCAGCACGGCGTCGCTGCTGACTCCGCCGCGGCCGAGCGAGTCGACCTGGAAGTTGCCGTCCCGTTCGCGAAAGCCGAGCAGGTAGTACAGGTCATGGAGCAGGTTACAGTAGTAGAACAGGTTGACCACTCGCTGCTCGGCGCTATCGGGATCGGGCGAGGAGAACTCAACGACGCTGCCGGCGAGCGACCCAGCGACCGGAGCCTGGTTCTGCGCGTCGACCGCGGCCACACTGTTGCCAGCCGTGTGCGACCCGGACAGCCAGTCGTCGGGGAACTGAGCGGGCAGTTGCGTTGCACTCTGGACCGGGTATCCGGTGATCGGCAGGGGGAGGCTCTGGACGGTGCGGGACTGATCGCCGCGCTGGGCGAAGACCGAGGCCCGGCCGAGGATGCCCTGTGTGGTCTCCGAGGCGAAGATGATCGAGCTGTCCAGCGCATCAACGATGACCAGCACCGAGCCGCTGTCGGGGCGGTGCAGCTCCATCGTCCAGCCCAGCCGCAGCTGGCCGCCGAGCGGAACCCACACCAGGTGACACCCGATACCCCGCCCCTCGAACGGGCCGGGGTCGACGACCGTGGGACGCGAGGGCTGGTCGGGGAAGGCCGCGATCACCTCTTGCGGAACGCGAGCCAGCGCCTTGCCCGGCTCGAGCACCTGCCCGAACTGATCGGGCTCGGCAGCACGATTCTCGGGCTGGTTGAGGAAGTCGATGGCGGCACCGATGGCCGTCGGCGGATCGATGATGGACGTGCTCTGGGATGACTTGCCGACCTCGACAGTCGAGCCGATGCTCTGTTGCAACGCGCCGTCGGGGCCGAACAACACGGTGTTGTCGGCTTGGAACACGGGGATGCCTTGATGGAACTGCTGTGCATGCACCGCGACCGTGCCAGAACTGGCGGTCTGGATATTCGGATCGGCCACGAACTCAGCCGTCCCGCCCTCCTCGAGACCCGACGCGCTCGCGTCGTGCAGATGCTGTAACGCGCGAGATACGAAGTCGCCGGTCTCCTCGATGAGCCCGGCCTTGCCCTCGACTGTCGTCCGCACGTACCGGCCCAGGTCACGGTTGTCGACACCGATCATCGCGAGACTCCCCTTTCCAGCGCCGGCGCCACGGCATCACGCAGCAACATCCGTTCGGTCTCGTCGTCGACCGCTAGCTCGACGATCCGATCGGCTTCCAGTCGCCGCAAGACACGGTACGCCTCGCCGACGTCGCCGATGCCGGATGACCGGGCGATCTCGTCCACGGTCGTCAACGTGTGAGCGGACACGGCCGCTACCGCGGCGCTTTCGGCCGCCCCGAGCGCTACCGGGGGCCGCTGCCGCCAGAATCGCACGGTGCTCGGCTGCGGGCCGAGACGGCGGGCGTCGATCGCGGGCGAAATGGTGGCGATCAGCTGCCGCCGCCCCAGCTGCACGAGCGGTGCGGTGAGCCGGTACTCGACGCTGTCGAGGCGCAGCTGGCAGATGCCGAGCCGCAGGGCCGTCTCGAACACCTCGGCCGGGCGACGTGCGATGCCTCGGCGCAGTCGGTCATCGACGAGGAGCAACGCGGGGACGTGCCCGTTCCGGAACGACGGGGCGAGGACAGCGGCGACCGCCCGGCGCAACCCCTCCCGCCCGTCTCTGGGCTCCGGTTCGGACGGGCCGTCCGTGGCAATGACAGTCCATCCGCGAGCGCTGACCACGACGGCCTCCTCAGGGTCGAACGACCCTGCCCCATGGCAATGACCGTCGAGCCAACCAAATGCCACGCTTCCGGGCATCGTCGGCTCGCCCCGCTCGGCCACCCGGGCCAGGAGCGCGGTGGAGACGCGGTCGACGTCGACTGGATCGGTCAGCGATCCCGTTCCCGTGATCGCCATCGAGACCCGGGAACCCAACGCCGCCGGCAGGTCGAAGGCACTCCACAGCAGCGCCGCCCGCAGCCAGCCGAGTGCCGAGTCGCCGGTGCGGTGTTCCATGTCGGCGACGTGGGCCAGGCAGACCTCCTCGTGCAGCATGTCGCCCTGTGTGCCGGTACCCCGGGTGGTCCGGAAGGCGGCCGCGTAGTGGGCGCGTGTCTCGGGCGGGTCACTCCGCCGTCGGTACAGCCGCGCGAGGTTCAGTTCGTTGATGTAGCGCAGGTGCTCGTCGGGTTCGTCGGACGCGGCGAGTTGGCTCGCGATGCGTTGTTCGAGGTCGAGCGCGCCGTCGGCGTCGCCACTTCGCAGCGCGGCAAGTGCCGTGATGTTCTGCAGGTACAGGTATTCCGGGCGCGCGCGCCACTCACTCAGGTCGTGCGCGGCGGATTGCAACTCGCGCAGCGCCGCAGTGGCTTGGCCCGTCATCACCAGGCCCCACCCGCGGCACTGGCTAAGGAATCCCCGCCATTCGACCCGCGCACCGGCAGGTGGCCGGGCCATCGTCGCTGCCACGTCGAAGCGCCGCAGCGCGATCGCGAGACCTGCAAGCTGCACCGAGCAGATGATTTTCTCGAGCGGTCGTCGTGCACACGCCACCGCGTGTCGGATCAACTCGAATGCGGCCGCCTCGTTGTGTCGTGCGCTCTCGGACCAGGCCTGGCGGCACAGCAGGCTCGTGTCGGCGAAGTGCGCGGTTCCGTGCAATTGGGCATAGGCAGCGAGACCCGGACGGGTCGAAGCCTGGGCGGCGAGCCGGTCGTACACCAGTCGGTCGGCGCGGGCTGCCGCCAGCCGGAGCTCGGGGGGGACGAGGAGCCGGCGGTCGGCGAGAACGATCAGCGGTACGGGGCTCTCCCTGGCCAGCACGTCGACGAAGCCGGCGTCGATTTCAGCCTCGGCCTCGACCAGACCAGGAAGGACTGCACACGCCGGAACCGGGGCTCCGTCGGGGTCGGGGTCGGGGTCGGGGTCGGGGTCGGGGTCGGGGTCGGTTCCGTGGTACTGCAGCCGAAGAACCGCGAACCCGGGCTCTACGACGCGTTCGAGCTCGGCCAGGAACAACGAGTCGTAGCGCGGCAACTGGCGGCCAGGCAGTGGCCCGACGACGGCACAACCGGACAACCCGCTTCCCAACAGCGCGGCAGCGACCGCTCTCGCCGCGAGCACGGCGTCGGCGAGCGTGGTGTCCCCGACCGCTTCGGCGTCCACCGCCTTGGCGATGAAACTGGCGTAGGACCACGTCCCATCGCCGGCGCCCCAGGCGACGTCCGGCACGTCGGGACGGTCCGGTGGGGAGAGTCCGAGCTGGCGGCTGAGTTGCGCGGCCGCACTCTGGTCGGCCCAGGCTCCGACGGACAGATCGGCGAACGCCCACGACGACAGCTGGCCGAGCCGTCGGGTCAGTTCCTCCGACGTGGCGATGTCGCGCGTGCCCTGGGTGGCCATCTGATCGTCAATCAGGCGCGCGGGCCCCGACCGCGGCGAGGTAGATGGTGGAGTGCCTTAGCCCGTCCAGGCCTAGATAGTCGTCGAGCGCGCGGTCGAAGAAGCCGCCGATGTTGACGGCAGCCAGATCGAGTGCCGCCGCAGTCAGATCAATGTTCTGCCCGACATGCCCTGCCTCGAGCAGCACGAAGCGGTATCCGCGGTCGCCGTACTTGAAGGTCGACCGGTAGAAGATCGCGGTCACGAAGATGGTCAGGGCGGCGTGTGCCATCAACTCGGTCTGCACGAGAGCGGCCTGGAACTCGGCGTCAGGATCCTCGCGCAACATGCGCAGGCTGTGGTCGGCCGGCTGATAGTGGAACAAGCCGGCGGGCAACCCTACGACACTCGCGGCGTGCACATAGAGCTCGAGCGGATAAAGCGCACCACCTGACGGCACGGTTCGGAACACGCGCGGGAACGAGCCCTTGGGTTGCTGTTCGCGGATCCCATAGGCGTAGTGCAGCAGCGTCGACACGTCCTCGACGGTCAGCACAGTGTCGATCAGTTCGCGCGCGGACTCGCGCCGGTCGAACGCATGCTGCAGGCTCACTGCTTCGAGGCTGGCCCGCTCCGGCAGGTCGTAGCGTGGGTACCCGCGGTAGGACAACGACTCGTGCATGGCCTGCATGCGCGCCACGACCACATGGTCGGGGAGCATCCCGCGCACCCGGCTGGTCTTCGAATTCTCGTGGAAGACTTCCCAAGCGACGTCCACCGCTGGTTGCGCTGCGGCATGCGCGAGCTGGCTCATCGTGGACTCCTCAGGGAAAGGGGTGCGGCGACGGGTTGTCGATACCGTTGCTGACGCCGGGGTAGCCGAGGCGTTGTGGGACGGTCCACAGTCGTGTTCCGCCGAGGGCGCGGTACCGATGCCCCATGACGAGCGGGTGCATTCCCGGGACAACCGCACGGACAACGGTGAGCCCCGCCGTGTGGACGTCGTCGGTCGTTAGGTCAACGAGCAAGGTGTCGTGTCCGTGCTCGGCCAGGTGGTCGATCGTCCAGCGCAGCACCTCGTGATCGTTGCCCGGAGGGCCGGCGATATCGTCCAGTGCGATCCGGTCGGACGTGGCGAACAGGAAGTCGGCCAGATGCGTGTTGGCGTGGTCGCACCAGAAGTTCAGGTGCTCGACCTGGTCGATGACGTTCTCGTGATTCGGCACCACCTCGAGCCGTGGCAGAAGATCCATGATCTGCTGCGAATACCGGCGAGTGTGCTCGAGTTCCTCCAGGCTTTTGCGCGCTGCGACTCGGGCGGTCGACGCGGTCGCGGCGGCGAACACCAAGGCCGCCCGTTCGGTTTGCCGCGACCGCAGCACGGCCATCACGCTCGGCAACTGTACGTCGGTGGTGACGTTCAGCAACGACACGTCGAATTCGACTGCCTGAAAGCGGCGGACAAGGTCGCCGGATGTCGGGTCGAGCGTATCGAGTTCGATCTGGGGCGGCGACAGCATCGCCTGCCAGGTCAACACGAATGCATCGCGTTCAATGACCTCGCAGATCGCGCCGAGTGTTGCCTCGACGGGAGAGCGGCCGCACGCGAGGCCGGTCGAGATCGGCTCCATGATCGGACTGTCGCCGGTGCCCTGGTAGTAGAAGTACGGGACGTAGACGCCGGCCGCGGGCACGTGCTGCACCACGCCGCTCACCGCGTTGTATGCCGGCACCCAACGCACGGGTGTGTCATCGTCGAAGGGGACGAACTGGAACCCGGGCTCGTCGTGCTGCGCGGCGCTGTACAGGGCGAACGCCTCCGGCGCTGCGCACTCGAAGTCCGCGCCGTTGCGGCTGGCGATCGGAAAGTCGTCGATGTCGTAGCAGGCGGCGCAGTACCGTTCCACGCCTTCGCCGATCGCCTTGCCGATTGCCACGTTCGGGTCGGCCGACGCACCGCCCGTGCTGAAGAAGTTGCGTTGGCGGGTGAATGCGCTGGTGTCGCATGCGCGGCCGGCGAACTGGAAGAGGTTCGGGGCGCCCGCCGCGCGTGGCACCTCACGAACCCCCTGGATGATCCCAACATGGGCATCGACCAGCAGTCTCATCCGGTTCTCGAGCTGGCGGGCCTCGAGCCCACTCGGCGGGGTGCTCATTCGTAGTGCCCGCTCGTGCCCGGCAACAAGTTCGTGCGGAAGAGTTCGGTCGTCGACCGGCCGGCCGACTGCCCGCATACGCGGCAGCGCGGCAGCTTGAGCACCGGACGGCCGACGAGTTCGGGTGCGAGCAGGTCGACCTCGACGAGCGTTCCGAGGGTGCGGGGGATACCCCACTGACCGACGAACCGCGACACCTCGAGTGCGGCCAGGTTGCCGAGCACGCCGGGTAGCGCAGGGTGGAAAGCGGCGGTGACACCCTGACCGACGAAGGCGAGGCTCTCGGTTGCCCGCACGCTCTCGCGGTCGGTCAGGTTCGCGTTCTGTCGCGCTCGGGCGCACTCGAAGCAGGCCGTCTCGCCCGGCACGTACAGCGGCCCGAGGTACCCGACAAGATCCTGCAGAACCACTGGCAGGAACGGGATCGAGTCCTTGACGCAGTACTCGTTCCAGGTGCGCATGAGGGCAAGCCCACCGAAGTCCGACGTCGCGACCAGAACGTCGGTCTGTCGACGCGGGCTGTCACCATTGTCTGTGGTTGCTGCCCGTTCGGTCTTCTCGGTCCAGGTGGAGTACTCCACGGGCGTCGGCAGCGACGTCGGCCACTGTTCGGTCGGCAGGCGGCCCGACTCGTCGAGCAATCGCAGGTTGCACAGGAAGTGGTAGTTCACGACCTCGATTTGGGTATGCCCGGCCGCGATCAGGCAGCCGACGAGGGTGCGCGACACCTCGTTGACACCAACCACGGTGATCTTCGCATCGGTCGTTCGCTCGGCGGCTCCGGCTCCTCCCCGGCCGGCCGACCAGTAGAACAGGTCGAGCGAGGTCTCCGGTTGTGCGGCCTGGTCCGAAGATTCCTCGAGCAATCCTCGCTGCTCGAGGTGTTCGAACAGCTGGCCGACGGCGCCCTGATTGGATTCGTCCGACGATTCGGCGATCTCCGCGCTCGTCAGTCCACGCGATGCGAGCTCGAGTGCCGATCGCACGAAGTCGTATGCGTTCTTGCCCGCGACCTTGAATTCCATCCGCCCGCGCTTGATGATCACGCCATCCGTCACGGGCACGAGTTGAACCGGCCGCACTCGCACCGCGGCGGGCGTCCTGTCGCTCATCGGTTATTAGCGCGTCAGTGGCAAGTAGCCCGACAGCGACGGGATCAGACCACGCCCGCAAGTGGCGCCGACACCGCGGCTGCCGTGCAGCAGCAGCATGGCGTGCAGCAGCAACACGACACGTCGAACGACGCGGCGACCATCTCGCCGCCGGCAATCGCGTTCTCGGCCGCCATCACTTCTTCCAGGCCGCTGACGTCGAAGCGCTGGTGAAAGGCTTCCTCCACCGACTTCAGATCGTCGAATGTCAGTTGCAGATCTTTGAGTGCCTGTGCCGAACCTGGACCTTGCAGAGAGAGCAGATCGGCCTTGGTCAACTGCTTGGCGGCGGGCGAGAGCAAGGCGACCTGATCGGGAGAGAGCATCTTGAAAATCGGCGTGTCGAGCGGCAGCCCCCCGCTGTGGGTAACGGTCTGGGCCGTCTCGCCACCGGGAATCTCGGCGTCTGCGCCCAGCGCATACCGCAATGCCTCGAGGGCAAGACTTGGATGTCCGAGTACCGCCTCGCGCAGCGTCTGCAGGCTGAGCTGGTCGTCGGCGGTTCCGGGTTCGTTCGGATCAACGACGAGAACTCGAAATTCCGTGGCCATTTTTTGGTTCCCCTCAATGGCAAGGTCGCGACGCTCCAAGATCGCCACCGAAGAAACCAGTGTCCGGCCCTCGAGGATCCGTGTCAACCGTCCGTGCAGACTCGTGCATGAAAGTGGTGTACGACTTCTTGGCGGCCTCGCCACCGCACATGACCGCGTAGCGGTAGCGTAGTCGTCGCCCTCGGGCTCGAGGTAGGCGGCAGCCAGACACACGGCGCCGTCCGCGTCGAAGGCGTGAAGCCCGACCCCGATGCGATGCAGGTGCGACCCGGGTTCCATCACTCCGGCAAGCCCCTTGACGAGGACCTGAAGCTCCTCGATCGGCGGGCTTATGCGGACGGACGTCAGCCAGCTCGCGTTCGATCCGGCGAAGCGGATCGTGCTCAGGATAGGCGCTGACGGATCTCGCTCATACCCCGAGACGTACCCCTGACACGGTATATTTCAGGGGTACGCCAGAGACGCAATCGCAGGCCGTGCACGTTCGTATAGCGATCTCACGCGTAGCGCCAACCAACTCTGGATCAGGGGGTTCCAGGTTCGAATCCTGGCGCGCCAGCCAATCCCCCACCCTCCTCACTCGGAGTGTGTGTGTCGACCCCAAGCAGCGACAAGTGGCCTTCGATCGACGAACTCGAGGCACAGGAACGCGACCTCGTCCTGAATCGGGCCGACTTGACATCACACCAGGATCTCGGCCGTCGGATGTCGAAGGCTGCCGAGGAGCGCGAGTTGCCCATCGTGATCCAGATACGCGCCGGCGCGCGGCTCGTGTATGTCGCTGCGCTCCCCGGCAGCACCGCGTCGAACGATCAGTGGGCGGCGCGCAAGGCACGCCTCACCGAGCACTTCGAGCAGAGCTCCCTGTTGGTGAGGCTGCGCCACGAACGCGATGGTCAGGACGTCCACAGCGCGCACACGCTGTCGCCCGACCTCTACCAGGCACACGGTGGCGCGTTCCCGCTGCGGGCACGCGGCGTGGGCGTCATCGGCTCGGTCGTCGTGTCTGGTCTGCCGCAGATCGACGATCACGCGTTCGTAGTCGAGCAACTCGAGCTGTTCCTCGAAAAAGCCTGACCGCGGCACGCACGCTCGTGTCGATCGCTAGGATGACCGGAACCTTCAGCCCCGCCGTCACCGGCTGAGACCCCGAGGGCTCGACTCCTGCGCCTCCTGGCGTCCTACCGCGACATCGTCCGCAACGGGCCGCTTGCGCGGCTGCTCGGCGGCGAGTTCGTCAGCGCGATCGGCGACTGGCTGTACATCGTCGCGCTCCTCGTCGTGATCTACAGCGAAACCGGCGATCCGATCGTGCTTGGCCTGTTCGGGGCGGTGCGCGTGATCCCGTACATCGTCCTGTCGGTGCCTGCGGGGATCGTGGCCGACCGCTACGACCGGCGTCTCGTCCTGCTCGTGACGGACCTCGCGCGCGCGGCGTGCATGGTCGGGATGACGGTCGTCCTCGTGACCGACGGTTCGATCGTGGCGCTGATCGGACTCTCGATTCTGGCCGCCTGCTTCTCGACGTTCTTCTACCCGGCGATCGGCGCGTACGTCCCGAACCTCGTCGAGGATGAACGACAGCTCGGTCCGGCGAACAGCGCGTGGGCCAGCCTCGACAACCTGGGCTTCGTCGTCGGCCCGGTCCTCGGCGGCATCCTCGTGGCCCTCGGCGGGACGACGCTTGCCTTCGTCATCAACGCCTTGACATTCCTCGTCATCGCCTGGGTCCTGTGGGGACTGCCGCCGTCCGCGAACGTGGTGCCAGCGACTTCGGACGCGGGGGCGGACGAAACGGACGAAACAGCTCCCGCGGCGGCAGGCGATATCGCGCCCGCGGCCGAGCCGTTGCGGCGAGGCCCGATCGCGGGGCTGATCGTGTTGCGCTCCGTCGACTACGCGATCGTCGGTGGGGTTGGCATGCTGACCGTGATCATCGCCACGGACGTCCTCACGGCCGGCGAGGCGGCGACGGGTTATCTCAACGCCGCGATCGGGATCGGAGGCGTGACCGGGGCGGTCGTAGCCGGAGCCCTCGCCCTCCGGCGCAGCCTCCGCAGGCCGATGCTGCTCGGGGCGGCGGTGATGGCCGTCGGTGCCGCGATCCTCGGCGTGGCGACCGAGCTCGTCGTCGCGATGGCCGCGATCGCACTCGTCTCGGGCGGCCACCTCGTCCTCGAGGTCACGGGCGCCACGCTCCTGCAGCGCGTCACCACGGATGCCGTCCGCGGCCGGGCCGTGGGCCTGATGATGACCGTCGACACGGGCGCCGAGGCCGCCGGGTCGTTCATCGTTCCCGTCCTCGTCGCGGGGTTCGGCACCGCCGCGGTCCTCGGCGTGTCCGGCGTCGTCATGCTCGTTGCGATCGTGGTCGGCGTGGCGCTCATCGGACCGTCGATCACGCGCCGGCTCAACGTCCACGAGGCGACCCTGGGTCGCGTGCTCGAGCTGCCGCTGTTCGCTGGCGTCTCGAACGCCGCGGTCGAACGCGCCCTCGAGCAGCTCGTCGAGGTGCCGATGGCCGCCGGCGACGTCGTCATCCGCCAGGGGGATCGCGCCGACAGGTTCTACGTCATCGAGTCCGGCACGGTGGTGGTATCGAAGACGGATGCCGCTGGCGCGGCACACGAGCTCCGGCGGATGGGATCGGACGAGGTCTTCGGGGAGCTCGGGCTGCTGTCCGGTGCGCCGCGCAGCGCCACCGTCACTGCAGCGACCGACGGCCTCCTCCTCGCACTCGATGCCGAGGCGTTCCTCGACCTGGTCGGGCGTCGGCCGGCCGTTCGCGGGCGCCTCATGAATCGCTACGACCAGGTGCCGGCCGCTCCGCCGGCTTGAACCTCAGGCGCGCACGTCCTCCTGCGGCGATGCCCGTGCGGTTAGCTGGGTCACCGGCAGCAGAAACGACGCGACGGAGTCGCCGAGCCCGCTTGTCCGTCATCGCGGATGCGTGGCTGGCGCCCGTGTAGTGATCAGGTGGCCATCCCGCACGCCCATCGCTGTCGAGGTGAGCAGATCGAGGGTCCCAGTCCGGGCTGGTGGCGCCCGCGCGGGAAGCGCAAACTGCACGGCCATGACGTGGCCGTCGCTTACGGCTCCCGTCCCCGCGCTGCCGCTCGACCTGCTCCGGATCATGGTCGGCCTCCTGGCGGCGGCCTACTTTGCCCGGACGTGGCGCGAGGCGCCGCTGTTCAGCGGGCCCGGCGGCCTCCTTGACCACAACCTCGTGCGCCGCGTGTTGCCGTTCACCCGACTCAGCCTCTTCCCGCCTGGCGCGTCAATCCGCACGCTCCGGGCGATGTTCGCCGTGGGCTGCATGGCGTCTCTGCTGCTTGCCGTCGGCATCGTGCCGCTGGCGTCGGCCCTGGTCGCATACCTCATCGCGGTCTCGACCTACCGTTGGAACCTGCCGCTCATGTATGTCGACGACGCGATCGTCCACCTCGCGCTGTTCTGGATGGTGCTTTTGCCGGTGGGGACGACGCTGGCGATGCCGGATGTCGTCGCGGATCCGGCTGCGGCATGGGCTGGCGCCCGGTTCGGCACAGTCCCCGGCTTCACCGTGCGGTGCTTCCTTGCCAACCTCGCCCTCGTTTACCTCGTGGCCGGCCTCTGGAAGTGGTCGAGCCCGTTGTGGCGGCGCGGTTGGGCGCTGTACGCCGTGTTGCGGATGGCGGCTTCCTATGCGCCGGACTTGTGGCGGCCTCGGCCCGCGCTTCCGATGCGCGTCGCCAACTGGTTCGCTCTTGCAATCGAGGCACCGCTGGCGCTTCTCCTCGTGCTCCCACCGGGCTCACCGGTCAAGCTGGCCCTTGGTGCTGGTGCGATCGCCTTTCACGTCGGGATCCTCGTGACCATGAAGTTTCCATTCGCCAACCTCGTGATGCTCGGAGCGCTCGTGGTGTTCTTCGGCGACGAGATGACCGGCGTTCTCGGGGAGCTACCAGTGACCGGCGCGGTCGCCACAGTGCCGCTCGCGGCTGCGGACGTGCTGGCGGCGTTCACCGTCGCGTGCCTCGCATTCCTGTTCCTGCTGAACGCCGCCTGGTACCGGGACGGGGCGACCTCGACCGTGGGTGCGAACAAACGAACCCGTGGCCTCAACCCGCTGTACGTCCCGCTGTGGGCCATCGGCCTCGCGCAGAGCTACCGGCTGTTCGACTGGATCGACGAGCGGAACTTCCGCGTCGACCACCAGGTTTCGTCCCTGCCCGCGAGGCACCCGCTCCGGCCGGAAACCGTGGACCCGACTGATCTGTTCCCCCGCTCGATGCGCGACGTCCTGCTGCAGTCGTACCTGTACGGGAACCTGTGGGTCCGATTGAACCCGGCCGCACTGCCCGAGATGCGGTCGCGGATGCTGGCCGGTTACGCTCGCGAGTACGCCCGTCGCCACCCGGCGGACGCCGAGGTCGAGGCCTGTGCGATCGTCCAGCGGATCACGCTTGACAATCTCGACCTGCGGCGCGGAACACCAGCTCCGCTCCTGCGCTTCAGCGTCCGCGGAGGCAAGTCGAACGTGACCCTCATGGCGCTGGACCCGCCGCAACAGTGGTGAGGAGCTGACGAAATGTGCGGGATCGTCGCCCTGTTTGCCCCTGGCGGGCGCCTCATGCCCGGGGCCGCGGAGCGAGCGCGCGACACGCTCAGCCACCGCGGACCGGACGGTCAAGGACTGTGGGAGTCAGCCGACGCCGGGGTCGCGCTCGGGCACACGCGCCTGAGTCTCATCGACCCCACGGCCGACCAGCCACTTGCGTCCGAGAACGAGCGGATCCGCATCGTCGTCAACGGCGAGTTCTACGGCTACGAGGCGATCCGTCATGAGCTCCTCGCACGAGGACACGGCCTCAGGACCCGGTCCGACAGCGAGATCGCTGTACACCTTTACGAGGAGCACGGCACGGCGTGCCTCCAATGGCTGCGCGGAGAGTTTGCATTCGTCCTGTGGGACGACACGCGCAGGACGCTCTTCGCCGCCCGGGATCGTTTCGGGATCAAGCCCCTCTTCTACGCCGAGCTCGACGGGGTCTTCTACCTCGCGTCGGAGGTCAAGGCTCTGTTCGCGGCCGGCGTGCCAGCCGCCTGGGACGAGGAGGCCGTTTACGACGCCCTCCACCTCGCCTTTGATCCGTCGCGCTCGCTGTTCCGGGGGATTCGCCAGGTCCCGCCCGCGCATTTCCTGGTCGCGAACGCCGACGGTGTCCGGCTCGAGCGATATTGGGACATCCCCTATCCAACGCGCGCCGATGCCAGAGCGGCCGGAGCCGCGGGGCGATCGGAGGCCGACGAGGTCGAGGAGGTGCGCGCGCTGCTCGACGAGGCGGTTCGCCTCCGACTCCGCGCTGACGTTCCGGTCGGCTGCCTGGTGAGCGGCGGCATCGACTCGTCGACCGTCCTCGCGCTTGCCGCCCACCACGCTGATCGTCCCGTCCGGGCGTTCACGATCGGCTTCGACGGTGCCGCCTACGACGAAAGCGAGCTGGCCCGGACGACCGCCAAAGAGCTTGGCGCAGAGTCTCACGTGTTGCGCGTCAGCGACCGCGAGATGGCCGACTGCTTCGCCGAGGCAGCCATCCAGGGCGAGATGTTCCAGTTCAACGCGCATGGCACGGCGCGCTACCTCCTGAGCCGGGCGATCCAGCGTGATGGTTACAAGACCGTGATGGCCGGCGAAGGGGCCGACGAGCTGTTCGCGGGCTACGCGTTCGTCCGCGCCGCACTGGGGGCGGGGACCTCGCGCGTGCCACCGTGGCTGGCGTTCGGCGCCCGGCTCCTACGACGGCCCACGCCGGCGGAACGCCAACTCGCCGAGGTCTCGCCCTGGCTCGCGAGGCTGGCGCGAGGTGTCGGCGTGGCCGATCCGGCCGTGGAGACGCTTGTCGATCGGCTGCACGTCGTTCGTTCGGTCCTCGCCCCGGACGTCATCGCCCGGCTTCGAAGCCGCGACCCGTACCGGATGCTTTACGAGAGCCTCGACGCCGGCGCGCGGCTCCGCGAGTGGGAGCCGGCCAAGGCGATGCTCTACGTGTGGCTGCGAACGCTGTTCGCGAACTACCACATGGCCGCGGACCGGATCGACATGGCCCACGCCGTCGAAGTCCGGCTCCCCTACCTTGACCACGTGCTGTTCGAGCACGTTGCGCGCATCCCTGTAGCCCGACTCGCAAAGGACGGCGCCAACAAGTGGCTGCTCCGCGAGGTCGCCCGGCCGATCGTGCCCGATGCGGTCTATCGCCGCGTGAAGAAGCCCTTCCTGGCACCACCTGCGATGGCAACGCCGGGAAGTCCGCTGAACGAACTCGCGCAAGACACGTTGCGTTCAACGACGCTCCCATTCGCTGAACGGACCGCCGTCGTTGGTTTGCTCGACAGCCTGTCGGCCAGGGGGCAGGACGAACTTCCGGCGATCGAGGCACTCCTCATGGTGCTCGTGTCGCTCACTTTCCTCGACGGTGCCTACTGCTCGGTCGAACCCGAGCCGATCCGCTCGGGCCCCGCAAGGACCGTTTCCAGCGCCACAAGGGGCTTGCGCTCGACGCCGCCAATCGTGCGGTAGGTCCCGAGACGCGCGGAGCGCGGGACGGCCTATCCTTGGTCGCAGCCCACCTCGCGCCACCCGTCTGCTCACCGGCGGATCGAACGTGATCTCACCCCAGACCGGGATCTTCGCCCTCGGGACCTCCTCCCACACCTACCTGGAATTCGACGTGGTCGCGGGCGTCGAACCGTCGGCCGCCGTGGCCCGGGTGGCGTCACTGCGTGAGCCGCGCACGACGATCGGTGGCGTCAATGTGGTCGCCGGCTTTCGCCCCGAGCTCTGGGCAGGGGTCGCACCGAACGAGGCGCCGTCGGGCCTGACGGGCTTCAACGAGCCGCTGACCGGCCCGACGGGGTACGAGCTTCCCGCCACGCAGCACGACGTCGTCGTGTGGTTGAACGGCGCCACCTACGACGTCGTCTTCGACCTGTCGCGGGCGGTGCAGCGGGACCTGCGCGGCATCGCGGACCTCGCGAACGAGATGGTGGGCTTCCAGTACCACCACGATCTCGATCTCACGGGGTTCATCGACGGGATCGAGAACCCGACCCTGGTCGAGGCGACCAACGTGGCGCTCATCCCCGACGGCGTACCGGGCACGGGCGGATCGGTGCTGTTGCTCCAGCAATGGGAGCACGATGCGACTGCCTGGGATTCGCTCCCCGTTCCCGAACAGGAACAGATCATGGGCAGGCGCAAGGCCGACGGCACCGAGTTCGACCCGGCGCCCGAGGGCTCCCATGTCGGCCGCACGGACCAGGAGGAGTTCGGCAAGATCTTCCGGCGGAACGTCGCTTACGGGTCGCTTGCCCGCCACGGGACGATCTTCGTCGGCTTCAGCCGCGATCAGCAGATCCTGGAGGCCATGCTCGAAAGCATGATCGGACACGGCGGCGCCCCGATCGACCGGCTCACGACGGTCACCCGAGCGGTGACCGGCGCCTACTACATGATCCCCTCGGCCGACGCCCTTGCGGCCCGCGGCGAGGACCGCCGAACCGAGGATCCCGAGGAGCCCTGACTAGCGCCTCGACCGCCGCGCGATGAGCTCCTCGGTCCACTCCGCGAGCCGGCCGAGGTGCTCGCCGTAGTGCTCGTTGCCGGCCTTGTTGATCCACCACACTGCCTCGTCGTTCCGCTCGGCGAGGGTCCGCCATTCATCCAGCATGCGTGTCCTCGCGGCCTGCGCCTGGAGCCAGGCAACCTCCCACGGCTGGCCGACCATGGCCTCGAGGAGGGACGCGTTGAGCCCGTCGATGTCCACGTCGTGTCCCTCGTACGTTCCGGCCGTGATGCGCTCGAACTGGACCTGGGCCTCGGCCAGCCAGGTCCCGAGATGGGCGACGACGTCGCGGACCGTCCAGTCAGGGTCGCTGTAATAGCCAGGCTCGATGCACTCGCGGGGCGTCAGCGAGCGGACCAGCGCGAGCACCTCGTACCATCCGCGCCGCTCGGCCTCGAGCTCGGCGGCAAAGGGATGCCCGGCCTGAGGCATCGAGGCAGCGGTTTCGCGATCGTCCATCTCGCCCCTAGTGCAGCTGCTCCATCCAGTCGTCGGGGACCCGGTCCTCGGGCCCGGGCGTCGTCTGCTCGAGCGGATGGTGGAGCGGTGCGACGAGGGCAGGACCGCTGGTGAAGTCTTCGATCCGGTAGTCGTAGAACCAGTACTCACCGGGTTCGAAGCTCGCGACGATCGGGTGGCCCACGTCGACGGCGTGGTGGCTGGCGTGCTGCGACGGCGAGGAGTCGCAGCAACCGATGTGGCCGCACGCGGCGCATCGCCGGAGATGAAACCACCAGCCATCAGTCGCGAGGCACTC
>CAVXNR010000023.1:0-23305 GCA_963763095.1 Vicinamibacteria bacterium
CTGGCTTCCCTGGTCGGCACGATGATCGTTGCGGTCGCGGTCGTCCACCCTGCCACCAGCGCGCGTGTGCGTGCACAGGCCACGAGTTCGCACTCCGGAAGCACCGGTTCCGACATCACCGACGCCACCCTGACCGAACAAGGAGCCATCACCCGGAACATCTCGACAGGCGAGCTCCGGAAAGTGCTCGCTGCCGGCGAGGACATACTGCTCCTCGATACACGCCCGCACCTGGAATGGTCTCTCAGTCACATCCCTGGCGCCCTGAACGTCGATCCGAAGCCCGGCTTGACGAACGCGATGTACACGGCTGACGTCGCGCAAGTGGAACGGCTCACGGGAGGCGACAAGTCACGGAGGCTGGTGCTGTACTGCAATGGACCGTTCTGCGGCAAGAGCAAGCGCGTCAGCGAGGATCTGCTGAAGGCCGGCTACTCGAACGTTCAGCGCTACCAGCTCGGCGCGCCGGTCTGGCGCGCGCTCGGGGGCGTGATGGTCATCGAACCCGACGGCGTCGCGCATGTCGCGCAGCAGGACCGCACCGCTGTGTGGCTGGACGCGCGTGAAGCCGATGCCTTCGCCCGTGGCACCGTCCCCGGAGCGCGCAACCTCCGCCGCTCCGGCCTGCGCCCCGGCAAGGACCAGGGCGAGGTGAAGGCAGCCAAGGACGACGGCCGCCTTCCAGTCAACGATCACAACACACGGATTATCGTGTTCGGACAGAATGGCGCCGAGGCGCGCGCGGTTGCGGAGGCGCTCGCCAGCGAGGCGTTCCACAATGTCAGCTTCTTCGAGGGCTCGGTGGAGTCCCTGCGCGCAGCGCTGGAAGCCGCGGCCCCGAAACCGCCGAGTCGATAAGACCGGCGCCAGGATTCAGACACCGGCCATTATCACGGCCGCCGGTTTTCACGATGCAGGGCTGAAGTCCTGCCCCACTGGGGACGTGGGCGGCATCGAGTAACACATCATCGAGCGCGCGGCGCTGATGGTGACGTGGCGCCGGGGTGACTCATCCGCGCCGCGTACAACGATCGGTGCGAGAGCACGTACAGCGTGCGGCCATCCGGGCCGCCGAACAGCAGGCCGGTCGGTCGTTCTGGGACGTCGATGCGCTCGATCGGCTCGCCCGACGCGCCGTAGACGAAGACCTGCCCGTTCGCCACGTAGACGTTGCCCTGGCTGTCCCAGGCGATGCTCTCGCCGCCTCGCTCCGCGAACGGCTGCAGGTCTCCGAGCGCGCCGTCTTCCCTGACCACGGCACGGTAGGTCCGGTTCTCGGCCCCACTCGTGACGTACACACGCTGTCCGGGACGGGCCGTGATGAGACCATAGGCGTCGAGCGCGTGCGACCAGCGCCAGCCGGTCTCGTCCATGCCCGGGTACGAGCCGTCGGGTCCCTGCGTGAACACGCGACCCGCAGGCAGCAGCAGGCTGCCGTCGGGAGACGCGTACACCCGCGGGACGGCCGTGGTCGCTTCGCGCGCGAACATCTGCGCGTGGGTCTCGTACTCGTAGGTGTCGAGGTCGAGATGGTTCCTGAACTGCCCGTCTGCCCAGAGCGTCGACGGAATCGCAAATGCCGCCGCCGATCCGTCCGGGCGCGGCTGTGGCTGCAGCACGGTCAGCTCGTCGCGCGGACCATCCGGCCGGAACGAGTACACGGTGCCGTTCCGACCCGCCGATGACAGCACCACCAGGTGGCCCGATCGATCGAACGCGAGATTCACCGGATCGAGCGGCGCGTCGCGCACGACTTTCAGGCGCGCCTCAGGGGACCAGGAGAAGATCCGCTGCTGGTGGCGGTCGACGAAGAAGAGCGTTCCGTTGGCGTCCACCGTCGCCCCTGCAATCGAGTGAAACCCGCCTTCGAGCTTCTCGACTGCCGCGCCGGGCGCCAGCACCGTCGAAGTGATGCGCCGCTCAGCGGCCGGCTGAGTGGAATCCACGTCCAGCACGGCCAGGTTCCGCTCGCGCACCTGCCTGCGATGCGTCACGTCTTCGAGGGCGTTGTCGTACGCGAACTTCCCGGCGCGCAGGATCGTGCCGCAGCCGTTCTCGTCGCAGACCGCGTAGCCGTGCTCGGCGTTGACGTAGACGTTGCGGAACCTGATGCCGCCCGAGGTGTAGACGCGGACCGCGGCCGGGAACGGCGCATAGCTGCGCGTCACGCGGTAGGCGTGGTAGTTGGCGATGGTGATGTTCTTCGAGTCGCTGATCTCGAAGGCCACGGCCTCGGCGCTCGTCGACGCTTCTTCCTCGGTCTGCGGCCCGTGAAACTCCCAGTTCTCGACGCGATCGAGCCTGATCTCTCCGAAGAGATGGTGCTCCGCCGACAGCTCGTACACGTATCCCGGTGTCGTCGTGTCGGAGACGTAGAACCCCGACTGAGCGTAGGTGTTGGGGCTCCAGATGTTGTGGAACGTGCCGCCGCCCCCGCGGGTCACCCAGATGCTCGGGTACTGCGCGCCCCACCGACCGCGCGCCGCGTCCGTGGCGGGGCGATCGGCGCCGAACAGCGTCGTGCTCACCGCTGGAGGAAAGAACGTCCCGGCGAACCCGTGGATCTGGATGTCGTCGAGGAGGGACTCCGTGCCGGCCATCCACAGCACGCCGACGGCGCGGGGGTTGATCGCGCCGGTGAAGATGCCGAGTCCGCTCACGATGTTGGTGCCGCCCTGCGGCGCCTCGAGCAGCGCCTTCGGCTGCCCGACGCCGGCGAAGCCCTGCGTTCGATCCGGCAGATCGAGCTGCGTCGTGTTCGGGTGGAGGGCGATGAGCACGGTGTCCGGCTTCAGCCGGATCGTGTCGCGAACGACGTAGAACCCGGAGGGGAAGTACAGGACGCGGTGCGCGTCGATGGCTGCCTGGAGCGCGCGGGTGTCGTCGGCGTCTCCATCGCCCTTCACGCCGAGCGTGTGCACGTTGACCCACTGCCCGGTCGGGGGCAACGCACGGATCGCGGGCGGGGGCGGCGAGGGCAGCGCGGACAGCGGCTCCGCCTCGTAGCGGCTGTCGATCTCGCCGGTGCTGTCGGCGCCGCGCACGAAGAGCCCGTGGTGAAAGCTCCGCACCTGGTACGCGGGCGCAGGCGCCTTCCGCGTCTCGCCGCTCTTCCGGTACCGCGCGAACACGGGCACGTTCGAGCAGAGCGCGTCGGCCACGCCGATCTGCGTCGTCGCGTTCCGCTCGTTGTCGATCACGATGGCCGCGTTCGCCACGTTCTCGAACCGTGCGTCCTTCAGCCAGAGCTGGTCCGAGTAGTCCCGGTCGATGCTGATCCCGACCGGCACGTTGCGGAACGTCGTGCGGACCACCGTCAGGCCGGCGAGGTGCTCGCGGATTGCCGCGTCGCGCTGCCCGTCGAACACCGAGTCGATCAGCGTGTACGGCCAGAACGGGGACGTGTTGGTGGTGAGGATGCCGTAGCGTCCGCCGAAGAAGCGCAGGTCCTGCCCGACATTGCCGACCTCCATGATGGCGGCGAGGCCCGAGCCGACGCGAAAGTCCATGTGGCTGAGCACGCCGTGCTGCGCCACGTGGAATCGGACCGCGACCGCCGCGGGGTTGCCGTCCCCGATCTCGACGTCGACGTTCATCATCGACGAGTAGAACGTGCCCTGGTTGGCGTCGGGGATGTGATCGGCCCGGGGCACGATACCCGGCGGCGAGAACGGCGCCCGCGTGGTGGTGGCTCCGGCATTCGGCCTCGTGCTCGTGAAGAGCACCATGAGGCCGACGCCCTCCTGGTATCCGGGCGTCCGCTCGGGCAGGACGAGGACGGGCCGCGTGTCGCCGTAGCCGATGATCCGGACGGCGCGCCACACGATCAGCGTGCGCGTGATCCGGTATCGTCCCGAGGGCACGAACACGATCCCGCCGTTCGGGTTCACGCCGGCGCGGTCGAGCGCCGCTTGCAGGAGCCCGCTCTGGTCACCGTCGCCGGCGCCCGGCGCATCGACGTAGACGGCGGCCGGGTCGTCGGGGCGCGAGGTGAACACCGAGGCCGCCGAGCCGGAAGACGACGCCGCCGTGAGTGCGAGGCAGGCGAGAAGAAAACGCTTCAGCACGCCCCAGTGTGCGCCAGCCCTCCCGGCGCCCACAATCGTGTCGTGTGCTGAAAAGGGCCGCCGAGGTTCCGGTCACCAGCTTGGCGAGGGGTGACCGGCGATATTCATGGCTGGAACAAAGTCGATGGCTCTTTGGCCACGACACCGAATGGCTGAAAGTACGTCGTGCCCTTCAGCGCCCCCTTGATCATCTGATGCATGCCTTCGATGGTCTCGGGTGTGTATTGGCTCTTGTGACACAGCCACGACGCTTTCGCCTTCTCGTAGTCGGCTTCGGAGACGGGGATTCTGACGGTCAGATAGCGCGGGTCCACCGTGGCGAGCTCTATCGGCGCGCCCGCGGGAAGGCTTCCCGTCGGGATGGCAGCGTAGTAGAGTTGCGCGGGCTTCTCCCACGCCCTGCTCACGAACACTTCCGTCACGACGGAGCCGACCAGGCGGTGGTCCGGATGACCCGTCCACCCCGATGCGTTCCACGTGAGGATCACGTCGGGCTTCAGCGTGGTGAACAGCCTCGTCACGTTGTCCCGAAGGCTGCGTAGCTGTTCCTGGAAGGCACCGAAGCCCTCTCCCATCTTCAACTGGTCCTGCAGGCCGAAGGTGATGGGAGGCTGGATGCCGAGCTTCTCCGCCGCGCATATCAGTTCTTCGGAACGGACGCGGGCAAGGGCGTCTCCTTCAGGGATGCCGGCGTGCTGGGTCACCCCCAGTCGGCCATCGGTCGCAATGGCGAGGTGGACCGTCACCCCCTCGGCCGCGTACTTGGCCAGCACAGGGCTCACGGTGGCCTCATCGTCCGGGTGCGCGAAGACAGCGAGCAGCGTCCGTCGCGCGCCGCTGTTCGGGTTCGCGGGCTGCTGCGTGCTCTGCGCGGCAGCCGCGGAGGTGGAGAGCAACAGCGCGCATACGGAGGAAACTAGGCGTCGTGAAAGGTCCATGCGTTCTCCTGATGTGTGCGGATACTATCGCAGCGGCGGTCTCGCGGTTGGGGGTATGTCGGCGGAACCAAGCTGAACGTCGTGTCGATCGAGAGAGAAAGAAGGAACCGTGCGCCGAGTCCTGGTCATCGTCTTCACACTCTTGTGCTGTGCCTCACTGCGCGCAGCGTCCAGCTCGTACCTGTTCATGTGGGCCGGCGATGCCGCCCACACGGCGAGCGACTTTCTTGCGGTGATCGACGCGAACCCCGCGTCCGCAGGCTACGGGACGATCGTTGCCTCGATCCCGACCGGCGAGGCCGGCACGCACCCGCATCACACCGAGCACGAGATGCCGGCGAACGGCCATCTGCTCGCGAACGGGTTCCACGCGGGACGCAGCTGGCTGTTCGACCTCTCGCAGCCGCTGCATCCGCGGATTCTCACCTCGTTCGGCGCCTTGGCCGGCTACAGCCACCCGCACACGTTCATCAGGCTCGCCAATGGCAACGTCCTGACGACTTTCCAGTATCGAGCGATGCCCAGTGCTGTGCCGCATGCGGGCGATCACGGTCTGGCGACCGGCGCCGCGCAAGGAGCGGTGGGCACGGCACCGCTCGCGGAACGATCCACCGGTGGTCTCGTGGAGATGGACGAACGGGGCAATCCGATCCGCAGCGGCAGCGCGAGCGATGCGGGGATCGAGGACAAGCGCATCTATCCCTACAGCGTTCTCCCACTCCCCGCCCTCGATCTGGCGGTGTCGACGACCACCGACATGGACGAGAAGAACCTGAAGGCGACCTCTGAGTGGGTGCAGTTCTGGCGGTTGTCCGACCTGAAGCTGCTGCGGAGCCTGCGGCTCCAGCCGGGACCGCGCGGCGACGAGAACCAGCTCACGGGAGAGCCGCGGCTGCTGGCGGACGGCAAGAGCATCTACATCCACACGTTCAAGTGTGGACTGTATCTCCTCCGCGGCGCAGAACGTCCTCAGCCGTCGATCCAGTTCGTGCGAGGCTTCCAGGGGAAGGACTGCGGCGTCCCGGTGCTGACGGGACACTACTGGCTGCAGACGGTGCCGGAGGCGCACGCGGTCATCGCCCTCGACATCTCCGATCCCGAGCACCCGCGCGAGGTCTCGAAGCTGATGGTCGGCGAGGACGAGCAGCCGCACTGGATGTCGATCGATCCGACAGGACGCCACGTGGTGCTGAACTCGAGCGGCGGCGGCAAGGGCAACCGGCTGTTCCTGCTCAACTTCGATCCGGGCACCGGCCGGCTCACGCTGGACGAGCGGTTCCGCGACAAGGACAGCGCACGGCCTGGCATCACGCTCACGGAGAGGACGTGGCCGCACGGCTTCCGAGGGACGGCGGTGCCTCACGGAACGGTTTTCTCGCGCTGACCGAAACGGCCGTCACTCGGCAATTTCGCGGGGACATCATGCAGCGCAGAGACTTCGTTGCGGAGGCCGTGTTCCTGATGGGCCTGGCGACGGCACCGCACGTCCGGGCATCTGGCGGTGCCCACGTCGAGGCCGAGTCGGGTGAAACACTGGGCACCCCGGTCCAGTCGCGCGACGAGGACGCCGCAGTCAAAAGAGCCGTCTCGGAGTTCTACTCCGTGTTCTACCAGGAACAGGACACGGGGAAATACCGTGCGCTGCTGACCGACGACTATCTGCTCCTCGAGAACGGGGAACTGATGGATGCGGCCGCCGACGTCGCGCTGATGCCGACGCGGAGGACAGTACACCCGGAAGGACGCGTTCGACTTCCGCGATCTCGCAGTCACGGGCGACTCGGCCTATGCGGTGGTTTCCTGAAATCCGACATACGAGGACACGAAGCAGGGCGCGCGCTCACGGGAGTGGCTCGAAAGCACCATCCTTCGGCGAGTGGACGGCCGCTGGCGAGTGGCCGTCCTGCACTTCGACGAGGATCATGAAACGACAGGATGAGAGCGATAGCCTGGACCGCAGTCCCGGCTCCACGCCGGTTGCGCCGCACGGAGGGGTCCCTCAGACGACGAGCACGACTCCGTTCGGCGTCCGCGTGGTCACCCGGGCGAGGGCCGCCGCATACAGCCCCACCTGGCGCGAATACACGCTCAACATTCCCCGCGGATCCTCATCGGTCTTGAAATCCACCACACGCCACGCGCCCTCGTGCTCGTAGGCGAGGTCGACGACCCCTTCCAGCAGCCGACCGTCCGAGAGCATCAGCGTCACAGGGACCTCTCTCCGGCACTTCCCTGCTCCGTCGGCGCTGCGTGCTGCGGCCAGCAGCGGGTGCGCGAGCACGCGGGCGGCGAGCGCCGCGGCCGCTGACATCTCGTGATCGGGCGCGCCCAGGATGCGGCCCTCCAGCGTCGCCAGCGCGCGCAGCATCGTGACGTCGGCATCGAGCGGCGCAGTCGCGAGCACCGCGTGGACGAGAGTGCCGAAGCGGCGGCCTCTCGGACGCTCGCCGTCGCGCGGGAGCTCGACGACCTCCACGGGCGGGAGCTCGGCGACGCCTACGGGCCACTCGCCCGCATGAGCGAACTCGGTCACAGTGCGGATCTGCAGCGAGGGTGACGATCCATTCGCGATGGCGGTCGCGCGATCGAGGGACCAGGTGTCGTAGGCGGTTCTTCCTTCGCTCACGACGGCATCGCCGGCGTCTTTCGCGATCAGATCTTCGCGGCGGAGGCCGAAGGGAGGGTCGGCGTCCAGCTTCAGGGCGCTGGGGCTCCACCAGATCACGCGGTAGGCTCTGTGGGGCAGGGCTTCAGCCCTGCAAACGGAGCCTGGAGCCAGGATCCGATGGTCTTGGTTTGCAGGGCTGAAGCCCTGCCCCACATTGTGCTGAAGCGCTCCTGCTCCCGTTTGCAGGGCTGAAGCCCTGCCCCACATGTAGCTCGTATAGCCCGGGGCGGACGGTGTCGGCTCTGGGGGGTTCGCCGTCGGGGCGCGTGCGAACGCTGTCCTTGCCGAACTCGGGGCAGCCGCTGGCTGCTTGCGGATTTCGGCGGATGTCCGGCGGGGGATAGATCGCCGCGTTGAGCGTTCCGAACCAGCCGTCGTATTCGCAATCGCCGATCGCCGGCAGGACGAGGACGTCGCGTGCGCGCGTCGCGGCGACGTAGGCGAGACGCACGCCTTCGGCTCTTTCGCGGGCGACTTCAACGGCCTCGTGGTCCAGCAGGTCGGCGGGCGAACACCCGGCCAGCGGCATCGCGCAGAGGTTGCGCGCCTGGTCGATGTAGCGGCTGGCATCCTTGCGACTGAGCTTGCACGTCATATCCGCGAGGATGACCACAGGGAACTCGAGGCCCTTCGCCTTGTGCACGGTCATCAGGCGGACGCCGTCGCTGCCTTCCTCGAGCACCGGGGCTTCGGCCGACGCGCTGGTGTCCGATGCTTCCCGCAGCGCGTCGACGAACCCGCGGAACGAGATGCCGCCGTCCGCCTCGGTACTGCCGCGCGAGCTCGACGACCTGCAGCACGTTGGCGAGCACGCGCTCGCCCGCGGGACGCATGACGAAGCTCACGTGCGCGCGCGTGTGCTCGAGCAGACGCCCGACGGTCTCCGCCGCAGGACGATGGTTGCGGCCGGCGTGAAGCGTCCTCAGGAGAGCCAGCGCATCGCCCACCGGCTGCAGGCGTGGCGCGAGATCCTCGGGAACATCGAACGGATGGAACCGGTGCCGCGGGTGCGTGTGCCAGGTACTCGAGCAGCGTCTCTTCACCGATCGCGAAGAGCGCCCCGCGCAGCGTCGCATACACGTTCAGCGCGTCCTCGGGCCACTCGACCGCAGCCAGGGCCGCGCGGAGCGTCTCCACCTCCTCGCGGTCGTGGAACGACCGTCCGCCCACGAGCAGGTGCGGCACGCTGCGCGCCTCGAGCGCGTCCACGTAGGGGCGCGTGACGTCGCTCCGCATGTTGATGAAGCGGCGGAACAGGATGCAGACGTGGCGGGGCTCGACCGGCACCTCCACCACCGTACCTTCCCGCCGCTCGGTCACCGTCCAGCCGCTCTCGCGCACGAGCCAGTGCACCCACGCGCCGACGGCGTCGGGAAGCGACTGCTCGATGGGGGCCATGGCGATGTTCCTGATCCCGTAGGGATCGGGGACGGGGAGGACGATGAGGCTTGGCTGGACGGCGCCGGGCTCCAGGCTCCGGGCTCCAGGCTCCGGGCCTTGTTCGGCCTCCCCGCCGGGGGCCTGAAGGGGCCTAGAGCCTGGCAGCCTGGAGCCTGGAGCCTGGCGCGCGGAGCCGCAGCTCCTCCCTGTACGGTGCAAGCGCCACATAGTCGGCTTGCAGCGACACGTCGTCTCGCGTCATCGCGGGGGCGAATGCGGCGTTGACCGCGTGCTGGATCGTCGGGACGGTGCGGAAGTTCGTGCGCAGGTGGACGCGGCGGGCGCCGTTGCGCTCGACGAGCAGGTCGCAGACTTCCTGGTAGATACCGACGTCGGCTCTGCGGAACCGGTAGATGGACTGCTTCGGGTCCCCTACGACGAAGAGGGCCCCTCGCCTGATCGGGACGGTTCGCCAATCAGGCGGCAGGCTGCTGGCAGCAGCCTGCAGGCCCTCTCCGGCGCCTGGGGCCAGACGCGGCCTGTAGCCTGGAGCCTGGAGCCTGGAGCCTGGCTCCTGCGAGTCGTCCCGTGCTGCGAGCAGCATCAAAATCTCCGCCTGCAGCGGGTCCGTGTCCTGGAACTCGTCGACCAGGATGTAGAGGAATCGATCCTGGAAGGCGCGTCGGACGGGAGCGCAGTCGCGCACGAGATCGCGCGCTTTGAGCAGCAGGTCCAGGAAATCGAGCGCGCCGGCTCGCGTCTTCAGGTCGCCGTACAGATCCACACACGCGAGGAGCTCACGCTGCAGGAGGCAGGCGAGATCGGCATCTGCCGCTTGCTGAAAGGCCGTGAGTGACGTCTTCAAGGCCTCGTACGCGTCGAGGACCTGCTGGCGCGTCGCCGCCTTGCCGTAGTCTGGCTTTCGGCCCTTCCTCTTTTCGATCTCTTTGAGCTCGCTCTTCACGACGCGGACGAGGGTGGCTTCGAGGACGTCCAGACGTTCCAGTCGCTCATCGCGGCGGGCGGCGGGCGGCAGGCGGCCGGCGGGCTCGTCTCGGCTCTCGGGTTCAACTCGCTCTCGCCCGGCGTCGGGTCCCTCAACATCGACGGGGCCGCTCCGCTCGGTCGACGGTGCTGGACCCACTTCTCCGCCGGCCCTGCGGATCTCGGCGGCCAGCACGCGCAGCGGGCGCGTGGATTCGAACAGCGGGTCCTTGTCCCACGAGGGGTTCAGCGTGAGGTCCGCAAACGCACAGAGCTCGGCGACACAGCGTGCGATGGCCGCGTCGCGATCGAACGGGTCGCGACGCCATGGCGTTCGCAGGTCTCGCCATTCGCGCAGGTCAACAGCGGCCTTGCGGAGGCGCGCCACGGGGCCATCCTCCTCCTCCGCATACGGTGACCACGCGGGTGGCAACCGTCGTAACGCGCGGCGGACACCCTCGGGCGGATCCTCCAGCCCCTGCTGAAACCACTCGCGGAAGGCGCGGTCGAAGAGACGCTCGGCGCCGGGCTCGGTGAGGACCTCGAAGCCAGGGTCCACGCCGGCTTCGACCGGCCGCTCTCGCAACAGGTCCGCGCAAAAGCCATGAATGGTGGAGACGTGCGCTTCTTCCAGTCGCGCCAGGGCATCGTCCAGGAGGACCGACGAAGCGGGGTGCGAGGATCCATCGGACGGCATCGGGCCATCCGATGCAATCTCGCCGCGCGCCTTCTCCAGCTCGGTGCGGATGCGGAGCTTCAGCTCGCCCGCGGCCTTCTCCGTGAACGTGACGGCGACGATGTCGCGGATCTTCGCGCGCCCGGTCGCCACCAGCCGCACGATGCGCGCGACGAGCTCGGTGGTCTTGCCGGTGCCGGCCGCGGCTTCAACGACGAGGGTATCGTCGAGGGCGTTGCGGATCAGATCGCGGTCGACCGCGTCGTCCAGCACGGGGGCGCTCAGGAGAGTCATTGGCCCGCAGGGCTGAAGCCCTGCCACATCAGCAGGGCTGAAGCCCTGCCACATCAGCAGGGCTCTGCCCGCATCACACAGCCCTGCCCCACATCATGCACATTCGGTTCGGCGATACGACTCACGGCAGGTCCCTCAGGGCGAGCAGGTCGGCCAGGAGGCCCTTGTTCTTCTTCGTCGCGCGCTTCTCCTCGAGCGGGCCGCACACCGGGCGGTAGTCGCAGTAGTCGCAGGCGCCGGTGTCGGGGGACGCCGCCAGGAACCCGAGCTCCACGCCGCGGTCGATCACCTCGAGCGCGTGAAGGCCGGTCTTGCGCGCGATCGGGTCGAGCTGCACGGTGTGGCTCGTGAAGCCGCCGGCCTGCGTGCAGTAGTAGAGACGGCCTGCTGCGACCGGCTCGCGGGTCATCTCCTCGACGACGAGGCTATAGAGAACCGGCTGCAGCGTTCGACCGCCGTTGATCGTGGTCGTGACCTCCGTGCGGTTCTTGCCGGTCTTGTGATCGGTGACGCGGAGCACGCGCGAGGCGGTGTGGCGTTCGACGAGATCGATCGACCCGCGCAGCACGAAGCGCCCGTCGACGACGACCGGATCAGGGACACTGTGCGGATCGTGATCCGCATCGAGCTGCAGGCCGAAGCTCAGCTCGAATCGCTCGGGGCTCCAGCCGTCGCCGGCCTCGCCCTGCAGCACCACCCAGCGACGCAGATCCTTGCGGAGCGCCGCGATCTCGTCGCGCCATACGCGATCCACGGCGGGCGCGAGCAGATCCTTCTGCTGCTCCGACACCTGCGACACGGCGCGATCGAGCGCCTCGAGGCTCTCGGCGGCGTTCTCGCGTGTGAGCGGCAGCGCGCCCGCCGCCGCCCGCTCACGGTAAAAGGCCGTCTGGATCTCGTGGAACAGCGCGCCTTTCGTCAGCGGGTCGAGGCGCTGCAGCGGCGTCGGCGCCTCGAACGGCTGGAGCCGGTAGATCGCCGACAGCAGGAATTGATACGGACAGGATGCGTAGCGCTGGAGCGCGGTCAACGAGAACGCACGGTTCGCCAGGCGCTGTCCGGCAAGCGCGGCCTTGGTAGTCTCGGTGGCGGCGACGAGGCCGTCCTGCTCCGTCCACGCCGGCTTCCAACGCTTCCACCGCTCCGTCAACGACCGCCGCAGGTGCTCGTTCAGCTCGAGGAGATATCGTGCGCGTCCCTTCACCGCCAGCGGATCGCGCGTCGTCAGGAGTCCGCCGAGCACCGCCAGGTCGTGCTCGAACTCGTCGACGGCCCGGGCCGGTTGATCCGGTGCGGGCCACGCCAGCGCCGCCCTGGTCTCTCGCGCCGCGGCGTCCTGCAGTTCCTCGTGGCTCGGCACGCGGCCGGTGATCGCGCGCATCACGTCCAGGCCGTAGAAGGACGGTACGCGCGGACGCGCCTCGCGCAGCTCGATGCGTGGGTACGACAGGTAGACACGCTCGGTTGCCGCGCCAACCGCAAGGTGGAGCAGCAGCCGCTCGTCAGCCGCTCGGTCATCCGTGGTCTTCAGGCTGCCGGAGACGTCGCGGCGTACGGCATCGGCCAGCAACGGGTCCTCCCGCAGCTTCTGCGGGAACACGCGCTCGGCAAGGCCCGGCACAAACACGATGCGGAAGACGCGTCCGCGGGCTTCGTCGGCAGTGCCGACGAACACGCGTCCATAGCGGCTGGGTGGCGGTTCGACGGCCACGGTGCGCAGGCGGTCGGAGAGGACCTCGCGCACTTCGCGCAGCGACACGGGACCGACCGCGGCCATCGGCCGCAACTCGGCGAGCACCCGCTGCACCACCAGCGGCTGACGGATGACGCGCGGCACGAGTGCCTCGAGCCTGTCGAGCCACTCGCCCCAGGTCGCCGCCTCGGGCCATGCGTCGAACTCGTCGATGAGGGGCAGCGCGAACGCCCGCAGGTGCTCGAGGTGCGACAGGTCGCGCTCGATCCCGCGCACGCGCGGCGATTGCGGGTCTTCACGCTTCGCGTCCTTGAGACGCAGGCGGTACTCGGCGGCGACGCCGTCCAGTCGCCGCCAGCGGTCACGCCCCGCGATCACGGCGGACTCCACGAGCCACTCCTCCCAGCGATACGGCGCCCGCACCATCCCCTGCACGACACCATCGTCGGGTGACGCCGTCTCGGGAGCGGTCGCGTCGGGCTCTACGGGATCGAGGTCGCCCAGCTCGAGGCGCTCGGCGCCCGTGGCGAGGGCATCGTCCAGCGGGCGCACGGGAGCGGGCTCGTCGAAGAGAGATGGCTGCGAGACAACAGGCTCGAGACTCCGGGCTCCAGGCCTCGGGGCTCCTTTCCTCGCTCGCGCGGTGGGCTTCGCACCTTCACGCGTGGACACCGGATCAGCCGGGCTGAAGCCCGGCCCCGCATCATCGATTGCGGCGATGGGGACATCTATTGCGGCAGCAGGGACCTGTGCAAGCGACAGGTACTCGGCAAACCGGTTAGCCGACAGGTTCTCGTCGGCGCACGACAGGAGCGCCAGAAGTGCCCGGCCCGCGGGATGCGGACGCCGGGTGCCGCGGCCAAAGGACGCGGAGATGCCGGCGCGTGTGAACGCGTGCTCGAGGAGACCCAGATACTCGCGCGGCGAGCGCAGCAGCACCGCCATCTCGTCGAAGCGCACACCGCGGCGCGCTTCGTCGAGCAGGTAGCGGGCGACCTCGACGGCCTCGCGGCCTTCGCCGGGCGCGGAGAAAAAGACCACGTCGGAGCCACGTGGCGAGACGGGCGGCACTCCGGGCTTGAACAGGTGGCGGCGGAGCCGATCCAACTCCCCGCCACCGGGATCCCGATCGACATCCACGACTGCAGCGAGATCCGCCAGCGTCTTCAGCGCCGACCGATCGTCCGATGGCACGCAGGCGAGCCATCCGGAGGCCCTGGCGAGCAGCGCGATGACGAACGCGCGCTCGACGGCCGTGTCGAGCGCGACGTCCACCAGCACCACCGCACGACCCTCGCAGAACGACGCGCCCGCTTCGAGCACCTCCCGCGCGGCGGTGAACAGCTGCGATCGGTCGGCGGCGCCACCAGTCTCGAACTGCGCGACCGCCGCGTCGTACAGCGCCGCGAGATCGCGCCCGCCCTCCCCGGCCCGCTCGATTGTTCGCGCGTGCGCGTCGGCCATCCGCAGGTCGTAGAGGCTGCGCGCCAGCGCCGGGGCAAAGCCGGGCATCCAGGCAACCGGTGCGAAGTACTCCAGCGCTCCGGCTGTGCGTACGTCGAACACGGCGCGCGCGGCAATCGCCTGGGCGGCGAGCGAGGTTGCGGGCGCCAGGCCGGCGGCCGCCAACCGTGTGGCGGCAAGACGCGCAGCGAGCTGGGCGAGGCTGAAGCGGTGGAGGCCAAAGGTTGCCGCTTCGCGCCGCGCGAGATCGCGGGCGACATCGTCTGCCGCGCCGCGCGTCGCGGACACGATCAGCACCTCGGTTCCGCCGGGCAGCGCGCTCACGAACGCCGACGCGCGCCCCCGACGATCCGAAGCGGCCGGCGAGGCGTACAGCTCCTTCACTGACTTCGACACAGGTGGGCCCCCTGTACCCGCTGTCGTTCGAGCGTGTCCGCCGGTGGGCGGGTCCACGGCCGCAGGTGCATATGGACGGCCTGATGCCCCGTGTGTGGAGCGAGGACGTCAGCCGCCGCGGCCGGGTGCGCGTCGCAGGGCTCCGCCCGCCTCATGAACGAACGACTGGCGTGCGCGGATCTGTGGAGGGCCAAATGGTTCCCAGCGGGCGGGCGCTCGGGCGTATCGATTGCCGGCGCCATGCTCCTGCGAATGCGTGATGGTGTCAATGGGCCGATCATGAGCGACGAGCGTGACAGCGAAGGTCACGAGCGCACGCCAGGTCTATACTGTTGACGTGGATGATCGCGACCGGCGCCACACGGGGGCCTCAGGCGAGGAACGGACACCTGTTCGCGTTCTGGCCGGCCGCCGCCGCGAGCGGGTCGTGGCAATCACGGTCTGCGGGGTCTGCCTTGCGTTGTTCGCCGGCACACGAACGGCGCGAGCGGCGTGGCAGGAACTCGCCCATTTTCTCACCCTGCAGGGTCGTCCGGAACCGGCCTCGGCGAACGTCCTCTCGGAACACGAGATCGAGGTGCTGGACGGGATGTCGCCACAGCACCAGGCGGAGCTGCTGCTCGAGCGGTCCATCAACCATTACCGCGGCGCGAACGAGCAGATTGCGGCGCGGGTGGGACGATGGCGCGGTGGACTCACGCTGGACGACCGTCTGCGCAACCTGTTCACGACGGCGCTCAACTCCGGAGATCTGCGCGTGCGCGCCGCCGCCATCGAGGTGAACATCGTCGCACGCGGCCTGGAGAAGGCGGCGTCCACGATGGATCGACTGGAGCCGGACGCACGCGGCGGAGAGCAGGGGCCGCGCGCGAACGCACTGTGGGACATCGGGCTGCTCGGCAGCCGCGGCATCGAGCCGGCGCGTGCGGCGGAGATCCTGCTGGGTTCTGTGCAGGACGACAACGTGAACATCCGCTACTGGGCAGTCGAGGGGCTGGCGTATCTCGGCACTGATGAAGTCATCGCTCCGCTGCTCGATACGTTCCGCAACGATCCCTCGCCGATGATCCGGGAGCGCGCCGCCTGCGGGCTTGCGCAGTCGGGCATGCTGAGCGAGCGCCAGCGCCGCACGGCCGTCCCGCGGCTGCTCGACTTCGCCGACGATGCCGCGCTGGACGCGGAAACGAGGAAGTGGGTGTTCCAGGCGCTGCGCGACATCACCGGGCAGACCTTGCCGCACGATGCGGCCGCCTGGAGGAGCTGGTACAACTCCGGGGGCGCCGACTGGCGGCCGGTGACCCGCGACCGGATGTGATTGTTCAGCGATCAGCGGTCAGCGATCAGCGGTCAGGGTCACGGTTGACCGTTGACGGTTAACGGTTGACGGTTAACGGTTAACGGTTAACGGTTCGATTGATGGTTGATCGCTGATCTACTTCCGATCCGAACTGAGCTTGTCGATCTTCTGCTGCGCATTCTGCCGGATTGCTTCCTTCAGCTCATCGTTCCCGCGATCGGTCGCCAGCATCTCCAGTGACCTGCGCGACGCCACGAGGGCAAGGTCGTTCTGGCCGGCGGCGAGGTATGCGTCGCCGAGACTGTCCTGTGCGTTGGCGGATGCCGGGTACGCCTCGACGATCAGCTTGAAGATCTCCACCGCGTCCTTCGTCTCGCCGGCCTGCAAGCGTTCGTAGGCGATCTGGTTCATCACGCCCTCCGGGAACACGAACACCTTAGGGTCGCGGCGCCGCGCATCGTGGAACAGCTGCACGGCCTTTGCGACGCCGCCGGGACCGTGGAGCGCGGACCAGAACTCTGTCGCGGGCGTCGTTCTGACCGGCACGGCGGTGCCAGGATCGGCGGGCGCTTTGACGAGCGTGTCCACGTACCAGTCGACGATCGCGCTCACGAGCTCCGGGTGCGGTGCGAAGATCTCCGTGCCGTGTCGGCCATCCGCAAATCCCGCGAACCTGTTGCGCGGGTTGCCCGACAACTCCGCGAGCCACTGCATCAACTGGGGCGCCTGCTGGTCGTACTGATCGTCTGCGGCAGCGGCGGCGAAGATCGGCAGCCATCGCGTGCGCTGCAGGAACTCCAACCCGGCGCGATCGGTGCCGCCTGCCAGCAGGACGAGCGACCGCACGTCGGGCTGCCGACGGGCAAGCTGAACGGCCTGCTGCACGCCGCAACTCCCGCCGCCGGCACCAATGCGGCTCTTGTCGACACCGGGCTGTGACTGCAGGTACGCGAGGGCGGCATCCACGTCGCCCGGCCATGTGCCGGTGACGAGCGCCTGCCGCTGCGGCACCGGCAGTTTGTCGTGACGGTCACCCGGGCTGTCGCCGTAGCCCCGGTAGTCGAGCGCGAGCGCATGGATGCCGGCGGCGCTCAGGCCGCGGCCCACCGGATCCCACGACTGGCGCGTGGTGTTGCACATGTGCAGCAGCAATACGGCTGGACCAGGACCCGCGGCCGCGTAGTAGGTTGCTTTCAGCGCGGCGCCATCGGGCGCGGTGACATCCACGATACGCGGTGACGGCGCCGCGGCCCACACAGGGGTACTCGCGTGGACGAGCAGCAAGGCAAACAGGACACGCAGCATTCCCTCACGGCTACCCATACACTCTGTCCGTGCACGTTCACGATTTCTCGGCCGATAGGCGGTCACACCACCCCGCTGCCGGACGCGGCATTCGAGACGTCTGCGACGCGATCGCGTCCAGCAGATGATGCTGGTCATACCACCCGTCGCGACGTTAGTTTGGCGCCACAAAAAAGTTTGGCAACTCAGGGTACGATCCGTCTTGCACACGAGTTCCTGCGGGTGTAATTTCGATCCACCGCCGACGCTGACGGCGCATGGTGTCTGCGGTTCGCGGACGTGTCGTTCGCGTCAGGCGAAGGGTCGCAGATTCTTCGACACTCCGGGAGGATGGTCATGGCCACCGTTCAATCCTCACTCGCCTCCCCAGCGACACCCGGGTTCACGACGTCGGCGCTGACGCCGCAGCTGCTCACGCGGATTCGCGCGGAGTATCGGGAGATGCCCGGGCTCCGACTCACTCTCCTGCAGGCGCGCCGCCTCTGGGGCATCGACATCATGACGTGCTCCGCCGCACTCGCGGTGCTCGAAGAGTCAGGGTTCCTCGCGTCGACGCGCGACGGCGCCTTCGTGCTGGCAGAAGCAGGTCGGATGACGGCCTGAGCGCCTTCGTGGAATCGGCCGGGGCGCTTCGGCCCCGGCCCTACCCCTTATACACCCGCGATTCCCTTTACACCGGCGATTCACTTGTGTAGTCACGTGGGGCAGGCCTTCAGGCCTGCTCGCGCGTGCCGATTTGCAGGGCTGAAGCCCTGCCCCACACGAGTGGTTCAGTAACAACACAAGCGAGCACTGGGCCCAGGTCCCGTCAGCGTCCGTCCGGCATCACGGTGGGGTGGCGGACCAGTTCAGGATGACCTGCAGTTCGTTCACCGGTGCGGCGACGGGCGGCTCGTAGGTAGTCACCACAAACCGCCGACCATCAGCCGCGGCATCGTGGGATCGCGCGGGGCCGCTCACGATGTACGGAAAGCGGGTAATCGGGCGCGGGGTACCCGCTCGCAGCGTGGGCGCCGTCTCCAGCGTCACCTCCATGAGCATGGCCTCGGCTCCAGGCTTCACGTATGACAGCGTCCGGCCATCGCGCGCCCAGATGGGCGCGTTCCCGCCCCCTGCCGACACCTGGATGCGCGGACCCGGCGGGGGGAACGCCTGGACGAACACCTCCATGGCACCCGAGTCATCCGATCCGTACGCCAGCCAGCGGCCATCCGGTGAAAACGCCGGGTGCACATCCTCACCCGGCGTTCGCACGGTCAACGTGGGCGCCGCCGACCGGTCGAGCAGCGTGACCCAGATGTCGGCCTTCGTCGGCGTGTTCATTTCGACGAAGGCGAGCAGCCGTCCGTCCGGCGAGACGTCGCTCGGCACGCGGGGCCGCGAACCCCGTCCCGCTACCTGGAACGCGACGGCGCTGCCATCGGTGCGCATCCGCTGAATCAAGCCGTTCTGCACGAAGACGAGGTGCTGCCCGTCCGGCGTCCACAGCGGGAATGCGATGCCGCCACCGGTGAGCCCCACAACTGGCGTCCAGAGCCCACGGCGAGTGTCGTAAATGATGAGGGGGCGCTGAGGATCTGCGATCTGCGCCACCACGATGGCCGTGCCGTCAGGTGAGATCCGCGGGCCCAGCAACGATTGGCCGGGGGCGCCGACAGCCTCGGTGCCTCCATCGCGACGCAGCCACATCAGCCGATTAGCCACAGGCGGATACAGACCACCCCCTGCGTACACGAGGGTTCCGGTGTCGGAGACCGCATATTGGGCGGCGCCGGTGTTCAACCGTGGGTTATCGCTGCCAAGCGACTGCATGACTCGCTGCAGTGCAGGTCTGGCGTCACCGGTGACCGTCAGCGTGTCCAGATCGAAGGGCGCGACCATCAGGGTCCCGTCGCGGACGAACGCCAGGTCGCCGGAACGCAGATGGCGTGCGTCCGACGCATTCTCGAGCAGCAGCCGTGGTGCTGCGGCATCGGGCGGCAATACGAACACGCGGGGGTTCGTATTCAGAGGATCCGCAACAGCCGTGTAGAGCAGGCCGCGGCCGTTCGGCAGATGGTGAGGCAGGCGGTGCGCGTAGTCGCTGGCGTCGCGTGTGAGCGTGGTCAGCGCGGCCGGCGTGCCGCCCGCTGAGTCGACGCGCCAGAGCGGACCGACGTGGCTGCCCAGAACGAGCATGCCATCTTCGCCCCACGAGACGCCGGCAACACGGCCGCCGAATGCGCCGAGGTCGAGTGCGCTTATCTCCGTTGGCGTGCCGCCAGCGACAGCTACTCTGCGCAGGGTCGCGTCCGGACCAACGAAGGCAAGGGATCCGGCGTCAGGCGACAGGTATCCGGCCTTGGCGCCCGCGGTACCTGCGATCAGGGTCGCGAGCGGCTGCTGTATCTCACGCCGATATAGAGCCGATTGAGCCGCAGCCCCTGTTCCCGTTTCGCCCGCGAAGATCACGACCCTGCCGTTACGCGAGATCGCGATGGCCGTGTCGCACGGACGCCGGAACTCCGATGACGGGGCGAGCAGCGCCGCGGGCGCGAGCGGCAGGGTGAAGTGCATCCCGTCCGCAGGCAAGGCTTGCGGCCGCCGCGCCATCCACACGGCCGCGCCGACCGCGCCCAAAAGCACTCCGATCAACAGCGTTCCGGCCAGCAGCACGGCGGCGCGCGCGCCAAGGCGCCTCGTGCGTCCAGCCGCCGCGGTTTGCGGCATGAGCGCACTCGTCCTCGCGTCCGGCTGCTCGAGGACGATCCGCGCCTCGCCGATGTCACGCAGCCGCCCTCTGGGGGACCTGTCGAGACACCGGCGCAGGAGCTCGCGGACGGCCGGCGGCGTGGCACCAGGGAGCCGGGCGAAATCCACGTCGGCCGTCAGAACCGCCACCATCACCTCGGAGAGGCTGTTTCCCTCGAAGGCCCGCCGTGCGGTCAGCATCTCGTACAGCACGCACCCGAAGGACCAGATGTCGGAGCGCCGATCCACGGCCTGCCCCTTCGCCTGCTCGGGACTCATATAGGCGGCCGTGCCGAGAATGACACCGGCGTCGGTACCCAGCACTGGGCTCGTGAGGAGGCTCGCGTCCTGGTGGCCGAAAGACTCGCCCGCGATTTTGGCCAGGCCGAAGTCGAGCACCTTCACCTCGCTGTCGGAGGTGAGCTTGACGTTGGCGGGCTTCAGGTCGCGATGAATGATGCCGCGGTCGTGCGCGGCCTCGAGGGCCTCGGCGATCTGCCGGCCGATTCGGAGCGCCTCGCTGGCGGGGACGGGACCGCGTGCGATGAGATCCGACAGGGTGGGACCTTCGACGAGCTCGAGAACGAGAGCGACGCCCGCGGTGCTCTGCTCGACGCCATAGATCGCCGCAATGTGCGGGTGATTGAGTGAGGCGAGCAGCTGCCCCTCGCGTTCGAACCGCGCGAGGCTGTCGGGCGCGCCAGCCAGGCTGCCCGAGACGACCTTCAGTGCGACGTCCCGGTGCAATGTGGGGTCGCGCGCGCGCCACACCTCCCCCATGCCGCCGCGGCCGAGCAGGGCGACGATCTCGTACGCCCCCACGCGTGCACCTGGGGTCAGGACCATCAGTAGGTATCGACGTGGGGAATCACGGAGGAGAGTCTCGTCGCTGCCCGTCCGGACGTCAAGCGGTCAAACCGGCGACACTGTCCGCCGGAACTGAAGCTTCGGCGCCGGCCCTACCCCTATCAGCATCACGTCGGCCCTACGCCGCCCAGCGCCAGCGGCACCGCGTGCGTTCGCTCAGGGGCGCGGGATCTCCAGACGATCGACCGTGCGTTGGGCAGGCCTCCACGGCTTGTACACCTCCGTCGCGGGCTGGTGCGTCTGCCAGTCGAACCAGTACTCCAGCAGGAACGGGATGCGCGTCAGCGTGCGGCCGGCGAGCGGGCCGGAGGTGGCACGGCCGCCGAAATCCCACTCGCTCATCGTCTCGAGATCGGTCAGGACGAGGCGTTCGGAAGGTGTCGCGACGAACTCGTGACCGCGCCCGTCGACGCGGCGATCGAACACGCGCACCGAGCGGCCGTCTTCGGCGATCGCGAGCATCACAGGGACGCCGTTCAGCACATCGACCAGCACGCGGGACTGCTGCAGCACGTCGAGCGGGTATGCCTTGCTCCGGCCGTTCACGGTGATGCCGATGACCAGCGTGCGCGGCGTGAACGGCGATCCTATGGGCAGCGTGGTGACCACCCGCGTTTTTGCCATCCGACGCTCCCAACCGAGCGACGCGTAGTCGTCGCGCGCCTCGACGCGCTCGTCCGGCTTCAGCACACGGCCGCCGGGATGATCCGCCTTCCACATCCCGAACGTGACCTCGTCATGCGGCACGTGCGTGAGCTGCTTCCCTCTCATCGGCCCCGCGATCGCACGCCCCGTCACCTGCTGCCACCAGGACCCGGTCTCGGCGTCCTGCATGATGAAGTTCTGGTTGTTGATGCCGATCAACCGGAACCGCATCGGCCGCCCGTCCACCACCGACTCCCACACCAGACCGGTGTGACAGAGCGTTCAATACGTGACGACGAGCGGCATCCCTCCGACGACCTCGTTCACGAGATGGTGATACGCGAGCTGCCGGACCGGGTACGCGAGGTGCACGCCGTTCACGTCGATGCCCATCACGACCTCCGCGTCCACGAGAAACGCGCGCGCCTCTGGAACGCCGACGTACTCGGCCTTCGGGAGCGCGTTGAACATCCATTCGAAGTGGTTCTGCCGTGCGAACCACGTGACCAGGCCCGTGACCCCGACGAGCAGGACAATGACCCCGCGCCGCCACCAGCGCCGCGCACCGCCCCACAGCAGGAGCGCGGACGCCAGCACCACCGCGAGCGCAATCGCGGTCACCAGCGGCGCCGCGCGCTTCAGGGCGTATGACAGCTCGACGCCGTGTGTCGTTTGCGGACGGAACGGGTGGATGGTGAAGGTCGGAACGAGGACGACGGTGGCCGCGGCCGTGGTGGCTATCAGGAGAAGGGGCCAGAGGAGACGCCGCATTCACGGATTGTACAGGGGTGGGGCTGCGACGCGCTGAGTGCACAATGCACGATGCAAAATGCACAATGCCAATGCACGGCACGCGAGCCGCGCCCGCCCGCTGCGCATCTGGTCGCGGGCATCCTCACGAATGCGATCGCAAGGACCTAATCAGGAGCGCACGCCAGCGCTGCGTGCTTGGGTCAGCAGCTCCGCCGGCGCGAACTGCACATGCCGCCGCGCGATTGCACGGTCCGGTTCTGCATTCATTCTGCATTCTGCATCGTGCATTGTGATGAGGCCGCTCAGGACCTGACCCGAGGCGGCCGCCTCGCCACGTCCCATCCCGACGTTTCGTGAAAACAATGCTGGCAGATCAGGTACATCCGCGGGCCGTCGATGCCCATGATGAAGGCGTGGCCGCGGGTCGCGCCGCAGAGCCACTGGCGCAGGCGCAACTCCAGGGGAACGGCGCGCGGCGCATGCGTGTGCACCGCGCCTGACTGCGTCTCGCCATGCATGGACTCGGAGGGCGAAACTGTTCGCCGGAACTGGGCTTCCGGCTCGACATGGGCCTCGGGGTAGAACCAGCCGACGGTGCGTTCCAGCGTGCCGGTGAGGAGGGTTGTCATACCCCCGGAGATGGCAAGGGTTGGGCCAGCGCCACCGATAGACCTGGCGCGCGAATCTGTCAGGAAAGAGGGTGGCCTTCTTGTCTGGGGCAGACGGAGATCTGTCAATACGCGGACACTGCACGGTCTCGCACATACACCGTTCTGCGACCGTAGGCGACTCGGGCTCCAGGTCGCCGGGCCTGTGCGGCTCCAGCTTCTGCATTCGGAGGATAGCCGCGGGGGCGAAGCGCCCCGGGCGATTCCCCCTCACAGACCGAACACGACGATCGTCGGAGCGCCGGGATTCTTCTCCACCCAGAAATTGGAGGGGCTGCCGGCGGCCGCGGCAATGTACTGCCGCCCGCCGACCTGGTAGGTGACGATGCCGCCGCCCATCGGGCCGCCGGTGTTGAACCGGTACAGCACCTCACCCGAGAGGGCGTCGAGTGCGAGGAAGTCGCCGGTCAATTCCCCCGCGAGCAGCAGGCCGCCGCCTGTGGAGGTGACGGCAGCCACCATCGGCCGCGGCGATCGATA
>CAVXNR010000024.1:0-156969 GCA_963763095.1 Vicinamibacteria bacterium
ACGAACAAGCCCCTCAGAAAGCACGATCCTCTACAAGAAGGGCGGCAAGACAGTGGCTACCACCAAGACGTCGGTGGCGAAGGATGGCGCGACGTTGACGGCGACCACCACGGGAACCGATGCGAAGGGTCAGCCGATGAACAACGTGGGCGTCTACACCAGGAAGTAGGATGCTGCGGGGCCACTCAGCCATCGTCATCGAGAGTGGCCCGGCACTGGGTGATCCTCCACAGAAACGCACCGGAGCGTAGGCGAACGTCTCCTCGCTCCGTGTAGCGCCTCAGCTCTGCCCTGCTTCCGCCAGCACAAAGGCTCCATCCCGAGTTGTCGCAAGGAACCCTGCCGCTTCGAGCACCGCCAGCGCAGCGGAGCACGTCAGGAGGTCGAGATTCAACAGGCGTCGCGCCTGCTGAAGCGTGAGCCGGAGGCCAGGCATCTCCCGAAACTCGCCGCGGATGCGCGTGAGCAGCTGGGGCGTGAGCGCCGGCCGCGATGCCGGTAGAGTCGGGGATGTGACTGAAGAGTGAATAAAGCGCATGGCGCCATCCTTTATGTGTGCACTTAACTGCCCCGGAATGCCGGAGTGCCGATGCTGGGGCGAGCGACGAGCGCATCGAAATTACCTAACCGTGCAGGGAGACGCAAGTAGGAACAGGCATGTATCGCCGGGCTTTTCTGCACTGCCGCGCTAGTGCATTCCCGCGCCCCTCAACACGTGTGGGGCAGGGCTTCAGCCCTGCAGATCGCGGCCAAGTGGCGTCGCGCGCAGCTTGAAGAATCAGTCACACTTGCGACAGCGAGCATGAGCGAGCAGCAGATTGTCGTATTTACGGACGGGGCCTCGAAAGGCAACCCGGGTCCGGGCGGCTGGGGTGTGATCATCGCCACGCCCGACGGGCACGTCACTGAGCTCGGCGGCGGCGTCGCCGTGACGACGAACAACAAGATGGAGCTGACCGGGGCCATCGAAGCGCTCTCGCGGTTACAGGGCACGCGCGGTCCCGTCTCGATCTATACCGACTCCACCTACGTCATCCAGGGGATTGGCGGCTGGGTGCACGGCTGGAAGCGTCGCGGCTGGAAGACGGCCGCCGGCACAGACGTGCTGAATCGGAGCTTATGGGAGCAGTTGGACGCCCTCACGTCGGCCCGCGGCCCGCGCTCGCTCACTTGGCACTATGTTCGCGGCCACGTGGGCATTCCTGGGAACGAGCGGGTCGACCAGATCGCCGACTCGTTTGCCGTGCAGAAGCCCGTCGCGCTGTACGCCGGCCCGCTGTCCGGCTATCCCGTGCCGATTCTCGATCTCCCCGACGACACTACCGTTCCTCCTCGTAGGGAGCTCTCGGGGAGCGGGAGCCGATCCACCGCCCCTCCTTACTCCTACCTCAGCGTCGTCGACGGCAAGCCGATGCGCCATGCGACCTGGAGTGAGTGCGAGGCGCGCGTGAAGGGCCGCTCCGGCGCACGGTTCAAGAAAGCGGCGAGCGCCGCCGACGAGGAGACGATCCTCCGATCCTGGGGCCTGAAGCCCGAAGACGTGTGATCGTCGCGCACAACACATCTTTATGACGCTTCGCAAAATCCTGTTCTGGTGTCATCTCGGGGCCGGCGTCAGCGGCGGCGCCGTGATCCTGATCATGTCCATCACGGGCGTGCTCCTGACGTACGAGCGGCAGATCTCGTGGTGGGCCGACACGCGACACTACTCCATTCGGCTGCCACAACCGGATGCGCCACGACGCTCGATCGGTAGCCTGATCGTCGGCGTGCACGAGGCGGAGCCGCGCGGCACGTTCACGACCGTGACAGTGCGCGCCGATCCGCTCGCGCCCGTGGCGTTTGCCGTGGCAGATCGCACGGTCTACGTCAATCCGTACACCGGCCACGTGATGGGGAACGGCTCGCCAGGCACGCGACGTTTCTTCCGCGCTGTGACAGACTGGCATCGGACGCTCGCGTTCACCGGGGAGCGCCATCCGCTGGGACGCGCGATCACCGGTGCGTGCAACCTGGCGTTTCTCTTCATCGTCTCGAGCGGCCTGTGGCTCTGGTGGCCGCGGGCCTGGACACGACGACACCTGCGAAGCGTCACCACCTTCAACGGGCGCCTGCGCGGACGCGCACGGGATTTCAACTGGCACAACGTAGTCGGGTTCTGGTCCGCGATCCCGCTCGTCGTGATCGTGCTGGGTGCCTCCGTGATCTCCTACCCCTGGGCGACCAACATGGTCTATCGCCTCGTTGGTGAAGCCCCACCGACCGCTCAACGCCCGCGACAGCCCGCCGGTGCTGCCCGCCTCGATGGCACCGCCTCTGCGGGGGGCCACAATGCGCCGCCGCTGGTGGACGGGATGGACGCCCTCTGGGCTCGCGCAGAACGCCAGGTCGCCGGGTGGCGCACCATCAGCGTTCGACTGCCGAGCGCGCCGGGCGCCCCGGTGGTATTCACGATCGACCAGGGCACCGGCGGTCAGCCGCAGAAGCGTGGGACCCTCACACTGGCCCGATCGACGGCAGACGTACTCCGCTGGGAGCCGTATTCCACATTGTCGCCGGGGCGGAGGCTGCGCGTGTGGCTGCGCTTCGCGCACACAGGTGAGGTCTACGGGCTCGCCGGACAAGCGGTCGCCGGACTGGCGTCTCTGGGTGGAGCCACTCTGGTCGTGACCGGACTGATGCTGGCGGGCAGACGACTGCTGGCCTGGCGGGCACGCGCAAGAAGCACCGTCAGAACTGCAGCCCCATCGCGTGCCTACACGCGGATGGAACGGCCGACGCTGGATTCTGAGTGACCGCGGTGCAGGGAGCGCCGGTCGCGCTGCGACGCGTCCTCGGGCCATGGGACCTCACCGCGGTCGGCATCAACCAGGTGATCGGCGGCGCGATTTTCCTGATTCCCTCGCAGCTCGCAGCCCATATCGGCAACTGGAGCCCCTTCGCCTACATCGGAGGCGGCCTCGTGACGCTGCTGGTGGCTGTGTGCCTGGCGGAAGTCGCGAGCCGGTTCGATCGCACGGGTGGCACCTACGTGTACGTGCGCGCGGCGTTCGGAGGGTTCGTCGGGTTCGAGGTCGGCTGGATGCAGTGGTTCACACGCGCATCCAGCCAGGCGTCGGTCGTGAGCGGGATCACCATGGCGCTCGCCTATTACTGGCCGGGGGCGAGCACGGGGCTCACGCGTGCCCTGATCGTGGTCTCCATCACGGTGGGCCTGGCAATCGTCAACGTACGAGGCGCCCGGCAGAGCGCCCTGGTCATCGACCTGTTGACGGTGGCCAAGCTCGCGCCACTCCTGATCTTTGTTGTCGCCGGCACAGGCGTCGTGGCTTGGCCGAGCGTCCGGGGGGTACCTCCATTGGCCCCGTCCAACGCGGCCGGGGCGGCGTTGATCATGATCTTCGCGTTCGGCGGGTTCGACACGCTGACCGCCGTCGCCGGCGAGTCCAGGAATCCGCGCAGCGACGTGCCGCGGGCGCTGATCGTGACGGTGCTGGTGGTGACGGCCCTCATGGGGCTCGTGCAGTTGGTGACGATGGGAGCACTGGCCGACGTGGGAAGCTCGGTAACGCCCGTGGCGGACGCGGCCTTCACCCTCATGGGATGGACTGGTGCGCTGCTGATTGGCGTGGGCTCTATCGTGTCGATGCTCGGCAACAACGCGGGCGGCGCCTTCAGCGGTTCGCGCATCCTGTATGGGCTGGCGGAGGATGGTGATCTGCCGTCGGCACTCGCGCGCGTGCACCCCGTCTACCGCACGCCGGTAGCGGCCATCTGGGCACACACCCTCGTCGTCCTCGCCCTGGCGTTGACCGGGTCGTTCGCCGTGCTTGCCACCGCGAGCGCGCTGGCCCGCCTGGTGACCTACACGGGGGGCACCGCCGCAACCCTTGCGCTCAGGGGGGAACGCTTCCGCGGCGCCGTCATGCCGCCCCGGTTCGTTGCGCCTGGGGGCTCTATCCTTCCGGTCGCCGCCACGATCGTATCGGCCGCGCTGATCGTGGGCGCATCCCGCCAGCAGCTGCTCTCGGGTGGCGCGGTGCTCGCCACCGGCGCCGCCGTGCGGATGCTCTGCCGACGGCGGCCCGTCGGGAGTTCTGCCGTGCAGCGTTGACGGATGTTCACAGCGGGTGCCCCCTCAAGCGCGGAGCTCGCGGGCGATTTGTGCGCCCGTATCACCTCCGTTACTTCGTTTCATCTCCGCGTCACCTTCCGTTCATTGCACATGCATGAGGGTCCCTGTAGGTTCACCCACCGGCGGACTGGATTCGTTTCGCCGGACGCGGCGGCGGTCGCCGCAATGGGAGCAAGCATGAAGAAGCAGGTGATCGCGATCGGGACTCTCGTTCTCGCGGCATCTGGGGCCCTGACCCTCGCTTCGCCACCCGTGGGCGTAACAGCCACGCTGCTCGGGCGGGGCACCTACGACGCATTCAAGCTGAGGACGCCTCCGGCGTCGCAGGTGGACCTCAGCTCGAGGCGAAGAACCCGCTATTGAGTACTTCGTCGACGGGCTGACGGACGAGCTCCACCACAAGGGCCAAAGGTCGAGGGCCAAGGGCTGAAGCCTGAGCGCGACCACCAAGTAGCGGAACCGGTAGCGGGACCACCCCCCCCGCTGCCCGTGAGGCACGGCCGATATAATCACTTGGTGGCAGATCCCGCCCCCCACCGAAACCCCGTCATGACCGGCCGGCGCTTCCCGTCGAATGCCGAGGCGGACCGGCACGACGCCGAGTTCTGGGGGCAGCTGCCGGCCGATCAGCGGGTGCTGCTCGTGTGGCAATTGTCGGTCGAGCAATGGCAGCTGCTCGGACGAGGGCCCGATGAACCCGGACTTTGTCGATCTGTTGCGAGCATTCGCCGAGCGTGAGGTCCGATGCCTGGTCGTCGGCGCCTACGCGCTCGCGCACCACGGACGCCCGCGCGCGACCGGCGACCTCGACGTCTGGGTCGATCCCACGCCTGCCAACGCGCAAAGACTCATGAGCGCCCTCGCGGCGTTCGGCGCACCGCTGGGCGACGTCAGCGAGGCGGACTTCGCCAGCCCCGGCGTCGTATTCCAAATGGGTGTACCGCCGGGCCGGATCGACATCCTCACCGAGCTGACGGGCCTGACCTTCGAGGAGGCCTGGCCCGGGCGCGAGCCCGGCCAGTTCGGGGAACTGACCGTCGATTTCCTCGGTCGTGACGCGTTCATCCGGAACAAGCGGGCGACCGGCCGACCCCGTGATCTAGGAGACATCGAAGGTCTGTAGCGGCCTCGTCTCATCAGCAAACCGAAATCACGAAGACCGATTTCGGCTGCAGCGTCAGTGTGAGCTGGCCGCCCTGGACCTTTGCCGAATGAGCTTCGGCCCCACGGTCTCGCGATGGGGGACAGCGCGAGCTCATCGTGGATTTCGACATCGATCCGGCGAGGCATGATCGCGGGTGGTTCCTTGGCGGGATCGCCGGCGTGGCGCTCGCGGTGGCCGGCTATGGTGGCGGTCGCGCACGAAATGAGGGCTTGGCCCTGGCAGGTCACCACACCCGCAGAGCGTAGATGGCCAGACCGAGTCCCGCCAGAAGTCCAATGACGACACCAGCCAGCGATGCCGCGATATGACCAGCACGTGACCTCGTGGACGTGTTTGCCACCGCGAGAAACCCAGTCGCCAGAACGATCGCAGGACCAAGACACGTGAGCATGTAGACGACGACGCGCGGCGTGCTCGGGACGGAGTACAGGGCGGACAGCAGCAGCGCGAGCAGGATCACGGCCGCGAGCGCGCCAGCGCAGAGACCCCAGAGTCGCCGCGGACCCCCAGTGCTCAATGCCCAGACTGCGGCCGGTCCATACGCGAGGACGAGGGGGAGGACGAACAACGTCATCATCGCGCGACCTTCCTTGTCATTGGCTTGGCTCGGAGTAACCCCATGACCGACAGCTAGCTCGTTCGTCGTCGAACAGCGCGCCTGTTCCACAAACTGCTCTGTATTGCCGCACCGTGCTGGCCGGCCCAGTACCTTCGGACGTTCTGGCATGATGATGTCGCGCGAGCCACGGCCGCGGAAGAGGGAATTACATGCCACGCACTCGATCGCTCTCACGAAGGCAGTTCATCGCGGGTACCGTCGCTGCAACCGCATCCGGACCTCTCTTAACGACGTCAGCCCCGGCACAGGATGGGCAGGCGGCGCGGCCGGCCCTCGCCCGGAAAGTGAAGCTCGGGGTCCTCGGCCTCGGCGGCCGGGGCCGATGGATCGCGGGCTTGTTTCGCCGGCATGGCGGCTACGACATGCACGCGGTCGCCGATTACTTCCCGCAGGTGGCCGAGGAGCAGGGCACTGAGCTCGGCGTCGATCCGGCGAGACGGTTCTCCGGCCTGTCCGGCTACAAGCGTCTGATCGAGAGCGGCATCGAGGCCATTGCCCTCGAGGATCTTCCGTACTTCTTCCCCGAGCAGGTGGGCGCGGCCGTCGACGCCGGACTGCATGTTTACATGGCCAAGCCCGTGGCCTCAGACGTGCCGGGTGTGCTGTCGATTCGCGAGTCGGCGAAGCGCGCCACCGCACGGCAGCGCGTCTTCCTCGTGGACTACCAGATGCCGACGGATCCGCACAACGTGGAGGTCATCCGCCAGGTCCGGAACGGGGCCGTCGGGCGCGTGCAGACGGTGTTCAGTGCCGGCGCGGCGGGGGGCCAGGGCTTCGACGACCCCCCGTTCACCGACAATCTCGAAAGCCGGCTGCAAAGCCTCATCTGGGTCAATGACGATGCGCTCGGGTGCGGGTATATCGGGAATTACGACATCCATGTGATCGACATCGTGCTGCGTGCGCTCGGCCAGGTTCCCGTGGCGGCCAATGGTTGGGGGGCGCGCTACCGGCCCGAGCCACATGGCGATGCGCTCGACACGATCTGCACGATGTTCACCTTCGAGGATGGCATGGTCTGGAACCACCAGAGCCCGAAGGGGAACTGCGAGCTCTGGTTCTCGTCCAACGGGTCGCTGGCGGCCGAGATCCAGGGCAGCGATGCCAGCGCACGGCTGTCCTACTGGGGCAAGGCCTACGTCCGCGGCGGTCCGCATCACGTACCCGGCGGTGCGGTCGAGAACCTCTACGAGGCCGGCGCCGTTCGGAACATCGCCACGTTCTATGAGGCGGTGACCGGCGGGCACACGGAAAACGACTCAGTGCAGCCGGCAGTCGACAGCGCCCTCGTCAGCATCCTCGGGCGCGAAGCCGCGGCCCGCCGGACGACAGTAACGATGGCAGACATCCTGAAAGAGAACCGGCGGCTCGAGGTGGATCTCGGGGGGCTGCAGGCATGATGGATCGCCGAGCGTTTCTGGCGTCCACCGCGGTGGCAGGACTCGCGGCGGCCACCAGTACCAGCACAGCCTCCGGCCGGGAAACATTGCCGGTGGCCACGAACACGTACCCGTGGGGCACGTTCGCCAGCCGCGACGGCGGCACGTTCGTGCTGCACTCGGACGAGGCGCTGGCGGCGATCTCGTCAGCGGGGTGTGCCGGATACGAACCGATCATCAGTGATGTGGGAGAGTTCGAGGGACTCGGCGCGCGTTTGCGGGCGCACGGCCTCGACATGCGATCGATCTACGTCAACAGCAGCCTGCATGAAGAATCCGCGGCGGCGGCGAGCATCGAGCACGTGCTGGCCATCGCTCAGCGCGCCGTCGAGATCGGCACCCGCATCGTCGTGACCAACCCCTCGCCGATTCGCTGGGGTGGTCCGGAGAACAAGACCGATCTGCAGATCCGCTCGCAGGCGGTGGCGCTGGATCGCCTGGGCCGGGAGCTGCGGGCGATCGGCGTGACGCTCGCGTACCACAACCACGACGCCGAGCTGCGGCTGGGCGCACGTGAGTTCCATCACATGCTGACCGCCACCGACCCCGCCAACGTCAAGTTCTGTCTCGACGCACACTGGGTGTTCCGCGGCTGCGGCGACTCGCAGGTGGCGCTCTTCGATGCCCTCGAGCATTACGGCGATCGCATCGTCGAACTGCACCTGCGGCAGTCGCGAGGCAGTGTCTGGACGGAGGTGTTCAGCGCTGAAGGCGACGTCGACTACGCGCGCCTGAGTGCCTGGCTGCAGCGGCACGACGTGCGGCCGCGGCTGACGCTCGAACAGGCGGTCGAGAGCGGATCGCCGAAGACCGTGGATGCGGTCGCGGCGCATCGCCAGGGCCTCGCCGTCGTGAAAGACGTGTTCAAGTGGATGGCTTGAGCAGGAAACGTGGGGCAGGGCTTCAGCCCTGCAAAATGTGGGGCAGGGCTTTAGCCCTGCAAACTGCGCTGCGCGCCGTCGTCGCCTCAGTGCACCTGCTGCACAAAGGTCGCCTCGGCGCGCGAAGGATTTCGAACGTCGCGTCTGTGTCGGCGGGAATTACCGGACGTTGCGCGCCTGCTGTGCTCGTCCGTTTGAATGCATTCATCGAGACAGCCTAGGCGATGGTCAGGACAGGGAAGGTCACGGCAACGTCGCGACGTCTGACAGTTCCCGCAAAACCCAGTACTTTCGAACGGCAGCCAGTACACGCCGGAGCAGATCGAAGGGATGCATATTGCCCACACCATGGCAGCAGCGGCAGGCTCCAGGTGTATCCGTCTGGCGGTGGTGGATTGCCCATCGGGTGGTTCGCGAACAGCCGGGCTCACCGCGCCCAGGCGGATTCGGGCCGCGAGAATCGCCAGGACGTGGATGAGCGGGGTCGGCGCCACGTCTGCCGCTGTGTTATGTTCCTGTCTCCGGAACCAGGACATGCGGTGGGTCACGACAAGCTGGACGCAGGTGCTCGCTGCGCGCGATGCGCCGACCGAGGCGTCGTGCCTCGCGCTCGAGCAGCTGTGCCAGGTGGTACCGGTACCCGCTCTACGTTTTCGTGCGCCGCCAGGGAATCGACGCCGAGGACGCGCGCGACGTGACGCAGGCGTACTTCGCGCAGCTCCTCGAGAAGGGGTACCTCGAGGACTGCGATCCCGAGCGCGGGCGGTTTCGCGTTTTCCTGATGACGTCCGTCCGCAACTTCCTGTCCAAGGAGCGCGAGAAGGCCCGGACCTGGAAGCGCGGAGGACGCACGGAGATCGTGCCGCTCGATGTCGACCCCGAGGGTCGCTACCGCGAGGAGCCGGCCGACCGCCTAACGCCGGAAGCGGTGTTCGAACGGCGCTGGGCGCTGACGCTCCTCGAGCGCGTGCTGGCCCGGCTCCGGCAGGAGCACGTCGCCGCAGGACGTGCACGCGAGTTCGAGCGGCTGAAGCCGTTCCTCACCGGGGACGAGCCGCAGGCGCCCTATCGCGAGGTCGCCCGGGACCTCGGGATCTCCGAGGCCGCGGTGAAGACCGCCGTCCATCGATTGCGCCAGCGTTTTGGCGTCGCGCTCCGCGAGGCGATCGCCGAGACGGTGGCAGACCCCGCGGACGTGGACGACGAGGTGCGGCACCTCCTGGGCGTGCTGGCGCCGTGGAGGGCGCCAGCCGGGTAACCTTCATCCCCCGTTCCGTCATTTGATCTCCAGTGACCGCCATGGCGCTACCCGCGCGGTGCCCGCAGTGCGGCACGGATGCCAGGTCCGAGGCTGGGATCGAAGGACTCTGCCCGCAGTGCCTCTTCAGCCTTGCCCTCCTCGAGTCTCCATCTCCGGTCTATTCGGCTGACGCTCCCACACACTACGTGCCAAGCACCGGCCGCCTGCTCGGTGACCGGTACCAGATCCGCGAGCTGCTCGGCCGCGGCGGCATGGGAGAGGTCTACCGCGCGTTCGACCTGAAGCTGCGGGTGGACGTGGCCCTGAAGACGGTGCGCCCGGGGCAGGCATGGGACGAGCGGGCCCGAGACCTCCTGCGGCAGGAGGTGCGTGCCGCGCGCGAGGTCGTGTCGCCCAACGTGTGCCGCATCTTCGATCTCGTGGACCAGGAAGGCCAGGAGCTGCTGTCGATGGAGTACATCGACGGCGCTACGCTGGCTGAGACGCTCCGCACGCGCGGGCCGCTCCCGCTCTCCGACGCGCGGGAGATCGCGTCGCAGTTCCTCGCCGGGCTCGAGGCGATCCACGCCGCGGGGCTCGTGCACCGCGATTTCAAGCCGGAGAACATCATGGTCACGCGCGCAGGGCGCGTCGTGGTCATGGATTTCGGCGTCGCGCGCGCGGCGCGCGACGGCCCGAGCCTCACGATTGCGGGCACGCCGGCGTACATGGCGCCCGAGCAGGCCCGCGGTGGGGACGTCGAAAGGCGCGCCGACGTGTTCTCGGCCGGCGTGGTGCTCGCCGAGATGATCTCCGTCGGTGGCAGCAACCCGATGGCGGCACGCGAGGCGCTCTGGAGGGCCGTGCGCAGGACCCCGCCCCAGGTCCCGGATGGTCCGTGGTCCGTCGTGCTGGCGCGGGCGGTCGCCCCGGCGCCGCCAGATCGGTTCGCGTCGGCGAACGCGCTCGCGCGCGCGCTCGAGGAGGTGACGCTCCGTGTCCCCGGCATCGACGAGCGGCGGCCCTACCCGGGGCTGGCGTCGTTCACCGAGCAGGACGCCGAGTTCTTCTTCGGGAGGGAAGTCGAGGTCGAGGGCGTCTGGAAGAAGCTGAAACGCCCTCGGCTGCTCGGCGTCATCGGACCATCGGGTGCCGGCAAGAGCTCGTTCCTCCGCGCCGGACTGCTTCCTACCTTGCCGCCGTCCTGGCGGGCGGTGCCGGCGACGCCGGGCACGCATCCCTTCCAGGCGCTCGCGCAGGCGCTGGTGCCACAGTGCGCCGGGGACACCGAGGCGCTACAGGCGCTGGTCCGCTTCGACGATGCCGACGCGGTGGTCGGAGCGGTGTCGCGGTGGCGCGGCCGGCATGAGCACACACTGGTCATCATCGACCAGTTCGAGGAGTTGTTCACGCAGAACCCCGCCGGCGTGCAGGCGGCGTTCGCGGCACTGCTTGGTCGCCTCGTCCTCGACGCCGACACGCACGTCATCCTGTCGTGCCGCGACGACTTCCTGATTCACTGCCACGCGTACGAGGCGCTCGCCCCCATGCTGAGCGACCTCACGCTGCTCGGCCCGCTCGGTACGAGCGCGCTGCGCCGCGCGCTCGTGCAGCCGGCGCTCTCGTGCGGATACAAGTTCGAAGACGAGGCGCTCGTCGAGGAGATGGTCCAGGAGGTCGTGAGCGAGCGCGGCGCGCTGCCGCTCCTCGCCTTTGCCGCCTCACGGCTGTGGGATGCGCGCGACCGCGACCGCGGCGTGCTCACGCGGGCGGCCTACGAGGAATCGGGCGGCGTCGCCGGCGCCCTGGCGCAGCACGCCGAGGCGGCGCTCGATCGCATCGGGCCGGAACGGGTGCCGTTGGTGCGAGAGCTGTTCCGGAACCTCGTGACATCGCAGGGTACCCGCGCGGTGCGCCGCCGGGAGGAGCTGCTCTCGGTCTTCAGACGCTACGCGGGCGATGCAGGTGTCCAGGGCGCCGAGTCGGTGCTCAACACGCTCGTGGACGCGCGCCTGCTCACGACCTACGAACGCACCGGCGACGCAGGCGAGCGCGTGCAGGAGATCGAGATCATTCACGAGTCGCTGTTGACCACGTGGCCGCGCCTCGTGCGGTGGCAGACGCAGGACGCCGACGGCGCGCAACTGCGCGACCAGCTGCGTCAGGCGGCGCAGCTGTGGCACGAGCGCGGGCGGCCGGAGGATCTGCTCTGGTCCGGCGTCGCGTACAGGGACTTCGCGCTCTGGCGCGAACGGTATCGAGGCGGTCTGTCGGCCAACGAAGAGGCCTTTGCGACCGCCGCCGCCAGGCGGGCGGACCGCCGGCGGCGCCGGCGGCAGCTCGCGGCCTCCGCGCTCGTTGCCGCCGTGACCCTTGTCGCGATCGCGATGCTCGTGCTTTGGCGGCAGAGCGAGGCGGCGCGCCGGGAGGCCATGGCCGAGAGCCTGCGGGCCGAGGCCGGCAAGCTGCAAGTGCTCGGCGAACGCGACCTCCTGACGTATCCGACGGCGAGCCTCGCATACGCCATCAAGAGCCTGGAGCTGGCGGATACGCCATCGGCGCGGCTGCTGGCGCTGCGCGTCCTCCAACAGGCGCCCGTCGCACGCATCGCACGCACCTACCTGGATGCCGCCCGCAGCGACGAGGCGAGCGGCATCGGCTTCAGTCCGACGTCGGAGTGGGTCGCGTGGGGTGGACGCGACCTCGTCGAGCTGGTGCACCGGGATGGTGGACGGCGCATGACCTTCGAGTTCGACCGCCAGCCGGTCCGCGGCGGCCGGATCGAGCCGCGCTTCGCGCCGGGCGGGCAAATCCTGGTGGGGAATCGCGGCGGCGACGTCCGGGTCTGGTCGGTGCCGGATCGGCGTGAGCTGCACCGGGGGCGCGTGGACCACGGGACGTCGATCGTGCAGATGGGTACCGACGCGTTCTACACGCTCACGCAGACGGGCGACCAGCGCACGCTGCACGCCTGGCCGCTGGCGTCGCCGACGCCCCGTACGATTGGCCACCTCGATGCTCGACCCCCGGTAGCCCTTAACGGCCGAGCGCTCGCGTATGCCGACGGGCGCGGAGTGTACGTCCGTACCTTCGACGGCTGGGACCGCGGGCCGCGCCTGGTCTTTTCACCGCCGACCGGCGTATCGGCGCTCGCGCTGTCGGAAGACGGGAGCGAGGTCGCGGTGAGTGACGACACGACCATCCGGGTCGCCTCGACCGAGACAGGGGCCCGAGGCGAGGGTCGGGTGGTCGCGACGACCGATGGGGGCCTGGACCTTCGATACGATTCCAGCGGCCGGTGGCTGTCCAGTCTGAGGTTCGAGGGTGGTCATCCCACGTTCCGTGTCTTCGAACGAACCGCACCGCCCGGGGCCGAACCGTTCGTGCTGAGGAAAGGCGATACCAGCATCGGAAGCATGTATGCCTTCGACGCCGGCGGGCCGGTGGCTCGCGTCGGCGCACGGCCGCGAGGCGGCATTCTGGCCGCTGGACGCGCCGCACGTCCGCATCCTGCGGCCGCAGACGCCGGCGGTAACCGTCGTCTTCGCTCCTGACGGCGGGCGGGTGGTGTACCAGATGGCTGACCGGTCGGTCCGCACCTGGCCGCTCGATCGTGCGGAAGCGCCGCGCGTCATCTTCCAGCCTGGGGTCGGCTGGCCCCTCAGCTTCGCGATGGCAATGGACCGCTCGGGACGGCTCGCGGCCGTGACGGGACTCGCCGGCCGCGTCGTGCTGCTGCGCACCGACTCGGAACGCCCGACGGTCCTGGCCGGGTTCCCGGAGCGCAGCTTCGTCAGCCGTCCGGCGTTCAGCCCTGATGGCCGGCTGCTCGCCGCCGGCATGCACGGGAGCATGCGCGATCAGAAGGTGATCCGCGTCTGGGATCTCGAAGCAGGGACGTCACGTGCGTACGGGCCGCTGCCGGGCGCAGGCGATATCGTGGCCGGCGGGATTTCGGACGTGGCCTTCGCCGGCCCCGACCACCTCGTCGCGGCCGTTCACGGGACCGGCCTCATCTCGCTCGATCTCTCGAGCGGCGTGACACGCGTCCTCGTCCCGGGGGCGGTTGCGCAGTTCGTGCTGGCGCCGGATGGCCACACGGCGGTGGCGCTCACTCGAGATGAGCACGAGAGCGAGCAGGGGCCCCGACAGGCGCTTCGCCTCGACCTCGATCGCGGTACGAGCGAGGTGCTTCCGCACGGCGCCACGGTTGGCGCCATCGCCCTCGACCCGACCGGCACGGTCGTGGCCACTGGCAACCCGGACGGAACGATACGGGTGTCGCGTGTCGGCAGTGGTGCGACGCACCTGCTCCTCGGGCAGCAGGGCGCCATCTACTCGCTCGCGTTCTCGCCGGACGGCCGGTGGCTGGCGGCGTCGGGTGAGGCCCAGGCGATCCGCCTCTGGCCCGTGCCGGACGTGTCGAAGACCCCGATGCACCTGTTGCCGCTCGACACGCTCCTCGCGACGCTCCGGAGCCACACGAACCTCCGCGCGGTCCGCAATGACGCGGCAGATACGGGATACGTCCTGGAGCCCGGCCCGTTTCCAGGCTGGTCCACGCCGCCAGCCTGGAAATGAGCTCGGGAGGGCTTCTCACGATCGTGAGAAATCCAAAGACGCCCAGGCGGCTGAAGCCTGGAGCCTGGAGCCGGGGGGCTTTGATGCTGGCAGGAGGACACGTGTACCTACTCAGGGCGGCGGCATTTGCGGGTCTTACGCTCGCGGCCGCCACGGCGGGGGCGCAGGAGCAGACCGGCGCAATCCAGGGCGTCGTCCGCGACGTGCAGGGCGGGCTCGTGCCAGCGGTTCCGGTGACGGCATCGAACGGCACCGGCCTCACGGTGGAAACAATGACCGGCGCGGCCGGCGCGTACCGATTCCCCGCGCTCCCGCCAGGCCGCTACGAGATGTCCGCCGTCCTCGACGGCTTCGAGCTCGCGAAGGTCGCTGAGATCGTCCTGGTGCTGGGTGCGGAGCTGCGCCTGGACCTGACGCTTCGTCCGGCCGGCGTCGCCGAGGCACTGGAGGTCGTGGTTCACTCGCCGCGCATCGCGATCACGCAGGCGATCCGCGCCACGAACGTGAGCAGCGAGGTGTTCGAACGGCTGCCTCGCGGCCGCGACTTCACGTCGCTCGCCGTGCAGGCGCCGGGTGCGAACGAGGAGCGCAAGGCCGGCGGCATCGCCATCGACGGATCGACCGGTGCAGAGAACCGCGTGATCATCGACGGCATGGAGACCACCGACACCTGGGTCGGCACGCCTGGCCAGTTCCTGGTCACCGACTTCGTCGAGGAGCTCCAGGTGAAGTCGTCCGGGTACAGCGCCGAGTACCGGCGGGTCCACCGGCGGCGTGCTGAACGTCGTCACGAAGAGCGGCACCAATGACTGGCACGGCCAGGGGTTGTTCCTCTGGTCGGGCCAGGGCCTCGACGCGGGCCCGCGTCCAACGTTGCAGCTCCAGCCGTCGGACTCGACGCGCGCCGAGTACGTGAGATACGCGGAGGATCGCTACTCGCAATCGGAGCCAGGCTTCACCCTGGGCGGACCGGTCGTGCGGAACCGCGCGTGGTTCTTCGCCGGCTACGTGCCGTCCCTGCGCGACACCGACCGCACGCTGACGTTCCGCGGGGAGACGTCGCCGTCCACCTTCGGGCAGCGGCTGGAGCGGCATCACGCCGCGGCGAACGTGACCACGCAGCTCGGCCCGCAGTGGCGGACGAAGGCGGCGTTCAGCACGGGGCACCAGGCGCAGCGCGGGCTGCTCCCCGCCCAGGACGGCACCGGTAACCCGTCGGCCGATTACTCCATCGACGAGATCGTCCCGAACTACTCCGCGTCGGTGGGCGTCGACTACATGCCCGGTGGCCGGGCGTATCTCAGTGCCCGCACCGGGTACTTCTTCCGGGATGCATACAACCAGGGCGTCTACCAGGGCGACCGGTACATCTACCGCACGTCGAGTCAGAATCTTTCCGGGGTGCCGCCCGCGGACCAGCACCCGCGCGGTTTCACGAACGTCCCGTCGAACGTCAGCCGGGATCGCGCGCGCGGCCCGCACTACAGCTTCCAGGTAGACGGGACCGTCACGTTCGCCGCGGCCGGCCGACACCAGATGAAGGGCGGGGTGCAGTTCGATCGCGTGGGAATCGACGCGCTGACGGGCGCGACCGGCAACGTGATCAACCTGTTCTGGGGGCAGCGGTTCGCGGGCGTGCAGGGACGCTACGGCTACTACACCGTTGGCAGCAACGACGTGGTGCCCAACCGGGGCCCCATCATAGCGGGCAGGGCCACGGTGAACAACGTCGGCCTCTTCCTGCAGGACGAGTGGGCGCTCGGGCCCCGGCTCACGCTGCACGCGGGGCTCCGCACCGAGAACGAGCACGTGCCATCGCTGTCGAACGACCCCTCCATTCCCCGCACCGCCATTCATTTCGGCTTCGGGGATAAGCTCGCGCCGAGACTGGGACTCGCGTGGGACGCAACGGGCGACCGCAAGACGAAGGTGTTCGGCTCGTGGGGCGTGTTCTACGACATTACCAAGCTGCAGATCACGGAGGGGTTCGGCGGGTTCCGGTCGAACGGGTTCTGGTACACGCTGGACAGCCCGGACATCGCGCCGATCGTGGACAACCCGGCCTGCCCGCCGGCGTGCCCGGGCACGCTCATCCGAGGCTCCGTGTCGCCCATCGTCCCGATCAACGACCCGGCGGCCCACGGAATCGACCCCGCGCTCGACCAGATGCGCCTGCAGGAGATCGTGATCGGAGCGGAGCGCGAGATCGCGCCGGCCGTCGCGCTGAGTGCCCGGTACGTGCACAAGCAGCTCGATCGGGCGCTCGAGGACGTTGCGACGCAGGATGCGGGCGAGAGCGAGCCGTTCATCCGCATCGCGAACCCGGGCTTCGGGGCAGCGTCGGAGTTCTATCCCGGTGGCGGGCTCACCCCGCTGGCCCTGCCCGGTGCCGTCCGCGACTACGACGCGCTCGAGATCGCGCTGGAGCGACGGCTCGCGGGCCGCTGGGCCGCACGCGTCGCCTACACGTGGAGCCGGCTCTCGGGCAACTACTCGGGTCTCGCGCAGTCGGATGAGGATGGCCGTGTCCAGCCGAACATCAGCCTGTCCTTCGACTACCCGATGCGCTCGTTCGACGAGCAGGGCCGCCCAGTGTATGGCGTGCTTGCGACGGATCGCCCGCACCAGCTGAAGGCGCAGGGCGTGTACATCTGGCCGTTCGGCGCCAGCGCCGGGTTCTCGTGGTACGGCGGCAGCGGCATCCCGCGGACACGCGAGGCGGCGTACGCGCCGGACATCCCCATCATGTACAGGGGACGCAAGAGCGACGGCCGGCTGCCGTTCCTGTCGCGGCTCGATCTCCACGCCCGCCACGACATGCGCCTGGGAGCTCGGTATACCCTCGGGATCAGCGCGAACGTGCTGAACGTCTTCGACCAGGGCACGGCCACGAATTACTTCGCGAGCGAGCTCTTCTCGGGGCAGTTCATCGTCGTCGACGAGCAGGAGTTCTTCTTCCAGGGGGTGAACACTGAGGCCCTGATCGCGGAGCAGCAACTCGCGCGCGACGCGCGGTTCCTCCTCGACAGCGGCTACCAGGCGCCGCGCTCGGTGCGCCTGGGCCTCTCGTTCTCGTTCTGAGCGCCTCGATCTGTAGTGCCCGCGGTGCACCCCGCTCGGTCGAGGACAAGGGAATTTCCACGTGTCGCGCCTCCTTTACGAAGCGGGCTCGCGCGACCCTCCGAAGCCAGTCTCGGAGGCCGCCGCTGGCTGGCGGTCGCGGTGCTGACGCTGAGCGTGTGGAACGCGAGGGCGTGCGCCCCGACGATGACGAACTCAACTCATCGCCAGGGCCTCGCCGTCGTGCGCGACGTGTTCAAGTGGATGGCCTGAGCAGGTCTAGTGCACGAGATTTACGTGATGATGTGCTCTGCTCGCGAGTGAGGCAGGGCTTCAGCCGTGCAGGACGTGGGGCAGGGCTTCAGCCCTGCAAACGCCTGCGTGTCGGACTCGCGGTGAGGTTCGCGAGAGGAACAGGGCGTCCTCGAACGCCGTCGACTCGTCGTCGTGAGCCGAAACTGCATCAGCCCCCCGTTCGAAAAGGGCAATATGTGCCAGCCGATCTGCGTTCGAGCGGACATTCACGCCGAAACAGGCGTATTAGACGCCGCACGGAGCCTCCAGGAGGTGGCACGGCGGTCGCGTGCGGGACGACGGTAGAATGGGCGGCGTGGAGAGAGTGCGAGCACGCGTGAGCTTCGCCGACCTGGAGCGGGCGCCCGAAGACGGGCGCCGATACGAGCTCTACGACGGTGAGGTGTACGTGGTCCCTACGCCGATTCCGCGGCATCAGGTCGTGCAGTACACGGTCGCCGAGGCGCTGCGCGCACTCTGCCGGCAGCACGGCGGGTTCGCAGTCGGCTCACCGATTGACATCGTGTTCTCCGAGTACGACGTGCTCCAGCCGGACGTGGTCTTCTTCCGGCCCGAGAGGGCGCACCTGATCGATCTCGATCGCGCGATTCGCCACGCCCCCGATCTGTGCGTCGAAATCCTGTCGCCGTCCACCGAAGCCACAGACCGCGGGCGGAAGCTCCAGATGTTCGCGCGATACGGCGTGCCGGAGTACTGGATTGTCGATCCTGTCCACGAGACCATCGAGGTGCAGCGGCTCGAGGGTGGCGGCTACGTGCTCGCGCAGTGCGCGTCAGGCGACGACGAGATCTCTTCGGCTGTCCTGCCGGGGGCGGCGCTCCACGCTCGAGGCATCTTTCCTTGACGCATCGTCAGACCGAGGCGACGCTTTGCAGGGCTCAAGCCCTGCCCCACGACGACACACGTCCCAGGCACATGACGGCACGGAGAGGTCCCAGGCCGTCGCGAAGCGCTCCTTCAGCGCTCCCACAGCTACGGCCCGCTATAATACCGCCCGGCTAGAACCCCTCACTCGTCGGGATGTCACGTTCGCGCGAGGGTACCCTTCCGCCGGGAAGGGGACCGCGTCCGCATCTCCGTCAAGGGCGGCGGTCAGCCGAAGTGGCGGGCGGATGGCCGTGAGTTGTTTCTGACGACGCCCAGCAACCGCCTGCTCGCGGTGCAGGTGCGCGCCGCAGGCGAGCGGCTCGACGTGAGCCTTCCGACGGAGCTCTTCGAGATCCGTGGACTCGAGGGCAGCGGGTACGACGACTACGCGCCGAGTTCAGATGGCCAGCGGTTCCTGATCAAGGTGCCAGTCGAGCAGGATCAGAAGCCGGTGCTGAACGTCGTCACGAACTGGACGTCGCTCCTCCGCTAAACGCGTGTGCGCCGGTCGGCTGTGCTTGCCGTATTCGTGGGAGCGACCTCTGTTATGGGCAGAGTATCCAGCCGTCATCAGAGACCTGCGCGCTCCACTCGCGCCGGCAACTCCGGTCGACCCCTGTCCGGGGCCATCGCGGTGGTCGCCGGCGCCACGCGCGGGGCCGGCCGCGGCATCGCCCGGGCCCTCGGCGAGGCCGGCGCCACGGTGTATTGCACCGGACGCAGCGTCAAGGGCCGGCCGTCGCCGTACAAGCGCCCGGAGACCATCGAGGAGACGGCCGCCATGATCGGTGACGCTGGCGGACGGGCCATCCCGGTTCGTGTCGATCACACCGTCGAGGCCGAGGTGAAGGCGCTCTTCAGGCGGATCGATCGCACGCACCGTCGCCTTGACGTGCTCGTCAACAGCATCGCCGGCGAAGACCCGATGATGGGGCAGTGGGGTCACTTCTGGCAGGTCGACGTGACGAACGCCGACGCGGTGCTGCGACAGGCGCTCACGTCCCACATCATCACCGCGAAGCACGCGGCGCCGCTCATGATCCGCAACGGGCGCGGCCTCATCGTCGAGGTGACGGAGGGCGATCTGCTCGGGGCGGGGGGCAACCCGCTGTCGCAAACGGTGAAGGCGGGCCTCAAGATGCTCGCGCTCAACATGGCGGCTGAACTGAAGACGCACGGCGTGGTCGCGGTGGCCATCACGCCAGGGTTCCTGCGCTCGGAGTCCATGCTGCAGCATTTCGGCGTGACCGAGGCGAACTGGCGCGACGCCGGTACGACCGATCGGAACTTTCTCGAATCAGAGTCGCCGCTCTACGTCGGGCGGGGCGTTGCGGCGCTGGCGAGCGATCCCCACGTCATCGAACACACCGGACAGCTTCTCAGCTCCTGGGAGCTTGCCGGGCGCTACGGCTTCACGGACTACGACGGCCGGCGTCCGAACTGGGGCCGGCTCGCCATCGACTGGTCGGTGCTGCCTCCGGCCATGGTGCAGTTGTTCAGGACAGGGGTCGACCTGCAGCTCGCCTGGCTTACCGCGCTCGCCAGCCGCACACGGCGTTTCCGCCGCAAACTGCCGACGGCGTAGGCCTGGGCCCTCAAGGCCCCTGCCTTCGGTCACACCTGGGACGTTCGCCCTCCGGCCGCCGGCTCACGTTCGCCCTCGAACAGGCTGCTCACGACGGCGGTCCAGTCGTCCGCCTGCGGTCCACGAGCACCTCGCCGGGACCGAAGCGGAGCCGCCGGAAATTCATCCCGACCCAATCAGCCGCGCGTATGATGCGCCAGACGGCAGGGCCCAACCAGCTGATGCACGCGAGAAGACCTGCATGACCGCGCGGATGCCTGACTGGCTCGAGCCGATGGCCGCCACTCTGACGGAGGACCGCTTCACCGGTCCCGAGTGGTGGTTCGAGCGCAAGATCGACGGCATCCGGCTGCTCGCGTACAAGCACGGTCCGCAGGTGCGGCTGTACTCGCGCAACCGGCTGCCGCAGCACTTGCCGGCCCTCTCCGCAGCCATCGCGGCGCTGCCGGCCGAGGAGTTGATCCTCGACGGCGAGACGGCCTGGGATGGCTCGGGCACGTATCACCTCTTCGACATCCTCTGGCTGAACGGGCGGAACGTGACGGCGCTGCCGCTCGAGGAGCGCCGAGCCCTGCTCCGCTCGCTGCCCGTGCGGCCGCCGATGCGCATCGTCGAGGTGCTCGACGACCCTGCCCCGTGGGAGCGGGCGAGGCGCGAGGGCTGGGAGGGCGTCATCGCCAAGCGCCGCGGCACGCCGTACGAGCACCGGCGATCGCGGCACTGGCTGAAGATGAAGTGCGAGGCGTCGCAGGAATTCGTGGTGGGCGGGTTCACCGACCCGCAAGGCTCACGCGTCGGCCTGGGGGCCCTGCTCGTCGGCTACTACGACGGCCAGGATCTGGTGTTTGCCGGCAAGGTCGGAACCGGCCTCGGCGATACCGCCGGCCTCCTGCACCTCCGCGCCCGCCTGGATCGCACGACCGTGCCGGTGCCGCCGTTCACGCGCGCGAGCGGGCTGCCGAAGCTCCGGGTGCACTGGGTGCGTCCGGAGATCGTCGTGCAGGTGGCGTTTCTCGAGTGGACGGTGCACGGCAAGCTGCGGCACGGCCGCCTGCTCGGGCTCCGCGCCAAGGCCGCGCGCGAGGTCGTGCGGGAGATGCCATGATCACCCATCCCGAGAAGATCCTCTTTCCCGATGACGGGATTACGAAGGGTGACGTCGCCGCGTACTACGAAGCGCTGGCCCCGGTGATCGTCCCGCACCTGGTTGGCCGCCCCATCACAATGGAACGGTATCCCTCGGGGATCGGCGAGCAAGGATTCTGGCAGAAGGACGTGTCGAGAGGGTTTCCCGCGTGGCTGCGGCGCGTCGAGGTGCCGAAGAAGGACGGAGTCGTCCATCATCCCCTGGTGACCGACACGCGCTCGCTGCTGTGGATCACCAACCAGAACACGATCACCCAGCACGTGTGGACCTCGCGGACGCCTCGCCTCGAGTACCCGGACCTGTGCGTGTTCGATCTCGATCCGCCGGCGGCCGGATCCACCGACATCCGCGCGGCCGCGATCGAGCTGCGCGATCTCCTGGCCGAGCTGTCATTGCCGTCGTGGGTCAAGACCTCGGGCTCGAAGGGCTTCCACGTCGTCGTCCCGCTCAACGGGCGGACTCACATCGACACGGTGGCCGCGTTCGCTCACGGCGTGGGGGCGCTGCTGGTCCGCCGCGCGGCCGATCGACTGACCCAGGAATTCAGCAAGGCGGCCCGCCGCGGCCGCATCTACGTGGACACCGGCAGGAACGGCTACGGCGCGACGTTCGCGGCGCCGTACACGCTCCGCGCCAGGCGCGGTGCGCCGGTCTCGGCGCCCTGCACGTGGGAGGAGATGGAACGGGGCGACGTGCACCCGGGCTCCTTCACGCTACGCGACCTGCCCGGACGCATTGCGGCGGTCGGCGACTTGTGGGCCGGCCTGCGGCGCCGCGGGCGATCGCTCCGGCAGCCCCTCGAGAAGCTGCGCCGGCAGATCGGAGACCGGCGGAAAACGGCGGAGCGGTGAGCCAAAGTCAGCCTGAGGACCACGCCCGGTAGTGCCGCACCTGGTGTTGTTGACCGCCGGCCGAAGCAGACACGAGGCTTACGACCTGCGGGCGGAAAATACATGGATGAAATCTCGCTCCGCCGCTATGCCGAACTGGTGATCCGCGTCGGGCTGAACCTGCAACCCGGTCAGCGTCTGCTCATCGTCGGCCCGCTTGCCAACGGCGGCGTCGCGCTCGATGCCGCCCCGCTCGTGCGTGCGGTGTGCGCGCAGGCGTATGACGCCGGCGCCCCGCTCGTCGAGGTGCTCTGGGGTGACGAGCCGCTGGTGACGCTCCGGTACCGCCACGCGCCGCCCGAGTCGTTCGGCCAGGCCTCCGCGTGGCTTCCCGGCGCGCTGCTCGAGCACGTGCAGGCTGGGCACGCGAGCTTGTCGATCCACGCGAACGATCCCGACCTGCTGCGGTCGGCGCCGCCCGAGCGTGTGTCTGCGATCCAGTCGGCCACCGCGCACGCGGTGAAGCCGTTCCGCGACACCATCTCGAAGAATGCCACCAACTGGTGCGTCGTCGCCGCTCCCGCCGCGAGCTGGGCAGCGCGCGTGTTTCCGGGCCTGCCCCAGGACGAGCAGGTGGCCCGGCTCTCCGCGGCCATCGCCCGCCTCTGCCGGCTCGATGCCGCGGATCCGGTTGCGGCGTGGCAGTCCCACCTCGATGGACTGGCCGCACGCACTGCGCTGCTGAACGCGCGCCGCTACGACGCGCTGCGGTATCGCGGCCCGGGGACAGACCTGCGCGTCGGCCTCGCGGCGGGGCACATCTGGACCGGCGGGCGGTCCACGAGCGCCAACGGGATCCCGTTTGCTGCGAACCTGCCAACGGAAGAAGTGTTCACGATGCCCGCGCGCGATCGCGTCGACGGCCACGTGCGCGCGTCCAAGCCGCTCAGTTATGGCGGCACGCTGATCGAGGACTTCAGCTTCACCTTCGAGGCGGGGCGGATCGTGGATGTGCGCGCCGCGCGCGGCCAGGAAGTGCTGCGCCAGCTGGTGGCCACCGACCCGGGGGCCGCCCGCCTCGGTGAGCTCGCCCTCGTGCCGCACAGCTCACCGGTGTCGCAGACGGGCCACCTGTTCTTCAGCACGCTCTTCGACGAGAACGCCGCCAGTCACCTGGCGATCGGCTCGGCGTACGCGTTCACGCTGGAGGGCGGAGAAGCCATGTCGGCCGAGGAGTTCGAGCGCGCCGGCGGCAACCGCAGCGCCACGCACGTCGACTTCATGATCGGGTCGGGCGAACTGGACATCGACGGCGTGCGCGCCGATGGCACGACCGAGCCCGTGATGCGGGCGGGGGAGTGGGCGGACTGAACCTCGGCGTGCCCGTCGCTTGCCCCGTCTGAGGTGGGGGATTGGGCCGAAGCGCCGAGCAATCGATGGAGCCCTGCGTGCGGAACGCGGAACCGATGTGCGGGGCTTCCGAGTGCAGACCACGCATACCTTTTGGGCCATTGACTCCGTAGGCTGCAGGCCCCAGCATGACGTCGGCTCTCATTCGTTCGGGACGGCGGCCTATTGGAGCGATTTGGCGCCTCATTTCCGTGCACGATGATCCTCGTAGCAGCAAGGCCGGCGGAGCTCTGCCGCAACCGTCCCGTTGATGCCGCGCTCCGACACTTGCGCGAGCGGGCGTTCGCGGACGGATGGCTGTCCGTGTGCTGGCAGGGGTGCAGGACGCGGTGCCCTGCTGCCGTGAACCTCCCCTGTCACCCGACAAGCGTAGTGTTTCCACGCATGCGCCTGACCACCTCAGACCTCCGTCTCTCGCCATCGGACCTCTCCGGGTTCCTCGGCTGCCGTCACCGGACCGGCCTCGATCTGGCCGTCGCCGCCGGCAGTCTGAAGCGACCTGAGTGGACGGACTCCATGACGGAGGCGCTCCGCCGGCGCGGCGCGGAGCACGAGCGCGCGTACGTCGAGAGCCTTCGGACGCTGGGCCTCGGGATGGTGGAGATCGATCCGAAGCAGCCGCCGGGCGGCCGTGTCGCGCAGACGCTCGAGGCCATGCGCAGTGGAGCAGAGGTCATCGTCCAGGCTGCACTCGAGGGCGACTCCTGGCTCGGCTACGCCGATATCCTGCAGCGCGTGTCGACCCCCAGCGCCATCGGCGACTGGTCGTACGAGCCTTACGACACCAAGCTCGCGCGTGAAACCCGCGGTGGGACCATCCTGCAGCTCTCGGTTTATGTGGACCTGCTCGAGGGCATCCAACAGGTGCGCCCGGGGCGGTTCTGGGTCGTGACGCCCGGAGACGATGAAGCGCCGTTCGTGGTGACCCCCTACCGCTACGCCGACTTCGCCGCCTACGTCCGCGTCGTCCGCGCCCAGCTCTCGGCGACGCTCGCCCTGGGTCACGACGCTATCCGGCAGTCGTACTACCCGGAGCCGGTGGAGGCGTGCGACGTCTGCCGCTGGATCGATCGCTGCGACAAACGGCGTCGCACGGACGACCACCTGTCGTTCATCGCCGGCATCGGCCGCGTCCACCGCGAGGAGCTGGCGGCGCAGGGGTTCGCCACGCTGGCGGCCGCGGCGGCCATGCCGCTGCCGATCGCGTTCAAGCCGAGCCGAGGCTCGCGCGACACCTACACGCGCATGCGCGAGCAGGCGCGCGTGCAGCACCAGCAGCGAACGCCGGGCAGGCCGGTGCACGAGCTGCTGTTGCCGGTTGTCGAAGGGCAGGGCCTCTCCCGACTGCCGGATCCGTCGCCAGGGGACCTGTTCCTGGACCTGGAGGGCGCGCGGTTCGCCCGCGAAGGCGGCCGCGAGTATCTGTTCGGGCTGTGGGGCCGTCCGGCGGGTGCGCCCGCCGCGCTCGCGGCAGTACGAAGGTCTCTGGGCGTTCACAGACGCTGACGAGCGCACGGCGTTCGAGGCCACCATCGACCGCATCATGCAGACGCTCGCCGCGCATCCCGGCGCGCACATCTATCACTTCGGCCACTACGAGCCTTCACGTTCAAGCGGCTGATGGGCCGCTACGCGACCCGCGCTGAGCAGCTCGACGAGCTCCTGCGCGGCGAGCGCTTCGTGGATCTCCACACGGTCGTGCGTCAGGCTCTCCGTGCCGGGGTCGAAAGCTACTCGATCAAGAAGCTGGAGCAGTTCTACGGGTTCACGCGAGCGTTCCCGCTCCATGATGCCGCCGTTCATCTGCAGACTGATCGAGCTGGCGCTGGAGGGCAACGCGCCAGCGGCCATTCCCGACGAAGCGCGTGCGGCGGTCGGCGCGTACAACGCGGACGACTGCCGGTCGACGGAGGCGCTGCGCGAGTGGCTGGAGCGCCTGCGCGCGGAGCTCGAGGCGCAGGGCACTGCGGTGCCGCGGCCGACCGCCAAAGCCGGCGATCCGAACGAGAAGGTCGGGGAACTGGAGCGGCGCCAGCAGGCCGCGCGGTCGCGGCTGCTCGAGGGCGTCCCCGCCGAAGCCTCCAGCCCGGATCACGAGCAGCATCCGCGCTGGCTGCTGGCTTATCTGTTGGACTGGCACCGTCGCGAGGACAAATCGGCGTGGTGGGAGTACTACCGGCTGCGTGATCTGCCGGAAGCGGATCTGTTCGACGAGCCGCAGGCAATCGCCGGCCTCGAGTACGTCGAGCGCGTGAACGCCGTGTGCCACGTCAAGACGGGCAAGCCCACGGGCTCGGTCGTCGACCGCTACCGTTATCCGGCGCAGGAAGTCGAGATTGGCCGCAAGGGCGAGCTGCTCGATGCCGGGCGGCGAAGGATTCGGCGAACTGGTGGCGCACGACCGCATCGCCCGCACGATCGACATCCGCAAGGGACCGCACGAAGGCGACCGTCCACCCGTCGGCTGTTTTCGAGTGCACGGTCATATCGACGAAGGTGCAGCAGGAAGCCCTGCTTCGGTTCTCGGAAGATCCGCGACGCGACGATCATGCGGCACGGACCTCCTGTTCCGGCGCACGCCCCGCCTGCTCACGGGCGACTTCGCTCCAGCCGGCCGAGGTGAACGCGTCGACGGACTTTGCGGTCCGACTCGCGACGGATCTCGACCGCACGACGCTGGCTATTCAGGGCCCACCCGGCTCCGGCAAGACATACGTCGGTGCACAGATGATCCGCGCCCTGGTCCGCGCCGGCAAGAAAGTGGGCGTCACCGCCGTCAGCCACAAGGTGATCCGCAACCTGCTGGACGCCGTGCGGGAGCAAGAGGCCGAGGAGCAGAAGGCGCTGGAAGCACAGGTTTCGGGTGAGGGGAATCGTGCAGCCGGTTCGCGGGCTCAGCAGAATGTGGGGCCGGGCCTTCAGGCCCGGCCGACGATCCGCCTCGGTCACAAGTGCGACGCTCCGACGACGCCGATTGTGCGGAGGCGTCCGCGATCGAAGAGTTCTCGGACAACCCGAGGCCCTCGCGGCGCTCGCCTCGGGCGAGATCCACGTTCTCGGCGGCACCTCCTGGCTCTGGTCTCGCGACGATGCGTCCGGGACCGTGGACGTCCTCTTCGTGGACGAAGCCGGCCAGATGTCGCTGGCGAACGCCCTCGCCGTCTCGGGCGCGGCCAACAGCCTGGTGCTGCTCGGCGACCCGCAGCAACTCGAACAGCCGCAGAAGGGCAGCCACCCTGACGGCGTAGGTGTCTCCGCGCTGGAGCACGTCCTCGGCGGCGCTGCGACGATGCCCCCGGACCGTGGTCTCTTCCTGCCGACCACGTGGCGGCTTCACCCCGCGATCTGCGCCTTCACTTCGGAGGTGTTCTACGAGGGCAAGCTGGAACCGAAGCCAGGACTGGAGCGCCAGCGCCTGACGGGCACCGGCGTCTTCGACGGCGCAGGCCTGTGGTGGGTGCCGGTCGACCACGACGGCAACCAGAACGCGTCGATGGAGGAAGTTGATGCCGTAGAGCGCATCGTGAACATCCTGCTGGATGGGGCGGCTTCAGTGCAGACGATGTGGGGCAGGGCTTCAGCCCTGCCTGGACCGATGAAGACGGTACTTCTCGTCCTCTGCTCCCGACGGATCTCCTGGTCGTCGCCCCCTACAACGCGCAGGTGAATCGCCTCACCGAGCGCCTGGTCGCTCGCGGCGTCCCTGTGGGCACGGTCGACAAGTTCCAAGGCCAGGAAGCGCCGGTCGTGATCTACTCGATGGCCACGTCGCGGCCGGAGGACGCCCCGCGCGGGATGGAGTTCCTCTACAGTCTCAATCGCCTGAACGTGGCCACCTCGCGCGCGCGCTGCGCCGCCATCGTCGTCGCCTCGCCGCGGCTGCTGGAGCCCGCGTGTCGAACGCCAAGACAGATGCAGCTCGCAAACGCGCTCTGCCGGTATCGCGAGCGTGCCACCGAGGTGCTGAGGAGCACTGTGTCTGTTGCGTTGATCGGCTGAAGTGTGCGGGCCCGGTGCGGTCGGCCGCTTGACTCTGCAGATAGGTCTTTCGTCGCGACAGCACCGTCAACACACGCGAGCCTGCGAAGGCGAGGGCCGACCATCGGTGGCCGGTGATAGGCTTGAGCTCCGCATGGCCGACCTCTCGAAGGGCCGATTGCCCTTACCTGGCGGTTGCGGCGGGCCATGCCCGCGGACTTCTTCCGCGAGGCGAAGGTAGCCGCTGGGTAGCTGACGCTGGTCGTTCCGGCGGACCCGAGCAGCGGCCCACCAACCCACACGGAGTGTCGTCGAACGTCCTAAAAGTTTTCTAACGGCACACGTCCTGCTGAAAAACCACGGTCGGTTGGCGCAATTCTCCGGCGCGAACGACTGGAGCGGAAATGACGTCCGCGGCCGTGTTCACGTTCGAAGACACCTCGACCTCCTGCGGTGTCGATTGCATTGAAGCGTCTGAATGTCCGTCCTCGTCGCTAAAGCAATTGACTGGCAATTCAGTGCGGCGAACAGTGGCTGAGCACGGCACGACTCCTGCTTTAGTAGCGACCGACATCCGGAGCGGCGCTCGCACTAGGTGAAGCTCGCGAGCGCCCGGCAACCTGGGACGGACAACCCAAGGTGCCTCCGGGAACACCGGTGATCCCATCACCGGCCCCGGGATGTGGCGGCCAAGCGGCCGCAAACAAGTGTCCGGCGCGACGCCAGCCAGGCGGCGCGCATCCGGGTGTCTTCTTCAACGACGAAGGAGAAGGCACCGTGACCACCGCATCCACGACAACACGCTCCGCACCACCGCAGGCAAAGCCGCAGCTTCGCCCGGCACGGTCCGATCTCGCCGTCGGGACGCTCCCTCGCGCCATCGGCGTGACCCTCGCTGTCACGTCTGCAGACGAAGATTGGACGGGAATCGGGACGAAAGACCGCGGCGAGCGCACGGCTCGTGCCGCGCCGGAGAACTGAGATGAGCAAACCGATTGACCAGATTGTCGCGAAGCATCTCGAGTATTTCGGCTACGAAATTCACGTGCAGCCGGACGGCTGGACGTACGCCGTGCACCCGGTGCGGCACAACATCCACCTCCGCGCGTTCGAGCTCGGCGTCCGCCTGCACTGCCTGATCTGGATCGGCGACGACGTCTCCAGCCGCGAGGCCTGGCTCGAGTTCGTGAACCGCGCGAACGAGTCGTCGACGGTCGCCCGGTTCACGTTCGGGCGCGATGCGGAAGGCACCTGGTTCGTCCGCATGCGGGCGCTGCTTCCCGGTGCGTACGACCGCCGCCTGTTCGGGCTGCTCCTCGATGCGTGGCACGAGGACCTCGCCGTCCTTCGCACCGCGCCGCGCGAGGAGGAGACAAGGGACGAAGCGGAGGAGGAGAAGCAGGAAGAGCGCGCGGTTGCGCACTGAAACCGTTCGGGAATGGCCCATACCTGAGCGCCGCTCAGGGAGAACGCCAGGCGCGTGACCTTCCCTGTCAGGCCACGTTGATACAGTCCGTCTTGTTCGCAGAGGGGCCGGCAGAGGCCGGTCGGGAGGTCGCCGATGTCGAGCAGCCAACGTCACCGTCGGTCGCGCCGTTTCAAGACGCTCTGCGCGGCGTGCCAGGAGCGGAAAGCCAGGTTCAGGTACCGGGGCGAGGTTCGCGCCGATCGCGACCACACGCTGTGCTTCGAGTGCTACCGCGCCGAGATCAACCGTGCCCGGTCGCGCCGGCTCAGGGAGCGGGCGTCCCCGCCCGTCCTGCGCTCCTCGTCTTCGCCGCAGGATCTCGCCCGCAGCCGCGTGCTGGACGCACGACGGATCGCGCACCGACAGCGCATGCTCGACCACCTGCAGCGCGCGTCTTGCGTCGCGTCGTGACGGGTCGCCCCACCCCGCAGCTCACTTCGTTGGTGCTCCGGAGCGGGTGGCGCGGCTCGGTGCAGCGCGCGCTCGGACCTGCAAGAACTGCAACCATCAGCCCTCTCCGCAAGCGTCAGTACTGCCTCGATAGCGTACCGCGCGCGACCGATGGTCGCGGAAACAGGCCAGAACAGGCGCGTGCGGAGGCGCAGACGCGCCTGGCAGCGCCTTCGCTTTCCGACGACGGTAGAATGGGCGCCGTGGAGAGGGTGCAACCACGCGTGAGCTTCGCCGACCTGGAGCGGGCGCCCGAAGACGGACGCCGGTACGAGCTCTACGACGGCGAGGTGTACGTGGTCCCCGCACCCATGCCAAGGCACCAGCGCGTGCAGATCCGCCTCGTCGAGTGGCTCGATGAGTACGTGGAGTCCGTTGGCGGGTTCGCGGTCTGCGCTCCTATCGACGTCGTCTTTTCGGAGTACGACGTCGTACAGCCCGATGTCCTCTTCTTCGGGCCGGCCCGCGCGCACCTGGTCGATCTCGATCGGGCGATTCGGCACGCGCCAGACCTGTGTGTCGAGATCCTGTCACCGTCCACCGAGGCGGACGGACCGCGGGCGGAAGCTGCAGATGTTCGCTCGATACGGCGTGCTCGAGTACTGGATTGTCGACCCCGCCCAAGGAGGCGATCGAGGTCCACCGGCTCGAGGCGAGCGGCTACGTGCTCGCGCAGCGCGCGTCTGGCGAGGACGAGGTCAGGTCGCCTGTTCTGCCCGGGGCGGCGCTCCGGGCGGGAAGCATCTTCCCCTGAGGCATCGTCAAGAACGGACCTGCGTGAGGTGAAGTGCTGCCGTCCCGGCCTCCACATCCAGAGACGAGCCGGCTCGCGACACCGGACCCGTCGAGGAGGCGTGTTCGCATAGAAACGCGTCGGAGCACGCCGTTCCGATCGCACGAAGAACGCAGCGGAGGCGCCGAGTCCGGCGTGGGGTGACGAAGTGAAACGGAGTGGGGCCCCGCGCCTGCTGTGACAGGCCGCTGCAGCTGCGTTCTTCCGGCGCGCGGAGTCGCGGTTCGGCGCGAATGCGCCTCCTCGACACCCGCCTCGTTAAAAAGGGCCGGCTGCGCGCCGACGCGGTATAGCCCGCCAAGGTTGACGCCCGCGGCGGTTCCAGCCCCACACTGCGCGCACACGCCAGTTTCCGCAGGAGAATCCGCATGCAGGTTCGCGAGGCAGCTCCGTCCGGCCGCGCCGTCGAGCACCGTTTCTACCTGGTGACCACCCTGGCGATGTTGCTGGCCGTGGCGATCGGCTTCTCCCGCAGCTTCTTCCTGCGGCCGCTCTTTCCCGGATGGCCCTCGCCGAGCGAGCCGTTCTTCTACGTCCACGGCCTGCTCTTCGCCGCCTGGTGCGTCCTGCTGGCCGGGCAGGCAGCCCTCGTCAGCGGGGGACGAACGCCGCTTCATCGCACGCTGGGGTGGTACGGTGCGGGGCTCGCCGCGGCGATGGTTGCGACGGGCACGTATGCGGCGCTGGTCGCGGCGAACCGGCCGACCGGGTTCACCGGCATCCCCGTGCCGCCGCTGCAGTTCCTGGCGGTGCCGGCCTTCGACATCGTGCTGTTCCCCGCGTTTGTGGCGCTCGCCGTCGTCAAACGGCGCGACGCGCAGGCCCACAAGCGCCTGATGCTGCTCGCGACCGTGAACCTGCTCGCGGCCGCGTTCGCGCGCTGGCCGGTCGTACACGCGATCGGCAATCCCTTCCTCTACTTCGGTCTCGCTGACCTGTTCATCGTCGCGATGGCGATTCGCGACCTGAGGACGCGCGGCCGTCTGCACCCGGTCGTGCTCTGGGGTGGTCTGGCGATCATCGCGTCGCAGCCGCTTCGCCTGGCCGTTTCGGGAACACCCGCCTGGCTGGCATTTGCGTCATGGGCGGCAGGACTCGTGAAGTAGCCGGCAGGAACACAGGCCCGCACCGATCGGCCCGGTAGATGTGTGAGCACGGCGAACTGCCCTGACTGCAGATGACACGTGTGTCAGCCGGAACTGAAGTTCCGGCTCCACATTCACGCGTGAGGTGAACCGTGCGCCTTCTCTGACAGCGCGGCCGCCCGGCAGCCGGCTTGCTCTGGCCTGTCGCGGAGTGACGATGGGATAATGGCGGACACGTCGAAAGAGGGAGGCGTTCTCGTGGAATTTCAGCCAATGTCGCCGGAGGAGATGCAGCGGACCATGCAGTTCCTGCTCGCCTCCCAGGCGCAGTTCGCGGCAGATTTCGAGCGGCTGTCGATCAAGGTAGATGGCCTGGCCGGTAAGGTCGACGGACTCACGGACAAGGTGGCCGGTGTCACCGACGCGGTCGCTCGCCTGACCACGGTTGCGGGTCACACCCTCGCGGCCGTCGGAGATCTGGCGGGTACCGTAGAGCGTATGGGCGGCAATGTAGAGCGTCTGGGCGACAGCACGGAGCGCCTGGTCGACGCCCAGCGCCGGACCGACGCGCGTCTGATCGAGCTCGCCGATCAAGGCACGGCGACCGACGCGAGGCTCGGCGCGCTGATCGACCTGTTCGAACGGCACCTGCGCGAGGATCATCCGCCGCGGCCGTCGTGAGCTTCGCTGTCCGCCGGAACTGAAGTTCCGGCTCCACATGACGTGCGGCCCCACATCAAGCGATGCGCGGTTCAATGGCCGCAGCGACTCACTCCGATGCGACGGCCGCGCTGACGCGCCAACCTCGTGCTACGCTGTGCGGGGCCAACACCATCGAGCTCGGTTGCGGACGCCGGCGCGAGGAACTTGACCGGCCGGGTGGCATCAGAGTGGTGCTGTCAGTGGCTTCGCCCACACGCCAGGGAGGACGACAATGATTCGCCGCGCTGAATCGCTTGCGGCCCGCATCGAGCAAGGTGCTGCCGGTCTGGCCACCTTCGCAGAGGGGTTGTCGGACGCAGAGTGGGGAACTCCAACATCTCCCACCGACCGCCGGACCGTGGGCCAGATCGTGAACCACGTCGCGCTCGTTTATCCCATCGAGGTCGACCTGGCGCACGCCATCGCGAGCGGAAACGCGGTAACCGATGTGACGTGGCAGGTTGTCGCCGAGTTGAATGCCGGGCACGCCCGTGAGCATGCAAGGGTGACAAAGGCAGAGGCGCTCGACTTATTGCGCACGAACAGTCGCCAGGCGGCCGACAGGGTACGCGCGTTCAACGATGAGGAGTTGGATCGGGCGGCGCCGTTCTCTTTGAGCTTCGGTGCTCCGGTGACCGCGCAGTTCGTGGTGGAGGACCACGCCGTTCGGCACAGTTGGCACCACCTTTCGCGCATCCGCACTGCCGTGGGTCGCTGACCTCTAGCGCCGACTCCCTGACAACGCGACCCTGTAGACACGAGCCGGCTCAGGACACCCACAGGCGTTGGACGAGGGCGTCATCAGGGCCTGCCCCACGTAAGCAGGGCTGAAGCCCTGCCCCACGTACACGACATCCTCACTGGTTCTCGCACCAACCTCTGCCGCACACTCGTCCTGGGCTGCCGTTTTCCCGCCGGCGGTCTTGCGGACGTGGTCTCGGCGTAGCCGGACCTGCTCTCGACACGGCCGCGCGGTGCCGGTATCGTTGCACGCGATGCACCGCTTGTCCGACACGATCAGCCGCCGCAGTTTCCTCGCGCAGACCGTTGCCGGTGGCGTGACCGCCGGCAGCGCGCTCACGCGGCCCGCGTGGGCCGCCCCGCTCGGCGCCAACGATGCCATCCGCGTGGGGGTGATCGGCGTTCGCGGCAAGGGCGGTCACCACCTCGAGATGCTCCGGGAGATCCCCGGTGTGCGGGTGGTGGCGCTCTGCGACGTCGACGAGACGATTCTGAACAGTCGAGCCGGGGAACTGTCCGCCGCGGGGATCCAGGTGACGAAGCACATGGACATCCGCACGCTGCTCGAAAGCAAGGACGTGGACGCGGTGTCCATCGCCACGCCCAACCACTGGCACTCACTGATGGCCATCTGGGCTTGTCAGGCAGGCAAGGACGTCTACCTCGAAAAGCCCATCTCGCACAACGTGTGGGAAGGGCGCAAGGTCGTGGAGGCCGCCGCCAAGTACAACCGCATCGTCCAGGCCGGCACGCAGTCCCGCTCGGACGAAGCGCTCCTGGAGCTCGCCGCCTACCTGCGCAGCGGCGCACTCGGCAGAATCCTGCGCGCGCGCGGCTTCTGCTACAAGCGGCGCGAGAGCATCGGCAAGGTCGCGGGCCCGCAGCCAATCCCCGCGGGCGTCAACTACGACCTGTTCTGCGGGCCCGCGCCGTTCGAGCCGCTGCGGCGCGCGCAGCTGCACTACGACTGGCACTGGGTCTGGGCGACGGGCAATGGCGACATCGGCAACCAGGGTGTTCACGAGATGGACATGTGCCGTTGGATGCTTGGGGAGGAGACGCTGCCCAGAAGCGTGTTCAGCATCGGAGGTCGCTTCGTCGAGAACGACGATGCCGAGACGCCGAACACGCAAGTCGCAGTCTACGACTATGCCTCCGCCCCGTTGATTTTCGAGGTACGCGGGCTGCCGGCCAAGACAGATGTCAAGCACATGGACCACTACAGAGGGGTACGGATCGGCATCGCAATCGAGTGCGAGCACGGGACGTTCGCAGGCGGCGGGGGCGGCGGCGTGGTCTACGACGGGGACGGCAAGCGGATGAAGTCGTTCACGTCGGCCGGAGGCGACACGCACATGGCGAACTTCATCGAGGCCGTCCGCAGCCGGAAGGCGCAGGATCTGAAAGCGCCGATCACGGGAGGGCACATTTCGTCAGCCCTCTGCCACCTCGGCAACATCTCCTACCGCCTGGGCACGGAGATGGCGGCGCCGGAGATCGCTGCGCGGGTCGGCTCGCGGGCCGACGTGACCGAAACGCTCGAACGCCTGGAGAGCCACCTCGCAGCCAACGGCGTGGACTCGGCGCACGTGAAGCCGACCGTAGGCCCCATGCTGACGCTGGTGCCGGATGAGGAGCGCTTCGAGAGCAGCTCGGAGTACGACATGGGCGCGTTCGGGAACCGGTTGCTGCGGGACGGCTATCGCCCGCCGTACGTCGTGCCCGAGCAGCTCTGACGCGTGAGATCGGGAGGTATTTGTCCAAATGTGCAGCCTCGCGCGTTGGGCGCGGCGCACATTCGGACAAATACCTCCCGATCTCATTCTCATTACGATGGGAACGTGCCGCACGTGTTCTTTCCTCTGATTGTCGCGGCGCTTGTCGTGGGGTTCCCACTCTGGCCGTCGGTGACGGCAGCGCAGCCGGCGCCGGCCGCGCCGGAGCGTCAAGTCGCGCCGCAGTGGCCACAGTGGCGAGGGCCGTCGAGCGCGGGGGTCTCGAGCGAGGCCGATCTGCCGACCACATGGAGTGCCACCGAGAACCTGGCCTGGAAAATGCCGCTGGCCGGCCTCGGCGCATCATCTCCCATCGTCTGGGGCGACCGCGTGATCGTCACCTCGCAGGTGGGCCGGACCCCCGTGGCGGCCGGCTCGCATCCACTGCTCGCACGCGACGACCGCTCGCTCGCCGGGCGTGAGACGCCGATCGGGGGCGACCGCGCCGCCTCCGGGCCGGATGGCGGGCAAGATTCGAAAACGTATCTCGTGGTCGAGGCCTTCGCCCGCCGGAACGGGACGCGGCTGTGGGCATATCGCACCGAGGCCATCGGTCCCTTCTCGGAGCTGCACGAGAAACACAACCTCGCGACACCCACGCCCGTCACGGACGGAGAGCGCATCTACGCCTGGTTCGGCAATGGACTGATCGTCGCGCTCGACATGGACGGCAGTGTCGTGTGGCAGCGGCATCTCGGCGTCGAGTACTCGCCGTTCGAGGCGCGCTGGGGCCACGGCAGCTCGCCGGCGCTGTACGGCGATCTGTTGATCCTGCTCTGCGACCACCAGCCGAAGTCGTACCTGCTCGCGCTCGATCGCCGGACTGGCAAGCAGCGGTGGCTGGCGGATCGCGGGAGCGGACGCGTGTCGCACAGCACGCCGGTGGTCGTGCCGGGACCGGAAGGCGACGAACTGCTCGTCAACTCGTCCGAGCGCATCGACGCGTACGATCCCGCGAACGGAAATCTGCTGTGGCACGCCGGCAGCGAACGGCAGACGCCGATCCCGTCGGCCGTCTTCCATGGCGGGGTGATCTACTTGAGCCGAGGGTATCGCAACAGCGACTATCTCGCGCTCCGTCCCGGTGGGCGCGGCGACGTGAGCGCGACCCACGTCGTCTGGCGCGCGCCCACCGGCGCGTCGTACGTGCCGTCGATCCTCTATTACGATGGCCTGCTCTACATGGCGAACGAGGTGGGCGTCGTCACCTGCGCGGACGCCGCGACGGGCGCGCCCGTGTGGCGCCACCGCCTGGCCGGCGTATTCTTCGCCTCACCCGTCGCCGGCGGCGGGAAGGTCTACATGGTCAGCGAGACGGGCGACACGTTCGTGCTGCGCGCCGGGCGCGAGCCGGAGGTGCTCGCCCGCAACGATCTCGGCGAACGGCTCCTGGCGTCGCCGGCCATCGCCCGGGGGCGGTTGTTCCTGAGGAGCGACGGCGCGCTGTTCGCAGTCGGGGCACGAGAGATCGAATGAATCATCAAGGGCTACCCTCACGCCCCACCTACACCCGCGATTCACTTGTGTAGTCATGTGGGGCAGGCCTTCAGGCCTGCTCGCGCGTACCGATTTGCAGGGCTGAAGCCCTGTCCCCACATGAGATTCGCAGGGCTGAAGCCCTGCCCCACATGAGATTCAGGGCTGAAGCCCTGCCCCACATGAGTGGTTCAGTGACAACACAAGGGAGCACTGGGTCTAAGCTTTTCCGACGAGTAGTCCGTTCCGCGTGTGTACGATGTCCGCATGCTCCTGTCGGTGCTCGCGCGTGCATCGAACGCCGTTGCTGCTGTGGGCGGCCGGCTCGAGAAGATCGATCGGCTGGCTGGACTGCTGAAGGGGTTGACCCGGGACGAGGTGCCGATCGCAATCGCGGCGCTTTCGGGCGAGCCGCGGCAAGGACGACTCGGGGTCGGAGGCGCGGCGATCAGCAGCGCCCGCCAGGTGCCGCCTTCTGACAACGATACGCTCACGCTGCGCGACGTGGATGCCGCATTCGACGCGGTCGCTCGCGTGTCTGGACCCGGGTCGGTTGCGCGGCGCGTGGAGATCCTTCGCGAGCTGTTCGCGCGCGCGACCGCCGAGGAACAGGACTTCCTCGTACGCCTGCTCTTCGGCGAGCTGCGGCAGGGAGCGCTCGAGGGTGTGCTCGTCGAGGCCGTCGCGCGCGCGGCTGGCATGCCGTCCGCCCGCGTGCGCCGTGCGGCGATGATGGCCGGCAGCCTCGCAGAGGTGGCCACCGCTGCTCTGCACGATGGCCCGCAGGCGCTCGATCGGTTTGCGGTCGAGATATTCAAGCCCGTGCAGCCGATGCTGGCCGACTCGTCGGAGGACGTCGGCGATGCGTTCGCACGCATGGACGATGCAGCGTTCGAGTACAAGCTCGATGGCGCGCGCGTCCAGGTGCACAAGGCGGGCGACGAGGTCCGCGCGTACTCGCGGAACCTGCGTGACGTCACGGCCGCCGTGCCGGAGGTGGTCGAGGTCACGCGCGCCCTGCCGGCGCGCGAGATCATCCTGGACGGCGAGGTCATCGCCCTTCGCCCGGATGGCGGTCCACTGCCGTTCCAGGTCACGATGCGCCGCTTCGGACGCCGCCTTGACGTCGACGTCATGCGGCGCGAGCTGCCGCTCACGCCTTTCTTCTTCGATGCCCTTGCGCTGGACGGTGCGTCGTTGCTCGACACGCCGCAGGGCGACCGCTTTGCCGCGCTTGGGAAGCTCGCGCCCAACACGCTCGTCCCTCACGTCATTCGTCCGACGCGTGAGGAGGCGGAGCGCTTTGCCACAGCGGCACTCGCGCGCGGCCACGAAGGCGTCATGGCAAAGGCCCTTGGCGCGGGCTACGCCGCGGGAAGCCGCGGGTCCGCGTGGCTCAAGATCAAGCAGGCCCGCACGCTCGATCTCGTGGTGCTCGCCGCGGAGTGGGGGAACGGCCGCCGTCGCGGCTGGCTGAGCAACCTCCATCTCGGTGCGAGAGACCCGGAGCACAACGCGTTTGTCATGCTTGGCAAGACGTTCAAGGGAATGACCGACATCATGCTCGAGTGGCAGACGGCGAAGCTGCTGCAGCTCGAGATCGGCCGTGACTCCTACACCGTGCACGTCCGGCCCGAGCTCGTCGTGGAGGTTGCGTTCAATGACCTGCAGGAGAGCCCGCAATACCCGGGCGGTCTTGCGCTCCGCTTCGCACGCGTGAAGCGGTACCGCGAAGACAAGCCGGCGAGCGAGGCGGATACGATCGAGACCGTCCGGGCGATTCACACGGCGATGACGGCACGGTGATCTCGGGTCCGATATCAAACCCGCGATTCACTTGAGGTGACCCAAATGTAGTCATGTGGGGCAGGCCTTCAGGCCTGCTCGCGCGTACTGATTGCAGGGCTGAAGCCCTGCCCCACATGAGTGGTTCAGCGCACTAGGCGAGCACTGGGTCTAGCGTTTACTTGCGCGTCCGTCTGATGCGCGCGAAACTGGGAGCCTCTCGACCGACACCTCTGCAACGGTAGTTACTCGGGCTGGGTGAGCCATGAACAACAGTCTCGCATCCGAACGCGTGCAGGTGGTCGTGATTGGCGGCGGACAGGCGGGGTTGTCAGTGGGCTACTGCCTGGCGCGGCGCGGCCTCTCGTTCGTGATCCTGGAGGCCAACCCGCGCATCGGCGACTCGTGGCGCAACCGGTGGGACTCGCTGCGCCTGTTCACGCCCGCCAAGTACAACGGCCTCATCGGCATGCCATTCGCTGGGCCCGCCTTCAGCTTTCCGACGAAGAACGAGATGGCGGACTATCTCGAGGCCTATGCAAAGCGCTTCGAGCTGCCGGTGCGGACGGGTGTCAGAGTCGAACGGCTGTGGCGTGAAGGCTCCCGGTACTTCGTCGATGCGAGCCGGCGGTTCGAGGCCGATCACGTCGTGGTCGCCATGGCGACATACCAGAAACCCCGTGTGCCGGAGTTCGCGCAGGCGCTCGATCCGCGGATCGTGCAGTTGCATTCGAGTGGGTACCGGAATCCTGGCCAGCTCCTCCCCGGCGACGTGCTCATTGTGGGGGCGGGCAATTCGGGAGCGGACATTGCGCTCGACGCGGCGCGGTCGCACCGCACGTGGCTGTCAGGGAGGCATCCCGGCCACCTGCCCTTCGCCATCGAGGGCCGCATCGCCCGAGCCATTGTGCCGTTTGTCTTCCGCGTCGTCTTTCATCGAGTGCTCACGCTGGATACGCCGATCGGACGTCGGGCGCGCCCCAACATCATTTCCAAAGGCGGCCCGCTGATACGCGTGAAGCCGGCGGACCTCGTCTCCGCAGGCGTCGAACGCACGGCGCGCGTGGCCGGGGTTCGCGACGGCAAGCCACTTCTCGCCGACGGCCGCGTCCTCGATGTCACGAATGTGATCTGGTGCACGGGCTTTCACCCGGGACTCTCATGGATCGACGTCCCGACCCCTACCTAAGTGACGACGGCGAGCCGTTGCACGAGCGGGGCATCGTGCCGGGTGAGCCGGGCCTCTACTACGTTGGCCTGCATTTCCTCTATTCGCTGTCATCCACGATGATCCACGGCGTCGCCCGGGATGCCGAGCGGATCGTGGACACTATCCAGGCGCGCGTGCGAGCCGCGGCTCCGGCCCGATCCGAGGCGTCGGCGACCCCGGTCGGGTGAGGTCCGGTTGCGCTGCTATTTCCGGTGAAGTTCTTCGAGGCGCTTCTTGAGATACTCCTCGTACTCCTTCTTCAGCGCCGGATCCCGCGGCGTGCCGTAGATCTCGCTCGACGTGTACTTGCCTTCGTCGAACTTCCTCTTCGTCCACTCGTCGTGGATGTGCGTCTCGTCCGCGCGATCGAGGACTTCCTTCAGCAGCACGGGCGGCACGAAGTACACCCCCTCGCGATCGCCGAACACGAGATCGCCAGGCATCACCGTGGCGTTTCCGATGCGAACCGGGATGTTGATGCCCGTCAGCATCACGTTTCCTACGGGCGTGGGGTGGGCGTGCCGGAAGTACGCGGGCATCGGCATGCCGGCGATGCCTTCGAGGTCGCGGATTGATCCGTCCACCACGATGCCCGCGGCCTTCGTTGCCCGCATGATGTAGTAGAAGAGATTGTCGCCGACCAGCGTGCCGCCCTCCTTCTTGCCGAACAGGTCCACGACGAGCACGTCGCCCGGCTGCAGCATGTCGATGACGGTCTGGTTCGAGAGCCGCTCCTGTCCGGCTTCTTTGGCTCTCGCCTGCATCGGCTCGTCGATGTCCGGACGCATCGGCATGAACTGCGCCGTGAACGCCCGTCCGACCAGCTTGGTACCGGGATGGAGGATCTGGAACCCGTCTTCATACTGGTTCGGAAAGCCCTTCCGCGGCAGCACCGCCCAGATCTCCTCGGCGGAGAGCCCCCGTGCGCGATCGATCAGGTCGTCGGGCACTTTCGGCCTGCCGTCCGGGAACCGCTCGAACGGACTCTGCGCGCTGAGCGCGACGAGCTCTTCCTTCGTCAGCGTGAACACCTGGGCGTCGGACGTTGACGACAGGAACAGGGCCACGAACAGCGTGGAGGCAGCAAGACTGGCGGGACGCGTCACTCGCATGGCAGATCCTTCTGAAGGGTTCGCTCACGAACGGGGTGGCCTCGAGCGCCCTCGAATGCCCCCCTCGATCGACAACAGTGTAGAGCAGCCGATCGGCCGGTGGGCTGACTACGCGGCCTGCCGCACGCTCCTCGAACCATCGCACCGGGGGATCGTGCGTTCTGGTCGTCCGTATCTCTCCCGCCCGCACGCTACGATTGCTCTTGATGCACTCGACTTTTACCAGACTGACCGCCGCGGTGTGCACCGCTGTCGTGACCATCGGTGTCGCGCCCTTGGCCGGCGGTCAGGGTAAGCCGGCGCTAGAACTCTCCAGCGCGGCAATGGCAGCCCGCGAGTTGCCCCAGCTGCACAGCCTGCTCGTGAGCTGGCGCGGGGAGCTGGTGCTCGAGCACTACGCGGCGCAGATCACCGCGAACCGTCTCGCCAACATCAAGTCCGCGTCGAAAAGCATCATCTCCGTGCTGGTCGGCATCGCCATCGATCGCGGGATGATCAAGGGTGTCGACGAGCCGATTGCGACGTACCTGCCGCAACTCGCCCGCGCTCCGGCCGCGAAGCGTGCCATCACGATCGAAGACCTGCTGACGATGCGTTCGGGGCTCGAGTCGACGAGTGGCGACAACTACGGGTCGTGGGTGCGCAGCCGCGACTGGGTGCGGTACGCGCTCGACCGTCCGCTCGTTGCCGAACCGGGCACGACGATGGAGTACAGCACCGGCACCTCGCACTTGCTTTCGGCCATTCTCACGCGCGCCACGAAGATGAGCACCTGGCAGGTTCGCGCAGGAGCGGCTCGCGCGGCCGCTCGGAATCTCTCTCGCGCAATGGCCGCGGGACCCGCAGGGGATTTACCTGGGCGGGAACGAGATGCTCATGACGCCGCGGCAGATGGTCGCCTTCGGCGAGATGTTTCTGAACCGCGGCCGCGTGAAGGGTCGCCAGGTGGTATCGCCCGCCTGGGTCGACGAGTCGTGCCGGCCGCGGACGCGCTCGCGATGGGATCCCTCGCGCGAGTACGGCTACGGATGGTGGATCCAGGATGTCGGCGGGCACCCGGCCTGCTTCGCCTGGGGGCACGGCGGCCAGTACATCTTCACCTTCCGTGATCTCGACCTCGTGGTCGTCGTCACGTCCACGACCGCGGCGAGCGAGGAGCGGCACGAGTATCGAGATCGGCTGCTGCGCGTCGTGGGGGATCACGTGGTCCGCGCCATACCCGAGCCGTGAGGCCATGTCGACCTCGCCAGCTCCGTCCCTGATCGATTTGAACCAAGGCCCAGTTCTGCGATGACCGCAGCACCTCACTCTTTCGGCGCCACGTAGCTCTTCTTCGCGCGCGCCTTCAACCCTTTCGCGGTGACGCGGACTTCGACGTCGTGCGTCTTGCCGTCACGCTTCGGCGGCGCGAAGCCAAGCAGGTACTGGCCGTGGAGCTCGTCGGCCACGCGGGCGAATGCCTCCGCCAGGTCCTCGCCCGGCCGGATCTCGGTGTAGCCGCCGCCGGATTCTTCCGCGACACGGGCGAGGCCCGGATCTGGCAGATCGTCCAGAAGAGCCGCGCGCAGTCCCTCGGTTCCCATGCCGGGCATCCTGGGCTGCCGGCGACGGCTGCGCAGGCCGATGGCGTAAACCATCACGTCCTCCTGCCGGGCGCGGTCGATGACCTCGGCCTGGCTGGCGACGGGTTGCCGGAAATTGAACAGGCCGCTGTCCTTGCCGTCACTGAGCACGAGGATGACGCGACGCTCGTCTCCTTCGCTGCCGAACGCCTCCATCGCCTGGTCCAGGGCTCTCCAGAGCGGGGTCGGCGCATCCGGTTCGATGGCGTCGGGCAGGGCCCCGCCGAGCGTTCGCGCATCGCGGGTGAACGTATCGCTGATCTCCACCTCGCGCCCGAACGTGCCCACCCGCGCGAGGTCGTCGGGGCGCAACCGTGCGAACAGCTCCGCGGCTGCCGCACGCAGCAGCGGCAGGTTGCCCTCCATGCTGCCCGACACGTCGAGCATCACGACCAGCCGAATGGGTTGCGGCGAGTTGTCGAAGAGCACGATCGGCTGCGGCTTGCCCTCGTCCCTCACCTCGAAGTCGCCCTGCGTCAGCGTCGTCACGAGCCGGCCGTCGCGGTCGGTGACGGTGGCGAACACCCGCACGGCGTCGCCGCGGCCGCGGAACACTGGCGCCGGGTGCTGCGGCGCGCTGCGGCTGCTGCTGGGCGCCGGCTTCCGCCACGCCGAGCAGACACACGGCTGCGGCGAAGTGCGCGATCGAACGAGTCACTCAATCCTCCAGAACGTCGGGCGGGGCTGGCTCTTCACTCATACCACGCGGCGGCTGGGCTGAGGTGCCGAGCCGCGTGAACCGATTGCTCGCGCCAGCCGGAAGCGGCGCAGCAGGTCGATGAACCTCGGGTCCGAGTGAAGGCTGTCGCCCATGCCGCCCTTTCCGAGCGGGCGGAGAACCTCGTAGATTCGAAGCGGGTACCGGCAGCGATGGGCATCGCGTGTGGGTGCTGCGTGTGAGTGGACGGTCAGAGCGTATCACGCACGGTCAGCTCACCCGGGGGGCCGGGCTGCGAGTCGCGAGCAGACGCTTCCAGCCTATGCCTGGGCGTTTGCGCGGTGCGGGCGGGACTCTGCGACCCGGCTGAGGAACGCGCCCGCGGCCTCGCGAAACGCGTTGGTCCACTCGTGGCCGCCGGCGTACTCGCAGAGTGTGAGATCCGCACCGATGCCTCGCATCCATGCGACGTCGCTCTGCATCCGCTCCTCGGTGTACCACGCCTCGGTGCTTCCCCGGCCGAGCAGCACCGGCGGAAGCGACGTGGTCGCGGCACGTACGTCGGGCGGCACGTCTGCGCCGAGCGCGATGATGCCGGCGCAATCGTCCCGGTGGCCCGCCGCCGCACGGAACGCCATCGCAACGCCCTGCGAGAAGCCGAGAAACACGAGCGGGGCAGACGTGCCCAGCACCGCCGCCTGCTCGGTGCGCACCCGCGCGACCACCTGCCGCAGGTACGCGGTGTTGTCCGCAATCATCAGCTCGCGGTCCTGGCTCGTCATCCAGCTCGCCACGACGGCGCCTGCACGGGTGTAGAAGCGATGGAGGCCCTCCACCGACACGAGCAGCCATCGCTCGATGCCGGCGATGGCCTCGAGGTCCGACGCGAAGCTCTCGGAGCTCTGCGCGTAGCCGTGACATCCAACCAGCAGCCCCACGGGGTGCCCGAACGCGGGGCGGACCCAATAGCGGCCGTGGCTCGTAGTTGGAATGGTGTGGACGGAGGATGTTGCAGGCGGCACCCGTGCATTGTACGAACTGCGGCATCCCATCGCTGAACCATCGTCGCGGCGCTCAGCGGGGGGCTATACTGCGCAGTGATGAATGCGCTACCGCGTGTGCGTGAGTTGCAACCTGGTGGCGCACGCCTGCGAACGTCCCGACATGCGGGCGTCCATAAGGCGGCCTGAACCGGCGCCCCCGACCTCCGTGCGCTGCTTGCCGCCGTGCGCGACCGAATCTGATCGGCACGGCGTTCTCCTTTTGAAGTACCGACACGCAAGGTTTCTGAGCCACACCTCGACTCACGAGAGCGGAAGAGAGAATCCCCAGGGCCCCTATGACGCTGCGTCACCGACTGATTCGACTGGCGCTGCTGGCCGTGCTGCTCGTGCCGGTCTGCGCCGGTCTCGCCGGGTGCCTGGCCCTCGATCGCCAGCCCGCCGTGGCGCGCGATGCTGAAGTGACGGCCGATCAGATCGAGCGGGCGAAGCAGATTCTGGAGTCGAACGACCCCCGGCGGATGAAGACGGGCGCCATGCGCACGGTGGAGGTCACCGCCGGCGACGCGGATGTGGCGCTCAACTACCTCGCGCACCGCTACGCCGATGGTAGCGCTGAGGCGCGGTTCGCGTCGGGCCGGCTCCACGCCAGGGCCAGCGTTCGGCTCGCGGCCGTTCCGTCGGCGCCTTGGGCCAACATCGACGTGCACCTCGCCCAGGGCTCACCGCTGCCAGCCATCGAGAGCTTTCGTGTGGGACGACTCCCGCTGCCCGCCTGGCTCGCCGAGGCCGTGCTGGGCCGCGTGGCCGCGACGATGTGGCGCGGGGAAGACCTCGCGCTGTTGCGGAACGCGGTCAAGAGCGTGGAGTTCGCCGAAGCGGGCGCACGGGTCACGTACCAGTGGCACGATGAACTGGGCAATGCGGTGAGAGCCGCGCTCATGCCTCCCGACGCGCGTGAGCGGCTGCGCGTCTACCAGGAGGCGCTGGCCGGTGCCACGCGGGCGCTCCCGCAGGGCAGCGTCTCACTCGTCCGCCTCCTCACGCCCGTGTTCACGGTGGCGGCGACTCGCGGGGCGAGCTCCGATCCCGTCGTCGAGAACCGGGCAGCGATCCTCGTGCTCACGTTCTACGTCGACGGACGATCCCTGGCGCAGGTCATGCCGGAAGCCCGGAGCTGGCCGCGCGCGGCACGCCGCACGGTGACGCTCAACGGGCGGAACGATCTCGCCAAACACTTCATCATCTCGGCGGCGCTCTCGGCGAACACGGGCGGGCCGTTCGCGGATGCCGTGGGGATCTACAAGGAGGTGGCGGACTCGCGCGGGGGCAGTGGGTTCTCCTTCAACGATCTCGCCGCGGATCGGGCGGGCAGCCGCCTGGGGGAACTGGCCGAGGGTGCCCAGTCCGCCCGTGTGCTCCAGGCGCGTCTTCGCGTGCCGCTGACCGAGCGCGTGCTGATGCCTGAGACGAGCGACCTGCCGGAGTTCATGCCCGAGCCCGAGTTCAAGCGGCGGTTCGGCGGCGTCGGCGGCCCCGAGTACGTGCGCATGATGGCCGACATAGAGGGGCGGATCGCCGGCCTCCCGCTCTATCGGTGATCCAGGGATGTGGGCAGGGCTTCGATCCAGGGATGTGGGGCAGGGCTTCAGCCCTGCTGACGTTCGAGATCGCGAGGTCGACAGCACGCCCTGGATCGAACTGGCGACCGCAAGGTTGCCCGCCGTCGATCGACGCAGGGTTGATCGCAAAAACCTGGAAACACCTCCCGATCTCAATTGCAGCAAATGCGTACACCGGTCGACCGGTTAGGCGGACGGGGCGGCGAGGGTGCGCGCGGGGGCGTCACTCCGCACAGGTGACCGGGCCGGGGCGGTTGCGGCGCGTCGGAGTTCGTCCCAGTCGTTGACGATGTCGGCGAGGGGGACCGACAGCGCCAGGCAGCTCCAGATGACGGCCTGCGCCATCTCGACTCCGGCCGTCTCGAGGCCGGTCAGGCCCAGGATCAGGCGTCCCTCGAAGAACACCAGCGCCACGGCGTAACTGCGCGTCATCCATTGCCGATGCTGCGTCAGGCGGCGCTGCCGGGCAAACATCAATGCGATGGCCGTGGTGACGATCAGCATCATTCCATCCACGCTCGCCAGCACCGTGAACGAACGGGGCGAGCCCTCGAGACCCTCGCTGATCAGCTGCACGTATGCCCCGAGCGGCGCAAGGGCGAACACGCCGGCCACATAGACATACCCGCACATCCGGTGGAACCGGGCGTAGCGCTTCCGCAACCGATCGGAGAACTGCAAGGGGGCCAGGAAGAGCGCTGCGGCGCCGGCCACACCGTGGGTCAGGAGCCACCACCCGTACTTCGAGTAGTGCGCCCACACCGGGTTGTCGGGTTGCACGAGGAACCGCTCGTTGTGGACCATCACGTAGCCCGTCATGAGGAAGATGGCAGCGAAGACTAGGTGTTTGGGGCGCATTTTGTGGTCTCTGACAGATGAGTTGTTTCCGGGGGCACAGTCTAGCACGCGCCTGCAGGCGATTCCGCGGCGAACACGGCGCACTCAGAGCCAGAGCGGCTCCTTCATTTTCTCGGGGGCCCGGTGCTTGCGAATCGTGCATGCATCGCCCTACGCTGGCAGGACACGCCCATACCGACGAACGCCATGTGGTGGGCAGCGCTTGTCTTGCAGCACAACCTCGGCTCCATGCGCGGAACAAGCACTCCGAACACCTGCCGCACCGCGTACGCGGGTGAACGCGGTTTTCAGTGTGCCGTCCTCTTCACGGGCAGCGCGTCGCGACCCGTAGCCATGGCGTGACCACCTACATCGATTTCGAGTGCCTCGGCGCGATGCGGGCGATTGCCACGCGGAACAGGGCTGCTGCCGCGCACCCGGTGCTGCTCGGCGTGCTGTGCGAGGATGAGGGCGGCCGGAGCGAGCTGCACCAGGTCATTCTCGATCCGCGCCTCGCCTCCGCCAGAGTGGCGCTGGGCCGGCTGACCGTGGACACGCTCGGAACCGCGCTCCACCGGCTGGTGGGCCAGGACACCGCACCAATCGTGAGCTGGAGCATCTTCGACCTCGCGGTGATCGATTCGGATGAGGACGTGCCAGCAGCATTGAGGGAGTCGGTGCGGGAACGCCACGTCAACGCGCTCACCATTGGGCGTACGTGGCGCCGACTGGTGCGGCCCTCAATCGAGCTGCCGAGAGACGAGACCGGCGCGGTCGTGCACGAGCTGAAGGCCTACATGCGTGCTGTGGGGATCCGGCCCCCGCGCGCGCTGACGCCGCCACGGCCTGCCGCGTGGGCGCGATACGTGCTCGATCGCCTGGCCGCGAACGACGGCAGATACCGCAGCCTGAAACCGCCCGCGAAGACCGCCTGGCACAAGCTGCTGGAGTACAACCGGCTGGATTGCGAAGGCCTTCGTGCCGTCTACACTCGCGCCGTTCGCGAACTGGCGCTCTGGGACGCGTACCGGCACACGACGTACGTGGTCGCGCTCGAGGACCCCATCCTGATCCGCATCGGCTGGAATCCGCGACGGCTCGGGCGGCTGCTCCAGACGCACAACGTCAGCGAGTGGGCGTTCATCACGGCGTGGAATCCCGGATCGGTGGCTCTGCCCGCGGCGGAGAACGCGCGGCGCAACGAGGCACTCTCCGCCGATCTGCGGCGCCGGTGGACCCTCGTCGAAGGGCAGGGCGCGGGTGACGATGGGACGGCCCCGCCGGAGGCGAGCTTTCTGGTGCTGGGCATTGGTCGGGAGGCGGCGGTTGCCGCGGCGCGGAGGTACGGCCAGCTCGCAATTGTCTATGGCACTCTCCAGACGGGGGCCGAACTCGTGCCGTGCGAGCCGCCGATCCGCTGAGATCGTGCCTCCTCTGACGATCTCGGCAGGGCTGAAGCCCTGCCCCACGTACAGAGAACAGAACCCACAACTACAATGCCTGGATGCATCGCCGCCTGATCCTCGCTCTCGGCCTCCTGATCATCGCAGTCGTCAGTCCGTCAGATCCGGCGGCGGTACTGAAGGCGGCGAACCGGGAAGGTGACGCGCGCGTGAAGGCGCTCGCCGACGAGTACTTCGCGGCCTTCGTCCAGACGTTTCCGCTCGCCGCGACCTTTATGGGTGTTCCCGACGCACCCGCCGCTGTCCTCGGCGACAACTCGCTCGGCGCGGTGCGCGCGTGGGAGGCGCGCGAGGATGCCTGGCTCGCGCGCCTGCAGCAGGTCGACGAGTCAACGCTCTCGGGCGCCGACATCTCGACCTACGGCGTGCTGAAGGAAACGCTCGCGGCCTCGAAGCAGGCGCGCGTCTGCCGGGCGGAGCTCTGGCCGCTGAACCAGCAGAGCGGCCTGCAGAGCTTCCTGTCCTTCCTGTCCCAGGTGCAGCCTGTCGGTGACGACACGAAGCGCACCGACGCGCTCGCCCGCTGGCGCGAGATGGACACGTTCATCGATACGGAGATCACCACGCTGCGGGAGGGCTTGCGGCAGGGCTACACGCAGCCACGCCCGAACGTGGAGGCGGTCATCGCACAGCTCGATGACCTGATGAAGCTGCCGCCGCAGGACTCACCATTCGCGGCTCTCGGCACGCGGGACAACGCACCGGGGTTCCGCGAGGCGGTCGAAAAGATCGTTGCCGCGGAGGTGATTCCGGCCCTCGGACGGTACCGCACCTTTCTCGCGACGGAGTACCTGCCGAAAGCCAGGGCGAGCACCGCGATCAAGGACCTGCCGGACGGCGAGGCGTGCTACCGCGCCCGCGTGCGGGCGTACGCGACGGTCGACATGGACGCGCGCGCCGTGCACCAGCTCGGGCTGGACCAGATGGAGGCGCTGCGGCGTCAGAGTGCGCCGCTCGCGGCCGAGGCGTTCGGCACGCCCGACGTCGACGCCGCCACCGCGAAGCTGCGGGACGATCCGGCGCTGAAGTTCAGGACGCGCGAGGAGATCATCGCGGTGGCCGAAGCAGCCGCCACACGGGCGAAGGCGGCGATGCCGAAGTTCCTCACCCGCTTCCCCAAAGCCGACTACATCGTGGAGCCCTGTCTGCCGTTCGAGGAGAAGGCCGGATGTCCAGGGTCCTACGTGGCTGGAACGCCCGACGGGTCGCGTCCCGGCCGTTTTCGCATCAATGCAGGCGATCCCGCCAATCAGCTGCGGGCTATCGCGGAAGGCACCGCATTCCACGAAGGGATCCCGGGGCACCACCTGCAGATCTCGCTCGCCCAGGAACGGCCGGAGGCGCACCCGCTGACCCGCTTCCTGATCTTCTCAGGCTTCAGCGAAGGCTGGGCGCTCTACAGCGAACGGGTCGCCGACGAAATGGGACTCTACTCGTCACCCGTGGACCGGCTGGGCGATCTCGGTGAGCAGGCGCTGAGGGCCGCGCGCCTCGTCGTCGATCCCGGACTGCACGTGCTCGGATGGTCGCGGCAGCAGGCGATCGATTACATGGCGAAACACCTCGTATATACCCGTCCGTACATCGAGTCAGAGGTGGACCGCTACATCGCCGACCCCGGCCAGGCGACCGCCTACATGATCGGCCGGCTCGAGATCGAGCGCTTGCGAGCTGACGCGGAGCGGCAGCTGGGCACCCGGTTCGATCTGCGCGTGTTCCACGATCGTGTGCTGGAGAACGGTTCAGTGCCCCTCCCCGTGCTGCGCGCCCAGATCGAGCGGTGGGTCGCGTCTATGAACCGGCGCGCTGATTGATGCGCCGGAAGGCGCTGATAAAAGGCCAACTGCGCCCGGAGCCCGGAGCCCGGAGCCTGGAGCCCTGAGTCTCGAGCCTGTAGAGCCCGCCGCGCCCGCCGCCCGCCGCCCAGCGCCGTTGTCTATCCCCGCACGTGCTGGTTGAAGAAATCCAGCGTCCGTTTCCACGCGAGCTTCGCTGCGGCCTCGTCGTATCGGGGCGTGGTGTCGTTGTGGAACCCGTGCTGCGTGTCCGGGTAGAGGTGCCGCTCGTATCGGACGTTGGCCTTCTTCAGTGCCTCCTCGAACGCCGGCCACGCGGCGTTGATGCGCTCGTCCACCGACGCGGACTGGATCATCAGGGGCGCCTTGATCTTCGGCACGTCCGCCACATCCGGCGCACTGCCGTAGAAGGGGACGCCTGCGGCCAGATCCGGCAGCCGTGTCGCGAGCATGTTCACGATGCCGCCGCCGTAGCAGAAGCCGACTGCGCCGACACGGCCGGTGCACTCGGGGCGGGCCTTCAGCCAGCCGTACGCGGCGATCATGTCCTCTCGCGTCTTGGACTGGTCGAGCGTTCCGAACAGCTCGCGCGCCTTGTCCTCGTTCCCGGGGTAGCCGCCGAGCGGGAACAGCGCATCGGGCGCGAACGCCACGAAGTTCTCGAGCGCGAACCGGCGCGTGACGTCCTCGATGTGCGGATTCAAGCCGCGATTCTCGTGCACCACGAGGACCCCGGGCAGCTTGCCGGCCGCCTTCGCCGGCCGCACGAAGTATCCGCGCATTTTGCCGTAGCCGGCAGGGGACTCGAACTCCAGATGTTCGGCCTTGACCCGCGCATCGTCCGGACGCACGACCTGCGCCTCGGCAAACCGGGGGCTGAGCTGCTCCAGCAACATGGCCGCGGTGACGCCGCCAACCGCGAACTTCGCAGCCTTGTCGAGAAAGCCGCGGCGGTCGAGCGCCCCGTGCACGTAGGCATCGAAGAGGATGAGCAGTTCCTGGTCGAAATCATGGGCGGTCTTACGAATCATGGCGCGTCTCCTTGATGGCGAACGACGAGGATACCCGCGAACCCGTCCGCGCGCCAAGCGGGGTGAAACCTCCACCAGGCGTGCTCCGTATGTCTCGAACAGCCCGTACACCCGTACTCCGGACGAGGACCGCCCATGCCGTGGACCGCTGCCCGTCTCGCCCTTCGACGCCTGCTGCAGGCGCCGCTGTTCACCACCGTCACGCTGATCACGCTGGCGGTCGGCATCGGCGCCAACACCGCTATCTTCAGCATCGTGTACGGCGTGCTGCTGAAGCCGCTGCCGTTCACTGACCCAGACCGGCTGGTTGGCGTCTGGCACAAGGCGCCGGGCACGGGCTTCGAAAACCTCAACCAGAGCCCCGCGACGTATTTCACCTACCGGGAGCACAGCCGGACGTTCGAGGACATCGGGCTCCACCGTGGCGACTCCGTGTCGATCACCGGCCGGGGAGAGCCCGAGCGCCTGCGCACGCTGAATGTGACGGATGGCACGCTGCCGCTCGTCGGCGCGCGGGCGTTGCGCGGACGACTCTTCACCAAGGCCGACGACTCACCCGGTGTGCCGCAGCGGGTCATCCTCACCTACGGCTATTGGCAGCGCCGGTTCGGTGGGCGTGATGTGATCGGCCAATCAATCACGGTCGACGGCAAGCCGCTCGAGATCATCGGAGTCCTTCCGGAGTCGTTCACCTTTCTCGACTACACCGCCTCGATCGTGCTCCCGCTTCAGTTCGATCGCTCCAAGACCTTCATCGGGAACTTCAGCTACCGCGGGGTCGCGCGCCTGAAGCGTGGCGTCACGCTCGAGCAGGCGAATGCGGACGTCGCGCGGCTGCTGCCGGTACTTCCCGAGAAGTTCCCGCTGCCGCCCGGCTTCACGCGCAAGATGTTCGACGAGTTGAAGCTCCGGCCCAACGTGCGACCGCTCTCCGTCGATGTCGTCGGCGACATCGGCCAGGTGCTGTGGACGCTGCTCGGCACGGCGGCCGTCGTGCTGCTCATCGCGTGCGCGAACGTGGCCAACCTCTCGCTCGTGCGTGCCGAGGGCCGGCACCAGGAACTGGCGGTCCGCACGGCGCTCGGCGCCAGCCGCTGGCAGATCGCGCGCGCGCTGCTCGCGGAGAGTGTGCTGCTGGCGCTCGCCGGCGCGGTCATCGGGCTTGGGCTCGCCCGGGCAGCGCTGGCGCTGATGGCCTGGCTTGGACCGACCAGCCTGCCGCGCCTGCAGGAGATCGAGATCAACGGCATTGTCCTGCTGTTCACGCTCGGGATTGCGCTCGTCGCCGCGCTGCTGTTCGGGGTGCTGCCGGTGCTCCGGTTCGGAGAGCCGAGCGTGGCCGCCTTGACGGAGGGCGGGCGGTCGGCCAGCGAGGGGCCGTCTCGCAACCGCACGCGGAACGTGCTGGTCGTGGCCGAGATTGCTCTGGCACTCGTGCTGCTGGTGGTGTCCGGGCTGATGATTCGCAGCTTCCAGGCGCTCCGTGCCGTGGACCCGGGGTTCAGGGACCCCGAGCAGGTGCAGACGTTCCGTCTCGAGGTGCCTGAGGGACTCATCCCGGATCCCGAACAGGCGGTGCGCACGCACCAGCAGATTGCGGCGGCCCTCGCCGGCGTGCCGGGTGTGACGTCGGTGGGCGTGTCGTCCTCCCTCACGATGGACGGGTACGACAGCAACGATCCCGTCTTCGTCGAGGGCGTGACGCCGGAGAACGGCGCGATGCCGCCGATTCGCCGGTATAAGTGGGTGGGACCCGGCTACGTCGAAACGATGGGGAACCGATTGCTGGCCGGCCGCCTCCTGACATGGGAAGACGCCTACAAGCGGGCACGGGTCGTGCTGATCAGCGACACGCTCGCCCGGGAGTACTTCAAGACGGCTACCGCGGCAATCGGCAAGCGAATCCGCAACAGCCCGAGCAATCCCTGGCGCGAGGTCGTGGGCGTCGTGGCCGACGAGCACGACGACGGGCTCGCGAAACCGCCGACGCCGATCGTCTATTGGCCGCTCATCATGGACGACTACTTCAACATGAAGACGTACGTGCAGCGCAATCTTGCCTTCGCCGTGCGGTCCGGCCGCATGGGTTCGTCCGGCTTCATCGGCGAGCTGCAGCGCGCCGTGTGGGCGGTGAACCCCAATCTGCCGATGGCAGGCGTGCAGTCGCTGGCGGAGATTCGGGCGAGCTCGATGGCCCAGACGTCGTTTGCGTTGACGATGCTGGCGATCGCGTCGATTGTGGCGCTGCTGCTCGGCCTCGTGGGCATCTACGGCGTCGTCGCCTACATCGCGGCGCAGCGCACGAGGGAGATTGGCGTGCGCATGGCGCTCGGCGCGCAGGCATCCGACATACGAACGCTTTTCGTCTCGCATGGGCTGAAGCTCGTTGGGGCGGGGGTCGTGCTGGGCGTGGCAGGTGCGATGGCGCTCACGCGGCTGATGTCGGTGCTGCTCTTCGGTGTGGGGCCGATGGACGCGCCCACCTACGCGGCGGTGTCGCTGGGCCTCGGGGTGGTTGCGCTGATCGCCACGTACCTCCCCGCACGACGCGCGGCGCGGGTCGACCCGGTCGTGGCGCTGCGGACGGGGACGTAGGCTGCTTCGTAGTTCGCCGGTCCGTATCTGCGTCGAGGGGCGCGTGGAAGGGACGTCGCAGCGGCCGGCGAACAGGCAAGGCGTCGCGGCGCGGCGATACCTTACGCGCCCACGGGCCAGCGGAAGGTCGACGTCAGCGCCACACGTCGACCGGTCTCCTGCGACTCGCGTGCGGCCGTGATGATCTCGAGGACGTGCAGCGCGTGTTCCGGCGTCACGAGCAACTGCCGGCCGGTGGCGAGACTCTCGGCGGCGAGCGCCGCGCCCCGCTGCCACACGTAGCCTTTCGCGTCAGTCGCATGCCGCGTGAGTTGTGGGTCCGACCCGGTCGCGAGGTCGACACCCTGCGGCTCCCAATCGTAGCCGACCATGCCGATGAAGCCGGTTCTGCCAATCACGGTGACGGTATGGCGCGTTTCGTCCTTGCCCTGATGCCCAAACGGGTTGTAGTAGTTGAAGCCGGACATCACGTGTGAGATCAGGCCGTTCCCGTGATCGAGCAGCACCATCGCATTGTCCTCGGCCTCGACCGTCACGGCCCCGCGTTCCTGAATCTGCCGGGTGGGTGTGACAATGCTGAGCATGGCGGATACGTGCCTGGCGGGCCCGAGCAGCCCAGTCAGGGTCGTCAAGTTATACACCGCGAGATCCGGCAGGCTCCCCCCTCCGCGTTGGTAGAAGAATGCCGCCCAGTCCGGGCCTTCGTGACCGTAGTGCGCGTGCGCGGCCGCCAGACGGCCAAGCGTGCCGGCCTGGATCGTCTGCGCCATGAACGCGAACTGCGGGCTCTCGACGGTGATCGGCGCGCCCCAGAGGTGCACGCCCTTCGTCGTTGCCAGGCGCAGCAACTGTTGCCCTTCTGCGAGCGAGTTGGCGATCGGCTTCTCGCTCCAGACGTGCTTGCCGGCCTCGAGTGCCTGCCGATTGAGCCGCTCGTGTTCCTGCATGTCGGTGAGGTCGACGAGGAATTCGAACGGCGCGCCTGTGAGCATCTGATCGATGTGGGGATAGTGGTGCGGCACCGAGAAGCGCCCCGCCTGGCGCTGCGCGCGCTCTGGCCGGATATCGCACACGCTGACGAGCTCGACGTGCGGTGACGCGGCCAGCACGGGCAGGTACGAGTTCGAAACGCTGCCGCAGCCGATGACGCCGGTGGTGATGCGCCGTCCCTGCGCACGGATGATCGCGGGCGCGGCGGCGACGACGGGGGCGGCCAGCAGGCTGCGACGGGCGAACTCGCGGCGAGTGATGCGCGGGCGTCTAGCAATCACGGCATCCTCCTCAATTGTCCATTCCGCAATGTCTCATACATCCGGGGCGCGAGGGGATCCCGAACAGGCGATCGAGATCGGGAGGTGTTTGCAGCTTGTGCTGGACGTAAGTCCGTCGCTCGTTGCAAAAAATTGGAAACACCTCCCGATCTCGGATCAGAACCTCACTCTGAGGCCCAGCTGGGCCTGGCGGGGATCGCCGAGCCCGCTCTGCACCGTGCCGTCGAAGTTGAAGATCAGGCTCGTTACCTCGGGGCGGCGGATGTTTCGGCTGTTGGTGATGTTGAAGATCTCGAATATCGGCTCGATCGATGTGCCGCCCACGTTGAACGGCCGCGAGACCCGCAGGTCCCACGTGAAGAACTCGTTGTCCTTGCGCAGCGTGTTGCGCTTCAGGATCGTGCCGTCCGGCTGGATGCGATCCTGCGGCGTGTTGCCGACGGATTTCGGCTGCGCCGTGCGCGACGACACCCGGTTGTTGATGTCGAAGCCGGCCGCCGTCACGAGCAGCCACGCGTTGAAGCGGTGGCGCTGATCGCGATCCGAATAGTTGTATCGGGCGCCAGATTGTCGGCGCGCGCGTAGCGGAAAAAGAACGGGTCCCGCTCGTTGTCATCGTCCGACAGGTCGCGGCCGAGCGTGTAGTTCCACTGGAACTGGTAGTTCTGCGCATAGCGCTTGTTCATGCCCACCGTGAGCGCGTCGTACTTGGCCTTGGCGGAGCTCTCGACGACCGTGAGCACGGCGATGCCGTTGGTGTTGTCGTCCCCGAGCCCCGTGCTCCACGGCAACCCGAACACCGGATCGTTGCGGTTGATGAACCGCGTGACGTGCACCGTCTTCGAGTGGGTGAACGTGGCGAACGCGGACAGGTTCTCGACGAGCTGCCGCTCGTAGCTGATGGTGCCGGAATAGGTGCGCGGGTTCCGGAAATTCTTGTCGAACACAAACACGTCGGGATGATCCGGACTGGAAATCTCGTCCTGCGGGATCAGGTTCGGCCAGGCGGGCGGAGTGACGCCGAACTCGTTCAGGAAGCTCGCGCGGAACAGCGTCTGGCCGCGGGTGCCATCGGTCGATCGTGTGCTCGCCAGGTTCAGGCCCGGGATGCGGGAGTAGTACATACCGCCGCTGGCGCGGACGACCTGCTTGCCGTCACCGGCGGGGTCCCACGAGATACCCAGACGGGGCTGCCACATCCCGGTGTCGGACGGGATGGTGCCGTCGGAGGGAAAGGCCGGATTGTCGAGGAACTCCCGGTAGAACAGCTGGTCGCGCGGCGTGATCAGGTCGGGCTGCAGCTGCGCCTCCCACCGGATGCCGTAGCTGACCGTCAGGTTCGCGTTCGGCTGCCACTTGTCCTGCACGAAGAACGCCGGCTCCGTCTGCGGGATGTCCTGCGTGCCCGCCTCCTCCACGCTCAGCCCGCCGACGCCCGCCTGCTGCAGGAAGAGCAGCAGCGGGCCCGTGATGCTGGCGCCGCCGGGGCACTGCCCCGAGGTGCTCGTCGAACCGTCCGAGCACTCCACGTATCGCGGGCCGAAGCGCGCGTAGTTGAGGAACCCGTCGGTGCTGCCAAAGATGTAACGGCCGTTGGCGAAGCCGACAAACGTCTGCGCCGAGTTCACCCGGTTGTACTCGCACCCGGCTTTGATCGTGTGCCGGCCCTTGAGCCACGACAGGTTGTCCACGAACTGGATGCGCGTGTCGTAGTAGTCGACCGGGATGAAGAAGGGCAGCCCGAACCGGTAGCCCCTGGCGAAGTCGAACGCGGTGTCGGGAAACGGGCGCGACTGCCCGCTGACGTTCGGCCCGTCGTAGGGACGCGGCCGGTCCTCGCGCGCGAACTGGAAGCGGAACTCGTTCAGCATCGTGCTGGAGAGCGTGGTCTGTAGCGAACCCGAGCCGGCGTTCGAGAAGCCGCGCTCCACCGCGTTCGCGCTGCGGCCCCAGGAATCGACGTCGAACGTGCCGTTCTGCTGCTCGCTCCAGGTGTAGTTGTAGCGGAGCGTCAGCAGGTTCGAGTCATTGAGCTGCGCGTCGAGCTTCCCCAGGAACACGCGCGCGTCGTTGGTGCGATCGATCGGGCCGTTCTCGTCAGGGCTGCCAAGCGACTCGAACAACGCGACGACCCGCGGCTCGATACGCGAGGCGTTCAGCTGCTTGGTCTGGTTGAACTGCTGCTGGTCGTAGGCCAGGAAGTAGAACAGCCTGTTCTGCCGCAGCGGTCCACCCGCGGTGGCGCCGAACTGCTGCTGATCGAACGGGAACTTCTCGCCTTCGGCGTTCTTCGTCGACAACGCGTCCGCTTTCGCGAACAGGTGTGCCGTGCCGTTCAGATCGTTGGTGCCCGACTTGGTGACCACGTTGACGAAGCCCGATCCGCTGCGGCCGAACTCCGGCGCGGCTCCATCCGCCACGACCACCATCTCCTTGATGGCGTCCTGGTTGAATGTGAACGCCGGGCGCTGCCCGCCACGCTGCTCGCCGAAGAACGGGTTGTTGAAGTCGGCGCCGTCCACGGAGACGTTGTTGGTGATGCCCTTCTGCCCGTTCACGCTGATCTCGTCCCCATCGGGCCCTTGCACGATGGTGACGCCGGGGGTGAGCTGCATGAAGCTGAGAAAGTTGCGGCCGTTGTTCGGCAGTCCGGCGATCGCCTGCTGACCGATGAGCGTCGACTGCTCGGCCCTGGTCGTTTCGACCACGGGCGAGTCGGCGCGCACCGTGACGTTCTGCTCGAGTCCCCCGACCTGCAGAACCACGGGGATGTTGGCGGTCTGGCCAACGGCGAGCTCGATTCCCTCTTGGATGTAGGTGGAGAAGCCGGCCAGAGACACAGTCAGCGTGTACGTGCCCAGCGGCAGGAGCAGGCCCCGGAATCGCCCGTCCGCGTCTGTCGTGAGATCTCGGGAGAAGTTCGTGCCGGTGTTCAGCAGCGTCACGGTGGCGCCGGGCAGCCGGCCACCCGAGGGATCCGAAACGGTGCCTTCGATGACACCGGTCGTCGCCTGCGATTGCGCATGCACCTCCGGCAACGTGACACATGCGAGCCCGAACAGTACCAACACCAACCGCACGATGGATGCCTTCACGCACGCCCCCTCGCCGCGACAATGCGGCCATGTCTATAGCGGGCGAGCTTCGCAGGTGTGAGGTTGTGCGTCAATGGGAAAGGGTTTGGAACATCACTTCACGTCGCGGCCGGCGTGAAGAACCACGTCTCCCGCGGTGAGGCGCACCCGCAATGCGTGCCGGCCCTTGCCTTCCCACCAGAACGACCGGAAGAGGCCGCCCTTGTGGACCTGGAACGGCTCGGCGCGAATCTCGCCGGCGGTGACCGAAGCGCGCACCGAGTAGTAGTCATCCCGATTCGGCACCGCGACGTCGATTTTGCCCGCCCACGCCGAGACGTCCTTGTCGCCGACGAGCCCACCGAGCACGAGGTCGCCGGCGCTGAGTGATACGGCGACATCCGAGCGGACAGGCACTTCGAGGTGGGCACTGAACCCGTTCTTCGGCCCGGCAATCATGATGCGGGCATGCGTCCCCTCCACGTCGGCAGTGGCGCGCACGGATCCGGCGTCCGACGTGTCGCGGGTGGTCCAGCGGATCCGGATGCTCGGGTCAGGCGTGCCCTCGATGACGTAGCCGCCGGCCGAGAGATCCATGTAGATGGAGCCGCCCGGAGCGAATCGCTTCTCGACCTGCGGCGGGGGCGTTTCGGCCACCACCGCCGCTGGCGACTGGGCCATGACGGTCCCGATCACGAGCAGCGTGGCGGCAACGGCGCCGGATATCGTTCGCACGTCAGTCCTCCGGGGGATCACGGTCCCTCTCCGGTCTCTACGAGCCGGCGGGGCGGAAGTTTCCGCGACGCGCCGTCATTCGAGCGTCCCAACACCGCCGCGGAGCGTGCCCTGGAGTCGTACGCGTCTCGCTCCCCGGAAGGTCTCCTGCGCGCCGGTTGCCGTGGAGAATGGTGCCATCGGCACCTCGGCCCCGGCAACCTCCAGGGGGATGATCCTGGCGGCAAAGGGATCCGGCGTGACGAGCAGCTCGTCTCCCTCCATGCGAATGCGATACCGCCCGTCGACCGTCTGCTCCTCTCGCCAGGCGTTGCAGAACGTGAGGGAGATGAGGTCGCCGGCGCGGACGAACAGATAATCGCGCTGCAGCTCGTCGAGCGACAGGGACGCCCGGCGCACGTGCCCGTCGCGTGCCGCTTCCATCCCGGCGAAGAACGGCTGCCACCGAGAGGCTCGGGCCGATAGCGGGCGTAGATTTCGAGCGCATGCTGCGCCACGAGCGCCGCCGCGTACGGCGTATGCGCCAGGCTGTCGACCCCCCTCGGCCAGACGCCCTGCCTCACATCATCTGGCGCGTGGATGAAATCGAGGAGGGTGCCGGAGGCGGGATCGACGAGCGGTGCGGCATCGACGTCGCACCATCCGTTGTCGTGCTCAGCGATCGCACGCAGGATCTCGGCACGACGCGGCGACGCCGGGAAATCGTCGGCGGCCCAGTCCTCCATGATCCGGCCGGCGAGCGCGGCATGATCCGGCTGCGTGATGAGGAGCTGGGTGGACCCGTGCGGCCGGATGATCATGGCGCTACTGTTTCAAGACGCCGGCCGGGGCGCTTCGGCCCCGGCCCTGCACCGCCAATGTCGGTGCCAGCCGCAGTGTGGGCCCGGGGCCGAAGCGCCCCGGGCGTCATCTAACGAGATACCGATTGTACCCGGCTGCGATCAGCGCCTCGTACGCCGCCCACACGTTCGCAGGGATCACCTGCGCAATCTGGAACCCCTTGTCGGGATAGATCCGGATGCGCTGAAGGTCTCCCACCATGATGCCGATCACGGCATCCGGCGTGAGCGTGCCGTGCGCGTACCGGGCGAGGTAGTCGCGGAGGCCAATCCGCGGCGAGGTGACCTGCACCGGCATGTCGGGCCAGATCTTCCGGAACGTGGCGAACGCGCGCCGCTCCATGTACGGTTTCTGCACGAGGATGAACGACTGCGGGTCGAGCCCGCGCGCAGTCAGGAGGTCGCGGGTGAACCGCACGTTTTCACCCGTGTTGGTCGAGCGGTTCTCGATGAGGATGCGATCGGCGGGCACGCCGAGATCGACCGCCATGCGGGCGAAGAGGTCGGCCTCGGGCTCGTTCCAGAGGCGGCCGGTGATTGCGCCGCTGCCCCCGGAGAAGACGAGGAGGGGCGCGCGGCCCTCGAGGAACAGCTCCGCTCCTCGCTCGGCGACGATCGTGTCGTGGCTGCAGAGGACGAGGATGGCGTCGGCGGTCGAGATCTCGTGATGCAGCTGGTGGTAGTCCCAGACGACTTCGGCGAGGGCGAGGATATCGGCGTCCGGCATCGTAGCGTCACCGTGATTGTAGGCCGCGGGGCCGAAGTGCCGGGCGATCCCTGCCCCCATTCAATTGTTCGGGCGCAATACGGCTGTGGTGCTACACTGCAGTCTCCTCCTGAGACGCGACCTGGCCTCTTTCTCGCGGGACGGCACCCGGAATTCCCCAGTGTGCCCTCTTCGCGCCATTGGCAAGATTTGTAGGGATGATGTTGAAAGCGACTACCTGTTTCATCGTGCTGCTTGGTTCGTCCGCACTCTGCACACTGCCGGCCGGCGCACAGACGCCCGCCGCCTCGGACGAGAACGCGCCTCCGGCGTTGCTGCAGATCGAACGCGAAGAGGTCCGTCCGGGCCGCGGCGGCGCGCACGCCGTCAACGAGGCGGCATGGGCCGCGGCGTACACCAAGGCCCAGTCCCCGGTGACCTGGCTCGGGATGACCACCCTCAGCGGCGCGAACGAGGCCTGGTTCCTCAGCCGCCACGATTCGTTCGCCTCGCTCGAGAAGGACCAGGACAGCACCGACGCGGCGCCCGCGCTGGCGGCGGAGCGTGACCGGCTCTCTGCGGCGGAAGGCGACATGTTGTCGCGGACGTCGACGATCCTCGCCCGTTACCGCCCAGCCGTCAGCTACCAGCCGAACGTCAAGCTGCCCGAGATGCGGTACATGACGGTGGATCTCGTGCGCGTGAAGTCCGGACGGGTGGCGGAGTTCCTCGACACATGGCGTATGCTCGTCGCCGCGCACACGAAGGCCGGCATCGACGAACACTGGGCGGTCTTCGAGGTCGAGAGCGGGATGCCGGACACGACGTTCCTGTTCATGTATCCGCGCAAGTCACTGGCGGAGCTCGATGCGGCGGGTCCCGCGCACGGGGCCGCGGGGTTCCGGGACGCGGTGGCCGACAGCGGGCGCCGGCAGATCACCGGTGTGGAGCAGGACGCCATCGAGATGAGCGAGACGCGCCACTTCAAGCTCCGCCCCGGGATGAGCGCCTTGTCGAAGGAGTGGGCGGCGGCAGACGCGTTCTGGGCGCCTCCGGCTCCAGCGGTCGCCCTGGCCGCGACCCGCAAGAAGAAGTAGCCGCTCGAACGATGCCGGGCCAGATCGCGAGAGGATCCTCCTCTCGCGATCTGGCGCCGACTTGACACTCACCACGCTCCACCTCACGCCGCACGGGAGGGCAACGCGATGATGCTGGCACGAGTGCTCGTGACTGTTGGCGCCGCCGGCAGTGTAGCCGTGGCGTTGCTCGCCGCCGGCGCGCAGCCAGCGCCCGCACATGCGACCCCTGCGCAGCAGGGCCGCAAGACACTGCCGGCTGTCGCGTTGGCGGAAGCGCCGGCGTTTCCTTTGCCCTCGCACGTCGAGTCGGCCGACATCGCCGCCGGCGCGTACACCTTCGAGCGCATGTTCGCGGCCGGCGACGCGTTGTTCCACACCACCTTCAACGGCCTCGACGGCGTCGGCAGCGCCGTCCGGAAGGACGGCTCGAAGGTGTCGCGCTTTGCGCCGCCCGGGCCCAAGGGGCCTGGATCGCAGGGATGCGGCGAGTGCCACGCCGTCCCCTTCGCCGCGTCTGCCGGCCTGGCCCACAGCAGCGTCGGACGGGACAAGAAGGGCACGACCGAGGTCAACGTCCGCTCGGTGACGTCGCTGTTCGGCAACGGCATCCTGCAGCTGCTCGCGCAGGAGATGACGGAAGATCTGCTGGCCATCCGCGAGGCCGCCGCATCAGCCGCCAAGGCGGCGCCCGGCACGCCGGCCGTCCGCGACCTGACCGCCAAAGGCACCCGCTTCGGCCGCATCGCCGCAACGGCGACGGCGGATGGACAGGTCGACTTCGATATGTCCGCAGTCGTGGGCATCGACCCCGACCTCGTGGTCAGGCCGATGGGGTGGAAGGGCGACGCACCGATGGTGCGGAATGTCACGCTCGGCGCCGCCGCTGGCGGGATGGGGATGATCGGAGACGAGATCGTCTGGAAGAAGGCCGGGGCCGGCAAACACCCCGACGTGGACGGGGACGGCGTCGGCCGTGAGCTCTCCGTCGGCGACATCACCGCGATGACGGTGTACACCGCCGCGCAGGAGACGCCGACGGAGCTGGGACGCCTCGCATCTCTCGGCTACGTTGCCGCGCCTCCCGCCGGAGACGCGTCACGCATCGAAGCCGGCAGAAGGGCGTTCGTCACGATCGGGTGCGCACGCTGCCACACGCCCGAGATGCGGCTGCAGAACACCCGGTTCGAAGAGCCCACGCTCCGCGGCAACGGTCACTACTACGACGCTGCGCTCGCCGCACTCGACAAGGACTACGACCCGAAGCGGCCGTTCGCGTTCGATCTCCTGAAAGACGCGCAGCCCCCGCGCGCGGAGGCAGCGCCCGGCGGCGGTGCGGTGATTCGTCTCTACGGCGACCTGAAGCGCCACGCGATGGGGCGGGTGCTCGCCGATCCTGCCGGTCCGAGCGAGTCGAGCGGTCCCGATCTCGAGAATCTGACATACAACGGCAGCGCCGTCATGATCCCCGCGGACCACTTTCTGACCGCTGAACTCTGGGGCGTCGGGAACACCGGCCCCTGGCTGCACGACAATCGCGCCGGGACGCTGCGCGAGGCGATCCTGCTGCACGGCGAAGACGCGCCGCCCGCCGTGGGCGCCCCGGGCCGTAGCGAGGCGCAGGAGGCGCGTGACGCCTTCGTGAAGGCGCCTGCGGCCGACCAGGAGGCCGTGGGCTCGTTCCTGCTCAGCCTGCGAACCTTCTCACCAGAGCAGCGCTGAGCGACCTCAGGACCGCAACCCGTCAGGCCCGGTGGCCCGCCGCAGCCGTCTGGCGAGGCTGCGGATGATCCCTTCCGACACGACCGGGCTTGCCCCGAGCGCCTGGCGGAACGAGCCGCCGGTCAGGCGGAGCGTTCTGACCGCGATCGTGGACGCGACGACCGTGGCTTCGCGGGGGGCCGGATCGAGCACCGCCAGCTCGCCCACACAGCTGCCGGGGCCTTCGGTCGTGGTTGACCCCGCTCGGCACACCGACACCTCGCCGTCGAGCAGCACGAACACCTCATCCCCGAGCTCGCCCTCGCGGCACAGGCACTCGCCCTGCGTGAACCACGTCTCCGTCCCTGCGCGCGCGAGCTGCGCCAGATCCTCGGGCTCGAGGTCGTCGAAAATCCCCACGGACTGCAGCCCGATCATCTTCTCCACCGTCGCCGTCTCGCCCGGCACCGCACCTGCGGCGAGGCTGCGCGCGAAAGCCGCCGTTTCCCGCACCACCGGGTGCTCATCGGCCTCGAGGCGATCGAAGTCCGCATCGCCTGCCTGGTCCATGCCTTCGAGCAGATAGAGCGCGGTTGCGCGAAGGTACGGCTCGGGGCTCGAGAGCTGCGCGCGCAGGAGGCGTGCGGCGTCGGGACTGTCTCCCAGATCCTGACGTGCGCGTGCCAGCGCGGTCGTGAGTGACGTCGCCGTCGTCGGCGAGACGAGCGCCCCGACCACGCCCAGCACCACGTCTCTGTCTTCAGCCGTGTCGGACAACAGCCCGTCGCGAAGCGCGTCGGCGGCCGGGACGTCACCGACGAGCGTCCGCACGAGGCTGTCGGCCGCGCGGGCCCACCGGCGTCGCAGCAGGCGAACCAGGAACCGTGGCACCGGAGAGGCCATCGTGTCGAACCGCCGCACGGTCGCCGCCAGCCATTCGATCGCGGCCGGCACGCCGGTCAGGTGCCCCGCAAGCCCGTCGCTCGCCAGGAGGCGCTCGATGACGGCGGCATGTTCGTCGACCGTGACGCCATAGCGCGCCCGCAGCTCGCGGACGAAGGCGTGGTCCGCGTCGGCGGGCGTCAGGTGCTGGCGCGCCAGGTGCACCGTCAGCGCCTCGGCATACGTGTCGAGCTGCAGCTGCTTCTCCGGCGATGCCGTCCGGGCCTGCGTGGCCGCGAGGCCGCCGCCCTCGTCGGCAAGCTCCGACATCGCACGCTCGTGGTCGGCATCGGAGATGTGGAGCTGGTGCCGCAGTGTGTCGAGGCGGTGCACCTCCCGTCGCGAGATCATCCCGCTGTCCAGGCTGTCGCGGATCGCCGACTTGTACAGATCCAGCATCTGCCGCTGCGCATCGTCCTTCGACTGCGAGCGGATCGTGTGGATCAGGAATGCCTCGCGCAGGTCTTGCGGCGGCGGCACGTCGGTCCATTTCCAGTTGGCCACCAGCCTGCGGGCGAGCGTCTCCTCGGCGAAGGCCGATTGCCGCCGCCCAAGGCGGCGCAGCAGGAAGACGGTGGCGGTGGTGATCACGACCAGCTGAAACACGTGCGGCAGGCCTGGCACGAGCCGCAGGGTGGGCGCGCCCGCGAAGGCATAGAACGCGACGAACGCCGCGAACGCCGCGAGCGTGAACACCACGCTCCGCAGGGCGGGGGCATCGTCCTGGCCGCCACGCCGCCGCAAGGCGTGGCCCAGGGCGGGCTCGAACGTCCGGAACGCCGCGTGACTGAGCACCGCCCCCACGATCAGGGTGAGCGCCGCCGCGGCGGCGCGTGGCACCCGTGGCCACAAGTAGAGGCCCGCGGTGTGGGCGTCGATGCCGGGCAGGAAGGCTGTCCGGAACAGCCCCTGTTCCCGTGTCCAGCTGCCGTCGAAGTAGTACGCCCAGGTCCCCGCCTGAAGGAAGTAGTACCAGTAGAATGCCAGGACGACGCCCGGAAACGCGAAGTACACGTCCCGCTTCGCCGGCAGCAGGATCTCCTTCCAGTAGCTGTTCTCCTCGTTGATGTCGGGGCAGGCCGGCCGGCACGCGGTGCACGTGCCGCACTGCGAGTTCGGCGTGTCACGCAGCCCACGGGGCTCGGTGTAGAGCTTCTCCACGAACGAGACGGGGCAGACGTAGTTGCACCACGTCTTGCCCGTGAAAAGCAGGCCGACACCGATTGCCGCGACGCAGACGGCCAGCAGGAAGACGGCGAGCGCGCGACCGTCACCGTTGGTCGCGACGAGCCGCAGCCACAGCGACGTGACGAACAGCGTGAACGCCAGCCGATAGGCGTGCGCCTGCAACCACGATCCCGCACGGCGCTGGCCCGACCAGCCGAATCGTGCCGGCAGCTGCGCGACGAAGGCCAGTGGGCAGATGCGGCGCCAGCGATGGTACCCGGCGAGGACGAAGAAAAGCGGCAGGCTGGCGACGGCGACCGTCCACCAGACGCGTCCGGCGTGTGCCGGGGCGGCTGCGCTGAAGAGAATCAGCCCGGCAAAGACCACGAGCGCGGCATAGCGCACGGGTTCGACCCACCATGCATCGGCGGCGCTCGCCGAGGGCCGGCGCGCTGCGCGCAGGGTGCCCGTCTGTCGTTGCAGAATGGCTGGCCGAACGCCGGGGGGCTGGTGTGTAGCTGCGTCTGCCATAAGCTGAGCAGGCCGCGACGATACCACAATGAGGTCGGGAGGTATTTCGCGGTTTGTGACACGAACGGCCGGCCCGGTGATCGCAAAAAACGCGAAACACCTCCCGATCTCGATTGCCGCCTGGAGGTAATTTCACGCGGGGGGCTATCATGCCGGGCAGTGCTTTGCGTGTCCCCGAGCTCTACGGCACGTGTGATGCGCGGTACGCAGATGGATCACAGTTGCATGAACCGGGGCCGCAGCCGAGGACAGCCCGGGAGTTGACGACTGACGGCGGCATCACACGACACAGGCATGTCCGATCCCATGGGCTTCGTCCCCGACGCTCCGATCCGCTCGCGCGATGTGCCCATCGGCTGCATCGGCGCGGGCATGATCATGGCCGAGTGCCACCTCGCCGCGTACAAGGACGCGGGCTTCCCCGTCATAGCGATTGCCTCGCGGAGCAGGGACCACGCGGCGGCGGTGGCCGAGCGCTGGGGGATTCCGCAGGTGCACGACACGCCGGCGGCGCTCATCGAGGACCCGGCCGTCACGATCCTCGACCTTGCGTTTCCGCCGGATCAGCAGCCCGCGCTCATTCGACAGGCACTGAAGCAGCCCCATATCAAGGCCATCCTGGCGCAGAAGCCCTTGTCGCTGACTCTCGGCGAGGCGATCGCCCTGCGCGACGAGTCGCACGAGGCCGGCAAGCTGCTGTCGGTCAATCAGAACATGCGCTACGACCAGTCCATGCGCGTGCTCAAGCAGATTCTGGAGCGCGGCGATCTCGGCGCGATCGTGTTCGCGCAGATCGACATGCACGCGATTCCGCACTGGCAGACGTTCCTCCAGGGGTACGACCGGCTGACGCTCGCGAACATGAGCGTCCACCACCTGGACGTGCTGCGATTCCTGTTCGGCGAGCCGACCGAGATCTACACCGCCGCGCGCCCGGACCCGCGCACCACGTTCCGCCACACCGACGGGGTGACGGTCTCGACCCTGAAGTTCGCGTCGGGTGTGCTGGCGCTGTCGCTCGAAGACGTCTGGTCGGGACCACGCGAGAAGGGCTTCGACTCCGACATCTGGATCCGGTGGCGGGTCGAGGGGACCGATGGCGTCGCGCAAGGCACGATTGGCTGGCCCACCGGGCACGCCTCCACCCTCACGTTCGCATCGAAATCCACCACCGACGGAAAGTGGGTCTCGCCGACCTGGGACACGATGTGGTTTCCGCACGCGTTCGCAGGCGTGATGGAGCAGCTCCAGTACGCCGTGGCCACCGGGACGCCCCCCGCGCTCTCGGTTGACGACAACGTCAAGACCGTGGCACTCATCGAGGCCGGCTACCGCTCGCTCGCCGAACGCCGGGCGGTGCAGCTCTCGGAAATCTCCATCTGAATCGACTCACGCGAGAGGGATCACCATGCTGCAGGTGGGCATCTTCACCGGCTACTTTCCGTACGGGCTCGAGGAGACCGCCCGGAAGATCCGGGCACTCGGCTTCAATACGGTGCAGCTCGACATGCACTTCAAGGATGTGGACGTGTCGCCCGGCCGCATCACGAAGGACAAGTGCGCGCGCATCCGCGATACGTTCCGCGATCACGATCTGCCGATCTGCTGCATCTCGGGCTACACCAACATCATCCATCCGGACCGGGCGGAGCGGGACCGGCGCGTCGGATACCTGAAGGAGATCATCCGTCACGCGCAGTACCTGGGCTCCCCCTACGTCATCTCCGAGACGGGCACCTACAATACCGAGAGCGACTGGGTGCACGATCCGAAGAACAAGACGGAGGAGGGGTTCGAGGAGTGCCGCGCCGTCGTCGCCGACCTGGCGCGCACCGCGTACGATCACGGCGCGATGTTCCTGCTCGAGACCTACGTCAACAACGTCGTCGGCTCGGTCGAGGAGACGGTGCGGATGTTCGCCGCGGTCGACCATCCCGGCCTCGGCCTGCTGATGGACCCGACCAACTACTTCGAAACCCACAACATCGATCGCATGGACCTGGTCTTGAACCAGGTGTTCGACACGCTCGGCGACAGGATCAGGATCGCGCATGCCAAGGATGTAAAACGCTCCGGCGAGGACAAGCGTGAGAAGCACGCCGACATCGGCGACGAGGACGCACTCGAGTCCCACACGTTCCGCGGCGTCGGTGAGATTGAGCTGCCGGCCCCTGGCCTCGGCTCCCTCAACTACGACCTGTACCTCAGGCGCCTCGCGAAGAAGCACCCGAACATCCCGATCATCATCGAGCACCTCGATGAGTCGGACGTGCCGCGAGCGAAGCAGTTCCTCGACGGGAAGCTCCGCGCGAACGGGGTGTGAGGCGAGTGGCAATGCCGCCTCGGCGGCACGGCCCGGTGGGCCTTTGTCGCCCGTCAAGCCCGCGGTCTGGCGCCGCCTGGAGCCTGGAGCCTGGAGCCTGGAGCCTGGAGCCGATGTCAGATTCGCATTGGTGCCAGGAGGTTGTTTGATGGTTGATCTGTACGGCCGGTCACTGTCGCGTCGCGACCTCTCGCGACACGCCGGCATGCTGTCGCAGTTTGCCGGCGTACGGCTGATGACCCTGCAGGACGGCGTCGAGCGCGGGCATCCGCATGCTCGAGTTCCGCACCGGCACCGGCTTCCGGTTCACGGTGCTCGTCGATCGCGCCCTGGATGTGGCCGACTGCGAGTTCCGGGGGGCGGCCATCGGCTGGCATTCGCCGAGCGGGTTTCGCCATCCGGGGCTGCACGAGTACCGAGGGTGAAGGCGGCCTGGCGTGGCTGCGGTCGTTCTCCGGTCTCGTGGTGACCTGTGGCCTCGATCACATCCTGTTCATGCACTCGGATAGCGCCGAGCATTATCACTACGTGCACCGGAAGAGCGTCGACAGCTCTATCCACGGCAGAATCAGCACCATCCCTGCGCGTCTCACCGGCTACGGCGAGGGTGGGATGGTGACGAGTGCACGCTCTACTGCGAAGGCGTGGTGCAGCAATCGACCGTGTTCGGCGAAGACCTGCACCTGGTCCGCCGCATCGAGGCGAAGGTGGGTTCGAACGCCTTCGTCCTGAAGGACCGCGTGGTGAATCACGGCTTCTATCGGACGCCGCACATGTTCCTGTACCACATCAACGTCGGCTACCCGGTGGTCGACGAAGGCAGCCGATATCTCGCGCCGATCCGCCAGACCGTGTGGGCCTCGCATGAAGCGCAGTACCGCGATCAGGGGGTGGGCTACCGAACGCTGCCGGGCCCACGAACGCAATTCCATGAGCAGGTCTGGCAGCACGAGATGGCGGCGGACGCGAACGGACGCGTGCCCGTCGCAATCGTGAACGAGGGGTTCGACGGCGGCCGCGGGCTTGGCTTCCTGGTGGAATCGGCGAAGACCGAATTCCCCGCTCAGTTCGAGTGGCAGAACCTCCAGGAGGGCCAGTATGCGGTCGGGATCGAACCATCGACGAATCACGTGATGGGCAAGCCCTTCGCCAAGGAACGCGGTGAGCTGATCTGGCTCGAGCACGGCGACGAAAAGCACTACACGACGCGGTTTGCCGTTCTCGACGGGGCCGACGAGATTGCCGACTGCGAGCGTCGGATCCGCGCGATTGCCGTGCAGCCCGACGACGAGTACCCCGCGCCGGCGGGTGAGTGGGAGAACCTTTCAGGACCGGGGCGAGGCCGGTGACGCGATGAGTGCTTTTGCGGGACGGACGGTTCTCTACACGGGCGCGGCCGGGGGGCTCGGGTTACCGACCACGACGCTGTTGCTGGCGGCGGGCGCAACGGTGATTGCCGTCGACAACGATCCGGCGAAGATCGCCGCGCTGAAGGCGGCGACCGCCTCTCACGCCGATCGCCTCGTCGTCGCGCCGCTGGATCTCTCCGATCTCCGGAAGCTGAAGCCGGAGCTCGAGGCGTTATCGCGTCAGGTCGGCGGCTTCGACGTGGTCATCAACAACGCCGCGATCTATCCATCGAAGCCGTTCGAGGATTTCACGATCGAAGAGCATCAGGCCGTGCAGCGGGTCAACGTCGATGCCGCGGTGGTCGCGGTGCAGGCGGCGCTGCCGCACATGCGCGAGCGGCAGTGGGGCCGGATCGTCAACGTGTCGAGCATCACCTTCTACGGCGGCCTGCCCCTGCTGGCGCCGTACGTCGCCTCGAAAGGTGCGCTCATCGGACTGACGCGTGCGTGGGCCCGGGAGTTCGGACCGTACGGCATCACGGTCAACGCGATCGTGCCGGGCGCGTTTCCCACCGACGCCGAGAAGATCCACCCCGACCCGGAAGGCTACTCCCGCTTCGTCCTCGATCACCAGGCCGTGAAACGCCGCGGGCACGCGGGCGACATCGCCACGGCGTTGATGTTCTTCGCCTCGGACGAGGCAGGGTTCGTCACCGGTCAGGCGCTCAATGTCGATGGCGGCTGGGTGATGCACTAGAGGGAGCGACATTCGAGCAGGCCACAGGCTACAGGCGCCAGACTGCGGGCCGATCGGGCCTCAAGCCAGACTGGCCTGCAGCCTGTAGCCCGTAGCCTGTAGCCTTAAGCGTCATCTCAGGAGATCTGACCTTCCATGAGCATCCTCAGCGGCTATCGCGTCCTCGACTGCTCGATCGCGATGGCCGGACCGTTTGCGGCGCAGCGGCTCGGTGATCTCGGCGCCGACGTCGTCAAGGTCGAGCCCGTCACCGGCGAGTGGCAGCGCCACGTCGCCGCGGGTGGCGCGCGCGGCAACAAAATCAACGTCTCGTTCCTGTCGCTCAACCGGAACAAGCGCTCGCTGGCGGTGAACCTGAAGTCGCCGGACGGCAAGGCGGTCCTTCTGGAGCTGGTCAAGACGGCGGACGTCTTCCTGCAGAACTACCGGCCCGGCGTGGCCGCACGGCTGGGCATCGACTACCAAGCGCTGGCAGCCATCAACCCCCGGCTCGTGTACGTGTCGATGTCGGGCTATGGGGAGTCGGGCCCGTATCTGGATTGGCCCGGTCAGGACCTCATCCTGCAGGGCATGTCGGGCGCGATGCTGTCGGCGGGGCGCGCGGGGGAGCCGCCCACGCCGGCCGGGCAGTACCTCGTCGATGCCGTCGCCGCCTACACCGCGTTCGAGGGGGCTCTTGCGGCGCTGCTGCACCGCGAGCGCACGGGCGAGGGACAGCTGGTCCAGGTCAACATGCTCGACGCGATCACGACGCTGCAGATGCAGGAGCTGTCGGTGTTCACCGTGGCCCAGAAGCCGCAGGTGCGCTCGTCGGAGCCGCACGCGCACGTCTACATCAGGTCCCCGTACGGCGCCTTCAGCACGGCCGACGGCTACATCATCGTCGCGTTTCCGTCGTTGAAGAAGCTCGGTGCGCTGATTGGAGAACCGTCGTTCCTCGAGATGGACGACGAGACCGACGCCTGGACCCGCCGCGACGAGATCTTTCAGAAAACGCGCGAGCGGTTGACCGCGAAGACAACGCGGGAGTGGCTCGACATGTTCAGGGAACACGACATCTGGGCGGGACCGGTGTACTCGTATGCCGACCTCGTCGACGATGCGCAGGTGGCGCACAACGGCACCTTCGTGGAGTACGACCATCCCACCGAGGGGCACGTGAAGACGCCGGGGTTTGCGATCAAGTTCTCGAAGACGCCCTCCACGGTGGCCAGGGGCGCGCCGCTGGCCGGCGAGCACACGCGCGACGTGCTGCGGGAGGCCGGTTATCCTGACGATCGGATCGATGCCCTCGTCGCGGCGGGAGCGATCGGCGAGTATCGGGATGTGCTCGTGATCCGCTATCGCGGTCTGACCTGGGACCATCCCGCGAGGTGCGCACGCCCTGGCCGCCGCCGCCGCCAGGCTCGATCCCGCGCGTGACGGCATCGCCGTCGACTGGGATCGACAGCCGCTCGAAGGATTCGAGTCGCACCCCATCGCGGATCTCTGCGCCCGCTATGACCTCGTCGTGCTGGATCATCCCCACGTCGGCGAGGCCGTCGCGACCGGCTGCCTGCGGCCACTGGAGGAGCTCTTCCTGGCCGAGGAGATCGCCGACTGGTCGGCGCGGACGATTGGGCCGTGCCTGACGAGTTATCGTTACGCGGGGGCCCACTGGGCGCTGCCGCTCGATGCCGCCACGCAGGTGATGGCAGTGACGCTGCGCGTTGCCGCCCACCCGCCAGGCACATGGTCTGACGTGGTGTCGCTGTCGGCAACCGTGCCGGTGGCACTGTCGGTGGCGGGGCCGCACGCGATTCTGACCTTCTTCTCGATCGCCACCGCTTTCGGCGAGCCGCCCGCCGAAAGCGATCCGGACTCGCTCGTGTCACCGGCTGCCGGTGAGGCCTCGCTCGATCTGATGGCAACGCTGTACGACCGGATGCCGCCGGCGGCGCGGGCGCTGAACCCGATTGGACTCCTGCGTGCCATGACCACCGGCGATGACATCGCGCTGTGCCCGCTGGTCTACGGGTACGTGAACTACGCCGCCTCCTCCGCGGGTGGGCGTTCCCTCGCGTTTCGCGATGCGCCGCGTCAGGCTGAGCGCGGGCGTCCCGGGTCGACACTGGGCGGAACCGGCATCGGCATCTCCCGCAGCTGTGAGGTCTCGCCGCCCCTGCTCGATCACTTGCGTTGGCTGATGAGCGCTGACGCGCAGGTCCGATTCATCCCGGCCCATGATGGGCAGCCGAGCCGGCGCGAGGCGTGGCAGGATCCCGACGTCAACGCCCGCTGGGGGAACTTCTACGCAAACACCGCCGCGACCCTGGAGCACGCGTACGTGCGGCCGCGATACGACGGGTACGTTGGCTTTCAGACCGACGCGTCTGAGATCCTGCGACTGGGCCTCAGCCAGCGCACGCCGCACCCGGTCATCCTCGAATCGCTTGCAGACGGCTTACGCCCGCAGCCGCCCGGCGGGCGCAGAACGATAGGACCATCCATGCCCGACGAGATTCTCTTCAGCATCGACGACCGGATCGCCACGATCACCCTCAATCGGCCGCACAAGCTCAATGCGGTCACCCCCGACATGGCCGACGCCATCGTGGCGCACGTCGAGCGCTGCAATCGCGACGACGGGGTGCGGTGCGTGATCGTCACCGGGGCAGGGGAGCGGTCGTTCTGTGCCGGGTCCGATATTGGGGAGCTGGATCGGTACGACACCGCCTGGAACTTCCGCAACCGGCCTGACTATTGTGACGCCATCCGGCGGCTCCTCAAGCCGGCGATTGCGGCGGTGAATGGCTATGCGTTTGGAGGCGGGCTGGAGACCGCGATGAGCTGCGACATCCGAATCGCATCGGCGACCGCGCAGTTCGCCGCGCCGGAAATCAAGCTCGGATGGATTGGCGGCGGCGGCATGGCGACATTCCTCGCGCACTCGATCGGGCCGTCGAACGCGGCCCTGATGATCATGACCGGTGATGCGATCCCGGCCGAGCGAGCGCTGGCGTGGGGGCTCGTCACCGAGGTCGTGCCCCCAGGCTGAGCTCCTGCCGCGCGCCCTGTCCATCGCCGCGACGATCGCCTCGCGGGCGCCGATCGCGGCGGAGACCGCGAAGCTCAATCTGCGCGCCGCGTTCACCATGCCGCTCGAACAGGCGATCGAGTACGAGCGCGACCTGCAGACGATCTGTTTTGCGACCGCGGATGCCGCGGAAGGACGCGCGGCGTTCAAGGAGAAGCGCGCGCCTTGGTTCAGGAGGAGATGAGCGGGATCTTTGACCTGCAATTCACTTGTGTAGTCATGTGGGGCAGGCCTTCAGGCCTGCTTGCGCGCGCCGGTTTGCAGGGCTGAAGCCCTGCCCCACATGGGTGAGGCCATGACAACACAAGCCAGTGTAGCGCCGGGTCCGAAGTGCCCTGGTGGCGGCGACCACCACCGCCAGATTACAACTCCCCGCGCCGCATCTGTTCCAGCACGAAGTCACTCGACCGCAACGCGAGCGCCATGATGGTCAGCGTCGGGTTCTGAGCCCCGGTCGAGACGAACCCCGCGGCATCCATGACGAACAGGTTCCGCACGTCGTGCGTCTGCTGGAACCCGTTCAGCACCGACGTCTTCGGATCCAGCCCCATGCGTGCCACTCCCGCTTCGTGGATGCCCATGCCCGGCATCCGATCGGGCACCGTCCAGGGCGCGATGTTCTTGGCGCCTGCGGCCTCGAGCATCTCCGCGGACGCCTCGGCCATGTCGGGGATCATGGCGCGTTCGTTCTCGCTCCAGGCCATGTGAATCCGCAGCACGGGGATGCCGAACACGTCCACCATGCCGCCGGGGTCGATCTCGACGAAGTTCTCCCACCGCGGCAGGCATTCACCCATGCCGCCCATGTTCATGGTCGTGACGCCCTCGCGCAGGCCACGCTTGAACGCCTCGCCGAAACCCGGCGCCTGCCAGTTGAACGTGACCCCGTCGAACCAGCCGCCCTGGATCCCGTACCCGCGCAGGAACTTCGCGTACCGCGGACCCGACCGCGTGTTGCGGAAGCGAATGACGTAGAACCCGTTCGGGCGCAGCGGGCGCGTGGCCGTCGGCGTGCCTGGAAAGTCGGGGAACTCGCCGCGCGCGCCGCCGCCGTTCCAGATGTGATCCTGAAGATAATGCCCGAGCGCGCCGCTCGAGTTCGCGAGGCCGTTGGGGTGCTGCCGGCTCGCCGAGTTGAAGAGGATCCGCACCGACTCGAGCGCCTGGGCACAGAGAATGACCACGCGGCCAAAGACCTCACGCACGTCGTGGGTGACCCGATCGATGTAGCGGACACCGCGCGCGCGGTTGCGGTCGGTGTCCATGATCACCTGGTACGCCATCGCGTGCGGGATGTGCGTGCAGCGGCCGGTGGCTACGGCGTCGGCGACCGTGGTGAACGCCGCGTTGAAGTAGGATCGCGTCGTGCAGCCGCGCTCGCAGGGCCCGCAGTAGTGACAGGCCGCACGGCCGCGATGAGGGCGGGTCAGGTTGGCCGCGCGGCCGCTGGTGACCGTCCACCCGAAGCGATCCTTGACGCGCTCGCGCAGCCGCATCTCCGGGCACGTGAGCGGCATCGGCGGCAGGAAGCGGCCGTCGGGCAGCTCGTACACGCCTTCGGCCTGGCCGCTGATTCCGACGTAGTCCTCCACCTGATCGTAGTAGGGCGCGAGGTCCTCGTAGCCGATCGGCCAGTCGTCGCCGTGGCCGTCGAACGACGCGGCCTTGAAATCGAGATCGCTCAGGCGATAGCTCTGGCGCGCCCACACGTTGGTGCGCCCGCCCGTGATCCGCATCCGGCCCTGCCAGCTGAATGGCTTGTCTGCCGGCGTGGTGTACGGCTCCTCGAGATCGTTGGCGAACCAGTCGTAATTGTGCTCGGTGCAGGCGTAGCATTCCTGCTGGCGCGGGCGGGTGCGGCGGACGATGCTCGGTGCCATGTTGCGGAACATGAGCGCCGACGCTGGCAGGTGCTCGCGCGCGTCGGCCTCGCTATGTGGCCGCCCCGCATCGAGCAGGCCTACCGAGAGGCCCGCCTCACTCAGTCGTTTCGCTGCCCAGCCGCCCGAGGCGCCTGCTCCGATCACCAGTACGTCGTACGTCACCACGCACCTGTCTCCGCGGCTCTGCAGGGAGCGACTCCGCCGCCGTGTGCCGCTTCTCGAACCCTAGCACGACAGACTGACTCGCAAACCGGACGCAACTCTCCGCCCCGACGGGCTGGTATGCTAACCGGACACGTCAAGGGACCGTTGCCACTACGTCTGAGGAGCTCGCCGGCGCCGGCGCTTATCTCGCGTGAAGCGTCGACGGCCGATAGAAGCTCGGAATCCGAACAGGTGGAAGGGACACATGACTGAGCTCGTGGCGCATCCTGGTCCTGAGTGGGTCGTGGCTGAGATGCCCGCGGGCTACCAGACCCGGCTCTCCGAGATCCAGCGGCTCATGGCGGACCTGCAGGAGATGGGCAGGTTCGCACGCCTGCTATGGAATGTGGGGCCGCCCCTGGGCGAGGCGGCGGGCGACGTGTTCACCGCGTTGAAGTTCGACGCGCAGGTCCAGCACACCCCGCCTTCCGGCGTCATCGTGCGGCTGGACGGCAAGCGCCGCCTCCTGCTCATCCCATCCGCCACGACCGAGGCGATCCAGAAGAAGGGCACGGAGCTCACGCACGTGTTCGGGGCCATGCAGGAGATGGCCGAGGAATCCGATCGCGTGGTCCTCCTGACGAATGTCAGTCCCGAGAAGCGTCCGGCCGAGCGCCCTGCCGCCCTGACCCCGGACGCGCTCGCATTTCTCGTTCGCATGGGCGCCAGCCACCTCACGGGGGCCACGCTGTTCGCCCTCTGGAAACTCTCGCTCCACGAGATGGAGCGTGCGCGCGCCCAGATCGAGCGGCTGCACGCGCACGAAGGCGGCACCTTCGAGCTGCCCGCGTCGGTGCTGCGCTAGTACCGGCGTGTGGAGCCGGCACTTCAGTGCCGGCGCTCAGGCCGGACTAAGTTGTCGGCCCCACATTCAGGTTGCCGCCCTGTTGTGCAGCCCCCGCTCCGGTGCTGCCGGACCGACAACTCCGCGCCGATACCGTGTTCCCCTCTTCGGCGGCTACTTCGATTCGGCGGCGCTGTCGCCCGGGCGGGCATCGCGTCCTGGCGTGATCGAGCTCTCCACCTCCGGCGTGTGCCGGTGTGCGTGCGGCTGACGACAGAGCTCCGCCACCGCGCTTCGCAGCGCGTCGACGTCCAGCGGTTTCTGAAGCACGCTGGAGGCCCCGACACGCCGTGCCGTCATCTCGGGGTCGGCCGCGCCCGTGAGGCAGATGATCGGCACGTCCGGCGCCACACGTTTCTGCACCTCGCGGAAGTCATGTCCGTCCATCACGGGCATGTCGAAGTCGAGGAGGATCACGCAGGGCTTTGACTGCACGAGCCGGCGGACCGCTTCCGCACCATTCTCGGCCGTGACGGTGTCGTATCCCTCTGTCTGCAGGGCGCTCGTCAGCAGCGTGCGGGTACTGGCGTCGTCGTCGATGATCAGGATGGAGTGGCCCATGGAGCCGCGACCTCTGCAAATTGCGTGACAACCGACAGTTCAGCTTGTGCTCGAATGCGCCCGTCATCCGGACTCGGCCACCCCATCGATGAGCCCGAGATGCTGCTTGAGCACGGCGAAATCGATCGGCTTGGTCAGGTAATCGTCGCAGCCGGACTCCAGCGCGCGCTGGTGCGTGGCCTCGTCGCCGTAAGCGGTCACCATGTAGACCTTGAGCAGCGGGTAGCGCAATTTGATCGCTTTCAGCAGCTCGAGGCCGTTCATGCCCGGCATGTTGATGTCCGACAGGATGAGGACAATATCGGCGATGCCGCGATCCTCGAGCAGGGTCAGGGCGTCCTCGCCCGAGAAGGCGAAATGCAGTTCGAGGAGGCCCAGCCGGATCTCGCGCCGGAACCGCTGCTCGAACAGGGCCTGCACGTCACGTTCGTCGTCGACGACCACGATCTTCATCACGCCTCCTCCCTGGTCAGGTGGCCACCGTCTTGTGGTGGGGGGCGGCGGCGCGCGGCAGCCGCACGATGAATTCCGTGAATCGTCCCGGCTCGCTGTTCACCTCGAGGTGCCCATGGTGCTGCTGCACGATGATGTCGTGGCTGATCGACAGGCCGAGGCCCGTGCCCAGGCCGGTGGGCTTGGTCGTGAAGAACGGGTTGAAGATGCGATCGCGGATCTCGGACGGGATTCCGTTGCCATTGTCCCGAATCCGCACCTCCACAACGTCGCCCAGGTTGCGCGTCGTGACCTGCAGGGTTGGCGCGTAGCCCTGTTCCCCCCGCGTGTCGGCCTGTTGTTTCCGCTCGTGCGTCGCATAACACGCGTTGTTCACGATGTTGAGGAACACGCGGCTGATGTCCTGCGGGACGGCGAGCACGGTGCCAACCGTCGGATCGTAATTGCGCTCGAGGGTGACGTTGAACGACGAGTCCTGCGCGCGGAGGCCATGGTAGGACAGGTTGACGTATTCCTCGAGCACCGCGTTGATGTCCGTGTCCTGCCGCTCGCCCGAGTGGCCGCGGGAGTGCAGCAGCATGCCGCGAATGATGCTGTCGGCCCGGCGTCCGTGATCGTTGATTTTTCGCGCGTTGAGCACGAGGTCGGCCGCGAGCCCGGTCAGGTCGTCGTACACCATCGGGTCCAGCCGATCGCGCTGACTCTCGAGCGATTGCTGCAGCTCGCCGGCGAGCTCCATGCTCAACTCGGCAAAGTTGTTGACGAAGTTGAGCGGGTTCTTGATCTCGTGCGCGATGCCGGCCGTCAGGGCGCCGAGCGACGCCAGCTTTTCCTGGACGACCAGCTGCTCCTGCATCTTCTGGAGCCGCTCGAGTGTTGCATTCAGGCGCCGGTACGCGTCGGCGTTCTCGAGCGCGATCGTGGCATAGGTGGCGAGATTGCGCAGGATGTTCAGGTGGTAGTCGGTGAACGCATGTGTCCGGAAGCTCTGGGCGGTGATGACGCCGATTGCACGATCCTTGTGCACGAGCGGCAGGTAGATGATCGAGGCGACGGGTTTGCCGGCGACCGGCGGCTTGTGCTCCCGCAGGTACCGCTGGTGCTCCCGCGCCATGTCCTCGATGACGATCTCCTCCCGCCGCTGGAAGCACACGACGGCGAGTCGTGAATCGTCGGTCAGCGCATACCCGAACGGCGGCAGAGGCTCGCCATTCTCCCTGGTCGCCGGGAATTCGATCCGCTCCCCGGCTTCATCGCACAGGCCAATTCCGAAGACCGCCGCGTCCATCAGCGCGTTCACGTTCTGGTAGACGGTGGCGATGATTTCCTCGATCGACAGCCGTGCGGTGATATCACGCCCGATTCGGCTGAGCAATTCCACGTTGTCGTAGGCCTGCTCGACCTGCTCCTTCTGCTGCTGCAACGCGAGCGTCTTCTCCTGCACCGTGACGAGCGTGCGCGCCTTCGCCACCGCGGCGATCGCATGTTCGCGCAACCGTGAGACGCGCTGCAGATCGGAATGGTCGAACGCGTTCTCGTCGTGCAGGTTGTCGAACACGAGCAGGCCCTCGAGCCGTCCGCGCAGCGCCACCGTCATCGCGAGCATCGCCTTCGGCACCGGGAGTGCACCCAGGCGGCCCTTCGGACCGTCACCCACCTCCGGCCGCACGATGTACACCCCGCGATCCACGCGCTCGGTGCCCTGGGCGTAGCGCTGCGTGATGTCCTGCTCGGTCAGCGAGATCCCATTCAAGGCGTCGGCCTCATAGCCGACGTGCGTTGCGAAGACGAACTGGTCGGTCTTGAGATCGCGAACCAGGAACGTGCCCTTCTCGGCCTGCGGCACCAGCTTCAGGCCCTCCTCGAGCAGCGCGTGCAGGACGTTGCGGAGGCCTTCCTCGCGATTGATTGCCTTGACGATCTCGTCGAGCCGGCGCAGTTCGTCCGCCTGGGCGCGCACCTCCGACTCGCGCTCGCGGATTTCCTTGGTGCGTTCGGTCACGATCCGCTCGAGCCGCCGGCTTTCGGCGCGCAGCTTCTGCGTGCGGAGTCCGACCACGCCCAGCACCGCCGCGACGGCGCCGAGCGCATACGTGAAGTAGGCCCACCAGGTGGCGTACCACGGCGAGACGATCAGAAGCGCGTAGTCTGCTTCTCCGCTCTCGTGCTGGTACAGATTCCGCGCCCGCACGCGGAAGCGGTACGACCCAGGGGGCAGGTTCGTATAGTCGCGCCGCGACTCGGTGTTCCACGCCGACCACTTCGGATCGAACCCCTCGAGCATGGTCTGGTAGTGGGTTTCGCGCGAGCTGGCGAGCCAGGTCGATGCGAACTCGAACCGCAACGCGTTATCAGCAGCCGCCAGCCGCGGGATGGCTGCCGGCCTGTCGCCGGAGGTGGCCCCGCCGTGGAGCAGCCGGCCGTCCTCCAGCGTGACCCGCCGGATCAGCGCGGAATAATCAGTGGTGTAGTTCTGACGGATGGATGGATCGAACCGCACCAGCCCGTCGTCGCGGCCGAACCAGACGACGCCGTCGTCTTCGACGTAGATTTTCGCCACCGCCATGTCGGCGAAGCGGAGCAGGGCCGTCTTGTCCACGCGATACGATCCGTCGGTCTGGCGCCGGAACACCGCCGTCTCGAGGCCGAAGTTGCCCCACACGTTCCCCTGGCGATCTTCCGCCATGGCGGACTGATCCTGCGTGCCGCCCACCGACACCCCCCGCCACGTCATGTCCGGCAACAGACGCTGGCCGCGGTCATCGAGCCGGAACACGCCCTCCTTTGACACGAGCACCGGGCGGTTGCCCACAGCATACACAGCGAGGCCGGTCTGTCCCGTCAGCCCCTGCGCCGGACCAAACCGGTCGATCCTAGGATGTTCGGGGCCGTTCCCGAAGCGCACGCGAATGGCACCCTGCGCTCCGGTGCCGAGCCACAGCTCGTTCACCGTGGGCTCGGCCAGATAACCGATCGTTTCGCGGATGCCCGGCACGCGCCCTTCATCGATCCACCTGCCGTCGGCCCCTAGCCGCATCGACGCGAACCCGTCTTCGAGCGCAACCCAGAGCCGCCTGGGGTCATGCCGGGAGAAGCGGATCGCCCCGGATGAGAAGGACGCGCCGATGTTCGGCTTCACGACGTGCGCGACCCCCCCGTCCACCTGATGCAGGCCCGACCCGTAACCGACCATCAACACGTCGCCGTTCGACGCCAGGGCGGTGGCCTGCGAGTTCCCCTCGCGGAAGCCGGTAATCTGCTTGAAGGTGGACGACGCGGCGTCCAGGTAGAACACGCCCACACTGGTGGCTGCATACAACACACCCTTGTGCCGGAGCACGTCCGAGACGCCGCCCGACAGCCCGACCTTGATGTCGAACCGGGACAATGGCGAGGGGGTTTCGATCTGGCACACCGATCCTTCGGATGCCAGCCACACCAGCCCGGTGTGATCCGCGTACACAGCAAGCGTGTTGTCGTTCGGCAGGCCGGTGGCCTGGTTGATGTAGTGCAGTGCGTGCCCCTCCGGATTCATGACCACGAGGCCGCCGCTGATTGTCGAGAAGCCGAACGTCCCGTCCGGGAGTACCGATGCCTTTGTACAGCGTCCGCTCGCGCAGGTATGCGTCCGCGTCGGTAGCGAACGGCGTGAACGTCTTCCCGTCGTACCGGAACAGGCCGCGATTGAACGTCCCGAGCAGCAGCTGCGGCGAGCCTCCTCCGTCCAGCGGCAGCAGCACCTGGACGCGCTCCTCCGCGAACTGCTCGCTGCCCGGAACCCGCACCAGGCGATCCCCCACCATCTGCTGCAGTCCTACCCCCTGCTCATGGACGTCGTCCCTTCCTCCAACCACGAACGCGAACAGGAAGCGGCCGCGCGGCTTCCAGGTGCGCACGCGCCATCCGCTGTCGGACGCCCGGTCGGCGGGAGGGGTGAGGAGCAACAGCACCTCCCGGGATTGGAAGTAGATGCCTTCTGCCGCGACGTGCACCGTCCAGACGTCATTGAACGCGCGGTCCTCTGGTTTCACGTGCTGCAGCAGCGACACGTACTGCAGCTGCTCCCGGGCATCGGGCGCGAGGTAGCCGATCTCGCCGGTGCTGCCGATGTACAGACGCCCATCGCTGTCCCGGGCGATCGAACGGACGACGCTTTTCGACGCGGTGTCGATGAGCCTCCACGTCGCGCCGTCGTACTGGAGCGCGCCGATATTGTTGCCGACGTACATCAACCCACGCGTGTCCTCGGCGAAGACCCAGTTCTGAGCGGTGGCCCCGTATTCACGCGAGCCAAAGCACGTCAGGAACGGCCGGCCGACTTCGGAACCGGACGCCGTCGCCGGCGCGGCTGCCCTGGCGGCGGCGGACCGGGGCGAGGGGGCGCGCTGCGCCTCCAGCGGCGCGAGCCAGAAGGCGGTCGCGACGACAGCGAGCGCGGTGCCCCTGCGCATCACGCGAGTGCCACGCTGCCCTGCGGGGCCCAGGTGATGGTCAGGATGGTGGTGTCATCGGCGGCAGGTGTGCCGGCGGCGAACGTCTGCACGTCTGCCAGCACGCCCCTGACGAACTCGTTGCACGGTCCGCGGCACAGCCCTTCGAGGCAGCCCAGGAGGCGCTCGTCTCCGTACAGCTCATCGAGCGGGCCCATGGCCTCGCTCACGCCGTCCGTGAACAACACGAGCGTGTCGCCCGGCTGGAGGTGCAGCGTGGCGTGGTCGTACGCAGAGCCGGGGAACGCCCCGAGCATGAACCCGCCGGCCTCCGCCGTGGTCTCCACGAGACCGTCCGCGCGCAGGACGTATGGCGGATTGTGCCCCGCGTTCGAGAACTCGATGACGCCCGTGCTGGTGTCGAGCACCGCATGGAAGCAGGTGACGAACATCGCGGCGTCGGTATCCTCGAACAGGGCCTCGTTGGCGGCTGCGAGGCACTCGTGCGGCCTGAGGCCCCGTGACGCCGTGGCGCGCAGGAGCGTGCGGGTGACGGCCATGTACAGTGCCGCAGGGACACCCTTCCCGGTGACATCACCAATCGTGAAGACCAACCGCTGATCGTCCACAAAAAAGTAGTCGTAGAAATCGCCCCCGACCGAGCGGGCCGGCACCATGCTCGCGTGCACGGCCACATCGCTCCGGTGCGGAAAGGGCGGGAAGCGGCGCGGCACGATCGACTCCTGGATTCGTCGTGCGACGTCGAGCTCCTTCCGCAGCGCGATCAGGCCGTCGCGATCCTGCGCCGCCTGCTTGCGCACGAGCGCTTCCTGGAGGCTCTTGTCGAGCGTCAGGGAGAGGTCCTGGAAATCGATCGGCTTGGTGATGAAGTCGAAGGCGCCGCGATTGAGCGCCGTGCGGATGTTGGCCATGTCCCCGTAGGCGGAGACGATCACGGACTTGAGCAGCGGAAACCGTTCGTTCAGCTTGCCGAGCAGCGTGAGGCCGTCCATCACCGGCATGTTGATGTCGGTGAGGACCACGTCCATGCTGCCCTGGCGATCGAGGACGCGAAGCGCCTCCTCGCCGTTGCTCGCGAAGAGGAACTCCAGGCTGCGCTCACGGATTTGCTTTCGGAACCGCTGGTTGATGAGCAGTTCAAGGTCCGGCTCGTCATCGACGACGAGGATCGTATTCGGCATGCGCGCTCCCTGGCGTCGAACGAGATGGGCTGCGATGGAGGTGAGAGGCGAAGTCTAGCAGAGCGGCCCCGCCGGAGGCCAGCCGGCTTTGTCAAGGGGGCCTCGTTGCGGCCGTTTACGAGGCATCCTCCCGTGCGCGCGGCCGCTGCTGGTCGCTGCGGCAGACGTTTCCAGGACAGGGTCGTCGAGCGCCGCAGGCGAGCTGATCGACAACCTGCACAAGACGATGCTCTCGTACGCGCAGCGGTTCGAGCTCGCTCGGGAGGACGTCAACAAGCGGCCGGGCGAGATGTTCTACGCCTGATCGGAGTGCAGTAGAGTGGCGAAGGGCCCGAATCCGAGATGCCAGGTTCTACCCCGTCGGGTGGCGCTGTCTTTTGCACCTTGCGCGGCCCCCAGGAGGTTACATGCCTACCGAAACACCATCCTTCATCACTCCCGACGCGCTGCTGGCGCATTGGCAGGCCCATCGCCGGCTGACACGACGCGTGATCGACGCGTTTCCGGACGATCAGCTGTTCACCTTCTCTGTCGGCGGCATGCGTCCATTCGGCGCGCTCGCCCTCGAGATGCTTACGATGGCCGTCCCGATGGTACGAGGGGCGGTGGCAGGTGACTGGACGACGACGGGCTCGCGCGAGGCGCAGCCGAAGGCGGAGATTCTGCGGCGCTGGGACGAGAGCACGGAAGAATTGAACACGCTGTGGCGAAAGCTCCCGCCGGACGGCTTCGCGGAGACCATCACGGCGTTCGGTCAGTACACCGGGACTCTCCACGATCTCATCCTGTATGTGATCGACAACGAGATCCATCACCGCGGGCAGGGCTACGTGTACCTGCGCGCGCTGGGGATCGAGCCGCCGCCCTTCTACGAGCGGAGCTGATTCCCCGATTGGGCGAGAGCGAAAGCGAAGACAAATGAGACGCCGATGAGAATGAGATCGGGAGGTGTTTGCAGGGATGTGAAAAACACCTCCCGATCTCAGCCCGGGAGGCTGGAGCTGGGAGCCTGGAGGCGAGAGTCCGTCCCCTTCACTCCGGCCAGCAGCGCCAGCTCACGCCATTTCCAGTGGCAGTCCACGTCGCCGAAGCCGAGCGCGCGCAGCCATTCGAGCTGCGTGTGGACGTCGAGGAGCTTGTTCGACGGGTCCTCGTCGGCAGGTGACACGCCGAGCGCGGCGAGGAATTCCTCGTGCAGACGCACCGTGGGCGATGCGACGTGTTCCAGGTTGCAGAACACGCCGCCGGGCTCCAGCATCTCGAGGACCTCGGCATAGAGCGCCTGCTTGCGCGCGTGAGACACGTGGTGGATGGCGAAGCACGAGACCACGGCGTCGAAGCTGCCGAGCACGGGCAGCGGGTCGTCGAGATTGTGCTCCACGATCGCCACGCTGGGATTCCCGGCGAAGCGCGCGCGTGCCCGTTCCAGCATCGCCGGCGAGAAGTCGAGTGCCACGCCCGTCGCATCGGGTCTCGCCGCGAGCACCAGCGCGAGCAGATGGCCGTCGCCGGAGCCCAGATCGAGCACGCGGCGCACCACCGGTGGCAGGCACTCGATCAGTGCGGTTTCGCCCTCCACCCGGCGCGGGATCTCCCGGGCGCGCCCGAGGTACGCCACCGCATGCTCGGTGGAGCTCCAGAGATTCGTGCCGGTTGACGTCGTGTTGTCGCTCATCTCCACTCCGTGCATGCCACCCCGCCGTGTCCCAGGTTACGGGAGTAGCCGTTCCCGGACCGCCATGGAGGAGCAGTCGATCACCGTCGACGTTGATCCCGCGGATCAATCACCCGGTGTGAGCGCGCGCTTCAGGTCGAGGCCGAACTGCGGCTTGTCGCGCGTGCCGCTCACCTGGATCGGCAGCTTGCTGCCGCCCTTGGGCCCGCGGAACAGCGGCTGAAAGATCTTCCCCAGGACCGCCTTCGCGCCCGTCGTGGTTTCCGCGAGCGTCGCCTCGAGCAGCAGGTCGCCCTTGAAGTCCATCGCCTGCGTCTGCAATGCGTAGGTGCCGTCCAGGCGCACGACGGCGCCCGGTACCGCAAACGAGAGGCCGGACAGCCGGAGCACGCCATCCCGCAGCACGAAGCTGCTGTGGAGGTTCGAGACCACGCTCTCGCCACCCACATCGTCCGTCTCGCCGCGCGCGCGGTGACTGAGCATCGTGATCTTCTTCTGAACGTCATAGCTCGTGAACCGCGCCTCGGCCAGGGTGAATCGTCCGTCCAGTTGCAAGCGGTCAATCACCTTCCCCTCACCTGGCGGAACCAGCACTTTGCTCGCCACCGACACACGCCCGGTCAGCGGCGGCTGCGCGCTGTCGACCGCGAGGCGGAGCACGTCTTCCATGCGGCCGCCGTCGATCGACACGTCCAGCGCGATGCGACGGCCTTTGACGCCCTTCTCCCGGATGATGGCGCCTCGCGCGTGAATGGGGGTCTGGGCGAGCGTCCCGTCGACGCTCTCGAGCACCGTGTTGCCGTTCGTGCCGTCGACGACGGCGCGGAAGCGTGTCTTCAAGGGGACCGCGCGGCGGCCGCTGTCCAACTGGAAGGCAGGCGTGTCTGTCTCACCGCTGACGGCAATGCGCTCGAGCACGCCGCTGTACTCGCCGAGAGACGTCAGGATTCCCCCGAGGCCCTTGATCGTGTCGAGGTTGGCATTCTTGAACTCGAAGCGCCCGCGGACCGGGGTCTGCGCAGGGTCGGCGGCCTTCCAGGGACCAAACTCGCCGCTCGTCTGGATGTCCCCGCGCGGAACGGGGTTGGTGAGCGACGCCTTGAAGCCAGCCGGCGCGTCGGGACGAAACTCGTTCATGACGAGATCGTGGATGTCGAATCGCCGCGGGGGTTTCAATGCGTCACGGGACGCGATCTCGACGAGCGCGTGCGTGGCCGTGATCCGGCCGATGACGAGGGACGGCAGGCGCGAGCGCGCGCGGCCCGACGCGGAATCGGACTGGCCGGCGGACGCCGGGGTGGTCCGCTCGCCCGTTCGCACGCCGCCGGGTGGCACGTGAATCGTGAGCGCTTCGAGATCCACGCTGCTCAGCGAGAGCGGCGTCGCAATCAGGCCTGCCAATCCCGCCCGTCCCGCAAACGACCGGACGGTGATGAGCGGCGCGACGTCGGTGCGACCGTTGTGCCGCAATTCCAGGCCGGTGCCGCTGACCTCGGGCGTCGGGAAGATCGCCACCTGCAGCGTCTCGATCTGCACCTGGCTCTGGAAGCGGCCGTTCAGCGCCTCCAGAACACGGTCGCGCACGTGCGGTGTCAGCCGTGTGATCAGCGACAGCACGATCACACCACAGATGGCGAGAAGCGATCCGAGAACCAGGAGACCGGTGCGCGAGCGGCGGCGCGACGGCGCGGCGCTGTCAGCTGGGGCAGACACGCTTCACAGTAGCATGCCCTGATTCACCTTCCCCGCAACGCGAGCAGCCCCGTCGTCAACCACGGCACGTACGTGATCAGCAGCACGCCGATGCCGAGGATGATCAGGAAGGGCACCGACGCGCGGAAGACCTCCGCGGCGCGGTCGAAGCGGTAGGACGCCAGGAACAGGTTCAGGCCCACGGGTGGCGTCAGGTAGCCGAGCTCCAGATTGGCGATGAAGACGCAGATGCACATCGGGTCGCGGGTGCTGTTCCTGCTGGCCCTGAACAGCGCCATCAGGATGTTTACCTCCGTCGGTAGCGAGCCGATGGTGCGGATCCACCCTGCAGCTCCGCCAGTGTCCGGACGGGTGTCGTGCTGAACACGCGAATCCATCCCGCGTGGCCCCAGCCAAGCAGGACGAACCCTCGGGCCTCGAGTCGCCCCTTCAGCAGGGGCGTCAACCGCTCGAGCATGTAGTTCAGCTCATCGAACGACTCGAGAAAGAAGGGGATCCCGAACACGTTGAACGCATCGTCCAGTTGACAGAGGCCGGGCAGCACGAGGGTCGCGCCGTCGAGCGTTCCGCTCTTCAGCTTGAGCAGCACCGTCGTCTCGTTGCCCTGCTGACCGCTGGGGTACACGAGGCCCTGCACGCGACCGGCCGTGCCCGTCTGCCAGTCGGCGCGCATCTGTTGCAGGCTGTTGTCCCACACCGATCGCGCGGGTGCCAACGAGGCCACGCGCAGCGTAGTGCGCGGTGCCTGCGCCGCGGGCGTCGATGCGGCGGCCACCACCGACAGGAGCAATACACACATGCGGCCGCGAGTCATGGCGTCACCTCGAGATCGGGGACGAACAGGTCATCCACGCGTGCCAGCAGGGCGCGCGCGCGTTTCTGGGCCACCAGGTTGGCCAGCCGGCGGCTCTTGTCCTCCTCGGGGTTCACCGCCAGCGCCTGGCCGAGCAGGCTGACGAACGCCGCACGGTCCTGCGCGCTCAATGCGACGGATGTGGCGAGGGTCACGTAGGCCGCGGCACTGCGCCCGTTGCACAGCACCAGTGCCCGATCGAAGTGCGCGCGGGCCCTGGCGGCCGATCCACCCATCGCTTCCGGCACGGCTTCGAGCGAGATCAGCACCTCGTGGATAGCGCCGCCGCCGAATCCTTCGTCGAGGGCGAGCGCGCGATCCACGAGGCTGCGCACCGTGGGGAGGTCGCCCACCAGCGCGGGTTGATCGAGCGCCAGCGTGGCCGCCGCGCCCCAGGAGGCGGCCGTCCAGTAGAGCAGCGGGACATCCGGCTGGCGGACGCGCGTCAGCGCGTTCGCCGGGCTGCGATTCAGGCGCGCGACGCCCCCCGGTTCCGCGATTTCGAGGGCCCGCAGGCAGTAATCCCGCCCGCGTAGATAGAGCTTCAGCGCGCGCTCCCGGTGCACGAGCGACTGCGCGTAGTCGGTGGGCTCGAGCCGATCGGCCTCGCTCTGCACGAAGGCGTAGCTGTATTGGGTGAAGCCACTGCACGTCGCCAGCAGGAGCCCGCGGTGGTTCGGCCGGGAGGCCAGCAGCGACTCGTAAGTCTTGAGCGCGAAGGGCACCGCGTCGCGCACGAGCTCGGGATCGTCATCCGAGGCGAAGGTGTCGCCGCTGGCCGCGAGCGTGTTCGCGACGCTGTTCAGCGCGATCGTCTTGAGTGCGCAGCCTTGTCCAAAGACCAGCAGCGCTGCGCAGATGAGGGGCCGCGAGGCTCCCGCGAACACCGGCCGAATGCCGCTCGACGAATGTGTCATGGCCGCCCCTCCAGGCTCTACTCGTCTACTACAGGGCGTGCCGGACCTGGTTACACGGGAGCGTGCGTCGGGTCGCGACTCCGGCTTCAAACGCGAGGCGTGAGTGCGGCGCGACGGCGTGTTCGGAGTGCGGCGCGACCGCGCGTGCCACGCCGGCTCCGTATGCTAGGCTGTCGCACCATGCAGACCACCTTGATCCTCCTGCTCGTTGCGTCGATGGCGGGGGCGAGCGCCGCGGCGAGCGACGCGCCCATCACACCGGACCACAAGGTGCCGCTCTTCAACGGCAAGGACCTCTCGAACTGGGAGCCGGATGTGCCGGCGCGCGACACAGACCCGAAGGCTCCGGCCAGCTTCGTGGTGCGGAACGGGATGCTCGTCAGCCTCGGAAAGCCCGAGGGGCACCTGCTGACGAAAGACACGTATCGCGATTACCGGCTCGAGGCGGAGTACCGGTTCCCCGGCAAGCCGGGCAACTGCGGCATCCTCGTGCACGCGTCGCGCCTGCGCGCGCTCTACAAGATGTTCCCGCAGTCCATTGAGGTGCAGATGAACAGCGGCCACGCCGGCGACTTCTGGTGCATCCAGGAGAACATCGAGGTCGCCGACATGGAGAAGCGCCGGCCGCGGAAGGCAGGCGAAAAGTGGGGCGGCGCCGAGGGCGACGCGCGGCGCATCCTGAACCTGACCGACGGATCGGAGAAGCCGCTGGGTCAGTGGAACACGATGGTGATCGAGGCGCGGGGACGGTCAGTCACAGTGTGGGTCAACGGCGATCTCGTGAACAACGGCGTGAATGCGACCGCGGACCACGGGAAGATCGCGATCCAGGCCGAGGGCGCCGAGGTCGAGTTCCGGCGCGTGGAAATCGGACCGCTCTCGGCAGCGAAGTGAAGGCCAGAGCTGACCGGCGGCTGTGGAGCCGGAACTTCAGTTCGGGCGGACTCCCTGATCGTGTGGAGACGGAACTTCAGTTCTGCTAGCGAAGTCCCTCGAGGACGTACAGGGACGAGAGCAGACGTGAGTAGCTGTGCACGTAGTAGCGCGCATCACCCGACAGCGCGAGCAAGGTCAGCCGAAGGCCGGCCATCTCACGAGGGCGAATCTCGTGCAATTTCTCGCGGCGGCCCGACGCGAGATCCATTCGATCGATTACCCATGGCCGCCCCTGTCCGTGCGCGACGAGCAGCGCGCGCCCGTCGGTCGTCCAGGCTATCGGGAGTTCGTCGGGCTGAAGACCGGCAACTAGTTCCGGGGCACTTCCGTCGAGGGGGTATCGTGCGATCCGTCCCGAGTTGTCCCGGCCGAGCACCTGTGCTCCGTCCGGCGACACGGCGATCGACCACCACTTCACCGCGCCAACGCCTTCGGGGGTGAACGGGCGGGGCGGCCCGCCGGACAGCCGCTGGAGGTAACCCCGCGCCATGCGACCAGCCGGTTGTCCGAAGAGCACGAGTCCTGTACCGTCCGGTAGCCAGCCGAGGCTGTCGATGAAGATTTGCTCCGGGTTGGGCAGCTCCTTCGACTGCGTCGCGCCTGGCGAATGCAGCAGCACGCGAGGCTCCGTGGCCGGCATGGCGGCGACCCAGCGGCCGTCAGACGACATCCCGAAGGCCTGACCTCGTCCGAGCCGAACCGGTGAAGAGGCGCCAGCGCGCAGGAGGTACGCGTCGTACCCGGGGACGGCCTGGTCCGCCAGCGTCATGGCGCTTCCGTCGGGCGCGACCCAGGAACCGGTCGACATGTCGCGCAACGTCACATCCCGCGCCTGCGTATCACCAGCCAGCATCGCTTCCACGCGACGTTCGCTGACGTCCACGCCGAGCAACACACGGCCGTCTGCGGCGATGTCGAAGAGGCGCAGCTGTGTGGGAGCCGTGTATAGCACCCGTGGGCTTCCCGACAGGGGTGCGGCTATCAATGCCGTGTTGGCCCCGCTCTCGCGAGTGGCCGCCGAGTACCACACCTCCCGGCCGTCCGGCGACCACGCCACGCCCCGGACGCTGTTGTACCTCTCCGAGAGGACGGTGCGCGTCCCCTGCCGATCGACGATCGACACGCCTCCGGCGTCGTCGGCGAAGAACGGATGGTCGGCAAACGCGATGCGATCGCCCGCCGGCGAGAAGCGGATGTTGCTGATGTAGCCGGATGTCTGATACAGAACGCGGTTGACGGGGAACTCGAGGCGCTCGAACCCGCTCTCGCGCCGAACGATGGCAAGCTCGGAGCCATCGGGAGACCACTCGGCCTCACGCACGTGCTCCAGGAGCGGGCGGGGTGAGCCGCCGAGCAGCGACGCGCGTGCGAGCGTGCCGGCCCCCATCCAGCCTTCGAACGCGTGTCCGAGCGAGATAGCCATCTCACCCGAGCGTGACACGGACAGGACCTGTGCGTCCGGCACGTTCACCCGGACGGCTTCCGTGCTGTCGGTCCGCGTCATGAACGTCCGGATCGGGTCGCTCTCCCAGGTCGCACCGTATACGACCGTGCGCCCGTCGGGCCCGAACCGGGCCTCACGGATGGTGCCTCGCTCGTACGTCAGACGCCGGAACGACGGCGGTGCAGCGGTCCTCGCGGCCTGGGGATCGACGCCCGCCCACTTGGCCGCAATCCATGCTGCGCCGGCACCCAGGGCGATCGCGGCCGCCAGTACCAGCGAACTCGATCGGCGCCAGACGGAGCGACGAAGAATGAGGGGCACCGCCGCGCCTGACCCGGCGGCGCTGCCGTCGAGCCCTGTCTCGAGGGCGAACGCAAGGTCGCGCGCAGACTGGAAGCGCTCTTCGGGACGCTTCTCGAGGCATCGGCGGATCGTGCGCACGAGGCCCGGCGGCATGTTGGTATTGGCGGATGCGATGTCGGGCGGGTCCTCACGGAGGATGGCTGTCAGCGTTTCCGCCGCCGTCTCGCGCCTGTACGCGCGACGGCCGGTGATCATCTCGTAGAGCACGCACCCGAGTGCGAACAGGTCGGCCCGGTGATCCGCAGCTTCGCCGCGGACCTGTTCCGGCGCCATGTAGCCGACGGTGCCGAGCACGGTCCCTGGGTGCGTGGCAGGCGCGACGGTTGGTGAATCCAGCCCCGTGAACGCGGCCGGACCCGTGGTGCGAGCGAGACCGAAGTCCAGAATCTTGACCGTGCCGTCCGTCGTCAGGAACACGTTCTCGGGCTTGAGATCGCGGTGCACGATCTGTCGATCGTGTGCGGCCGCAAGCCCGCGCGCGATCTGCGTCCCCACGTCCACGGCTTTACGGAGCGGCAGTGCGCCAGACGACAGACGCGCGCGCAGCGTCTCGCCTTCGAGCAGCTCCATGACGGCATACATCGCCTCCGGTGACTGCCCGAAGTCGTGAATGACGAGGATGTTCGGGTGGGAGAGCGCGGCGACGGCACGGGCCTCGCGCTCGAACCGCGCGAGCGCATCGGGCGAATCGGCTATGGAGGCGGGCAGAACTTTGACTGCGACCTGCCGGTCGAGGCGTGTGTCGCGCGCACGGAAGACCTCTCCCATGCCGCCGGCGCCCAGCGGCGCGATGATCTCGTACGCGCCGAGACGCTGCCCGACGTTCAGGCTCGCCATGAAGGATGCTGCAGCAACGCGGCTTATGCTACCACCCGATGGGCTGAGAGCAGGGCTGAAGCCCTGCCCCACATGTGAGTCGCGGCAGGGCTGAAGCCCTGTCCCACATGTGAATCGCGGGCAGGGCTGAAGCCCTGTCCCACATGTGAGTCGCGGGCAGGGCTGACGCCCTGCCCCACATGTGAGTCGCTGTGGCTACGCGCGTCTGAGCCGCTGTGCGCTACGCGCGTCTGAGTCGCTGTGGCTACGCCCGTCGTTCCGTCGCTGTGCGCTACGCGTGCGCTTCCGTCGCTCTGCGCTACGCGCGGCCTTCGGCTTGGTACTCGCGCAGGAAGCCCTCAAACAGGCGCAGGTGCGCCTGCTCGTCCCGAAGGATGTCGACGACCATGTCCTGCGTGACCGGGTCCACCTGGTCGGCCGCCTCGATGAGCTCGCTGTAGAACCCGATCGCCGAGCGCTCGGCCGCCATCACGCCTTTGATGACGTGGACGATGTCCGTCTGCTGCTCGGGCGGTTGCAGGGCATGCTGCTCGGGCCTGAACTCCAGAGATCCGGGCACTACGCCGTAGAGCTCCTTTATGCGCGTGGCGAACTTCTGTGCGTGTCCGAGCTCCTCCTGGACGTCGGCGGCAAGGGATTCGATGATCTCCTGCGCACGCACGCCATCGGGATTGGTCGAGTTGGCGACGTAGTTGATGACGGTCTCGATTTCCATCCAGTACGCCTTCGTGAGCAGCTGGATGATCTCTTCCCGCTTGCCGCGGTTCTCCTCGGCAAGGATGTCGGAATGCTTCGTCTGCACGGCCATGAGTCGTCCTCCGAATTCTCGAATTTCTGATGGTGAACACTTCTCACCGGGGCAGTGGGATTCGACTGCAAGGGTGTCGCCACCAGGGTGACGACGAGGTGACGAATCCGTTACTCCAGCCTCGGGTTCGGTAGCAGGCCGGGTCTGACGGAGGGTAGACATCCCGCCAAGGCGCTGATTCTACACGGGTGGCTGGGTGACTCTTCCGTGGCGCGGCCCTTGCCGGCCACGACAGTGGAGGCGGGCCGCACCGGCCGGCGCCCATACAGGAGCAGTCCGCATGCCCCACTGTCTGAAATGCGCGCAGATCGTCGATCGTGACGGCACTCTGTGCAGCCTGTGCGAGGGTCACGTGGCGGCGTCTGCGTCCGTGGCGAATGCGGACGACGACGCGACTGTTCCCGGTGTCGCTGCGCCTCACACTGGTGACTTAGAACGAGGGAGCACGGCGCCCGAGCCACGCGTCTGGAGCCGCCGGCACACGTGGGCAGCCACTGCGACGGCTGCCGGAGCCGCGGTGATGGCCGTGACGGTTCTCGGAACGGGTGGCCGCGAGTTGCAGAGCGGTGCCGCCGGGGTGGGGGAGGCTTCGGTGCTCAGCGCGACGCCCTCCCGCGGTCTGCCGTCCGCGTCGCGCGCGATGCATACCTGGACGGACGCGAACAGCGCCCGCTGGGTGAGCAATTACCGAAGGAGCATCGCCTTCGAGTTGCCAGCCGAGAACACCGCGTTGAGCTGGATGACGCGGGTGCGCCCTGTGCTCGTGGTGCGGTGCCTGGACAATACCACGGAGGCGTTTGTGTTCACGCAGGTGTCGGCAGCCATCGAACCGCTGGATGAGCGACGCACGGTGCAGATCGGTTTCGATGATGAGGTGCTGTCGACCGAGCGATGGCCCGGCTCGCCCGAGCACGACGCGCTGTTTGCACCTGACGCCGTGTCGCTGGCCCGGCGGATCGCCCGCGCGCGCACCATGCGGTTCGGGTTCACGCCGCACAACGGCCCCCCAGCCGTCATCGAGTTCAACGTGGCGGGCTTTTCGGAGCACGTCGGCTCCGTGGCCCGCCTGTGCAGGTGGAAGTAGGGACGGCCGGGCGCCGGACGGTTTGCTATCCTCTGCGCCATGGTGCGCATCTCTCTCGCGGCTCTCCTCCTCACCACTCTGTCGGTTCCCTACGTGACTGCCCAGGCGGGCGGCCAGAAAAGGTACGAGGCCACGTGGGAATCGCTCGATTCGCGGCCGGCGCCGGTGTGGTACCTCGACGCAAAGTTCGGCATCTTCATCCACTGGGGTGTGTACGCCGTGCCCTCGTTCTCCGCGCCGAACGAATACGCCGAGTGGTACTGGTATTCGCTGCAGGCCCCGCCCGGCGATGACGCGCGCGATCGCAAGCGCCACGACGACACGGTGGCGTTTCACGACCGCGTGTACGGCAAGGACTTCGCGTACACGCAGTTCGCGCCGCTGTTCAAGGCCGAACTCTTCGACCCGGATGATTGGGCGCGCATCCTCAAGGACTCCGGCGCGAAATATGTGGCGCTGACCTCGAAGCACCACGACGGGTTCGCGCTGTTCAAGAGCGCCGAGGCGAATCGTGACTGGGGACGCCCGTGGAACGCCGTCGACATCGGACCGCGTCGCGATCTGCTCGGCTGATCTCTCAACGTCGGTGCGCAAGGCCGGTCTGAAGATGGGCTTCTACTACTCGCTCTACGAGTGGTTCAACCCGCTCTGGCTTACCGACCGACAGTTGTATGTCGAGAAGCACATGGTCCCGCAATTCAAGGACGTGGTCACGCGTTACAAGCCGTCAATCATCTTCAGCGACGGTGAGTGGGATCTGCCCTCGACAGAGTGGAAGTCGCCGGAACTGCTGGCGTGGCTGTTCAACGAATCACCGGTCAAAGACGATGTCATCGTCAACGACCGGTGGGGAAGCGAGACGCGGCACAAGCACGGCGGCTACTTCACGACCGAGTACGGCGCGGGGCTGCCGGATGCCTCGCACCCCTGGGAAGAGAACCGCGGCATGGGCTTCTCGTACGGCTACAACCGTAACGAGCCGCTCAGCAACTACCGCACGGGCAAGGAACTGATCTGGATGTTCGCGGACCTGGTGGCGCGCGGCGGCAACCTGCTGCTCAATATCGGCCCCACGGCGGATGGGCGCATCCCCGAGGTGATGCAGGACCGCCTGCGGGAGATGGGCGAGTGGCTGGCGGTGAACGGCGAAGCCATCTACGGAACGCGCACGTGGACACGGACCGCGCAATGGACCGCCGGCAAGATGCCCGAACAGGGGTTCGGCGAGTTCCGCGTGAAGTACGACATCCTCGAAATGGCCGGCCAGAAGCCGCGCGGCCCGGCGGCGGTCAAGCAGGTCTTCTTCACGAAGAAGCCGGACGCACTCTACGCCATTACGCCGGGGTGGCCGGGAGACACGCTGCTGCTGAAAGACATCCAGCCTCCCGCGAAGAGTGTCGTGACGATGCTGGGCGTCAAGACGCCGCTGAAGTGGCGGAAGCAGCGAGCGGATCTGGTGATCGAGACGCCGCGCCTGTCGGTCGACGAGCTCCCGTGCCGGCACGCATACGCGTTCAAGATTACGGGGATTTGAAGCAGGTCTCGTGGTCAGTTTTTAGTTTTCGCTTCTGAGGGTTGTCGCCGCCCGCCGCGCATCCCAGCTCCCAGACCCCGGTCAACCGCCTTCCCGCATCCGTTTTAGCAACTGGATCTGCCCGGCGTGATACAGGTCGTGGGCGATGATGCCGGACACCAGCGACAGCGCCGTCAGTGATCGTCCAACGCTCCGCTGGAGATCAGCCGTGGAGAGAGCGGCGATGGCGTCGCGCAGCTTGCGGTGGCTTTCATCCAGCAGCGCAACGTCTGAGGCCCAGCGCTCACCGTCGGCCGCATCGCGGGCGAACCAGTCTGAGCCCTTCAGCGGGAAGGTGCCACGCTTCTCGGCGGTGAGCCGCCGGCGCGCCGCGTACTTCCAATAGGCGGCGTGGACGACGATCTCGTGGATGTTGTGGCGCCCGGGGTGCGGACGCCACGCCGCGTCATCCGCCGTGAGGCCGCGGATGGACCCGCGCAGGTTGGTGCCGTGCCACGACCGCGTGTTGTACGCCTGACCGAATTGCGTGAGCAGCAGATCGACGAACGTCATTCCGACCCCCATTACTCGAGTCCGCACCGGGGGACGACCGCGCGGAACGCGTGACCAGCCACCGGGTCAATCTCCTTTTGGCTCTCGCCGGCGCATGTCGTGGCTCCTTCCGGCGTGGGCGCGATCGAACACCCTCGGAGCGGGATTATAGAGCGTTCATTCACGACGGCGGGGAGTGTGCGGGTCCGCCGGAACTGAAGTTCCGGCGCCACATTCCTTGTGGCCGGACTGAAGCTCCGGTGCCACATTCGTCGTGGCCGGGCTGAAGCTCCGGCCCCACACTTCAGATGCCAGCACAAGAGCCCCCAGCCACAATCGATCCGCTGGCCGGTCTCGTGTGGAGCCGGGACTTTCAGTCCGGGCGGACTGCCAGGCGTACAATCCGGCGATGCGCCGCCGATCACGGCTGCCACGCTCAGCCTGGCCTATCGTGCTGCCGATCGCGCTGGCGTGTGCCCTCGCCGTGTCTGCCGCGACATCGCCCGTGCGCGTCCTCGTGGTGACCGGGGGCCACGACTATCCGACGTCCTTCTACAGCGTCTTCGAACAGGACGGCCTCGCGTGGGACCACGCGGTATCGAACGAGGAGGCATTCCGGCGCGATCTGCGCGGCCGTTATGACGCGCTGGTGCTCTACGACATGTCGGCGTCACTCTCGCCCCCGGGGATGGCGCACTTCCGGCAATTCGTCGAGAGCGGCGGCGGGGTCGTCGCGCTGCACCACGCGATCGTCAGCTATCCCGGCTGGCCGTGGTACCGGGAGCTGATCGGCGGTCAGTACTTCCAGGAGGCGCAGGGCGGCACGCCGGCGTCGACCTACCTGCACGATCAGGATCTCGATCTGCGCATCGTCACACCCCACCCGCTCACCCGAGGCCTGACACTCACGCGCATCCACGACGAGACGTACAAGGGCATGTGGATCGCGCCGGGCAACACCGTGCTGCTCGCGACGAGCCATCCGACGAGCGATGGTCCGGTTGCGTGGATCAGCGCCTACCGCCGCGCGCGCGTCGTCTATATCCAGCTGGGACACGGCTCCGAGGCGCACCGCGACGAGGGGTATCGTGCGCTCGTGCACAACGCGGTGCAGTGGGTGGCGGGCACATTGCGCTGAGCCATTCGCGCCCGCTGCGCTACCATGCGCCATGCCCGCGCTATCGCGTCGTGACTGGTTCCGCGCCTGCGCGACGTGGCCGCTCGTGGCTGGCGTGCCCGTGCTCGCGGCAGATCAACGAGGGTCGCGGCAGCGCACCGCGCCCGTGCCGATCCAGCCGCCGTGGACGATTGGCCCGTTCACCCGCGAGCTGCGCGGCCGGCCAATCCTGACTCCACGCGTCGAGACGCGGTTCATGTGCCCCGCCGGCCACCGGGAGGTGAACTGGGAGGAGAAGGACGTCTTCAACCCTGCGGCCGTGGTGCGCGGCGGCCTCGTCCACCTGCTCTACCGGGCACAGGACAGCGTGGGCCGTCCGTCGGGCACGTCGCGCATCGGGCTCGCAACGAGCCGCGACGGCCTGCAGTTCGAGCGGCGTGCGACACCGGTGCTCTATCCCGACAACGACGCGCTCCGGCCGTTCGAATGGGAGGGAGGCTGCGAAGATCCGCGGGTGGTGGAAACCGCGGACGGCCGCTACGTCCTCACGTACACCGCCTATGACGGCAAGACGGCGCGCCTGTGCATAGCCACATCGACTGACCTCGTCACGTGGACCAAGCACGGGCTCGCCTTCGCCAAGGCTGGCGGAGGGCGGTATCGTGACCTCTGGTCGAAGTCCGGCGCGATCGTCTGCGAACCACGCGGCGGCCGTCCCGTCGCAGCGCGCATCGACGGGCGATACTGGATGTACTGGGGCGACACCGACATCTTCGTCGCCACGTCCGACGACCTGCTGGAGTGGACGCCGCTCGAGCGGGCGCCGGGTGCAGGGGAGCTGGCCGCAAACCATCCAACCCTGTTTACGGCGCTGGCGCCCCGCGCGCGCAGGTTCGACAGCGCCCTCGTCGAGCCGGGGCCGCCGCCGATGCTGACGGCGCACGGGATCCTGCTCCTGTACAACGGCGCAAACAAGCAGCAGTCCGGCGATCCGCAACTGCCCGATATGGCCTATTCCGGCGGCCAGGCCCTGTTCGACCCACACGCGCCCGGCGCGCTCATCGGGAGAACAACGGAGCCCTTCATCAGCGTGCGCACGGCGCACGAAATCACGGGCCAGGTCGGGAACGTCTGCTTCGTCGAGGGCCTCGTGCACTTCAAGGGCCGGTGGCTGCTGTACTACGGGATGGGCGATTCGCGGATAGGTGTCGCGTCGGCGCCGGCCGGGGCCGCCGCGCCGGGAAGGAGCAGCGGGCGATGACGTTGGACGATCTGCAGCACTTGCTGGAATACCACTATTGGGCGCGCGACCGCATCCTCGATGCGGTCACGCCGCTCACGCCCGAGCAGTACGGGCGCAACCTCTCCAGCAGCTTTCCCTCAGTCCACGCGACCCTGGTGCACACGTACTCCGCGGAGTGGGCCTGGCACTCGCGCTGGGAAGGCCGGTCGCCGACAGCCCTGCTGCCCGCGGACCTGTTTCCCGACGTGGCAAGCCTCCGGCGCGCGTGGGTGGAACACGAAGCTCGCATGCACGCGTTTCTTGCCTCGGTGGGCCCCGAAGGACCCACACGCCGGTTCGCGTACACCTTGCTCAGCGGGGCCGCTGGCGAGTCCACGTTGCAGCAGATGGTGCAGCACGTGGTGAACCATGCCACGTACCATCGCGGGCAGGTCACGACGATGCTGCGCCAGCTGGGTGCGGCGCCGCCGAAGAGCATGGACCTGATTCAGTTCTGGCGTGAGTGGGAGAGTCGCAGGGCGCAGCGCGCGGAGGCGGCCGGCTGACGCGACGCCGTCGTTCATTTCTCGTCACGGTACTTCTTCACGTCCACCCATGCGCCGCCGGAGAGGACCCGCTCGACGGTGCGGATGTTCGAGATGCGCGCGAGCGGGTCAGCTGTGAGGACCACGAGGTCGGCGAGTTTACCGGGCTCGACGGTGCCCAGGTCACGTGAGCGTCCCAGGAACGCGGCACCGTTGGCGGTCGCCGCCTGGATCGCCTGCATGGGGGTGAGGCCCGCGTCCACCAACAGCTCGATCTCACGCCACGGCGCCTCTGCACGCGCGGCGAACGGAACCGTCGTGTGCCCGCCCATCACGATGCGCGCGCCGGCGTCGAACGCCCGGCGGGTGGCCTTCAGCATGTTCTGGAACCCTGCCGCACGGGTCGCCACCACCTCCGGCTTCGCCTTGTCTTCAGAGACTCGGGGGCGCCGTTCGAATACCGCAAGGGTCGGGTCGATGAAGGGGTGCTTTCTGCCAATCACATCCCAGAGGGCCCGCGCATCCGCGCTGTCGAGATCGAGGCCGGCGAACACGGTGTAACGGCCTTCGGTGCGCGCTGCATTGTTGGCCAGCACCGCCTGGCGATACTGCTCGCGCGCGCCCTGTGGCAGCAGGCTCGGTCCGAGCGACGTGATGTGCTCCACGCCGTCCAGCCCGTACTCGAAGAGCACGCCCGCCTCGAGTCCCTCGAGGTGCGCCGTCGAGACCACTCCGCGCGTGCGGCACACGTCGATGACCGCCTGCGCACTGCCGAGCGGAAGGCGGAAGTAGATCTTGATCGCCGTCGCGCCCTGCGCGATATTGCGCTCGGCAAACTGGCGCGCCTCCTCGGCATCGCGCGCGACCACGGAGTCGTTCGGATACGGTGTCGGCCCCGGCCCGTCGATGTGCGGGCCGGCGGTGTGGATGCGCGGGCCCTGCAGACCGTCCTGCCGCATCGTCGCGCGAAGACCCTCGAAGAATTCGTCCCACTGGCCAGGGTCCCGGAACGCGGTGACCCCATTCGCGAGCTGGTGCAGCGCCAGCTTCGGGTCGGCGGGCCGATTCTCGATGTGGAAATGCGCGTCTATCAGGCCGGGCAGCACCGTGCGTCCGGTGAGATCCACGTGCTCGGCCCCAGGCGGTGCCGTCACCTGGGCCATCGGTCCCGCCGCCGTGATGCGGTCCCCTTCGATGACAATCCGCACGTCGGCAAGCGGCGGCCCTCCCGCGCCATCGATGAGCCGGGCGTGATCGAGGACCAGGATCCGCCCCGGAGCCTGGATGAGTGCCGCTACCAGTACCAACCAGCCAATCAAGGTGCGCATCGCCTTTGTGCAAAATCTGCAAGTGAGATCGGGAGGTGTTTCGCACAAATTGCGAAACACCTCCCGATCTCGTTTTTACTTCACGCGGAGGAGGCGGCGTTGGGCTGGGGATGCAGGCGCCGACGCGGGGGCGTCCGGCACGTCGAAGTCCAGCTGCGGCGCGTACTGGCGGCGCGCTTCCTCGAGCTGATCGAGAATCTGCTCCGCAAGCGGCCTCGGCTCGACCACGCGCACGTCGCCCCCGAAGCTCAGGATCCAGTTGCGCAGCGCCCAGTCCACCGAGACCTCCAGGGTGAGGCGTACCGACCCGTCAGGCCGCCGGTCGACGGTCTGCGTCCGGTGCCACTCCCGCTCGAGGACATAAGGCGCCATCTTGGCAGTGAACTCGAGGACGACGTGTTCGGGCCGGCCGCTGTAGACGCCCATGGAATGCGCGAACACGTCGGAGCCGACGTCCGCCCGTGCTTCGAAGACCTCGTCGAGCGTCGACAGGTGCTTGATCCGCTCGACGGCGAAAGTCCGCATCTCCCCGTAGAGTGGGACAAACGCATGCAGGTAGAGGCCGCCCTGCCCATAGAGCAACCGATGCGGCTCGATGCGGTACTCCTTGATCGCCTGGCTCGAGAACGATTCGTACTGCATGACGATGCGCTTGTGATCGAGGACGGCGTCGGTGAGACGCGCGAGGTAGGCCGGCACGTTGGCCCCGCGCTTCTTCGGGCGGTCACCCTTGCTGGCGAGCACCGCCGGCAACTGGTCGATGTACCGCCACAGGCCCGGCGGCAATGCGTTCTCGATCTTGTCGAATGCGCGGGTCAGGTCCTCATGGAACGGCGCGCCCCCGAAGCTCTCCAGCAGCGAGCGGCTGAAGTACAGCGCGCACATCTCCGACAGCGTGAACCCGCGGGCAGCGACGCCACTGAAGAAGTCGCGCTTCAGGACCCATCGCCGCTCGTCGCCGACCGAGATCTGATCGAGCATGAAGCCGGCGCGTTCGATGACCTCGAGATCGCGGCGGATCGTCCGCTGGGTCACGGACAACTGCTCGGCCAGGGCCCGCAGCGACTTGCCGTGCGCCGACTCTTCGAGCGTGCGGATGATCTCCCACTGCCGGACGATCTCGTTGTGCCGGCCGCGCGCGCGCCGGGGAAGCTGTGCCACGTGCTGGGACCCTCCTGCCGCCGGGAGAGTAGCACGGGGTTCGCGCGCTGGGCGGCCGGGGCGCTTCGGCCCCGGCCCTACACAGTGCGTGGGGCGGTCACGGTCCGTGGTGGCAGGCTTGTCGGTTGTCGGCCGTCAGCGTAGGCCCGGGGCCGAAGCGCCCCGGGCATCATTGCCGTGCCGGTGCCCACCGCCCACGCCAGCCTCCGTCTACCTCGCAAGATCGTCGTCGTGGTCGATGCGCTCAGGCGCACGCGCGGCCGGCATGGGCTGCCCGGCATCGTCGCGCGTGTTGTCGCGGGGGTCGCGCTTCCACTCGTCCTGTCGCGCAACGACGTGTTCCTGGAGCCGCCCGTCGGGCGCGCGGACCGTCGCTGCTGGCGACCACGCGGTGGCCGCGTCTTCAGTTGTGCGGCGGTCGGCGCCGCGCCACTCGCGGTCCGGCGAGGCGAGGCGCTCGAAGCGCTGCGGGGTGCGCTGCCCGGCTGCCGGGCGCAGCCAGTCTGGCTGCGAGTAGTCGGGCAGACGGTCGTACGCCTCCCAGTAGGTGATCGATGCCGACGCGTTCGGATTGATCGTGTGCAGGATCCGTCGCTCATAGCGCCGGATCTCGTCCTCCGACATGGCCATGAACGCGTGCGTGCTGAACTCCGGATAGGACCTGATGATGTCGCGGTCCGCGTCCACGACCAGCGCGTTGCGTGACGCCTCGAGACTCGCCCTGCCGACGGGGATCAGGTACCGGCGTCCCATGAACCAGCCGCCGGAGTCGATCACGTAATAGATGGGACGCCCGCTCGCCGTTTCGACGACCAAGCCGTCGAGCGAACCGAGATCGTCGCCGGTGCGGCCGCGGATGGTCAGCTTGCGGTAGTCGAGCGTGCTGTCGTCCAGATCATCGACGTCGAGGTACCGGAGGCGCGACCACTTGCGTCCGTCGCCGGCACGCTCACGCTCAGCCGCGTCCTGGTTGATGCCGCTCGTCGCCAGGTCCGTCAACCGGTGGTCGGTCGCACCCTCCTCGTCGAGCGTCTGCTGCAGCAGGCGTTCGCCTTCCCAGTCGCCGAGCAGGCGGGCGTACGTCCGTGCGGTCCCGTAGCCCGCGATCTCGTAGTGCTCGACGCGCTGCGCCGTCGAAATGAGCGCTGCGTCCTTGCCGGCGCTCGGGCTGTCCTGGCGCAGCCGTTCACGCCCTTCCTTGATGAGGCCCGCCATCCCTTCGCAGTGATGGCCGCCTGGCTGCACGTTGAGACTTTTCAGGATCAGGTCGAGGCGCTCGCGATGACCCGTCGTCTGCTCCAGGTGCTCCGCGAACGCACGCTCGAGGTCCGGTGACGTGGCCGCAGAGGCGAGCTGCGGCAAGGCGTCGATGATCTGCTGTTCTGCAGAGTAGAGGTCCCGCAGTTCCTCTATATATAGGTCGCGGAGTGAATGTGGCATGCCGTTGCCTCCTGAATGGATTGATCTCCCGATCCGCACCCGTATTGCAGCCTCTGTGCCGTGGAGGGGGTCACCACCTCACGCGCACGCGGTAGGTCAGCAACGTCTCGCCGCCCGCGGCCACAGGTATGACGAACCTGGCGGCGAAGGCGTCGGTCTTCGTCGCCTTGTGCGACGCACTGATCATGCGCCAGTCCCCCGCGATGGGTTCGTTCACCTCGACGGTGACCGGGGTGGTCTTGTGGTTGCGCAGCGCAATGGCAAACGCGAGCTCGTGCACGTTGTCAGCAATGCGCACGAAATCGGTCTGCTTCCGTTCGCACACGAGGTCGAAGGCGGTGCCGATGTGCAGCGTCAGTTCCTCGTCCTTCGGCGTGTGGTCGATGCGGTCCTCGCCGGCGAACTGCAGACCGCCCTTCGAGTCCGCCTGGTAGACGCGCACGGTGCCTGCCGGCATCGGCATGCCGAGCCGCGACGCCTCGTCGTTCCGGAACGTGTAGTGCACAGCCACGTCGTCCCGCAGCGGCGCGCCGGGTTCCTGCCGGTTGCGATAGTAGAACTGCTGGCCGTTCACGACGAATCGCTTCCGGACGGGAATGCCGCTGGCGTTCAGGAGCGCAATCTGCTTCGTCTCGTTCTCGGCGAGCGACGTGCGGCGTCCGAGCGTGTACAGGTGATACTCGGAAAACGACTCCCGCGCAAAGGCCGCGGCGTCAAGTGCAACGCTGTCCCTGCGCTCCATCTGGGATTCGAGCTTGGCGTGCGTCTCGGGCACGCGGTGCAGCTCGCCTGCCACGAGCTGCAGGCTCGCCTGTCGATACGACGTGCCGCTCGTGTTCGAGACGGTGACCCATCCGTCCAGGTCGGCGCGCGCATCGTCACGGCCGACGGTGAGGACGTAGTCGGCCGTCCAGTCCATGTTGCCGGCGAGGTATGACGTTTCGAGTCGATGCTGTGTCGCCCCCGTGTTGTCGAGGCGCCACACGAGCGTGGGCCGGCTGTGAAGGTTCGGCGGGATCTCGGGAAAGCGCAGCTGGTCTGGATGCAAGCCGGTGACAATTTCGCCGTCGATCAGCCACACCGGTGCCTCGTTGTACGCGAGCAGACGGGCGGTGACCTCGCGCTCGCGTGTGGTGCCGTTGTCGTGATACTGGCGCAGCAGCTTGACGTCCCGGCCGACATACTTGCGGAGCAGACGATCAGGGTTCAGCAGGTCGAACTGGTAGTTCTGCTCCAGCACGCCGAGGTGCGACGGCTCGGTGAGTGAGCGGACGTGCACGGTTGCCGGATTGACGGTGGCCGCGATATCGAGCAGCCGCAGATCGGTGACGCCGGCGGGCAGCGTGACGCGGCGCACATCCCGCACCAGCCCGATGTTGGAGTTGTAGACGGTGACCGCGAGGTCGACCTGATCCTCGAGTGTGGCCGTTGGGACTGTGTTGTCGGCCGCGGGCGCCGCAGGGTTCGGCGGTGCGCCGTGGGCAGACGTGCGTGCGGCCGGCGCGGCAGCAACGAACAGGGTCAGAGCGGCGAAGGCAAGGTGTGTGAAAGGACGCATTTCGGTTTCCTCCAGAGCCGCTCCGGTGCGGGCGGTCGAGAGGAGAACGAGCGAGAAAGAGAATCTTGCAGATCAGCGAGGCGTTGTTGGCCCGAGGACGGCGTCAATGCATCCAGGTCCGGCCGCCGTCCGCGGTCTTCAGGGCCGTGCCGTCAGCTGCGGTCACTACTGCCTCGAAAGGGGCATTGACATCGAGGCGGATGATGGAGAGACGCGGGGCCGGTGAGACGTCGATCCAGGTGCCGTTCTCGTCGCGCCGCAGCACCTGGCCGGAGGCACCGGCCATCCAGCAGACTCCGGGCCCAGGAGCAGCACCCATGGCGATGGCTTCAGCGGCAGGGGCGCGCTCCGCGATCCATGTGCCCCCCCCATCTGTGCTCCGCTGGATGCGATCCTCGATGACGCGCCACTGCACGCCATCGTCCGGCGAACGGATCACGAGCGGGAGTTGCACGTGCGCCATCTTGGCGGCACCGAGTTGTGCCACCGAGGTGGTCCGGGCGCGCGAGCGCGCCTCGACCCGCAGTTCGTTTTCCGCCGGTGCGGCGGCCGGCTGGTCCTGCTCGGCCTTCCGCTGGAACTCGCTTCGCGGCAGGATCAACTCGCGCTGCGGCAGGACCGCGTCGCGCGCATTGGCGTTCGCGGCAGACGCCCCCTCCGTCGCGGCTGGCTCGCTCCCGGGCGGCGCCGCATCCGTCCTGGCCGCCGGTGCCGCAGCGGCCGACGGAATGCTCTTCGCACTCGGTGCGGGCGTACTCATCGGCGGCACCATCCGGTACTGCCTTTGCTCGGGAAATTGCTTCGGCGCGTGCGGGTTCGAGGCTTCCAGCTCTTTCAGTTCGGCCCGCTCGTCCACCGCTGCGCTCCGTTGCTGCGGCGCCGATCGTAGAAAGGTCGACGGGAGCGCGAGGTACACCGCGCCAACCAGGACTGCCGTTGCTGCCGGCACCATCCACGCCAGCCGCGGCCACCACCGCCGCACAGGCGCGTGCTGCGGCGTGCCCGACACGTCCTCCAGCCGTACGAGCGTTGCCAGCTGGAGTGCGCAGCGGGCGCAGTCCGCCGTATGCGCATCGACGTCGGCGCGTTCGGTCGGCGTGAGCGTCGCGTCGAGGTAGGCCGCGAGCACCTCGGCATCGGGACATATGCCGGCCGGCGCCGCATCCCGGCGCTCCGTGCGAGCGAGCAGGTTTTCGAAACTGTCGGACATGACCGGCCTCTGGCCCTCCTTCTACTGGAACGATTGACCTGACTGGATCTTGCACCCGAACGGTGCGGGCCCGCTCAGCCATCCTCGGCCCTCGAGAGCAGTCGCGTCAGGTGAAGTTCAGGCGCCTCGGCGGCGTGCGCAAAGCACTCGGCGATGGCGGCATCGCTCAGGCCGTGTTCGGCGCGGAGGAGTCGTTCGACCTGGCGTCGGATGTCCGCGCGCGCCCGATCGAGCTTGCGTGACACCGTGGCCTCGTGCTCGCCGGTGATGCGCCCGACCTGGGCCAGGGTCAGATCCTCGCCGTAATACAGGCGTAGACGCAGGCGGTCCCGCGCATCCAGCGCGGCAATCGCCTTATCGAGCGCGTCCTGCGCGATGGCGACCGCATGCGCCCGGCCCGGGTCAGGCGTCGACGCGTACGCACGTGCACGCCCGACTGTGGCGCTCTCGTCGTCGCTGTCCCACTGATCCGTGCGGGAGGCAGCGCGGCGCGCGTCTATGTGACGCTGAACCAGCACGGAGCGGATCCAGGTGATGAGGCGACTGCGCCCGTGGTACCACGCGAGCAGGGAGGTCCGCTCCTCGCCGGCGTTGGACACGCCGTAGAGTTCTGCGTAGAGGGAATCGGCCAGATCGCGGTAGGCGTCTCCGGCCACGCTGCGTGCGGCGGCGTACAACACCGGACGGAAGTCGAGGACGAAGTGATCCCAGGCGGCCCCGTTGCCGCCCCGGCATGCGGTCGCGAGGGCAAGGTCTTCGACATGCAGCGTCGCAAGATACCGCGCGACCTCGCCGTCCGTGGCTCCGTCCGGGAAGCGATGGGCGGTGCTGCGGTGGAGTGCCTCCGCCAGCGCGTCTTGCGACAGCGCCCAGCGCTCGGCGCCGCTCTGCGCGTGCAGCCGCGCAATCAGGCGCGCCTGTGCGGCGCTGAAGGTAGCTAGATCCTGACAAGCCATGGCGCGCGTGGCTCTCATCGTATACACGGCGGCTGTGTCGCCCTAGCCTTATCGGGTCCTCGCTGGCGGAAGACGACCAAAAGCCGGAGGCCGGGTCGCTCCTGGGCGGAGCCGTCGTCAGTGCCGGCGGCTCATAATCTGCGAAATGGAGGATGAATTTTTCATCGCCACCGAGTACCATATCGTCTGGGACCAGTGTCCCGCTCGAAGCAGGACTCTGGACCGATGCCTGCAGTTCGCGCTGCCACTAGGATCGAAGTCTGGTACTGGTTCTTGAACGCTTCACTTTCCGGGGTGGCCCTACGTGTACGAGCAGTTTTATGGCCTCGCGGAGCGGCCATTCGATCTCACGCCCAACCCGCGTTATCTGCTGTTGACGCCAAGTCATCGCGAGGCGCTGGCCAACCTCGACTACGGCATCAGCTCGCGTAAAGGGCTGATCGTCCTGACGGGCGAGGCCGGCACCGGCAAGACGACCCTGCTTCGGCGGGTGATGGCGAAGGGTGTCAGCGGTACCGGACGGGCGCGCAGCGTGCGCTCCGTGTACCTGTCGAACCCGACGCTCAGTCGGAGCGAGTTCGTCGAGTATCTCGCCCGCGGGTTCGGGCTCTCATCGGATGCGCAGACCTCGAAGGCACGCCTTCTGGCCGAGCTCGAAGCTACGCTGACCGGGCTGCGGCGCTCGGACACGGCCGTCGCCCTCATCATCGATGAGGCGCAAAGCTTGCCGTACGACCTCATGGAGGAGGTCCGGCTGCTCGCCAACATCGAGTCGGATACCGACAAACTGCTGCCGGTGGTGCTGGTCGGCCAACCGGAATTGGGGGATCGCCTCAACGAGCGCACCCTGCGGCAGCTGAAGCAGCGCGTTGCGCTCCGATGTCAGCTCGACCCGCTGGAACTCCACCATACGGCGGCGTACATTGCCCACCGGCTGACGCTCGCGGGCGGCGATCCCGCGTCGGTGTTCTCCCGGGAAGCCGTGATCGCGATTCACGAGCGCTCGCACGGCATTCCGCGGTCGATCAACGTGGTCTGTGACAACGCGCTGCTCACGGGCTTCGCGCTCGAGCGTCGCCCAATCGAGTCCGACGTGATTGCCGAGGTGGGCGACGACTTCGACATGACGCCTGCCATTTCCGGGTGCGACGACCTCACTGGCACGCTGGCGCGGACATTTCCACCCGGCGTGGATGAACGTGAGGATGACGAGTTGGCAGAAGGGACGCAGGGGGCGGGTCCGCCACGACCACTCCGCTGGCGGGAACCGGAGCGGAGAACGCCGTGAACCGCCAGGCCTCCGACGCCGGGATCCCCGAAGTTCCGCCGGACGGCACCGACGTGGACACGAGCGAAGTGCTCGATCTGGACACGAGTCTCGGGCTGTCGGCGTTTGGCTCCGAGGAAGGCGGCGACCGGATCACGGCCGCACCTGACCGTGACATTCCGCGGCGCCCTGTGCCTGAAGAGAGCCGACGGCCTTCGCCGGCACTGCCGGTTGCGCCGTCGACCCGCTGGCGTGCGGAGACGGTTGCGCCGGCCGCCGACGAGACGCCTGTGCACGAGCCACTTACGGGCTCACCGCACGTGCCCACACCTTTTCCGCATACACCGGTGGCGTACTCGACGATCTCGCCCTCGCTCGGCCTCGCCCGGCTGAGCACGGACGACGAGTCGGACCCGGACGACCTCTCGTCGTTCACGGATCGTGACGCCGCACAGCTGCCGCTCCGGCCTGCAGCAGCACCGCGCGTACAGTTCACACCTGCTGCATCCCAGCGGCAACGGCCCTGGGTGCTGCCGGCGACAGCAGGTCTCGTTGTGGTTGTGCTGCTGCTCGCGGGGACGACGTGGCTCCTGCGCCGCCCGTCAGCGGCCGCCCCCACCTCTGGAGAGCTGACCATCAACTCGACGCCCGACGGGGCGCGCGTGATCATCGGCGGGAAGGATCGGGGGAGCACCCCACTGTCAATGACCCTCGAGCCAGGACCGTACGAGGTCGAGCTCCGCACCGGCGACGAGCGGCACATGGTGCCCGTACAGGTGAAGGCCGGATCCACGACGGCGCAACACGTGTTTCTCACCAAGACCGCTCCGGCGCCGGTGGGCACGTTGCGGGTGGTGAGCGAGCCCGCTTCCGCAGTTGTGACCGTTAACGGGCGCCCCAGGGGTAAGACGCCTGCTCAGATCGCGAATCTCCCCGCCGGCTCTCACGAGGTGACGGTCACCGGCACCGGCGGCACTGTGCGCCAGCGGGTGCAGGTGTCCCCGGGTGCCACGACCACGGTGCTGGTGCCGCTGCCGGCGGCGGCTCCGCCGCAGAGCACGGGCGGCTGGCTGTCGATCACCGCACCGACCGAGCTGCAGGTGTTCGAAGCAGACCGGCTGCTGGGTACCACGCGCGTGAACCCGCTGATGCTCCCGACAGGGACGCACACGCTGCGGCTATCGAGCGAGTCCGCCGGCGTCGATCTGACGCGGGTAGTGTCCATCGAGCGTGGCAGGACCGCTCGACTGCAGGTGACCGTGCCGCCCGGCACGCTGAGCGTGAACGCGATTCCCTGGGCCATCGTGTCGATCGACGGGCGTGACGTCGGTGAAACGCCGCTTGGTGGCGTGGAGCTGAGCCCAGGGACGCACGACATCGCGTTCACCCATCCCCAGCTCGGACAGCGGCGACAACAGGTGACAGTGCGCTCGGGCGCCGCCGCACGCGTGAGCGTCGACTTGCGGCGCTGAGACAGGCCGCCGTCACGGACGAAGGCTGCCGGGACCTGTAGCCCGTAGCGTGAGCCGGCCGCCCACCGTTCAACCCGTCAGCGATCCTGGGACAGTTCAACCCGCACGGCCTTCACGAACGGCGTGGGTTTACCGTCGCGCATGGCCGGCCGGTAGGTCCAGTTGCGCGCCGCAGCCAGCAGGAGCTGGTCGTAGCGCGGATTGAGGGTCTTCTGCAGCCGCGCCTCGAGCACGCGGCCTTCCGGTCCTATCACCACCTCTATTACCGCGACCGCTGGCTCGGGAAACGGCACACCGCTGGGCCACCGCGGGACGTCCTGGCGCACGGTAATGGGTGGTGTCACCGTGATCGGCCGGGGCGCAGCGGCCACCTGCCTCTCGTTCCCACCCGCCGGCGGCGCTGCGGTGGATGCGGACGGGGGCTCCGGGTTTGCGGCCGGCGCCGCGGCCGCGGAGGCCAGCTGCCGGAAGCCGGTCGCGAGCACGCGCAGGTCGGCCATCAGCGGGGGCGCATCGCCGGTTGCCGCAATGACGTCGAGAATCTCCAGGACACGATCGAACTCGGCCACCGCCTCCTTGGGGCTTCCCCCCTCGTACATGGACTTCGCACGCGCGTAGCGCTCCTGGGCGATCGATGGCAGCAGCCGGCGCTGCACCTGCACGAACGTCTGACGCGTGCGTGGCGAGAGCTCGTCCTGGGGCGGGGAGTACAGCGGATCCTCGCCGACCATGGCCTCGATTGCGGCGGTGGCGTCCTGGGACCGATTCAACGCCAGCAGGCACAGAGCGCGGTAGTGATGGATGGTCGCTCGTTCACGAGGGCTCGGTGCGGGGTTCTCCGCGAGGCGATCCAAGGCCCCAAGTGCGTCCTGATATGCGGCGTTCGTATACAGCTCCTGCGCCGCGGCGAGCGGGTCGTCCTGCAGGGGCGCTGCTGCAGGGCGCTGGCCGAGCATCGCCACGCATGCCACGGTTGCTGCGAGAGATACCAGAAGGCTGCCGCTGAGATGCGGGGAACAACTGAGCCGCCCCCGAGCGACGCGCATGGCCCCGTAAAGTGCACGTTCTGCGCCAGCCACATTCACTCTGCACCCTCCTGAGTTGGCTTCTGCGTGCGGGACGTGCGTGCGAGCGGACCCGACGGCCTTCGTGATTGCGTTCCGCCGAGCCGCCTCATAGAATGCCGCTCGCATCCGAGATTCCGGAGGAGGTGTGATGAGCGATTCCCACGTGCGCGGGACGGCGTCCGTTTCGAGGCGGCGGTTCCTGCAGGCAGTTGGCGCTGCGGGTATCGCGGCCGCTGGAGGTCCCGTGATTCTGCACGCCACGAACAAGTCTGGTAGCAAACGCCCGGTGGTCGGGACCGGCGCTCACACCTTCGAGGTATACCACGACTGGGGCGAACTGCCGGCGTCGATCCGGTACGGGAACACGCACGGGGTCTGCGAAGACGCCCAGGGCCATATCTATATTCACCACACCGTCAACGCCACGAGCGAGCGCCACGATTCCATGGTCGTGTTCGATCGCCAGGGGCGCTTCGTGAAGTCGTGGGGCCGGGAATTCGAGGGTGGCGCGCACGGGCTGCACATCCGAAAGGAAGGGAGCCGCGAGTTCCTGTACCTGTGCGACACGAAACGCGCCCTCGTCGTGAAGGCGACCCCGGACGGAGAGGTGGTGTGGACCCTCGGCTATCCGAAGGAGTCTCCGCAGTATCCGCTCGACGCCGATGGCAAGCCGGCAACGAAGTACTCGCCGACGAACGTGGCGATCGCGTCGAACGGTGACGTGTACGTGGCCGACGGCTACGGCTCGAGCTACATCACGCAGTACGACAAGGACGGTGTGTTCATCCGGACCTTCGGCGGAAAGGGAAAGGAGGCCGGTCAGCTGGATTGCCCGCACGGGCTCATCGTGGACGAACGCGGAAAGCAGCCGGTGCTGCTCGTCGCCGATCGCGGCAACCGGCGGCTCCAGACATTTTCGCTGGACGGCAAGCACCTGGCGTTCTATCAGGGCACCAACGCCCCGTGTCACTTCCACGCGCACAATGGCGTGATGGTCGTGCCGGATCTCTTTGCGCGCGTCACGCTCGTAGACCAGGCGAACGCGCCGATCGTGCATCTGGGTGACAACGGCATCGACTCGTGGAAAGAGCTGCGGCAGGGACCGCGCGAAGCGTTCCCGGCCGGCAAGTTCGTGTGCCCCCATGGCGCCATGTTCGACCACGAAGGGAATATCTTCGTCGTCGAATGGGTCGAGGTAGGCCGCGTGACGAAGCTCAAGCGAGTGTGAGGCTCGCCAGCCCCGAGCGCGGATTTTGCAGTCTGCCAAAAACGGGGCAGACATGTGAGGTCGCCGCATCCCAACCGATGCGTCGGTCGCCGCCCCAGGGAGCAGAACGCATGGGGCAGGATCTGCACGGTCGTGTTGTCCCCCAGCGAAGACGCCTAGTAGCGGCGGTTGGCGCCCTGGCGGCCCTGACGCTCGCCGCCAGTCCTGCGCTGCAGGCCGGTGAGGGCGCGCGGGTGGCCGCGCTCGAGCGGTTTCTCGGGCCGGAGCAATCTCCCTTGACGAGCTATCGCGCGCTGCGCCGGCTGAGCGCGGCCACGCGCGGTGGCCGCATGGCGGCCACGATCATCGCCTGGACGGAACTCCACCCCGCACGCGGCTTCCGCTACGAGATCGTCTCGCGCTCAGGATCGTCCGCGGTTCAGAGCCGCGCCCTGGTCCCGGCTCTCGAGATGGAGGCACGGGCGCTGGCGCCGGGCGACGGCGAGCCCGCCGCTCTCGTCCGAGCCAACTACCGGTTCGACGATGCGATCAGCGGCGAGGGCGGGCTGGTTCGCGTCGGCATCACGCCCAACCGCGAGGCGCCCATGCTGCTCCAGGGCGCCATGTTCCTGCGCCCCGACACCGGTGATCTCGTGCGCGTGGAAGGCCGGCTCGTGAAGCGGCCCTCCTTCTGGACCCGCCGCGTCGACATCGTCCGGCACTACGCCCGCGTCGCAGGCGTCCGAGTCCCGATTGGGATGGAGTCCACGGGACAGGTGTTGATTCTCGGCCCCTCCTCCTTTGCCATGACGTGGGATTACGAATCGGTGAACGGCATCCCTGTCGGCAGCCCCGGCAAGCAAGCCTCCGCGGCAAGAACCGAATAGCTCTACGCTGAGACTAAACGACTGACGAGACGGTGTAAGGCCGGGGCCGAAGCGCCCGGGCGGCCCGCGCACGCGCTCGTGTATGATGGCGCCGCCTTCATGCCTCCGGCCCGCACAGCCGCCCATGGATCCTGCCCGGCACCAGTGCCGCGCTGCTGTCTGAAATCGCGTCTGCCGGTGTGCGCGTGGGGGCAGGGGTGTGGCCGTCATCGGCGGGTGGCTCCTCGCACCTTCACCTTCAGCTTCGACCTTCGCATGCGTGGCCACCGTCACGTTCGTAAAGGGTACCTGGCGTCCGTCTTCGGCCGGACGCCATTGACGCCAGGGTCGATTGCCCCCGAATCGAGAGCGGGCATCGGCACCCGGGATGAGAGGGATTGATGAAACCTGCAGTCGCGCGCCTGCTGGATCGCCGGGGGTTCTTCAAGTCGATGGGCGCTGCTGCCGGCGGCGCCGTTGCCGCCGGCCTCACCGGCACGGCTGACGCCCGCGCCGAGGCAGCGGCCGCTCTCGTGCAAGCGAACGTCAAGAGGGCCTCGGAGCCGTCGGCCCTGAAAATCACGGATCTGCGCGTCGCGGTCGTCGAGAAGGCGCCGATGACGTGCCCCCTGATCCGCATCGACACCAACCAGGGCATCGCCGGCTACGGCGAGGTGCGGGACGGTGCCAGCGAGACCTACGCGCTGTTTCTCAAGAGCCGGCTGCTCGGCGAGAACCCGTGCCACGTCGACAAGGTCTTCCGCAAGATCAAGCAGTTTGGCGGGCCCGCGCGACAGGCCGGCGGCGTCTGCGGTATCGAGATGGCCTGCATGGACCTCGCGGGAAAGGCGTGGGGCGTACCCGCCTGGCAGATGCTCGGCGGCCGCTTTCGCGATCGTGTGCGGCTCTATGCGGACACGACGGAGACGGACGATCCAAAGGAGCAGGGGGCACGGCTGAAGGCCCGCATGGATCGCGGCATCAGCTTCCTCAAGCAGGATTTCGGCATCAACCTGCTGCACGACAAGCCGGGCATGCTGAGCAAGCCCGTGGGACTGACGTTCAGCGCGAGCCAGTCGATCATGCATCCGTTCACCGGGATCGAAATCACCGACAAGGGCGTCGCGTTTCTGTCCGACTGGATCGCGGCGATTCGCGAAGTGATCGGGCCCGAGGTGCCGCTTGCCTCCGATCACTACGGCCACATCGGCGTCAGTAGCTGCATCAGGCTCGCACGGGCGATGCAGGCTCACCAGATGGCGTGGATGGAAGACATGGTGCCCTGGCAATTCGGTCATCTGATGAAGGAGATCAAGGATCAGGTGGATGTGCCGATCCTGACCGGCGAGGACATCTACCTGAAGGAACCGTTCATGGAGCTGATTCGGATGGGTGCCGTCGACATGATCCATCCGGATCTCGCCAGCTCCGGCGGGCTCATCGAGACCAAGAAGATCGGCGACTTTGCACAGGAGCACGGTGTCGCGATGGCGATGCACTTCGCCGGCACCCCGGTGTCGTTCATGGCCAACGTGCATTGCGCGGCGGCAACCGAGAACTTCATCGCGCTCGAGCACCACTCGCTGGACGTGCCGTGGTGGGAGAGCCTGGTGACAATGGTGGATGGCAAGCCGCTCATCGACCACGGCTTTGCGGTCGTCCCCGACTCGCCGGGGCTCGGCATCGAGTTGAACGAGGCGACCATCCGCGAGCACCTTCGGCCCGGCAGCGGCTACTTCGACGCGACCACGGGCTGGGACAAGGAACGCTCCTGGGACAGGACGTGGAGCTAGCACTGATATGGAATGACCCTCCGTCAAACCACCGTCGTGGGTCGACGCGATCATACGAGCGCGTTCGTCATACGGCGGGCGCGGGGTCCAGGGGCGCCGCAGGCGCCGCCCGCAGGGCGCGAAGCCCTGGACGCCGTGTCCGCCGTATGACATCGGTGAGGCGCGAGACGGGGCCGCCAAGACGACGGACGATCGAGGGCGCTTCGACGACGAGTCACGCTGATATTCGGTGGTTACCACGGTCACCCGCGGCAGAGCACGCATGACAGTGCTTCGTCGGGAGGACGTGCAGTCTAGGGTCGCGAGTTGGGACCAGGGTCCGGATCGCATTGCTAGCTCGCCGATCCTCGCAATCGTGCCTCGAATCATCCGCCGTCTTCGCGGCCCGTCACTGACCCGCATCGTCGTGCCAGTCGCTCCCGTCGAGTGCGTCTCGTGTCGTCAGTGCGTGGGGGTGGGTGGCGGTTGGAGCGCCGCCCACAGGAATCCCGCCAGCTCTCGTGCGATCGCCACCACCACTTTGGGTCCGGGCTTGTGCTGCTCCATCAGGCGTCGGAACCGCCGGCACAGTCGCTGCTGCGCCTTGTCCGCGATCGCAATCACCCGGCCCGGTTGTCCGTCGCGTCGCCGCTTCAGGGCGACGCCGATACTCGCCCGGTGTTGATAGTGCCACGCCGTTTCCACCAGCAGCCGGCGGACGAGCGTGTTGCCGGTCCGCGTGATGCGGCCGCGCCGATGCTTCTCGCCGCTGGAGTCCTCGCCCGGCACGAGCCCGAGATACGCCATCAAGGCGCGGGGCGACTGGAACCGCCGAAAGTCATGCAGCTCGGCCAGAATCAGCATCGCGGTCAACGTCTCGATCCCCCGAAAACACCGCAACCACCCGACGCGTTCCCGATACGGGTCCGTCTCGGCGATCTCGGCCAGCTGCGCGTCCAGCTCACCCCGGCGCGTCTCGAGCTGCTCGATGGCCAGCAGATAGTCGTCGACGACCACGCGCTCCGCGGGCTCCGCCCACGGGAGACTCTCGATCCAGCGCCGATGCCCTGGGGTCCAGTGGCGCCCGCTGTAGTGCAGGCCTCGGCGCAGGAGCAACTTCCCGAGCCGATGACGACTCCGCTGCAGATCCTCGCGCACATCATCCCGGGCGCGGCACAGATCGCGGACCGCTTCCTCCTTGGGCGTCGGCGGCCGGACCTCCGTCAGCAAGCCGGCCCGAAACAGTTCCGCCAGCTTGCGCGCGTCGCGGCGATCGGTCTTGATCCGCTCGCCGGCCTTCCGCGGAATCAGCGCCGGCGCAATCACCTGACACGCGACCCGCGCGGTTGTCAGCTGTCGCTGCAACGCATAGCCGCAGGGCCCCGCTTCGTAACACGCGCGGACCGGCCCCGGCGCCTCTCGCTCGAGCCTCCGCACCACCCGCCGAATCGCGTTCGGCTCGTTCGCGGTCGTCCAGGTCACCGGCTTCGGCTCGCTCCCGACGAGCATCGCGAAGAACAGGTCCTTCTTGTGCGCATCGATCCCCACGTACGTGGTAACGTTTTTCACGACCGGCTCCTTTCGTGTGCGGCTCTGACGCCGCGAGGCGCTAACCCGCGATCACGGTGGCATCCACCACCTTGTCGAGTGCGACAGCACTACGACGTTACGATAGCGAGCCGGTCATTCCATATTGTCTAGCGAGACGGCACCAGGCATGCGCGGAGGATCGGATCGATGTGGGGCTGCAACCGGGTTCCCCGCCCCAGACGCCAGTCTGAACACTGACGGAGATGGTCGATGAGAACGGTGACTCGCGTGGCCCTGGCCGCGTGCTCGTGCCTGGTTCACTCACTCGCGTTCGCGCAGGCGGCCACCGCGCCAGGTGCGACCACGGTGCAGGTCAACCGTGCGTCGCGCGATACCTGGACGCCGTTGATGGACGTCCTCAAGACGCAGCGCACACCTGTGACCGACGCACAGATGACGCGTCTGCGCGAGTTGCCGATCGAGGCCATCTGGGGCGCGCTCCAGGGCCGGCAGTATCAACTGTGCTTCGTCACCGGTTTCGAAGGAACGCAGCCGGGCGCCAAGCTGGTGGGTCGCGCGCTCACCATGCGCTACATGCCGGTGCGCCCGGATCTGATGGACGGCGTCAAAACGCTCGCGAAGGAAGGCGACTGGGACTTTCAGTACAACGTGCGCGCGGGTGAGGACGCGAAGGCCGGTGACGTCATCGTGGTGGAGTTGGGCGGCATGGTGGACAAGGCGACGTTCATGGGCGACGTGACCGGCCTCGGCATCCAGGCCGCTGGCGTAAAGGGCGTCGTGATCGACGGCGGCCTGCGTGACCTGAGCGAATTCGTGCCGATGCGCGAGTTCCCCGTGTACTACAAGGGCTCGCACGCGTCAGCCATGGCTGATCAGGTCGGTGTCGAGTGGAATGCCCCCGTCCGGATTGGAACCATGACGGTACTCCCCGGTGACGTCGTCATCGCGGACGTGTCCGGCGTGCTCGCGTTTCCGCCGCAGCTCACGGCCGACGTGATCAGGGACGCCGAAAGCACCGTGCATGTCGAGAACTTCAAGCGGGAGATGATGCGCACCCGGAAGTACCGGGCGCGGGATATCTACCCCACGCTGAGCCCCGACCTGGAGAAACTGTTCGACGAGTGGCAGCGAACACACCCGAAGGAGGGCGTGGTGCCCAGGTAGCTGACGGTCCGAACGCGCTGCCCATCGCTGAGTCTGTCGTTTTGCCCGATATGAAAGACGTCCTGATGAGCGACGAGCACGCCGCCACATCGGTCGCGGTCACCCGACTAATACCCGACGAATCGGTGCGCAGAGGGGCGCGCCTGGATCGGAGTGAGCGGAGCCGGGGCGTGGAGCCGGGACTTCAGTCGCGGCGGACAGGGGCTGCGGCATCGGGCGAGGAGCGCCGGTGCACCCACCCCGCGACAGTCTGATAGACATCCTGAAGGACGTCCGCTTGCGACGGACCGCCCCGCCTCACTTTGAAGGAGTGATCGCCGCCGGGGATGATCAGCCAGTCCACGGGCGCGCGCACGGCGGCAAACGCCTCACGCACCTCCTGTTCGGCCCCGAATGCGTCATGGGCGCCCTGCACGACGAGCGTGGGCGTCCCAAGCAGGGGCAGGTGCGCGGTCCGCAGCCGATCGGGTCGCCCTGGCGGGTGCAGCGGGTATCCGAGCAGCACCAGACCGGCGACGTCGGGCAACGGCTGCGCAGGGACGCTCAACACCTGCGACGCGATCCGTCCCCCCATCGACTTGCCGCCGATCACGACGCGCCGTGTCGCAGCACCTCCGGACGTGACGTGCTCGAGAACTGCGCGCCACGCGGCCTCGAGAACGGGCGGGCGATCGGGCACGCGGCGGCGATCGCGCATGTACGGGAAGTCGAAGGTCACCGCCGTGACGCCGCGCGTCTGCATGGCCTCCGAAAAGGCGGTCATGAACGGGCTCCGCTGGCCGGCGCCCGCGCCGTGTGCCAACACGAGCACCGGGGCGCGCGGATCCTGGGCGGCGTACCGCAATGCCGACGTCTCACCGCCACCCTCGAGCGGCACGATCAGTTCTTCGGGCATGAGCCGCCAGATTACCGCGAACTGCCACGACGTGTGTTGACGTGGCCGGGCTCGCCGGCACTCAAATGCCGGCTCCACACTCGCCTGGCAGGCCGGACTGTTGGGCCGGAACTTCAGTGCCGGTTCCAAGCGCGCCTGGCAGGGCCGGAATGTTCGGCCGGGGACCTTCAGTGCCGACTCCACACTCGACCGGCAAATGCCGGAATGTGGGGCCTGGACTGTCTGCCGGCTCCACATTCGACCGGCGATGCCGGAATGTGGGGCCGGGACTTCAGTCCCGGCCGTATGCGACCGGCACTGAAGTGCCGGCTCTACGCGTCGGGCTCGTCAGACTCCCGGACCGGCTCTTGGATTGCACCCGGCGACGGTATGCCGGCGCGGCGTCCGCCTCGACAGCCCCCGTTCGATTCGCCGGAAAGGTCGTCTCCGACCGATTCCGTAGCCGCGAGTCCGCTCGCAACGAAGCGGGCGTCGGCCCGAGCCACACAGGAACCGGAACGGTCCGCGCGCCCGTTCGTTCCCGGTTCGCGGAGCCTGACCGCACTGAGCGCTGCAGCGGAGCGGTGCCAGGGCTGCGATCTGTACGCGCGGGCAACGCAGGTCGTGTTCGGGGCCGGCGCGAAGCATGCCACGATGATGCTGGTGGGGGAGCAACCGGGCGACAAGGAGGACCTGGAGGGGAAGCCTTTCGTCGGCCCGGCGGGTGCGATGTTGCAACGAGCGCTCGAGGAAGCCGGCATTCGGTCCGACCAGGTCTACGTCACGAACGCGGTCAAGCACTTCAGCTGGGAGCCGCGCGGCAAGCGGCGCATTCACAAGAAGCCCCGCGCATCCGAAATCCGCGCGTGCCGCCCCTGGCTCGAGGCTGAAATCGAGGCTGTCCGCCCGCAGGTGATCGTCTGCCTGGGTGCGACAGCGGCGCAGTCACTCCTGGGTCCGCAGTTCAAGCTGATGGCGCGAACGCGGTCAAGCCATCTCCTCGCCGTTCGCACCCGCCGTCGTGGCAACCATTCACCCCTCGTCGATCCTGCGGTCGCCGGACGATGAGAGCCGAAAGGCAGCCCTGGCAGGCCTGGTCAGCGATCTCCGCACCGCCGCCGCGCTACTCGATTGAGGCTGGACACGCAGCGCAGCCAGCGCCCCGGATGACCCAGTGGGGCAGGGCTTTAGCCCTGCAATACGAGTGTGAAGCGCCGCTCCGGCCGCTCGACGATCAGATCAGCGTGTGCAGGCACTTCACTGTCTGCTCCGCATCCTTCGCCTCGACCACCAGGCTGATGCTGCACTCGGACGAGCCCATCGCAATCGCGATCACGTTGATGGCCATGAGCCCGAGCGCCCCGAAGACGCGGCCGGCCACCCCGGGCGTCTGCTTGATTGCCGCGCCGACGACGGTCACGATGACGGCCTCGTCCAAGGTCCAGATGCTCTCGATGTCGCGCCGCGCGAGCTCGTGCTCGAACTCCCGCCGCAACGTGTCGAGCACAGTGGCGGAAGCATCCTGCGGGACGAGAAAGCAGATGCTCTGCTCTGAGGACGCCTGCGAGATCATGGACACGCTGGTGCCCGTGCGCGCGACGCTGCCGAATGCGCGCGCTGCAATCCCCGGGACACCCAGCATGCCGCGCCCTTCGATCGTGACGAGGCTCTGGTGGCGAATCGCCGTCACGCCCTTGAACACCGCGACCGGGTCGTCGGACTTGCCGACGACGAGCGTGCCCGGGTGCGCGGGGTTGAATGTGTTCCGGATGCGAATCGGGATGCCGCGCTCGAGGGCGGGGAGCACCGTCTTGGGGTGCAGCACCTTGGCGCCGAAATAGGCGAGCTCCGACATCTCGCGGTACGACAGCGTGTCGAGCGTGCGGACGTCGGTCACCACGCGCGGATCGGCCGTCATGACGCCGTCCACGTCGGTGTAGATCCACACCTCGTCCACGTCCAGCGCAGCGCCGATGATCGCGGCACTGTAGTCGCTGCCGCCGCGGCCCAGCGTTGTCACGACGCCCTCCACCGTGGCGCCGATGAAACCGGTGACGACCGGCACGATACCCTCGGTGAGCAGAGGTCCGAGCGTCTCCTGCGTGAGCCGGCGTGTCTCGAGCGTGTCAGGCGCGGCCGATTGGAAGGCATTGTCCGTGCGGACGATCTCCGCCGCATCGATCGGCACCGCGGGCGTGCCGATCGTACGAAGCGCGCCGGCGAGCAGGTGGACACTCATGCGCTCGCCGAGGGACGAGACCGCATCGAGCGCACGCGGAGAGGCGTCCCCGAGCACTGCGAGCGCATCGCAGAGCATCGCGAACTCCGTCAGCCGCCCGTCGATCGGGTCGAGCACCACGGTGCGCTCACCGCTGGTGAGCCCGAGCTCGCCGGCCGCCGCATGGTGTTTGGTGCGCAACGTCTCAATCAGATCGCGGACGTGGATACGCTCGCCGCGCACGGCTGCGGCAGCCCCCCCGAGCAGCGCATCGGTCACGCCGCTCATCGCGGAGGTCACGACGACGACCGGGTGGCCGGCCCGCCGGAGGTCGGCCGCGATCCCCGCCGCGGTCGCGATGGCCTGGCCGCTGCCGACGGACGTGCCACCGAATTTGATGACGAGACGCTGTGCGGGCATGGCGGGTCGAACGTGCTCCGTTACGAACTGGGCTGGTGTCGTGCAGCCGGGCGCGTTCCAGCGCGTGCCCGGCGGTCAAGAATACCGCAGCCGCGGGCCGTCAACGATCGAGGGCCCGTGTTCATCCGACCGTAGCCGCGCGATGTGGCGGAGCCGCGACCGGCACCGTCGAGGGGTAGATGTGGAGCCGGGACTTCAGTCGGGCGGATCACCGCGCCAGCCCGGACCATCGGGCCTCAGGACAGCGTGAAGCGCGCCGCTCGGAACGGGGAGAGGTCGAACCGAGGCGGCCGCTCCATGACCAGATCCGCGAGGATCTCGCCAACGGCGCTCGCGAACTTGAACCCGTGGCCGGAGCACGGGCTCGCGATGATCGCGCGTCGATGCGCCGGGTGGAAGTCGATGATGAAGTCCCGGTCAGGCGTGTTGGTGTACAGGCACACGGTGGATTCAATCAGGGGACCAGCCACGCGCGGCAACCACTGCTGCACCAGCCGCTGCATGGCAAGCTGCTCGGGCTCCTCCACGCGGCGCCGCACCGTGTCCGCCGTCGTTCGCTCGCCTTCGTGGTGCGTTGCGATCTTCACACCGCGGCCCGTGTCGGGGAGACCGTACAGGAGCCGGTCCCGGGCGTATTCGATCATGAAGATCGGCAGGCGATCGGGCGCGCTCAGGCCCTCCTCAGGGGGCGGGCGGAACCAGTGCTGCACGGCACGTTCGACCGTGAGCGGCAGGTGGAGCGTCGGCAGGAGCTCCGGCATCCAGGGCCCGCCTGCGAGCACAAGGCGTGCCCGCGCGGTAGTCGTGCGCGCTCGTGGCAACCGTCACGCCGGCGTTGTCCGCTTCCCAGCCCGTGACCGTCGTCTCGTACAGGAGCTCCGCGCCGCGCCCGGCTGCGGCGCCGAGCATCGTCTCGATGCAGCGCTCGGGAAAGAGCACGCCGGCTCGCGGCTCCCACAGACCCACCATGTCGTCGCCCGGGTTCAGCGCGGGCACGCGCTCGCGGACCTCCGCCGCTGTCCAGAGCGCAGCACGGCAACCCATGCAACTGCGCGCTGCGCATCGCACCCGACACGAGCTGCCCGTCCTGCGGCCCGAGCATCAATCCCCCGGTCCGCCTCAGGAGATCGGCGCTGCTGGCGGCCGCCAGCGTGTCCCACAATGCGTACGCCCGCTGCACGAGCGGCACGTACAGCGGGTGCTCGAAGTACGCCTCGCGGATGATCCGGGCATGTCCGTGGGACGAGCCGTAATGGTGCGGCGGCGTGTGCCGGTCCATGCCCAGAACGCTGAGGCCCCGTTCAGCCAGATGCCACGCGGCGGCGCTCCCCATCGCGCCGAGCCCGACAATCGCGACGTCGAAGGACTGCATCGGTGGACGTTATCACGCGTCGAACGGCGGCGGCGGCGCGTCCGGGACAGGGTGCGCGCCCGGTGTTGTACGCTGGTGCTGGTGCCGCAATCGACTGTTCGCCATGTCAGCGTGGCCGAGGCCGAGCGCCTCGTCTCTGCCGGACAGACACTCGTGCTCGATGTGCGCACGCCGGGCGAGTACGAGCAGCTTGGCCACATTCCCGGCGCGTGGCTCCTGCCGGTGGATCTGATCGTCTCGGCGCCAGCGGTGCTGCCGTCAGACCGCCGGCCCGTCCTCGTCGTCTGCGAGCACGGCGTGCGCAGCCAGCATGCCGCGACGCTGCTGGGGGAGGCAGGGGTGCCGGTCCTCAACATGGTGGGCGGCATGGCGGGGTGGACCGGACCACGGACGTTCGGACCGGGCGAGGTGCGCGGGCCCTCGGACTGGCTGCTCGACAACGCGGACCTCCTGCCCCGCGGCGGCAGCGCGCTCGACGTCGCGTGCGGCCGCGGGCGGCACGCACTGCTGCTCGCCTCGGCAGGGTTCCGCGTCCGGGCGATCGATGCGGAGGCCGGCCGGATCGAGGCGCTGCGGACTCTTGCCAATCGCTGGCACCTCGACGTCGATGCCGCGGTGGAGGACCTGGAGCACGGCCCTCCTGCGATTGCGGGGGGTGCCTTCGACCTCGTGCTGGTCTTCAACTATCTTCATCGCCCGCTCATGCCCGCCCTGGTGGGCGCCGTCGCGCCTGGAGGCCTGCTGTTCTACGAGACCTTCACGGTCGACCAGGCGGCGCGGGGGCGCCCCACGAGCCCGGCGCATCTGCTGCAGCACGGGGAGCTCCCGACGCTCGTCGCGCCGCTCACCGTGATCCGCTCACGCGACGCCGAGGTGTGGGGAAGGATGATGGCGGGTGTCGTCGCGCGGAGGGACCGCTGACATGCGCCTCCTGTGGACGTATCTCGCGCGTTACCGTGGCCTTCTCGTCCTCGCGCTCCTGCTGGCGACCATCAACCAGGTGTTCTCCCTGCTCGATCCGCTGATATTCCGTCACGTCATCGACGAGTACGCCACGCGCTATCGCGAGTACACGACAGGCCAGTTCTTCCGGGGCGTGAGCCTGCTGCTGCTGGCCGCGGTCGGCGTGGCGTTCGTGTCCAGGGTCGCCAAGAACTTTCAGGACTACTGCATCAACGTCATCACGCAGCGGCTGGGCGCGCAGCTCTATGCCGATGGCGTGCGACATTCACTGGACCTGCCCTACGCCACCTTCGAAGACCAGCGCAGCGGGGAGACGCTCGGGGTGCTGCAGAAGGTGCGCGTCGACGTCGAGAAGCTCATTGCCGTCTCGATCAACGTGCTCTTCACCACCCTCGTTGGCATCGTCTTCGTGATGGTCTACTCGTTCACGGTGCATTGGATCATCGCGCCCGCGTTCCTGCTGACCGTCCCGTTGCTCGGCATCCTCAGCTCCACGTTGAGCCGGCGCATCAAGCGGATCCAGGTCGAGATCGTGCGGGAGACGACGGGGCTGGCGGGATCGACGACCGAGTCGCTGCGCAACATCGAGCTGGTGAAGAGCCTCGGTCTCGCCGACCAGGAAGTGGCGCGCCTGAACGGCACGACCGAGAAGATCCTGGCGCTGGAGTTGAAGAAGGTGCGCTACCTGCGCAGCCTCAGCTTCGTCCAGGGCACGGCCGTCAACGCGCTTCGCACGAGCATCATGTTCCTGATGCTCTTCCTGATCTTCACGCAGCGCATTACGGTCGGCCAGTTCTTCTCGCTCTTCATCTACTCGTTCTTCATCTTCGGTCCGCTTGCAGGAGCTCGGGAACGTGATCAACACGTACCGGGAGACCGAGGTGTCGCTGCAGAAGTTCGAGGGGCTGCTGAACACGCCGCGCGAGCCGCGGCCGGTGAACCCGGTGCGCGTCGATCGCCTGTCGACGCTCGCGTTCGAGAATGTCGGGTTCACCCACCAGAGCGCGCACGTTGCGGCGCTGACCGGCATCTCCTTCGAGGTCTCGCGCGGCGGGACGATTGCGTTCGTGGGACCGTCGGGTGCGGGCAAGAGCACGCTGGTGAAGCTGCTGGTGGGCCTCTACCGCCCGCAGATCGGCCGAATCCTCTACAACGGGCATCCGGGGGTGGAGGTGGACCTGGAGCGCCTGCGCGCACGGATCGGGTTCGTCACGCAGGACACGCAGCTGTTCTCCGGGAGCATCCGCGAGAACCTGCTGTTCGTGTGCCCCGGCGCGAGCGACGCGGAGGTCCTCGACGCGTTGCGGCGCGCGGCCTGCGACAGTCTCCTCGCGCGGGCACACAAGGGGCTCGACACGGTCATCGGCGAATCCGGTGTGAAGGTCTCCGGCGGCGAGCGCCAGCGGCTCTCGATCGCGCGGGCGCTGCTCCGCAACCCCGACCTGCTCGTCTTCGACGAGGCGACCTCGTCGCTCGACTCGATCACCGAGGACGAGATCAGCCAGACGATCCGCGACGTCAACCACAGCCGCGAGGCGATCACGATCCTCATCGCTCACCGGCTGTCGACGGTGCTCCACGCCGACCGCATCTACGTCCTCGAACGCGGCCGCATCGTGGAGCAGGGCCGCCACGATGACCTGGTCACGCAGCGCGGCTTGTACTACGCGATGTGGCGCCAGCAGGTCGGCGAGCGGCGGGAGCCGCTGGTCAGTGCTTAGGCTCTTTCGTGACCTTGGTGGGGTCGCTTCGTGCGCTTGGTGCCAGGTGATGTGGCACCTGACGCGCTACAGACCGAACGAGGGCAGCGTCAGCAGGGGAGCCGCATCGGCCATCGGGGGATCGCCGGGGTAGGTAACCCGCTCGAGGAACAGGCCCGAGGGCGGTGCGGTCAGGCGTGCGGGGGAGCCGGACGGTTCGCGCATGAACTGATCGAGTTCCCGCGCCGTCAACTCGCCGCGGCCGATGGCGACGAGGACTCCGACCATGCGGCGGACCATCTTCCACAGGAAGTGGGACCCTTCGACCCGGAGCAGGAGCAGGTCGCCCGCCTCGTCCAGGCGGACACGCGTGACCGCCACCTTCGTGGATTTCTCGTCCGGGTCGTCATCCGTGAACGAGGCGAAGTCGCGCATCCCTTCGAACCGGAGGGCGGCACGGCGCATCGCCTCCACGTCGAGCGGCTCGCGCACCCACCAGACGAACGGCTTGCCGAAGGCCGTGCGCCGGGTGGCCACCTGGTACAGGTAGGTCCGCGAGACGGCGGTGTGACGGGCGTGGAACCGGTGGGGCGCGGGGTCGACCCGGAGGATGTTGATGTCCGCGGGCAGCTCGTCATTCACGCGCTGCCGCAGCGAGGCCGGCGGGACATTCGTGCGAATGTCGAGATGCGCCACCTGCGCGAGCGCGTGCACGCCCGCGTCGGTGCGGCCGGCGCCGTACAGCTCGAACTCGCGCGCCCCCGTCGCCTCACGCACGGCGCGGTCGATCTCGCCGGCCACCGTGCGGGCATTCTTCTGTATCTGCCACCCGCTGTAGCGCGTGCCGGCGTACTCGAGCGTCAGCTTGAAGCGGGGCATAGCTGGCGCATTGGACCAATTCGCGCGTGAGGGGTCAAGACGGGCGCTGGGCGCTGGGCGGTAGGCGGGCGGCGGCGGCGCCGGGCGGCGGGCAGCTGAGGGTCGACGGTCGACGGTGAACGGTCGACGTTAAACTGGGCTTTGGGCGTTCAGTGGCTTGACACCGGCCGGCCCGCTGGACGACACTCAACAGGCGCGGCGATTTCACCCGACTTGATGGGCCGCGCGTAGTCAGCTTCACCGCTGGCCACTGCCATCTAAGTCGCGGATCGAAAGGCTCGCGACGAAATCGCCGAGCCTTTTTTCGTGTACGGCCACTCGTTCCAGCGGGAGTTAGACGCGTCCATGAGCAGCGAACAGCACTACACGTTTTCGTCTGAGTCGGTGTCCGAGGGCCATCCGGACAAGGTCTGCGACCTCATCGCGGATGCGGTTCTGGATGCGTGCCTCGAGCAGGATCCGCACAGCCATGTCGCCTGCGAGGTGATGTGCAAGCACAACACCGTCGTGCTCGGCGGGGAGATCAGCACGGCGGCCCGGCTGAATTACGAGGAGATCGTGCGGCGCACCATCCGCGAAATCGGCTACACGGATCCCGCCGAGCCGTTCAACGCTGATGGCGTCCAGGTGCTGCTGCTCCTCTCGCGCCAGTCGAACGAGATCAACCAGGGGGTCGTCCAGGCCACCGACGACCAGAAGGAACAGGGCGCCGGCGACCAGGGCATCATGTTCGGATACGCCACGGATGAAAGCGGCGAGCTGATGCCGCTGCCGATCCTCCTGGCGCACCGCCTCACGCGCGGTCTCGCCGAGGATCGGCGCAGCGGCAGGCACGACTGGCTCCGTCCCGACTCGAAATCACAGGTCTCCGTCGTCTATCGCGGCAACACCCCCATCGAAGTCGCCACCGTCCTCATTTCCACGCAGCACCGCGACAGCGTGTCGCGATCCGACGTCCAGGCCTACGTCGAGCGCGAGCTCGCGCCGCGCGTCCTCGGCGAGTGGTACAACCCGCGCGCCGAGTTCATCGTCAACCCGAGCGGCAGCTTCGTCCTCGGGGGACCATCCGCCGACTGCGGCGTCACCGGACGCAAGATCATCGTCGACAGCTACGGCGGCGCCGGCCGTCACGGCGGCGGCGCATTCAGCGGGAAGGACCCGTCGAAGGTGGATCGCAGCGGCGCGTACTACTGCCGCTACGTGGCGCGGCGCCTCGTGCAGGCCGGCTTCGCACATAAGGCGGAGCTCCAGGTCGCTTATGCCATCGGTCGCGCCAAGCCGCTCTCGATCAAGGTCGACACCTTCGGCACGGGCGACGCACAGAAGGCGGAGAAGTTCGTGGCGGACAGCTTCGACTTCCGGCCGGCCAACATCATCCAGGAACTGGAGCTGTTGCAGCCCATTTACCGCCAGACCACGAACTACGGCCATTTCGGCAAGGCGGGATTGCCGTGGGAGAAGGCGGTCGTTCCCGCCACTGTTTAAACGGTTCACCGTTGACCGCTAAGGGCTAAGGGCTAAGGGCTAAGGCGCTAAAGGGCTAACGGTTAACGGTTAACGGTCGACGGTTGACGGTTGACGTCATGCACTGCCACCTCGCTCCCGTCGCGACCGCCGTGCTGGCGTGCGGGCTTTCGCTCGCGGCGGCGACCGCGTCTGCGCCGCGGCCTGGCGTGGACTGGCCGCAGTTCCGTGGCATCTCGGCGGAGGGCATTGCCGAAGGCTTCAGCGTTCCCGCCGAATGGGACGTGGCGGCCGGCAGGAACATCCTGTGGAAGACGGATGTTCCCGGGCTTGGCCACGCCAGCCCGGTCGTGTGGGGCGACGACATTTTCATCTCGACGTCGATCAGCGGCAAGAAGGACGCCGGTCTGCGCGTCGGTCTGTACGGTGATGTCGAGCCGGTGCGCGACGACACGCCGCACGAATGGCGCCTCTACGCCCTCGACAAGAAGACGGGGGCTGTCAAATGGCAGCAGACGGTCCACAAGGGCGTTCCAGCCATCAAGCGACACACGAAAGCCACGCACGCGAACTCGACGCTTGCGACCGACGGCTCGCGTGTGATTGCGTTCTTCGGATCCGAGGGGTTGTTCGCCTACGACCTCTCTGGCAAGCTGCTGTGGAAGACGGATCTGGGCGTGCTCGACGCCGGATGGTACACCGCGCCCGAGATGCAATGGGAGACCGGCAGCTCACCGGTGCTGCACGATGGCACGGTGATCGTCCTGGCCGACGTGCAGAAGGGCTCGTTCCTCGCGGCGTTCGATGCGGCCACGGGCAAGGAGCGCTGGCGCACGCCCCGCAGCGACGTGCCCACGTGGGGAACGCCGACGATTCACCGCGTCAACGGCCGCACGCAGGTCATCGTCAATGGCTACCGTCACGCCGGCGCCTACGACTTCGAGACCGGCGCGGAGATCTGGCGCATGTCGGGCAACGGCGACATCCCGATTCCAACGCCCGTCGTGCACGAGGGCCTCATCTACATCACGAACGCTCACGGAGGACCGTCGCCGGTCCTGGCGATTCGAGACACGGCAAAAGGCGACATCACGCTGCCGGCGAACTCGACGAGCAGCGACCACGTGGCGTGGAGCGTGGCCAAGGGTGGCGGGTACCTCTGCACGCCGCTCGTCTATCGCGGGCTGGTCTACATCGTCACGTACAACGGCGTGTTGAGCGTCTTCGACGCGAAGACGGGCGAGCGCAAGTACCAGCAGCGGCTGCTCGCAGATACCTCGTCCGCGTTCACGTCGTCGCCGGTGGCGAATGATGGCCGGGTGTACGTCGCGGCGGAAGACGGACAGGTCATCGTGCTCGCGGCCGGTCCGACGTTCGAGCGGCTGGCGACCAATGAGATGGGCGCCACCGTTCTGGCCACGCCTGCCTTTTCGGAGGGCCGTCTGCTGATCCGTACGCAGAATCAGCTCGTCGCGATCGGGAAGCGCTGACTCACCGGCCCCCCGCACCTGGCCACGAGCGTGCGTTCCGGCGCCCTGATCGGTGATGCGCTTGCGTCCGCGTCGTGAAACCCGCGCAGCCGTGTGCTCGTCCTAGGGAAGACATGTCTTCGAACTCATCGTCTCGGCGCGTGGTGTCGGCGATCGCCTTGTTTCTTGTCGCGGTGTCGACCTCGACGTTCGTCACAGCCGCCGGTGCGCAGACCATCCACGGATCGGTGCGCGGGACCGTCCACGACGCCGCCGGGCAGCCCGTCGCGGGCGCGGCGCTGACGGTCGTGCGTGAAGAAACAGGCGAGCGGCGGCAGGCCGAAACCGGCTCCTCCGGTGAGTTCACCCTCGCGCATCTCGCCTCGGGCGCGCACCGGCTGGAAATCGTGGCCCCGGGGCATGCGCCTTACATTCGCCGCCTGGCCGTCGACGTGGCGCAGGCCATCTGGATCGAGGCACGGCTGGGCGTGACGATCGCGGAGCAGTTGAGGGTCTCCGCACCGCTGCGTCCGGAATCGGAACTGCCGAGACGTGGCACGGTGGTCGACGATCGCCTGGTGTCCGGCCTTCCGCTCGACGGGCGCAACTTCCTCGAACTGGCGCTCCTCGCCCCAGGGGCCGTGCCGTCCGCCCCTGGATCGGCGACCTCGATACGGGGCGACTTCGCGTTCAATGTGAACGGCGCGCGCGAGGACAGCAACGCGTACCTGCTCGACGGCGTGTACAACGTCGATCCAAAGCTGAACGGGGTTGGCGTGCGGGTGCCGGTGGATGCCATCCGCGAATTCGAGGTGGTCACGAGCTCCTACGATGCATCCTTCGGACGCAACGGTGGGGCACAGGTCAACGTGATCACGCGCTCAGGGTCGAACCGGTGGGGCGGGACTGCGTACCAGTTCCTGCGAAACGGCGCCCTCGACGCGCAGAACTACTTCGCGCCCCGAGACGAGCCGGCGCCCGGAGTACGAGCGCTACCAATTCGGCGGGTCGGCCGGAGGACCGCTCCAGAAGGACCGTACGTTCGTGTTCTCGGACTACGAAGGCACGCGGATGCGGGAGGGCACGACGCGCCTGACCACCGTTCCAACCCTCGCCGAGCGACAGGGTGACTTCTCGGCGAGCACGCTGCCGCGGCCGCGGAATCCCTTCACGGGCCAGCCCTTTCCCGGCAGACCGGATTCCGTCGCCGTTCGTGAATCCCATCGGCAGCGCGATCGCCGGCCTCTATCCGCTCCCGAATCGCAATGTGCCGGTCGGCAACTACGTCTCCTCGCCTCTGCTGCGCGACGATGGGGACCAGTTCGATCTGCGTGTGGATCGCACGCTCGGTGCCGCGTCGACGTGGACCACGCGCTACAGCTTTGCCGACCGCCGCCTGTATGAGCCGTTCTCGGGCGCGGGCTTCGCGGCGGTGCCTGGCTTCGGCACGGACGTGGCGCGGCGGGGGCAGAACCTCGCGACCTCGTTCTCGCACGTGTTCTCGTCCCACCTGGTCAACGAGGCGCGCGTCGGGTGGAGCCGCGTGTCGGGCGGCTCGTTCCACGAGAACAGCGGTAACAGCCTCAACCACGCCGTGGGGCTGCCGGAGCTGTCGGCGAACCCACGCGACTGGGGGCTGAGCTTCATCACCGTCTCTGGCTACTCGCCGCTGGGTGATGGATACAACGAGCCGCAGGAGAGCACGACGCACCTCGTGCAGGCACTGGACACCATCACGTGGACGCGCGGGTCGCACCTGGTGAAGGGCGGGATCGATTCAAGGGCCGTCCGGCAGGATGCGTACCGCGACGTGCAGTCGCGCGGGTTCCTCACCTTCACGAGCCAGGCGCCGATAACGGGGAATGCCCTCGCGGACCTGCTGCTGGGCATCCCGGCGCTCACCGGCGGTGCGACGCTCGACAATCCGCAGCGGCTCCGGACGCGCAGCGTGAACCTGTTCGTCAGCGACAGCATCCGCCTGCACGACCACGTGACGCTCACGGCGGGCGTCCGGTACGAAGTGAATGAGGCGCCGGTCGATGCCGACGACCGCGCGACCATCTACGACCCGGTGACGGGTGAGCTCGTGCCAGTCGGGACGAACGGCGTACCGCGCGGCGGGTACACGACCGACCGCAACAACATCGCGCCACGCGTCGGGGTCGCGTGGACCCCGGCGGGCAGCGACGCGGTCGTCGTGCGGGGCGGCTACGGCATCTACTTCGATCAATCGGCGCTGGCGCCTTCGGAGGGCCTCTACTTCAGCCCGCCCTACTTCGATCTGAGCTACTACTTTTCGCTGCCGGGCCTCCCCGTGACGCTGTACGACCCGTTCCCCGCCAGCTATCCTCTTCCCACACCGGACGCGGCGCTCGGAATCCAGCGTGATTTCCAGACGGCCGCGTACCAGCACGCGTCAGCGGGCGTCCAGTGGCAGCTGGGGAGCGGCCGCGCCGTGGACGTGGCCTACGTCGGGTCGCGCGGGCGCAACCTGCTGGCGGCGCGCGACATCAATCAGCCCGAGCCGAGTGCCGCGCCGCTGAACCTGCGTCCGGACCCGCGATTGGCCGACATCACGTTCCTCGAATCGCGCGCCCGCTCGCGGTACGACAGCCTGCAGGTGTCGTACACGCAGCGGCTCGACGCCGGCCTCGCGGTGCTCGCGGCGTACACGCTGGGCAAATCTAGCGACGACACGTCCAGCTTCTTCGCGAGCGCGGGCGACGCGAATTTCCCGCAGGACAGCAACAACCCCGCCGAGCGCGCGCGGTCCAACTTCGACGCCCGGCACCGGTTCTCCCTCGCGGTCTCGTACGCGCTGCCGTTCGGGCCGGGGCGCCCGTGGCTGCACGAGGACGGGATCACGACGGCTGTCCTGGGTGGCTGGAGCGTTGAGAGCGTGGCGGCGTTCCACAGCGGGCGCCCCTTCACCGTCGCGCTTCTGCCCGAGATCGACAACAGCAATACGGGCCGGGCCAGCCTCGGCTTCGGCGCCAACGATCGGCCCAATCAGATCGGCGATCCCGCGCTATCGACCCGCGGGCCGGGCGCATGGTTCAATGCGGCGGCGTTTGCCTTCCCGCCGTTCGGCAGCTTCGGCGACGTCGGGAGAAACACGCTCGTGGGACCCGGGTTCGCGAATGTCAACGTCGGCCTGCTGAAGCATGTGCCGCTCGGGTCGCGCGTGCGCCTGCAGCTGCGGCTCGAAGCTTTCAACCTGCTCAACCGTACGAACTTCGACTTGCCCGACAACTTCCTGGGCTCGCCGACGTTCGGGCAGATCCTGTCGGCCGGTTCGCCGCGCCGCCTCCAGTTCGGCACCAAGCTGCTCTGGTAACCGTCACAGCTTCGGGAGGACGTGATGATTCGTCGGTCCGCTCTGTTCGCGGGGCTCGCCGCGCTCCTTGCAGGCGCGTCGGTGACGATTCAGGCGCTGGACGACTGGCCGCAATGGCGCGGTCCGCGGCGCGACGGCGTGTCGGCAGAGCGCGGACTGCTCAAGACGTGGCCGCAGAGCGGCCCGCCGCTCGCCTGGAAAGCCACCGGTGCAGGCCAGGGCTATTCCTCGTTCGCGGTGGCCGGTGGCCGGCTGTATACCCTTGGCGCCCGCGAGGACCGCGAGCACGTGATTGCGTTCGACGCCGCCAGCGGGAAGCGCCTCTGGGACGCACCGCACGGCCAGCGCTTCTCGAACGACCGCGGCGATGGTCCCCGCGGCACGCCCACCGTCGACGGCACCCGCGTGTATGCGTTCGGCGCGAGCGGTGACCTGACGGCGCTCGATGCGGCGTCCGGAAAGGTGGCCTGGACGGTGAATGTCATCCGCGATTTCGGTGGGCAGAACATCACCTGGGGGCTCAGCGAATCGCCGCTGATCGTCGGCGACCGCATCATCGTGAGCCCGGGAGGGGCGGGGTCGTCGGTCGTGGCGCTCAACAAGGCGGACGGCAAACTGATCTGGAAAACGGAAGCGGACCGCGCCGGGTATTCCTCCGCCGTGCTCCACGAGCTTGGCGGGATCAGCGAGGCGATCGTCTTCACCGGCGAGCGCGCCCTCGGCGTGAACATTGCCAATGGCCGCGTGCTCTGGAGCTATGACCGCGTCGCGAACAGGGTCGCCAACATCGCCACCCCAATCGTGAGAGGCAACGATGTGTTCCTCTCGTCCGACTATGGCACGGGAGCGGCGCTGCTGCGCCTGACCGCAGCGGGCGGGGGCATCACGGCGCAGGAGGTCTACTTCACCCGCGAGATGCGGAACCACCACGCCAGTTCCGTGCTGGTCGGCGACCACCTCTACGGGTTCTCGAGCGCGATCCTCACGGCGATGAAGTTCGACACCGGCGAGGTGGCCTGGCGCGATCGGAGTGTCGGCAAGGGCTCGCTCGTGCACGCCGACGACCGGTTGTATCTGTTCAGCGAACGAGGCGTCGTGGCGCTCGCCGAGGCCAGCCCCGAGGGCTACCGGGAACACGGGCGCTTCTCGCTGGAGACCGGGTCATTGCCCACCTGGTCGCACCCCGTCGTGTCGAACGGGAAACTGTACCTGCGCGATCAGGACACCATCTACGCGTACGACGTACGCGGGAAGTGACAGGACCGGTCAGCTGCCGATCGCGTACAGATGTGTCGTGCCCCTGAAGTACACCCGGCCGTCCGCGATCGCAGGCGACGCGAACACCGGCTCACCAATCGAGTTCGTGCGGATCACCTCGTGCTTCGGGCCGGCGCGGATGACGTACACGTCGCCCGCGTCGCTCGTCTGCAGGATGACACCGCCGACCGCGACCATGGATGCCATGAAGCGGGCCGGGGCCGGCGGGCGGCCGCCTTCGTACTTGACCTCGCCGGTCTTCGCATCCAGGCAGGTCATGATCCCGCTGTCGGTCATCAGGTAGACGTAGTCGCCCACCAGAATCGGCGACGGCACATAGGCAGTGCCCTTGTCGTAGGTCCAGGCGATCTGCGACGTGCCGGTCAGATCGCCGGAGCCGCCAAGCTTCACCGCGATCACTTTCTTCGCCGGGTAGCCCGCCGAGAGGATCACCAGCCCGTGACCGAACACCGGCGACGGAATCGCGTTGCTCTGCACCCCGGCCGTGCGCCACAACTCGCGGCCGGTCTTCGGGTCATAGGCGACAATCAGCTCGGTGCCGCTCGTGACCAGTTCGTCGCGGCCCGACAGCGCCTTGACGACCACGGGCGTGGACCAGCTCACCTGCACCTTGCGCGGCGTGCGCCACACCTCGCGACCGTCCGTCTTGTCCAGCGCGACGATGAACGAACTGTTGCCGCCGTCCTCATCGCATTGCAGGATGAGCAGACCGTCGTGCAGGATCGGCGAGGTCCCCGTGCCCATCCCGAGCGTGGGGAGCCCGCCGAGCGACTTCTTCCACACCAGCGTGCCGCTGAAGTCGTACGCGTACAGTCCTTCGGAACCGAACCACGCGTAGACCCGCGTGCCGTCGGTAATCGGCGTCGGCGCCGCATAGCTGCTGCGCTTGTGCCGGTTGTCGTACGGAGCGCCCTCCCAGGCGGTGCGCTCCCACCGGATTTTGCCGCTCTTGCTCTCTACGGCCAATACCTTCAGGGTGTGTTTCCGGTCGGCGCCCACACTGTCGGGATGGAGGAACTCCTTGCCCTCGTCCACGTGGGTGACTGCCTTCGCGCCAGGCACGACCTCGCCTTCCACCGCAGCCGTCAGGAAGATGTGGTCGCCCCAGACGATGGGCTGCGAGTGGCCGTGGCCGGGCAGCGGGGTCTTCCAAACGACGTTCTTGTCGGCCGCCCACTCGAGGGGCACCGCCGTCTCCTCGGAGACGCCGCGGCCTTCGGGGCCGCGCCACTGGGGCCAGTTGCTCGCGTCGAGCGAGGCCACGGATGAGAATGTCAGGGTAAGCGCGAGCACCCTGGCGGGCGTAATCGACATGTGGATCTCCGCGGCCGTCCTGAGCCCCGGCCGTCTGATGGACTGAATGCGCGTCGGTGGCTGCGAGGGTAACATGGTGTGGCGGATCATCATGAAGCATGTGACGAACGGTGTGACGAAGGGCTGGGCAGCAGCCATGGTGCTCGTCGCCGGCGCGGCGCTCTCGGCCGCTGACTGGCCAGAGTGGCGCGGTCCGGAGCGCGACGGCCACTCGACCGAAACCAACCTCCCGGAACGCTGGTCGCCCGCCGGCGAGAACCTGGCGTGGCGGGTGCCGTTCGGCGGGCGGTCTGCCCCCGTCGCCATGGGCAACCGGCTCTGCATGCAGAACACCGCGGGGGATGCGGCCGCCACGCAGGAACGCGTGATGTGCCTCGACGTGGCGACCGGCAAGCCGATCTGGGAGCGGCGGTTCAGCGTGTACCTGAGCGACGTCCCGCAGCACAGGGCGGCCTGGGCCTCCCCGGCTCTCGATCCGGAGACGGGCAACATCTACGCACTCACCGTTGGCGCACAGCTCCTTGCGCTCGCGCCCGACGGGAAGGCGCTGTGGAGCCGTTCGATGGTGGACGAGTACGGTGCGGTCACTACGCATGGCGGGCGCACCGTCTCGCCCGTCATTGATGGCGACAAGGTGGTGATCAACGTGCTCAACGCCGGCTGGGGCGATCAGGCGCGCACGAGCAACCGGTACTTCGCCTTCGACAAGCGCACCGGCGCTCCGATCTGGGTCAGTGCCCCGCAGACCTGGCACTACGACACCAACTACTCCACGCCCGTCGCCGCCGACATCGGCGGCGTGCACATGCTGATCGTCGGCGGCACCGACGGCGTCATCCACGCGCTGAACGCCGGAACCGGCGAGCAGCTGTGGGGGTGGCACGTCACGAAGCGGGCCATCAACAACAGCGTGGTGGTGAACGGCACCACGGTGTATGTGACCCACAGCGAAGAGAACACCACGACGAGCGAGATGGGCATGGTGGCGGCGGTCGACGGCACGGTCCGCGGCAAGGTGGAGCCGGCGAATGTGAAGTGGGCGACGCTGGGGTTCCTCGGCGGGTTCGCGTCACCGGTGATCGACGCCGAGCGCCTCTACCACGTGGACAACGGGGCGGTGCTCGGCGCCTTCGACCGGGCGTCGGGGCGCGCGTTGTGGCACCGGAACCTGGGCACGATCCAGAAAGCGTCGCCCGTGCTCGCCGACGGAAAGCTGTACGTCGGAACCGAGAACGGCAAGTTCTTCATCCTGCGACCGCGCGCCGACGGCGTCGACGTGCTCGACGAAGACTGGCTCGGGTCGCCGCAAGACCCTGAGATGATCGTCGCGTCCCCGATCGTCTCGAACGGCCGCGTCTACGTGGTGTCGATGGCCGCCACGTACGCGATCGGGGCCGGCAAGGCCGCGCCCGTGTCCCGCACCTCCAGCCGAAGGCCGGCTCCGGCCCGGCCACGCGCCGCGCGAACCGCGGCGGGTGCGCCCGCCCGCGTGCTGGTGTTCCCGGCGGAAGTGACGCTCGCACCGGGTGCGCGACAGCAGTTCCGCGCGCGCGTCTACGACGCAAACGGGGAGTTCGTCGGCGAGGAGAAAGGGACCTGGTCGACAGAGGGGCTCGCCGGCACAATCGGTCCCGACGGGACGTTCAATGCCAGCGCCGCGGCGGCGGACACGGGCCTGATCAAGGTCAGCGTCGGTGCACTCAGCGGCGCCGCGCGCGTCCGCGTCATTCCGCCCTTTCCCTGGACCTACGACTTCGACGCCTACGAGGCTGAGACACCACCTCCCGGCTGGATACACGCGACGGGCCGCTACACGGTGCGCGACCTCGGCGGGTCCAAAGGGCTCTTCCGCCCCGCCGACAACTCCGTCGCACGGCGTGTGCGCACGATGATCGGGGCGACGAACTCGTCGAACTACACCGTCGAAGCGGACGTGCGCGCGTCCCAGCGGCGCCGCCAGATGGGCGACGTCGGCGTCATTGCGCAGCGCTACGTTCTCGTGCTGTTCGGGAACAGCCAGCATGCCGAGCTGCATCCGTGGCAGGCCGCTGACGAGATGACGGTTCGGGCGCCGTTCTCCTGGAAGCCCGACACCTGGTACCACCTCAAGCTGCGGGCGCAGACGCTGCCCGAGGGCACGCGCGTCCAGGCCAAGGCATGGCCGACCGGAGAGCCGGAGCCCGACGCGTGGCTGCTCGAGAAGCTCGATCCCATCGGTCACCGGGAGGGAAGCCCGGGCCTCTACTCCGACGCCGGCTCAGACATCATGTTCGACAACATCCGCGTCTACGCGAACAGGTAAGAAATGCTCATGTCCCGGCTCATCGCTGTTTCCGCACTCTTCGTGACCATCGCGGCCGTGGCGCCATCGGCGTCGCCAGGATCCGCCGAGGGCGACTGGCCGATGTGGGGTGGTTCGCCCGATCGGAACATGGTGTCGACCATGACCGGCCTGCCGACCACCTGGGACGTGAAGACCGGAGCAAACGTCAAGTGGGTGGCGCACCTTGGTTCGCAGACCTACGGCAATCCGGTCGTCGCCGGCGGGGTTGTGCTCGTCGGCACCAACAACGAGCAGATGCGCGACCCCAAGCAGGGGGGCGACCGGGGCGTGCTGATGGCGTTTCGCGAATCGGACGGCGAGTTCCTCTGGCAGGCCACCCACGAAAAGCTCTCGTCGGGGCGTGTCAACGACTGGCCCTACCAGGGCGTGTGCTCGTCGCCGCTCGTCGAGAATGGCGTGGTCTACTACACGTCGAACCGCGGCGAGGTGATGGCCGTGGACCTCGACGGGTTCCGCGACGGCAACAACGACGGGCCGGTCACCGACGAGAAGTTCACCAGCGAGAAGGATGCCGACGTCCTGTGGCGCTTCGACATGATGGAGGAGGTCGGGGCGTTCCCGCACAACATGTCGAACGCCTCGCCGGTATCGCACGGCGAACTCATTTTTGTGAACACCTCGAACGGCCAGGACGAGAGCCACGTCAACATACCCTCGCCAAAGGCCCCCGCCATCATCGCCATCAACAAGAAGACGGGCAAGCTGGCTTGGGAAGACAACCCGGTTGAAGACCGCATTCTGCACGGCCAGTGGTCGTCGCCCGCCGTGGCGACGATCGGAGACACGGTGCAGGTGATCGTCGGACAGGGTGACGGGTGGGTGAGGGGCAACAACGCGGTGACAGGCGAGCGCCTGTGGGAGTTCGACACGAACCCGAAAGACTCGGTGTGGCCGAAGACCCGCAACGAAGTCATCAGCACGCCCGTGATTCACGACGGCATCGTCTACATCGCGAACGGCCAGGATCCGGAGCATGGTGAAGGCGTGGGGCACCTGTACGCGCTCGATCCGACCAAGCGCGGCGACATCACCACGACGGGGCTCGTCTGGCACTACGACAAGATCCGCCGCTCGATCTCGACCGCCGCGGTGCACGAGGGCGTCGTCTATTACGCCGACTTCAGCGGGTTCCTGCACGCCCTCGACGCAAAAACCGGTCAGGTCTACTGGACGCACGACATGTTCGCCGCCGTGTGGGGGTCGCCCCTCGTGGTCGAAGGGCGCGTCTACCTGGGTGACGAGGACGGCGACATCACCATCCTTCAGGCCGGCCGGGAGCTGAAGGTGCTCGGCGAGATGAACATGGGCAGCTCCGTCTATGCGACGCCGGTGCCTGCCAATGGTGCGCTCTTCATCAGCGGGCGCAACCAGCTGTTCGCGCTGAGCGTCAAGAAGTGACGTGATGCGGGTCGTCGCGCTTGCGCTGCTCCTGTCCTGGACCCAGTCTGCGGGTGCGGCAGACTGGCCCCGGTTCCGCGGCGACGCCACCATGACCGGTGTGGCAGCGGAGGCGCTTCCACCGGCGCTGAAGCTCCTGTGGTCCGCGGAGGTCGGCGAGTCCGTCGAGTCCTCGGCCGCGATTGTCGGCGATCGCATCTACGTCGGCACGCAGCCGGGGCTGCTCGTGGCGCTCGCGGCCGGCACAGGCGCGGTGCTCTGGAAGTACGAAGCCTCGAAGCTCGCAGGGGTGGGCGAATCGTCGCCCGCTGTGAGCGGTGACCTGGTGTTCATCGGCGACCTGGACGGCGTCGTTCACGCCGTGGACGCCGCGACCGGCCGGGGGCGCTGGACATTCAAGACGGGTAGCGAGATCAAGTCGTCTCCGGCCATTGCCGGCGAGCGCGTGCTCATCGGATTCGTACGACGGCCACGTCTACGCGTTGAACCGCGATGGCACGCTGGCGTGGAAGGCCCGCACCGAAGGCCCGGTGCACTCCACGCCTGCCGTGCGTGAAGGCGTTGCCTACGTCGCGGGGTGCGACGAGATGCTGCGTGGCTTCCGGATCACGGACGGGCGCGAGGTGTTCGCCACCCCGTCGGGCGCGTACACCGCTGCGTCGCCCGCGATGCACGGCGGGCGAGCGATCTATGGGACCTTCGGGAACGAAGTGCTTGCGGTCGACCTCGCCTCCCGCAAGATCGTCTGGCGCTACACGCACCCCGATCGGAAATTTCCGTTCTATTCCTCGGCCGCCGTGGCCGACGGCCGCGTCTTCCTCGGCGGCCGCGACAAGCTGCTGCACGCGCTCGATGCGGCCACCGGGAAGGCGGTGTGGACACTGGCCACGCGCGCGCGCATCGATTCATCGCCCGCGGTCAGTGGGGGCCGCGTCTACGTCGGCTCGAGCGACGGGCGGATGTATGCGGCAGATGCCAAGAGCGGAGAGAAAGTCTGGGAGTTCGAAATCGGTGCGCCAGTCACCGCGTCACCGGCGATCGCGGGCGGCCGACTCGTCATCGGCGCTCAGGACGGGCGGTTGTACTGCTTCGGCACAGCCTGACGAACTCCAGCGGCCCGACCGGCCGCTCACCGTGGGCATCACCCGGCGGGCAGGACGTCCCTGGGGTGGGCTGCAACATCCTTGTAGACGAAGGGTTGCGCATCGATCGCCTCCGCGAGCGAGACGACGAGCGGCACCGAGGCCGCCCGCGCACGGTTCAGAAACGTCTGGTATTTCCGGGCTGCACGCACGCGTGCTTCGACCACCGTCTCCAGCTCGAACGCCGCCCGCTGGCGGTGCTGGATCCAGAGATAGGCGAACGGCGTCAGCGGGGAATCCGGCACTGCCCGGAGGAATGTCTCTGCGTTGCGTACCTCGGCGAGCGGCACCTGCGCATCCGCGGGAACCCCGTCCGGCACACCCGGGCACGAGCAACGCAACCAGGAACGTGGTCAGGGGGTGCATCAGCGCGCCTCCCGGGCGCCCGAGCGGCCGCCCGTGCCTGCGCCCGCGTGCTCGGGGAGTGCGTCGCCAGCTGGCTCGGGCAACCAGTGGCTCGCGATCCACCCGACGCCATAGGTGAGCGCCGCCACGGCGGCGGCCGCATAGGCGAGCTTCTGCGACGGAGAGCTCCCTGGGGTGTAATTGGCGAGGGTCGTGGTCAGCAGCGCGGCGGACGTGCCGACCATGCGGCCACCGACGTTGGCCGCGAATCCCTCACCCGTGCCGCGGAGGTGGACGGGATACATGCGCGGCAGGTAGTTGCCCCAGAAACTGAACTGGGCGACGGTGAAGAAGCCTGCGGCGAAGATGCCCCACTTGAGTCCCTCGAGCGAGGTCATTGCGGGGAACAGGAACACGAGCGGGATGATCAGCAGCCCAGGCACCTGAAAGGTGCGCAGCAGCCGCCGCCTGGAGACGATGCGAACGGCAAGGAACGCGAGCGCAAGACGTCCGAGCAGCCCGCCGACCTCCTGGTAGGACTGCACGGCGCTCACGATCCGCTCCTGCTGCGGTCGTGGCAGGGCCCGGACCTGCGCAAGCCCGGGCACGATTCGCGGCGTGTGCTGGATGGCACCGAACGCCGCGCCATAGCTGCACGCGAACATCAACGCCGTCACGATCGTCGTGCGCCGGTACTCGGGCGCGAAGATGGCCACGAGGCTTGGACGGGCGAGGGTGCCCGCGGCCTTCCGCTCCCGCCACACGGGTGACTCCGGCAGGAACGGCCGTACGATGATGAGCGGCAGCGCGGGAATGAGGCCGGAGATCAACGTGTATCGCCATGGAGCGTGCGCACCGTGGATGGCAGGCAGCGAGTCGGCGTACGAGACCGCCAGAAAATAGGCGCCCGTGACCAGGATGCCGCCAACCGACGAGAACGCCTGCGTGTAGCCCAGGACGGCCTCGCGCCGTTTCGGGTCGGGAAACAGCTCGGCGAGCCAGGCGACAGCGGCCACGAACTCAACACACACGCCGATGAAGGTGGTGCAGCGGAAGAACAGCAGCCACCCGACCGAGGTCGCGTACCCCGAGGCACACGCGGAGCCGGCGTAGAGCAGGATGCTCCAGACGAGAATGCGCCGGCGGCCGAAGAGGTCGGCCAGATAACCGCCGATGAGCCCGAATATGCCGCCGGCCATCGCCGGGACCCAGAAGAGCATGCCCACCCAGTAGTTGAACGCGGGCGTCCCGGGGACGGCACCGGTCAACTCCATGAGGGCCGGCCGCGCGATGAGCGGCAGCATCAAAATCTCGTAGATGTCGAACGCGAAGCCGATGGCGGCAATCGCGCAGATCACCCACTGTCTGGGCGTCAGAGGTAGCATGGTGTCTCCGAACCACGAGTTCCCGGGGCGACGTCTTTATAGCATGGCAAGGGAGACCGACCGCGTGCATCGATTTCTGTTGTTCCTCGCGTACCTGGTGCTGGTCACGGTCTCTGCACCGCCCGCATCCGCTCAGGGCACGACCAGCCCAATCACCGGCACCGTCAGCGACGCGAGCGGCGGCGCGTTGCCCGGGGCGACCGTGTCGGCCAGAAGCCTCGAGACCGGCGCCGTGCGGACGGTCGTCTCCGATAAGGGGGGCCGGTTCGTGGTGACCGGGCTGCCGGTCGGCGCGTATGAGCTCCGGGTCGAGCTGGCCGGGTTCCGGCCGGCGCAGTCTCGCGTGGATCTCGTCGTGGGGTCGCAGGCCGTCGTGCCAATCGTGCTCCACGTGGGCGGCATCACCGAAGCAGTCAGTGTCAGCGGCGGCGCCGCCCCCGTGAACGTCACGTCGTCTGAGCTGAGCTACCTCGTCAGCCGGCAAGCGATCGAGCAGCTCCCTCTGAACGGTCGCAACTACACCGACCTGGCAATGCTGCAGCCTGGCGTTCACGCCTTCCCCCACCGGGACGGGGGCTCGGTCGTCGCGCACGGGCTCGCCATGAGCGTGAACGGGCAGGACCCGCGTTCGAACGTCTATCTCATCGACGGCACGCTGCAGAACGACTTCACCAACGGTCCTGCGGGCAGCGCGGCCGGAACCGCGCTCGGGAACGAGACGATTCGCGAGTTCCGCGTGGAGACCAACGCCTATGGCGCCGAGTTCGGCCGCAACTCCGGCGGGCAGGTTCACGTGGTGACCAAATCGGGATCGAACGACATGTCAGGCAGCGCGTTCGAGTACCACCGCAACGATGCCCTGGATGCGCGCAACTACTTCGATCGCGGCGAGAAGCCGGATTTCACGCGCAACCAGTTCGGGGGCACCCTTGGCGGCCCCCTGCGGGAGAATCGGGCGTTCTTCTTTCTGGGCTACGAAGCGCTCCGCGAGCGTCTCGGGAAGACGATTTCCACCGTCGTGCCAGACGACAACGCGCGCTTGGGCATCCTTCCGGACCCGGCCAACGTCGGGCGGACAATCACCGTGCCGGTCGATGCGGCGGTGCGGCCGTATCTCGATGAATACCCGCAGGCCAACGGGCCGTCTCTTGGAGGCGGCCTCGCGGAGTTCACGTTCCCGTTCAACCACACGATCGATCAGCACTTCCTGCAGGGCAGGGTCGACTACCAGCTGAGTCCAGCGCACCATTTCTTCGGACGCTACACGTTTGACGATGCCGACCAGAACCTGCCCACCGACTATCCGCAGTTTCCGCGTGCGTTCCGTTCGCGGAACCAATTCTTCACCGGCGAGTACCGGCAGGCAGCCTCGGCTCGCACGCTGCACACGCTGCGCTTCGGCATGAGCCGGACGCGCATCGGCCAGCGCGTGGAGTCGAACACGTCCGGGACGTTGACGCCCTTCGTGCCCGGACGGCCGTACATCGGCGACATCGACACCGGTGGGTTGAAACGCTTCGGGCCGCAGAGCTCCGCAGACTTGCAGCTCGTGCAGAACGTCTTCAGCCTTCAGCACGACGTCGTGCACACGCGTGGACGGCACCTGATCAAGGCCGGCGGGCTCGCCGAACGCTACCAGGAGAACATGGTGAACCCCACGTTCAGCCTGGGCATCTACCGGTTTGCGAACCTCGCAACGTTCTTCCGCAACCAGCCGATCTCGTTCATCGGGCTGACACCGGAAGGCGCGATCGACCGGTACTGGCGCTTCACGCTCTTCGCCGCGTACGTGCATGACGAGTTCCGGCTTGGGCCGCGCCTGACGCTGAACGGGGGCTTGCGCTACGAGTACATGACGATGCCCGAGGAGAAGTACGGCCGCGACTCGGCGCTCATCAACCTGAGCGACCCGGCGCCCACGCCCGGACCGCTGTACCAGAACCCGACGGCGGGCAACCTGTCGCCGCGCGGCGGGATAGCCTGGGACATCGGCGGGGACGGGCGCACATCGTTGCGCGGCGGCTACGGGTTGTACTTCAACACCAACAACCAGCAGAACCTGATCGTGACGGTGACGAACCCGCCGGCGACACCGCGGCTGATCATCACAAACCCGACCTTCCCGTCCCCGCCATTCGACAAAGGCGTGGGCAACTCGATCCGGCCGGTGCAATGGAATCTCGAGAACCCGCGCGTGCACGTGTGGAACGTCAACCTGCAGCGGGCGCTGCCGTGGGAAACCGTGCTGATGGTCGGCTACGCCGGGTCGCGCGGCAAGCACCTGCTCCGCAGCAGCGATGTCAACGTTCCCACGCCCGTCACGCTGGCCGACGGCACCCTTTTCATCCCGGCGGGCTCGCTGCGGCCAAACCGGAGCTTCTCGACCATCGAGCTGAAGAGCAGTGACGGGGACTCCTGGTACAAGGCGCTCATCCTCGACGTCCGGCGGCGCTGGAGCCGCGGGATCATGGTCCAGTCGTCCTACACGCTGTCCAGCAGCGTCGACACCACACAGGCGTCCACTTTCTTCTCCGACGCGACAAACGGCACGACGAACGCGTTTCCGGAGTTCGTTCCCGACTACAACAAGGGGCCGTCGGACTTCGACGCGAGACACCACTGGGTGATGAACTTCACCTGGGAGCTGCCGTTCGCGCGCGGGCTGTCCGGCGTCAGCAAGGCCGTGCTGGATGGCTGGCACGTGTCGGGTATTCTGCGGGTGCGGAGCGGGAACCCGCTAACGGTGTTCGTGCAGAACAACCGGTCGCGCTCGCTGTGGACGCCCTCGCTGGGGCCGGGCATCGGGTCGGACCGCCCCAGCTACGCGCCCGGCCGGGACGGCGGCAACGCGGTCCTGGGCAGCCCAGAGCAGTGGTTCGATCCCACGGCGTTCGTCCTGCAGCCCGCGGGCACGTTCGGCAACACGGGCAGGGGAGACTTCACGGGTGCCGATCTGCAGACCGTGGATCTGTCGCTCGGCAAAGGCATGGCGGTGCCGCGCCTCTCCGCTCGTGGGCGCCTCGAGCTGCGAATAGAAGCCTTCAACATCTTCAACCACACGAACTTCGGTCCGCCCAGCCTGATTGCATTCGCCGGCGTGGCTGACAACGAGGCACCGCTATCCACCTTCGGCCGGATCACGACGACGGTGACCTCGTCGCGGCAGATACAGGTCGGCCTGCGACTGGGCTTCTAGTGCTTGATGTGGGGCAGAACGTCAGCCCTGCAACAAGCGATCGTCATGTGGGGCAGGGCTTCAGCCCTGCAAGAAGCGATCGTCATGTGGGCAGGGCTTCAGCCCTGCAGGAAGCGATCGTCGTGTGGGGCAGGGCTTCAGCCCTGCAAGCGTCCGCTACGACGCCGGCCGGTAGTACAGAACCATCCCCGCCCCGATGGCGGCCAGCAGGAAGCCGACGAACAGCATGGGACTCGGCGACGCCTTCGGCGGGTGCAGCACCATCGAGGTCAGCACGTTGACGAGCGGCGCGCCTCCGAACACGAGGGGCATGACATAGAGGGGAAGCCCCCCGGCGCGGAACGCGTAGATGATGCACACGGCACCCAGCGCGCCCAGCGCCCCCGCGATTGTGGCGACCGTCGTGCCCGACGTCGTGAAGCCCTTCGCGCCCAGGTTGCTCTGGTACCCCAGCACCGCGACCGGCACCAGGACGCCAATCAGGAAGTACGCGACGCCGACGCACAGCAGCGCGCGCAGCGGACCGAGCCTCGCCTGACCCTGGTGCAGCAGGACGCCGTAGGTGCCCCACGACAGAACCGCGCCTGCCACGAACACGAGCCAAGCCATGCATGCCTCCGATGAGGGGCGCAGCCGTCCACGCGGACGTCCCGCACCCGAACTGACGAACTGAGAAACTACGGCGTCGACTGCGGCGCGCGCTTCCCAATCGCCCACAGCGCGGTCGTGGTGCGAATGAACAGCTGCCCGTCCGACACCGCGATCGAGCTCAGACAGTAATCGTCGAGCGCGTTTTCGGCAAGCACTTCGAATGCCGGTCCCGCCTTGAACACGCTGGTGAGCCCATCCTCGTTCGTCACGTAGATCTTGCCGTCCGCCAGCACGGGCGAACTGCTGTAGGTACCGGGCTTCAGCCGTTCGGGTCCGTAGACGACCTTGCCCGTTCGCGCCTCGAGGCAGTGCACGACGCCCCGGTCGTCCACGATGTAGAAGTATTCACCATCAGTCACCGGCGTCGGCACGTCGGGACCGCGATCGAAGGACCACAGGCGGTGTGACGTCGTGATGTCTCCGCGGCCGCCCGCCTTGAGTGCGAGCAGCGGCTTCACGCGCGACGGCGTGTACACGATGCCGTCGAAGACGACGGGGGACGCAATCATCCGCTGGTAGGGGTTGTTCTCCGGGTTCAGACCGCCTGACCGCCACAGTTCCTTGCCGGTGGCCGGATCATGGCCGGTGACCACGTCGCCGCCGAGCACGACGACCTCGGTGCTGGAGCCGTAGCTGAGCAGCCCCGGCGTGGTGTAGGCGTCGGGCGACTCCTGCTCGGCGGGTGTCGGACGCTCGACCCGCCACAGCGTCTTGCCAGTCGCCTTGTCGAGTCGGAGAAGGTAGGACGGGTCGTCCGTCTTCATCCCGTGCAGCACTTGGATGTACAGCGCGTCGCCGTGCAGCAGGGGAGACGATCCATAGCCCCAGTTCAGGCCGAACGTCCCGTAATCCTTCTGGATGTCACGTGCCCAGAGCTCACGGCCGCCGAAGTCGAAGGCCTTGACCACGCCGGTGCCGGTCATGACCCATACGTTGCGGCCATCGGTGACCGGTGACGGCGACGACATGTTCTGCTTGCGGATTTTGAAGTTGCCGCCTCCCAGGTCCTGCTTCCACACGACGGCGCCTTTGGCGCGGTCCACCGCCCAGAGCTGCAGCTTGTCGCCGTCCGCGGTGTTCAGGAAGATTCGATCTCCCCAGACCACCGCGGTCGACCCGGAGAATTCGGGCATCGGGAGCGTCCAGGCGAGCCCTTCGGTCTTTGACCATTTCACGGGCAGCCCGTGCTCCGCGCTGACGCCGTTCAGGCGGGGCCCGCGCCACTGCGGCCAGTTCTCGGCGCCGAGCGGCACGACCGCGCCGCCAATCAGACAGGCACAAGCGACACAGCTCGACCACATTACGCACGCACACCTCCAGATCACATCGGTGTTCCTACCCCGTTTGCGTCGCACGGCGCAAGCCCGTGCGCAACGAAACGGCACCCGCACGTGGCGGGTCAGTCCGAACGCAGCGATGAGAGCAGCGACGCCCGTGCCGTTGCGCGCGCCGCGATTGCCGACGACCCGAGCCCCGCCGCCAGCACTGCGAGGACGAGCCCCGCGAGCGACCACGTGAGGGGGCGGCCGCCGCGATCCATCAGCACCGGTGCGATCGCGAGCAGCGCGGCCGCGATGCCCGACCCGATTCCGACGAGCAGCAGGAGGGCATTCTCCGCGAGCACCACGGTGCGGAGATCGCCGGCACGGTAGCCGACGGCCCGCAACACCCCGAGCTCACGCCGCCGCTCCAGGACGTTCCGGACCGCAATGGCCCCGAGGCCGATCGTGCCCAGCAGCAGTCCGAGCGCGCCGAGCGCCTGAAACGTGGACAGGTACGTGTTCTCCACGCGGTGATACGCGGCCAGGCGGTCGGCCGCATTGGTGGCGTCGAACCCGAAATCCGACAGCCGCTCTTCGAGGTGTGCCGCTACCTGGCTGTTCCGCGCCGCTGCCGCCGCCACACCGCCGGCAGCCGGGCCGGCAATATCGACGAGGAAGAACCGGTACCCTGCCTCGTTCGGCAGCGTCCTGCGAAACTGCTCGTCGGCGATGACGATCTCGCCCTGCAGCACGCTGTCGGCGAGCGAGGCGACAATGCGCAGGCGAACGGGATTGCCGTTGGCGTCGACCCTGCCGGTGTCCAGTTCGTCTCCTACGGCGCGGTGCAGCACGTACTGGAGCGATGTCGCATCCGCGATCGCGGGCACCGCGCCGTCCTCTTCACGGCGGCGCAGCAGGAGCCACGGGTTCTCGCGCTCGGCGGCGGCAGCGGCAACCGTGGCCTTGAACGAGAACCGGTTGGCCGTGATGAACCGGGCGGGCGCTCCAATCAGCCTCGGCCGCTGCGGTCGATACAGGTTCACACAGCTGACATCGTCGCCTTCACTCAGCCGGAAGGCGGTCAATGAAAACGGCGGGAGCGAGTGCCCGTCGCTTGGGCGGAGGTTCAGCGCCTCGCGTCCTTCCGCGCTCTCCGGGTCGTGGATGACGGGCAGCAGCGATTCCGCCACCAGCGCGGCACCGCCGGTGCCGGAGTGGCGATCGGCCACCGTCGACGGGGCGTCGCGTCGAAACGCTTCGACCGAAATCACCAGGAACACGGCTCCCGCGATCAGCGCGGCGGACAGCACGCTCCTGCCGCGGCGAAATGACGCGTAGCGCAGACCGAGCCTTCCCACGGGGATCGCCCTGGCTCCATCGAGCTCGCGTCGCGGCGCGGCTGCGAGCCGATACGCGAACAGGCAGAGTGCCGCGCCAAGCAGCAGGGTGCCGGCCCCGAAAAAGCCCGCGGCATCGTCGATGCGATCGGCGGCCGCGAGCGTGGCCAGGAGCGCGGCCGTGCATGCAAGCGCCGCGGCGGCGAAGCGGGACCGACCGACCGTGCGATGGCGAGGCTTCAGGGCCTCGGTCACGTCACCGGTCAACAAGGCGCGCGGTGATGCGCGCCGGAATGCCCGCAGCGTGTAGAGAATCGTCAGCAACCCGGCGGCGGCCCCGCCCGCGACGCCAGCTGCCATGGCGAACCATGACGGGTGCAGTTCCAGCAGCGTCGTGCCGACTGCTCCCACCCACCACGTGCGCAGCCCAAACATGATCAGCCATGCGTAGCCGATCGCGCCGATGACGCCCGCCAGGCTGCCCATCGCGGCGAGGATGCCGGCCTCCATCAGGAACAGCGATCGCAAGCGCCTGGGCGAGTATCCGATCGCACGAAGCAGCCCCACCTGCTGGATCCGTTGCTCGAGCCCCAGGCGGAAGAACAACCCCGCGAGGAGCAGGGCGGACGCGGTGATGAAGAAGCTGAAATACGTGAAGTAGGCACCGAAATCGGTGGCGCCCGTCGCGGCGCGGAGCGCCTCCTCGCGCACTGGAACGACAACCAGGCCGGAGTGGACCGGCGCGAGCCGATCCCGCAGCGCGGCGGTCAGAGCGCCCGCGTCCTGCACACCCGCGAGCCGGAGGGCCGTGAGCCTGCCCCACCTCGTGCCCCAGAGATCCTGGGCGGCGTCGAGCGGGACGAACGCTTTCGGCAGGGTGCGATACCGTTCCCAGTAGGCTTCGTCCTGGCGCCGGACTCGCGAGAGATCCACCGGGAACGGTGGGTCCCAATCCGACAGGCTGTCGGTGTCACTGATTCCGGGGAAGAACGGCGCGAAGTCGCGATCCGCCGCCGTCATGGGCACGATCCGTGACAGCCTCATCTCGGCCGAACGCGTCTCCAGGCGGCCCGTCACAGCCCAGACGTAGAACTCGACGGTAACGAGGTCCCCTGGTTTCGCGCTCAGCTCGTCGGCCGCCCACTCGTTCACGGCGATGGCAGGAGCGCCGCTGCCGCGCTCGGTCCTCTCGAAGAACGAGTCGCTGTTCACGCCCGTGACGAGCGAGTACGGCACCGAGCGATCCCCCACGCGGATCGTGTTCACGACATAGGTGAACATCGGCGTCGCAGTCACGCCGGCGCGGGACGCAACCTCCGTAGCCACGCGCGCCGTCACATCATCGAGGAGCCCGCGTTCGGACTCGAGGGCGAGTTCCCCCGGTGCCACGGTGCGCACGCGTAAGCCGAGGTCGTCCAGCGTGGCGTGCGCACGCAGCGCTGACTCGGTCACGCTGCGCTCGCCGGTGAGCAGCACCGTATTCACGCGGCCCGCCAGGTCGAGCTCGCGCTGCAACCTCGCCCTCGGGACGATGAGCGTCCGCACCTCGCCCTGTTGCGGGCGAACACTGAACTCGCCGAGCGCGTGACGCGGGAGGATGCCGGCCGCGCGCAGCCGCATCGCGCGGCCGGTCTCGTCGCGGCGGCCGTGCAGGAACTCGGCGGGAATCGTGGACGCCTGTCGCGTCCGCACAATCAGGGCATCGTCGGTCTTCCACGATAGCTCTCGAGCAAGCCCGGGGCTCATCCACGCGTCCGCACCGCGCATGGCGGGAGGCGCCACCTGATGGAACACCCAGAACCGCCCATCGACGCCGACGATCTGCACACGCGACGCACGCTGCCGCGAACGTTCGTTCGTGACGACCGCTTCGGCGAGCAGGAGCGGAGCCGCCGTGATACCCGCACCGCCGAGATCAACCGCCAACGCCTCGCGGAAGTACGTCTCGGAGGTGACCACGACATCCGTGCGGCCAAGCCGGGCCAGCGACAGCTCCCGCAGGCTTGCGCGAACCGACTCGCCGACCATGAGCGCACCGGCGAGCACCGTGACGGCGCACGCGATCCCGAACACCACCGCGGCGTTCGTCCGCCGGTAGTAGCTCGCACCTCGCCACGAGAGGGTTCGCAGCTGCATCGCGGTCAGGCGAGTGTGAGACGGCCGTCCCGGATGTCATACCGGGTGGGGAGGCATTCGGCGAGCGGTGCACTGTGCGTGACGACAACAAGCACGACGTCCTCACGGCGGTGGAGGTCGACGAGAAGGGCAGCGACGTCAGCGGCCGTGGACCGATCGAGATTGCCGGTCGGCTCGTCACAGAGCAGCAGCCGCGGTTTGCGGATGAGGGCGCGCGCGAGCGCCGCGCGCTGGCGCTCGCCGCCCGAGAGCTCGCCCGGACGATGCTCGATCCGGTGGGAGAGCCCGACCCTGGCCAGCAGGTCGAGCGCGCGCTGGCGGTCAGCGGCCGCGTCGCGCTCGCGATCCACCAGGGTGGGCGTGAGCACGTTTTCGAGCACCGAGCATTGCGGCAGCAGCAGGTGGTCCTGAAACACGAACCCGACGGATCGGTTCCTGAACCGCGCCAGCTGCGGCTCCGTGAGCTCGAACGGGTTCTGCCCGTCCAGCGTGATCGAGCCTGACGTCGGCGGCTCCAGGGCGCCCAGGATGTAGAGCAGCGTGCTCTTGCCGCTCCCCGATGGTCCCATGATCGCAGCCGCCTCGCCCGACGCCAGCCTGAGCGATGCGTGCGAGAGCACCTCCACGGGGCCGCGCGGCGTGTCGTAGCACTTCGTGACGTCAGTGAGAACGAGCACGCGGTCTGGTGTCCTCGGAGGCCGCCCGGGTGAGCGCGGCGTAGACCTCGAGCGCTCGATCGGCTTCGCGGCCGATGCTGTAGTGCGTGCGCGCTCCGGATGCTCCGGCCGCCGACAGGTGCGCCCACTCCGCGGGATCCTGCAGCACGCGCGCGATGCCACTGGCCAGCGCCTCGATATCATTGGGCGGCACGAGCAGCCCGCCGCCGGTGTTCTCGATGATCTCCGTGAAGGCACCGAGCCGCGGCTGGACGACAGGGACGCCGGCGGCCATCGCTTCGATGACCGAGAGCGCCTTTGGCTCCTCGTAGGTGGCAGGCATCGAGAAGACGTCGAGCGAGCGGAGGAACGCGAGCTTCGCCGTGCGGTCCAGAGCTCCGTGATAGTGGAATTCCGTTGCAAGACCCCACGCCTTCATCTGTTGCTCGATGCTTTCGAGATAACTCCGGTGCTCCGGGGCCAGGTACCCCCCGGCCTCGAGCGTCGCCTGCGGCAGACGGCCGCTCTTGCGGAGCACACGGTAGGCCTCACACACCACGTGCAGCCCCTTTTCTGGGGCAATGCGTCCGAAGAAGCCGATGCGCGGCGGTGCCGTCCCGCGCGGCCCCCGCGGCTCGATGTCCCGTGTCGTGATGCCAAGCGGGATGACATGGATCCGGCGCGGCTCGACATCGAGCAGGCGCGCCATGACGGGCGCGTAGAAACCGCTGACCGCGAAGAACCCATCCACGCTTGCGGCGTGCTCGCGGATGAGCCGCAGTGACTCGGTGCGATAGGGCTCGTGGAGCCCGTCCAGGAACAGGTCTTCCCCCTGCAGCGTGACCCCCACGGGCCGGCGCGTCGCGCGTGCGATTGGCGCCGCGAGCGAGATGAGCAGCGAATTCGGCAGCACCGTCAGATCGGGGGGAGACTCCAGCGCGAGCCAATCCGTGAGCTTCTCCATTTCCTTGCGAAGAGCGCCACCTTCCCCGCGCAGCATCGAGACCGTCATGTCGCCCAGCATGCGAGGATCCGTGCTGATGGCGCGCTTCGTGGCGGCCCGGATCACGCCGGGCGCATCCCACATCCGATCGAGCCATTTCGGCGTGTGCCGGAAGAGAGGCACCTTCTGGGCGAGGTAGACGCTGATGCCGCCCATCAGCACGTGGCTGCCGCTGACATTTGCTTCGTCCGTCAGGGTGGGCGTGTAGACGGGCTGCAGCATCACGTCGTGCCCGCGCGCCAGCAGCTCGGCCGCAAGCGCGTTGTCCCGCAGACAACTGCCGCAGTACATCTGCCCGGCACCCGCGGTGAGCGACAGGATCCGCATGCGTCACGCGCTCAGGGCGGACGACTGGAACGAGCGGCGTGCGTACAACAGGTCGAAGAGGTTGCCCTCGTGCGGCTGATCCCACGCGATCTGGTTCGTCGGAATGGGGCCGACATTGAGGCGCTCGACGAGTGGCGACTGGAGCAGGGCGTCGACGAGCGCCGGATCGGCGGTCAGCGCCGACAAGGCCAGCGTGGGCCCGAGCGGCTCTGGCGCACGCGACATGTTCGCGGCGTCGAGCTCCACCACGGCCGCGAACGGGAACAGGAACTCACGGTTGGCGAGGGGGTGCGTGGGGCTGTCGCAGTAGACGACCGTCGGAAGCAGGTAGGTGCACCCGTCGTACTCGACGAGCCGGGGAGACTGCCGCCTGCCGGCTGTGACGTCAACCGCGCCGGGTTCCCGGAGCCCTGTCTCGATCTGCTCATTGATCCATTCTGCGACCCGGCGGTCGAGAAACGGCGCAAGCAGCGCGTCCGGATGATCGGCGGAGCGCGGCTGGATCGCTACCATTCGTTCCGCAAGGGCTTCGGCAATCTCGCGCCCCCGGGAAGGCACCCAGACGCCAGATGCGTTCACGCAGGAACGCCCGCCGTTGTCGGCGATCGAGCGCACCATCAGGTCCAGGTGCTCGCGCCACGAATCCACGCGATCCGGTCCGAGCAGCACCTTGCTGTAGCCGGGCCCGTGCAGCTCGATGCGCGGGTCGCCCGCGAACGCCCCAACCGCCGACACGTCGCCGAAGAACATGCTGCGTCCGCAGCGCCGGACGATTTCGCCTGCGCCCGCATGGTCGCTCGGGTAGTACGTGAAGGCCTCACGCGGGCACCCCGCGGCCATGAACGCCTGCGCAATGCGGAAGGGAGTCCACGGTTCGGCGCTTCCAGGCCTCAAGACGAGCGGCATCTTCAGCGCGATGGCCGGAGTCCACAGCGCGTGCACCCCGGGCGAGTTGTTCGGCAGCACGACCCCGAGGGCCTGCGCGCGCGGGTAGAAGCTGAGCGTCGAGCGGCCGCTCACCCCGCTCGCGTCGAGCACGGCCAGGTCCAGCCCGCGCGTGAGGCCGGCGAGCACGCGCGGCATCTCCTCCAGCGCCGCGGCGATCTTGTCCATGTTGCGGCGCACGAGCGTGAATGGCATTCCTGTCGTGGCGGAGACCTGCTCGACGTAATCCTGCGGCGACTGCCGATCCGCACCGACTGTCAGCGTCCCGCGGAGGAAACGGTCGGCCGCTTCCCGGGACATGTCCAGCAACCGCGCGACCGGGAGCGCGGCGAGCACGCGGCGGCCCGCTGCCTGTCGGTCGGGCAGGAGGTCGCGCCTGATGAGACCGGAATTGGCCTGGCTCACCGACGCGAACGGCTGCCTGGTCCTGTGGTGCACGACGGTCGCGGCGTCCAGGCTGGTGTAGGGAACACCGCGGCGAAGGATAGGGATGTGAATCACGGGTTGCTCAGTACACGCCCTCGACTACGGAGGACCCCAGGCGGGAAAAGGGCCGGACATTGCGGACGCCATCCCACGGATACGGGTCACAGGGCGGCTCACGCTCCGCCTCGTCACGTTCGAGGAAGCGCGGCATGAAGAACTCGCGCGTCAACGTGGTCAGGCGCACGCGCCCCGTTTCTCCGTACCCCACGACCCGATCCGGATTGTCGGGCTCGACCACCTCGATCATGGCACGGGGGGACGGCGGGTAGTAGATGACGGCGTAGTGGTCCTCTGGTGCGAGCGGCTTATGGACCGCGAGGCCCATCAGCGTGTTGCCGTACGTGGGCGCGAAGTACACGCCATCGAGCAGTTCTTCGACAGCGAACCGGTAGAACTGCGGTGTCATCTCCGTGCCGCCGCAGAAGACGCCGGTGATCCCCAGCTTCCCGAGCGACACCTTCTCGCAGAGCGCCTCGAGCAGCTTGGGCGTCGTGAAGATGCACCGGATGTTCTCGTGGGCGCGCAGGATGGTGAGGGCCTGATCGACGACGTGCTGCTTGTAGCGCTCGGCTTCGTCGATCTGCCGGCGTTTGATCAGCTTGATCACCCAGCGTGGGTCGAGGTCGACCATGAAGCAGATGCCGCCCCGGTGCTGCGCCAGATGTTCGACCGCAAGGCGCAGCCGGCGGGGGCCGGTGGGGCCGACCGAGAGCCAGTCGCTGCCCTTCGGAAACGCCGCGTCCGGCAGCGTGTCACTGAACATCTCGTAGTCAATCCGGAAGTCGTCAACGTTTATGCGCGACTTCGGCACGCCGGTGCTGCCGCCGGTCTCGAACACGGACACGGGCCGGTTTGCGTAGCCCTGCGGTACCCAACGGCGTACGGGACCGCCTCGGAGCCACTCGTCCTGAAACGGCTCGAACTGCGCGAGGTCAGCGTAGGTGTGAACGGACGTGCGGGGATCCCAATTGAGCCGCTTCGCGTAATCGAGCCAGAACGGGCAGCCGGTCTCCGGGTCGAAGTGCCAGGCGATCACTTCCCGGGTCGAACGGTCGAGCGCTTCGGCAGCAGCAGCCAGGGTGCGGTCGGCGACAGGCATACGTAATTTTATACCGCGGTTGGCAGGGGCGTTTCGCGATCGGCCGGGGGCCTTCGCCACTGATCGGCCGGGGCGCTTCGGCCCCGGCCCTACAGCGTCGATGTCAGGCGTGTCGACGTCAGTGTCGGTGTAGGCCGGGCCGAAGCGCCCCGGGCGAGACGCTCACTTCCGCGCCGCCTCCATCCGCTGCAGTACATCGCCGAGGCGCTTGATCTCCTCCCCGTACGCGGCCCAATTCCCCTGGCGCTGCGCATCGAGGGCGCGCTGGTAGGCGGCACGCGCCTCGGCGGCGAGGGCGCGCAGCTCCGGCGCGGGGGGCGCGGCGCCAGCCGCTGGCGCGGCCTGCTCCGGGGCGGGCGCAGCGGCCTCGCCGGCGATCGGAGCCGGAGCCGGTGCGTCGCTGGCGCGGCGCAGGCCCGCCGCGGCGCCGGCACCGAACAGGCGATCGAGCGCGGCCTCGAGCGTCGTATCCATCACGATCTGGTTCTGGTAGGCGACGATGACCCGTTTCAGCTCCGGGATGCGTCCCCCGGCGCTCCTGAGGTACAGCGGGCGTATGTAGATCAGCGACTCCTCGACCGGGATGACGAGGAGCGTGCCCTGAATGACCTGGGAGCCCTGCTGGTTCCACAGCGTGATCTGCGGCGAGATCACCTGGTCCTGATTGATGCGCGCCACGACCTGTCGTGGGCCGAACACGACCTTCTGCTTCGGAAAGCGGTAGACGAAGAGGCGGCCGTAGTGCTCCCCGTCGCTGCGCGCCACCATCCAGGCGGCGAGGTTGTCCTTGCGGCGGGGTGTGAGCGGCACCATCTGGATGAACTCGGCGTTCTCCTCGCCCGGCAACTTCATGATCGTGTAGTAGGGCTCCATGCGCTCCGGCTGCGCTTCGCTGCCTTCGATGGCCGGCACGTCCCACTGGTCTTCCTTGTTGTAGAACACCGCCGGGTTGGTCATGTGATACGTCGTATACATCCCCGTCTGAATCGCGAAGAGGGTCTCCGGGTAGCGGATGTGCCGGCGAAGATCCGCGGGCATGTCGCTCATGGGCCGGAACAGCGACGGAAAGATGCGCCCGTAGGTGGCGGCAATCGGATCCTTCGGATCGGCGAGGTAGAAGGTCGTCGTGCCGTCGTAGGCATCCACCGCGATCTTCACGGAGTTGCGGATGTAGTTCACGTTGTCCGCGGTGGGCGTCGAGTACGGATACTGGTCCGTGTGGGTATAGGCGTCCTGGAGCCACACCAGCCGCCCGCCTGTGAGCACGAGATAGGGGTCGGGGTCGAACGAGAGAAACGGCGCGATCATCCGCACCCGCTCGTTGATCCGGCGGTGGAACAGGACGCGGCTGTCGTTGGTGATGTCGTTGCTGAAGAAGATCTGCTGGGCGCGGAACCGCATCGCGAGCGCGGCCTTGCGCCAGATCGAGTTCACCGGCACGCCCCCGCGGCCGGTGTACGTGGTGGTCACGTTGTCCTCGCCACGCGGGTAGTGGAACTCCCGCGCGCCGGTCCGCACGAAGACGTAATCGTTGGACAGCTCGCCGAAGTAGAGGCTTGGCTCCTTGACGGCCAGATCGACGGTGGACACCAGCGGCAGGTCGCCGACGTACAGCACCGGCAGTCCTTCCTGCGTCACCTGGTTGACCGGCCCGAGCGTGAGGCCGTACCCGTGCGTGAAGGCGAGCCGCTCGTTGATCCAGTTCCGGTTGGGCAGCGCCGTGGAGTTCAATTCCCGGGCCGACAGCATGATCTGCCGGTACTCGCCGTTGATGGTGTAGCGATCGTTGTCGACCGAGACGAAGTCGTAGTACGGCCGGATTTCCTGGAGCTGCCCGAACGTGTCGAGCAGGGGCCGATGATCCCAGAGGCGCACGTTGCGCAGCGTGGCGGCGTTCCGCTGGATGTCGGCCCGGGTCAGCACCGCGTCCCCGGTCAGCTCCCGCTCCTCGACGTTCTCGAGGCCGAAGGCCCGTCGCGTCGCCGCGACGTTGTGCCGGATGTACGGCGTCTCCCGATCCAGTTCGTTTGGCGCGACCAGGAACCGCTGGACGGCCGCAGCATACCCGGCGCCGCCGAGCGACACGAGCAGGTAGAGCCCGATCGCGATGAACAGCGGCGTCATCCGTCGATACGCCGCGATGACCGCCAGCACTGCGCCCAGGAGCGACACCGCGGCGAGCGCGCGTGCCACAGGGAAGCGCGCCGCCACGTCCGTATACGACACGCCGTGAACGATCCCGGCAGGGGTCGTCAACGACCGCGGAATGTCGAGCCACGCGCCTACCCCGAGCAGCAGCAGGAAGGCAGCCGCCAGCAGCGCCAGGTGACGCTGCGCCGCGCGTGTGAGCAGCACTCCTCCCGTCGGTGACAGACCGACCCCGCCGGAGACGGCGTATACGGCGCCCGCGCCAAGCGCCGCCAATACCACCAGCACCGTCAACGCGCCGCGCACGAACTCGATGAATGGGAGCGTGAAGAGGTAGAACGACACGTCGTAGCCGAGCACCGGGTCCGCGGACCCGAAGGGCAGGCCGTGACGCCAGCTGAGAAACGTGAGCCAGCCGCTCGCGCCGTACAGGGCTGCCGGCAGCGCCACAATGGCAGCGGCGCCGATCGCGAGCCGCCCGAGTTGCTGCTTGCTCGGCAGCTCGATCTGCACTCCCTGCTGCCCGGTCCAGACGATCGGCCCGGCGAACCGCAGCGACGAGAGCGCGACCCGGACGTTCAGCAGCAGCCAGCCGAAGGTCGCGAGGAAGGTCACCGCGCCGAGCATCAGGCGCGTGCCCAGGGAAGTAGCGAATATCTGGCGGTAGCCCGTCTCGCCGAACCACAACCAATCGGTGTAGAGCGTGAGGGCGGAAGGAAGGCCGAAGAACAGCAGCGCCGCCAGCGCGAACACGACGAATCGAGCGATGCGGGGCACGGAGAGCACCTCGTGGACGGAGCGCCGGCGTGGCGCACCGACCTCACTCTACCGCGAGCCGCTGACGCGCGGAGTACGTTTTTCCAGCCGGAGCCGCCGCGCGACGCGAGCGGCCCGCCGGCCCGCCGGAAGCAGCTGCTCCGGCAGACCGGCCGGCGGTAGTCGTCAGCCGGTATGCCCCTCGTCGTCGCTCAGCGTGGGCTCGACCTCCTCGGTCCCGCTGATGTTCTGCGGGTCGCGCGGACGCGTCGTGACCCGCGTCCGGCCCGCGCTCGTCATCTTTATCCGTCCTGGGCTGCGAGGCGCGCTCCTGGTTCGGGATATGGGGCGCGTCGGCGTCGGCCCGTTCGGCGTGCGCCTTGGAGCCCGAGAATTGCTGGCGCTCCTCATCGTGGTGCACATCATCCCCGGGGTGCTCGCGGCCGGCGACCTTGTAGTGATCCCAGTTGGCGTTATTGTGCTTCGACATGTCGCTCCTGATGATGAAACGATGATCAGATCCTGAACCGCAGAAAGGCGCCCACCCCACCGACCTCCGCCAGGAGCGCCGGTTCCTCGATGAAGCGGACGCGTGCGGAGGTCTGGCGCGCGAGGGTGACCAGCTGGTCGGCGACCTTTTCGGGCGCAGGCATCGGCTCCGCGGGCGGCACGGCCTCCTCGGCCACGGCGGCTGCCGCTTCGACCGCGGCAAGACCCTCCGCAACATTGCCGGTTGGCGTCGGCGTCACTGCCGGCGTGGACGTCGCCAGATGGTCGACATTCGTGAGGATGTCGGGCCGCGCGGTGATGACGAGCTCGTCGACCTGCCCGAGCTGCAGGGCCGCAAGCGTGTCGTCGGCGCCGAGCACACCCAGGTTGCTGCCGCGGACGGCCTCGAACAGTCGATCCACGACCTGTGCGTCGGTTTCCGCGTCCTTCTGGCGCAGCGCGTCGAGCGTTGCCGCCAGCACGGTCCGCTCGGGTGCACCGATGTCGAGAGGGATGATGTCGAGCACCTTCTCGAGCAGGTGCTGCGGGAACTCGCTCCGCACGAGCGACACGAACACATCGTCGCCGCCGATGACGATCTGATCGATGCCTTCGGCGCGCACGATCCGATCGAGCACATCGGCGATCTCCTTGACGTGCTGCTGGTGGTACTCGCCGACGTGCCGCTGGTAGCGAGCCTGCGACCAGCCGCCAACCTTTGTCTGCTTCGTCTTGACGCCCTGGATCTCATCCTGCCGGACCACCTCGCCGGTGCTGTAGACGAAGATGCGGGCGAAGTTCGTATCCGCTACGACGGCGGCATAGCGCGGATACTGCTCGTGCAGGCGGGCGAGCGGATAGAGGTGCGGCTGATCGTCGACATACAGCCGGTGGTCGTCGATGGGCGCGTCGAGCTGGTACGCCTCGAAGAACCCATCGGCGCCGGCGCAGGCGAAGATCGCCACACCGTTGGACGACGACTGCAGCTCGTTGGCAAGGTAGCGGTTGATCCGCTCTACGTCGGCGGTGAAGCTGGCGTGTTCGGGGGAGTGCGGCCGGTAGGTGCGCAGGCGGTCGCGAAACGCCTTGCGAAGGAACTGGTCGAAGTTATCCCGACCCGTGCTGTCGGCCCGGGCATCCAGGTACAGGCTCAGGACGGGAAACGGAACGGGCTCGAACGTGGCGAGTCGATCGATATCTTCAGTCTGCAGCATGCGTTGGACCTCTTGCGGCGGCGTTGCCGCACCCCGCTCGGCTGCAACCTTCGTTCCGCGGCCATCGAACTTCAGAGTGTCGCAACGCACGAGCTGCGCGACCCGCGCCTGGCGGCGGCGTGCCCCGCCGCTCCTAGACGGTCCACCGCGCGCGTCGAGCCGACAC
>CAVXNR010000025.1:0-167001 GCA_963763095.1 Vicinamibacteria bacterium
CGATGAAACAGACAGGCCCCTGGCGGCGATTGAGGTACAGACACACAGGCATCGAGCCCGCTCGCGATGAAGGCGAGGTGCGAATCGCCGTTTGCCGGTTCGATCGGGCGCTGCTCGGGCGTCAACTCGACACGCTGATCGAGATCGTCGTGCCTGTACCCGGCGCCTTCCGGAAAGAGCGTCCGGAACAAATCCACGTACGGCCGCACGCCCTGTGGATTGTGAGCCGCCAATCGGGTCGCGAGGCTCTGGGGCAGGTAGCCGGCGGTCGTGTGGAACGAGTAGTAGAGGCAGTGGGCGAACCGGTCGAGAACGTTGCCGTGCTCCACGGCGGCGCGTGCCCGGACATCGGTGACATCGATCCGCGCGTGCGGGACAACTTCGAGCGTCAGCTCAAGCGGCGGCATCTTTGGGGGGTTCTACGCCGTATCGGTCACGGTCCGAGTCGCCTGTAACAGTAACACCACACGGGGGCTATGCAAAACGCGAGGCCCGTGTCGGTGCCGGGATCTGCCCGGGGCGCTTCGGCGGGGGGCGCAGGCTCCAGGCTCCGGGCTCCGGGCTCCGGGCTCCACTCCGGGCCCGGGCGCGTCATGGCCCGGGCGCCCGCACTTGTCGTGACCAGACGCGCCCGGGAGTCCGGAGCCTGGAGCCCGGATGTTGAAGAGGAAGACTCGACGCGATAAGGGGGACATCACGGCACGTCCTCCCGGCGGCATCGCGAGTTCACAGTTCGCGATTCCGACGCACAATCATTGGCCACAAGCCGCTGCCGGCACTTACAGAAGTCTTACAATGCGCGCGCTCCGAAGTTGCTACGTTTGTACGTCTGTTGCAACGCATATTTTTCTCGTTGAGGAGTTCTCGTTGAGCATCGCGACCCCCCTGACCGCTCCGCCGCAGCGCTACAGCGTCGTCAACTGGATCACCTGCATCGTCATGGTGCTGTTCCACGTCGGCGCGGTTGCCGCGCTGTTTCATTTCTCGTGGACGCTGCTCGTCGTCTCCGCGGCGCTCTACTGGGTCGCGGTCGGGTTCGGCATCAGCCTGGGCTACCACCGGCTGCACACGCACCGGTCCTACCAGGTGCCCAAGTGGCTCGACTACTTCTTCGCCGTGTGCGGCACGCTCACCCTCGAGGGCGGGCCGATTTTCTGGGTCGCGACGCACCGCATCCACCACCAGCATTCCGATACCGACAGCGACCCGCACACGCCGAAACACGGCGGGTTCTGGGCGCACATGGGCTGGATCCTGTTCGGCGAAGGCCACCACAACAAGACCGACGTGCTCGCGAAGTACACGCCCGACCTCGCGGCCGACCGCTTCTATCGCGTGCTCAACACGTATCACTGGGTGCCGCTGACGGTGCTTGGGCCTCATCGCGGCCGCCATCGGTGGATGGCCCGCCGTCTACTGGGTCGTGTTCCTTCGCGTTGTCGTGGGCCTGCACGCGACGTGGCTCGTCAACTCCGCGACGCACATGTGGGGCTCGCGGCGGTTCGACATCAAGGACGACTCGAAGAACAGCTGGTGGGTGGCGCTCATCACGTTCGGCGAGGGGTGGCACAACAACCACCACGCGCACCCGACCTCCGCGCGCCACGGCCTGGCCTGGTACGAGCTCGACGTCTCGTGGATCACGATCCGGATGATGCGCGCCATCGGGCTCGCCAAGCGGGTCCGGGTCGCGACGGCGGATGGGTACGTGCGGAAGGAAGCGGCGTAGGACGACGCGCACTCAAGGCTGCAGACGCCAGGCTGCAGCCTGCGGGCTGGATCGGGCCAGTGGCCTGAGCCTTGGCGAGCCAGACCGTGCCCGCAGCCTGGAGTCTGGAGCCTGTAGCCTGCACTATCCTTCTCTTCGTGCCTACGTCGGGCCGCAAGAAAATCGCTGCCTTCATCGTCCTCGGCAGCTGTCTCGTCGCCCTCGCGGTTGCGCTCAATATCGGGTGGGTCCTCCTCAACTGGCGCGAGGGGCTGCTGCTCGTCCTCGGCATCATCTTCTTCCTGGTCATCATCAGCGGGCTGGTGCTCAACACCATCTTTCTCGTGCGCGAGGTCCGGCGCAACGAGCAGCACGACACGTTCATCAACGCGGTCACCCACGAGCTCAAGACGCCGCTGGCGTCTATCCGCCTGTACCTCGAAACGCTGCAGCGGCGCGACCTCGATCCCGAGAAGCGGCAGGAGTTCTACCGTGTCATGCACGAGGACAGCGATCGCCTGCTCCGGCTCGTCGAGCAGGTGCTGCACTCGGCCCGCACGCCGCGCCAGGGGCTGGTCCACCGGATGCCCGTCGACATGCGGCAGCTCCTCAGCGAGAGCCTGGACGTCGCACGGTCGCGGCACCACCTGACGGACGACGCGATCGAGTACCGGGACACGCTGCCGGAGGGCGCGCCCGCCACCGTGCTCGGCGACCCCGAGGAGCTGAAGGTCGCGGTGTCCAACCTGATCGACAACGCCATCAAGTACTCCGGCCCGAGGTCCACGTCGCGCTGGAGCTGGCGTCGGCAGATTCGAAGCGACTGGCCATCCGCGTGCGCGACACCGGCATCGGCATTTCGGCCCCCGAGTTGAAGCGCATCTTCCGCCGCTTCTACCGCATCCCGGGAATCGCGGCGACCCGCGTCAAAGGGACCGGGCTCGGCCTGTACATCGTCCGCTCCGTCGCACGCAAGCACGGTGGACGCGTGGTGGCCGAGAGCGGCGGCCCGGGCCACGGCAGCACGTTCACGCTCTCGCTTCCGATCGCGCCTGACGTATGAGCCGGATCCTGATCGTCGAAGACGAACGGCACCTGGCCGAGGGGCTGCGGTTCAACCTCGAGGCCGAGAGCCATCTCGCCGAGGTGGTGGAGTCAGGCGAGGCCGCGCTCGCCCGGCTGACGGAGGAGCCGGCAATCGAGGCGGTCGTGCTCGACGTCATGCTGCCGGGAATCGATGGCTTCGCGGTGGCGACCGAGCTGCGGAAGCGCGGCCAGTTCGTCCCGGTGCTGATGCTCACCGCGCGAGGCGCGCCGCAGGACGTGCTGCGGGGGTTTGCCGCGGGCGCGGACGACTACCTGCCGAAGCCGTTCGATCTCGACATCCTCATCGCGCGGGTCCACGGATTGCTGCGCCGCGCCGAGTGGGTGCGAAGCGCATCGCCCCTGCCGCTCGCGGAGGGCGACCCTGCCCTGCCCGACGTCTACACGTTCGCCAACCGCACGATCGACTTCGAGCGTCTCGAGGTGCACCACGGCGACGCGCGCCTGCAGCTCACGGTGATGGAGGCGAAGCTGCTCAAGTACCTGATCCAGCACGAGGACCGCATCGTCTCCCGCAAGTCGATCCTCGAAGACGTCTGGGCGGTGCACGAAGACACCGACACCCGCGCGATTGACAACTTCATCGTGCGGCTGCGGCGCTATCTGGAGGATGACCCGACGTCGCCGCGGCACGTGCTCACCGTGCGCGGCATCGGCTATCGGTTCGTCAAAGGGACGTAGGTGGCGGGTGCGTTTCGGGACTGGCTTGAGTCTCGGAATCATATATCATATTGAATCGCGCCATATCCTCGCCCATGTCTTCCTCGCGCATAAAGGGTCCCGCCATGTCGTCGCTCGATGCGCCGCGAGGCGCGCCGCACCGGACCAAGCAGGCGTTCGTCTATCGCACACTGCACGACGCGATCTCGACCTGCGAGATCAAGCCCGGCGAGCGGCTGATCATCGACGACCTCGCCCGGCGGCTGCAGGTGAGCGCCATCCCGGTGCGGGAGGCCTTGCAGGTGCTGCAATCGGAAGGACTGGTCATCACGGTGCCGCACGTCGGCGCCACGGTCGCTCCGGTGTCCCGCGACTCGATTGTCGACGTCTTCACCGTGCTCGAGGGGCTCGAGAGCGTGGCCTGCCGGGCCGCCGCGGAGCGGGCAATCCCCGAGGACGTGGAAGGGCTGGGCAGCCTCGTCGAGCGGATGGATCGGGTCGTGGGGGCCGGCAATTACGAGGGGTGGCCGGAGCTGAATGCGGAGTTCCATCTGCGCATCAGCGCCATGACGGGCCTCCCCATGCTGCAGGAGATGACCGCGCGCGTGCTCGACCGGTGGAACCGCGTGCGCCGGTTCTTCTTCACCGACGTGCTGCTGCTCCGCGTGGTGAAGGCGCAGGAGGAGCACCGCCTCATGATTGACGCCTTCCGTAACCGCGATGTCGAGCGGCTCGTCGCGCTCGTCCGGAGGCACAACCAGAGCGCGCTCATCGCCTACATGAGCCACCTCGAGTCGCTCACGCCTGCCGCGAGCGTCTGAACGCGCGCCCGTTCGCGAGGTGTGCGGGTGTGAGGCGCACGCACGCACGTCGCACCCACTCACCGTCCTCTCCCGAATACCCGCTTGACGGCCTCGAGGTAGCTGTAGCCCCAGATCGTGTCGGGCAGGAGCACATGATCTTCGGTCCACTCGTTCCATGCGGAGAGCATCACGATGGGCGGGTGGGATGGGGTGACACGTGGGGCCGCGAAATACTGGGCGCCGCGGAGCAGGCGTTCGAACTGGTCCGGTGATCGGTCGACTGCCACGTGCGCGCCGGTGCCGAAGCGCGGGCTGTCGTCCCAGCCCACCGGACAGTCCGGAAAGAACGGCACGTTCACCTTCGCAGCGGTCGCCTTCCAGCCGGCAATCGTCATCAGCGCGCCCTCACCCCACGGCGAGCGTCCGGGCGGGCGCGAGTAGGTGAAGCCGAAGGTGTGGTACTGGGTGGCGCTGTCGATCCCCAGCTCCTTGAGCCGCGGTTCGTGTCCACCGTAGACGTGGTTCGCCTGGAAGTGCAGCTCTCCGAGGCCCGCGGCCCGCACGCGGGCCCGCATCGCGTCGGACGCGCGCTTCCACCCGTCGGCGCCGAGCTGCTCGATGATCAGCGACAAGTCAAAAATCCCGAACACCAGCCCGTTGCCGATCCGCCAGTAGTTCGGCTCGCGGAAGTAGTGCCCGATGCAGTAGTCGATCACCCGGAGGCAGTCGGCCTCGCTGTGGCGCTGCGGGAGCATCGTGGCAGCCGCATCCGGCGAGGTCGCGGGATAGACGTTCTTCCAGTGATGGTTCGCCCACATCAGCGCGAACTTCAGCTGCGAACGGTTCGCCGCCTTGAGGAAGCCGTTCTCCAGCTGCTCGTGGTAGAACATCGTCCCGTCGTGCCAGTACCAGTCGATCAGCCAACCGTCGATGCCATGCTGATGGGCCGCGTCAATCTCGCGCTCCGCCCACTGCGGGTCGGCCTCGTTGAAGTAGCCCCACAGCGGATGCTTGGGAAAGAGATGGCCAGCGAACAGCGGCCGCGAGGACTTGAGGGTCTCGTATTCCGTCCATCCCTTTCCGAACCGCTCCTCCATGAACGGGCTCGGATGCCAGCTCGGGAAGTTGTACGCGACCACCTCGAAGGGGACGCCGCTCACGTCCACTGGCGCAATCGCGGCCCGCAGCTTCTCCTCCGAGAAGTAGGCATCGAGATCGCCGGGGCAGACCGCAACGTCGGCGCTGCACGACTCCGCTGTCCCGGCCGGAGCTGCGGGTGTCTGCGTGGTCAAACTGGCGGCAGCAAACGGCGCGGACACGGCTGAGTGGAGGAAGGTGCGGCGGTTCATGGATAGAGCGTAATGCACAATGCAGAATGCACGATGCACAATGCAGCACGATGCAGATGGCTCATCCCGAACTCCAATGTGCCGCCTGGTGTAACGTGCCGTTCATGCAACGTCGTCGCGTGTTGCAACGGTCTCGCATCGTGCCGTCTTAGCAGCGCGCAGTGTGTGCATCGTGCATTCTGCATCGTGCATTTGGTGAGTCCCCCATGCTGAACCCCAATCGCTACTTCTCCCCCGTGCCCGCCGTTCGCGAGATCGCGCGCGCGACTGTATGACCGTGTCGCGGATCTCCCGCTGGTGTGCCCGCACGGGCATGTCGACCCGCGGATGCTCGCCGAGGACGCGCCGTTTCCAAACCCGGCGGCGCTGATCGTCGTGCCGGATCACTACCTCGTGCGGATGCTGTACTCGCAGGGCGTGGCGATGGAGAGCCTCGGGATCCCGCGGCTGGATGGGGCGCCGACGGAAACGGATCCGCGGAAGATCTGGCAGGTGTTCGCGGACCACTTCTACCTGTTTCGCGGCACGCCGAGCGGCGCCTGGCTCGCGCACGAGCTCGAAGGCGTGCTCGGGATCACCGAGCGGCTCGACGGCGCGTCCGCCATGCGCATCTACGACCGGATGGAGGAGCAGCTCGCGAAGCCGGAGTTCCGGCCGCGCGCGCTGTTCGAGCGGTTCCGGATCGAGGTGCTCTGCACGACGGACGCCGCGACCGACACGCTCGAGTGGCACAAGATGATCCGCGCGTCGGGATGGCCGGGCGACGTGCGGCCTACGTTCAGGCCCGACCTCGCGATCAACATCCGGCACCCGGCGTGGAAGGACGAGATCGGCCGGCTCAGCGCGCTCAGCGGGCGCGAGGTGCGCGACTACCGCACCTATATCCGCGCGCTGGAGGAACGGCGCGCGTTCTTCAAGGAGATGGGTGCGTCCGCGACGGACCATGCCGCGACGACGCCGTTCACGTCGGAGCTGTCACCGGCCGAGGTGACGACCGTCTTCGAGCGTGCAATGAAGGGCTGTGCCACCGAGAGCGGACGGCCGCGCGTTCACGGGGCACATGCTGATGGAGATGGCGCGCATGAGCGTGGAGGACGGGCTCGATCATGCAGCTCCACCCCGGATCCGATCGCAATCACAACGACCTCGTCTTCGGGCGCTTCGGACCCGATCGGGGCTCCGACATCCCGCTCGCCACGGAGTACACGCGCAACCTGCGGCCGCTCCTCAACAAGTACGGCAACGAACCGTCGTTCCGCCTCGTGCTCTTCACGCTCGACGAGACCACCTACTCGCGCGAGCTGGCGCCGCTCGCGGGCCACTACCCCGCCGTGCGGCTCGGACCGCCCTGGTGGTTCCACGACAGCATCGAGGGCATGCTGCGCTTCCGCTATCACGTCACCGAGACGGCGGGCATCTACAACACGGCCGGCTTCAACGACGACACGCGCGCGTTCCTGTCGATCCCCGCGCGCCACGATGTGGCCCGGCGCGTGGACGCGCAGTTCCTCGCGGACCTTGTCTCACGCCACATCATCGAGTTGCAGGACGCGGAGGAGATGATCGGGGAGCTGGCGTACGGACTGGCGAAAAGGACGTATCGCCTGTAATCAAGCCTGCGGCGCCTTCGTGTCATCTCTGTCTTTCGGTGGCGCCGGAACCGGATACTGCCCTGCTGGTGGTGCCAGCCGACGTACCGACGCGAGTGACGCCGTGCATGATTTTCGCTAGGCGCGTCGCGCGTTACGACACGGCGCGCAACTGAGCGTCGAGGTCAGCAATGGCGCGCTCGAGTGCCGTTCGCTGGGCCGCGGTGCGCGCGAGCGCCAGCTGCCGGGCCGTCTGCGCACGGGCGAGCTCGAGTGTGCGGCGGCGATCCGTGGCCGAAGATTCGCGCGGACCGCCGCCATCGCGGCGCCGCTCGGCCTCCTGCTGCTGATCCTCGATTGCCTTGCTCTCCCACCCTCGTGCCATCGCGCTGCTCCTCACCCGCTACTGGCTCGGTTCCTGCACGGTCGGTACCTCACACCGGGGAGGACCCACGTGCGACACAGGGTGAACATTGTAGTGGCCATGCTCAGCATGGCCGCGGGCGCGTGGCAAGGCACCCCGGCGCAGACAGAACAGCTGCGGTCGCTGGCTGATCTGGCCCCGCGCACGGAAGCATCCCCGTCACTCACCCACTACGGGTGCCAGCAGAAGGGACAGCCACCCGGCACCTCCCTGCTGTCGAACTCGGGCATCCACGCTCGGTCGCCGGCGAGCATGCGCCGGCAGGACCGCGTCTCGCGTGCCGCCAGCCGCGGTGGAACACCTGAACGTCGGTTCGTCGGCGGGCGTGTCCCGCATGCCAGCGGGCACTGCATCCCGGCGCTCGCGCATGCGCCTGACCACCGCCGGTTCAGTCACCGGCGGGTGCGAGTGAACGGTCAGCTGCCCCTTTCTCCCTCCGCCCACCTCCTGGCCGGCCCGAGGCCGGGCCCCACAATTGCAATCGGAAGCATCGCGGCGCTCACTCACCACTGGAGGACTCATGACCGACTACACATCTTCGCGCCTGCGCTACGTCGATGCCGACAAGCTCGATACCCGTGTGCTGGACCTCGATGGCCTCGACGTCCGGAACACCCGCGAGGACCACATCGGCGACGTCGAAGGGCTGCTCATCGACACCGTGTCTGGCCGTCCGCGGTACCTGGTGATCGATTCGGGCGGCTGGTTCCGTTCCCGCAGGTTCCTGCTGCCGATTGCGCACGCGCGCCTCGACGAGAACCGCCGCACGCTGCGCGTGGACTTCGACAAGGAGACCATCAACCGGTTCCCCGAGATGCGCAGCGATCGCTACGAGGCGCTCACGGACGAGGAGCTCCAGCAGCTATGACGAGGGCGTGTGGCGCTCGAGCGGCGTCACGCGGCCCACAGCAGTCGACACGCGCAACACCACCGACTACAACACCTCGCCGACCTGGTGGAATTCCACCGCCTGGGCGAGCACGGTCCTTCCTGGCACCGCGGCGGCCGTCCGATGGTCGCCAGCGAAGAGGTGATGCGGCGATCGGAGGATCCCGTGCGCGCACGGGCCGAGCACGAGCGGATGGTCGCGCACGAGACTGCGGACCGGCACCGGCGCCTCGCGAGGACGCGCGTGATCGCGCGCGGAGCGCGGAAATCGACCGCGACGAGCTCCGCGAGCGCGACGACACGCGGGCACCCGTCGCCGGTGAACGCGCCCAGCCCGGCGACATCCTGGGCATCGGGAGCGCCGGGGAGACGACCTCCCTCGGCGATACCGCGTCGGATGAAGACAAGCGCCGGGAGAGCGCGGAGAAAGGGATGCGCGGGGTCAGGATCGAGCCGGACACCGACAGGCCCCGGCGCAGCTGATTGGCCACGTCGGTAAGCCCGGGGCGCTTCCGCCCCGGGCTTACACAGTCACACATGGCGACAGCGTCACCCCGGGGCCGAAGCGCCCCGGGCGACTACTGCACGAGATCCCTCAACCGTCGTCCCAAGCCTGAGAAAAACCCTTCGATAGCGCGCTGCGCCCGCTGCTTGAGCGACCCGCGGTGGATCGAACACAGCCGGTTCGGGATGTCGTCGCCTTCCTTGAAATACTCGACGTAGGTGGGACAGTCGTCGAGCGGCCGCATGTAGGACAGGCGGCACAGCTCCTCCTGCCGGAGCCCCGCCGGCACTGCGAAGCTGGCGGGCTTCAGCACGCGTGACGTGCGCCGCATGAAGTCCGCCCAGATCGGCAGCGCCATGCGGCTCCCGAACGCGTTCGCGCCCATCGTCGCCGGCTGGTCGAACCCGACCCAGACGCCAACCACCGCGGTGCTCGAGTAGCCGACGAACCACGCGTCCTTCGACTCGTTCGTCGTGCCGGTCTTCCCGCCCACCGGGAACCGGATGCCCCACTGCCGCACGCCGGTGGCGGTGCCGCGATCGACGACGTCGCGCATGATCGAGACCATCTGGAATGCGACCGTCTGCGGCAGTACCTGCTCGCGCTGAACTGGCTGGTCGAGCGCGACATCGCCCTGCTGGTCGAGGACGCGGACGATCGCCCGCGGCACGATGCGGTAGCCGCCGTTCGGGAATACGGCGTATGCGGCGGTGAGATCAAGCGGGGTGACGAGGCCGGACCCGAGGGCCAGCGACGGTACGTCTGGCTGACCGCGAAGGCCCGCGTCGCTCGCGAACCGCAGGATCGGACGCGAGCCAATGCGCTGCTGCAGCGCGACGGCCGCACGGTTGTTCGACTCGATCATCGCCTGGCGGATCGTCAGCTGATCCACCACCTCGCCCCGTGCGTTCCGCGGCGTCCACTCCTCGGTGCCCTGCGGCGCAATCGTCTCGAGGCCGTCGATGACTGAGACGGGCGATCGCCCACGCGTGAGGGCGGCGGCATAGACAAACGGCTTGAACGCGGATCCGGGCTGGCGGCGGCTGCGCGAGGCTCGATTGAACGACGTCTGCCTGAAGTCGCGTCCGCCCACGATCGCGAGCACGTTGCCGGTGCGCGGGTCCAGCGCGACCAGTGCTGCCTGTAGATCTGGCTTGCCCAATCGCCGGAGGCCGTCCGCCACCGCCTTCTCGGCCGCGTCCTGCACGGTGGGGAGCAGGGTCGTGTGCACCTGCCAGTCCGGCGGCTGATCGCCGCCGAAACGCGATCGGAACTGCTGCCGCAGGTACTCCTTTGCGTATCCGGCGCGGGCGTCCTGCGCGGCCGGGTGAGGCTTGATGCGCGGGCGCTGACGGCGGGCGGCGTTTAGTTCGGCGTCGGTGATGAACCCGGCTTCGCGCATGCGTGCGAGCACCGTGTTCCTGCGGCGCAGGGCGCCCTCGTAGTTGGACCACGGCGAGAGCGCCGACGGCGCCTGGATCAGCCCTGCTACCAGGGCGGCCTCGCCGAGGCCGAGATCCTTCGCGTGCTTTCCGAACAGGTTGTTCGACATCGCCTCTACGCCGTACACGCCGGCGCTCAGGTAGACGCGATTCAGATACAGCTCCAGGATGTCGTCCTTGCTCAGACGGAGCTCCAGGAGCAGCGCGAGCGCCGCCTCCTTGACCTTGCGGCCGTAGGTCTTCGCGTTGGACAGGTACAGCGTGCGGGCGAGCTGCTGCGTCAGCGTGCTGCCGCCCTCTACCGTACCCGGCTCGCGCACGTTACGGAGCGTCGCACGCGCCAGGCCGATCGGGTCGACCCCCGGGTGATAGCGGAAGCGGCGATCCTCCACCGCGACCACCGCGCGCTGCAGGTACGGCGAGATCTGGACCAGCGGCACGTCCTTCCGCTGCTCGTTCATCCGGAACCAGGCGCGGCCGTTGCCGTCGTAGAACACCAGGTCGCCGACGCCATACGTGAGCCGGTTGATGGCGATGCCGTAACGGGTCAACCACCCCGTCGTCAGCGCGGCACCAACGATGAAGATGACGAGCAGGGCGACGGCGATCCAGTCGCGCGGCCCGCGCACCGTTCGCCAGGCCCGCCGCGCGCTGGCCGCTGCCTCGCGTGCGTGTCCTCGCAGGCCTCCGTTCACCAGCCTCCTGTCCTCGCCATGAGTCTGCTACGGACGCGTCTGCCCGTCCTGCGCGAGCACCGCCGTACGGTCGTCCGTCGTATCGGGATGGTCGCGCTGCGGGCCCCGCCGTCGAGCGTAGACGAACGCGGCCGTGAAGATGATCACGATGAGGCCAAGAGACAACCAGCGCGGCACTTCGAAGTCGATCACGTGGATGGCGTGAAAGTACTCGATGAACAGCTTGATTCCGACCCACGCGATGATGATGAATGCGCCGTCGACCAGCGCCGGGTAGCGCCGCACGATCGCGAGCATCTGGCCGATCACCAGCCGCATCGCGATGATGCCCAGAATTCCGCCGGTGAGCACCACCCAGAGCTTCGGCGACATGGCGACGGCCACCAGGATCGAGTCGATCGCGAACACGATGTCGGTGAGCTCAACCTTCACCACGGTGGCCCAGAACGCCGTCATCCCGAGCCAGGCCCGCGCGGGGACTGGTGTTCGGCGCTCGTCCGCGTCGCCGGCGCGGAAGAAGTGCTGGTACGGGAGCCAGAGCAGGTACAAACCACCGACGAGCTTCACCAGCGACAACTGGATCATGTGCGCCGCGAACACGATGGCCAGGCCGCGGAACAGGAAGGCACCGATGATCCCGTAGCGCAAGGCCTTCTGCTGCTCACTCCGCGGCAGCCCCAGCACGAGCACGGCGAGCACCATCGCGTTGTCCGCGCTGAGCAGCCCTTCAAGGAGGACCAGCAGGAGGATGGTGACGAGGTCTGCGGGAGCAAAATCCATGTCGCGTCACAGCAAGTATGACGCAAGGCCCCGGCCTACACGGTGGGATTGGCAGTATCGCCGCCTTGACACGCGGCGTATCAACTCCTACACTCGAACAGACGCACGACGCCGATTCCGGCGCGCCGCGGGGTCATCATGGCACACGTGGAAGAGCTCTATTTCATCAGCATGGCGGCCCGCGAGCTCGGGCTGCATCCGCAGACGCTTCGTAAATACGAGCGGCTCGGATTGGTGCGGCCGAGCCGCAAGATGGGCAGCGTGCGGGTCTACGCGCGCGAGGAGATTGAGCGGCTGCGCCTCATCAAGCATCTCGTCGACGAGCTCGGGATCAACCTGGCTGGCGTGCAGCGGCTGTTGTCCGTGGCCGAAGTGCTGCAGCGATTGCGACAGCTGTCGCGTGACGACGCGATGGAACGCGCCGACGCGCGCCGGCGTCTCCTCCGCGAGCTCGAACAGCTCGGGAACATCCTGGGAGTGTAGGTGTGGACTTCAGGGATTACTACGCCACGCTCGGCGTGGCCAAGACCGCGTCCGAGAAGGAAATCAAGCAGGCGTTCCGCAAGCTCGCCCGCAAATTCCACCCCGACGTGAACCCGGGCGACAAGACGGCCGAAGCACGCTTCAAGGAGATCAACGAAGCGCACGAGGTGCTGAGCGACCCAGAGAAGCGGCGCAAGTACGACGAGCTCGGCGCCAACTGGCGCGCGTACGAGCAGGGCGCACCCGGTTCCGATCCGTTCAGCGGCTGGAACGTGAACACCGGCGGCGGCAGCAGCGGCTACCGCACCGTGAGCGCGGAAGACCTGCGCGACATGTTCGGCACCGAGGATCCGTTCTCGGACTTCTTCAAGACGTTCTTCGGCGGCGCCGAGGAGGGCGGTCCCGAACGCCGGGGCGGCCGCGGCCGTGGGGCGCGCGCGCGCAAGGGTCGCGACGTCGAGCAGGAGATGGACCTGACGCTCGAGGACGCCTTCCAGGGCGTCACGCGGCGACTGGCGATCAAGCACGACGGTCACACGCGGACGGTCGACGTGCGCATCCCGGCGGGCGTTGGCGACGGCTCGCGCGTGCGCGTGTCCGGCGAAGGCGAACAGGGCGGGGGCGGCGGTGGATCCGGCGACCTGTATCTGCGCATCAAACTGCAGCCGCACCCGGTGTTCACGCGCAAGGGGCCCGACCTGCACGCCAAGATCCGCGTGCCGGTGACCACCGCAGTGCTCGGCGGCGAAGCCGACGTGCCGACGATCACCGGCAAACCCCTGCGCCTGCGGGTGCCGCCGACCACCCAGAACGGACAGGTGTTCCGCCTGAAAGGTCACGGCATGCCGCTCAGCGGAAAGACACAGGAGCGTGGCGATCTGTTTGCGACCGTGGAAATCGAGCTGCCGAAGGCACTGACGCCCGAACAGCGCGAACACTTCGAGGCGCTGGCGAAGCTGGAGAAGGCGGTCTAGGAGTACGAAGCAATGAACCTCAACAAACTTACCGAAAAAGCGCAGGAGTCTATCCTCGCCGCGCAGAAGCTCGCCGAGACGCTGGGGCACGCGCAAATCGAACCGGAGCACCTGCTGATCTCGCTGCTGGAGCAGCAGGACGGCGTTGCGCCCGCGGTGCTGCGCAAGATGAACGCAGACCCGGCGGATCTCGCGCGCGTGATGCGGAGTGAGATTGCCAGGGGACCGCAGGCCTACGGCGGCGCGCAGCCCGGCGTGTCACCGCGGCTGAACCTGGTCGTCGACCTCGCCGAGGCCGAGGCCGGGCGCATGAAAGACGAGTACGTCAGCACGGAGCATCTGCTCATCGCGATTGCCGGCGAGACGGGACGCTCCCCCGCGGCGAAGCTGCTGACGTCGCGCGGCATCACGCGCGACAAGCTCTTCGAGGCGCTCACGAGCGTCAGGGGATCGCAGCGTGTCACCGACCAGAACCCTGAAGGCAAATACCAGGCACTCGAGCGCTACGGGCGCGATCTGACCGCCCTCGCTCAGCGCGGCAAGCTCGACCCGGTGATCGGGCGAGACGATGAGATCCGCCGCGTGATCCAGGTGCTGTCCCGGCGCACGAAGAACAATCCCGTGCTGATCGGTGAGCCGGGCGTCGGCAAGACGGCAGTGGTCGAGGGCCTCGCTGGCCGGATCGTCCGGGGCGACGTGCCCGAAGGACTGAAGGACAAGAGGATCGTCGGTCTCGACATGGGTGCCCTCGTCGCGGGCGCGAAGTATCGCGGCGAGTTCGAGGAGCGCTTGAAGGCCGTGCTCAAGGAGGTGACCGACGCCGAGGGCAAGATCGTCCTCTTCATCGACGAGCTCCACACGGTCGTCGGCGCCGGCGCCGCCGAAGGTTCCATCGACGCGTCGAACATGCTGAAGCCGATGCTCGCTCGCGGCGAGCTGCACACGATCGGCGCGACGACACTGGACGAGTACCCGGAAGTACATCGAGAAGGATGCCGCCCTCGAGCGCCGCTTCCAGCCCGTGCTGGTGGATCAACCGACCGTTGAAGACACCATCAGCATCCTGCGTGGCCTGCGCGAGCGATACGAGATCCACCACGGCGTGCAGTTCAAGGACTCGGCGCTCGTGGCCGCCGCCGTGCTGTCGAACCGTTACATCGCGGACCGGTTCCTGCCCGACAAGGCCATCGACCTGGTGGACGAGGCGGCCTCGAAGCTGCGCATGGAGATCGACTCGATGCCGGCGGAGCTGGACGAGGTCTCGCGCCGCGTCATGCAGCTCGAGATCGAGCGTGAGGCACTGCGCAAGGAGACCGACCGCGGCTCGAGAGAGCGCCTCGAGAAGCTTGAACAGGAGCTCGCGAACCTCCGTGAGGCGGCGCAGCGGCTCCAGGCGCAGTGGGAGCACGAGAAGGATGCCATCCAGCGCGCGCGGAAGCTGAAGGAAGAACACGAGGCCGTCCGGCTCGAGATCGAGCAGGCGCAGCGCCGCGGCGACTACGCGAAAGCCTCCGAGCTGCAGTATGGACGCGTCCCCGAGCTCGAGCGCGAGATCCGCGAGGCCGAGACGGCTGCGACGGCAAATGCGACCACCCGCATGCTGAAGGAGCAGGTGGACGAGGAAGACATCGCGGAGGTGGTCAGCAAGTGGACGCACATCCCCGTGAGCCGGCTCATGGAAGGCGAGATGCAGAAGCTGGTGCGCATGGAGGACCGTCTCCATCAGCGCATCGTCGGGCAGGACGAGGCGGTGATCGCGGTGTCGAACGCGATTCGCCGGGCCCGCGCGGGGCTGCAGGATCCCAATCGGCCGCTCGGCAGCTTCATCTTCCTAGGGCCCACTGGCGTCGGCAAGACAGAGCTCGCCCGCGCGCTCGCGGAGTTCCTGTTCGATGACGAGCAGGCGATCGTTCGGATCGACATGTCGGAGTACCAGGAGAAGCACACGGTCTCCCGGATGATCGGCGCCCCTCCCGGGTATGTCGGCTACGAGGAGGCCGGCCAGCTCACGGAAGCCGTGCGGCGGCGGCCGTACGCGGTCGTGCTCTTCGACGAAATCGAGAAGGCGCACTCCGAGGTGCTGAACGTACTGCTGCAGCTGCTCGACGATGGGCGGCTTACTGATGGGAAGGGGCGGACGGTCGACTTCAAGAATACGGTCGTCATCATGACCTCCAATCTCGGCAGCCAGTTCATCGCCCAGGAGGCCACGGGCATCCACGGCGAGCTGTCGGAGGGCGCGAGGCGGCAGGTCATGGAGGCGCTTCGGGCGCACTTCCGACCCGAGTTCCTCAACCGTGTGGATGAGATCATCTTCTTCCACGCGCTCGACAAGGCGCACATGAAGAAGATCATCGAAATCCAGCTGCGTGGCTTGCTCAAGCGGCTGGAAAGCCGGAAGATCAATGTGGCGCTGACAGATGCCGCACGGGAGTACCTCGTCGAGGAGGGCTACGACGCATCGTACGGCGCCCGGCCATTGAAGCGGACGATCCAGCGCCGCGTGCTCGACCCGCTCGCCATCCGGGTGCTCGAGGGCGAGTTCCGGGAAGGCGATCGGATCCTCGTGGACGCCGAGGCCGGCGGCGTGGTGTTCCGGAAGGCCCCCGTGGAGACCACGCTCCTAGAGGGGTAAAGGACTAAGGGCTAAAGGACTAAGGGCTAAAGGCTGAGGGCTAAGGGCTGACCAGAGGCGCGAGGGGCTTTCTGGCACCCGATCCGTAAGGCACCGCCAGCCGAGCCTTTCAGGTGTCCTTCGACACTCGTTTACCTTTGGCCTTTAGCCCTCTAGCCCTTAGCCCTTAGCCCTTAGCCCTTAGCCCTTAGCCCCGAGAAGCATATTGCCGACGAATCAGACTCCTCGTATCAACCCCCGCGATCGGAAGCCCGGCGAGCGGCGCCCGCTCGGCGGCCGCCCGACGTTCTCGATCTGGTGGGTGCTGGGCACCCTGTTGCTGCTGGCCCTCGTGCAGGCCTGGTTCCTCGCGCCCGCCGGGCAGTCGCTCCCGTACAGCGAGTTCAAGGCGCTCATGCGTGGCGGCCAGGTCGCGGAAGTGACGGTCGGCGACACGATCATCAGCGGCCGCCTGAAGCAGCCGCGGGGCGAGGGACGCGCCGCGACCACACAGTTCAGCTCCACCCGGATCGAGGACCCAAAGCTCGTGGATGAGCTCGAGACACACCAGGTGAAGTACACGGGTGAGGTCGTGAGCCGCTGGCTGCCCGAGATCCTGGGGTGGATCATCCCGCTGGTGCTGCTCGTAGCGGTCTGGAGCTTCTTCTTCCGCCGCATGAGCGGCGCCGAGGGCGGCGTGATGTCGTTCGCCCGGAGCAAGGCCAAGATTTACGCCGAAGACGATGTGAAGGTGAGCTTTTCTGACGTTGCGGGCGTGGACGAGGCGGAAGAGGAGCTCAAGGAGATCGTCGAGTTCCTGCGGAACCCGCGCAAGTACACGAACCTCGGAGGCCGCATTCCGAAGGGGGTGCTGCTCGTCGGACCTCCGGGCACCGGCAAGACGCTGCTGGCACGGGCGGTCGCGGGCGAAGCGAAAGTCCCCTTCTTCAGCCTGAGCGGATCGGAGTTCGTGGAGATGTTCGTCGGCGTCGGCGCCGCGCGAGTGCGCGATCTGTTCGCGCAGGCGGAGAGCAAGGCGCCGTGCATCGTGTTCATCGACGAGCTGGATGCGCTCGGCAAGATGCGCGTGCAGAGCCCGATGGGCAGCCACGAGGAACGCGAGCAGACACTGAACCAGCTGCTCGCCGAGATGGACGGCTTCGACGCCCGCAAGGCCGTCATCATCATGGGCGCGACGAACCGGCCCGAGGTGCTCGATCCGGCACTGCTGCGGCCCGGACGGTTCGACCGGCAGGTGCTCGTCGACAAGCCCGACATCAATGGCCGCGAGCAGGTGCTGAAGATCCACACCCGCAACGTGAAGCTGGTCGCGGAGATTGACCTGCGCCTCATCGCCGGCCGGACCGCGGGTTTCGCCGGCGCCGATCTGGCGAACCTGGTGAACGAGGCTGCGCTGCTCGCCGCGCGGAAGGACAAGACGGCGGTCGACATGCGCGACTTCGACGAGGCCATCGATCGACTGATTGCCGGCCTCGAGAAAAAGCGCGTGATGAACCCGAAGGAACGGGAGATCGTGGCGTACCACGAGTCCGGGCACGCCATCGTCGCCTCGTCGCTCGCCGGTCTCGATCCCGTCCACAAGATCTCGATCGTGCAGCGCGGGTTTGGCGCGCTCGGCTACACGATGCAGCTGCCCTTCGAGGATCGCTACCTGATGACGCGCACCGACCTGCTGCACCAGCTGTCGGTGCTGCTGGCGGGACGGACGGCCGAGGAGATCGCGCTTGACGAGATCTCGACGGGCGCGCAGAACGACCTGCAGCGCGCAAGCGACATCGCGCGGGCAATGGTCACCGAGTTCGGCATGAGCGATTCAGTGGGGGCGATCAATTACGCCGCGCAGAAGCGCAGCCGCTTCCTCGACCTCGGGATGCCGAACGACAGCGGCCCGTACGCGGAGGAGACAGCGCAGCTGATTGACCGTGAGGTGAAGCGGATGGTCGGCGAGTCACACGCGGTGGCCCGCCGCATCCTCAACGGGCGCCGGGCGACGCTCGAAGCGGTTACCCGACGGCTGCTGGAGAAGGAAGTGATGGATGGCGACGAGCTCCGCGCGATCATGGCGGAGACAGCGGACACGACGGCGGCGACGGAGCCGTGACCATGGAACAACTGCGCATCTACTTGTCCTTCCTCTCGCGCTCCCTGGCGTGTCCTCCGCGCCCGAACACCTGACCCAGCGCAAACGCGGCCTGCTGCCGGACGTCCGGGTCGGCATCCTTCATCATCGCGGTTGTGAGCGCGTCGACGGCGCTGGGGTCCCCGACCTGGCTGAGCGCGAACGCGGCCTGCTGGCGCACGTCGGGCTTTGCGTCTGACAGCGCCTGCACCAGCGCGGGTACCGCGGTCTTGTCGCCGACCTGACCCAGCGCGAACGCCGCCTGCTCGCGCACTTCAGCGTCTGCATCCTTGAGCGCGGCGATGAGCGGTTGGACGGCGGCGGACTCGCCGATTTGCCCGAGCGCGAAGGCGGCCTGTTGCCTCACCTCGGCATTGGCATCGTCCTTCAACGCAGCTGCGATCGCCGGCACGGCTTCCTTCGCGGCGAGTTGACCGAGGGCGAATACCGCTTGCTGCCGCACGTCCGCATCGGCGTCGTGAAGCGCTCCCGAAAGCGGGGCCACAGCCCGGGCGTCGTTCAACTGGCCGAGGCTGAACGCCGCCTGGTGCCGCACATCGGGGCTGGAGTCCTTCAGGGCCGCCACCATCGGCTCGAATGCCAGCGGCGACTCCATCTGCGCCAGTGCCTGCATCGCCTGCTCCCGGACCGACGCGTTCTCGTCCTTCAACGCCGCCGCCAGGGCCTGCGCGACCTGAGCGCGTGCCTTCTCATCAATCGGGTCTTCATCCGCATCTTCTTCCGAGTCAGCGTCCCGGACTTTGCCGGGCGCGACAACAGGCGCTCCGCCTTGTGCACCTCCCGGAGTCGCCGGACCGGGCTTGGCCGGGACGGCACGGGGTGACGTCGGCGTGGGTGCGGGCGTCGGCGTAGGAGTCGGCGCCGGGGTCGCGGCAGGCGACGGCGTTTGCGTCTGGGCTGATGCCTCCACATCCTCCGGGATCACGGCCCGTGCCTGGAGACGCAGTCCTGAGACCGGCAACACGATCAACGCGGCCGCCGCGATCGCCCAGCCGAGACGTGCGCGATCCGCGGGACGGCGGCTGCGCACCGGGTCAAGAATCGCCAGCAGCCGTCCTTCAAGCTCCGAGGGCCGCGCCATCGCGACCGCGGCGACACCGATTCCCTGGCGCCGGAACTGCCGCGCGATATCGAGCAGGTGCTCGGCGTAATCGGAGCCGCGGGTGCCGGTCACGAGCACGAGGTCGTCACAGGCGCGCTCCCGCTCCGCCCGCAGTCGCGCCAGGGCCATCCACATCAGCGGGTTGCACCAATGCAACGCCAACGCAGCCTGAGCGAGGCAGTGCACCAGGCAATCGCGCCGGCGGATGTGCGCGAGCTCGTGCAGGAGGACCACCCGCATGCGTGCGGGGCCCCAGTGCAGGGCAGCGCATGGCAGCAGGATCGCGGGCCTCGCGAACCCGCATGTCATGGGGACCGAGAGCGCCGGCGACCACAGCAACACGGGCGGCCGTGAGATGCCGAGCTCGGCGGCGGCACCCTCCAGTTCCTCGTGCCACCGCTCGTCATCCACCGTCTCTGCCGTCCGTGACGATGCGACGCGCGCCGACAAGGGACATGAGGAGCCGAACGAGCAAGACCACCGCGCCGACCGCCCACACGCCGAACACGATTCTCAGTGGCCGACATCGCGACGCGGGCTCTGGCCGGTTCGGGCGCCGAGAGTCTCTGTGGTGCTGCCATGCCGCTCGATGCCTGGCGTTGCCGCTGGGAGGCGTTCAAGCGGCGGTCGGGGACCGTGGCGCGGTGAAGCGGCAGCACGATCGGAGGCGTCGTTTCGAGCCGGGCGAGCGACACCGGTACCGTCAGGTCGGGAACCACGACCGAGAGCGCCGGAAGTATCAGCAGCGCGGAGACGGCCGCTGCCCACACGAGGTGACGCGAGGCCGCCGAGGCCCGCCACATCGCCCAGCAGGTCGCCACGGCCGCGCAGAGCACGATGGTGCCCTTCAGGCTCAGCTCAATCCACGTGTCGAACGACAACGGTGTCATGCCCCCTCCTTGCGTGCCCGCTCGATCAACTCACCCATCCGGCGCAACTCGTCGTCGGAGAGCTTGCGGCCGTTCTCGTCGATGAGGGCCGCCATGGCCTGCTCGGCAGATCCCTCGAAAAATGTCTGCACGACGTGCCGCAGAGCGGAGCGGCGGGCGTTGTGCAGCGCGTGCCTGGGCACGTAGACGTAGCGCGGGCCGTCCTGCTCGTGGCGGACATGGCCCTTCTCTTCCAGGATGCGCAGCAGCGCGCGAACCGCCGAATAGCTCGGCGCGTCCTGCAGCTCCCGCTGCACGTCGGCGGCCGTGGCGCGGCCGCGCTGGAAGAGCAGATCCATTATCTGCCGCTCCCGCCGGCTCAGACCAGACATCAATGATTTCGACACGGTTACCTCTACGGAGTTGTTCAGTTTTCAGTTCTGAGCTTCACTCGCGCCCGTTCCCGATCTGACCCAAGGCCCACGCCGCGGATTTGCGGACGTCGGCCCTCGCATCCTTCAGGGCGCCCGACAGCGCATCGGTCGCACGGCCGTCGCCGATCTGTCCCAGCGCCCATGCCGCTTTCGAACGAACCTCCCAGCTCGGATCCGCGAGCAGGCGGGTCAGCCCGGGAACCGCCTGCGCATCCTCCAGTTGGCCCAGGGCCCAGGCGCTGGTTTCGCGGACGCGCGCGTGTTCGTCGGCCGTGGCCTTGACGAGGGCGGGCACGGCGCGGGGCTGCTCGATCTGGCCGAGCGCCCACGCTGCGGTCTTGCGCACGCGCCAGTCCTGATCCGCGAGCGCGGCCGCCAGCGGATCGACAGCGGTCCCCTGCTCGATCTGTCCCAGCGCCCACGCGCTTGTCTCGCGAACTTTGGCCGAGCCATCCTTCAGCGCCGTGGCGAGCGCAGGCACGGCATCAGCGTTCTCGATCTGGCCGAGCGCCCACGCGGCGCGAACCCGCACCTGCTGCTCCTGGTCGCGCAGCGCGGCCGCGAGCGGAGTGACGAGCCTCCGGCGCCTCGAGCTGTCCAAGAGCCCATGCCGCCATCTGACGCACACGGCCGTCCGTATCGCGCAGCGCAGCCGAGAGGTCGGGCACGGCCGACTTCTGCTCGCGCGTACCGAGCGCGCGCGCCGCTTCCTGCCGCACCTGCCACGCGGAATCCTTCAGCGCGCCGGCGAGGCTCGGCCCAATCGTCGACGCGTCCAGTCCGCCGAGCGCGGCCGCGGCGCCGGCCCGAACACGCACGTCCTGATCCTTCAGGGTGCGCACGAGCGGTTCGACGGCGTGCTCGTCCTTGAGGATGCCCAGCGCGCCGGCGATGACGCGCCGCACTTCCGCATCCGGATCGGCCAGCATCGCGATGAGCCGCTGCACGGCGCCTCCGGCGGCCACGGGATCGTCCATCCACGCCACGGCACGGGCCGCGTGCATGCGCACGGGCGCGCGGGGATCGCCGAGGGCGCTCATGAGCGGGGCCAGCGCGGCGCCCCCGAAGCGGCCGAGCGCGCGTGCGGCTTCCAGCGCCGGCGAGGTGCCACACGAGGTGCCCGTCTCGGCGAGAGCGAAGATTCCCCTGGTCCGCCACTCGCCCTCCCCGTCGCAGTCAATCGCATCCACATGCGCCTCGTCTGCGAGCAGGGTGATGAGGGCAGGGATGGCGCCGACGCCGCCCGGCGTCCCGGTCAGCCCTGCCTCACACGCGGCGCGGGCACGGGTATCCGCATCGTTGGCGCCCAGGGCCGCCAGAGCTACACGCAGCGCCGGGTGCGGATTGTGAAGGGGTGCTCATCCGGCCGCCCGGTGAGTCGTAGAGCTGAACATCGCCGGGCACGACGGCCAGTGCGCCGGTGGCCACGAGAACTCCGATCACGCTGCGCATGTGACCCTCCGCCGCCGTGGGGTCCACCCCGATCCGACGGTGCTAAGGTTTTAGCATTGGTCGCTGAATCGTGTCCAGCTATTTTTTTAGCACACACTGGCCGGGGCTGGAGGACGGTCGGGGTAGGCGAGGGCGGGAGCGGGCGTTGGACGTTGGCGGTAGGCGTTGGGCGTTGGGCGCTGGGCGTTGGGCGTTGGGCGTTGGGCGTTGGGCGAGTGTGGAGCCGGAACTTCAGTTCCGGCGGACAGGAACTACAACAGATACGGCGACATCCCGATCGCGACGATGCTGCAGGCGGCAATCGGCTCGAGGCCGAGCGCGCGGGCACGTGCGAGGAGCTCGTCGCTCTCGCTGCCCGGGTTGAACCACACTTCGCCCGGCCCACGCGCAGCGACAGCATCGATGACCTCCAATCCCACCTCCGGCGGCACATAGAACGTGACCATGTCGATGGGCCCAGGGACGTCGGCGATCGACGCGTACGCCGGGAGCCCTTCGACGGCCGGCTCGTGCGGATTGACGGGCCACACGGTGTAGCCCCGCTGCTGGAAGGCGCGTACGGCCTTGTTCCCGAACTTCGCGCGATTACTGGATGCGCCGATGACCGCGACGGTTTGTGGCATGGGTCAGCTACAATCGAACCCCGTGCGCCGGACGACTCTCCTCCTGCTGATCGTTTGCGGCGCCACGTTCTTCGCGGGCCTCGGCCGTCCGGCCATCGGCGACTCCGACGAGGCATTTTATGCCGAGGCCGGCCGTGAAATGGTCGCCAGCGGCGACTGGATTACCCCGTACTACAACTTCGAAACACGCTTTCAAAAGCCGATCCTCTTCTACTGGCTGGTGTCGGCCGGCTACCTCGTGGCCGGGGTCAACGAGGCTGCGGCCCGGTTGGGTTCGGCGCTCGCCGGACTGGGATTGGCACTGCTGACCGCCGCGTGCGGCCGGCGCTGGTATGACGAGCGAACCGCGCGGCTTGCCGGGCTCATCGTTGCCACGGCGTTCGGCTACTTTTCGATCGGCCGGCTGGCGTTGCCCGACCTCCCGCTCGCCTTCTGGATCACGCTCACCACGTGGTCTGCCCTCGTCGGGCTGTGTGACAGGCCAGCCCGTCCTCACCTGTGGCTCATGCTCGCAGGCGCCGCCGTGGGCCTCGGGTTTCTCACGAAGGGACCGGTCGCGATCGTCGTGCCCGCGCTCGTGGTCCTTCCGATCTGCTGGCTCGAACGCCGCCACGTCCACCCGCCGGTCCGCGCCGTGGCTGGAGCCCTCATCATGGCTGTCGCGCTTGCCGCGCCCTGGTTCGTGGCCATGGCGCAGATCCACGGCAGCAGTTACATCGAGGGCTTCTTCGTCGGCGACAACCTCGAGCGGTTTGCCACCAGCCGGTTCAACGACCCGCGCCCTCCCTGGTTCTACCTCCCGATTGTCGCGGGCGGCCTGCTACCCTGGACGCCGTTAATGCTGTGCGGTGTCGCTCCATTCGCGGGCTGGGTCACGCAGCGCGCCCGGGCGACGGACGTGACGCTGCGACTGATCGTGTGGGCGGCGCTCCCGCTGCTGTTCTTCACGGCGTCCATCGGCAAGCAGCCGCGGTACATCCTGCCGATCCTGCCGCCGCTCGCCGTGCTGCTGGCGCGGACGCTCGAGCGACGGCTCGCATCGGCCGATCGACGGCGCGATCCGCTCGTGCGCGGCGCGGCGATCGTCGATCGGAGTGATGCTCGTGGCACTCGGCACGCTGCTCATGCGGGCGTTGCCCCTCATCGTGATGATCCCGCCAACGCTCGTCATCGCCAGCGCCGGCGCCATCATCGCGGCAGGACTCGCCGTGACCGCCGTTGCGGTCGCCGGGCCTCTGCGCCACGTCGGCCTGGTTGTGGGCCTGGCGGGCGCCGTCACGCTCGTCGGCCTGCAGTACGGCCTCTCCCCCGCCGGTCGCGACCCGGTCCAGGACATGGCAGCGCTCGTGGTGCAGCACCGGCAGGCTGACCAACCAGTCGCGACGTACCGGGTGTTCGTCAGGAACCTGGTGTTCTACACAGGCGTCAAGCAGGACGATCTCTCGAGCCCTGAAGCCGTCCGCGCGTACCTGCAGGACCCGCGACCCGTGCTCGTGGTCATCGCGGCCGACGACCTCGCGAAGATCAACGATCGCGGGCCGCTCCACGCGCGCGTGCTGGAGGAGGTGCTCTACTTCAACGCGTCGGCGGTGAAGCTGCGCACGCTGCTGAAGCCGGATCCCGAGAAGGACCTGGAGAGAGTCCTGTTGGTGACGAACGACAAAGCCAGGCGCTAGGCGCTGGGCGGTAGGCGCTGGGCTTCCCTGACGGGACGGGGGACTCGGCCCCGAGTCACGCTGAAATCGACGCTGACGGTAGGGGGAGCCGAGGCGCCCGGCCGAATCGAGGGTGTAAGGCCGGGGCCCGAAGCGCACCCGGGCCGGATCAGGGCCCCACGCGGCACGCTCAGAGCCCACGCCCACGCCCAGCGCCCACCGCAGCGCGCAGCGCCTAAGGAAAAATCTTCCCCGGATTGAGAATCCCCTTCGGGTCAAACGCGTGCTTCACGCGCTTCATCAGCGCGATCACGTCGTCCGACAGCTCGATCCCGAGAAACGGCGCCTTTGAGAAGCCGATCCCATGCTCTCCCGTGATCGAGCCTTCGAGCGCGACCACACCTTCGAAGAGGCGCCGCTCGGCCAGACGCGCGCGTGCGAGCGCGTCCGCGTCGTCCGGGTCCAGCATGATGTTCACGTGGATGTTCCCGTCCCCCGCGTGCCCGAAGCAGGGGATGGTCAGCGCATAGTCGCCGCGCAGGCGTCCGACGAGCTCGAACAGCTGCGGCACGCGCCCGCGCGGCACGACGACATCGTGATTGATCTTGAGGCCGGCGACCGTGCGCAACGAATGGGACAGCTCGCGGCGGATGCGCCAGAGATCGTCGCGCGCGGCGGCATCTTCGGCCCGCAGCAGCTCCGTCGTCCCCGCCACGCGGCACGCCTCGGCGACGCGGTCTGCTTCCTCGAGCACACCTGAAGCGAGACCGTCCACCTCAATCAGCAGCACGGCGCCCGTGCCCGGCTGGCGCGAGTCCCGTCCCGAGGTAGCGCGTAACGGCGGCGAGGCTCTCTCGGTCGATCAGCTCGAGGGTCGCCGGCACGACGCGCCGTCGAATGAGCTCCGTCACCGCCCGCACCGCCGCCTCCACGTCCGTGAACGTTGCTCGCAGCGTGATCTGGACGGGCGGCCTCGGCACGAGCCGCAGGATCACCTGCGTGATGATGGCGAGCGTCCCCTCGGAGCCCACCAGCAACTGCGTCAGGTCGTAGCCGACGACGTTCTTGACCGCCTTCGATCCGGTGCGGATGATCTCCCCGCTCGGCAGGACGGCCTCGAGCCCGAGCACGTATCGCTTCGTCGTGCCGTACTTGAACGCGCGCGGGCCGCCGGCGCACTCCGCCACGTTGCCGCCGATGACCGACTGGTGCAGGCTGGCGGGATCGGGCGGATAGAACAGGCCGACGCGTTCCACGGCGTGCTGCAGCTCGCCGGTGATCACATTCGGTTCGACGACGGCGAGCAGATTCGCCTCGTCGATCTCGAGAATGCGGTTCAACCGCTCGAGGCTGAGCACCACCCCGCCCCGCAGCGGCACCGCGCCACCGGTGTAGCCGGTTCCTGCCCCGCGCACCACCAGCGGCACGCCTGAGTCGTGACACTGCCGCGCGATCGCAGAGACCTCCCGCGTGTTCGCCGGTATGACAACCAGATCGGCGGAGTGGCCCTTCTTCAGGGCGTCGGTGCCGTACGCGAGCAGCGCCTCCGGGTCGCGGCGGATCCATTCGGGCCCGACGATCGACTCGAACACGGAGGCCAGCTCACGGGTCACGGTCACGGTTCTCGTCCCGGCTTACTCGTTCAGGAACCCGCCACTCGGCCGCGGAGGCGCATGATGGTCTCACCCGATCGCCGGTCGTTACATGGGAGACGATCCGAGTGACACGCGGGACGAAGCCCCCGCCGTTTGCCCCGCCGCGTCGAGCTTCCGGACGAAATCGAGAATCCGCGTCGCGCCCTCCCGCAGGCGCTCCATGGAGGTCGCGTACCAGATGCGAAGGAATCCGGGCGCATCGAACGCCTCTCCCGGGGTCAGGGCCACGTGGGCCTCTTCCAGCAGGCGGGTCGCAAACTCGGCCGAGGTGCGGATGCCGTCGGGCGACAGCAGCTCGGAGATGTTGACGAACAGGTAGAACGCGCCGGCTGGCTTGAGGCAAGTGATGCGCGGGTCCACGGTCAGCCACCCGTGCAGCGTGTCGCGACGGGTGCGGTACTCGGTCAGCATCTCGGTCACGGGCGCCTGTGGTCCGGTGAGCGCCGCGAGCGCCGCTTTCTGCGAGATGGAGGTGACGTTCGAGGTCGAATGGCTCTGCAGCGCGTTGCAGGCGGCAATCACGTCCGCCGGGCCGAGGGCCCACCCGCAGCGCCAGCCGGTCATGGCGTACGACTTCGACGCCGACCCTGTGATGATTGTGTGGTCACGCAAGCGGTCCGCGAGGAGTCCCACCAGATTGTGCGGCACCGGGTCGTAGATCAACTGCTCGTAACACAGGTCGAGGATGATCCAGATGTTCTGGTTCGCGACCTCGTCCACCAGGCGATGCAACTCGCTCTCGGCCATCAGCGCGCCGGTGGGGTTGCACGGCGAGTTGATGATGATGGCCTTCGTGCTCGGCGTGATCGCGTGCAGGAACGCGTCCGCGTTCATCGCAAACCCGTCTTCCGGATACGTCTGCACGAGCACCGGCTGCGCGTCGGCGAGCTTCACCTGCTCGGTGATCGTCGGCCAGCCGGGCACGTGCGTGATCACCTCGTTGGTCGGATTGAAGAGCGCCATCGCCACGTTGTAGAGCGCCTGCTTGCCGCCGGCCGTGACGATCACCTCGTTGCCGGCGTACTTGGTGCCATAGAGCGCCTCGTAGTGCGCGCAGATGGCCGCCTTCAGCTCGCCCGTCCCCGCGGCCGGCGTGTACTTCGTGAAACCCTGGTCGATGGCGGTCCGCGCGGCGGCCTTGATGTGCTCCGGCGTGTCGAAATCCGGCTCGCCGGCGCCGAACTCCACGACATCGAACCCGCGGGCCTTCAGCTTCTCGGCCTCGACGAGCACCCTCAGGGTCGGTGACGCCGACACTCGCCCCATGCGTTCCGCTAGCATCTCGCGCTCTCCTGTCCGATCCGGAATCCGGCTGAATCCGGATCCCACTCGGCCTCGATGATCAACGGCCTGTCCACTCGCACGGCCGCGTCACGCCCGTGCCCGCCGGTCGTGCAGCCGGCGCTCCACGGCCTCCGGCACCAGCCCCGTGACCGATCCCGCCCAGCATCACCACTTCCTTCACCAGGCGGGAGCTGATGTAACTGTACCTCGGCCGCCGGCATCATGAACACGGTCTCGACGCGTGCATCCAGACGCCGATTCATCAGGGCCATCTGGAACTGGTACTCGAAGTCGGACACCGCGCGCAGTCCGCGCACGATCGCGCTCGCGCCGTGGCGCGCGGCGAACTCGACGAGGAGCCCGTCGAACGTCTCGACCACCACGCTGGGCTCGCCGGCGAACGCCTCGCGCACCATCGCGACGCGTTCGTCCGGTCGTGAACATCGGGGTCTTCTGCTCGTTCACGAGAATCGCGACGACGATGCGATCGAAGAGCCGGGCACCACGGCGGATGATGTCCACATGACCGTTGGTCAGCGGATCGAAGGAGCCGGGGTAGACGGCGATGCGCTGCGAGTTGGCCATGACTGCTCATTCATCGTCGGTGTCGTGCGTGCCGCGTACGCCGGGACTGAAGTCCCGGCTCCACATCGCCTCCGGGCTCCAGGCTCCGGGCTCCAGGCTCCAGGGCTTCGGGCTCCAGGCTCCCGGCTCCAGGGCTCCAGCCGCCCACCGCCCAGCCGCCCGCACAGTCCGTCACTCCTGACGTAGAACCCCAGCGCGCTGTCGCCGGATGTGACCTCGCGCGTGCGCTGGAGGCCTTCGACGCCAGCCGGAGCGCCGGCACGCCGAGCGTACTCGATGATCAGCAGACCATCCGCGGCCAGCCAGTCGCGGACCGCGCGCGCGAGCACGGCCGTGTCAGTATCGTATGGGGGATCCAGAAAGACGAAATCGAAATCCGTCGCGTGCCGCAGGCGGTGCGGCCTCGTTGCCCAGATCGGCGCGAACGATGGCATAGCCATCGACCACGGCACACCGGGCGAGGTTCTGTGCGATCAGGTCCACGGCGCGCCTGTCCCGATCGATGAACGTGACGTGCGCGGCGCCGCGGCTGATTGCCTCGATGCCCACGGCGCCGGTTCCCGCACACGCGTCGAGCACGCGCGTGCCAGCGACCCGCGGGCCCAGGATGTTGAACAGCGTCTCGCGCAGCTTGTCGGACGTGGGCCGCAGCCCCGGCCAGCTCGGGGCCTCGAGTCCGTCGTCCCTTCAGTGTCCCCGCGATGACTCGCACGATGTCACGCTCCACGCTCGCGGGGCAGCCCTTCAGGCCGCTGACATCGGCAGGGCTGAAGCCCTGCCCCACATGACTGCCCGATGGACAGCAGCTCTCAGCGGCACGGCGGGCGCTGTCGGCGGCCGGCGATCAGCCGACGCCGATCAGCCCGTACCGCTGCCCCCACGTGCGCCGGAACTCGTCGAGCCACCCGGGATTCGAGGCACCCGCGTCGAGCCAGGCGGACGCTTCCTGGCGTGCGCGCTCCATCAGCAGGTGATCGCGCCGCAGGTCGCCGACGCGCAACGTGGGGGCGCCCGCCTGGCGCGTGCCGAAGACGTCGCCCGGCCCGCGCAGCTCGAGATCCTTTTCCGCGATCAGGAACCCGTCCGTGCTCTCGGTCATCATCTTCAGCCGTTCGCGCCCATCCTCCGTGATCGGGAACTGGTACAGCAGGATGCACGAGGACTGCTGACTGCCCCGCCCGACGCGGCCACGCAGCTGGTGCAGCTGCGACAGCCCAAACCGCTCGGCGTGCTCGACCACCATCACCGTCGCATTTGCCACGTCGATGCCCGACCTCGATCACGGTCGTCGAGACCAGGATGTGAATCTCGCCGGCCGCGAACGCGCGCATCACCCGGTCCTTCGCATCCTGCTTCAGGCGGCCGTGCAGCAGGGCCACGCGGTATGCCGGGAAGATGTCGTGCGCGAGGTGATCCGCCATCTCCGTCGCCGCGCGCAGATCCGTCTTCTCCGACTCCTCGATGATCGGGTACACGATGTACGCCTGGCGTCCGGCGTCCAGCTCGGTTCGGAGAAACGCGTAGATCTCGTCGCGCCGCGCGTCGGGCTTCGCGACGGTGCGCACCGGCGTGCGTCCCGGCGGCAGGTCGCGGATCGACGACACGTCGAGGTCGCCATAGGTCGTGACCGCAAGCGTCCGCGGGATGGGCGTCGCGGTCATCACCAGCATGTCGGGCTGCAGCCCCTTCTCGCGCAGCAGCGCCCGCTGCAGCACACCGAACCGGTGCTGCTCGTCGATGATCACGAGGCCGAGCGCCTGGAACCGCACCGACTTCTGCACCAGGGCATGCGTGCCCACCACCAGGTGCATCTCGCCGGCGGCGATCGCCTTGCCCGTGCTGCGGCGCTCGGCGGCGGGAAGACGCCCGGTCAGCAGCGCGACCCGGAACCGCGTGCCCGCCAGCAGCCGCTGCACGGTCGTGAAGTGCTGCTCGGCGAGGATTTCGGTGGGCGCCATGAACGCGACCTGCTGCCCGTTCTCCATCGCGAGCACCGCCGCGAGCACGGCAACGATCGTCTTGCCGGCACCGACGTCGCCCTGCAGCAGGCGGTTCATCGGATGCGTGCGCTGCATGTCGTCGGCGATCTCCTTCAGCGCCACGCGCTGACCCGGCGTGAGGCGAAACGGCAGCACGGCCCGCAGCGCGTCGCGGATGCGATCGTCCACACGCGTCACCAGCGCCTTGCGCTCGGCCTCGGACTCCCGCTTGCGCAGCAGCAGCCCCACCTGGAAGCGGAAGAACTCCTCGAAGACCAGACGCCGCTGCGCGGGCGTCCGATAGGCGTTGAGCGCGTCGAGCGGCGTGCCGGGCGCGGGGAAGTGCACCTGCTCGAGCGCGGTCCTGCGGTCCGGAAACCCGAGGCGCGCGCGGATATCCGGCCGGCAACGGATCGTCGAGGTCCGGCGGGAGCCGCAGCAGCGCGTCGGCGACGAGCCGCCGCTGCATCTTCGGCGTGATCGATCGCGCGCGCTCGTACACGGGAACGATCCGGCCCGTGTGCAGCGTCTCGGCCTCCGCGTCCGCCGCGTCGGTCTCGATCAGCTCGAAGTCGGGGTTGGTGAACTGCAGGCCGGCGTAGGGATTCCGCTCCAGGGTGCCGTAGAGCACGATGTGATCGCGCGCGTGGAGCTGGTCCTGCAGGAACGAGGAGTTGAACCAGGCGACGCGGATCGAGCCGCTGGCGTCGCGGACGAGCGCCTCGAAGATCCGGAAGCCGGGCCGCCGCGTCGGGCGGAGCCCGCACTGCACGATCTCACCGCTGACCGTGACGGTCTCCCCTTCCTGCACGGAGGCCACCGGCCGCAGGTTGCTGCGGTCCTCGTAGCGCAGGGGAAACGGTAGAGGAGGTCTTCGATCGTGTGCAGGCCGGCGCGCGCAAAATCTGCCGCTTTGCGCGGACCCACACCCTTCAGGTACTGCAGCGCCGTCTGGAGTACCTCGCCGGGTGGGGGCATGCGTCGGGGCCGGCCTACTGAACGATGATCGCCTGGCCCCTGAGGGTCTCGATCTGCCGGATGTTCACGGGCAGCGGGAACGGCGCCTCCAGATCGATGCCTTCCGGGTTCTCGGGGGTGCGTGAGTAGTAGCTCACCACCTGCTGCAGCAGCGCTTTCGGAACGGGGACGCCGCTCACCGAGCGCCTGCTCGAGATGAAACTGCGCGACGCCGTTCGTGGCGTTGAGCGTGCCGACCGCTTCGACCGGGACCCGGCCCGAGAGCATCGACAGCACGCCGAAGCCTCCGGCCGCCCGCCTGGGCCTTCTTCACTTCGTCAAGATCGACCAGCGCGCGCCCGCGCAACCGCCCGGCTTCCTCGATCGTCACCACCGGTTCGAGCACACCCGCGGGGATCTCACTGCGGGCATGGAATTCGAGAAACGAGTTCACCTCGCTCTCAGTGACCGGCGTGCGCAGGGGCTTCGATTGCGCGCCGAGCCCGTGGGTGGCAATCACCGCGATCTTGCGCAGGAGCTGATCCGCGTCAGCACGCGTCCGCTGGACGTCAGCCGCAGCCAGAAGGGTCGGCACCGACAGGGTCACAGTTGCAAGGACCAACAGCGGTGAGCGAAGTCGTGAACACCACATAATGCACACTCTCAAGGGACAGGAGACATGGTGTGTTATTCACGGCCTGTGCCACCCATTGCCGAGGGCGTATCGGATCAACAGGGACATGGCCGGGGCGCTTCGGCCCCGGCCAGCCAGCCACGCCACGCCGTCGCCTATGCCGCCCGGCCGCGCCTCGACCGCGAACCGTCCTCATAGAGGCACGCTCGTGCCGCGCCTGTCCTCCGCGAGCAACGCCTCGAGCTCGGCCGCATGCGGGAGACCTTCCCGGGCGCCCGCCGTCCGGCACTTCAGGGCCGCGACCGCGTTGGCCATCCGCAGCAGGATCTCGACGTCCTCGGGGCCGTGCTGCAGGAGTGCCGCGATGAACCCGCCCCGGAACGCGTCGCCGGCGCCGGTGGTATCCACGCACGGCACGCGGAAGGCGGGCGTCCGGATCTCGCGCCCTCCGCAGCGCGCCAGGCTCCCGCTGCGGCCCCAGCGTCACGCACGTGAGCGCCGGCTGCAGCTCCGCATGGAGCCGCTCGAGGGCTCGGCCCAGTCTCGGACGACGCGGTCCAGCGCTCGGGGAACCCTTCAGATGCGATCACGATGTCGATGAGCGGCAGGAGACGATCCAGACCGGGCAGGACGGCTTCCACGTCGATCGCGGTGATGACCCCAGCCTCCCGCGCGACGGTTGCCGCAGCCACGGACGCCTCGACGTCGTCGCAGTCCACGAGCAGGATCCGCGAGGTGCGCACGGCGGGTGCGGGCACATCCGCAGAGGTGAGCGCGAGGCGCGGGTCGCGGTCCCAGAGCACCGTGCGGTCACCCGTGCGTCCATCCACGATGATCATCGCGAAGCGCGTCTGCGCACCCGCCACGACTTCGGCGGCGCTCACGTCCACGCCTTCGGTGACGAGGCTGTTGCGCCCGATGTCGCCGAGCTCGTCCGACCCGAATCGTCCAAGGTACCGGGCGCGCCATCCGAGCCGCGCGCAGCAGACCATCGCCGACGCCACCTGTCCGCCCGGAAACCGTGCGAAGCGCTCGATCTGCTGCTTCGAGTTGCTCGTCGGGAACTCGCGCAAGCATCGCCACGAGGTCGACGCTGTTCTGTCCGAGACCCGACCACGTCGCATGAGCGGTCCTGCATCGGGCGGCACGATGAGCGGCAGACGCACGGGCGGCATCCTACCATGCGGCCCCGCAGCCCGGCTGTTGACTTTCGCCTTCTCTTTGCATAGCGATGCGCAGCATGGTTCCACTGACAAAACGCCAGCGCGAGATCCTGGATTACCTGAACGACTTCATCCAGCAGCACGGCTACGCGCCGAGCCTCGAGGAGATCGGCCGGCGCTTCAACCTGTCGTCGCTGGCGACGGTGCACAAGCACCTGACGAACCTGCAGGAGAAAGGCGTCATCAAACGGACCTGGAACCGCAGCCGCTCGGTCGAGCTCGTCGCCACCCGCATGGGCGGACGTGCCGTCGAGCTGCCGCTGCTCGGGTACGTCGCCGCCGGAGCGCCCATCGAAGCCGTCGCCGGTACCGAAACGATTGCCGTGCCGGAAGAGATGGTGGGCCGACGCGAGACCTACGTGCTGCGCGTGCGTGGCAGCTCGATGATTGACGAGCAGATCCGCGACGGCGACTTCGTCATCGTCGAAGACCGCAAAACCGCCGACAACGGCGAGATGGTGATTGCCCTGCTCGGCGGTCACGACGTGACGCTGAAGAAGTTCTACCGGGAGAACGGCCAGGTTCGCCTGCAACCGGCAAACCCGACGATGGCGCCTATCTACGTGGCGGCCGACCAGGTGCAGCTGCAGGGAGTTGTCGTCGGGGTCATGCGACGGTACTGACGTTCATCGTCAATCGTCAACCGTCAACCGTCGCACCGTGCAACACGTCGCGTCGCTCCACTCCGTTGCAGACGAGCTGCCCACATGCGTGCGTGGCCGTAGACCGTAACCGGCACCCGACGTAACGGTCGAACGGTGAACGGTGAACGGTGACGGTCTGGTAAACTCCCCTGCATGTCCGAACGCAAGCAGATCAACTTCACGATCGTGCCTGATGAGACCGTGAAGAGCGACCGCATGTACGCCAACTTCTGCGCGGTCGCGAACACCCCGTTCGACTGCACCCTGACCTTCTGCGAGGTGCTGCCGCTCTCAGAAGAAGAGATCCGCACCGCCGAGGCCGACACCGAGCACATCGTCCGGGCGCCGGTGCGCGCGCGCATCGTGATCCCGCTGCAGACGCTGCCCGCGCTCGTCGCCGCGCTGCAGGAGCAGATGCGCGGGATGCCGCAGATGCCCGCTCCGCCAGGGCCCGTGCACTGACGCCGTGGGCCAGCTCCATCCTCCGCGCGCCACACGGGCGATCCTGGAGAAGCTGGATGCGCAGCATCCTGGCGCCGACACCGAACTGCACTACACCACCGCGTTCGAGCTCCTGGTTGCGACGATCCTCTCGGCGCAGTCCACCGACCAGCGGGTGAACCTCGTCACGCCGGCGCTGTTCGCGAAGTACCCGGACGCGCGGGCGCTCGCGGCGGCGCCGCCCTCCGATGTCGAACGGCTGATCGTGCAGACCGGTTTCTTCCGGCAGAAGACGAAAGCCATCATCGGCATGTCGCGCGCGCTGCTGGATCAGCACGGCGGCGAGGTTCCGGCCAGCATGGATGCGCTCCTGAAGCTGCCCGGGGTCGGCCGCAAGACCGCGAACGTCGTGCTCGGCCACGCGCTCGGCGTGCCGGGCCTCCCCGTGGATCGGCATGTGCTCCGTGTGTCGAACCGGATCGGAATTGCCGAAGGCGACGATCCGGAGGCCGTTGAGGCACGGCTGTGCGCGGCGCTGCCGCACGAGCGGTGGACGCGGGCGTCTGACGTGCTCATCCTCCACGGCCGCCGCATCTGCCGGCCGAGGCCGCTCTGCGATCAGTGTGCGGTGACGGCAGAGTGCGTGTACTTCCGCACCGTGATCAGCGCCCGAAGCGGCACGCGCCGCAGACGCACCGCTGAAGCGGGCACGAGCCGCGAAGAAGGCGGCAGCGGCGCTTCCGGTGACCAAGCCGCCGCGCGCCCGTTCGCGCCAGCGATGACCCGCGAAGCCTTCGAAGCGCTCGCCAACGAGGCGTTCCTCGCCATCCCACGGCGGTTCCGGTCGCGCATGCGCAACGTCGCGATCGTGGTGGAGGACGCGCCGGACCGGGACCTGCTGCGCGAGATGGAGATCCACCCGCCCGACACGCTCTTTGGCTTGTACCAGGGCGTTCCCTTGACCGAGCGCACCTGGGACTACGGCAATCGCATGCCCGACCGCATCGTGATCTACCAGCGGCCGATCGAGGAGGCGTGCGAGGGCGACGCCGACGCGGTGTTCGAAGAGGTGTGCGCCACGATCATCCACGAGGCCGGGCACTACTTCGGTCTCTCGGAAGAGGAGATCCAGGCGATCGAGGAACGATGGTGGAACGGGGACGAGTTCGAGGGCGATGACGCGCCCGGCAGCGCCCGAGACTCCGCACCTGCGCAGGAAGCCGAGTGAGGACTCGTAAGCGGTTCGGCCAGCACTTCCTCGAGGACGTCTGGGTGCGGAAGGTGATCGCCGCGGTGTCACCCCAGCCCGACGATGTGATCCTGGAGATTGGACCGGGCGCGGGGGCGCTGACACTGCCACTCGCCAGGTCGGCACGGTTGGTCATCGGGGTCGAACTCGATCGCGATCTTGCCGCCGATCTGACGGCTCTGGCACCGCCGAACGTGCGGGTGGTGCCCGGCGACATCCTCGACGTCAACCTGGCGGGCATGGTGCCTCGCCGAGGCCTCACGCATTCGCGTCGTGGGCAACCTTCCCTACAACATCTCGTCGCCGATCCTCTTCAAGCTGCTGGACGCGCAGGCCGCGGATCCGCGGATCACCGACGCGACCCTGATGCTGCAGAAGGAGGTGGCCGACCGGCTGGTGGCCTCCCCGGGCACGCACGACTACGGCGTGCTGACGGTGCTCCTGGGACGCCGCGCGCGGATGACGCACCTGCTCACGCTCCCGCCTGGGGCCTTCCGGCCGCCGCCGAAGGTCACGTCCGCGGTGGTCCGGCTCGACTTCCTCGCGGAGGCGGACGTCATCCCTGCCCCGCCCACCTTCGACGCGACCGTCCGCGGGCTGTTCACGCGACGCCGGAAAACGCTCGGCAACTGCCTCGCGGCCTACGCGGGCGTGCCGGGCGCGACGGCGGCGGAATGGCTGCGACGGAATCGGCATCGATCCGCGGCGGCGTCCGGAGACGCTGACGATCGTGGAGTTCGCCCGTCTGGCCGCGCGGCTCCGGGATCGATAGCACCCGCACGGTCCACGCGGTCGCCAACATGCGTCCCGGGACACGCGGAGACGACCGCCCGCGTGATAGGCTGCGCGCACCGAGGCGCCCGCTCCCACGCCGCCGCTCACTACCATCGAGGAGAGGATCCATGAGCAAGAAAGCCGCGAGCGTCGCGTCGAAGCATGCTGCCCGTTCGTTGCACATCGGCCTGAACGCCGTGGCCCCGGCACATTACGGAGGCTGGAGCGGGCCGCTGGCCGCCTGCGAGTTCGACGCCAACGACATGGCCGACGTCGCGCGGTCACGCGGGATGCGCGCGAAGGTGCTGCTGACGAAGGCGGCGACGCGGGCAAAGGTGCTGGCGGGCATCCGCGCGGCAGCGAGCCGGTTGAAGAAGGGAGACCTCTTCTTCCTCACCTACTCCGGACACGGCGGCCAGGTGCCCGATGTGACGGGAGAAGAGGCCGACAGCCGCGACGAGACGTGGTGTCTGTTCGACGGCGAGCTGATCGACGACGAGCTGTACTTCGCGCTGAGCCGGTTCGCCCCGGGTGTCAGGATCCTCGTGCTGTCGGACAGCTGCCACAGCGGGACCGTGACGCGAGCACCCGTGAGTGCGGGCGCCGACGTCACGCCGCGCTCCCGGATGATGCCTCCCGGGGTGGCTGACGCCACGTACGGAAGCATCAGCGCTTCTATGACGGGCTGCAGCGGAAGATCGCCAAGGCGGCGGGTGGCCGTTCCAGCGTCGATCCCGACAGCGTGCTGTCGCAGCTGGTCGTCAAGCCGCGGCTCGAGCGAATCGCGGGGAAGTTCCGTGCTACGTCGATCCTCATCTCGGGATGCCAGGACAACCAGACGTCGATGGATGGCGATCGGAACGGCGCATTCACCGAAGCCCTGCTGCGCGTCTGGGCTGACGGCGCGTTCACGGGAGACTATCGCCGATTCCATGCGGCGATCCGGGGGCGTCTGCCGGCGTCGCAATCCCCCAACCTGTTCACGCTCGGCCGCGCGGGCACGTTCGCGAAGCAGCGTCCGTTCACCGTGTGACCTTCGCTCGTTCACCGTCACCGTTGACCGTTCACCGTTCGACCGTTGACCGTTCACTCTGACCGTTGACGTTCACTGTTGACCGTTTCACTGTCCGCTCACCGCGCGCTGCCCGCCTCGCCGCGGCACTCCGCGCGCGAGCCCAGCGCCGAGAGCCCGGCCGCCCAGTTCCCGGCGCCCAGCGTGCCCCAGCGCCAACTGCCCGTCAACTCAGCGGTCAACGGTGAACGGCCTCCTATCCCCCGCGTGTGCTATAGTTTCGAGCCGATAACACTCCTCCGTGCAGGTGCACCCAGTAACCTGCCGCGAGGTCGCCTGGCCTCCCAAGCCGGGAGCCTCACATCCTGACCGCGCAGGCGCCGCACCGATGTGGGTGCCTGGGTGTCGCTGACGAACGGTTCGGCCCGCGGGCACAGGCCTGCGCTGGGACATCGATGACCATCGCACACCCCGGGCCAGAGCCCGGCGGACCATCCCTCGAGATCGTGGCCCTCGGCGGCCTCGGCGAGTTCGGCCTGAACATGCTGGCCGTCTCGTGCGGCGAGACCACCATCGTCATCGATGCCGGCGGGATGTTCGCGGGGCCCGAGCTGCCGGGCGTCGACCGGATCGTGCAGGACCTGACGTACCTGCAGGATCGCCGCGTCAGCGCGCTGGTGCTGACGCACGGGCACGAAGACCACATCGGGGGCGTGCCCTACCTGATGCCGCTGCTCGACGGGAAGATCTACGCCACGCCGCTCACGCTCGCGTTCATCGGACCGAAGCTCGAAGAGCACGGCATCGACGCCGCAGGATCGGTTCCAGGCGGTGAGCCCCGGCGACCGGGTGGCGGTAGGGCCGATCGAGATCGAGTTCATCCGCGTGACGCACAGCATGCCGGATTGCGTGGCGCTGGCCCTGCACACGCCGGCCGGCGTGATCGTCCACACCGGCGACTTCAAGGTGGATCAGACGCCGCTCGACGGCGAACACTTCGACTTCCACCGGTTCGCCGCTCTCGGCGCGCAGGGAGTGCTGGCGCTGTTCGCCGACAGCACGAACATCGATCGCCGGGGGTGGACTGGATCGGAGATCGAGGTCATCGACGCGTTCGAGGAGATTTTCACCAGCGCGCCCGGGCGTCTGGTGGTCGCGGCGTTCGCATCGAGCATCTACCGGATGCAGATCCTCGTGCGGCTGGCGGCGCAGTTCGGCCGCAAGGTGGCGTTCGTCGGCCGCGGGATGATCGAGAACTCGCAGACGGCGCAACGCCTCGGCTACCTCGAGATTCCTCCCGACGTCGTGGTGCGTGACAGCGATGTGGCGGCCGTGGCGCCGAAAAAGCTGCTGTGCATCGCCACCGGCTCGCAGGGTGAGTCGCAGGCGGCGCTCTCGCGCATTGCGGTCAACGATCACCGGCACGTGCGGATCGAGCCGGGGGACACCGTCGTGCTGTCGGCCCGCGCGATTCCCGGCAACGAGAAGGCGATCTCGCGCGTGATGAATCACGTTACGCGGCGCGGCGCCGATATAGTGACCGAGAGCATGAAACACGTACACGTGTCGGGCCACGGCAGCGAGGAGGAGCTGAAGCTGATGCTCTCCCTCGTGCGGCCGCGGTACCTCGTGCCCGTTCACGGCGAATACCGCCAGCTCGCCCACCACAAGCGGGTGGCCGAGCGGGTGACGGGCAACAGCGGCCACGAGGTCGAGGTGCTGCTGATCGAGAACGGCGACGTGCTGCGATTCGACCGCGCTGGAGCCGGCGTCGTCGCGAAGGCACCGACGGGGCGGGTGCTGATCGACGGCTCGGGCGTGGGCGAGGTCGGTGACGAAGTGCTGCGCGACCGCCGCCACCTGGCGGTGGACGGGCTGGCGCTGCCGATTGTGGCCATCAGCAAGGACGATGGCTCGCTTGCCAGCCCGCCCGAGATCATCACGCGCGGTTTCGTCACCGACCCGGGCGACGAGTCCTTGCTCGCGGACGGCGGACGGATGCTCGCCGAGATGATCGGTCGCATCCCCGTCGAGGAGCGGACCGATCCCGGGCTGCTGCGGGACAGGGTGCGGGACGAAGTGCGGCGCTTCCTGCGGAAGCGATCGGGGCGGCGCCCGCTGGTGCTGCCCGTCATCATGGAGATCTGATTGGCCGGACCTTCCACGCTCACCCGTCGTGCCAGTGAGTTCCTGGGTGTAGCCCTCTTCGCGGCCGCCGTCCTCTGGATCGTGGCGCTCGTCACCTACGAGCCGAGCGATCCGGCCTGGTTCTTCAACACGGGCGCGACGCATCCCCCCGCGAATTTTGCCGGTCTCGTCGGCGCCTTCGTCGCGGAGGCGTCGTTCCAGGTGGTCGGCTACGCGTCGTACCTGATTCCGGCGGCGCTCGTCGTGCTCGGCTGGCATTACTTCTGGTGCCGCCCGCTCGACGCGATCTACACGAAGTTCGTCGGTACGGCGCTGCTCTTCACCAGTCTGAGCGGGCTGCTCGCGCTCGCGGTCGGGAACCTCGAGATCGACGGACACGCCTTTCGCGCGGGCGGCTCTGTGGGCCAGCTGATTTCGACCTTCTCGGCGGGATATCTCAACCGCGCCGGCGCGCTCATCGTGCTGCTCACGCTGCTCTTCATGTCGGTCATCCTCGCCACGCAGCTCTCGTTCGGCCGGATGTTCGCGTTTGCGTTCCAGGGGCTGCTTGCGGGGTGGCGACAGCTGCTGGCCAGCCTGCGCGAGTGGCGCGAGAACCGCCGCCGGGACAAGCAGCGGCAGGAAGTGATCGCGAAGCACGCGAAGAAGAGCGGCGTGAAGCCGGAGGACCTCCAGGCCGAGCGTCCCGTGCTCACGCCCAGGCCGCAGCGCGAAGCCGCTCGTGCCAAGCCGGTTCCCGAACCCGTCCGGGTGGCGCCCCCGCCGCGGGAGCGGGAGCGCGCGCGCGTGGTGACGCCGCCCCTGCCGCTGAACGACAGTGATGGCGCCGCGTCGCGCGCGCCGATCGAGCGGAAGCTGGGCGGCTTCACGCTGCCTCCGCTCGCGCTGCTCGATGCGCCGCGCACCGAACGCAAGGTCGACGAGCGGGAGCTGATGGAAGGGGCCCGGCACCTCGAGGAGAAATGCCGCGAGTTCTCTGTCGAAGGCGCCGTCGTGCAGATTCACCCCGGCCCGGTGGTGACCACGTACGAGTTCAAGCCCGACGCCGGCGTGAAGTACAGCAAGATCACCGGCCTCGCCGACGATCTCTGCCTCGCGATGCAGGCCGAATCCGTGCTGATCGATCGCCTGCCCGGCAAGTCCACGGTCGGCATCCAGATTCCCGAACGTCAACCGCGAGACGATCTCGCTGCGGGAGCTCCTCGAGTCCGAGCCGTACGTGCGGTCGGCATCCAAGCTTTCGCTGGCGCTCGGCAAGACGATCCACGGCGAGCCGTTCATCGCCGATCTGGCGGTCATGCCCCACCTGCTCATCGCCGGATCGACCGGCACGGGCAAGTCGGTCGGGCTGAACGGCATGCTCACGAGCGTGCTCTACCGCGCCACGCCGGATGATGTCCGGCTGATCATGATCGACCCGAAACGCCTCGAGCTCGGGATGTACGAAGACATCCCGCACCTGCTCACGCCCGTGGTCGTGGACCCGAAGCAGGCGTCGAACGCGCTGCGGTGGGCCGTCCGCGAGATGGAAGAGCGCTACAAGACGCTGGCGTCCGAAGGCGTGCGGAACATCGAGCAGTACAACCGCAACATGCGGATCCTGATCGATCAGAAGGAGCCCGGGAAGAACGGCGAGCCGGCGAAGACGCTGCCGTTCATCATCGTGGTGATCGACGAGCTGGCCGACTTGATGATGGTGGCGGGCAACGAGGTGGAAGAATCGATCTGCCGGCTGGCCCAGATGGCGCGTGCGGTCGGCATTCACCTCATCCTCGCGACGCAGCGCCCGTCGGTGGACGTCATCACCGGCCTCATCAAGGCGAACCTGCCGGCGCGGATCGCGTTCCGCGTGTCGTCGAAGATCGATTCGCGCACGGTGCTCGACGGCAACGGCGCCGAACAGTTGCTCGGCAAGGGAGACCTCCTCTACCTGCCGCCCGCATCGTCCCGGTACGTGCGCCTGCACGGGCCCTACATCTCGGAACAGGAGAGCGCGCGGCTCGCCAGCTTCCTCCGCAAGCAGGGCAAGCCGGTCTACGACGAGACGATCACGACGGAAGAGAAGGCGGTGGACGCGATCGAGCTGGAGAAGGACGACCTGTACGACGAGGCGTCGCGCATAATCGTGCAGAGCGGACAGGCGTCGATCTCGTACCTGCAGCGCCGCCTGCGGATCGGGTTCAGCCGCGCCGCGCGGCTCGTGGACATGATGGAGGCCGAGGGCCTCGTGTCACCGGGCGCCGGCGGCAAACCTCGCGAGGTGCTCGTGGACAAGCACTACTTCGATGAAGTGGACGCACAGCTTCGATGAGCCCCTGGGAGACTCGGATGCGCCTGTCCTTGCGACTTGCGGTCGCCGTCCTTGCCTGCGCCGCGGCGGCACCGCTCGCCTCGGCCGCGACGCCGCGCGCGATGTACTTGCGAGCGCAGGAGCGTGAGGACGCGGTGCGTCCGGCGCTCGCGGCGCCCCACGTCACGACAGCCACGTTGGCGGAGACGCGGCGAGTCATCAAGGCGTACGAACGGATTGTGGCCGCTCACCCGGCGAGTGGATACACGGACAACGCCCTGTGGCAGGCCGCCAAACTGGCGGCGGACCTGTGGGCGGAGACGGGAAACGACGCGGACCGCATTGTGGCGGTCGGGCTGTACAAGCGGCTGATAGCGGGATACCCGGCCAGCTCGCTGGTCGCGGGGGCACGTCCGGAGCTGGCCCGGCTGCAGCGGGCGAAGGCTGCGCCCAGGAATGCGGCCCGGGAGGATCGGGTGATAGCCGTGCCGCCGCCCGCGACGCTGCGGGTGCGCGACGTTCGCCGCCGCCGGCTGCCGCCGGCGCGCCAGCCGCTGGCGCCCGCGTCGTCGCCGGATCCTGCGCGAGCGCGCGACGGTCCCTGGCGATCGGGCCACCATCCGGGACATCAAGCGCGTGACGCTGCCCGGCGCCAATGCGGGTGATGATCGAGCTGGATCGCGAGGTGACATACCGCGAGGAGCGCATCGGCAATCCCGACCGGGTATTCCTCGACCTGCGTGGCACCGAACCGCGGGCGGGCCTGCGCGCGACGCAGACGTTCAGCGACGGGGCGGTGCGGCAGATCCGCGTGGGGCAGCGCGCCGACAGCAGCACGCGCGTCGTGCTGGAAGTCGACGGGAAGACGCGGCACTCCGTGTTCGCCCTCTACGATCCCTACCGGCTCGTGATCGATTGTGAGTTGCCGGGTGACACCGCGGGCCCGGCGCAGGCGTCCGCCGCGCCCGAGCCGCTGCCCCTGGTGACGCCGCAGGTGCCGATGGCCAACCCGGCGCCGACTGCCGACACGAGGCCGACGGCCACCGCGGGTAAGTCTGTCGGCACTCTGCCGCCCGCACGACCACGGGCGTCGGGCAAGGCAGCATCGACCCGGCCGCGCAGACACGCCGCTGGCGACGCGGAGCACCGAGGACATCACCGAGGCGGTTGCGGGAGCGCCGACGCTCGGCGGGACGCCTTCGGTCAATCTCGAAGGCGGCTTTTCACTGTCACGTCAGCTGGGGCTCGGGATTGCGCGGGTCGTCATCGATCCGGGCCACGGCGGGCATGACCCTGGCGCCCGGGCGAAGGGACTGACCGAGGCAGACGTCGTCCTGGACGTGGCGCTCAGGCTCGAGCAGCTGCTGCTGAAGCAACCCGGGGTCGAGGTCATGCTCACCCGCCGGACCGACGTCTTCATCCCGCTCGAGGAGCGAACGGAGCTTGCCAACCGCGAAGACGCGGATCTGTTCCTCTCCATCCACGCCAACGCACACCGGAGCGCGAAGGCGCGAGGCGTGGAGACCTACTTCCTGAACTTCGCGTCCAACCCCGACGCGCAGGCGGTAGCGGCGCGCGAGAACGCCGCGTCGGGCCGGACGATGCACAGCCTGCCCGACATCGTCAGGGCCATCACGCTGAACAACAAGCTGGACGAATCGCGCGACTTCGCGACGCTGGTGCAGCGCGCGATGATCGATCGGCTGCGGGCACACGACGTCCGGGACCTCGGCGTCAAGCAGGCCCCGTTCGTGGTCCTCATCGGTGCGGGGATGCCAAGCGTGCTCGCGGAAATCTCGTTCGTCACCAACCCGCAGGAAGGCAGGCTGCTCAAGGCGAATGCCTACCGGCAGCGGATCGCGGAGGCGCTGTTCGACGGCATCGCGCAGTATCAGCGCGCGCTGAAGAACGTGCGCACGGTGGCTAATCAGAACTAGGCGGTGGGCGGTGGGCGACATGGCCGCCGGGACTGAAGTCCCGGCTCCACAACAGCGCATCCCGGCTCCACAACAGAGCATCCGGCTTCACAGCACACCGACAGCGATCAACGACCGGATCAGAGTGAGTGGACGGCTGGAGGCTGGGGGGCGGGCGCCGGACGTACTGGCGGCTCGAGACGGAGGCGGATCTGATCGCCGGCTTCCCCGTCGCGCCGGGCGCGCGCGCTGCGCAGGCGCACCCAGATGAAGATCCCGCCGACCACCAGGCCCATCAGCAGCGACAGCACGAGGATGATCCCCGTCAGCCCGAGCGCCTGCCCGATGATCTGCCCCAGGCCAAGCTCCTGCGCGGGCTCACCAACGACGCGGACCATGACGGGTTGAACCGGTGGCTGCACGGGATCCATTGTACACACCGGCTTCGGTCCGTCGGCTCACCCTTTCGCAGGCGCAGCCTGGCTCATGGCGACTTCGACCAGCGTCCGGACTGCCGTGCCGGTCGCACCCTTCGACTGCCAGGGCTTCGCGTCATCTACCCAGACGGTGCCCGCGATATCGAGGTGCGCCCAGGGCAGGTCGCCAGCAAACTGCTTCAGGAACAGCGCGGCGGTAACCGCCCCGGCGGCGCGCCCGCCCGTATTCGACATGTCGGCCGATTCGCTCTTCAGCTGATCGAAGTACTCATCATCCACCGGCATCGGCCACGCGCGCTCCGCGGCGCGGTCGGCGGCGCTCCGGACCGTGTTGACCCAATCGTCGGGCCTGCCGAAGAGCCCGCTGGCCCAGCGCCCCAGCGCCACCACGCACGCGCCCGTGAGCGTGGCCACATCAATCAGGTGTGTGGCGCCCAGCTGTTGCGCGTACCAGAGGCCGTCACCGAGCACGAGCCGTCCTTCTGCATCGGTGTTCAGCACCTCGACCGTCTTGCCGCTGGCGCTCCGGAGCACGTCGCCCGGCTTGATCGCCCGCCCGCCCGGCATGTTCTCCGTCGAAGGCACGATGCCGATCGCGCGCACCGGGACGCTCCAGGCGTGAGAGCGCGCGCATGGCGCCGATCACGGCGGCGCCGCCTCCCATGTCCACCTTCATGCGGTCCATGCCGTCCGCGGGCTTGATGGAGATGCCGCCCGTGTCGAACGTGATGCCCTTCCCCACGAAACCGAGAGTGACGTCCGCGCGGGCGCCCGGCGGATCGTGCCGGAGCACGATCAACCGCGGCGGCTCGGCGCTGCCTTGCGCGACGCCGAGCAGGAGTCCCATGCCGAGCTCCGCGATGCGCTCCTGGTCCAGGATGTCAACGGCGAGGCCGGTCCCCTGCGCGAGCGCGGCCGCCCGCTCGGCGAAGACGCGTGGCGTGAGGACATTCGAGGGCTCGTTGGCGAGAAGGCGCGCATCGTTGGCACACTCGCCGAGCACCCGCCCCCGGTCCGCGGCGGCCTGCAGAGCACTGGAATCACCCCCGGCCACGACGACGATGTGAGCGCCGTCGAGCGGGCGCGGCGCGGGCTCACCGGTCTTGCGTACCGCTGACTCGAACTGCCCCAGCACCAGACCCTCGGCCGTGGACTGAATGACCCGTTCCATGTTCGCCGCACCAGGCGCGGTGGCGGGCAGTCGGCGCAGCACGATCGCAAGGCCGGTGACGCGCCGCTGGCGAGCGAGCAGCGCCGCGGCCGAGCCCAGGCGGCACGCGGTCTCGTGTGTGAAGCGCGCGGCCGACCCTGCGCCGATGAACAACACGCGCGCCGCACCCCACCCATCGTGCAGCGGCGCGATCAGCGTCTCGAACGGCTTTCCGGTCAGCTCGAGCGACATGGATGCGCGCGACCACTCGCCACCGGTCGCTGCATCCAACCCGTTCACACCCTGCCGATCGTCACTCTCGAAGACCGGCACGACGAGCAGCCCGGTCGCGACCCGTCTGGGGTCGCCAGTGATGATGTCGATCGTCCCGCTTGTAAACCCGGCCATCCCGACATTATTGCGCAACCGCGTGAGACGAGTCCGATCGTGGTCCGACCGGGATTGCCGCCACGTGATGGCGCAAGTAGAATGGGCCTTCGCCCCTGATCCAGGAAATTCACAATGCCCGTGCGAACCCGATCCGGACGTTCGTTCCTGCTGCAGATAGGCGCCGGCTGCATGGCTGCCGCAGTCTCACTGGCCGCGGCTGACGCGCAGCAGGACTCGAAGGACGGCAAAGACTCGAAGGACGTCAAGAAGCCGTCGGTGGCAATTCGCGTGGCGCCCCCTATCTCCTTCTCGCCTGCGCGTGTCGTCATTACCGCGGAGCTGCGCGGCGGAGCAGTGGACGATCCCGAGCTGTACTGTCCGGAAATCGAGTGGGACTGGGGCGACGGCACCAAGTCGGAAGCCACCGAGAACTGCGAGCCCTACGAAGCCGGGAAGAGCACGATCAAGCGGCGCTGGACCACGACGCACACGTTCGAGACGCAGGGCATGTACCGCGTCCAGCTGCGCCTGAAGCGAGGGCCCAGGACCATCGCGTCAGGCAACAACACGGTGCAGGTCAAGCCGGGAGTGCGGGACCTGAGTAACAATCCGTACTGACAGGCAACAATGCACAATGCACAATGCAGAATGCACAATGGAAGACGCGATTCACGCGTGTTTCATGTGCATTGTGCATTGTGCATTTTCAGTCTCACTCGAGCACCACCCTCTCAGCCGGTAGCGGCGGTGGCACGGGCGGCGGCACGACGTCGAGCGGTGGCGCCGACGGGCCGCGGGTGCCGAAACGGGTCAGCAGCAGTGCACCGAGGCCGACGGTCCAGGCGACGTATTCGAGAAACAGCGCAATCATCCAGAGAGCGAACGCGAGCGGTGCGATCGGTCCGGGGATGAGCCACACGATCCTCGTGACGATCGCGCCGGCTGTGATGACGGCGACCCCCACCATGGTCGCGACCAGCGGTCCCTTGTAGGGGCCGACCGCCCATTCGCCCACTCGCCGCGCCACCCCGGTGAATCCCATCAGCACGCCGAACAGCAGCGCGACGAGCGCGAACGGGACGAGCAACAAGAGCGGGATTCCTACGATCGAGATCGCGAGGAACACCACGGTCAGCACGAGCACGGGGACGAACAGCACCTGCGCGAGCAGGCCGACGAACCCACTTACCCAGGGATCCGCGGCCACGCGCCGCGAGATGCGCTCGGTGGGCCCAGACGCGACCACCGCGACGATCAGGGCCAGCAGCATGACCAGGCCGATCCTGAGCAGCGTCGCCAGCAGGCTGAACCAGCCCGAGAACATCTCTCGGCCGAACCAGGGCTGCCAGTGACCGCCCGCGTAGTGCCACGGCCCGCCACCGAGCCTCACCTCGTTGACGTCGCCGCGCACCTCGGCCCCGCGTTCCTGAGTGATGCGTCCGCCAACGCTCGTCACCGATCCGCGGACTACCGCACGCGGGCCTAGCCTCACGCTGCCAAGAACGGCCACCACGTCGTCGTCGACGTAGCCGCGGACATCCACGTCGCCGCCGATGGCGACCACCGCATCGGTCACCCGCTCGTCCTCATCCACCTCGAGGCTGCCAAAGACGTTTACCTTGGCGCCGCTCTTTCGCCTCCACTCGCGGTCGGGCGCCGGAGGTGTAGGCGCGCTCGGAGCCTCGGGGGGCTGGGCGGCATCTGGCGTCGCGGCCGCCTCGGGCGCGGCAGGCGCGCTCGGCGCGGCTGGTGCTGCCGGAGGCGCGAACGCCGCGCGGAGTGCATCCGCTGACGCGTAGGACAGCTGAATGACAACGTCTGCGTCACCTCCCAGCGCGTCGCGCAGCTCGCGCCCGCTGACCGGCGTGCCATCGAGCGCGATGGCGCCATTGCTGATCTCGATCGTCCTGCCCTCGCCCTGACGGGGCGTGAGCACGAGACCGTCCCGAATCACGAGCACGCGAAAGCGGTCGAGCGTCTGCGCCCGCGTGACGGGAGAAACGTCCGCCGCGGCGCCCGCGGGCGTGGGCGACTGCGCCGCCAACGCGGACGCCGGCGTGCAGGCACCCACGATGACCAGCAGCAGCATGTACCGAACAAAGGCTCTCATGGCCTCAACTCCTCTCAGCCGGCAAGTAACGATTCAGCGCAAGCAGCGCCATCGATGCGACGAGCAGCGTGACGGTCAGCGCAACGCTGCCGATCGGACTGTTGGCAACCTGACCGAGGGCGCCGCCCGACCGGGCGAGCAGCGTCCAGATTGAAACACCCGCGTTCAGCCAATCCGTCAGCAACACGCATCCGCGGGCGATCCACGAGACGATTCGGGGCGCGCCGAAGACAAACAGCGCAAGGACGACCCCCACGGGCATGAGCGTCATGCCCAGCGCCGCAGCAACGACGCCAGCGGCCACCATCCGCTCGGAGACGGTCGATGACGGCGCCGGCGGCCGCACCTCCGCGGTGCGCATGAGCCGCTCACTCAGCGCGACGGTGGGCATGCGCCGAGGCAGCGCCGCGAACGCGTCACGCAGCGCGACATCGGCGCGGTCACCGTTCTCGGCCTGTTCCGCCGCGAAGAAACGGGTCAGCGCCTCTTCGGACTCCCGCTCTGTCACCTCAAAACCTGCGAAATCATGGGTAATGAGTCCTGGTCTATTCCGTCCAGTTCACCCTACGTGCTCTCCCGTCCGCCGGTTTCAGCGCCGCCGGGGCCCCAGCCGGTCTTGCGCAGCTCGCACGCCAACGCCTGACGCGCACGATGGAGGAAGGTCTTCACCGTGCCGAGTGGGGTGCCCGTGATCTCGGCGATCTCCGCGTAGTCGAGGTCCTCCTGGTACCGCAGCACGAGTACGCGCCGGTACTCGGGCCTGAGGCGATCGATCGCCGCGTCCAGCGCCGCCCTCAGTTGCTGGCGCTCCGTCGATCGCTCGGGTGACACGGCGGCCGGGTCCGCAAGCTGATCGGCCAGGGTTCCCTCGCCGCCCTGAACGGGCGCATCGAGCGGCACCAGGTGCGGCCGGTGGCGGCGCAGGTAGTCGAGCGTGGTGTTGTGGGCGATCTTGAGAATCCACGCCGCGAAGCGCAGGCGCACATCGAAGGTCTGCAGGCTGCGGAAGACCTTCACGAAGGTCTCCTGCGCCAGGTCTTCGGCGGTGCCGGCATCCTGCACCATCCGGACGATCAGGTTGAAGACCGGGCGCTGGTAGCGGCGGACGATCTCGCGCGCGGCGAGCTGATGCCCAACGAGCGCCTGCGTGACCACCTGCTCGTCAGGCGCGGCGGCGAGGTCGGGGCCTTCCAGTGCAGCGGCGGGTTGGGTGCGGCTCACATGCGCTCAGGGCAGTCGGACGAGCGGCACCTCGGCGAAGTTCCCCTCCACCAGGCGCCAGGCGGCCATCCAGTACCCGTGCGCCTCGATGCCCGGCGAGCGGCGGCACCGGCGGCGCGCCGGTGCGGCCGGGTGAAAGCCACCACGACGGATGAATCGACGGACGGCGGCGGAACGGCGAGCGGCGGAGCCGGCGTGCGCCAGCGATGAGATAGATGAACCCACCGGCATGCGCCTCATCGCGATCCGTGGCCGATGGGCGCGGTCGTCCGGCGGGATGCGAGTGATAGGCGCCAACGATCTCGAGCGTCCGCGCGCGTGCCACGCGGATCGCGGCGAAGTGATCTTCCGGCCGCACGAGGTAGCGGGTGCGCCGCTCCTCGTGATCATTACCGGCGCGGTAGGCGGCCTCAATCGAGCGGGTGGTGCCGAGGAGGAGGCCACAACATTCCTGCGGCCAGGCGTCGCGCGCGTGGGCCGCGACGGATCTCAGCGCGTGTGCGCGAATAACTATCGCGGGCCGGTCCAATCAGATACGCTCCACGACCATCGCGACGCCCATTCCACCGCCTATGCAGAGGGATGCGACGCCATAGCGGGCCTGGCGGTGCCGCAGCACGTATAGGAGCGTCGTCAACACACGGGCGCCACTGGCGCCGATGGGATGGCCGAGCGCAATCGCACCGCCGTGCACGTTGACGCGCGACGGGTCGAGGCCGAGCTCGCGAACGACCGCGATGGACTGCACGGCGAACGCTTCGTTCAGCTCGAAGACATCGATCTGGTCCACGCGCAGCTGCGCCCGCGAGAGCGCGGCCGTGATCGCTGGCACCGGGACCCATCCCCATGTACTTGGGCTCCACGCCAACGGTCGCATACGCGAGCACGCGGGCGAGCGGCGTCTTCCCACGCTCGCGCGCCCAGCTGTCGGTGGCCACCGCGAGCGCGGCAGCGCCATCGTTGATGCCGGACGCGTTGCCCGCAGTAACCGTCCCGTCCTTCGCCTGGAACGCAGCCTTGAGGGCGGCGAGCTTCTCGACCGTCGTGCCCGCCCGCGGATATTCGTCCCGATCCACTCGCACGGGCGCGCCCTTCCGCTGCGGTACGATCGACGGGCACGATTTCGTCTGCAAACCGGCCGTCGCTGATCGCCCGCTCGGCGCGCGCCTGGCTCTCCGCGGCGAAGCGGTCCTGTTCCTCTCGGCCCACCCCGTACTTCACCGAGATTGCCTCGGCGGTGTTCCCCATGTGGCACCCCTCGATCGCGCACGTGAGCCCCTCGGCGATCATGGAGTCCAGGACCTCGCCATGACCCATCCGGTACCCCCACCGGGCACCTTTCAGCAGGTAAGGCGCGTTGCTCATCGACTCCGTGCCGCCGGCGACGATCACATCGACGAAGCCGGCCTTCACGCCTTCGATGGCGTGCACGACGGCCGTGAGACCGGAGCCGCACACGCGGTTCACCGTCTCACCCGGCACGCTGTGGGGCAGCCCGGCCTTGAGCGCCGCCTGCCGGGCCACATTCATGCCCTGGCCGGCCTGCAGCACACACCCGAGGACCACATCGCCCACGTCCTCATCGCTGATCGCCGCCCGCACGATGGCCTCGCGCACGACGATCGCGCCGAGGTCGGGAGCGGTCAAGTCCTTGAGGGCGCCCCCGAACGAACCGATGGGGGTACGACAGGCCGAGAGAAGAACAGCGGAAGACATGGCGGGTTCTCGGTTTCCGGGCCGACTCGAAGCCGGGCCCTGCGCAGCGACCGATCGGGATCTCGGACGGTCAGAAACTTCCTGGCTCCTGCTCGATGATCAGTCCGGCGCCAGTCGCGGCCTTCACGTTCGCCACCGTCGTGTCGGCAGCTACTTCCTTCAGCACGAGGCCGCGGTCGGTGACCTCGATCACCGCCATCTCGGTGACGATGAGATCGACCACGCCGAGGCCGGTGAGGGGGAGCGTGCAGCGGTCGACGATCTTATGGCCGCCATCCCTGGTCGTGTGCTCCATCGCAACGATGACGCGCTTGGCGCCCGCGACGAGATCCATCGCGCCGCCCATGCCTTTCACCATCTTGCCGGGAATCATCCAGTTCGCCAGGTTGCCGTGCTGATCGACCTGAAGCGCACCGAGCACGGTCAGGTCGATGTGGCCGCCGCGGACCATCGCGAATGAGTCGGCGCTGCTGAAGTACCGAACATCCTGGCAGCTCGCTGACGGTCTCCTTGCCGGCGTTGATCAGATCGGGATCGACCTCGCTGTCGAGCGGGTAGGGCCCGACGCCGAGCATGCCGTTCTCGGAATGCAGCGTGATGTCGATGCCAGGCGGCACGGCGTTGGCCACGAGGGTCGGCATGCCGATCCCGAGGTTGACATAGTCCCCGTCGCGCAGCTCGCGGGCCACGCGCTGCACGATGCGATCACGCTTGTCCACTGGGCCTCCGCACGGTGCGCTTCTCGATCTTCTTTTCGTAACCGGTGGCCTGCACGACGTGGCGCACGAAGATGCCCGGCGTGACGATCGCGTCCGGGTCGAGCGCACCCGGCTCCACGAGTTGCTCCACTTCGGCGATCGTGACCCGTGCGGCGGTCGCCATCATCGGGTTGAAGTTGCGCGCGGTGCGCCGGTACACGAGATTTCCCAGGCGGTCGCCCTTGTGGGCCTTGACGAAGGCGAAGTCGGCGAGCAGCGGCAGTTCCAGCACGTAGTGCCGACCGGCAATCTCGCGCGTCTCCTTGCCGTCGGCGACGATCGTGCCGTAGCCGGCCGGCGTGAAGAACCCGCCGATGCCGGCGCCGCCCGCACGGATCCGCTCGGAGAAGGTGCCCTGCGGGACGAGCTCCACCTCGAGCTCGCCCTGGAGGAACTGACGCTCGAACTCGCGGTTCTCGCCCACGTAGCTCGAAATCATCTTCCGGATCTGGCGCGACTTGAGCAGGATGCCCAGCCCGAACTCGTCCACCCCGGCGTTGTTGCTGACGATGGTGAGATCCCTGGTGCCCTGTGCGTGCAGCGCAGCGATCAGATCCTCAGGGATGCCGCAGAGGCCGAACCCGCCCACCATCAACGTGGCGCCGTCCGGAATCTGCGCCACCGCCTCGGCCGCGCTCGCGACGACCTTGTTCATGAGTAGGGATTATATGAGCGTCGGCGCGGCGGCGGGCGTTCGGGGCCGCGCGGGGGCGAGGCTATGCAGCGCTCGTGCTGTGCGGCGTTCGCCGGCGGCAGCGCGCCGGCCTCAGACCAGACCGGGCTGCAGCCTGCAGCCTGCAGCCCACAGCCTAAAATGTCCGTCTTCATGCCCCGCGCATCACGCGTTCAGCCGAGCCGCTCGCGCCACGCCTGGGCAGATCCGAACAGCGTCGCCACGGCGGCGGGTTCCTCGAGCCGGTCGCGCACGGATTGCAGCGTCTCGATGAGGGCGTCGAGGGCCGGGCCGATCGCGTCGGCGTTGGTGGCACAGATGTCTTCCCAGATCGCGGAGGGGCTCGAGGCGAGCCGTGTGGTGTCGGCGAGCCCGGGGCCGGCGAGATCGATGCGGTCCCCAACCGCTCGGCCCACGGTGTCGATCAGCGCGCTGGCCGTCAACTGCGGCAGGTGACTGAGATACGCGAGCAGCCGATCGTGCTCCTCGGCGCTCATCACCTGCGGCACGGCCCCGAGCCCGCTCACGAATGCCTGCAGGCGCGCGAGATGGTCGTACCGCGGCGGGGCGGGGCCGGGCGTCAGCAGCCAGCGGCGTCCTTCGAACAGATCGCCGCGCGCCAGGACAAGACCGCCACGTGCCGCACCCGCCAGCGGGTGGCCCCCGATGAAGGACAGCTGCGGAGGCAGCTCGCCAGCCGTCTCGGCAATCGCCCGCTTGGTGCTGCCCACATCGGTGACCAGGACGTCTTCCGCCAGAACCACCGCGAGCTCGCGCAGGACCAGCGCGTTCTGGCGCACCGGCGCTGCGAGCACGACGAGGTCGGCGCCGCGCACCGACTCCGGGGCATCGGCCAGCGCATCGAACGCCACCAGCCATCGCGCCGCCTCCAGCGCCGCACCATGATCAACGCCGACGATGCGGATCCCCGGCCAGGCGCGGCGGGAGGCCAGCGCGAGGGACCCGCCGATGAGCCCGAGCCCGATGATGCCAAGGCTGTGAAAAGGGGCCTGCACGCCGCCTGCTGGCCGCTGTGCCGGGTCAGGTGCATCGGCGCCGGTCTGGTCGCCGGACGCCGCAGGCTGCGCGACGCCTGCGTGCACGAAACCCTTCGTCTGGTGTGGGCTCACGGGAGATCGTGGTGCGGGGTCTCAGCCACGGACAGGCGGCGGGCTTCGCGGTGTACGCCGGGACTGAAGTCCCGGCTCCACATCGTCACGCAGCCCCGGCTCCACATCGTCACGCAGCTCCACATCTCCGGCCACATCGTCACGCGGATCCACATCGTCACGCACCGATCCGCCAGCAAGTGCTGGAACACAGCCGGATGTGGAGCCGGAACTTCAGTTCCGGCGGACAGGTGAGTTCCGGTGGTCCGGCCAAACACCCGGCGGCTCACGCCCCCCAGCCGCGGCGCATCATCGGCTCGAGGCAGATGCTGCGGCCGATCGCCGGTGCGATGATGCGGAGCTCCGCCATGAGCCGATCGAACTGCGCCGGCAGAAGCGACTGCGCGCCGTCGCTGAGCGCGTGGTCCGGATCGCAGTGCACTTCGATGATGAGGCCGTCCGCCCCGGCCGCCACCGCGGCGCGCGCCATGGGCGCCACCTTGTCGCGCCGTCCCGTCCCGTGGCTTGGGTCCACCACTATCGGGAGGTGACTCAGCTTCTTGACGACCGGGATGGCCGAGATATCCAGCGTGTTGCGCGTGTAGCTCTCGAACGTCCGGATGCCGCGTTCACAGAGAATCACGTCGACGTTACCGCCAGACAGCACGTATTCGGCCGACAGCAGCCACTCCTCTATCGTGGCGGAGATGCCGCGCTTCAGCAGCACCGGCTTGCGCGTGCGTCCGAGCTCGCGGAGCAGGGTGAAGTTCTGCATGTTCCGCGCGCCGACCTGGAACATGTCGCAGTACTTCTCGATGACGGGGATCTGGCTGACGTCCATCACTTCGGAGACGAGCTTCAAGTCGTGCTCGCTCGCGGCCGCGCGCAGCATACGCAGCCCCTCTTCGCCGAGGCCCTGGAAGGAGTAGGGCGAGCTTCGGGGCTTGAACGCGCCACCTCGCAGCATCTTGGCGCCGGCGCGTTTCACGGCTGCCGCCGTCACGTTCACCTGTTCGTCGGTCTCGGCGGAGCAGGGCCCGGCCATCACAATGACCTCGTCCCCGCCGATGCGAACATCGTCCATCGTCACGACCGTGCCTTCCGGCCGGAAGGCACGGCTCGCCAGCTTGTAAGGCGCGGTCACCCGCAGCACCTCGCTGACGCCGTCGAGGATCTCGATCAGGCGCGGATCGAGGCGGCGATCGTCACCCACGGCGCCGAGCACGGTGCGGCTCACCCCGGTTGACCGATGCACGTCGAGGCCGATCTCCACGAGGCTCGCCACGACCTTCTCAATCTGCTCCTCAGTCGCGCGTTCCTGCATCACCACTACCATGCTGCCACCCTCCAAGGTGAACTCCCTTGCTTCCGCCAAGTACGTGGAATCCGGCACGCGCCGGACCTTCTCGCCTGTTTCTGCGGGCTGAAGGCGTGCATCACACCCTCAGCAGGGCTAAAGCCCTGCCCCACACTCTCAGTAGGGCTGAAGCCCTGCCCCACACCTCTCAGCAGGGCTGAAGCCCTGCCCCACAGGTGAGGGGCTCTTACATCGCGCCGGTGCCCCTCGATGGACCGCTTCCTCCGAGCACGTCGGCCTCCCGCGGATCGTGCTGTCCCGCCGAGTGCCGTTCGAGGCGGCGGGCCTCGTCGATAATCCGCTCGAACAGCCGTGCGAGCGCCGCGGGGCTGAGCGGGCCGCCCATCGCTGTCGTGCACGTCTGCACGTGGCGCAGCACTTCGGCCTCGCGGGCCGGCTGGTAGATGTCGATGTGCAGCCGCTGCTTGATGCGGCCAATCTCCAGCGCGCAGGCGGCGCGTTCGTTCAGCAGGGTCACCAGCTGCTCGTCGAGATCGTCGATGCGCCGGCGAAGGTCGTCGATTTCCCTCACGGCAGCCCGTCCCGTGATCCCGCGCTCGGCACCGTCGCCCCTCAGCCACCGGATGTAGGTTTCGACGGCCGGGACGAGCGTCGGCGACGCGCCATGCTCGGCGATGACACTGACCAGAGCGCTTCCAACCACGGCGGCATCGGCCCATCGGGCCACCTCGGACACGTGCTCCGGCCGCGAGATCCCGAAGCCGACGGCCACCGGCAGCGTCGTTTCCGCACGAATCCGAGCGACCAGCGCCTGGGCGCCAGACGCAACGGTTTGCCGCGCGCCGGTGACGCCCAGGCGCGAGATGCCGTACAGGAACCCGCTGCCGAGGGCCGCGGCCCGTCGAATCCGTTCCGTCGTGGTTGTGGGGCTCAGGAGGAAAATTGTATCAAGCCCGGCCTCGTGCAGCCGATCCCGCACCTCCCCGGCCTCCTCGACCGGCAAATCGAGCGTGAGCACGCCATCCACGCCAGCCGCGGCGGCGCGCGCGGCGAACTCGGGCACGCCCATGCGGACGACCGGGTTGACGTACGTGAAGAGCACGATTGGCGCGGCAATCTCGCCCCGCACGCTGGCCACCAGGTCGAGCACGCCCGCGAGGGTCGTGCCGGCCGCCAGCGCGCGTTCCGTCGCGCGCTGGATGACGGGGCCGTCGGCGAGGGGGTCCGAGAACGGCACGCCGACCTCCAGCACGTCCGCGCCGGCGCGCGGCGAGGGCGACCAGCACCTGCCTCGAATGCTCCAGATCCGGGTCGCCGGCGGTGACATACGTGACGAGCCCGGGCCGCCGGCTGGCCCGTACGCCCGCGAACGCGCTCGCGATGCGGGAGAGCGCGCGGTGTCGCGCCGGTGCTGGTGACGGTCACAACCGTGCCTCGAACGCGCGCGCCACGCTCTGCAGGTCCTTGTCCCCGCGCCCCGACAGGTTCACCAGGATGATGTCGTCCGGCCCGAGGTCGGCCGAGAGCCGCTCCGCGTGCGCGATGGCGTGCGACGACTCGAGCGCGGGCAGGATGCCCTCCAGCCGGGCAAGGTCCTTGAAGCCATCGAGCGCGGCGCGGTCGTCGATCCACGTGTACTCGGTGCGGCCCGAGATCGCGCAGCCACGCGTGTTCGGGGCCGACCGCGGCGTAATCGAGTCCCGCTGAGATGGAGTGCGTGGTCTCGATGTTTCCCGCGGCGTCCTGCAGAACGTAGGTGCGCGTGCCCTGCAGGATGCCGGCGCTGCCGCCGGCGAAACGCGCCGCGTGCCGGCCGGGCGTGATGCCGTGGCCGCCGGCCTCCACGCCAATGAGCCGCACGTCCCCGTCGTTCACGAACGCGTCGAAGATGCCGATGGCATTGCTGCCGCCGCCCACGCAGGCCACCACCGCCGTGGGCAGCCGCCCCGCCTGCGCCAGAATCTGTGCCCTCGCCTCGCGGCCGATCACCGACTGGAACTCGCGCACCATCAGCGGGTACGGGTGCGGCCCGAGCGCCGAGCCGAGGAGGTAGTACGTGTCTTCGACGTTGGTGACCCAGTCGCGCATGGCCTCGTTGATGGCGTCCTTGAGCGTGCGGCTGCCCGCGTCGACGCGGCGCACGGTTGCCCCGAGCAGCTCCATGCGCAGGACGTTGGGGGCCTGGCGCTCCATGTCCTCCGCGCCCATGTAGACCTCGCAGTCGAGCCCCAGGAGCGCGCAGGCGGTCGCCGTGGCGACGCCGTGCTGCCCCGCGCCCGTCTCGGCCACCACCCGCTTCTTCGCCATGCGCGCAGCGAGCAGCGCCTGTCCCAAGCGCGTTGTTGATTTTGTGGGCGCCGGTGTGCGTCAGGTCTTCGCGCTTCAGGAAGATGCGGGCGGGGCCCTTGGCCCGCGCGAGCCGCGAGGCTTCGTACAGGGGCGTGGGACGGCCGACGTAGTGACGCAGCAGCGCATCCAGCTCCTGTCGGAAGGCGGGATCGGCGCGGACGCGGAAGTACTCCCGTTCGAGCTCCGCGATCGGCTCGACGAGCGTCTCGGGGACGAACCGCCCGCCGAACGCGCCGAAGTACCCGCGCGCGTCAGGGTCCCGTTGGCCCACGGCCGGCTTCGTTTCCTCTCCCGCGTCTGTCACTGCACACCCCCTGCCCCTGCCGCGACCGCCGCAAAGAGCGCCCGCATCCTCGTGTGGTCCTTCAGTCCGGGCGCAGCCTCCACGCCCGACGAGATGTCAATCGCCGCCGGGCGCACCGTCGCCACGGCCTCTCCTACGTTCTCCGCCGTGAGACCGCCCGCGAGCACGATCGGCCGGGTGCGCGCGACCGCTGCCGCCGCGTTCCAGTCGATCCGCCGACCCGTGCCGCCACGGCGCACCGGATCGTGCGCGTCGAGCAGCACCAGGGTGTCCGGCCAGTCGTCGAGTCCCAACGCGTGGCCCTCCGCGTCGAGCGGCACGGCCTTGATCACACGGTGTGACAGGGCGCGGGCCATGGCTGGTTGCTCCTCGCCGTGCAACTGCACGGCGCCGAGACGCACAAACGTGGCAATCTCCTCCACGTCCGCCGCGGGCTGATTGACGAACACGCCGACCGGCATGACGAACGGCGGCAGCCCCCGCACGATGTCCCGTGCCCGCTGCGGCTCGATCGAGCGCCCACTGCCGGGCCAGAAGATGAAGCCCACCGCCCACGCGCCGAGATCGGCGGCAAGGTGAGCGTCCTCCGCCCGCGTGATGCCGCAGATCTTGATTCGGGGGGGCATTTTCAGTTCTCAGTTCTCAGTCATGGGGCTGCGCTCTTGCAGGGCTGAAGCCCTGCCCCACATGCGCTGCACGACGCCCAGCTCCGAGCGCCCGGCGCCCGTCATTCTGCCCCCCCGATCATGAGCTCGCGCAACGCCGCTCCCGGATCGGCGGCCGTCATCAACCGTTCTCCAACGAGGAACGCCCGGTACCCGACCGCCCGGAGCGCGTGCAGATCATCGACCGTCTTGAGGCCGCTCTCCGCGACGCCACTCACGTGCGGCGGCAGGCGCGCCGCAAGCCGCCGTGACGCGTCCACGTCCACCGCCAGCGTGCGGAGATTGCGGTTGTTGACGCCGATCACCTGCGCGCCGGCGGCAAGCGCGCGTCTCGAGCTCCGTCTCGTCGTGCACCTCGACGAGCACGTCGAGACCGATCGCCCGCGCCTCGGCCAGCAGCGATTCCAGCTCCCCGGCCTGGAGCGCAGCGACGATCAGGAGCACCGCATCGGCCCCTGCCGCTCGCGCTTCCCACAGCTGGTACGTGCAGACGATGAAGTCCTTGCGCAGGAGAGGCAGTCGAACGGCGTGCCGTACCGCGCGCAGGTGATCGAGATCCCCGTCGAAGAACGTGGGCTCCGTGAGGACGGATACGGCGGCGGCGCCTGCCGCCTCGTACTCGCGCGCGATCGCCACTGCGTCGTAGGTGCGCCGCAGGATGCCGCGCGAAGGCGATCGGCGCTTGCACTCGGCGATCACGTTCAGGCGATCGCCCCGCGCCACCGCTTCGGCGAACCCCAGGGCGGGCGGCGCCTCTTCCGCCTGCGCACGCATGACGTCGAGCGGCACACGCGCCGCCTGGACCTCCACCCGCGTGCGTGTGGCTGCGACGATCGTCGTCAGCAGGTCGGGTGCGGCGACGCTCACGCCGGCTCCTCCAGGGATCCGTTGGGACAGGTCCACGAGCGACGCGAGCGTCGCGACCGCACGGCCACCGTCGATTGCGGCGGCTGCGGCGGCGATGCCGGCTCGAACCGATGCGGCATGCCCGGCAACGAACAGCCCCGCGCCAGCGTTGAGCACGACTGCGTCTCGCCGCGGCCCCGGGTCACCGGCCAGGACGCTCCTCACGATGGCGGCGTTCTCGGCCGCGTCCCCGCCGACCAGCGCGTCGAGCGGCACCTTGCGCAAGCCGAAGTCGGATGGATGCACATAGAACGTGCGCACGGATCCCGCGCGGCACTCGGACACCTTGGTATACCCGGTCGGCGAGATCTCGTCGATGCCGTCCGCCCCGTGCACCACCCACGCGCGCTCGGACCCGAGCAGCTGCAGCGAGCGCGCGAGCAGCTGCGTCAGCTCGGGCCGCGGCACGCCGACCAGCTGACGCCTCGGACGCGCGGGGTTCGTGAGCGGCCCAAGCAGGTTGAACGCCGTGCGCAGCCCGAGCTCGCGCCGCGTCGGCCCCGCATGCCGCATCGACGGATGAAACGTAGGCGCGAACAGAAACGCGATGCCCGCGTCGGCGAGGCAGCGTTCCGCCGCGGCCGGCGAAACCGCGACGTTCACGCCGAGCGCCTCGAGCACGTCGGCGCTGCCGCAGCGGCTCGACACGGACCGGTTGCCATGCTTCGCGACCGGTACGCCGCAGGCGGCGATCACGATAGCGGCTGCCGAGGAGATGTTGAACGTGCCGGACCGATCGCCACCCGTGCCGCACGTGTCGAACACCTCACGCCCGCCCGTGTCGAACGGGACGGCTTCCCGGCGCATCGTCTCGGCGAGGCCGACGATTTCCTCCGGCCGCTCGCCCTTCATCGCGAGGGACACCAGGAACGCCGCGATCAGCGCCGGCGTCGCGCGGCCGGACATGATCTCGGCCATCGCCTCCGCGGCCTCGCCGGTCGTCAGGTCTTCGCGTGCGCTCAGCTTCTGGAGGATGGCCGTGAACACGTCAGAGGTCCAGGAAGCTGCGGAGCATGCGGCGACCCTCGCCGGTGAGCACCGACTCGGGATGGAACTGCACCCCGTGGATGGGGCGCGTGCGATGGCGCAATCCCATGATGATCCCCTCCTCGCGCGTGCGGGCGCTGACCTCGAGCTCCTCCGGCAATCCCTCTTCCGCGACGACGAGCGAGTGATATCGTCCGGCGGAGAAGGACTCCGTGATGCCGGCGAAGACGCCACGCCCGTCATGCTCGATCACCGCGGTCTTCCCGTGCACCGGGATCGGCGCACGCACCACGCGGCCACCGAAGGCTGCCCCAATCGCCTGGTGCCCCAGGCACACCCCCAGCACAGGAACCGTATCTCCGAATCCGCGGATCACGTCCAGCGTGAGGCCCGCGTCCTCGGGCCGGCCGGGGCCCGGCGAGATCACGACGTGCGTCGGCTGCATGGCCGCGATCTCATCGATCGTCGTCTTGTCGTTCCTCCGCACCGTGATCGCCGCCCCGAGCTCGCCGAGGTACTGGACCAGGTTGTAGGTGAACGAGTCGTAGTTATCGAGAACGAAGATCATGGTGCCGATGCGGTTCCAGCTGCCAGTCTTGGCATGTGTCGTCCGTTGCGGACCAGCCCAGCACCGAGCCCGGCGCTCGGGAAGGCGCAGCCCCCTCACAACTCGTGATGGGCCAGCTCCAGCGCGCGCACCAGGGCCCTTGCCTTGTCGCGCGTCTCTTCGTACTCGGCCGACGGGTTCGAGTCGGCCACGATGCCCGCCCCGGCCTGCAGATACGCACGGCCGTTCACCATCACCAGTGTCCGGATCGCGATACAGAAGTCGAGATTGCCGGCGAAGTCCAGATAGCCCACCGCCCCGGCGTAGATGCCCCGCCTCGTTGGCTCGAGGCCCGCGATGATCTCCATTGCCCGCACCTTTGGCGCGCCCGACACGGTGCCCGCCGGGAAGCAGGACACCAGCGCATCGAGCCGATCGGCGTCCTCCGCGAGCTTGCCCTCCACGATCGAGGTCAGGTGCATGACATGGGAGAAGCGCTCGAGAGCCATGAACTGTGGCACCCGCACGGTGCCGTACTCGCAGACGCGGCCGAGATCGTTGCGGCCGAGATCGACCAGCATCACGTGCTCGGCGCGCTCCTTCTCGTTGCGCTTCAGCTCCTCAGCGAGCCGCAGATCCTCGTCGTTGCTCCGGCCGCGCGGCCGGGTGCCGGCAATGGGGTGCGTCTCGGCACGCCTCCCCTCAACGCGCACGAGCATCTCGGGCGACGAGCCGACAATCGAGAGCCCGCCCATGCGGACGAAGAACATGTAGGGCGAGGGGTTCACGTGCCGCAGCGCGCGGTAGACCGTGAACGGGTCGGCCGCGACATCCGCCTCGAACCTCTGGGAGAGCACCACCTGGTAGATGTCGCCCGCGGCGATGTGCTCCTTGGCCGTGCGGACATGCTCCTCGAACCGCTCCCGCGTCAGGTTCGACCGGACCTCGAGTGCCGCGCCCTCGGGGGACGTCGTGACCGAGAGCGTGCGTTCGAGCTCTTTTTCGAGGAACGCGATCTTCGCGCACGCGAATTGGTACAGGGAATCGAGGTCTTCGTCACCGGTGATGCGCGCGTTCGCGATGATGAGCAGCCGGTGCTGGACGTGATCGAACGCCAGGACCGTGTCGAAGATCATGAAGCCGGCGAGGTCGGCAGCCGCGGCAGGCCCATCGAGCGTCGCGGCCATGGGCACCGGCTCGAACCAGGCCGCCGCCTCGTACCCCAGGTATCCAACGGCGCCGCCGGTGAAGCGCGGCAGCTCCGGCACGTACGGCGAACGGAAGTCCGCCATCAGCTTCCGGAGCGCGGGAATCAGCGGATCGGCGGATTCGGTCGTCACACCGGCGCGCTCGATCGAGGTGCCCTCGGCGGTGGCCCGCAGCACCAGAAACGGATCCTTGCCGAGGAACGAGTAGCGGGCAACGTGCTCGCCGCCCTCCACGCTCTCGAGGAGAAACGAGTAGTCGGAGTGCTCCGCGATCTTCAGGAAGGCCGAGACCGGCGTCAGCAGGTCGGCCATGATCTCCTTCCACACAGGCACGAAGGTGCCGCGCTTGGCCAGGTCCACGAACTCGTCGAACGTCGTCAATCGCATGAGCGGTTCACCGGAGGAGGCGCTCCTGACGCAGAGGCGGCAGGGCAGAAGGAGTCGCGGGAGTGCGGTGGACGTCAGGTCGGGAGCCGCGGTCCTCCAGATCGCGCGCTGCGGCCGCGCGCATCACGCCGGCATCCGGCAGGCGGCCCGTCCAGAGCAGGAACTGCTGTTGCGCCTGCGCCACGAGCATGTCGAGCCCGCCGAGCGTGGCGCAGCCGGCCGTCGCCGCTTCTCGCAGCAGGCGTGTGACGGGCGGGTTGTACACGAGGTCGTACACGAAGCGGCCGTCGAACCGTGCTCCGGGCCAGGGCGTATCGTCTACGCCTGGCGCGGTGCCAACGGGGGTGGCGTTCACGAGCAGGTCCCAGCTGCCTGGTGCCGGCGGCCACCCGGCGGCCTGAACATGCAGCGCAACGGCAATGTGCTCCGCCTGCTCACCCCGCCGCGCACACACCGTGACGGTGGCGCCTTCGCGGCGCAGCGCACGGGCCGCGGCGCGCGCCGCACCGCCGCCTCCGAGCACGGCCGCGCGAATGCCGCTGAGAGGCAGCTTCGGCCGGAGCGGCGCCAGGAACCCGTCCACATCCGTGTTCGTCGCGCGCCACCCGGCGCCCTCCCGTATCAGTGTGTTCAGCGCGCCGGCATCGGCTCGCCTCGGCGTCCAGCGCCACATGGCCGGCGAGCGACACCTTGAAGGGGGCCGTCACGCTCGCGCCCTGCAGGTTCAGGGCCCGAGCGAAGGCGAGAAAATCTTCGGGGTCCCCGGCCTCGAGCGGGAGATAGACCGCGTCGATCCCCTCTGCCGCGAACGCCGCGTTGTGCATCGCCGGCGAGATCGAATGGGCGATCGGCCGTCCGACGACGCCGTACAGAGCCGTGTCGCGGCTGATTTTGCTCGAAACGGAAACGGCTCCGGAGAGCTGCGGCAGGCACCTGGCCGGGGGCCCACCCATCCCCCGCGTACGTCCAGCACGACCCGGCGCGGGCGGCGAGCACGCGCGTGGCGATACCCGGCATCCCCATCCCGATCGCGACCAGCTCGCGCCCAGGCAGGAGCCGCTGCAGACCGAACACCTCGATCGTGTCGCTGAGCCTCGTGACCCGCACGGCAATCTTCAGGACCGCTGCCGGCGTCGCGCGCATCGCGCAGACTCGTTCGTGGAGATCGGGCGGCACGCCATCGAAGTCGTGCATCGACAGCACGACGCGCCGGCCTCCGGTGCTCGTCAGAAAGGCCGGCGCGAACGGGGCGGCGTGCTCCACATCGACGTATTCCGCGCCCGCCTCCCACGCGTGCCGCAGCAGTGCGAGGCGGTCGTCTTCGGAGCCGTCGAAGAATCCGCCCTCCCAGCGTGGGCGGCAGGTGACGATGACGGGGAGCCGGCATCCGGCCAGGGCCTCGGCGGGGTTCGGATCCCGCACCGTGTCGAGCCGCAGCTCGAGGATGTCGGCGTCCCGCACCTCATCGCGTGCCCGGCGCAGATCCGCCATCGTGGCGCCACCTACGGTGACGCAGAGGCGCGGTGTCGCTGTGGTGGTCACGCTACGGTCCACTTCTGCCCCAAAAACAAAAAGGCCTCTCCAACCCATCCGGGTGAAGAGGCCTCGTTTCGTGCTCGCGTCTGTCTGATGTCAGCCGAGAGGCGCCCCTTCACTGTGGCCCGTAAACCACCACCAGCCCGCGTACGCACCGAAGCCCGACACAACCGGCCGGCGAAGGTCGCCGGACGTCAGAACGGTAGCGGGCGCGGTCGAAAGGGTGCTGGTCACTGTGTGAAGAAGTTCGATGAACCTACCAGAGCATCCAAGGTGCTGTCAAGGCGCCGAGAGCCCTCAGTTGGTTCCGGCACGCGTCGCCCGTTATAATCAAAGCTGCGTCCACCCACGAATTCACAGTTACCGGGGCTCTTACCATGCGTTGCCGCCCTGCCGTTCTCGGACTTGCGCTCGCGGCGTTGTCGATTCTGACCGTGTCCGCGTCTCCCACCCGCATGTCGGTGGATGAGATCCGACCCGGAATGATCGGGATCGGCCACACCGTCTTCGAGGGTGATCGGATCGAGGAGTTCAAGGTCCAGTTCATCGGCGTGCTGCGGAATGTGATAGGGCCAAGCCGGAATCTCATCCTGGCCAGGCTCGAGGGCGGGCCGCTCGCCAGCACGGGGGTCATCGCCGGCATGAGCGGCAGCCCCGTCTACGTGGACGGCCGCATAGTGGGAGCCGTTTGGTACTCGCTGGGGGCATTCTCGAAGGAACCGATCGCGGGGATCACACCCATTGACGAGATGACCGAGGCGGCCGGCCGGACGGAACGACGGCCGGTCACCGTGCGCGCACAGCTCGACTTGCCCGTGACCCAGGCGTCGCTCGCGGCCACGCTGCGCCGGTCGTTTGCGATAGACCGTCCGTTTGCCGACTCGCCCGCCGATGTGCAGGTGCTTGCCGGTGCGAGCTCCGCGGTGGGAGCGCACGTGGGCCCGATGCTCCGGCCGATCTCGACGCCTCTCGTCATTGGCGGCTTCGGTGGCGAAGTGGCGGATCTGCTCGCGAGCGGGTTCCGCGACGCGGGCTTCACGCCGATGAGCGGCTCCGGCGGCACGGGTCCGATCCCCGCGTCGACCCGACCACTCGCACCGGGCGATGCGGTAGGCGTGAGTCTGATCGATGGTGACCTCTCGCTCGGCGGCACCGGGACCGTCACCCATGTCGAGGGCGGCCGGGTCTACGCCTTCGGGCACCCGTTCTACAACCTGGGGCCGACGGAATTCCCCATGACGCGGGCCTACGTGCACGCGCTGCTCCCGAGCCTGATGTCGTCGTCCAAGCTGTCGACGATGGGCGAGATCATCGGCACGTTCCAGCAGGATCGGGCTGTGACGATCGCCGGTGAGCTCGGCTCCGGGCCCTCGCTCATCCCGATCACGGTGGCGCTCGAGACCGCGCGCGGGCAGAAACGCACCTTCAAGTACCGGGTCGTGCGCGACCAGCTCTTCACGCCCGTCCTGGCCTATGTCTCCGTGCTCAATACGCTGAAATCGTACGAGCGCGAGTTCGGAGCGGCCACGTTCACGGTGAAGGGCCGTGCGCTGATTCGCAAGCACGGCGAGGTCGACCTCGAGGATCTCTTTACGGGAGAGTCACCCTCGACCGGGGCGGCCACCTACGTGGCGGCGCCACTCACGTTCCTCCTGAAGAACGAATACGAGCCGGTCGAGATCGACGGCATCGACATCGCGATTGCCGCGACCGAGGAGCCGCGCACGGCAACGATTGAGCGCATCTGGCTCGACACCACGAACGTGCGCCCGGGACGGCCGGTGCCGCTCAAGATCCTGATGCGCTCCTACCGCGGGGAGGCCGTTGCCCGGACGGTCACGGTCGACGTGCCGGCCAACGCGTCTGGCCCGCTCACCATCATGGTGGCCGACGGGTCGCGCCTTGCGCAGTGGGAGCAGCGTGAAGCGCGGCAGTCGCAGCAGGCGCAGGGGGTGACGCAGATGGTGCGCGCCCTCAACAAGGCGCGCAAGAACAACCGGCTGTACGTCCGGCTGCTCGCCCAAGACTCCGGCGCCGTGGTCGGCGGCGAGTTCCTCTCCTCGCTGCCTCCATCGGTGCTGGAGGTGATGGAATCGGATCGCAGCGGTGGACAGTTCGTGCCGCTGCGCAGCGCGACGCTCGGCGAGTGGGACATCCCCACGGATTACGCGGTCACCGGCGCGCGTTTCCTCTCGGTGAACGTAGAGACCAACTAGTGACAGGTGCCGGACCCTCCCGGCGCCGCCTCACGCGTCAGCCACCTATGCCCATGCGATTCGCGCGGCCGCTTGCGGCCGTCTGTCTGCTCTCCTTCTGCGCCGCCGCAGCTCATGCGGCCGGCGCACGGTTCTGGCAGGTATCCACCCAGACCGACTTCCTGGCCGGCGAGGTCGAGAACCTCTCGATCGACATGCACGGCCGCCTGCTGCTCGGCCCGCATGCGACGCGCGTCGGCGAGAGCACGACGCCGTTTCTCTGGCGGCTCGTGCAGGCGCCCGACGGATCGATCTACGGCGGCAGCGGCAACGACGGACAGGTCTTCAAGTTCGCGGCGAATGGTACGCGCACGGTGTTCTTCGACGCGCCCGAGCTCGAGGTGCACGCGCTCGCACCGGCGCCCAACGGCGGGCTCTATGTGGGCACATCACCCGACGGGAAGATCTACCGCGTGGATGCGAAGGGCACGTCGACCGTGTACTTCGATCCCGAGGACAAATATATCTGGTCCGTGGTGACGGACGCGGCGGGCGTGCTGTACGCCGCGACTGGCGAGAAGGGCGTCATCTATCGCATCACGGCTGAAGGCAAGGGCGAGCCGTTCTACAAAACGAAAGCGACCCACGCCCTGAACCTGCTGCTCGACCGGAACGGAGATCTCCTGGCGGGCACTGAAGCTCCCGGCAAGGTGTTCCGCATCAGGAAGGATGGCAGCGGATTCCTGCTGCTCGACAGCGCCCTGCAGGAGATCAGCGCACTGCGACTCGACGACAAGGGCGTGGTGTATGCCTCGGCCTTCAGCGGAAAAACCGCCGAGACGCGTGGCAACGGCGACCGGCCGGAGCCCGAGGCGCCGCGATCGCAACCGGTGGCCTCGGTCTCGACCGAGATCACATCCATCGCCATCGTCGATGTGTCGGGTGCGAGCAGCATGAGCGGCGCGTCTCAGCCTGCCTCGCGCGAGGCTCGCAAGATACCGCGCGGCGCCGTATTCCGCATCATGCCCGACGGCGGGTGGGACACGGTCTGGTCGCTCGCCGACGATGCGCCGTACGACCTGCTGCCCGAGAGCGGCGGCACGCTGCTCGTGGCGACCGGCAACAAGGGAAAGATTTACCGTCTCAGTGGCGAGCCCGCGCGCGCGACGCTCGTGACGAGGGCCGACGCCGAGCAGGTCACCAGCGTGCTCCGCGACACCAAGGGCGAGATCTGGTTCTCGACCTCGAACCCGGGCAAGTTGTTCCGCCTCTCAGCCGACGCGGCAAAGACCGGCAGCTACGAATCGGACGTCCGTGATGCGGAAACGGTGGCCACCTGGGGGGCGATCAGCTGGCGCGGCTCGGCGCCGGGCGGCACGGGCGTGAAGCTGTTCACCCGATCGGGCAATACGAACGTGCCCGACGACACCTGGAGCCCGTGGTCGTCTGCCTACAGCCGCTCGGAGGGCGAGCAGATTACCAGCCCGAAAGCACGCTACCTGCAGTGGAAGACCGAGCTCTCCGGCTCCGGATCGGCGTCGCCCGTCGTGACGTCGGTGACGGTGGCGTATCTGCAGCGGAATCTGCGGCCGGAAATTTCCGGCGATCACGGTGCATCCCCCAGGCGTCGTGTTCCAGAAGCCGTTCTCGAGCGGAGACGCAGAGCTGGCCGGCTTCGACGGGGCGCCGAACGACCGCCGCGGCAACCAGCCGGCGCAGGCCTCGGCCGGCGGCGCCGCGTCCGGCGGCAGCGCGCCGCCGCTCGGCCGCCGCACGTTCCAGAAGGGCCTGCAGACCCTCATCTGGAAGGCCGACGACGAGAACGAGGACGAGCTGCAGTTCGACGTCCTGTACCGACGCGAGGGAGAGACCACGTGGAAGCCGCTCAAGCGCGGCGTGACGGATCCAATCTTCGTGTGGGATACCACGTCCGTGCCGAACGGCACCTATGTCGTGAAGATCGTGGCCTCCGACGGTCCAGGCAATCCGCCGGGCACCGCGCTCACGGGCGAGCGCGAGAGCCGCAGCTTCGACATCGACAATGCCCCGCCCATCATCTCGGTAACCGCGGTACGCCGCGACGGCGCGCGGACGGTCGTGGAGTTCACCGTGCGGGACGATCACTCGCCGGTGCAGCGCGTCGAGTACTCGCTCGACGCGGACCGCTGGCGTACGATCCACCCGAAAGACGGAATCGCGGACTCGCGCGTGGAACAGTTCGAGCTGACGCTGGACGGGGACGCCACCGACAGAGCGGTCATCCTGCGGGCGGTGGACGGGATGAGCAACGTGGCGACGACGCGGGCCGAAGCACCTCGCGGCGACGGGGCACAGTCCGCGAGGCCGTAAGGCTCTCCGGCGCGTCACGCGTCCAGGTGGCGCGCCGGAGACGTTAAACGGAAGCCGTCGGCAAGGCGGCGTCTGGCTCGGTGCTGCTGATGGGCACGCTCGGCGGGGGCGTCGCCGGCGCGTGGGTTCCCCGGACCCGCCGCCACGCGGGCGCCAGACGAACCACTTCCGCGCCCTCCTTGCCGAAGACGGTCGTGTGCGCCACCATCCAGACGACGTTGACCGCCACCGCCGTCCCGCCCGCGCGAGCGGGCTGGAATCGGGTTTGCGACACGGAATCCAGAAGCTTCAGCACGGCCGGGTTCTCGGCGGTCAACCCCCGAAGGCCGGGCTCGAGCACCGCCAGGTCCCGCAGCTCACCCTCGCGCGTGACGACCGCACTGAACAGAAGCAGCGCCTCTTCACCGCGAACCGCGGGCGTCGGCATCTGGCTGCCGGATGCGGGGCGCGGCAGCAGCATGCGGCCGTCGACGCTGATCGGGTTGCGATTCGACCCGGGATCGGCCAGCGCTCCGATGACGGCGGCCATCGAGTACGGCATCTCGCGCAGCGTGAGCCGCACGAACCCGAGCAGCGCCACCACGCACACGGCGGTGGCAATCGTGGCGCCGGCCGCGGCCGACAGCACGCGGAGGTCGTCGATCATCCGCTCGAGACGGTGCGCGACGTGGTAGGCGCGTTCAGCCTGGAAGCGTCCGACGACGCCATTGCGGACGCTGGCGAGATCGTCGCGCCTGGCACGCCGCCGCGCTGGCACCGACTGGCGCACTGCGCGCCCGAGCGTCTCGATCTCCTCGCCCTCGCGGCGGCACGCCTCGCAGTCGGCGAGGTGGACGCGCACGGCGAGGTGCAGGCCGACGTCGAGCTCGCGATCGCAGTAGGCGGGGAGGTGCCGACGGACGGTGCCGCACGTGAGTAGTGTCATCGCGCTCGGATCTCCTTCAGGGCGGCTCGAAGGGCCTGGCGCGCGCGCGTAAGGCGGGCCTTTACTGCGCCAAGCGTCACGCCCAGCGAGAACGCAATCTCCTCGTAGCTGAGCCCATCGACCTCGCGCAACACAATCGCCGTCCGCTGATCGAAGGGCAGCGCGTCGAGGGCGGTTGCGATGCGGGCCGCAAGCTCCTTCCGATCGAGCACCCGATCCGGCGCGCCGGCGTCGCCTTGCTCCGCCATCTCGCCGTTCTGCTCGATGTGCTCGTCGAGCGACACCTGCTGACGCCGGTGCCGGCGGTTCCACCAGCGCTGGCGATTGCGGGCCTGGTTGATGACAATGCGGAAGATCCAGGTGCGGAGCGCGGACTGACCCCGGAAGGTGTGGATGGTGCGGAAGACGCGGAGGAACACTTCCTGCGACGTCTCGAGCGCCTCGTCGGGATCGCCGAGCAGGTTGAGCGCGAGGTGATACACCATGCGCTCGTGCTCCGCCACGAGGTCGGCGCAGGCGAACTCGTCCCCGGCGGCGCAGCGCTCGACCAGCGCGGCCTCACGGCTTGCGGGTCCTCCCCAACTGTCTGCGCGCGCGGGCTTGAGCACCAGGTCCTCGGCCACGTCCGACCCCTCCACTCTAGCACTACGGTACGCGTCACGCGGCTGGGGGCGTGACGATTTGCCCGGGTTCACGCTGCTGTCACCTCACTTAGACCCCGACAGCGGCGAAAAGTCGCGAGACTATGGGTCGCAGGGTGCAGGCGGCAGCCCGGGGCGCTTCGGCCCCGGGCCTACACTGCAGGCTTCGGGCTGAAGCCCTGGGCTGAGGCCAGACAGGCCCGCAGGCTGCAGCCTGTAGCCTGCAGCCAAAAGCGCTAACATATCGGCAGATCGACATGAAACGGCTGGTGCTCGTCGGGACCCTCGTCGCGTTGCTGGCGGTTGCCGCCGCGCTGGCGTGGAACACGGCCTCCCGGGACCGTCAGTACCGCCGCCTGATCGAAGCTGGCGACGGCGCCTTGACCTCCGGAGAGACCTTCCTGGCGATTGAGTCCTTCAGCGGCGCCATTGCGTTGAAGCCCGGGTCGATGCTGGGCTACCTCAAGCGGGGTGAGACGTATCGGCGGCACGGAGACCTCGCGGGCGCGGTTCGCGATCTTCGGAAGGCCAGCGTGCTGGACCGCACGGCCACACGCCCGCTGGAGCAACTCGGCGACGTGCATTTCGCCCAGGGCCAGTTCGCCAGGGCCGCCGATCGCTACCAGGCCTACCTGCGCCTCGATGACCGCTCGCCCCGTGTGCTCTACAAGCGGGCTCTTGCGCTGTACGCGGACGGCAACCCCGCAGCGGCCCTGGGTCCGCTCCGGCAGGCCGTGCATCTGAACGACCGCTTTGCGGAGGGGTATTACCTGCTCGGCGTGTGCCTGCGCGCGCAGCGGCAGCAGCCGGAGGCGCTCTGGGCCCTGCAGCGCGCTGTGCGACTGGCGCCGGGCCTGATGCCTGCGCGCGAAACGCTCGCCGCTCTCTTCGACGACCTGAACCGGCAATCGGACCGCATCGAACAGCTCGAGGCGCTGGCCGCGCTCGAGCCGGATCGCACCGATCGCTACGTCGCCCTGGCGATGGCCGGTGCCGAGACCGGCCGCACGAACATGGCCGCGCTCGTGCTCGGCCGCGCGGCGGAGCGGCGTCCCGAGGACATGCGCGTCTACACGGCGCTCGCGACCGTGTGGCTTCGGATTGCCGAGCAACAGGACGATTCCGCCGCGCTCGCGCGGGCACTGGACGCGACACGCACGATCCTCGGGCACGGCGAACCCACGCCCGCAGACCTGCTGCTGCACGGCCGTGCGCTCCTCCTGTCGGGCGACGCGGCGGGAGCGCTGCCAGTGCTGCGCGCGGCCACGGCCCAACTGCCCGTCGACCCGCTCGCGTTGGAGACGCTCGCCACCGCCGCCGAGCGCGCCGAGCGGTTGCCGGAAGCGAAGGATGCGCTCGAACGGCTGCGGACACTCGCCCGCGATGAACGCGGCGAGGCGGCCATCTGCGCACGCATCGCCAGCATCGCGCTCCGCCTGAAGGATCCCGGCGACGCAGTCCGTTGGCTCGAACGCGCGTTGCAGGCCACGCCGCGCGACGCCACTCTTCTGCCGCGTCTTGCGGCGGCTCAGCTCGCGAGCGGTGCGCCCGCCCTCGCACGCGAGACGGTGGCGCGGGCGGAGGCCGCCGGGATCAGTTCCCCTACCCTGGTGCAGGTGAGCGCGCAGCTCGCGAAGCGGTAGTCCGCGGCAGGTCATCGCCGCTGAACTCCGCGACAGTTCCTCCGCCTGCGTCAGCCGCCGTCCGCGCGCGGCCCGCCCGCCTGCCGCCGCCCGCCATATCGGACTGTGCTCCGTGCGAACTGCACTGCCACGAGGACAACTCATGCGCCTACGCTCCGAAAAATGGCGTAAAAACCCGGTTTGAACGCACGTTCGCGGTGGCCCCGCTTTTGCCCTGCACAAGGACATGACATTCGCGGGGGCACGCTGCCCATCTTGCCACTCGCTCCACATCGATCAGACGTTCCGCACCTGGTGCGCGACGTATCTGCGCTGCGGCGACTGCGCGAACATGTGGACCCTGCGCCATCACGCCGACGGCGAGGAGCCGCACGACAAGGTCTTGCACCCGCACCGCCGGCACACGGATGAGGGCGTCAGGGCGTGACGGCTGCACCGAGTGATCCCTTTGCGGCCGTGCCGCTGCGCGTCTCGTCTGCGTCCACGCCCAGGCGGTCGATCAGCTTGGCGAGACCCTGACGCGTGACGCCGAGCTCCGCGGCCGCGCGGCCACGATGGCCACCGGCGCGTACGAGCGCTTCGCGGACGAAACGTGTGTCGAAGACGCGGCGCGCCTGTTGCAGCGTCGCGCCATGTGCAGGGGTGGCGACGCGCGCGAGCGTCGCCGGCAGCGAAGACGGCCCCACGACGCCGCGTCTCGGCGCGTCGACCGCGAGCGCGGCGAGCACGTTCTGCAGTTCGCGCACATTCCCGGGCCAGTCATATCGCGCGAGCGCTGCCATCGTGGCTTCGCTCAACACGGCACGACTGCCCACGCGCTCGGCGGCGCGGCGCCAAAACCCCGCCGCGAGCACCGGCACGTCTTCCGGACGCTCGCGCAGCGGCGGCACCACGATCCGGATCACGTCGAGGCGATACCACAGATCACGCCGGAAGCGGCCGGCTTCGACTTCCTGATCGAGCAGGCGGTTGGTTGCCGCGATGAGGCGCACGTCGACGCGCCGGGGGACGGTTTCCCCGATCCGCCGGATCTCGCCCTCCTGAATGACCCGCAGCAGCTTGGCCTGACCGCGCGGCGACAGCTCGCCCACCTCGTCGAGGAACAGCACGCCCCCATCCGCCTCTTCGAACAGACCCCGGCGTTCCGCGACGGCGCCCGGTGAACGCTCCCCGCGTGTGGCCGAAGAGCTCGGCTTCCATGAGATCATCGGGCAGCGCGGCGCAATTCAGGGCGCAGAACGGCCGCGTGCGCCTCGTGCCCGCACGGTGGATCGCGCGGGCCACCAGCTCCTTGCCGGCACCGCTCTCGGCCTGCACCAGCACCGGATAGGGTGCGTCCGCCGCCCGCGCCACCGCGCGGCGCACATCCTCCATGACGCGGCTGGCTCCGAGCAGCTCCGCCTCGATGCCGGGCAACGCCGGCGCGTCCGCGCAGTCGACCAGCACGCGGACGGCGGGCGCCACCGCCGCAGCCACCGCCGAGAGCAAGGCCGCGGCCCGCGCGGGATCCACCGGCGGGGGACCGCTCCAGCGGCACGCGACGGCCCCGATGACGACGCCGCCATAGCGCACGGGGTGCGCCGCCTCGGTACCGTCGCTGGCTCCCTGCGGGTCAATGGGCAGGCCGGTGTCGATCGCGCGGATCGCGGCGCTCACCTGCACCCGGCCAGCCGGCCACGAAACCACCAGGGGCCGCCGCGCTGCCGCCGCGAACACCACGGCGTCCGCCCGGGTCCTCGCCTGTACGACACGCGCGACCTCCGTCAGCGCCACGCGTGCGTCTTCTCCTTCCTGGCAGATTCGCAAGACCTCTATCAGGTCGTCGATCATGACGCTCCTCGATTGATCACGGGAGGATGCGGCGGGCGGGAGCCAGGACCCGCCCAGCCGTCCGAGACCGCGCGCGCAATACCCCGCACGTGCAGCCTCGAAGGCCGCGGGCCCTGCGCACGCGGCCAGCGCCAGGCGCACCTGTGCCGCCAGCAATGCCGGAACGGCCCGGCCCAGCGCCCGCCGTAGGGCACGCTCATCCGGGCCCGCCTGCGCGTGCGAACCCGCATGGGCGCGCGTCTGACATCGCAGCGCCCGGAACCGCAACGCGTCGAGCGGCCGGCGTGCCTCGCGCGCGAGACGCAGGCCGCCGGCCGCGCTGTCGTCGAGACCGGCTACATCGCCGAGTGTCGCGCACCAGTGCGCCCGTGCCAGCTCCGCCAGGCACGCCGCCGCGGGCGTGCCGATCGCAGCCGCATGGGCCCGGGCGGCGGACACCTGTGCGCCGGCCCGCTCGGGCTCGCCCAACGCACATCCGACCCGCACGGCGAGCATCGCGTGCGCAAGCGCGACGAGACGCGCGGCTGGCACAGCCCGGTGAGTCGTCCCCTTCGGCATCGGATGGCTCGAGGCCGTGCAGGATGGCGTGGGCCTCGTCAGGCCGTCCAAGCCACCATAGCGTGCGTGCCAGCGAGATGGCCGCCCACGCACGCGCGGTCCGATGCCCGCCGATCCCGCCGGCGGCGAAGGCGGCACGCAGGCACGACTCACTCTCATCCACTTGCAGCGCGTCGAGGTGCGCACGGCCCAGCCACGTGGACGCGATCGCCATCTGCGCGCCGGTCCCGGCCCGCTCGTACCGCGACAGGGCTTCGGAGAACGACGCCAACGCCGCGGCCGTTCGTCCGCGGTCTACGTGCAGCCGGCCGCAGGCGAGCGCTGCATCGCCTGCTTCGGGCTCGCGGCCCCGGCGCACCTCGCGCCGGCGGCAGCGCGCAGCAGCCGTTCAGCGGCCGCATGACGCCCGGCGCCGGCGAGGCGCTGGCTCTCGCCGATGGCACGCCACACCTCGGCACGACCCGATCGCAGCTGGGACACTGACAGGGGAGGGAGACGCGCCCGGTGGATAGATGCGCTCGGAACCGTCGTGCCGAAGGGCGCTCGCGTGTCGTGCACGACGTACGCGCGTGTGACGGCATCGGCCACACGCGGGTGTGGTGCACACAGCGCCAGGACGGCCTCGAGGTATCGCCCGGGCAAGCCGCCGCTCGAGGCAGCCGCGGATGCGATCCGCCGCGCGGCGCGGCGCGCGTCGGGCGCGATCACCAGCATCGCGGACAGCTCCGCCGGGGTGAGCGGCGCAAGCGTCAGCGCGTCCGCCGCGCGCGGTCGCAACACCAGCTGGATCACGCGGTGCGGCCGCGGCACGCGCGCGCCAAGCCGAAGGACGATCGCTGCGAGCTCGCGATCGGCATCAGGCGGCGAGCGCCGCCCATCGTGCAGGACCACGAGGTGCCGGCCCGCCACGACGGCGTCCCACACAGCGGGACCGCCGCCCATCGCGCTGCTCCTCGAGCCAGCGGATCGCCGATGAGGCCAACGCGACCCACCCGAGCCGGCGCGCTTCGCGCGCGCAATACCGCAGCAGCGTCCGCCCGCCAGCGCCCGGCGGAGCGTTGACATCCGTTACGGTGATGCCGGTCGGGGGCTGGGCATCCAGGCGCTCGCGCAGCGCCGCGTAGACGGGTCGATGCACCAGGCGTACGCCGATCGAGCCTTGGGGGTTTCGCAGCTGTGCACGCGTGCGGGCACGCGCGGGCTCGCCTCGAGACTCGGCTCATGGCGAACGCTCTGCCCCGACGCCACCGGCACCTCCGACTCGAGTTCACAGGTGCCTGGCACCACGAGCGGCCGGCCGGACAAGTCCGCACCCTCGATCGACTGGATGCCTGGCGCGATATCACAGGCGATGAGGAACTCCTCCACGCGGCTGCGAGCATGCCGTGCATCGATTGGAGGTGCCAAACGCTGCGACAGCAGCCCGTTCACACGGTACGCCTCGAACCGCGTCTTCTCTCCGAGGAGCCCGAAGTCGAGACACTCGGCCATGCCCGGATGCCAGAGCGTGGTGAGTGCAGCGCAGCGCTCGGCCCACCGCACGGCCTTCACACCGCGCAGCGCAGGTGCGACGCGCAGCCACGCGCGATCACCCGTCGCGAGGTCGAGGTGCAGCGCGTGCGCGAGCGGCAGGAAGCGATCAGCGAGCGTCGGAGAGCTCATGCCACGGTCCGTGCACCCATGGCTGCAAAGGCACGGCCGAGCCACGAACAGCTCATCGCGAGCGGCTGCCGACCGCCTCCTGCGAACCTGGTTTTTCGCGGCTGCGCGGGCTCGCGAGCGCGATGGTGCGGTGACCACCGGTGCGGTGCCCGCGTGCCGGGAGGCCGCAGAAACTTCGTATAGAATGGCCGCCGGATGCTGCGATTTCTCACGGCGGGCGAATCGCACGGGCAGGCACTCGTGGCGATTCTCGAAGGCATGCCGGCCGGCGTGCCGATCGACCCCGACGCCCTCACACGGGATTTGCGTCGCCGGCAGGGCGGGTATGGACGCGGACGTCGAATGGCCATCGAATCAGACCGCGCCGAGATCCTCTCAGGTGTGCGGCGGGGGCTCACGACAGGCGGACCGATCTCGCTGCTGATCGCGAACAAGGACTGGCAGAACTGGCAAAAGACGATGACCGTGGCGCCCGAGGCGCCGGCCGACGCGTCCGGCGCGAACCGCGCGCCCGTCACGAGGCCGCGGCCGGGCCACGCCGGATCTCGCGGGTGCGCTCAAGTACGAGCTCGACGACATTCGCGACGTGCTCGAGCGCGCCAGCGCACGCGAAACCGCCGCCCGCGTGGCCACCGCCGGTCTCGCACGCCAACTCCTCGCGGCCTTCGACATCGAAGTGCTCAGTCACGTCGTCCGCATTGGCGACGTGGCCATCCCCGAGGCGCTCGCCGTGCCCGTGTCGCGCATCCGCGACATCCCGGCCGACTCGCCGCTGCACTGCGCGGACCTTGCGATCGAGGCGCAGATGATTGCGGCGATCGATGCCGCGCGCGAGGCGGGCGACACGCTGGGCGGAGCGTTCGAGGTGGTCGTGAGCGGCGTCCCCGTGGGTCTCGGCAGCTACGTGCAGTGGGACCGCAAGCTCGATGGGCGCCTGGCGCAGGCCCTCATGTCGATCCAGGCCATCAAAGGCGTGGGTATCGGGAAGGGGCCCGCGGTCGCGGCGTTGCCCGGCTCGCGCATCCACGATGAGATCGTCCCGGTCGCGACAGCGCCGACCGGGCACCCGGCGGTCGGGGTCTCGCGGGTGACGAACAACGCCGGCGGCCTGGAGGGCGGCGTGACGAACGGTGAAGAGATTCGCGTCACCGGCTACATGAAGCCGATCGCCACGCTGATGAAGCCGTTGCGGTCCGTCGATCTCATCACGCTGGAACCGTCGCCCGCGGCCATCGAGCGGAGCGACGTCTGCGCCGTCACAGCCGCCGCCGTTGTCGGCGAGGCGATGGTGGCGCTCGTCATCGCCGACGCGTGGCTCGAGAAGTTCGGCGGCGATTCGCTGGCGGAGATGCAGCGCAACTACGCCGCCACGACCGGCATCGTCCGCGTGCGCTTCGCTGCACGCGCCCAGAGCTGAACGGCGGCACCCCGCGCCCATCTGATCGCCCGCCATGATCCGCCCCATCGTCAAGTACGGAGACCAGACGCTGCACCGCCCGGCTGAGCGGATCGACGCCGTCACGGCGGAGCTCCAGGTGCTCATCGACGACATGATCGACACGATGTACGCCGCGCCGGGCATCGGGCTGGCGGCGCCGCAAGTCGGTGTGGGGCTGCGGTTGTTCGTGGTCGACATCTCGGTTGGTCGCCGATCGGATGATCTGCTCGTGTTCGTCAACCCGGAGTTCGTCGAGCGCGAGGGCATGCAGCTCGAAGAGGAGGGCTGCCTGAGCGTGCCCGGGTTCACGGCCACGGTGGCGCGCCCCTCCCGCGTAATCGTGAAAGGCCTCGATCGCCACGGGAAGGAACACATCGTCGAGGGCAAGGATCTGCTCGCGCGAGCCTTCCAGCACGAGATGGATCATCTGGAGGGCACGCTCTTCGTCAACCGGCTCCGTGGGATCAAGCGCGACATCATCGTCCGGAAGATCCACAAGCTCACGCGGGCCGGGGAATGGTAGCTGCGCCGCCGCTTGCGATCGTTTTCTTCGGTACACCTGCTTTTGCCGCGCCCACGCTCCAGGCGCTCCTCCACTCGCGCCACCAGGTGGTCGGGGTCGTGTCGCAGCCTGACCGTCCACGCGGGCGCGGGCAGAAGCCCGGCATTGCGCCGGTGAAGGAGCTGGCGCTCGGCGCCGGGCTGCCGGTGCTGCAGCCGGAGCGCCTGAAGGATCCGGCGTTCCTCGACGCGTTTGCTGCCCTCGGCGCGGACCTCGGGGTCGTCGCTGCCTATGGCCGCATCATCCCGGAGGTCGTCATCAACACGCCGCGCCTGGGGCTGATCAATGTGCACGGCTCGCTGCTGCCGAGATATCGCGGGGCGGCGCCGATCTCGCGCGCGGTGATGGCCGGCGATCCCGAGACCGGCATCACGATCATGCGCATCGTGAAGGAACTGGACGCGGGCGCGATGTTCGCCAAGGCTGTGCGGCCGATCCCGCTCGAGGCCACCAGCGGCGAGATGGAACGCGAGCTCGCGCATGTGGGAGCTCACCTGCTCGTCGAGGTCGTCGACTCGATTGCGGCGGGCACCGCGCGTGAGGAACAGCAGGATGATGCGCAGGCGACCTACGCGCCGAAGATCACGCGCGAGGAGAGCCCGATCGACTGGACGCGTTCCGCGGCAAGCATTCACAACCAGGTGCGCGGCCTCAACCCCTGGCCGCGGGCGTCAACCTCGCTCGACGGCGCGCGTCTGATCGTGATCCGGACCTTGCCTGAGAATGATCGGATGTCCGCCGGGACTGAAGTCCCGGCTTCGCAGTCAGCGGATTCAGGCTCCAGGCTCGAGACTCCAGGCTCGGGGGCAAGTCTCACTCACCACTCCCCGGAGGCCGACAAGGCCCGGAGCCCGGAGCCCCGGCACCTGGGTCCCTCGAGCGTGGAGCCGGAAAGTCAGTGCCGCCAAATCACCGGCGACCCAGCAGATGTGGAGCCGGAACTTCAGTTCCGGCGGATCCACCCGGGCACCGTCATCGACGCGACCGGCGACGCGATTCGCGTGGCTACCGGCGACGGCGTCCTCCTGATCCTCGCGCTGCAACCCGAAGGCAAGCGCGCGATGACCGCACGCGAGTTCCTCGCCGGCCGCCCCATCGCCGCGGGCACGCGGCTCTCATGATCGCCCCCGCTCGCGTCGCGGCCCTGCGCGTGTTGCAGGCGGTCGACGCAGATCGAGCCGACCTTCCAGCCGCCATCGCACAGGCCCGCACGCATCTCGCTGACGAGCGCGATCGCGCCCTGCTCGTCGAGCTCACGACGGGGACCCTGCGCTGGCTCGGCGCCATCGATTACCTCATCGCCCACGCCGCAAAGCGGCCGGTCGCGCGCCTGGACCGTGAAGTCCGCGACGTGCTGCGCCTCGGCATCTACCAACTGCTCCACCTCGATCGTGTTCCCGCCTCCGCGGTCGTGGACGATGCCGTGGAGCTGACGAGAAAGGCGGGGAAGAGCAGCGCCGCGGGGTTCGTGAACGCGGTCTTGCGCGGGATCAGCCGCACGCGGAGCGGCTTGCCGCTTCCGTCGAAGCCAGCCCTCGGCGCCGACGGCGTGCCGGGCGATCGTGAAGGGGCCCTCGACTATCTTTCGACGACGCTGTCACACCCGCGGTGGCTGGTGGCGCGCTGGATGGATGCGCACGGCTTCGCCGCGACCGAGCAATGGGCGCGGTTCAACAACGACCCTGCGCCCTTGACCGTGCGTGCGAACACGGTGCACACCACGCGGGCCGCGCTCCAGAAGGCGCTGGCTGCGCACGGCGTGGAGTGCCGCCCTACCGCCGTCGCCCCTGACGGTCTGGTGGTGACCGCGGGAAACCCCCTGCACACACCGCTGGCCGAGAGCGGCCTGTTCGTGCTGCAGGACGAGGCCTCGCAGGCGGTCGCAAGCCTCTCGCTGGCCGCCCCGGGCGAACGGGTGCTCGACACCTGCGCCTCGCCCGGGGGCAAGAGCGTTGCGATGGCCGCGGCGGTCGGGCCCGACGGCCTGGTGGTCGCAGGGGACATCCGCCGCCGGCGGATCGACTTGCTGCGGCAGACCCTGACCCGCGCGGGTGCCGGGCGGGCGGCCGTCGTTCAGATCGACCTCGGCAGGCCGCTGCCGTTCGGGCCGGTGTTCGATTGCGTCTTCCTGGATGCGCCGTGCTCGGGGCTCGGCACGATTCGCCGCGAGCCGGAGATACGGTGGCGGCGTGCGTCCGGCGATCTTCCTGCGCTCGCAACGGCGCAGCTCGGCATGCTGGGCCATGCAGCCGCGGCGGTCACGGCCCGGTGGACGGCTCGGTGTACGCCACCTGTTCCAGCGAGCCGGAAGAGAACGAGGCCGTGGTCGCCGCTTTCCTCGCCCGGAGTCCCCAATTCACGCGGATGGACGTGCACGAGTTGCTGCACCGGCTACCCACATCGATGGGTCACCTGATCAACGATGCCGGCCATCTCCGCTCCTGGCCCTGGCAGCACGGCCTCGAGGCGTTCTTCGGCGCCGTGATGGTCCGGCGGTAGCCTCGGCGCGCTTCGCTTGGAGGCATCCCCCAACCTGTAGTACCTTTTGCGTTTGCATGTTGTTCAGGACCCGCGTCTGGGGCGCGGGGAAATTGTTCGTCCTCGCCGCCGCCCTGCTGGGCACCTTCGTCATCTTCGCTGCCGCAGCCATGCGCGTGGCGCTCCGCGCACGTGAGGTGAGCGTTCCCAACCTGGCCGGACGAACGGTGCAGGACGCAACCGCCATCCTCGCCGACCATGGCCTGACGCTGCGGGTCGACGAGGTCCAGCGCGTGGACCCCAAGGTGCCCGCCGGACGCATCACGCAACAGGATCCACCGCCCGGAGCCGTGGCCCGCCGGCAGCGAGGGGTCAAGGTGTGGCTCAGCCTCGGGCAGCAGGTGGCCGTGGTCCCCGAGTTGACGGGCCAGACGGAACGCACGGCGCAGATGCGTCTGCAGCAGGACGGGCTCGTGCTCGCCTCGATCGCCGAGATCCGCTCCAGCGAGTTTCCGCCGGACGCGATCGTGGCGCAGAATCCCCCGCCAGGCACACGGGGCACCGAAGTGGCGCTGCTCGTGAACCGCGGCGCCGAAGGGACGAGCTACGTCATGCCCGACCTCATCGGCATCGACGGTGAACGGGCAGCCGAATTCCTGAGGGGACGGGGATTCCGCGTGGCGGTGGTGGGGGATCATCCATATCCGGGGGTGCCGGCCGGGATCGTCATCCGCCAGACGCCGGCGGGCGGCTTCCAGATTGCCCCCGGCGAGGCAATCTCGCTCGAGGTGAGCCGATGACGGTGCAGATTGCGCCCTCGCTCCTGTCGGCGGATTTCGCGCGGCTCGGCGCCCAAATCGAGGCCGTCGAGCGCGGGCGGCGCGGACCTCCTTCACATCGACGTGATGGACGGGCACTTCGTGCCGAACCTCACCATGGGGCCGCCAATCGTGAAATCGATCCGGCGCGTGACGAAGCTGCCGCTCGACGTCCACTTGATGGTGCAGGAGCCGGACCGGTTCCTGGAGGCGTTTGCGGAGGCCGGGGCGTCGATGTTGTCGGTCCACGTCGAGGCGGCCGTGCATCTACATCGCACCATCGCCGCGATCAAGGCCCTGGGGTGCCGCGCCGGCGCCGTGCTCAACCCGGCAACCCCGGTTGTGGCGCTCGAAGAGATTGCCGGAGACCTCGATTACGTGCTCGTCATGTCGGTCAATCCCGGCTTCGGCGGACAGGCTTTTATCCAGCGGAGCGAGTCTAAAGTGCGGGCCGTGCGGATGTTGCTGGACGCGGAGGGCAGCGGCGCGGCCATCGAGATCGATGGCGGCATCGACACACGAACGGCAGGACGGGTGGTCAGCGCCGGGGCGCGCATGCTGGTGGCGGGCGCGGCCATTTTCACGCATCCCGACCCTGAAGCCGCCACGCGTGAGCTCCGGGCCGCGGCGACGGCACGGCTGACGGTCTGAGGTGGGCCCGCAGGCGAGTGCGGCCACGCAGGTGCGGGTGCGATACGCCGACACGGACCAGATGGGCGTTGTCTACTACGCCAATTACCTGATCTGGTTCGAGGTTGGACGCACCGAGTTGCTGCGGACGCTCGGCTGGTCATACCGCGAGATGGAGCACGCCGGCATCGGGCTGCCGGTCGTCGAGGCGTCGTGTGTGTATCACCGGCCCGCGCGGTACGACGATGAGCTCGACATCAAGACGACCGGCACGCTGGTGAGTGGAGTGCGCATGCAGTTCGACTACGAGATCGTGCGGAAGCCGGGCGGCGAGCTGATCGTGCGCGGGCGCACGCTGCACGCGGCGGTGAACCCGCAGGGCCGTCCGTCGCGCCTGCCCGCCCGCGGTGCGGGAGCTCTTCGTATGAAGGCCCTCGTCACGGGCGCGGCCGGGTTCATCGCGTCGCACCTCTGCGGTGAGCTGCTCGACCGCGGTGCCGAGGTGATCGGCATCGACTGCTTCGCCGACTACTACCCGCGGGCGATCAAAGAGGCGAACCTCCAGATCGCTCACATCGCGGCCGCGGTTCTCGTTCGTCGAGTCGACCATCCAGGGCGCCGATCTCGACCGGGTGCTCGAGGGTGTGACGCACGTGTTCCACCTGGCGGCCCAGGCCGGCGTGCGCAAGAGCTGGGGGCAGGACTTCCAGGTGTACACGACCAACAACATCGAGGCGACCCAGGTGCTGCTCGAGGCCTGCGTCGGCAAGCCGCTGCACCGCCTGGTGTATGCATCGAGCTCCTCCGTGTACGGCGATGCGGCGACGATTCCGATGCGCGAGGATGCCGTGCCTCACCCGCTTTCTCCCGTATGGCGTCACGAAGCTGGCGGCCGAGCATCTCTGTCATCTCTACAGCGCGAACCACGGCGTGCCGGCCACCTCCGTGCGCTACTTCACGGTGTATGGCCCGCGCCAGCGACCGGACATGGCCTTCCACAAGCTTCCTGAAAGCCGCGCAGCTCGGCGAACCCATTCCGGTGTTCGGGGACGGCGGGCAGACACGCGACTTCACGTTCGTCGCGGACGCCGTCGCGGGCACTATCGCCGCCGGTGAACGAGGGGTGCCGGGGCGGGCGTACAACCTGGGCGGCGGCTCGCGCGTCAGCCTCAACGAGGTGCTCGCCATGGTCGGGCGCGTCACCGGCCAGCCGCTGCACATCGAACGCGGACCGGCGCAGAAAGGCGACGTTCGCGACACTTACGCGGATACGTCCCTCGCGCGGACCGACCTTGGCTTCCAACCGACCGTGTCGCTGGCCGACGGTCTGGCAGAAGAGTACCGCTGGCTGGCATCAGCGTCCGTTGCATGACACAGAACCGTCCGATCACTCGCGTCACAGCCCTTCTCATCGCGTGCGCGCTCGCTGTCGCGGCCGGCGCCTGCGGCGGGAAGAAGGACACGATCCCGACCGGGATTGCGGAAGCCGACAAGTTCCTCTTCGAGCGAGGCACCGAGCTGCTGAACGACAAGAAGTGGCTCACGGCGCGCGAGTTCTTCGGCCGTCTCGTCGACAACTACCCGCAGAGCCCGTTCCGCCCGGATGCGAAGCTCGGGTTGGGTGACGCGTATCTCGGCGAGGGCAACGTCGAATCGCTCGTGCTGGCGGTGAACGAGTTCAAGGAGTTCCTCAGCTTCTACCCGACGCACCGGCGCGCGGATTACGCGCAGTACAAGCTTGGCATGTGTCACTACCGGCAGATGCGCGGTCCCGAGCGCGACCAGCGCGAAACGCGCGAGGCCGTGCAGGAGTTCGAGACCTTCATCGCCAAGTATCCGAACAGCCAACTGCTGCCCGAGGTGCAGGCGCGGTACCGTGAAGCGCGCGATCGGCTCAGCGTGTCGGAGTACCGCGTCGGCTACTTCTACTTCCGCCAGCGGTGGTACCCCGGCGCCATCGCCCGGTTCAAGGCGCTGATCAAGGAAGACCCATCGTTCACGCAGCGGGACGCGCTGTACTACCATCTCGGCGAGGCTCTACTGAAGGTCAAGCTCAATGCCGAGGCGCTGCCCTACTTCGCTCGGCTCGTGAAGGAATTCGAGACCAGCGAGTTCCTCGAGCCGGCGAAGCTGCGGCTCGACGAGTTCAAAGACACGGTGCCCGCTGACGCGCCCGCGGCAACCGGAGACGCGGCAGCGACGCCGCAAACACCCGCCCCGGGCGCCGCTACTCCTGCGCCCGCCACGCCCGCACCGGCGCCAGGCAGCACCATACCGACGATAGCGCCAGCACCAACGGCCTCACCGACGCCTGCAGCGCCGGGCGGCTACCGCCCCGCCGCCTGCGCCGCCGAACGCGCGCTCACGCTAGACCGAAGGCGTGCAGCAGAGCAGCGATGGGGGCAGGGCTTCAGCCCTGCAAGACAGGGTGGTCAGCCGCCCGCGGTACAATGCGCGGACATCGTCTGCGCCTCCCGGCACGGCAACGCGGCCGGGTCGACGCGCGCGCCGCGCCATGAACCTGCCGAACGCCCTCTCCGTCACCCGCATCTTCCTCGTGCCGTTGCTGGTCGTGGTGCTGCTCACGAAGTTCGAAGGGCATCGCATCTTCGGCATCCAGAAGGAGCTCGTCGGTGCGGCGATCTTCGGCCTCGCCTCGCTGACCGACTGGCTCGACGGCTACCTGGCACGACGACGCGGCCAGATCACCGCGCTCGGCCAGATGATCGATCCGATCGCCGACAAGCTGCTGACATCCGCCGCATTCATCTCGCTGGTGCAGATGGATCTCGCGCCGGCGTGGATGGTGGCGGTCATCATCGGCCGCGAGCTGGCGGTGACCGGGCTGCGCAGCTTCGCGTCCACGCGCGGACGGGCCTTTCCGGCGTCATCTCTGGGAAAACTGAAGATGGTGTCGCAGGTGGTGGCGATCCTGCTGCTGATCCTCGGGCAGAACGGCACGCAGCCGTTCTTCATGCTGGGCAAGGTGGCGCTCTGGGTGGTGGTCGGCACGGCTCTCATCTCCGCGCTCGACTATTACCGCGCGTACGCGCTGACCGTGACGGGGCCGCTGGATTTGCCGCGCGACAGGTCCCGTCCCTGAGACATCGGGTATGATCGGCGGTTGCATGAAGGCCATCCTGCTCGCCGGGGGCAAAGGCACGCGCCTGCGCCCCCTCACGCTGCACACACCGAAGCCGATCGTCCCGATTTTCCAGAGGCCGTTCCTCCACTACCAGATCGACCTGCTGAAGCAGGTGCCCGACATCGACGAAGTGATCCTCAGCCTCAATTACCAGCCACGCCGGATCGAGGAGGTGTTCGGTGACGGCAGCGATGCCGGCATCAAGATCCGCTACGTCGTTGAGCCCTCGCCGCTCGGCACGGGTGGAGCGATCCGCTATGCGGGCGAGTCGCTGACCGATTCGGTCGTGGTGTTCAACGGGGACGTCCTGACGCAGATCGATTTGGCCGCGGTCCTTCGCCTGCACCGGGAGCGTCGGGCCAAGGCCACCATCGTGCTGACGCCGGTCGACAACCCGTCGGCGTACGGGCTCGTCGAGACCGACGCGGACGGGAACGTCCGCCGGTTCCTCGAGAAGCCCAAGGAGGACGAGATCACCTGCGACACGATCAACGCCGGCATCTACGTGCTCGAGCCCGACACGTTCGATCGCATCCCGAAGGACACGGCGTGGTCGATCGAGCGCAGTTACTTCCCGTCGCTCGTGGAGCGCGGCGAGACCTTCGTGGCGTTCACATATCGCGGCTACTGGATCGACATCGGCACCCCGGAGAAGTACGTCCAGGTGCATCGCGACATCATGGACGGGCGATACGTGGCCCCGCCGTTCGCTGCTGGCACCGGCCCGGTCTCGCTGGCGCCTGACGTCCGTGTCGAGGACGGCGCGACTATTGAAGGGCCCGCGTTCCTCGACGAGGGCGTCGTCGTCAAGGCAGGTGCCCGGATCGGCCCGTACACGGTGCTCGGCAGGCAGTGCCACATCGAGGAAGAGGCCAGGGTCCGCGGCTCGATTGTCTGGGCCAACGGCCGCATCGGCCGCGAGGCGGTGGTCGAGGACGCGATTCTCGGCCGCCATTGCCACGTGGGCCGCGCCGCCACCGTCGGCGCCGGCGCGGTGCTCGGCGACAAGTCGGTGGTCACGGATTGGAGCCGGACGAGGGGATGAGATGAGAACGCCCCGGCGGCGGGCGGCGGGAGTCTGCCAAGCCTGAGGCCCGACGCGCCCGAAGCCGGTAGTCTGAAGCCCGAAGCCGGGGAACCTGTCCTTCGAATCGAGGTGCGACGTGAACGTGAACCAGGGCATTTTCAAGGCCTACGACGTGCGGGGCGTGTATCCCCGTGAGATCGACGAGGAGGTCGCCGGCGAGATCGGCCGGGCGTTCGTCACGTACCTCGGCGCCAGACGAATCGGCGTGTCGCGCGACATGCGCCTCTCGTCGCCGACGATTGCCGCCGCCTTCATCGAGGGGGCGCTCGCGCAGGGGTGCGACGTCGTGGACTTCGGGATGATGGCGACAGACATGCTGTACTTCGCGGTGGCCGCCGAGGGGCTCGAAGGCGGCGCGCAGATCACCGCGTCGCACAACCCCGGCGAGTACAACGGCATCAAGATGGTCCGCCGCGAGGCGCTCCCTCTCAGCGGCGAGGCGGGCCTCGGCGAGATCCGCGACATGCTCGTCAGCGGCACGATTCCCGCGCAGGCGGCCACGCCCGGGCGCCGCACGGAGAAGAACATCCTCGCCCCGTACATCGACCACATCATGTCGTTCATAGACCCGTCGATCATCAAGCCGTTCAAGGTGGTGGCCGACGCCGGCAACGGCATGGGCGGTCTCGTGGCGCCGCCGATGTTTGCACGGCTGCCCTGCCGCGTGATCGAGATGTGCTACACGCCGGACGGCAGCTTTCCCAATCACGAGGCGAATCCGCTCATCGAGGAGAACCGCGCGCACATCGTCGAGCGCGTCGTGGCGGAGAAGGCCGACATCGGCATCGCGTGGGACGGCGATGCAGACCGCTGCTTTTTCATCGATGGCACGGGCGAGTTCATCTCCGGCGACTTCGTCACGGCGCTGCTCGCGGAGGCATTCCTGCTGAAGCACCCCAGCGCCACGATCGTCTACGACCTGCGCGCGAGCTACGCGGTACGCGACACGGTGCTGCGCTACGGCGGCCGGCCGCTCATGAACCGCGTGGGCCACGCCTTCATCAAGCGCCGGATGCGGGACGAAGACGCCATCTTCGGCGGCGAGGTGACGGGGCACTACTACTTCCGCGACAACTTTTACGCCGACAACGGCTTCATCCCGGCGCTGCTGATGCTGGAGCTGATGTCGAAGAAGAACGCGTCGCTCGCCGATCTGCTGAAGCCGATGCGCGCGAAGTACTTCATCTCGGGCGAGATCAACACGAAGGTGGCCAGCATGACCGTCCTCGAGGACAAGCTGCACGCGCTGGCGCGTCAGTTCAGCAGCGGCGCCGTGACGAAGCTGGATGGGGTCTCGGTGGAGTACGACGACTGGCACTTCAACGTGCGCGCCTCGAACACCGAGCCGCTGATCCGCCTGAACCTCGAGGCGACGACGCCGGAACTGATGGAGAAGAAGCGCGACGAGGTGCTGGGGGTGATTCGGGGCTAGACTGCGGCAGGTAGGCTGCAGGCTGCGGGCTGCAGCCTACAGGCGGTATCGGGCGGAGGGGCCTCTGAGTCCGACCGGGCTGCAGCCTGTAGCCCGCAGCCTGCAGCCTTGCTAGAATGTCTCCGTTCAGCGGGCTTAGCATAGTGGTAATGCTCTGGCTTCCCAAGCCAGCTAGACGGGTTCGATTCCCGTAGCCCGCTGATCCACCCCGTCAGATCCGTCCCACCCGGGCTCCGCCGACCCTGGATCGCGCCGTCGCCACGATGCCCTCGAGATCGTGCGCACACGCGACCCGGAAGAGGCAGTTTCGCGTGACGTGATGCGATCGACGCTATCCGTAGTCCCTTTCACAACTGACTAAAGCCGCGATTCACTTGTGGAGTGATGTGGGGCAGGCCTTCAGGCCTGCTGGAGCGCACCGATTTGCAGGGCTGAAGCCCGTCGCCCCACATCAGCGGTGCGATTTTGCAGGGCTGAAGCCCTGTCCCACATCAGCGGTGCGGTGACACCACAAACGAGCACTGGGTCTAATAGCGAGATGGCGGCAAGCTCGCCCCGAGGGAGATACCGATCGTGAAGGCGACAGCGCAAGGCGGTCGATTGCAGGGTGGAGTTCTTCGGCTATTCTGGTCTGGACAACGGTGACACGTACTGACCGAGTGAGGTGGCCATGTCCCTCCGCTTCCGGCCGGCGTTGAGCGTCAGTTTGCCCGTCCTTTGTCTGCTCGCCCTCGAGGGGGGCGCTTCCCTTGCCTGGTCTCAAGGCACCGCGGCGCCGCCGAACCAGGTTCCAGGCCAGCCTGCGCCCACCGTGCGGCCCCGGATGCGGGAGCACTTCACGCGCGGCGCAGAGATCCGCGACGCCGTCATCCGGGCCGACCTCGAGGCGGTTCGCGCTCCGGCACGATGGCTCGCCGAACACCCGCAAGAGGACCTCCCCCTGTCGGCGCAACCGAATATCGCCGAAATGCAGCGGCTCGCAGCCGAAGTGGCCGCGGCATCAGACCTGGTGCAGGCCGCGCGTGGCACGGCGCGGTTGGCGGCGGCCTGCGGCTCCTGCCACACTGCTGTCGACGCGACGCCGACGCTGATGGCCGCCCTGCCGCGAGGTGAGAACGAAACCCTCGCCGGCCACATGCGGAAGCACTACCGCGCCGCCGACCTCCTCTACCGCGGGTTAGTCGTTCCGTCCACGGACTCGTGGAATGTCGGAGCAGACGCGTTGACCGGGGATCCAGTGGAGCTCGACTTGAAGCGGGGATCGACGCCACAGCCCGAGATCGAGGCACTGGCGCAGCGACTCCATGACCTGGCGCAGCAGGCCCGCAAGGCCGAGGACTCGAAGACCCGTTCGGAACTGTACGGGCAGATGCTGGCAACCTGCTCCGAATGCCACAAGCGGCAGAACGTCGAGATCGCGCAGGAGGCGCGGCGCGACTGATTGCGGGCCCGACGCAAAAGCCGAAGCAAGCGTTAGCCCGTGCTTGTCGAACATCGCGGCCATGGCCGCCGCGCGCGTCGGCGTGTCGAGCCCGAGGCTTGCAGCTTCGTCAAGAAGTCCTGATAGTTTAGTCAACGAAAGGATGTTTCGATGACGACCATCGCGATGAAGCCACGGGTGACGTCCTTCGCGCCGCAGTTCCTTGTCGATGACCTCGAACGCTCGATCGCGTACTACAACAAGCTCGGTTTTGCGTTCGGCGAACCATGGGACGGTTTCTACGCCATCGGCGAGTTGAACGGACTGGAACTCCACCTGAAGGAAGCGCCCAAAAACCAAGCGGAGCGTCGCTGGCGGCGCGACAATGAGCATCTTGACGCCTCGGCCGGCGTCGACGGCATCGAAGCGTTTTTCGAACAGTGCGTCGCCAACGGCGTAACGATCATGAAACCGCTTGCCGTCACGGCCTGGGGGACAAAGGACTTCTATATCGAGGATCCCGATGGCTACATCATCTCCTTTGGCGGCAGCCCAGGTCGGCCCCTCTTGTTGTGAGGCAAAGCGCCGGTCGTTCACCGCCGGCGCGCTACACTGGTGCATGGTCAGCACACGCACTCGATCCCTGCTCACCGGCCGACTGCTCGCGTCCCGCGCGCTCATCTTCACATCCCTGAGCTTGAGCGTGGCTTGCAGGCCTCAGCAGCCTTGCGAGCGCCCAGGCGCCTCCGAATCCGCCGATGGCCAAGAAGGTCCCGAAGACAACGACGCTGCACGGCGTCACGCTCACCGACGAGTACGGGTGGCTGCGCGAGAAAGGCACCCCCGAGGTGACGGCGTATCTCGAGGCCGAGAACGCCTACACCGAAGCTGGCACGGCGCACACCGCCGCACTCCGCGAGACGCTGTACAACGAGCTGCTCGGGCGCATCAAGGAGACCGACGAGGATGTGCCCGCGCGTGACGGCGAGTACTGGTATTACACGCGGACGGAAGCAGGGAAGGCGTACCCGGTCTTCTGCCGGAAGAAGGGAACGCTTGAGGCTGCCGAGGAGGTCTATCTCGATCAGAACGCGCTGGCCGAGGGCAAGAAGTTCCACGCCCTGGGCGGCATGGACGTGAGCCCGGACGGCACCAGGCTGCTGTACCTCGAGGACCTCACCGCGTTCCGCGAGTACACGCTCCACGTGAAGGATTTGTCGACCGGCCGGATCCTCGAATCGATCCCCGACGTGTGGAACGGCACGGCGTGGGCGGACGACAACCGGACGTTCTTCTACACGCGCGCCGACGCGGCCAAGCGTGGCAACACCATCTGGCGGCATGTCCTGGGTACGCCGCGTGACGCGGACGTGAAGGTGTTCGAAGAGCCGAACGTCCTCTACGACGCCGGCGTGTTCAGATCGCGCAGCGATGCGTTCATCTTCATTGCCTCCGACGGGTTCACCTCCTCGGAGTGGCGCGTCATCCCCACGGCGGCGCCCACGACGGCACCGCGCGTCATCGAGCCGCGCCGGCCGGACGTCGAGTACAGCGTCGAGCATGGCGGCGGGTTCTTCTATCTGCTGACGAACGACGGCGCCCGAAACTTCCGCATCCGCCGCGCCGCCGATCGCGCGGGCGCCCCGCTCGAATGGACGGACTGGGTGCCGCACCGTGATGACGTGTTCATCGAGGGCCTGGACGTGTTCGAGACATTCGCGGCGGTCACCGAACGGCGTGCCGGTCTGCGCCGTCTGCGCATCGTCGGCCTCGCGGGCGATGCGTCGCACGACGTCGCGTTCCCGGAAGAGGCCTACGCCGTGTTTCCGGACAAGAACCCGGAGTTCCGTACCAGCGTCTTCCGCTTCGCCTACTCGTCGCCCATTTCGCCGGCCTCGGTCTACGACTACGACGTCCCGACACGCGAACGCACGCTCCGCAAGCGCCAGGAGATCCCCAGCGGATTCGACGCCTCACGTTACGAGGTGCACCGCCGCATGGCCCCCGCACGGGATGGCGTGCAGGTGCCTGTCTCCATCCTGCTGCCGAAGGGGGCGACGCTCGACGGCTCACGCCCGCTGCTGCTCTACGCCTACGGTTCCTACGGCATCACGATGGAGCCTACGTTCAACTCGAACGTGTTCAGCCTGGTGGACCGCGGGATGATCTACGCCATCGCACACGTCCGGGGCGGCCAGGAGATGGGCCGCCAATGGTACGACGATGGAAAGATGATGAAGAAGATGAACACGTTCACCGACTTCATCGACGTCGCCGAATACCTCGTGAAGAGCGGTTACACGAAACCCGATCGACTGGTCGCAAACGGCGGCAGCGCCGGAGGCCTGCTGATGGGCGCCGTCGCCAACATGCGGCCGGACCTCTTCAAGGCGATCGTCGCCGACGTGCCGTTCGTGGACGTGATCAACACGATGCTGGATGCGTCGCTGCCGCTGACGGCACAGGAGTGGGAGCAGTGGGGCAACCCGCAGGATCCCGACGCGTTCGCCTACATGCGGCAGTACTCGCCATATGACAACGTCCGTGCCCAGAACTATCCCTGGATGCTGGTGATGACGTCGCTCAACGACTCCCAGGTGATGTACTGGGAGCCGGCGAAGTGGGTGGCACGACTGCGCACCGTGAAGACGGACAAGAACCCCTTGTACCTGAAGACCAACATGGCAGGAGGGCACAGCGGCAGCTCAGGGCGGTATGAGCATCTCCGGGAGGTCGCCTTCCGCTACGCCTTCATCCTCGACGCCGTAGGCCTCGCCGGTACACCACCCCCGCCGCGGACTGCTTCGCGGAACTGACGGGAGGGTCGTGTCGGCTCCGGGCTCCAGGCTCCAGGACTCCAGGCTCCGGCTTGTTACGCACCACGACGGCCGGTTGCATTCGAATCAGTGATCGTCAGCCGGGAGCCTGACGAGGCCCGGAGCCCGGAGCCTGGAGCCCATCACGTCAGGAGCCCGGAGCTCGTCACCTCATCCACACCGTGAGCGCTCCCGCAGCTAGACCGATGGCGACGATCCACCCGCCGTTCAACCCTCGGCTCGCTGCAGCCAGCGCGATTCCCGCGATCACACCCGCTCTGATATCCGTCAGCGCAGCGCGCGCCAAGGTCACTGTGACCGCGGCCATGAGCGCTACAGCGGCGGCATTGACGCCACTTAGAAATCGTCCCGCGATGGGTGAACGCCGGAGCCGGGGTGCGATGCGGCCGAGCGCGGCGACAAACCCGAACGCCGGCAGAAAAATCGCTACGGTTGCCACTCCGGCTCCGGGCAGTCCGGCGAGCAGGTAGCCGATGAACGTGGCTGTCGTGAGCACGGGACCAGGGGTCACCTGACCTGCGGCGACCGCGTCAACGAGTTGAGTGCTCGTCAGCCATCCGCGCGTGACGAGCGGTTCGAGCAGCGCCACCAGCAGGTACCCGCCGCCGTAGAGGACCGCACCCGTGCGCGCGAAGAACACACCGATCTCACCCAGACTGGGTTCAACGATCATCGGCACGGCCGGCACGGAAGGGAGCGCCTGTGCCGCGACGCTGAGCGTGGCAAGCAGGAGAAGAACGAACGCGCCTGCGGCGGGCCGGCGCGTCGGGCCCACCAGCGCAGCCACTCCGCCGCCGAGGAGCAGGATCAGCTCGTTGACGCCGACCAGGCGCAGCGCCAGCACCCCGATCGCGATCGCTCCGAGCACCACGTCTCCAAACGCTGGACGGCCAAGGCGCGCGATCGCCACGACCATCAATGCGACGACGGCGGGACCCAGTCCCGACAGCCAGGGCTGGATCTCGGGCAGCGATCCGTAGCGCACGTACAGCCACGCGAGCGCAGCGGTGATGCAGGCCGCCGGGAGGATGAAGCTGGCGCCACCCGCAACCAGCCCCGCCCAGCCTGCGCGGCGATAGCCAAGCGCCATCGCCATCTCGCTCGAGTTCGGGCCGGGAATCAGGTTCGTGAGGCCGAGCAGATCGAGGAACTCGTCTGGCGGCAGCCAGCGCCGCGCGCGGACCACTTCGCGCTCCATGAGGGCGACGTGGGCCACCGGTCCGCCAAAGCCGATTGCGCCGAGCCAGAAGAAGAGGCGTGCAACCTCCGCGGCCGTGCCTCGCGACGGCGCGGAGCCCGGTGCGGTATCTGCCCCGGCGTCAGTAGCCGGCCGGAATGGCGGCAGCGGGTCGGCCGCCACGCGACTCCTGCACGATGCGGACGCCCGCGCTCGCACCCACGCGCGTGGCTCCTGCCGCGACCATCTGCTTCAGCGCTTCGTAATCCTTGACGCCCCCGGCCGCTTTGACACCCATCTCCGCGCCGACCACCTTGCGCATCAGCGCCACATCGGCCGCGGTCGCCCCTCCGGGACCAAATCCGGTCGAGGTCTTCACGAAGTCAGCCCCTGCGGCCTTGGACAGCGTGCAGGCCGCGACCTTCTCGTCATCGGTCAACAGCGCCGCCTCGATGATGACCTTGCTGCCGGCGCCGGCCTCCCGGCAGGGTGCCACGACCGCTTCGATGTCCCGCTCGACCGTGCGCAGATCGCCGGACTTGAGCGCGCCGACATTGATGACCATGTCGATCTCGCGCGCGCCGTCGAAGATGGCGCGACGCGTCTCGTAGTGCTTCACGTCGGAGGTCGTCGCGCCGAGCGGAAAGCCCACGACAGAGCAGACGCCCACCGGTGAATCCCGCAGGAGTCGTGCGGCCAGCGCGACCCACGTGGGGTTCACGCACACGGTGGCGAAGCGGAACTCGGCCGCCTCGCGACAGAGCCGTTCGATGTCTGCACGGGTGGCGTCCGGCTTGAGCAGGGTGTGATCGATGAACCCGGCGACGTCGCCAGGCTTGCCGCCCGTGGCGTGCAGCCCCAGCCGCGACGCGCCCGCATCGAGCACCGCACGAAGCCGGTCGGGGCAGCACTCGTACAGCACCGCATGGCAGCCGCACTGCGACGGCGCCCGGGCCAGCCCCTGCGCGGCCGCGACCTCCTCCACGACGATGGCGACGAGCCGTTCCAGATCCACCATGATCAATCGTGCAGTCTGGACTAGTGGCCTAGAGCTCCTCGAGCCGCTTCACCTTCGCGAGCCGTGCGATGTACCGTGCTTCCCTCATCGACGTCGACAGGAAGGTCTGCACGATCGCCAGCGCTTCGTCAGGTGAGACGAGCGTCGCTCCGAGTGCGAGCACGTTTGCGCCGTTGTGCTCGCGCGCGTACCGGGCGAGCGTGGGCGTGGCACACATGGCGGCACGGATGCCGCGCACCTTGTTCGCCGCGATCGCCGACCCGAGCCCCGCCCCGTCGATGACGATGCCCGCATCGGCCTCGCCGCGGGCGACGGGTCGGGCGACCGCTGCGGCCACGTCGGGATAGTCGGCGGGAGTGCCGTCGGACACGCCGGCGTCCGTAACGGCAAGGCCACGTCCCCTGCACCAGTCCACCAGCCGCTTCTTCAGCGCAACACCCGTGTGATCGCTGCCGATCACGAGCCGCCGGATTTCCGCGGGCGGCGCGAGGGCCGCGGCTGCCCCGCTCGGGATGCCATCGTCGCGCACGACCGTGATGCGCCTCGCGCGGAGCGTGTCATCCGCCAGCGGCGTCACGTGTCCGTGCCGTGCGAGCCGGACCGTCGTGCCTGGCGGGAGCACGCGGGCATCTGCTTCCGTGATGATGTCGAACGGCTTCGTGTCCATCCGCGCGTGTGCTACGCTCGTCGCCGGTTTTTGCTCACGAGTCCCGTGCGGTCGTGTCGCGGGCCAGACTCCCGATGCCGAACACCGTTCTCATCTCCGAAGCGGCCATCGCGCAGCGCACCCGCGAGCTGGCAGTCGAGATTCACCGCGATTACGCCGCCGAGGGCCAGCTGCACATGGTGTGCGTCCTGAAGGGCGCGTTCATGTTCCTGTCGGACCTCGTGCGCGCCATTGACATGCCGGTGACGCTCGACTTCATGGCGCTCTCGAGCTACGCGAACAGCACCACGTCCTCGGGTGAAGTCCGGCTCCTCAAGGACCTCGACTTCGCGCTCGAGGGCCGCCACGTGCTCATCGTAGAAGACATCGTGGACACGGGCCTGACCCTGCACTACCTGCAGGATATCCTGACCGCCCGGGGGCCGCGGTCGGTGCGCACCGCCTGCTTTCTGAGCAAGCCCTCACGCCGCCAGATCGACGTGCGCGTGGAGTATATCGGATTCGCGATCGAGGACCATTTCGTCGTCGGCTACGGCCTCGACTATGGCCAGCAGTACCGCAATCTGCCCTACATCGCGGTGCTGCAGGATTAGTTCGCGGTTCTCGGTTCTCAGTTCTGGGCGCTGGGCGCTGGGCTCTGGCGCTCTGGGGCTCTGGCTCCGGTTCTGAGTTGGTTTGTTCTGCATTGTGCATTCTGCATTGTCTGCATTGTGCATTGTGCATTGTGCATTGTGCCTTTGGCCCTTGGCCTTCAGCCTTCCTTCATCGTTGCGCCACCGCCCTCCGCACGTCCTCCGAGATCCGCCGCGCCTCGGCCAGCACTCTCCGCTCGTCGAGCGTCAACACCGTCCTGTCTTCCATCAGCACCTTCCCGTGCACGATCGTCGTCTCCACATCGTCGCCACGCGTGACGTAGACCAGGTGGGACACGGGATCGTAGAGCGGTGTCTGGCGGGCGCTGCTCATACCGACAATCAGGAGGTCGGCGCGCTTCCCGCGCTCGAGTGAGCCGACCTGGCGGTCCATCCCCAGGGCGCGCGCGCCGCCCAGCGTCGCGAGCTCGAGCACGGTCGCCGCGGGCAGCGCCCGCGGGTCCCGCGTCGCCAGCTTGTGGAGGAATGCCGTCTGCCGCATGGCGTCGAACATGTCGAGGTCGTTGTTGCTGGCCGCCCCGTCGGTGCCCAGGCCCACGGCCACGCCAGCCTTCAGGTATTTCGTCACGGGCGCCGTCCCGCTCGCGAGCTTCATGTTGCTCTCGGGATTGTGCGACAAGCCCACGTGTGCACGCGCGAGCAAGGCGATGTCGTCGTCGGTCACCCACACCCCGTGCGCGGCAAGGGTCCTCGGCGCCCAGAACCCGATCCGGTCCAGGTACGCTGTCGGCGATGCCTGGAACCGCTCGCGCGCCGTCTTGATCTCGTCCTCCGTTTCGGCGAGGTGAATGAGAAGCGGCTTCTGGTGCTTCATCGCCAGTGCGCGGCAGGCGAGCAGGACAGCGTTGTCCACCAGGTACATCGAGTGCGGCGCCACGGCAGGCGTGATGAGCGGATCGTCGGCGAACTCCTCCAGGAACCGCTCGGTCCTCGAGAGCGCATCGGCGGGCGTTTTTGCGTCCGGCGATGGGAATCCAATGATCGTCTCACCCAGCACGCCTCGGAGGCCTGCGGCTCTCGTGACACGCGCGATCTCCTCCTCGAAGTAGTACATGTCGACATAGGTGGTCGTGCCCGAGCGAATCATCTCGAGCGCGGCAAGCTCAGTGCTGGCGCGCACGAACGCGGGCGCCACCGTCTTCGCCTCGGCCGGAAAGATGTACTGCTGCAGCCAGTCCATCAGCGCGAGATCGTCCGCCAGCCCGCGGTACATGACCATGGGGGCGTGCCCGTGGGTGTTGATCAGCCCCGGCATGACCACGCGTCCACTCGCGTCGATGACGCGGGCAGGTGTGTACGCCTGCCGGAGCTCGTCGGGTGAGCCCACCGCCACGATGTCCGCCCCACGGATGGCTACGGCGCCTGGTGTGAGCACGCGGCGCTCCGGGTCGACGGTGATCACGGTGCCGCCCGTGACGAGCAGATCCACCGGCTGCGGCGCGGGAACCTGGGCATGCAGAAGGGCGGCGCAGGTGACGAGCGCGAGAAGGACGGCGGCGCGTGGTCGATGCATGCGCGGATCATACAGGCGAGCACGGGCGGAGGCGGAAGGCTAAGGGCTCAAAGGCTGAGGGCTAAGGGCTCAAAGGCTAAGGGCTCAGAGCGAACGGCTAAGGACGGAGGGCGGTGGGTGGTGGGTGGTGGATAGTAGTCGATCCACGGCAACGGCGACGGCGCTTACCGTCTGCCCTTTAGCCTTTAGCCTTTAGCCTTCAGCCTTCAGCCTTCAGCCTTCAGCCTTCAGCGGCCATTAGCCTTCAGCCCTTAGCCCCCTGAGCCCTCAGTCCGATTGTGTATAGTGTGCCCGTGCCCGTCCAGGTCGTTCAGCACCCGCTCGTGCAGGACGCGCTGCTCACGCTGCGCGACTCGCTTACGGGGCCCGAGGAATTCCGCCGCATCGCGAAACGGATCAGCGTGCTGCTGGCGGCGGAGGCCATGCGCGATCTGCCCACGGCCGACCGTGTGGTCCAGACGCCGATCGGGCCCGCGCGCGGCCACGGCGTCACGGGTGATGTGGTCGTAGTGCCCGTCTTGCGTGCCGGGCTGGGCATGCTGGACGCCGTGCTGGACCTGATTCCAGGCGCACGCGTGGGTCACCTGGGGCTGCAGCGCGACGAGACCACCGCCGTCGCATCGCAGGTACTACTCCAAGCTGCCCAATGGCCTTGGCGACAGCTACGTGCTGATGATCGACCCGATGCTCGCCACGGGCGGCAGTGCGGTGGCCGGCCTCGAGCTGCTCTACCGGGCGGGCGCCCGCAACGTGCGCATCGCCTGCATCGTTGCCGCCCCGGAGGGCATTGCGGCCGTCGAGCAGCGCTACCCGGACGTCCACATCTATACCCCCGTTGTCGATGAGGGGCTGAACGCGCACAAGTTCATCGTTCCCGGCCTCGGGGACTTCGGCGATCGTCTCTACGGCACGCTGTAGGGGGAACCTCATGGTCGACGAACACACGAGCGCACCGGGCGGGGATCGCCGTCAGCATGCCCGCGGCGGTACCGGCGCCTGGAAGACCGCCATCACGCACATCGAGCCGAACCGGATCCTGATCCGCGGCTATCACGTAGACGAGATGATGGGCCGCGTCAGCTTCGCGGAAGCCATCTACCTGCTGTTGATGGGCGACCTGCCCACGCCGGCCATCGGCAAGATGATCGCGGCGATCCTCGTCTCATCCGTGGATCACGGCGCAACGCCGCCATCCACGATCGTGGCGCGGAACGTCGCCACGACAGGCGCGCCCCTCCGTGCAGGGGTCGCCGCGGGTGTGCTCGCGTTCGGCGCCTACCACGGGGGCGATGTGGAAGCGTGCATGCGGATGCTCGACAGCGGCCTCGACGACATCAGGCGCGGCAGCTCGCTGCAGGATGCCGCCGAGCGCCTCATCGATGGCTGCCTCGCCGAGGGACAGCGTCCGCCAGGCTTCGGCCATCGGCTCCACACACGGGACCCGCGGGCCGTGCGCCTCATGCAGCTCGCCATGGATCTCGAGCTCGACGCCGAGCACATCCGCTTGATGCGCATGATTGAGCGGCTGCTCGAATCACGGACGGGACCGCAGGGCGAGGCCATGCCGATGAACGTGGACGGCGCGATTGCCGCGGTGTGCAGCGACCTCGGCCTCGACTACGAGTTCGGCAACGCGCTGTTCATCATCTCCCGCGTCCCCGGCCTCATTGCGCACGCCCATGAAGAGCGGCTGCGCAACTCGCCGATGCGGCAGATCGATCCGACCGACCACGTGTACGACGGCCCGTCCGAACGCCGCCTGCCCGAAACGCGCAAGTAAGTCGTCCGGCCCTCACCCGCCGTGCGGTGAGACACGTTGTGACCGGAGAGGGTGTGTAGCCGGGACCCGACATCGTGTGGGAGCCGGGACCGCGAGATCATGTCGAGCCGGGACTTCAGTCCGGGCGACCTCCCGAACCGGTAGCCGCGACACCCTCCAGGAACCGCGAGAGGTAGGCGCGATCGGCTTCGCTCATCTCCCGGACAAGGGCCGCGTGGGCCACGGCCCCGGCCTCGGCATGCCTGCCAGCAGTGTGGAAGCGCGAACGCAAGCAGACTGTGCGCCAGCGGTGAGTCCGGTGCGACGCCTACTCCCGCGCGCGCCACAGCGATGGCGCCGTCGAAGTCGCCGCGTTCGATGTGTACCGCCATCGCGGTCCTGACAGCCCCGACCATCTGTTCGGCGATTTCCGTTTCGGTTGCGCGAAGGAGGAACAGCGCACTGGCGAGGTCGCTCCAGACCCGTCCGCCAAAGGTCGGCAACGGCAGGAGCGTGATGACGGCCATCGCGAGGTTGCATCCGCCGAACGTGAGCGCCGCCGAACGGCCGGCAATCCCCCACCCGCCGCTCGCGTACCAGGCTGCGGCTGCAACGAGCAGCGACACGAGCGGGGCGGCCAGCAGCATCACGGACGTGCGCCACCGGTAACCGGCGCGTTGCAGGTCCAGTACCCAGGTGGCACCGTTCCCGACGACCACGCGGCCGATCACGATCTGCGGCTGACGCCCGAAGCGAACCAGCGCCGGGCCCTCGCCGACGATGACGCGGAGCACGGTCTGCCCGAGCAGCGTGGCTGTTACCGCGTGGGTCAGCTCGTGCAGCAGCACGGTCACCACGAACGCCGGGGTCAGCGATGCGGCCGCGACGAGCGCCGCGAGGAGCGCGCGTTGCAGGCCGCCGCCGGCCCCAAGCGCGAGCCCGCCGGCGCAGACGGCGGCGGCCAGGCATAACTGGAGCGCCTCACGGCCGCCGCAGGCTGCGCAGCGGGTGCCTTCGGCGATGTTCTCGCCGCGCGGCTTGCCGCAGCTCGGCAGGGCTGCTGTTCCGGCGCGATATCCGGCATGCGCCGCGAGTATAACGGGCGGCGTCGGCCGGCGCGCCGACCGGCGGCCTACTCGCCGGCGAGAATCTCGGTCAGCACCCGCCCGTCCACATCCTTCAACTCGACGCCGAGCAAGCGGGCCATCGTCGGCGCAAGGTCGATCGTCCGCATCGAGTCGAGCGTCACGCCTGCCTTGATCCCGCGCCCCGATGCGATGAAGAGCGCCTGCAGCTCGGGGTCTGTCGATACGTAGCCGTGAGCCCCGAGGCTGCCTTCGGTCGCATCGGCCACCACTTCACCATGCGCGGCCGTGGAGAAGGAGTACCCGTCTCTTGCCGTCAGCATCAACGCGCCCATCTGATCGCTCGCGGCGGTCGACGGCAGGCCGTATGAGGCGTAGTCTGGCGGCTCGACGATCGCATCGATGCCCTCGATCCCGGTGAGCGCGGCCTTCGCACGCGCGAGCAGCTGCCCATCTGCATCCGGCACGGTCGGGTAGACGAGCGCCGTTCCTCCTTCGGACATCAGGTACACCTGCGACCTCGTCGCCTTGCCCTCGGTCACCTCGAGCAACCCGGCCTTCAAAAAGGCGGCGTTCGGCATGATCTGACGCCGCACCGTCTTGAACCCGTGATCCGAGACGATGACGAATGTCGTGCGCGGGGCAAGACCCGCCTGTTCGACCGCCAGAACGATATTCGCCACCTGCCCATCCAGGTGCGCCATCGCCGATGTTGCCGCGAGCGTGCCCGGCCCGTAGCGGTGCTGCACGGAATCGAGCGTCAGCAGATGGAACATCATCAGGTGCGGCCGGTGCTCGCGGATGATGTGCGCCGCCGCGGCCGTCCAGACGTGATCGCGAAACACGATGTTCTTCGACTCGAAGTTCTCCACCGCCTCCTGCGACACGAGCCCCGCGTCAATCATCTCGCGCGCGATTGCGCCTTGCGGGTCGGGACGCTCGCGGAACTCCCACGTGACCGTGGGTGCGTTCCAGATCGCGACCCAGTCCACCTGGGCCGTCGTCAACCCACGCCCGTGCGCGACGTCGTACAGCGTGGGGGCGTGCACCATCTCGCTCCTGTCGCGCCACGGCTCGACCTGCGGTGGCACGCCGGGTGCGCGGACCAGCAGCGCCGTTGAAGATCACGCCATGCTTCGCCGGGGTCACGCCCGTGACCATCGACGTATGGTTGGCCCACGTAACCGTCGGGTTCACAGGACGCATGCCCCGCGCAACCGCGCCCTGCGCGGCCAGGCGCCGTAACGTCGGCAGCGGCACCGATTCGTCGAACATGGCAGACGCCATGAAGCCGTCGAGACTGATGATCACGACGTGGTTGGCCCCCTCGGATCCGGGCCGGGTTTGTGCGATCAGGAGGACCGTTGCCGAAAGGGTGAGCAGCAGAAGGACGCTGAACAACCGGAACAGGCGGTATCGCATGCGGACAGCCTACATGAGTGCATGCGGCCTCCGCGCGCGCGATGTGCCCGACACAAAATCAGCGAGCACATGCTTCATCGAGATCGAGTAGCCGACTCGAACAGGGCTCACCGGGGCCGTACACCAGCAGCCTCCGAGCAGGCGAGCATGGCCGTCCGGCGCACGTCCGCTCACCGCGCGTGCCGCGTCGGAGCAGAGCGCGGCCGATGAAGCCGCCGAGCATCGCAGTGGACAGCGCGCCTCGAGGCAGGCCGCTCGGCGTTAGACTGACTTCTCTACTGCTCTGCCGCGGGTCACCGAAAGACCTGCTCGGCAGGACCGTTTCCAGGCACTCTATGTGGCCGGCGCAGACTATCCTGTCCGGTGTCGCAGGTGCGCATGCTGTGCGGCCGAACAGCAGTGAACCACAAGCGCTAACACTGTTTCGAGGAAGGCTACCCTGCGCGATGTGAGCACTCGGTCCCGGACATTGATCATGCTTGCGGTCGCCGCTGCGGCGCTGCGGGTTCTTGCCGCGGCTGCGCAGCAGGACTTCCGCAGCGGTGTCAACCTGGTACTCGTCGACATGCGGGTGCTGCAAGGCGACGATCAAGTAACCGACCTGCGTGTCGAAGAAGTGACGCTGCTCGTGGACGGAATCCCGCGTCCGATTGTGTCGTTCTCGTACCGAGTCCTCGAGCCAGGGAAGCACGGCGACCGAGCACGAGTCGAACGCTCGAAGGCGGCGTCGCCACTCGGAGTGGTGGGACCCAGACCTTCGGACCGCGCCGGATCGTGCTCGTTGTCGATAGCACGTCCATCCAACCCGGTGCAGGGCCGCGGCTCTCGACGGCCGCGCAGGAGTTCATCCGTCGTGCTGCCGGCAGGGTATGCGCTCGCAGTCGCGACACTTCCGCTCGAGGGGGGCATCCGCTTCGACCCGGACCGCCGTGCGTCCGCCCGCGCCCTAACCGAGGCGCTGAAGCGCGCGTCAGGATTGGGAAGCGGCTTGGAAGGCGTCGCCGGCTTTGGCTGCACGGGTGCGTCCGCGTCGGAAGGCTGCCGCGACCGACCCGGCGGAGCCCCTGAAAAGGCACGTGAGATGAACCTCAGGGCGGAGTGGGAACTGCGCGGCCGCGCCGTGCTGCGTGACCTTCAATGGTTGTTTCGCGCGGTCGGCGACGGGCCTTCGGACGTCGTGCTCATCAGCGGCGGGTATCCACGTCTCGAGTCGATGCGGGCCGAGATCGAACGTACGATCAAGGCGGCACGAATCACCGGTGTTCGTGTCCACGCGCTCGACCTCGCCGCTCCGGTTGCCGCGCTGGAGATGCCACGCTCCGGTGGCCGAGCCTTTCGCGGTGGGTGGACCTGCTCCTCGTGTGACAAGCAACCCCGCCGCGGGAGCGTCGCCTACTGCATTCGATCTGCCGAGCGAAACCGGTGGCATCGAAGAGGCATGGGCCGCCTCTGGAAGACGGTTCTTCAAAGCACTCGAACGTCAACTCCTCGGCTCGTACCTGCTCGCGTTCGAGCCGCTGGCCGCCGAACGGGACGGCAAAGCGCATCGAATCGAGATTCGCGTTTCGCGACGGCCGCGCCCAACAATCCATGCGCGCAAGGTATTCGTGCTGGAGCCGGCGTCTGGTGCTGCCCCGAAGCCTCTTTCGCGGTGGTTCACCGGGAGCGCATGATTCTGACAAACCGCCGCAAGCGCCCCGGTCGTAGCGAGTTCACCAGGCGCGATCGATGTGAGCCCTGGCGCTGGAGTTACCTGATCGAGCGCCGGCAGCCGCGGGATCCTCCGACGCCGATGGACTCGCTGCCCCCCGCCTGCGCACCCTGATCGATCGCGCGAGCGCGTACGTGGAGAACTTCCAGCGTACGCTCTCGGCGGTTGTCGCGGAAGAGCGATACGTGCAGGTCGTGAGGCTGTGGAGCGGTGCACCTCCCGTCCCGGGCCGCGAACCCGACCTCGCCTGGAGACCAGCCACGGGAACGCGACACACCCCGCGCCGTTCCGGTCCACTGCGGCGCCGCCAGCTCTTGTCCGACGTGCTGCTGGTGCAGGCTCCCGCGGAGGAGTGGATTGGGTACCGCGACGTCGTGGAAGTGGACGGCAAGGCGGTTCGGGATCGCGCCGTGCGTGTTCAGAAGCTCTTCACGTCCCCTCGACCGGACGACAAGCGCCAGCTGCAGCGCATCGCCGAGGAGAGCGCGCGCCACAATCTCGGGACCGGACGCAACATCAACCTGCCCACGTTTCCGCTCCAGACGTTGCGCGAGTCCGCACGGGACCGGTTTGTCTGGACTCGTCAGCCCGATGACCCGCAGCGCTCGCCCTGCTGCGCTGTCCTCGCTTTCGCGGAGGTCAGGAGTCCCACCATCGTCAGAACGCCGGCTGGTCGCGACGTGCCCATCGCGGGCCAGGTCTGGGTCGAGCCCCTCACGGGTCGGGTGACCCGCGCCGTGCTCACGTTTTCGAATGAAAGCGAGCAGGTGGATGGTGCGTTCGATGTGACGTACGGTGCACGGATCGGGTTCGATGTGCTCCTCCCGGAGCGCCTCTGGGAGTGGTATCGGACGCCTGATCCGGAACACCTCGGAAGAGGCGCCTATGTGGAAGGCGAGGCATCCTACGGCAATTTCCGCCAGTTCACGGTGAGCACTGTCGTGACCATCAAATAGAGCCTGGCGGGACCAGCGATACGGGATGTTCAAAAGGCGCCCGGGAGAGAGCGCCGTATCGTCGCCCTTCAGGTCTCCCGGCATGGGGAATTCGAAGTGGTCCGCCCCCACAGCCGAAGGACGGGCGCAGGGGTTTTGCGCTAAACTGGCCGTCTTGCCTTTGAGTGCGCGCTTGGCTCAGCGGTAGAGCACCGCCTTCACACGGCGGGGGTCGGTGGTTCGAATCCACCAGCGCGCACCACCTAACCACAAGGAACGCAACAACTTACGAGAGGCTTGCCAAGAAAACCAGGACCCACAACTACTTCCATCGTGCGGGGGTCATGCGGCGTCGCAGAGCCGTCTCGACTCCGAGCCCGACCGGCCGTCCACTGTGAGCACGATCTCCGCACCGATGCTGGCACGCCCCTTCAGGTCGATCGCGGCCGCGTGCTCGCCCTTGTGCATCGTCCACACGCGCTGCGGACGCATGTCATCGTGGCGCGTCCGCACCTCGACGACGCGCGCCCACCAATCGGCGTTGGTCATGGTAGTTATCCGGTTGCCAAATCCACCATGAGGGGCTGAGTAGCTCACCAAGAACGCCGCACCAGCACGCTGCGTCTCCGCCCGAACGTTACGCCGAACGCCGTTGACGGATGCACAGCCCGGCGCCGTTGCTGGACGCCCCAGTACACAAGGCCGCTACCGGCACCCATCAGGACCAGCGAGCCCATCACCACGTTCTCAGGTAGGTTCTGGCTATTTCAGCCGTGATAGGCAGGAGTAGCCCACCGGTCGCCAACAACGTGATCCCAGTCCAGATCTTCAGCCGCGCCTTCCGCAATGTCGCGACTTGAGCCGCCGTCGGATTCGTGGACTGGGCCATCGCGGGCTGCGGGGCCATGAGCGCCAGCAGTAACGTCGCAACGAGGATGAGTTTCATGTAAGTCCTCCCTACGGCGTAATTGCTGCCGGACAGCCGTTCCTTCGCGGCCCCCTTCAGCGATCCTGTAAGCCTAACCGCCGGTCTCCGTTCGCCCTTCCTGGCGATGCAATCGACGTGGCACGCGACGGTGCAGATCATCACCGTAATCAGCAGCACGATCGGATCACAGCCCCTAGCGTGGCGCTCGGTCACTGGCGTGCGAACGCTTCAGACACCGGTCGTTCATTAACCGGCAATTCCGGTCAAGCGTGCAGCTTCTGCCTTGACGCGATCCAACGCGTCCGCGAGCGATACTCGCCACACGCTACCGTCCTCGAAGGTCACTGCCGTGATTGCGACGAGGACCACGCCGCCAGGTTCGATAGAAATTACTTCCCCAGCCGAGACGAGGTCTGCATGGTCGGTCCCAGGCTGGATGGTCGGGCGTTGTCGAGTGCTCTTGCTCCCACTCGGCCGTCCGTTGGTCCGATATACATACACCCTGACATCGTAGTCGTCGATGACCTTGTTAGTGACGTTCGTGACGGCGAAGGCAACTGCCGTTGGCTTGCTGGTGCTGAGAACTCGCGCAGACGCAATACGGAGCGGCGAATCCTCGTATGCAACGAATGCGACCTGTTGTAAGGGGGCCAAGGAGGGCTGTGCCGATACGGTGCTGCCAGCAATCACCACCGACGAACAAACGATCAAGCTGATCGGCCATGCTTGTGAGTTTCTGCACGTTGTCCTCCCTTCAGACTACTGAGAGTTATCAGTCTAGGCACGGGAGGGCAGTATCTGAATTGCGCCGGAGCCTGCACACCGTCCCGCAGTGCGTGATAGTGCGGGCCATGACGAGGGTCCGCAGTTGCACACACCCTGTTCCTCACGTTCGTCCTCCGCTGAGCCTGAGATGAACCTGCGGCCCACACGACATACGCGACAAAGGCGACGAGCAGCATGAAGGGCATGAAAAACACGACAGCCAATAGGGTCGAACCTCGCCGAGCTGCGGCTGCTGACAGGACATAGAGAGCTGCGACGAAAGGAGCCACGAGAGCAAACCGGGGTGTCGCTGAGAGGTAGCTGAGGAACGGAACGCTTAGCAGCGCCGCGAGCGCAACGGCACTCGGCTGTCGAGTCCACAGCCCCAGAGCCGCGAGCATCGCAGACAGGACCACGAAGGGCCACCCGAACAGTGCTGCCACATCCATCAGAACCGAGTATGAGCGCGCCCAATGCTCACGTCCACCCTGTTCCCGCAGTTCCCCTGCCGCCTCGGCCAGAGCTTACACTGCAGGCCACCTGGGTAATTCGGTGCGGACTCTAGACCCTCTGGGCGGATGGGCTACTGCCCGCCTGCCAGTGGGGACCATTGCACTGAGGCGATCAGCCATGTGCCACCACGGCGCACGAACACCACAGTCGTCCCGCCCCTGTTCGTCTCCCTAGCAGTCTTGTTCGTCAGAATCCCAGTGAGGATTGCGGTATCTCCGAACTGGCGCACTGTCACGTCGTTCAGACTTCGTTGCGGCACTACGTCGCGCTTGGGCTGTTTGCCCGCCCGTGGTCCAGACTTCTTCCAGACGCTCCCGTCCGGCATCACCAGCACAACGTTGTCCACTTCCACAGCGTCCATCGCTGCGCCGTCGCCGTTGTCGAATGCTTGGAACCACCTGTCGTGGATTGCTTGCAGTTCATTCCGCAGCTTCGCGCTCACGTCGTCCAAGAGCAACGCCGCACCGGCATCCCGCTCCAGCGTCTGCGCCAGAACCGCGGCACCGCACAGGACGGTGATCGCAGCGAGAGCGAGTATCCGCATGTTGATCTCCTTGCGAAGGGAGAGTGGGTGGGCACGAAGTCCTCACCCCGATCAAGTCCATCCTGAGCCGCGCAACTTTGATCGCCAGTCCTCCGCCAGCTCCTGCACCGCAGGACCGTCCCTGAGCAGTTGCGTGCGCCGGAAGTCCTCGCCTTCCATGAGGCGCAGGTCGATACCAGTCGGCAGGTAGCGTGCGATACACCGCAGCTCCCGCGAGTCCTTCACGACCCGCCACAGTTCGATCTCGCGCTGGGCGGGTCGGGGGTAGACGATGCGCGTCAGTGATCCCAGGATGGCCCGCTGCGAAGGCAGGTCATCGATCTCCAGCAGCTTCGCGGCCTTGGAGGGATGGTCCTGGGCGATGGCATCCACCAGGGTCGCAAACTGGATCGGGATGGGCAGCAGGGCGAACCCCTCCCGCGAGGCGACGGCCTCGAGTAGGGGCGCATCCAGGCGTCAGGGTCGGAGGAGACGAAGGGCACGGCGCACAGGGTAGCGCACTGGTGCGCCTGATGCCAGACGCAACAAGAGCCACCCCGGTGGTGGCTCCTGTTGAGGCGAGGGTGGTCTGAAGTCTATGCCTTCCGCTGCCGCCAGCGCCGCGCGCCCAGGCCACGCAAGACCCAGGGCGAGGAGCGAGAGGGAGGCGGGTTCGGGCACCGGGGCCGTATCGACCGCCAGGCTCCAGGCGTAGTTCGCAGCCCATCCTCTCCCGCTCACTGCTGCGAACGAGAGCGCCGCTACCGACATCGTATGTGTTGCTGAAGCAGATTCTGCGGCGCCAAACGGCCTGATTGGACTGGTTCCCGAATAGATCAATATCAGCCCTGCTGATCACGTCAAGGCCGTCGCCCGGAGCCCAGTCGAGGTAGAAGCTGGCCACCGCAACTGTCCCGGTGCCTGTGGTCTCAAACGCATACGTGATCCCGGTCAAGGCCAAGCCCTTCGGTATCGTGAATCGGAACGAGTCGAGATCGGCCAACTCGTTTAGGCCTTCCGGGCGTTGGAAGAAGCTGCCGGTGACGGTGTTCACTCCGAAGCCCAAGCTCAGCGAGGAGGAACCGGCTGCAACAGGTCGGGAGATCACCGTTGATCGCCTCATCGAAGGAAAGTGGGTCTGCAGTTGCCACTGAAGAAATGCCAAGAAGGGATCAGCAAAAGTAATTTTAACGGTGAGACACCTGAACATGAGCTGCCTCCCTCGGGGTTGATAGCCTGGACATTTCGGTTGTCACGGCGGTGCAAGACACCTGCCCGCAGCTGTGGCTGTTCAGACTGCGTCGACTGCGGCGCCCGCGAATCCCAAAGGAAGGTGCGGCCAGCGTCAGCGACCCGCCGCGTCGTTGATCACCCGCTGCCCGTCGGCCCAGCGGAGGCCGAGCGGCTGCGGCGGGACCGGCTCCGGGCGATGTTGAGGGAGCCCAAGACGCACCTGATCCGGCGTTCGCGTCGGCTAGTGTTGACGACTCGGGTGTCCAAGATCAGCCATGCTTGACACCGCAGCACAGGTCGTGGAGTTGGGCGTCGTGCTCTGGGTGTTCACCTACCAACTCCCCAAGGCGAGACGCGAGCAGGACACGTTCGCGGTGATCTGCTCGCTGCTCACGGCCCTCGTCCCACTCGGCGTTCATGCTCGTCGTGGGGATCGGACTGCACTCTCTGGGATGAGTGCCGCCGTGGCTTGTTCCGGCCTGGCACCGAGCGGGCCTGAATCGCATCAACAGCATCGAGGGTCGTCGTGACCGAAGGTTGTGGCTCCTCCCTCATCATCGCTCCGACTCCCAGTCGGTGGGCGGCTCGCCCGTGTCGGGCTCCTCTCCCAAGACTCTCCGCACCTCGCGCAGCCTGACGCCTGCCTCATTGAGGGTGCGCCACACCTCAGTGTCCTCATCCCGCAGGAGACCGAGCAGGACATGCTCGGGCCGCACGAACTGGTGGTTGAGGGCGTTGGCCTCTTCGACGGCTCGCTCGATTACCGTCTTCGCGGCCGCGGAGAATGGGATCTCGCGGTTCAGAGGGGTCTTGAAGTCGTCCCGAGTCTCTACACGCAGGAGCCACTGCTCGCCGTCGTCTCTTGGCCGGATGCGGTCTGCCGCCGCCTGAGACGCGAATCGCAGCACAGTATCCGGTGTCGCCCGCAGGAGCCCGACTACGAGATCCTCGGCGCTGATCTCCTCGCCGTCTCGATCCGAGGTCTTAGCGCGGGCGAAGAGCAGCGACTGTCGTGCCTGTTGAGTGAATCGCTCGAACATCTCGGCACCAGCACCCGCAACCAACTGCCCACCGCACCCACATCCCACATCTAGCGAACTGAGCGACTCGACTTCCCCGATAGCCACTTCAGCCTGGTCTCTGCGTCACGCACCAGCTCTGCAGCTCGGCACAATATGTTCATAGAAAGAGGCCGCCCACCTGCAAAGACCAAGTATTTCTCTCCAACACGGAAGGGCACGTCTGAGCCGACGCGCATCTCACGGCGCACACGCCCCTTCCAAACCCTCTCGACCCGAAGGGTGCCTCGATTTGAAGTGACGTGCTCCCCTGTCTCGCCCGTCTCTTCAGCCGCAATGACTTGTGCGACGAACACCGCGTCACTGACTGCGAACAGTTCTGCCGGGTCGTTGTAGATCACGCATTGCTTGCCTGCCGAACCGGCGACAAGCAGAGCGGGCATCGCGAGGAGAAAGGCCGCACAAGCCTGCATCGTTCGGTTCATCCCTTCGGCATTCTAGGCGCGAAAGACCCCATGCCAATAACCACCGTGCAGCGCCCGCGGCGGCGATTCGGATACCCCGTTTTCGGGACTGCCAGAGCCAGAGGCATCTGAGCCGAAGAACGCCAACCGTCTCGGCTCGTCAGGGGCGTCCACACCTTCATCGACGTCGTGATGGCGGCATCGACCCTCCTTCTCGTCTATGCGGGCCTGACCGGCGCGGCAGAGTGGTGGCTCTGGGTCGCCTTGGGGCTCCTGGCCGTCGAGACCATGGTAATCGCGGGCAACGGGATGAAGTGCCCCCTCACTTCGCTCGCGGTCAGCTACGGGGCCGAGAAGGGCTACGCCTTCGACACGTTCCTCCCCGAGCAGGCCATGCGACACACGTTCCGGTTCTTCGGCTCGCTCATGTTGGTGGGTCTGGTCCTGCTCGCGCTCCGGTGGTTGGGGATGATGGGGTCGTAGCCAAGTTCCCCGCCGGTCGCGGCTACCAGGCGCGCGGAGCGGTTAAGAGGGATTGCCGGAGCGATCTGAGACCTGCCCTGCCATACCACCATTCCTACCACCAGGCTGCACCAAACAGCCGCACGGCGCTGCATTTCGTTGCAGTCTGTTGCGTCTCGGAGAACCGCCTGGAGGGCCGTAGAACCGCAATTATTCGCGCCCTCCCAAAACGACGGCTGGCGTTCACACGGCGGGGGGCGGTGGTTCGAATCCACCAGCGCGCACCACCTACAAATATTAGGGGGTAAGGATTTGCGAGCGTTATTGGGTGGTGCCATGGCTCCGCAGAGCGCGGGCCAGTGGTGCGCGAAATAAGGGCTGAGCGCCATCCGGCCCACCCCTTCCCTCCAACATCGCCCGCGTGTCCGCAATCGCGCCGACTAGTTCTCTTGCGGCTGCGGAACTGCTGACCGCGGTACACGTGATCGTGCTGCTCGACTACCATCGCCAGCCGTACCTATGCGCGAGCAGCGGGTACGTGGAATGGTCCAGCCGCCGCAGCCGAATCAAGACGGCCGGCTCGTCCTCGCCGCTGCTCTTCAACAAGAGCTGGTCGCGCATACACTTCTGCGATCATCATGCCCAACCCTTCCCCTCGAACGCCGCCCGCGTGTCTGCAATCGCCCCAACCAACTCGGCCTGCTCGTGTGACCGGAACCAGGCGCGTCTTACGCCACTCCCCATTCACCGTGAGCACGATCTCCGCGCCGATGCCTGGCACCGCCTTCAGGTCGATGGCGGCGTCGTGGCGGCCGCGCCCTTGAGCGCAGCGCCCAAATGCGGTGGCCCGACGAGTCGGTCGTCAGTCATGGCTTTGAAGTACCGTTACGAAGCATGTCACGGAAGCGCTCTTCGACTTCCGGAGAGGGGATTTCCGGTGTGTAGTAGAGCGTCTCGCGCAACCTTGCCAGTATGACGGACATCGCCCGCTCCACTTCGTGTACGCTCGTCACGAGCCTGTCTTCAGACAGTTCAGTGGTAATCGGGAGGTCACGATGAATCCTGAACACATGCGTGGAGATGAAGAATCCGTCATGGTCCAGATGCCGTTGATCGATTGCCAATCGCAGTTCGGACAAGAGCGCCTGGGCCTTGTCATGGGATAACGTCTCCAGCGGAGGTATATCGGCCGGATGGGGATAGAGTCTGTGTGCTGCCGCGACCGAAACAAACCTCGCCCGATTTTTCGCGCGACCAATTACAAATTGGATACCTTCGACTGCAACACCGTTCGGTCGGATCTCAAACGCAAAATGCATGTCGTCGGCCTCGAGCCGCTCGATGGAGTATCCGTACACCTTGATCCATTGGAAGAGCAGCTGCTCGACATTCCCGACATTCATCGTGGGCGGAAGCACCCCTAGCTTTGCTTTTACCGCAAACGCAAAGAACAGAAGCGTCAGCAGCGCAGACGTCACCAAGCCGAACAGTATGGGATCGACCCAACGCTTACCGCGGAACTTGAGGAAGGCTACCAGCGCACCCCCCAGAAGAACCAGCATCCATTGCAGGCGCTCGCTAGGAGCTTGCTGAAAAACCCTTCAGTTTAGGGATCGACAGATCATCGATCGCGTACTGCTATGGCGCGCGTGCGGGAGACGATCGTGAGCCGATGCGATGTTTAGTTATGTGTGGCGGAGCAGCGCGTGCCCGCCGACATCCGCTGCGCGCCATCCGCACGTTGGTGACGAGGTGCTCCGGGATATGTCCGCGAGTTCGACGGGTTGTATGCCCGTGTGGGGCGGCCGTCGATCCCGCCGGAGCGGCTGCTGCGGGCGCAGTTGCTGCAGGTCTTCTACACGATTCGGAGCGAGCGGCTCCTGATGGAGCAGCTGGACTACAACCTGCTGTTTCGCTGGTTCGTCGGCATGGATATGGACGAACCGATCTGGGCGCCGACGGTGTTCAGCAAGAATCGCGACCGCTTGCTGAATCACGAGATCGCCCGGAGTTTCCTCCGGCGGGTGATCGAGCGGGCGCAGGGCCTGATGTCCGATGAGCACTTCACGGTGGACGGCACCTTGATCGAGGCGTGGGCCAGCCAGAAGAGTTTTCAACGCAAAGATGGGGGGACCGATGGTGACGGGAGAGACATCCGCGGGGTCGAGCGGAAGAACGACACGCACGCCTCGACCACTGACCCGGATGCGCGGTTGTACCGCAAATCGAATGGCGCCGAATCGCGCCTGGCGTATCTCGGGCATTTGCTGATCGAGAATCGGCACGGCCTGATTGCGGATGCTATGGCGACGATCGCTGACGGCTTCGCCGAACGCGAGGCCGCCACGCGGATGGTCGGCGCGCAGTGGGAGCGCGCGCCGGGGCGCCGTCGCACCGTGGGGGCCGACAAAGCCTACGATGTGGGCGATTTCGTCGAGCTGATGCGCGAGCTGCACACCACGCCCCACGTCACGCAGAATCTGAGGCGACCGGGCGGCAGCGCGATCGACGAGCGTACCACGCGTCATGACGGCTACGCGAAAAGTCAGCATGCGCGACCGCGGATCGAACCGGCGTTCGGGTGGCTGAAGACCATCGCGTGGATGCGCAAGGTGAAACTGCGCGGCCTGCCGAAGGTCGATTGGCTCTTCGTGTTCGCGAGCGCCGCCTTCAACCTGATCCGGCTGCCGAAGCTGCTGCTCAGGGCCGCCTGATGAGGGCGACGTGTCTCCACTCAGCGGTCTCGGGCCGCACGAGGACTACCGCGCGGTCCTCCGACCGAGTCGTGACCCGAGGAATCGAGTCTGTGAACCTCTTCATGCTCGTCATTGACGGTTTTTCAGCATCCTCCTAGAGATACCTTCAGTAACAATCTCTATTATGAGGTCTGACATGTAGGCTCTACTCGAGTCCGGCGTTCACGGCATCCTGCGTTCCGAAGAATTGAGGCACTACCGCGCGGTAATCGGGAAGTGATCGTCACATTGCTTCTACCCCATTCGCCGCGAACATCGCCCGCGTGTCGACAATCGCTCCGACCAGTTCCGCCTGCTGGTGGGATCGGCACAGGCGCGTCTTGCGCCACTGGCCGTCCACCGTGAGCACGATCTCGGCGCCGATGCCTGGTACCGCCTTGACGTCGATTGCGGCCCCCGCCCGTCTTTGCGGAGCACCCAGACCCGCTTCGGCAGTAGATCGTCACGCTTCGCCCGCGCCTGCACCACGCGCGCCCACCAGTCAGCGTTGGTCATACGAGTGGCAGTCTTCGTCTTCGCTCCACACGACGCTACCAGCCAGATATGCTTGTGCGCTGCCTTTATTATCAAACGCGAACGGAATCTCGCTTCCCCGCTGAAGGATGAGAGTCAAGGGACGCACATGCCTCAGCGCATTCGCATGTGCGTCCGTGATATCGAAAAGCTGAATGTCTATGCCCTCCAAGAGCTCCCCGATGTTCGTCCTGGTGACTTCGTATCGAGTCGCGACCTCCATGTTCGCCCCCTTCACGGTGCCGCGCCCCTGGTAGGTGCGTGTGTCCACCTTCACTGCAACCGTCCGCTCGCCAACCCATGCGCCTGGAGCAGTGCCCGCTCGCCCGGAGTGCTCTCCATGATGCGCCAGCCGGTCTGGAGCGCAGCCGAGAGCATGATCTGCACTCTGCCGCTGTTCCTCCGGTTGCGCTGGACGAGCCACAGCATGTGGAACTCGTCCTCTTCGAGCTGCGCAGGGATCGGCGGGCCGCCGTCCGCGATGTGTATCGTCACGCTTTGCCTCGTCAGCGGCTGCTCTCTGGTCGATGCTCTGGCAGGTATAAGTTGCGGCCATCGCTGCGATGTTCTCGTGCCTTCGCGCGCGGTCCAAACGACCGAACAACACTTTCCAGAGATTCACGACGATGTTGGAACAACCGATAGGCCTCCGGTGGCAAGATAAGCTCCGAACCGCACCAGGAGGGGGTGTTATGTGGCCAGCCTCCATAGCCGACCGGATCAAACGGCCTGCTCGGCCGGAACTCATGCCAGCCGTTCGATGGCGAGGCGAATACGACCACCAGTGCAAGCACGGAGCGAGCGAACACCATCACTCCCACCCCTTCGCCGCCAACATCGCCCGCGTGTCTGCAATCGCGCCGACACCTGCGCCGGATCGATGCGCGCCGCTGGGGCGCGCTGGGATCGATACAGGCAAGCGCCCGTGAACAGATCGGGACCGGAGTTTGCTGGCGACCCGTACGCCGTCGTGGCTTCAGGAGGTTTCAATGCATCGCATTGGCCGTTTTGTGGTCTGTGTCGGCCTTTTCTGCCTGGCAGATGCCACACACGTCTCCGCTGACCCCATCCTGATTTCATCGGGATTTCTTCTGGTGACGGGCCCCACGGAGGCGGGCTCGATTTCGATTGCCGGCACGCAGGGCTTCTCGCTGGACGCTAGAGTATCCCCCGCCGAAGGTCGGGTCGATGTTTTTCACCTGGAATGCAACGCCATCTGCCTGCCAGGCTCCACCATCAGCCTCGGTGCGTCCCAGGGCGGCCCCTCTTTCAACGGGACAGCCACCCTCGCTGGGAACAGCTACCAGTTGTCGGGCGGCGTCAACGATCCGACGGTGGTCTCTTTGGAGTTTGTTGGGACGGCGACGCTGCCGGCGCTGCAAAATTCCCTACGGGTGGAGGCACCATTCACGGCCATGGGATGGTTCAGCTCGCCCGGCGACCAGATTCCTATGAGCGGAGCCGGCGTCGTGAGTTTGTGGCTCTCGCCGCAGACTGGTATTCCGGGCATCCCGCCCGGGTGGGTAGTGGATCAAATTCGCTACGACTTTGGTGATTCTGCGCCGATTCCGGAACCTGCCACATTGACCTTACTCGGTATCGGTTTGGCCGCAATCGCGCTCCGCGCCCGGATCCGCGGAAAGGCGAAGGCCGAGCGGCGCGCGTGACGCTTTCTTGCGTTCCCGAACGCGGCTGTGCTTCTCGGGGCGGCCCTTGCCGCGTACCGTAATGATTCAGTTGTCAAAGCGCCCTAGTGTCGGCGGGCCTGTGGTGTCGCCGCCGCCCATTCGCGGCGCACCGTGAGGTTGCCACTCCGACCTATTCTCCGGTTCGGCCGAGTATCGCCTTCCAACTGATCCTTCTTGATTCGCTCGTCCGGGTTTACGGCGGACCCGTTCGCCCACCGTTCCAACTGCTGCACGGTCACCGTGTGCGTGATCGCGGGTTGCGGCACCTGAATCTGCAGGCGAGTCGCCGGCCCGATGCCATCGATCCAGGCGTCCGCAGCCCAGCTCACGCTTTCCGAGCGTGCTGCTTCAACCACGCGGGCCGACGTTCAGCATTTGCCCTGACACGCTCGCACTTCTGCCGCCCGGGCTCGCATCGGTCCGATGAATTCCTGGGGTTTGGGGTGCCGCAGCAGCGTATCCCGGCCCGTCGCGACCAACTCCGCCGCTCGTTCGTAAGCGTCGGCCGCCTCGTTCCAGTTCTCAAGCAGCTCGGCACGGCGCCCCAGCAGCTGATAGGCCGCGCTTGCGTTGGGGTGCAGTTCCAGGATCCGGCTGATAGGCAGATCCGCGTCCGCGAAGTTCCCCGCCTCGATCGCGAGGTCGGCGCGCCGTCAGCAGCTGATCCAGTTGCTTCGGGAGATCATCCGCACGGCGGAAGTCGAAGTCGAACACCCCGGCGTGGTTTCGGACCCCGCAGCCCGGTTCACAGGAGACGTGTACCTGGGTGAGCCGCAGCTCGTACGCGCCGGGCTCGAGGCGGGGCGTCTGCACGAGCATCGGGATCGTCACGTACCACCTCGCCGGGATGGGCATCGTGTCCTCCCAGCGAAGCCCCGACTCCTGCGATGCGCCGGACAGGGACGTCTCGCCCTCGATGTTCAGCCGGACCGGCACCTCCACGGGCCCGGACTCTGAGATTCTGTAAAGCCGGACGCTCACCGCTTCACCGGGGGATCTCCCGCCCGCCCGAAGCATGAGTGTCTCGTCGCTCCAGTTGGCGAACCGGATCAGCACCTGGATCGGCTCGTCCTCAAAAAAGACGAATGGTGCGCCGGACAATGGCCGTCCGCTATAGAACGGTGAGACGTAATGGCCGCCAGGGTTGAACAGGATTTGCAGGTCACGACCCGCCAGCTGCGCCCACGCGGGCACAGCGATCAGCAGGGCTGAGAGCAGGGTTACTGTATGTCGCATGATGGCTACCGTTTGATTGCGCGACCTGCCGGCCGTCGCCGCCAATCAAGGTACTCAACCCGACGTACTGGCAGTCCCGTGGTTAGCACGAGTTCTTCACGTCCCATGGCACCGCTGTCCGCTGACGCACGATCGGCCAAGCCGTTAGAGCACACCCGACCAATGCCCTGGGCCGGGCCGAAGAGCAGCGGGTGGTCAACGCCGAGGCCCGCCGGTGATCGCCGCGATCCGCACAGCGCGTCCCATCGCAGGTCGCCGGTCGGGCCTGCTCAGCTGTATGATAATCGATGCGTTGAGATCATCACCGTGAGGAGGTGTGCAATGTTGTTCACTCTTCAGCGAACGGCCATCGCTTTTGTGCTCGTAACCTTCGGGGTGGTGGTAGGGGTCGCGCTCAGCGGCTTGCCAGCGTATGCCCAATTCCCCGAATGGCCAGCCCAATGTGCTGTGCCGAAAGCATATGGTCCCTTCCGGGCGGCAACCCAGGACCACAATTACGTCTTCGAAGACGGGCAGGGCACGATTCGTGTCGTCGGATGTCTTTATTCAGGACCAGGTGCGTTAACTGCGGAAGTCAAGCAGATGGTGCTACGCGATTAACGGCTGCGCCTCGGAAACCCTGCGCGGCAACTGCTGGCAGCAGTGGAAGTGGCGCAGATCGATTCTCGTGGGCAGTAGAGGGGCCGCTCTCCCGGTCGCCCTCGCTCACTCAAGCAGGTCCGCGTGACAAGGAGGTTGCAATGTTTACTCTTCCGCAAACGGCCATCGCTTTTGTGCTCGTAACGCTCGGCGTGGTGGTAGGGCTCGCGTTCAGCGGCTTGCCAGCGTATGCCCAAGTCCCCGCAGAGCTAGTCCCATGTGCTGTGCCCAAGGCCTATGGTCCCTTCCGGGGGATGATGGGGAATCATTTCATCTTTGAAGACACACAGGGCACGATTCGTGTCGTGGCATGTGTGGTGACGGGCCCGGGTGTTGTGATCACTGCTGAAGTCAGACAGATGGTTCCACGTGATTACTGAAGCGGGCGCAGCAACTTCAAGAGCCTGCTGTTCCGGCGAGAGTGGCCGTACTTCTACGCGTTCGATCCGCTCGCAGTGGACGACGAAGACCTGCGCGAGTGGCCGCTCGCGCATCGGAAGCGACGGCTGCGGCAGCTGATCCCGTCAGTGCCAACGCGGCTGTTGTATGTGGACCACGTCCAGACATGCGGGCGGGACTTCTTCCAGGTCGCCTGCGCGCACGATCTCGAGGGCATCGTTGGCAAGCTCGCGAGCGGTCGCTACCATGCGGATGGCACGAGCACCAATTGGTGCAAGATCAAGTATCCCGCGTACACGCAGATAACCGCTCGCCACGAACTCTTCGAGCCCCGAACCCTGTGCGGGCTTGACTCGGCCACCGCCCGTGCGAGGTGTTGCGACGTTCACGTTACGGGGAGTGTCCTTGTCAGGCCAGGCGGTGGAGCTCCGCCGCAGCAGTACGCCCTCGATGGCACAGGCACGGCGCGATCCTTATTCCAGTTGCAGTTTCAAGGCAGTGAACCGTTGCGGGTGGCGCACAGCGTCGTCTATGACTTCGCTTCACCGGAGCCCGTCCCCGAACCAGCGTCCGTCCTACTGGTGGGCACCGGGCTGCTGGTCGCAGCCGCACGGCGCTGGCGGCAGCGGGGGGCATAGCCTCCAGACCCACCCTCGCTTCAACAGGAGCCACCACCGGGCTGGCTCTTGATGCGTCTGGCTCTCGTCGGCCCGGCAGAGCGCGTCGGATCCTGGTTCAACGACGGACGGTCCCACTACGCGAATGGAGGTCGTTCTGCGACAGACCGGCGCGTCGTCGGGCCAGTGGGTGATCAACGGTCGCTGATCGCACGCCACTCGCGAGGTATCGAGAGTAGCTCATCTTTCATTTTGCGCTAGGTGAGCCGCCTTCAGTGTCGTAGGATTCCGCCGCTGAGAAGATTGGCGATTCCTTTTCCTCAGACCCGAGACCAGCAAACGGGGGTTTCGGGGACCACAGCCTTTCCCGTGTCAGTGGAGGATGAATACGATGCGGAATACCATCCTGGGCTTCTGTCTGCTCGCTGCTGGCTGCGCTGGCTCGGACCCCGGTTCACCTGGCGCACCTTCACCAAGCAGTGAAGGCACCGTGGTAAGCGAAGCGCGGGCGGGCACGGAGTTGCCGTTCAGTGGTACATTGGAGGCTGTTGAAACCCACCAGTTCCGACCTCCCAATTTCCTTGATGCCCATTTCGAAGGCAAAGGCATCGCCAGCCACCTGGGCCGATTCACGTCCGTTTCCGATTTCACCATCAACACGGTCACGGCAATGGGTGCGGGAACTCTCACATTGACAGGTGCTAACGGCGACCAGATCTTCACGACCGTCACTGGAGAGGCAGTGGGCGGGACGCCAGACCGCTTACAGATTGATGAAACATTTACCATCACCGGCGGCACGGGTCGCTTCACTGGAGCCACCGGGCGTTTCACCGGCACCCGCTTCGCGGACACGACCACAGTCCCGCGAATTCCGTCGTCTGGGTCGTTTGAGGGCACGATCAATCTCAACCGCTGAGATCGTTCCCGTAAGCACCGGACTACCTGGAGGCTGCCGCCGGGGCCGCTCTTGTTGCATCTGGCTCACGCGACCCCGGCCTCCCTGAGCATCGCCTTCAGACGATCTCGCTTCAACCGTTCGGACGGACTGACCGATGCCCGTCTGTCCACCGCTGAATCTGCCCACGCTCACGACGTGACGTGTCGTCGTGACGCGCACCTCCACTTCGGCGCGTGTGGCTGGCCCGATGCCCTCGGTCCACCCGGAAGCCTTGAAGGCTCGCAGCGCGAGGACTGCCGCTTCGAAAACGGAGTCGGCCTGGACCTCCGCGACGTGGCGGATCCCCCGCACGTCCATTAGGGTGACGGCACAGGGCGGGGAGGCATCGCCGGGATCTTGCCACGCAGTTTCGCCTTGTCTTCGTCAACGCGCAGCAGTAGGATGGCGCGTGTCCACCGTGGTCGGAATGCGTCGGATTCTCGTCGCGTTCGTCGCGCTGGCCGCGCCCAGTCACCCACCAGCCCTGAAGGATTATCCCGCCCGTGACGTGTTCCGAGAGCGACCTGTCGCTCCGGTGCTCGCGACCAAAGAGGCTCGCATGTTCCGCACCGAGCTACGACGACAGGCGGCTCGCGGTCCAGACTTCGCGGGACACTACACGCTCGCCCTGTGGGGCTGTGGGGCGGGCTGTGCGAACGGTGCGGTGATCGACGCCCGCTCTGGTCGCGTCTCGTTCCTGCCCTTCTCCTTCGAAGACGTGTGGGATGGGGGGCGGATCGTGTGCGGACACGGGTCGAGCTTCGACGTGACGAGCGAGTTGTTGGTCATCGAAGGTCGGGTGAGCCCCGGTGAGAAGATTGGGCGGCACTACTTCCTCTGGCGCGACGGGAAGTTCGATCTCCTCTACTACGACCGGGAGTGTTCGCCCATTCCGTGATGCTCGGTGAGGGGACCGTTAAAACGACGGCCAACGCGACAAACTGGTCGGCGCTCTCCACGAGATCACCGCGTCGTGGAGGCGCTGCTGGACTTGAGCGACGCTCTGGCCCGCGCCATCGGGACTGGCGAGATGCGTGGGGAGGACGATCTGCTCCAGAGATGGCTGAGGGTGTGACTCGCTGGCGGGCGCAGCTGGAGGGGCTTCGGCAGCGGCTGACGGGATAGGTCGGGTTGATCAACGCCCCGCCGCGCCGGATGCAATTACCATCTCGCGGTATTCCCTATCCGGACGTTCCGCGGGGATTGGGACGTCATCTCGGGTACTCGGCTGCGGAAACGTGCCGAGCGCCGGCGCGAGGACTGTTGTTCGGCATCGGCTCGATGGATCCACCGCCAACGTCCATGTCTCAGCGGGTTGGTCCGAGTCTGCGTCACCTGCGGATTACGACGCCGCCAACGAAGCGGAACATGTTCGTCGGAGTCCCCTCGTAGAAGACGCGACGCCACGCGAAGCTCAATCGCGCGGCCACTCGTTCATTGCCGATGTCGACCCCGCCACCCGGCTGGATGGTGAACTCGGTGGAGCTATCACCCACGCCGTCTATGTCGAAGCTCGTACGCGTGAAGCCCACTAAAAACTCGGCGAACGGCACGGCCACTGGCGAATTGCGAGCGCTGAACCTCGGCCCGCCGGTGAACGTGTGAATCGCTACGTCCGGATCGTTAGCCGTCAATCCGGCCTTGTAGTTGCCGGTCGCCTCCCCGACGATCCCCAGCCACGGCGAGACGTTCCCGGCAACCGAGACGTTCCAACCCATCGCTGAGTTCAGATTGAGGAACTCGCCCGAGACGTGCAGGAACGACCAGCCGAGCAAGGTCTCCCACTTCGGAAACGGAATGGGCGTCGCAGTCGCCGTTGCCACGACGGTCGGCTGGTCCAGTGCCGGAGGTGCGGGTGGTGCCTCAGGCACCGAGAGATCCATGGGCCGTAGATCGTGGGAGGTCAGGCTGACGTAGTGGCCTAGCACCCAGCCGACGCGCCTGCCCAACTGCGGGTCGTTGTACTCGACCTGAATCCAGTCGCCGTCGGTGGAGAGCACCAGAAGCCTGGTGCCGACTGCTGCCACGCGCAGCGGCGTCGGCGTTTCCTGGGCGGCCGCGTAGATGGGCGCGTTGGTCGTGACGGTTGCGAACTGCTGAGCACTACCGGTGGTCGAAATCAGACAGAAGAGCAGCGCCGCACCAAATCGCATGATCGGATCTCCGGGGAGCCTGACCTCATATCATGCCGAGACTCGCAGCTTTCGTCACCCCGCTGGGCGTGAGGCCCACGGGAGTAGATTCTCTAACGCCTATGCTCCGCCCCACCACGTGATTACCCGGCGCGAGAGGCCTGCGAGGACCAGCCCTTGGCTCGCCTCGTCACGCTTCATCCCCTCGCCCGAAGGTCGACAGTTTCGCCGCGGGCGGAACGTCTCCCTCCCCATTGTTGAGCACGACGATTGCATGCGCATTGCCGCATTTTAGACCGAGCAAGGAAAGTGGCCATGCTGAGACTTCGCGCTCTTTGTGCTGCCGCGCTCGTGACCGCTGGAACGCCCCTCGGGGCATACGCCGATCCGATACAGATTGGCGGCGCCGTTCGGACGCAACCGTTCTTCGGCGTGCCGAATACCTACGAGTTGGTCGTGTCCACGTTCACGCTCGACTCTTTCAATGTGCCGATCCCTATAACGCTCACATCGGCGCAACAGGCCTGCTCTCCGTGCGCTCCGGGCCAAGTGATCGATGTGAGTACCGACCTTTACTCTGGGCGGCTCTAGCCTCACAGGCATCGCGACCGTTGATGGAGTGGGCTACCCGCAAGTGTTCGGGGAGGGAGAGCTAGCGATCCACGCTAGTCCGATCACCATTCCCGCGGAGCCTGGCGCCTCAACGGTGTTCCGGGTGCCAGCCTTTTCATTCACGGCGACTGGCTCGCTGCGATTTTTTGATCAAGCCACGTCCCAACTGCTCTTTGACCACGACGTGTTTGGTTCCGGAGAAGTGTTTCTCTTCTTGGTTGGTTCCACGGGAGGCGCAATCGGCATAAGCGACCCACCATACTCGGTCTGGTTCGAAAACTACGCGCTTAATCAGCCTGTGCCTGAGCCTGGCACCTTCTTTCTTGTCGGCACGGGCGCGCTGATGCTGACCCGGCTGAGCCGAAAGCGCCGCCACCCAAACCGTTAGACCCTCGCCTCCCAACAGGCACGCGTGTCCGCATCGCTCCGACCAGCTGCGCCGCTGTGCGACCGGAACAACCGCATTCGCCTCCACTGGCCGTCCACGCCACGATCTCGGTGCGGACGCCCGGCACCGCTTTGAGGTCGATCGCTGCAGCGCGCTCGCCCTTGTGCAACGCCCGACGCGCTACGCTCTAGGTCGTCGCGATCCATCGGCGCCTGCACCCGCGCCCACCAAGCGGCATCGTTCATCACTGCACCCATCCACGTCCGAACCCGTGCGCCTCCAGCATCGCTCGCTCCTCAGGTGACGCAGCCACGATGCGCCACCCCATCTTCAGCACGGTCGCAAGCGGATAGAACGCTCTCCGCTGAGCGCTGCTCGGCTCATACAGCATGAGCACGCCGCTCCCGTCGGCATCGAGTTCTGCCAGGAGCGTCCAGCCGCCGCAGGTCGGAACGGCGATCGTCATCGTTTACGCTGCCTCCGGGTGGGGGGCCGCTTGCGCTCCGTCTTGATTGCGACGCCCTTCTGCGTCAGCCACAGCAGGATTCCGCGGCGTACCTGCTCTGACACAGGCACTCCGTCACGTTCCCTCAGGGCCTGCATCGCGTCGAGCAGTTCGGTTTCGAGGCGGAACGTCGCGGGCTTCAGCGTCACGGCGGCAGTATAGTCACGGCTGTATTGACATGTCAAAGGCCGTCTTTCGGGAGACCAAGTTCAGCGTCAGAAGCTCCGGGACGGCATGATCGGTCAAGAGGATTCCAATGTTTGATTGCGTTTTCTGCTTTTACCTTCGTTCAGTTCCGATGGCCCCTCGCTTGCTTCCGAACCCTATCGGAAGCGACACCGGGAGCCGTCTAGCCGTGCCAAATCTCAGAGTTCCCCAGCAACAACTAGCTGACATGCGCTGCTCGAGCTGCGATTCGGGAAGCCTGAGGTATCTGAGCACGTTAATGTTCGGCCAGCGCGCCGAGGAGAGGTTGGTCGCATGCCTCTCATGTGATCGGGTTTCCGCGTTCGTTGAACTGACGCTCGAGCTCGACCCGGCGAACAAGCAGTGAACGGCTCACGCCATCACGCCGCGCGCTCGTGTGCCAGCAGCCGCGCGGGCTGCGCGACACGAGTGGTTGTGGCTCGGGTGCCGGTGCCTCAATCGAGGCGGTCCTGTCGCATCGTGCGGATCGCGAGTCGCCCCTTGTCCTCGCCCTCGCCCGCGTCGTATAGTTGCGCCTCATGACGGTGCTGCCATTCCATCAGCGGACCAACACACGACTGGGCGATCCCGTCCGTTCGCCGCGTGTGAAGACATGCTGCGAAGCGTGCGGCGCCCCGTCCGTCCGCGCGTGGACGCTGGAGCCTCGCGGCTTCGTGGGCCTACGCTGTGGCGCCTGTGACCATGAGTGGCGGATGCCCGAACGACGGATCTCACTTCGGCATCCGCCCGGCGCGTGACGATCGGCTTGCGTCGCGTTGCACGCTATTGCACCGTCAGCCGCAGCATGCGCGGCGCTGGACGGATTCGACATATGCGCGCGCCGAAATCGGTGTCGAAATGGTGACGTGCAGCCGCTCGCGGCCTTCGCGACCTTCAGCGTCCCAGCCGTGACGCGGCCGATCGGCTTCTTCAAGGCCCTGCGCCACTAGGCCGACGTTCCGGTGAATCCCTCCCCTCCCGTCTGAAACTCCACATAGGATCCCAGCTTGGGATGCGGCGTGTCGATGTGCAGGTGTTCAGCCCTGAGTCGCTTTAGCTCTGAATGCCGTGGCATAGCCTGGCGCTCGCGCTCGGCGAGCGCGGAATTTGATCCCGCCGGCACTCGAGCGCGCACCGTTACCCGTCAGCATCCAGTAGCCGACGGTCGCGCTCCGAACTGATGTGGAGTGGTTCTGAGTGTTGGTTCCAGAATTCCAAACTTCCAGTTATGACGAACTCCGCCGACTCTGTTTACGTGAGAACGCTTAGTTATACGCGCGCTCCCATCGTGTTCTTAGCGCGGCAGGGACACCGCCTGAGTGCCCGACCGGATGCACCGGCTCTGGAAGGCGGCGGCGCTGCAAGTGCCGCGGAAACGGCGACGCCGGCGCGTAGCGACGGCGCGGCCGCGCCAGCTGCCGCCGAGGGCGGCGAACCAGTCGGCCAGCACCTCGTTGGTGGCCTGCCGCCGGGCTGTGAGGTCATTGGTATCAGTCGAACTGCCGCCGCCGGCATCATTTCGGTCGTCGTTGCATCATGGCGGAATCCTCGGCCGTACATGCGACGTTCGCGGGAGTACGAGGAGGTGGTAGAGCTTGATGCTTGTGCGAGACTCTGGCGTGGCCGCCTGTGACCAAAGACGATGAGCGACTATCGCGCGTACCTGGCGACCCTCGGCCTTTCGAGCCCAATGGCGCTCGAAGGGTTTCTTGAAGCTGCACCCGATGCGATCGTCGTCGTCGATCGGTCAGGCAACATCGTCATCGTCAACCAGCTGGCCGAGCGCTTGTTCGGGTACTCCCGTCAAGAGTTGCTCGGCATGCAGATCGAGGGACTGGTTCCCCAGCGGTTCAGTCGGCACCATGCTGGGCACCGCAACAACTATTTTCAGGAGCCCCACACCCGTCCCATGGGGGAAGGCAGAGAACTCTCAGGGCGCCGTAAGGATGGCAGTGAGTTCACCGTCGAAATCAGCCTGAGCCCGCTGAAGACCGAGAGGGGAACTCTGGTCATCAGCATCATCCGAGACACCACTGCACGGAAGAAAGTTGAGGAGAGGTTTCGAGGTTTTCTCGAAGCAGCACCCGACGCGATCGTCGTCGTCAATCGCGAAGGCAGGATGGTCATCCTCAACACGCAGGCGGAGCGGCTCTTCAAGCACTCGCGCGAGGACCTCCTGGGCATGCCGGTCGAGACATTGGTGCCCGAGCGCTTTCGGGGGCGACACGTTGATCATCGAGGAGGGTTTTTCGCCGACCCGCGGGTACGGCCGATGGGATCCGGCTTGGAGCTGTTCGGTCTGCGTAGCGACGGCAGCGAGTTCCCGGTGGAGATCAGCCTCAGTCCGATTGACACCGAAGAGGGTGTGCTCGTATCGGCGGCGATCCGGGACATCTCGGACCGGAAGCGCGTCGAGACCAAACTTCGGGCGTCACTGAACGAGAAGGAGGTTCTGCTCAAGGAGATCCACCATCGAGTGAAGAACAACCTCCAGATCGTCTCCAGCATGCTCAACCTCCAGATGGATCAACTCTCCGACACGAAGGCCATCGGGCTTTTCAAGGAGAGCCAGAATCGTGTGCGGTCCATCGCTCTATTCCACGAAAAGCTCTATCAGTCGAGAGACCTCGGCCGGGTCGAGATCGCCGAGTACCTCAAGGGACTCGCACACGACTCGTTTGCCACATACGGTGTGAATCCAGACGACATCGTCCTTGCGGTTCATACCGAGGACATTCCCCTCGGCGTCGACGCCGCGATCTCGTGCGGATTGATCGTCAACGAACTGGTCTCCAATTCGCTCAAACACGCCTTTCCGGGTCGCCGACAGGGGCAGGTCGAAGTCACCCTGCGATCGGCTGGGAGCGACGTCGTTCTCGAGGTCGCCGACAACGGTGTTGGAATCCCCGCCAACCTCGATGTCCACAGCGCGAGCACTCTGGGTTTGAAACTGGTGGCCATCTTCACCGAACAGGTCGGCGGCACAATCGACCTCGAGCGTGAGGGAGGGACGAGATTCAGCCTCCGCTTCACAGCCTGGGACACATTCATGAGCGAAGCTGACCGCCGCATCCTGATCGTCGAGGACCAGCGGCTGATCGCGGCCGACCTCGAGAACACGTTGAAGAAACTCGGCTACGTGGTGGTAGGCAACGTGGCGTCAGGAGAGGAGGCGATCAGCAAATCCGACCAGGTGCGGCCCGAGCTCGTCCTCATGGACGTCCGTTTACGCGGAGAGATGGACGGCATCCACGCTGCCGAGGTCATCCGCGATCGGTTCAACCTGCCTGTGGTCTACCTGACGGCCTACGCAGACGAGGAAACCATCCTCCGCGCCAAGAAGACAACGCCTTTTGGTTACCTGGTGAAGCCGTTCAACGAACGCGAGCTTCGAGCGACCATCGAGATCGCCTTCTACACCCATCAGATGGAACGGACTCTCGCCGATGAGAGAGCGAAGCGTCAAGGGGCCGAGGAGTTCAAGATTCTCGTCGATGGCGTCAGGGACTACGCGATCTTCATGCTCGATGGCAATGGCCGTGTCACAACCTGGAACAGCGGTGCGGAGCGACTCAAGGGGTACAAGGCGCGATGAAATCATCGGCAAGGACTTCTCAATCTTCTACACCGAAGAGGAACGGCAGGCCGGGCATCCGAAGCGGTTGCTGGAAACAGCCCTGCGCGACGGGCGATATGAGGAAGAGAACTGGCGAGTCCGCAAGGATGGTGCCCGGTTCTGGGCGAGCGTCATCATCACAGCGATCCGCAATGAATCGGGAACACTGATTGGGTTTGCAAAAGTCACCCGGGATTTGAGTGAACGCCGCCTCGCCGAGGAGCAGCGCGAGGCCGAACGGCACGAAGCGGAGCGGGTGCTACGCGAGAGTGAGGAGAAGTTTCGTTTGCTGGTCGCTGAAGTGCGCGACTACGCGATCTTCTTTCTCGACCTCGAGGGACAGGTGATGACGTGGAACATGGGTGCCGAGCGCATCAAGGGCTATCGCGCCGACGAGATCATCGGCCAGTCGTTTGTCCGCTTCTATGTCGCGGAGGATCTGGACGGCCGGCGTGCCGAGCCGGTTGCTGCGGCGGGCGGCCGAACAGGGCGTCGCAACGGACGAGGGACTGCGCGTGCGCAAGGACGGCTCACGTTTCTGGGCGTATGTGGTCATTACCGCGCTGCACGATAAGTCGGGCCGTCTACGTGGTTTCGCCAAAGTCACGCGCGACATCACCGAGCAAAGACACGCCGAACGGCGCATGGCGATTCTCGCCGATGCCTCGCGCCTCCTGGGGGAGTCGCTTGATTCGGACCAGATCCTGTTCACCATCACTCGCATGGCCGTCCCCAACTTTGCGGACGGCGTAGTGATCCATCTGAGGGATCCTGAGGGTGAGCCTCGTCTCGGCTCATTCCACGCCGCGAACCCGGAACTTGCTCGCTGCGGTTCGCGATCTCCAGGTCAGGGGCGCCTATCGAGTGGCGGCTCCCAGCCGTCGCGTGATGCGAACAGGACGTTCCGAGCTCCATCCCAGCTTGACGCCAGAGTGGCTTCGTGGACAGGACATGGACGATGAGCTGGCGTTCCTGATCCTGAGGTTTGGCATCTGCTCGACTATCCACGTCCCGATCACAATGGCGGGGAGTCCCTTCGCCGTGATCGTCTTCGCGACGGCGGGGACGAGGGGCTACGACGAGCACGACCTGGTCTTTGCAGAAGAGTTGGCACGGCGCGCGTCCACGGCGATGCACAACGCGGAGCTCTTCCATACCGCCAAGAAGGAGAGGGAGCGCGCCGAGGAGGCGGCTGAGCTGCGAGAACGGCTGGTCGCAGTCGTGGGGCACGACCTGCGTCAACCGCTGGCTTCGATCGACATACGCCTCGAAGTTCTGCGTAGCCGGAGCCAGGATCCGGAATTCGTCGAAGACCTCGATGGTCTGCGGGCCAGCTCGCGTCGCATGTCCCGCATGATCGAGCAGATCCTCGATTTCACCCGCACTCGTCTCGGGGGAGGCCTGGAGCTCGTCTTCGCGCCGATGGATCTGCGCGAAGCGCTCGTACCGATCGTGGACGAGTTGCGAGCGGCGCATCCCTCCGCGACGATTCAGCTGCAGTGCCCTAAGCTGCGCGGCGCCTGGGATCGCGATCGCCTCGAGCAAGTGTTCTCGAACCTGATAGGCAATGCGCTCGCCCACGGCGATCCGGACAAGCCGGTCACAGTGGCCGCGGGCGCCGAAGCCCTCGGTGTGTGGGTCCAGGTGCACAACGAAGGCCCACCCATTCCGCAGGAACTTCAGTCCGCGCTCTTCAACCCGTTCCGCATGGGCGAGCGTTCGAGTCGGAGCCCGGCGGGTCTCGGCATTGGTCTCTACATCTCAAACGAAGTGATCAAGCGGCTCGGCGGGCAGATCGAGGTTCGATCAACCGCAGTCGAAGGAACCACGTTTCGAGTCATCTTGCCGAGCGAAGCCGTCGGCGACTCCGGCGACCAGAGTAGTCACGCGTGAGCGAGGTGGTGCTCGCAGTCGAAGATGACGTTGACGGCGCGAGAGCCAACTGGTCGAAACTAAGCCGCACCACTCCACAGCTGCAAGTACTGCCGGTTGCAGGCCCCCGCAACCAACGTTAGCGACCCCGCGGCCGGGCAATTGGTGCCCGGCCGCTGCCGCCAACATCGCCCCAAGTTACCCACTACCTGCAACGGTCCATTCCCCGGAGGGATCAAGCCTGGGGCCGACGCCCGGCGGCGGCCCAGGAGGTCGCCTCAGAACGCGAGCTTGCCGACGCCGGCGCCCTGCACCACGATCGCCTTCACGTCCGCCGGGTTGTCCAGCGTGTAGCTGTAGTACGAAGCCGGGTTGACCACGGAACCCCCGACGACCGGCTTGCCGCTCGTGCCCACGAAGACGTTGTTCCTCTCCACCATGCGGCCCGTGGGGCCCGAGTAACGGATGGTCATCGGCTCCTCCACGTCCTCAAAATAGTTGCCCTCCACGGTGCAGCCGGCCTTGGCCTGGCAGGCGACACCCACGTCGGAGTTGCTGTAGTAGTAGTTGTTGAAGACGTGGACGGGCTCGCCGAAGCGCACGCGCGGGTTCCGCTGGGGCGTGTCGTCGAACCAATTATGGTGGTAGGTCACCTTCAGCCGGCCGATGTCCTGCGCGCCGTTAGTGTCCGAGTGGCCCAGCAGCATGTTCTTGGTGTGGTGATGGGTGTGGTTCCAGGAGACGGTGACGTAGTCGGACCCGCGCTTGATGTCGATCAGGCCGTCGTAGCAGTCCGACAGCTCGTTGTGATCGATCCAGACATGGTGGGCGAACATCTGGACGTTGATCGCGTCGTCGGGCGAGCCCCGGAAGATCATGTTCCGGATGATCACGTTGTGCACGCCGCCGCCGGGCGGCGGTGTCGTGGCCTCGCTGACCGGGTCGCCGATGTTGAGGCCAGCGCCGGTGATGCCCGATTGCGCTCCCACCCCGATGAGGCTCTTGTGCGAGGTCACGTTGTGCATGCCCGCGGGCAGCGCGATCAGGCCGTTGACACGGATGACGTAGGGACCCGGCCGCGAGATGAAGTCCAGGAACTCGGCCGCGTTCGACACGGTCACCGTCGGTCCGCCCTGGCCTCCCGTGGTGCCGTTCTGACCCAGCGCGTTCAGCGAGGCGAAGCCGACCGGGCCTGGGGTGGACGGCGGCGGATTCCCGTCGTCGCGGACGTCGACGGTGAGCGAGTCGGAGGCCGACAGCAGGGAGTCCGAGCAGGTGAGGGTCAAGACGTAGACGCCGACCGCGCTGAAACGAGCGCTGGCCTCGAGCGTGTTCGCGTCGGGCGCGAACGTGACCATGCCCGGTCCGCTGGTCTGCGACCAGGTGCAGATCACGGCTCCCGGCGGCGTGGGCAGTCCATCGTCGGTCACGCTGCCGATGAGCGATGCCGCCGCCGACAGGACGACGACCTGGTCGCCGCCCGCCTGTACCTGCGGCGCCTGGTTGCCGGGCGGGAACCCGCCCTGGGTGACCCGGAAGTCGTCGAACGAGGCGGTGGCGTAGTCGGTGGCCCCTCCCACGAGGCCGGTCGTGAAGGTACCGTCGGTCGCCGTGAACTGCAGGGCGCCGTTCACGTACCCGCGGAGGGTGGTCCCCACCGCGTCGATACGGAGGGCATACCAGGTGCCGAGGGTGACCGGGAACGCGCGGGTGGCGAGGGCGGTGGTGGAGCCGGAGGCGAGACGCAGCAACTCGACGCGCCCGCTGCTGCGGAGCGCCAGCACGTAGCCGTTGTAGCGATCCTTCAGGCGGGCGGCGAGCCCCGCGAAGCGGTCCGTGCCGTTCCAGGAGGTGGGCTTGACGCGTGCCTCCACCGAGTAGTCCGTCCAGGCGCTCGAGCCGGCGCCCGATCGATACTTGCTGCTGCCGCTCGACTGCCGGTAGACGCGGGTGCCGTCGAGGACCACGGACCAGCTCCCGCCGAACACCGTCCACCCGTTCGCGTTGCCGTCTTCGAAGTCGTCCGTGAACAGCACGGTCTGCGCGCCCGCCACCGCCAGGCCGAGAACGGCCGCAGCGGCGAGCGCCGCCCAGCATCCCTTCCAACGGTGGGTTCCCGCGAGGCCTCGCCTCAGGTGGTCCATGTGCTCCTCCTTCACTTCATGCCGCGTCTTCATCTCCGGTTCTCGTACCATTTCAGGTTCGCTGTCGAATCCCCGACGCAGACGACGTCGAGCCATCCATCGCCGTTCACATCCGCAACGGCGCACCCGGAGCCGCTCATGTCGCCGTCGTCCAGTGCCTGCCGCGCCCAGGTGTGCCCCGACGAGTCTGCCCGATACACGTAGACGCTATGGCGCCCCTGCCGCTCGCCAGCCACCACTTCGTCACGGCCATCCCCGTCGAAATCCCCGGTGACGAGCGTGTGCCCATCCGCGATCGCCGCGTCGACCACCTGCCGTTTCCACGTTCCTTCGGCTTCGCGATAGACGACGACCTGATTCCCGTGCCACGGCTCGATGGTCGCCAGGAAGCGCTCGCGGCCAAGGTGGCCGACCGCCACCTCGCTCGATCCGCTGCGCGGCCAGTCTGCCGGATCGCCGGACACGACCTGCGAACGGCGCCAGCGGCCCTCCGCGAACTCGAGGCGGTGCACGCCGAGGAACCCGGCGACGAGCAGTGACTCCTTGGTGCCGCCGTCCCAGGCGTTCGGCAGGAGGCAGTGCACCACACCTTCTTCGTGGTCGTCGATCAGCTCCCGCTTCCACGCGCCTGCGCGGTATGCATACACGGGGACACGGTCGCGGTACTCGGGCGCCACGGCGCGCGGGCCGATCAGCGGGCTGTTCACGAGCCACTTCTGTCCGGTGCCCTCGACGTCGACGAACCGCAGCCGATGTGACGTGGGCACGCGGTCGATCTGCCTCATCGACCAGGGCCCTGTGGGTTCTCCCTTGTGGGTGAGGATCGACAGCACGCCAGGCCGTTCTGCATAGACGTTGGAGAACTCGTGGGCGAGCGCGACTTCAGGAACGCCGTCGCCATCGACGTCCCACGCTGTTGCATTAATCGGGTCCCGGATGCCGCGAACGAGCACGTGCGGCTCCCACCTCGGGTTCTCGTACCAGCGGAGTTCGTCCAGGGCGCCGGCAACCACGAGGATGTCTGGCCTCCGATCTCGATTGAGGTCCACGACCACTGCCTGGTAGCCGCCTGTCAACCCGGTCGCGATTGTGTGAGGCACGAAGCGCGCGGGCGGCGCTGCGGCCGCGGACGGCAGGCGCTCCGCGGGGGCCGACAGGACGAGGGCGGCTGCCGCGGCAAACACTACCGACTGCGTCTTCACTCGGGTGAGCCTTCCCGGGTCGTGCGCCAGACGCTTTCCCGACCTTCGCCAGGTTCGCCGGCAGGCCGAGCGCGCGGCGCCCCTCATTAGAAACGCGTGTGCGTGGTTTCACCCGCTGGTCGTGTGTTCGGCACTGCTCTGATCCGCAGTAGACGGGTGTTTGACGGCGATCAGGCAGCAGACCTTACGAGCGCAGCGCTATCCGCGTGCGGCCGCTGGGCAGCAACCGTGCGCGATGAACGAACTGCGCCAGAGCGGCAGCCAGGAGTGTCGCCAGCGCGCGGACCGATCCCCGCGCCTCGTTGCCCGGCTGCAGTTCAACGGCGAGCACACCGGCGCATCCCTCCGGAATCAGCAGCGGCACCACCAGAGCACCAGTTGCCTCCGCCGTTGCAGCAACCTCGCAGGGGCTGGCCGTCCGAAACGCTTCGGCGGTGGCGTTGTCGGCGTCGCGCGCCACCGTGGGCAGGTGAGCCAGCACCTGCTCCGAGTAGCCGTGCACCAGGGCGGGCCGCAGTGCGTCAGCCGACTCGTCCCAGAGCCAGACGATGAGGCCGGTGGCATCGAGAGCCCGCGCGGAGTCTTCGAGAAGGATGGAGATCTGGTTGCGGCCACGGGCCCGGCCGAACTCGGTGCAGAGCAGCGCGACCGCCTCGAGCCGTGAATCGATCGACGAGGAGGGTTCATGAGCAGCAAAGTCCGCGGTGCCCTGAAACTCCTGCTCCGAGATCGCCTGCTCACTCCCGTCGTTGGCGGCATCCAGCAGGACAGCCGGTGGGGGCTGCGTATATTCGGGAGCAGGGGTGGAGGCAGCGGCGTCACGGGCAAGCGGCGTCTGCAGCGGCTCCTCACGTTCCCACGCATCCTCCTGCATTGCCGCCTCCGCAAGTTCCGATACCTCCGCCGGTTCGGGCGTCGCCTTCACGTCGGTCGCGGCTTCCAGCTCCGGCACCGCTGGCACTTCCGGCGCAGTTTCCAGCTCCGGCGCGTATTCCAGTTCGAACGCGCACTCCAGGGGAGTCTCCGAGCCGTGCGGTGCGACCGCTGGAGCGAGAACGGTGTGCCCCGGTGCCCTGAGCGGAGGATCTGCTGACGGCGTGCCGTCGATCGCACCAGGGCGGCGCAGCCTGGCCAGCGACCCGATCGCGGAGTCCACGATGGTGCGCAGAAGGAGCCCTGGCGCCGCGTTCCTCCTGGCAGCTTCCTCGGATGCCGCCGCTGCGGCTGCCTCCAGCACGTCCACCGGGTCGGGGTGCAGCTCCAGGAACTCGCGGAGGACCACGTCTGGATCGAGACCGATGACCTGCGCGTAGGTGCGTAGGTACGCGCGGCGGAAGATCCCCGACGGCCAGCGGGAGACGTCATCCCGCTCGAGGCCCTCGAGCAGCGACCGCTTGATCTTGGTGTCCTCGGCTATCGAGTTGAGATCGATCCCTCGTTCTTCACGCTGCTTGCGCAACCGCGTGCCGAAACTCTCAGGCATGAGACAGCCCTCCGGACGCGACAACCACGCGGCACACGGCGGCGGAGCGAAGGGGAGGCAGGGTCATGACAATGGCTGAGTGAGTCGGCCCGCGGCGACGTGCCGCATGCCCGGCCGAAGGATACCGCGGTTCGCGACACGTCGCACCGATTGCGGCGCGTCGAGGGGTCTCATGACACAGTCGCCCCTCAGCTCTGCAACGTTGCGGCGATGCCGTCCCTGTACGCCGTGGGCGTGAGGGCGAACGCGCGCTCAACCTTGCTGCTGTCGAAGCGGTAGTCGTGCTCGAACTGGTAGAGCATCTCCATGTTCTCACGCAGCACAGGAACGAAGAGTCCCATGATGGATAACATCCATCGCGGCGCCACCTGCAGCCGGTAGGGCCTGCCCGCCAGCGTGCACGCGAGGCGCACGTACTCTTCCCCCGTCATCGGCTCCTTGCTGGTAAGTGCGTGCCACACCTGCCCGTACGCCGATGCCGTGTTTCCAAGCAGCGCCAGCGTGCGGCCAGCGTCAGGCGTGTAGGTGAACGTGTGCACAGCCTTCGGATTGCCAATCCACTGCGGCGTCTTCCTCGCCTTGAGGCGCTCGGTGACGGTCGCGTGCGTGAGGCTCAGGACCGCGCCAGGGCCATAGAAATCAGCCGCTCGCACGATCATGGCGCGCAGCTCGCCCCGCTTCGCCTCGTCCATCAGCATCGTCGCAATCCGCGCGCGCACGTCTCCCTTCCGGCTGCGCGGGTTGTAGGGGGTCTCCTCCGTCATGACCCCGTCGACACGCCCGTAGGCGTAGACATTGTCGAAGAACACGAGCGCGCTGCCGTGGCGCTTGCAGGCCTCGATGGTGTTGCGCATCACCTTCGGCCATTGCTCCTGCCACACGCGATAGTCGTACTTGAGACCGGCTACCAGATAGCTGACATCGCTCCCGGCGACCGCCTCCGCTGTCGCCCTTGCGTCGAGCAGATCGATCGCGCACAAATCGTCCGTCGTGTTCACCCGCCTCGGTGAACGGCTTGCCTGACGGATGCAATCGGTATGCGACCGCAGATGGCGCGAGAGCTCACGACCGATGACCCCGTTCGCGCCCAGGATTGTCTGCATGAGCGAGACCCACGTCACCTCTGCCTCAGCGTAGCACCTTGTAGTACGTTCTTCGCATGCGACTCGCGCTCCGCGGCGTCCGAACGATGAGAACGGGATCTGGATACCTGACGGGCGGAGCCACCGCGACTGCCCTGCTCGCGGTGCTCACCGTCCACGTCTTCCCCGCCACCAGGCATCTCGCTGCCCAGGGTGGCGAGCGGGCTCCCCAGCCCGCGGCGACGCGCATCGATCCGTACGTTCCCCGTCAGCGCCTGCTGGTGCTGACCGACATAGCAAACGAGCCCGACGATCAGATGTCGATGGTCCGCCTGCTGGTCTACTCGGACGGGTTCGACATCGAAGGCCTCGTCGCCACCACCTCGACGTGGATGAAGAAGGCGGTGAGGCCGGACGTCATCCGCCTCCTGATCGACGCGTACGAGCAGGTGCATCCCAACCTGCTCGAGCACAGCCCCGGATTCCCGCTCGCGGCCACGCTGCGGGCCGCGGTGCACACGGGGCAACCGGACTATGGCATGAGCGCCGTTGGCCCGGACAAGGCATCGCCCGGCTCCGCATCGATCGTGCGCGCCATGGATCGGAAGGATCCGCGTCCGCTCTGGATCACCATCTGGGGAGGAGCAAACACGTTGGCGCAGGCGCTCCTCGACCTCCGCGCAACGCGCACCCCCGCCGACCTCGAGCGGATGGTTTCGACGCTGCGCGTCTACTCGATCTCCGACCAGGACGATGCCGGCCCGTGGATCCGGCGCGAGTTTCCCACGCTGCACTACATCGCCATGCCGTCGCCACCGAACGGCGAGCAGTACTCCTATGCCACATGGACCGGCATCAGCGGAGACCGCTTCTACCGGAATGCCTCCGGCGCCGACTTCACCACCTTCACCGAGGAATGGGTGAATACCCACATCCGCGCGAGGGGACCGCTTGGGCGCGCATTACCCGTCCCCGTGCTGCATCTACGAGGGCGACACACCGTCCTTCCTCGGCCTGATCGACAACGGGTTGGCCAGCGCGATGAGCCCATCGTTCGGCGGCTGGGGCGGACGGTACGTGTGGCGGCAGTACTACGGCGAACCCCGACCCTTCTGGACGCAGGGCGGCGACTCCTATCCGGGCAGCAGCAACTCGCAGGACACGGTGGCCGGTACCGACGGCGCGCCGCGTACTTCCGACCAGGCGACGATCTGGCGGTGGCGCCGGGCATTCCAGCACGACTTCGCCGCCCGGATGGACTGGACGGTGCGCGACGTGCGCGCCGCAAACCACAATCCGGACGTCGCGGTGAACGGCCGACGCGGTCACGAGCCGCTGGCACTCGACGCGCAGGTCGGGGTTCCCGTCACCCTCGACGCCGATGGAACGGTGGATCGCGACGGCGATGCGCTCACCTATCGCTGGTTCTTCTATCCGGAGGCGGGCAGCGGCGTGCCCGGCCATCCGGTCTTTGCCGGCTCGCCGTGGCCCGGCGGCCCGCCTGCCGCCGGAGGTCCGCCGGAGCTGCCGCCGCGCGTGGTGCTGCAGAACGCCGCGACAGCAACTGCGACGGTCCTTCCGAAGATGGCCGGCATTGCGCACGTGATCCTCGCCGTCGAAGACGATGGGGTGCCGTCGCTGACGTCGTACCGGCGGGTGATCCTCACGATCAACGCCGGGCCGGCGCCCGCCTCGGGCCCGTAGGCACCGCGACGCGCGGCGGACGGGCGGCGGAAGTGCGGGTCCGCGCGGTAGAATGTCGGCTGCCCAGATGAGCACTCCCGCCCAGAATGCTCCCCCGGCGCACGGCAGCGGTCGCGGGTGGGAACTGGCGCTCATCCTCGTCATTGCGTTCTCCGTTCCGCTCGTCCTTCGACCAATCTCGCACTCGCTGACAGCGGGCGCGCCGCCAAGCTACGTCTCGTCGCTCGAAGCGGCCCTCCCGCGCTTCCCGTTCGACCCGGGCCCCCGCGAGGAGCTCAGACGCATCGCGCCCCAGTACGTGTTCATCGGCGACTCCACGCTGGGGTCGCGCATCGATCCGAAGTACATGACGCGGGTCCTGCGCCTCCCGGCGTGGTGGGTCATGCAGCCGGGGACGGGGTCGGCCTACTGGTATCTGGCGCTCAAGAACGCGGTGCTGGACTCCGGCGTGAAGCCCAAAGTGGTCTTCATCTTCTTCCGCGACTTCCTCCTGACCGACGTGCTGTTCCGCGTCGACGACCAGTTCCGGTGGACCGTGGACACTCTTGCCGGCCCGGTGGAACCGGAGCTGGATCGCGCGATTGCCAGACGCCTCGACGGCTCGTGGCAGGCCGTGCCCCGGCTGCTCGACGCGGCGTACGCCTTCCGTCCGGTGCGTGCCGCCGCCGACACGCTCGCGAGGCAGCTGCCCGTTCAGGCGGTGGCCGGCCCCGCTCGCGCGGGCGAGCTGCAGCAGCACCTGAACGCATCGTTCGGGCTCGACAAGCTCCGCCCGACGATTGCGGCGGATATCGCCTCGGAGGCGGACGAGCTCGGCGACTTCGCGCGCATGCTGCCTCGGTCCGTCCTGCCGGACATCATCGGCCTCGGTCGTGCGCACGGCGTGCGTCTCTGCTTCGTCCGCGTGCAGCGCCGCCCGCGCCCTGACGGTCCCCCGGTGCAGTCGCCCGTGCTGCGGCGGTACATCAGCGACCTGCGGCGGTACGTGGAATCGAACGGCGCCGTGTTCCGCGACGACACCGGCGATCCTGACTACCCGCTTGCCTGGTACACGGACGGCGACCACACGGCGTTCCGATATCGCCAGCGCTACACCGAGCTCTTCTCGCAGAAGCTGGCGTTCCTCTTCCGGTGATCTTCCACAGCCTCGACTTCGTCGTCTTTTTTCTCGTCACCCTCGGTGTGTACTGGGCGCTGCCACACCGATGGCAGAACCGGTGGCTGCTGGTGACGAGCTACTTCTTCTACGGCTACGTCCATCCCTGGTTCCTCACGCTGATCCTGTTGTCGACCTCGATCGACTACTGGGCCGCGCTGCGGATGGAGGACGACCGGGCCCGCCGGAAGCATTACCTGTGGATCAGCATCGCCTCGAACATGGGGATGCTGGGGTTCTTCAAGTACTTCAACTTCTTTGCCGCCAACGTCAGCCAGGTCCTTACCGCCCTGGGCCTCGGGCTCTCACCGCCGGTACTGACCGTCATGCTGCCGGTTGGCATCTCGTTCTTCACCTTCCAGGCCCTCAGCTACACCGTGGACGTCTATCGCGGCACCCTGCGGGCGCGGCGGAGTTTCGTGGACGTTGCCACGTTCGTCGCGCTCTTCCCGCAGCTCGTGGCCGGGCCGATCGAGCGGGCCTCACACCTGCTCCCGCAGGTCGAGGGCCGTCGCCGGTTCTCGGTGGAGGCAGCGCGCACGGGACTGCTGCTGATCGGCTGGGGGTATTTCAAAAAGCTGGTGATTGCCGACACGGTCGGCATCACCGCCAACAAGGTGTTCAGCCTCGAGGCCCCGTCGTTCTACCTGCTCTGGGCCGGCGTGCTCGCCTTCGGCCTGCAGATCTACGCCGACTTCTCGGCGTACAGCGACATCGCGCGCGGGACGGCGCGGTGGCTCGGCTTCGATCTGATGCTGAATTTCGATCAGCCCTACTTCGCTCGAGGCCCGCGCGACTTCTGGGCTCGGTGGCACATCTCGCTCTCGACATGGTTCCGCGACTACGTGTACGTGCCGCTCGGCGGCTCTCGGCGCGGGTTCTCACGCGAGCTCGGCAACATCATGCTCACCTTCCTGCTCTCGGGGCTGTGGCATGGGGCAAGCTGGAACTACGTCTTCTGGGGCGGCTACCACGGGCTGCTGCTCGTCGGCAGCCGGCTCGCCACCCGCTTCCTCCCGAAGCCGGCGGGCGCGCTCGCCACGGCGCTCGTCCCCCTGCGGATTGCCGCAACATTCCTGCTGGTGCACGTCGGCTGGCTGATGTTCCGCGAGACGGACACGCAGATGCTGCTGCGGCACCTGTCGCTGACGCCATGGGACAGCTCGACGCTGGACCGGCAGGCCGGAGCCTCGCTGATGCTGATGCTGCTGCCGTTCGCGGCGCCTCTTTTCGTGCAGGGCGCGTGGGTCGAGTGGTGGCGCCGCCGGCGCGACCCGTTCACCGAAGCCCCGCGGCAACCGCCAGTCCGCGTGGCATGGCTGGCGTGTCAGGGCGTGCTCGTGGGGCTCCTGCTCGCCGGCATGCTGCTGTTCCGCAGCCGCGCGTCCCTCGACTTCATCTACTTCCAGTTCTGAGAGCCTGAGCTCGAGGCCGGGCGTATGGGTCCGACGCAGCTCCAACAGAGACGAACTGAGAACTGACCATTGGGAACTGATGACTCACTCACGCCAGATCGCCTGGATGCTGAGATCTCTGTCCGCCGTCAGGGTTACGGCGGTCTGCCGCCGGGGCTGGGGACTCCCGTTCACACGCCAGTGCGAGAACCGCTCGGTGTCTGAGCGGGGCACGTTCAGGGTGAGGCGCATGCCCTGGAAGTAGTAGCCCTCGAACGGGCCGTTCACCGGGTGCCCGTCCACCAGCACCGGCCGCGTCGTGGCCAGGCGGCACGAGACCGTCGGTGTCTGCAGGTACTGCTCGGCGTGCCCCCGGAGCACGCCGGCGCGCTCCGCCAGGAACGCCTCGAGCAGCGGCAGGTACTCGACCGTCTCGACGCCGTAGGTGCGCGCGATCTCGCGGTAGTGCTCGAAGCGCTCGCGAAGAAACGCCGGCGTGATCTCGTAGTTCATCGCCTCGATCCAGGCCGCCTTGAAGTACTCGCGATAGGCGGGATCCTGCGCGAGCAGCGCGGTCATGAGGTCCGGGCGTATCTCGTCGGCCCTCCGGCCGCGACGCCCCCCGCCGGGGGGCAGCAGCAACTCGCGAAACGGATTGTTCCGGACGCCGCCGAAGCTGGCATCCATGTCCCAGTTGACCCAGAACCACTGTGCGCGCGGCCGTGACGCATCTCGGAACTGGCTGGGACCCTGGAACGGATCTCTCGTCGCACAGAACGCGACCGCGATGAACCAGCGGGTGAGGTTCTCGATGTCCACGATCTCGCCCGCGGTTGCCATCGTCACCGGCGTCAGCGTACGGATCTGTGCCGCAAGCGCCTCGAACTCCCCGGCGTCCAGCCTGATTGCCCGCTGGCCGTGCGCGCGGAAGTAGTGGTTCGGGTGGAAGTGCTCGTACAGCACGAACACGCCCTGGAACTGGCCATTCAGGAAGAACCGCACAGGACGGGAGGGCGACGTGATCGCGCCGACGCTCGCCGCGATGTCGTAGGCCAGCGGGTTGGTCAGCGCCCAGCGAACCCCTTCTCGCAGGCGCACATCGTTGTGCACCATCAGCACGCGCACGGGATGCGCGTGCGGCCCGTCGAATATCAGACCCGGGGGGATGGGGGCTGCCTCGTATTCCCTCCGCAGGTACACGCGGTAGCCCTGGCGCGGTGCCGTCACCCGGCTGCCACCTCCGTGCACGCGTACACCCGCGGTGCTCGCGAACCGCACATGTCCGCCGTCGAAATACGTGAGAGTCGCGCGCCGCTCCCAGGCCCTGCCGTGCGCCTGCTTGTTGGCGAGAATGCCGGTCGCACGATCGTAGAGATCCCGATCGGAGACATACAGCGACAAGGTGGGCACGCCGCGCCGCACTTCGCTCTCCGGCACGAGCGCGGTGCTCGGCATCAGATCGGGACTGCGCTGGATGCTGAATTTGAGGCCGCCGAAGGCGCCATGCCGCTCGGCGACGGTGCCGATCGCGACCAGCGCGCCCGCGAGTGCGGTGGCTGTCGCGAGGTGCGGAACCCGGGTCACAGTGGAACTGGTCGATTGAGGAACACGTTGAACGTCGATGCCGCGAAGGCTCCGGCGAGCTCTCCCTCGAGCGCCAGCAGCGACCCGCTGGTCGCGCCGCTGAACTGGTACGCGTAGATCACCTGCGGGCCATCGCGTGAAATGCTCTCCAGGTGGGCGTAGGTAACGCGCTTGCGGAGCACGTCTGCGACCTGGGCGCCTTCACCGGCAGCGGCGTGCTCGGGGATCGAGATGACGATTGTTCCGTCGATCGCCTTGCGTCCGACGCGACCGAACGCCCGCTGCAGCACCAGCGCGAGGATGGCAACACCAAAGAGAATGCCCACGAACGCCAGCTTGAAGGTGGCCGTCGCGATCGATGCAGCGATGACCAGCATGATGAACCCGATCTCCTCGGGCTCCTTGATCGGGGTGCGGAACCGCACGATAGACAACGCGCCGAGCAGACCGAGCGACAGCGGCAGCGAGAACTGGATGCAGACGAAGATGGCCGTGATGGACAGGCCGAGCAGCGGGAACGCGCGATACACCTGGCTGCCCGTGGCACGCGACGAGTAGAACTGCAGATACAGGTACGAGGCCAGCAGCGACCCCGCCAGCGAGGTCACCATCAGGAAGATGAAGGGCCAGATGCCGATCTGCGCCATGGCGGGCGCGCCGGCACCCGAGAGGATCGAGTAGATGGTCTTGAGCTGGTCCTGCATGGCGTGGCAGCGTCAGAAGGTGTCCCGGGTCACGTGCTGGTAGCACGCCAGGTACTTGGAGAACGCCGACCGTCGCGCCCCGAGGCGCGTCACGGGCGCGACGTGGGCCGGCACATCCTGACCATGCCCTTTGTACTCGAAGACGGCGTACGGCAGCGCATCCCGCCGTGCCGGCGCGTGCAGCCGGGCGGGGTTCACGGCCTGCACGACGATGCCTGCGTCGAGGCTGATGCGTGCACCGCGCGCATCCACGTACCGGTGACGCGCATAGGCCAGCCGCAACACGGGCGCCAGGTCCGTCGGCAGGCTTGGAACCGCGGCGCGCAGCTCCATGAGCAACTCGCCCCAGTCCGGGGCAGACAGGGGCACAGCAGCCAGATGCGCCGGTTGCGCCTGTGCGGCGACACGGCGCTTCTCACGCGTGGCGCCTTCGCGATGCTTGCATTCGACGAACACCGGGCCCGCGGGCGGACCGCCGTCCAGCGGCGCGTACCACCGCACCCGCACCTTGGTCTTGAGGTGATCGCTGTTGACCTTCTCGTCGAGCAGCTCGAGGTCCGGCGTGTCGAAGTACGTGGTGACCACCAGGGCCGGAGGGTAGGCCCGCTCGCGGTGCACCACCCCCTCGAGCCAGCGGCGGACGAATGCCGCCCGGCTGCCGGGCAGGAGGTACTTCAGCTCGAGCTCAGGCTGCGGGGCGGAGGCGGCCGGTCGTGGCATCTCTGGGTCGAAAGAGGGCGGAACGTGGAGTCTAGCACACGCTCTGACGCGGCCAGCCGCCGCAGCGGGTCCTCCGCGCCGGGTCCTCCGCGACTGGTGCCTCGGCCGGTGTACCAAACCCCATCAGCCAGAGTCGGCGGGAAATACCGCGCGTGAACGGGCCGGCGCTGGGCGTATACTTTGTCCGTATCTTCTCACCGGCCCCTGCGTCGCTATCCGACGCGCCCGGTCAGCAGACAGACACATGCCAAGTGTGTTGGTGGTTGACGACGATCCCGACGTTCGCGTGCTGCTCGAGACGTATCTCGAGCTGGAGGGCTTCGTCGTGCTGACCGCCTCCAATGGCAGTGATGCCCTCGCGCGCCTCCGTCACACCAGGCCATCCGTCATCCTCCTGGACCTGATGATGCCGGTCATGGATGGCGTCGAGTTCCGCAGACGCCAGCAGAGCTTCCCCGAGCTCCGCGACATTCCGGTTGTCTGCCTCTCGGCCCGGCATGACGCGCAGCAGACCGCCCGGCTCCTCGGGGTGGCTGATTGCGTCGGCAAACCGTTCGAGCTCGAAACGCTCGCGGCCGTTCTGCGGCGGCACTGCACGGACGCGCCCCTCTCTGGAACGGCCTGACGTCTGTCCGCCGCGACTGAGTCCGGGCTCCACATTCGGCAAGCTCGTCCGACGCTCGCCACTGTAATGGCAGGCGGCCATGTGCGTCTGCAACGAATGAACGGCCGGGCGGGCCGAAACACGCGAGAGCGGAACCAGAGAGGAAGAACGCCATGTCACAGAATCCATCACCGTTGCTCACGAGCACCTTCGACGTCAGCGGGATGACCTGCGGATGCTGCGAATCGCACGTGAGGAAAGCCGTCGAAGCGCTGCCCGGCGTCAGGACCGTCCTGATCGAACCTGACTCCGGCCACGCCACGGTGGCCTTCGATCCGGAACTCACCGCGGCATCCACGGTCGCCCGGACGATCACGGCTGCCGGGTACCCCGCACGGGCACTGGCCGGCGACACACCCGCGCCGCGGCAGGCTGCTTGCGGTTGCGGCTGTCGCTGAGATGAGGTGTGATGGGGTCGCGCTCGCTGTCGCGCGACCCCACCCGGCGAAGGGTCATATGAACGATCACCGCACTCCGGCCCACGAAGCGGCTCCGGCAGCGCCCGCGGGCTCGACGCTGGATCCGTCGGCGGCGATGCAGGCGCTGGTCGACAACCACCGGATGTTCCTCCGCTTTCTCGAGCGGCGCGTCGGCAATCGCGAGACAGCCGAAGACCTGCTGCAGGACGCGTTCGGCCGCGCCGTCGAACACCTCGACGACGTTCGGGAGAACGAGTCGATCGTGGCCTGGTTCTACCGTGTCCTCCGCAACGCCGTCGTCGATCATTACCGTCGGAGCGATGCGGCGCACCGGGCCGCGGAAGCCTTCGCACGCGACTTCGAGGAGGCGGTGCCGCCGCACGAACTGCACGATGCCATCTGCGCGTGCATCTCGGATCTCGCCCGCACGCTGAAGCCGGAGTATGCCGAGGCGTTGCAGCAGATTGATGTCGAAGGCATGCCGGTCAAGGAGTTCGCGCAACAGGCCGGCATCTCGGCGGGCAATGCCGGCGTGCGGGTGTTCCGCGCCCGTGAAGCGCTCCGCAGACAGGTGGTGGCCTCCTGCGGCACGTGCGCGGAGCATGGGTGCCTCGATTGCCGGTGCGGCCGCCCGCGCTGAGCACGCGGCCGCGCGCAGACTGTGCGCACCTGGCATCCGCCGAGTCCAGGGTTCCGCACCAGAGCCACAGCGCGCACCCAGCTCCCGCCCGGGTAGAATGCCCTTCGTATTCCACCAACCGGAGAATGAACGCATGACGCAGAAGGCACGTTCGATTGGACGCCGTGACTTCCTCAAGGCCACCGCAGCCACCACGGCCGGCTTCACCATCATCAACCCACGTTCGGTGCGCGGGAGCCAGGCGAATTCAGCCGTGCGGCTCGGCATTCTCGGCGTGGGCGGACGCGGGACGGAGGTCGGCAGCGGCTTCGTGACCAATGCGGGCGTGAGGGTGACGGCACTGGCCGATCTCTTCGCCGACCAGCTCGAGGCGGGTCGCGTGCACTTCGACGGGCTGCAGGCGAAAACCGGCGCAGGACCGTTGGCGCCCTCACAGCTCTTTCGCGGCCCCGATTGCTACAAGCAGATCGCGGACGCGAAGGACGTGGACGTCATCCAGATCTCGACCCCGCCGTACCTATCATCCTGTGCACCTCGAGGCCGTGGTCGCGGCAGGCAAGCACGCGTACTGCGAGAAGCCGGTCGCGGTCGACGTGCCTGGCGCGAAGCGGGTGATCGAGATCGGCAAGCTCGCGGAGGGCAGACTGAGCCTCGACGTGGGGTTCCAGATCCGCAAGGCGCCGCCGATGGTGGAGCTCGAGAAGCGCCTGCGGGAGGGAGCCATCGGCGCCCACGCCTGCGGTGAGGCGTTCTACTACTGCCCCCAGATCGGTCGACCGGCGTGGCCGAACGCCTCACCGGATGAGCAACACCTGCGCAACTGGGCCTGGTATCGTGATCTCTCCGGCGACATCGTCGTCGAGCAGAACATCCACGTGCTCGACATGTGCAACTGGTTTCTGCGCGGGCACCCGGTGAAGGCCGTCGCCACCTGCGCGCGCAAGGTCCGGACGGACACGGGCGACTGCAAGGACAACTTCAACGCGGTGGTGAGCTACCCGGGCGACGTGCAGATCACGTTCGGCTCCACGCAGTTCGGCAGCCCGGAGTTCGACGCAGGGGTGCGCCTGTTCGGTGCGGAGGGCAGCTCCGAGTCGCACTATGACTGGCGGGTGAAAATAGCTGGCAAACACGCGTGGGACGCCGGGCTGGGCGAATCTGGCGGGGGCGAGCCCCAGAGAACGGGGTCGGGCGAAGCGCGGGGTGCACTCGACGAGGCGGATGCGGAGAAGCAGAAGGCCTTCGTGGCGAGCATCACTGGCCGCACGTTCCACAATGAGGCACTGCAGGGCGCCGAGTCGGCGCTGACGGCGATGCTCATTCGCAATGCCGCCTATAGCGGAAAGCCGTTGACGTGGGACGAGCTGCTCACGTCTGCCGAGATGTACGATCCGAAAATCAGCCTCGCTGGGCTGTCCTGAACCAGCGTGGTGTGCAGGGCTGAAGCCCTGCCCCACTGTCTGTAACTTGTGCAGGGCTGAAGCCCTGCCCCACTTCAGTACGGCGTCTGGCCGCCGGTGGCGCCGTACACCTTCACCCGTCACGAACCACGAGGCCATGTCCAACAATCCCAAGACCCTACAGGACAGCGCTTCCACGGACCCGGCTGTGGTGCACGGGACGTGCCCACGTTCAGCCGCTTCAGCCCTTTGCCGAGGGGCCGCAACGCAGTATGGTTGGTGCCGCCGGCACCAAGATCGAGATCGGGGCAGATTCACCCCCCGAGCGAGCGGGCATGCGCGAGGCGCTGGTCAGGCCAGGGGCATCGGAGGGAAGGTCTCGAACGGCAGAGGCCGTACGCCGGGGCCGTCCGCGTACGCGACGCAGCAGTCACGGCCGCGCGCCTTGGCCTCGTAGAGCGCCGTGTCGGCCTCGTGCAGCAGCCGCTCCGGGGTCAGGCCTTCGCCGGCACCGGCGGTCACCCCGATTGACACGGTCAACCCTGCGAGGATGGCGGTCCCATGGTGTGCGTGCAGGCCGTGGATGGCCAACCGCAGCGCCTCGGCGCGCCGGAGCGCCACGTCGAGGTGCGTTTCGGCCAGCACCATCGCGAACTCCTCGCCGCCGAACCGGCAGGCGATGTCACTTCCGCGGAACGTGCGCCCGAGCAGTTCGGCGAGCGCCTGCAGCAGCAGGTCACCCGCCGCGTGGCCGGCCGTGTCGTTCACGCGCTTGAAGAAGTCGACGTCGAGCAGCAGGAGGGCGACCGGCCGATCGGTATGCCGTCGGGCGTCATGGCATTCGCGGCTGAGCGCATCGTGCAGGAAGCGACGGTTATAGAGGCCGGTCAGCGGATCCTGCAGCGACTGGATCTTGAGCGACTCCCGCAGCCGCAGATTGGCGAGGCCCGCCGCGATCTGTTCGGCCGCGGCGAGCACCGTGCTGCGCGCGCCGGCCCGATCCTCGGCGCCGCCGGGCGGCGTGATCACGATCAGGCCGAACGCACCGCCATCAGCGAGGAGCGGGACACACGTGGCCGGCCCGCCGCCCTCCAGGTGTGGGCACGCCGGCAGCGTACCGCCCGCTGCGGCCTCATGCATGGTCCCCTGCCGCATGCCCCAGCAGGCCTCGCGCGGGAACGTCCGCTGCAGCTCGCGTCCTTCGTCCCAGGCAGCGGCACGCTCGAGCCGCTCGCCCACGACCAGGTATAACGCGCCGGCAGCCCCGAGCAGCTCCGGGGCGTTCTTTTCCACCACCGCGCACGCCTCGTCGGAGGATCGGCAGCCCTGGAGAAAGTGGCTGAGGCGTGCCAGCCGCGCGATCTCGTCGCGTCGCTGCTGCGCCTCCGCCACGGCCCCGGCCAGCGTCGCGTTCGCACGTTCGAGCCGGTGAGTGACCTTCCGCCGCTCGAGCACGTCACGGCGGACCATCAGCCCGGCTATCAGGATGGTGATGAACCCGAGCACGCTCCCGACGAGCACGTGTGACTGCGCCCGCCGCGCGCGCTCGGCGGCTGTCGTCTCGCGTTGCGGAGCGCCTGCCGCTCCGCCCGCTCGATTCCGCTGACCGCGGCAATCAGGGGGTCAGTGACGAGGCCGCTGCGCCACTGCGCCGCGGGCGGGGCCGTTCCGCCGGCCATGCCCGACGTAAGCGCACTGCGAAGGAAAACCGAGACATCGCTCGTGACGATGGACAGGTGGTGGAGGCGCTCACGCTGGGGAGGAGCATCGAGCAAGCGGTCAAGGTCACCATGCAGTCGCACGATGTCGCCTTGTGCGGCCTCATAGGCGCCTCGGGTCCTGCTCCCGGCCCGTGAGCAGGATCGCGAGCTCGGTGGCCTCGAGCTGCCGGACGATTGCCTTCAGCGCCTGCAGGCGCTCGAGGGCCTCCAGGCTGCGGCCGACAGAGGCATTGGCCGCCACCAGATCGGTGATGCTCCCCAGCGTGATGACGCCGAGCGCGATGAGCACGATCAGCGCAAGACCAAACCCCATGGGCATGCGCGGCGAACGGGAGCCGCTGTTCCGGGACAGCGGCCCGCCGGGCGAGGCCACTCCAGCCGACGCATGTGCCTCGTGGCGCACGTGTTCGCGGGACAGCGGCACGCCGTCAGAATCGGGCTGTTCGATGATCACAATGGTGGCAGATACTGAAGCCTGCGGTCCTCACCGGCTCCGCGCAACTCAGCATACAGACTGATAACGCCGGACGCCAAATATCCGCACGAAGGTGCGCGCTTTCGCAGCATTCGTCACCGGCCCGCGCGCTCACGGTACACTCCTCATGGAGTTTACCCTCGTGAGAGGGCGCGCCGGGCCTCGGGCCGGAGGAAGCGTGCAAATTCTGGATATGGTGCTCCCGGAGTTCGATCGTGAGGCGGCGGTGACGCGGCTGCTCATGGAGCGCGCGCCGGAGTCGCGCTTGTCGTGGGCTCCGCACCCCAGGTCACGGACCCTGGGAGATCTCTGCCTGCACCTCGCGGAGCTGCCGCTGTGGGGCGTGACCGTGATGCAGCAGACGGCGCACGACCTCAGCCCAGCCGGCGTCGAGGGTCGCCCCCGACCGCGCTACGAATCACGGGAGGCGACGCTCCAACGCTTCGACGAACATGTGAATCAGGCGCGCGCCTCGATCATCGGCGCATCCGATGCCGACTTCCTGGCCCGGTGGACGTTGCAGCAGGCCGGGCGCACGCTCTTCACGATGCCGCGGGTGTCGGTTCTTCGATCCCTGGTCCTCGGTCATCTCATTCACCACCGCGGCCAGCTGAGTGTCTACCTGCGCCTGTGCGAGGTGCCGTTGCCCGCGATCTACGGACCGACCGCCGACGACCCCGCCCGCGAGACGTAACAGGTCCGACATGCCCTGCCCCGCCCACCCGGGGGCGTTCCGTTGTATCCTGCCGGCGATGCGAGTCAATCGACGCGATGCTCTGCGGCTGTGTGCACTTTCACCCCTTGCTGCGCTTGGCAGGACGGCGCCTGCGGCGGCCCAGCCGCCCGCGGGAGAATCGCGGGGCCGCGTGCGCCTGGCGGTGTCGACGTATTCCTACTGGCATTTCAAGGAAACCAAGTACCCGGTGGAGCGCGTGATCGCGGATGCGGCACGCCTCGGGTTCGATGGGGTCGAGATCCTGCACCGGCAGATGGACGGCGAGTCGCCGGAATACGTCAATCGGCTGAAACAGGCCGCGTTCCGCGGCGGTCTCGCGCATGCCGATGCTGTCGATCCACCAGGACTTCGTGTCGCCCGACCCGAAGGAGCGGCAGACCGCCATCGATCACACCAGAGGGTGCATCGAGCTCGCGGCGCGGCTCGGCATACCGGCGGTGCGCCTCAATTCCGGCCGATGGAAGACGATCAAGTCGTTCGACGACCTGATGAAGGTCAAGGGCGAGGAGCCGCCCCTGCAGGGCTACACGCTGCAGGATGCGTTCGGCTGGTGCATCGAGAGCATCCGCGCCTGCCTGCCGGACGCCGAGCGCCACGGGGTGGTGCTCGCGCTCGAAAACCACTGGGGCCTCACCACCGACGTCGAACACCTGCTCCACATCCATGGCGCCGTGGCCTCACCGTGGCTCGGGATCAACCTCGACACCGGCAATTTCCCGGGCGACCCGTATGCCGGCATCGAACGGCTGGCGCCGCACGCCACCATCGTGCAGGCGAAGACCTACTATGGCGGCGGCGAGTGGTACACGCTCGATCTCGATTACGCACGCATCGCCGGGATCCTGCGGAAGGCGGGCTTCAGCGGGTGGGTATCGCTGGAGATGGAAGGCAAGGAGCCGCCGGAGACGGCCGTGCCCAAGAGCCTGACCGTGCTCCGCGATGCGTTCGGGCTGAGCTGACGACTCACTCCCAGCCCATCGGCGTGCCCGCGGTTCTGCTCGTCCAGCCACTGCTTCAGCGGCGCAAAATAATCCACGATGGCTGTGGCGTCCATCTGCCGCGCCCCCGTGAGCGCCTCCAGCGCCTCGGGCCAGGGACGGCTCGCCCCCATCGCCAGCGTGCGCCGCAGGCGCTCCCCGGCCGCGGTGCTGCCGTAAATCGAACAGCGGTGCAGCGGACCTGCCTGCCCCGCAGCCTCGCACAGCGCGCGATGAAACTGGAACTGGAGGATGCGCGCGAGGAAGTAGCGTGTGTACGGATAGTTAGCCGGGACGTGGTACTTGGCGCCGGGATCGAAGTCCTGCTCGCTCCGGGCCACGGGGGCGTCCACTCCCTGGTAGCGTCGTCGCAGGTCCCACCACGACGCGTTGTAATGCTCCGGCGTGATGTCTCCTGAGAACACGCGCCAGCGCCACTGATCGATCAGCAGCCCGAAGGGCAGGAACGCGATCTTGTCCAGGGCCTGGCGCAACAAGAGGCCGGTGTCGGGGGTTGCCGGCGTTCCGGCCTCGGCGAGCCCGATCTGCTGGAGGTACGCCGGAGTGATCGAGAGCGCAATGGTGTCCCCGATGGCCTCGTGGAAGGCGTCGTTCGCGCTGTTCATGAACAGGAACGGCTGCTGGCGGTACGCGAGCTGGTAGTACGTGTGGCCGAGCTCGTGGTGCACGGTGTTGAAGTCATCCTGGTTCACCTGGATGCACATCTTCAGGCGCACGTCGTCGCGGTTGTCGATCGACCATGCGCTGGCATGACACACCACATCGCGGTCAGCGGGCTTGGTGAAGAGCGAGCGGTCCCAGAAGGTGGCCGGCAGCGGCGCGAACCCGAGAGACTTGAAGAACGCCTCCCCGGTGCGGACGATTGCGCGTGCGTCCACCTTGTGCGCGCGCAGCCTGCCGGTAAGATCGGCCCCTGACGCTTCACCGGGCGGCGCGATCAGATCGTAGATGTTGCCCCATTCCTGTGCCCACGGATTTCCGAGCAGGTGGGCGGGAATCGGGCCGTTCGGCGGAACCACCGCGGCCCCGTAGCGCTCCGACAGGCGGCGGCGCACGTAGGCGTGCAGCGAGACGTAGAACGGCCGGACCTGCTGCCACAGGCGCTCGACCTCGGCCGAGAAGGCGTCCGGCGGCATGTCGTAGTTCGAACGCCACAGGGCGCCAGTGTTCTCGAACCCCAGCTCGCGCGCCCCCTTGTTCGTCAGGTCAACGAAGCGCGTGTACCGCGCGCGCATCGGTGGCGCGATCCGCCGCCAGCCGGTCCACAGGTCGGCGAGCTCCCTCGGATCACGGCTCTCAGCCATGATGCGCTCGATTGCGGTGATATCGAGGCACTCCTGCGTCCCGTCCTTCCCGGGACGACAGTAGGTGCCCTTCCCGTAGTCCGCCTCGAGGGAGGTCGCGATGCGCGTGAGCTCCGCCAGCTCACCCGGATCGGCCGGGGCAGGCATCGTCAGCTGCAGGCGCAGGAGCGTCAGCTTGCGCTCGAGATCCGGCGGCAGCTGCAGGCCGCGGAACCGTCCGGCCTCCTTCGCGAACTGCGTAGCGGCGCCGAGTTGCGCCTCGCGCGTTTCCGACGCAATCGCCTGCGTGTCGCCTGTGATGTACGTGGACTGCACCCAGTCGGCGCGCGAGGCACGGACGCCGAGCGTGTTCAGCGTCTCCTCTGCCCGTGCAATGAACGCACGGGCCGCGTCCACCGTTGGCGGCGCGGTTGAGGCTGGGGCGGCCTGTCCCAGCACAATCACGCCGGATGCCAGGGCGCAGAGTGCGACCACCGCGAGCTGTCGAGGGGAGGCTACGGAGGGGACAGTAGAGGATGCACAGCGCACAACGGAAGGGGAAGGATGCAAAAAACGGAGCACGTCGTCGCATCAGCCCGACATTGCGGCCTGCGGGGCCCAATGTCAGTGTGCATCGTGCATTCTACATTCTACATTTTGCATTCCGCGCGAGAACCGTCGTCGTCCGCCGCTCGCGCGGCTATGAGCCCTGCCGCTTCTTCATCTCGGCAATCAACGACTCGAGCATCCGTGCGTAGTGGGTGTCGGCTTCACCGAACGTCTGCATGTACGAGTCTTCCGTCAGCTTCCGCTTCTTCCAGTCGCCGTCGAAGGGAAAACGCGTCTCGCCCTTGGAGTAGATGTCGAACGACGTCGTGCGGCGTGGGCGGATGCCGTCGGCGCCCATGTCTTCGATGAAGACCTTCGAGGTGGGATCCACGGCGACATTCAGATCGATGTAGGCGTCGCGGTACTTGTTCTGGGCGATCCGTTCGTTCAGCAGCGCGGGCACGGCGTACTTCGACGAGACCACCAGGAGCTGACCGGGGAAGTACAACGCTGCCACGAACACGTCGTCGCTGCCGGCCTGCCGGGTGGCGATGCTATCCAGCTTGGCGCGATCGAGCATGCCCGTGAGCTCGCGTGCAAGCGTCACGGTGCGGCTGTCCTGGGCGGACGCTGGCGCCGCCATCACCGAGGCGGCCGCGAGCGTCAACCCGCAAAGAAGAAAGCGCTGGAACATGGACCACCCCGATTGGATGAGGACGATGGGTTCTACCACGCACCCCGGCGGGGGTCAACACGCAACGTCCGCGGGTCATCCGATGAACAGCGGGTCATCCTCGTCGGTCCGTGCCGAGCGCCGCACGGCGGCGTTCTGGCGGGCGTAGCGCAAGGACGTCAGCGCAGCCCGCAATCCGGCCATGATCGCCAGCCCCTCGCGGGCGGGGGCCATGATGGCCTGCTGCACCACCGACGTCGTCTCCTCGACTTTCGCGCTGACGTCGGCAAAGAGGCGGTCGGCGCGCTCCACCTGCGCGGTGGCGAGGGCCGACGCGCGCGCGGCCTCCGCGCCAATGGTCTGCAGGTTGGCGACGAGCGGCGCCATGTCCCGCTCGACCTGCTGCGCCAGCCGGTTCACGTGCGTCGCCAGGCGCGCCGCAGCGATCACCGCACCCACCTGGATTAGAGCCATGACGAGCACGGCGCCCGCGATGACGCCGAGGAACACGGGGCTCCAATCCGTCACATGGGCTCCTCGGTCGCCTGCGGTGCCCGCGCCTCCTCGTACGCCCGCCGCCCGCGGTCGACGGCGTTCTGCACGCCCTCGCGCTGCCGGCGGAGGAACTCGCCGCCCTGTTGCGTGGCGGCGTTGGCAGCCGCGGCTGCCCGCTCACGCCCTTCCCGCGCCTTCTCGTTGAGGAACTGGCGCGTCTCGTCCCCCGCCGCCGGCGCGAACAGGAGCGCAACGGCCGCGCCCGCAAGGGACCCCGCGATGAAGGCGAGCATTACCGTACCGCCGCCGACCGCATCGTTTCTGGCCATGATCTGGATGTCTCCCCCGGGCGGGATCGCCCATGTGACGGTACACTAAAAAATGCTGACTTTGACGCGCAAGTATTTCTGGGGGTCCTTCCGGATGTCCGACACCAGTCCGCGCATCTCGGTCGCCGCACCGTTCAGGTTGTCGTACAGCTGCTTGTCGTGCAGCAATTGGCCCGCGGTGCCCTGGCCCTCATTGAGGCGGGTGCCAAGCGTGTCGAGCCGCTCGGCCAGCGAATTGAGGCGATTGTAGAGCGCGGGATCGTTCACCAGCTTTCCCGCCGTGCCTTCGCCCCGGTTGATGCGCCCTGTCAGCGTATCGATGTTCCCCGTCGTCGACGTGAGCGAATCGGCGAATTTCGAATCGTTCAGCAGCTTTCCCAGGCTGCCCTCGCCCGCGTTGATCCGCATGGTCATCGCCTGCAGGTTCCGCAGCGATGCCTCGAGGTTGCGATAGGCGGTTTCGTTGTTCACCAACTGCCCGAGCGTGCCACGGCCAGACCGCAGGCTCTGCGCCACGTTCTCCGCCGCATCGACGAAGCCCTGGACGTCCCGGTAGAGTGCGTCGTCGGTAAACAACCTGCCAACGGTGCCCTTGCCCGCCCGGATCTCCCTGATCAACTGCGTAGCCTGCTCGAGGGATTTCGTTGCGCCTTCCGCGACGTCGGCCAACTGCCCTGGCGTGCGCCGGCTCGGGACGTATCCGTAATCCGGAACAGGCGGCCCGTCCTTGGAAATCGTCAGATCCAGGGAGGCCTCGCCGAGCAGCGAGACGGCCCCAATCATGGCGACGGACTGCGAGGTGATCCGCGGCTGCATCTCCCGTGACAGATGGAACGTGACCTGGACGTCGGTGCCATCGAACGCCACGTCGTCGACGGTGCCCACTTCGACACCCGCGACACGCACCGGCGCGCCCGGCTTCAAGCCGGCCACGTTGTCGAACTTCGCCTTGAGCGTGTAACGCTGCCAGAAGAAGCCGCCCTCGCCGCTGACCATGAAGATGACCGTGGCTGCAACCGCAATCGCCACCACGGAGAGGATGCCGACCTTCAATTCCGTCCATCCGAGCGAACGCGTGCGTGGCATAGAAGCGCGAGCCTTTCTCCAGTATCCCGAGGCAACGCCGGCACCCGTGCCGGCCGCCGCCGCACTTACGACAGGAAGGTCTTCAGATAAGGATCGGGCGAGCGCTTCAACTCGCCCGCGGGTCCCTCGAAAATGATGCCGCCGTCCTTCAGCATGATGAACTCGGCTTCTTCCGATTTCTGCTGATCCGCCAGATCGATGTGCACGCCGCCGTCCCTGCGGAGCGCCCGATGCCCCGCCACGAAAAAGGCGTCCCGCAGCTGGTGGGTGACGACGATGGAGCTGACGCCCTCGATGTCTCTGAGCTTCACGATCTCCTCGTCCACCGTTGTCGCCGTAATCGGGTCGAGCCCCGTCGTTGGCTCGTCGTACAGCAGGATGCGGGGCTTGGCCGCCATTGCACGGGCAATCGCGACGCGCCGCCGCTGTCCGCCCGAGAGTTCCGACGGCATGCGGTCGATGAACTCGCCGAGGCCGATGAACCCGAGGACCTCGCGCACCCGCCGGTCGACTTTGTCGTCGGGCCAGCGCAGCTCCTCGTACAGCTTGTAGCCGACGTTCTCGGCGACCGTGAGGGAGTCGAACAGTGCGCCTTCCTGGAACACCATGCCGAGATCGCCCCGCACCGACATCAGCTCGCGTTCGGTCATGCCGTCGACGCGTTCGCCGTTGACCCAGATCACGCCCTCGTCGGGCTTGAGCAGACCGAGAATGAGCTTGAGGATCGTGGACTTTCCGGCCCCGCTGGCACCCAGGAAAATTTTTGTGTGGCCTTTTAGAAGGGTGAAGCTCACGTCCTTCAGGATCACCTTCTCATCGAAGGCGAGAGCCACCCCGTCGAACACGATAATCGGCGCGTTCGGGCCGTCGAGGATCTCCTGCTTCGTCAGCTCGGGTCCGGGAACGGTGTTAGTGGTTTCCATGCGCGTCAGTACATCAACGTGATCAGCAGGCGCGTCACGAAAAAGTCGACCACGAGCACGGCCACCGAAGCGGCGACGACGGCGTTTGTCGTCGACCGCCCCACCCCCTGGGTGCCACCCCGCGTGCGCAGGCCCACGTGGCAACCGATGCTCACGATGACGAACCCGAGGAAGAACGGTTTGATCAGTCCCATCCACGGGTCCTGCGGATACAGGCCCTCGAGCACAGATGTCCAGTACACGCTGGATGCCACGCGCAGCTGGAAGACGGCGATGATCCAGCCGCCCAGAATTCCGACCACGTCGGCGACGACGGTCAGCACCGGGCACATCAGGGTGCCGGCAAGCACGCGCGGCGCGACCAGCTTCCGGACGGGATCGGTGCCGAGCGCGCGCAGCGCATTGACCTGGTCGGCGACGACCATCGACCCGAGCTCTGCGGCAATGCCGGAGCCGACGCGGCCGGCCAGCATCAGTGCCGTCAGCACGGGCCCGAGCTCCTTGATCATCGACGCGCTGATGAGACGGCCGACGAACGGGCGGGCGCCGAACTGATCGAGTGTGATGCCACTCTGGAGCGCGAGCACCGCACCCGTGAAGAAGCCGGTCAACAGGACCACCGTCAGCGAGCCCAGGCCAATGTGCTGAAACTGCTGCACGATGTCCCGGTAGTAGAACGGGCGCGTGGCTGAGGCGCCCAGCGCCGCCCAGCACAGCCGCACGTACTCCTGCACTTCGAGCAACGCGGCCTTCAGCCACTCGATGAACCAGGTCAGCACGCGTCAGGACTCCACCGGGGGAGTCGAGAGGCCAAGGTCCGAGATTCGCAGCTGCCGGATCTCGTCGCGGAGCCGCGCCGCCTTCTCGAAGTCGAGATTGGCCGCCGCCTTCCGCATGTCATCCTGCAGCCGCGCCACGTGCGCATCGCGCTCGGCGGCGGTGCGGAACCGCTGCCGCGGCTCGCGGGCCACATCGACCGTCAGGTAGTCGCGCTCCGAGACGCTCGCGAGCACCTCGTCGATGTTCTTGACGATCGACGTGGGCGTGATGCCGTGCTCCTCGTTGTACGCATGCTGCTTCTCGCGCCGGCGGCGGCACTCGCCGATGGCCAGGCGCATGGAGTCGGTCTCGCGGTCGGCGTACATGATCACGAGCCCGTTCACGTTGCGCGCCGCGCGGCCCGATGTCTGAATCAGGGAGCTGCGGGATCGGAGGAAGCCTTCCTTGTCGGCGTCGAGGATGGCCACGAGCGAGACTTCGGGGAGATCGAGCCCCTCGCGCAGGAGGTTGATGCCGACGAGCACGTCGAACACGCCGCGCCGCAGGTCGCGCAGAATCTCGGTCCGCTCGAGGGTCTCGATGTCGGAGTGCAGGTAGCGCACCTTCACGCCGAGTTCCTGGTAGTACCTGCGTCAGGTCCTCGGCCATCTTCTTGGTCAGCGTCGTCACGAGCACCCGCTCGCGGCGGGCGGCCCTCGTGCGGATCTCCTGCAGCAAGTCGTCCACCTGGCCGCGCACCGGGCGAACCTCGATGGGCGGGTCCATCAGGCCGGTCGGCCGGATCACCTGTTCCACCGTCACCCCGCCCGCCCGTTCGTACTCGTATGGGCCGGGGGTCGCCGAGACGTACACCAGCTGGCCCACGCGCTGCTGCCACTCCTCGAAGTTGAGCGGCCGGTTGTCGAGCGCCGATGGCAGCCGGAAGCCGTACGCCACGAGCACCTCCTTGCGCGATCGATCGCCGGCGTACATGCCCCGGATCTGCGGGATCGTCTGATGGCTCTCGTCGATGAACGTCACTGCGTCGTCGGGCAGGTAGTCGAGCAGCGTGGGCGGGGGCTCGCCCGGCTGCCGTCCCGTCAGGTGCCGCGAGTAGTTCTCGATGCCGTGGCAGTAGCCGATCTCCTTGATCATCTCGACATCGAACATGGTGCGCTGGTGGAGCCGCTGGGCCTCGAGGAGCTTGCCTTCTCCTTCGAGCTTCGACCGGTACCAGGCGAGCTCCTCGCGGATGGTGTCGACGGCGAGCCGCGTGCGATCGCGGGAGGTGACGAAGTGGGACTTCGGAAACACCGTCACCTGGTCGTGACGGCGCAGCACCTTGCCAGTGAGCGGATCGATCGTCACCAGCTCGTCGACCTCGTCACCGAACAGCTCGATGCGCAGCGCCGTGTCCTCGTACGAGGGGTGCACCTCGATGACGTCGCCCCGCACGCGGAAACTGCCGCGCCCGAACTCGAGATCGTTGCGCTCGTACTGGATTTCCACGAGCTTCCGCAGGATCTGATCGCGGTCGATGCGCTGCCCGCGCGCGAGCGGGAGCAGCATGCCGTAGTAGGCTTCCGGCGAGCCCAGGCCGTAGATGCACGAGACGCTCGCGACGATGATGACGTCGCGCCGCTCGAAGAGCGATCGGGTGGCGGAGAGCCGCATCCGGTCGATCTCGTCGTTGATCGTCGCTTCCTTCTCGATGTAGGTGTCGCTCGAGGGAACGTAGGCTTCTGGCTGGTAGTAGTCGTAGTAGCTGACGAAGTACTCGACGGCGTTCTCGGGGAAGAAGCGCTTGAACTCCTGGTACAGCTGAGCCGCCAGCGTCTTGTTGTGGACCATCACGAGCGCCGGCCGGTTCACGCGCGCGATGACCTGCGCCATCGTGAACGTCTTGCCGGAGCCGGTGACACCGAGCAGCACCTGGTGGCGATCGCCGCGAACGAGGCCCTCGACGAGCTCGTCCTGCGCCCGGGCCTGATCACCGCGCAGTTCGAAATCGGTGACCAGCTTGAAATGATCGTAGACAGATGGCATGAAACGGTGGCAGCCGTCGGTGTGCGGCCCGCAATCGGACGGCGGGTTTCTCGATGGTGCGGCTGACGCTCATGGTACCACAGCCCTGCAGCAGGGTTCGGGCGGACCGAGGGCGCTACTGGCCGCTGCCACGTGACGAGGGATCGAGCACGGGTGCGAAATAGCCCTTCCGCGAACGGACCTTCAGAGCCTGGAGGTGCGACCCGACGAGGCGCACCTCGATCCTGCGCCAGGTGCCATCCTTCCGGGCGTTCCGCGAGGTGAACCCGAGGCTGTACTGTGCCCGGATCTGGGCGACCACCTTGTCGAAGATGTCGGTCAGGCTGCGCGTCGAGACCGGGAAGAACGCCTGGCCGCCTGTGGTCTCGGCCATCTGCATCAACTGCATCTTCTGCTGCGAACGCAGCGACCCAATCTGGTGCTCGAGAAAGCCGACGGCATACACCGTCACATCGGCCATTCTCAACATGCTGAGCGTGTCCGCGAACGACATGGCGCTGCGGGTATCGCCGCCGTCGGTATAGATGACGAGCACCTTGCGCCCCTCGAGCTCGGTGAGCCCGTCCAGATAGACGCCCAGCGCGTCGTAGAGCGCGGTGAGCCCTTCGGGCTTGCGCCCGCGGATGCGTTCGACCATGCGCGGGAAGTCGGGCTGGCCATAGCGCGCGATGCGGACCTCGGTGTCGAAGTCCACGAGCGTGATGTCCTGGGCCTCCGGCAGACCCTTGAGGAACTTGATCGCGGCCGTCCGCGCGAGCTCGATGTCATCGTGCATGCTGCCGCTCGTGTCGAACAGCAGCCCGAGGCGCAGGTTCTCGGCCTCGGCGCCGGTGCCGCCGCGCGAAAAATGGGAGACGGTCTGCCGCTCACCCTCCTCATACACCTCGAAATCGCGCGCGCTCAGGTCGGTGATGAAGTTGCCGCGCTTGTCGAGGACCATGACGCCCACGTTGACGAGATCCACCCCCGAGCGGAACCTGCCCTGCTGCGCGCTCGCGGCCGCCGCCATCAGCACCGCCGTCACGCCTCCGATCACCAACCGCCGCAGGACCGCATGCACGGCACCCCCCTGTCTCCCATGCCCCGTTCTGGCGAGCCGTTACCTGAGCGCTCTCAGGATACAGGATGTGCCAGGGCTCAGAAGATCTTGAAGCCGGTGATCTTCACGACATGCGTGCCCCGGGACCCATCCGTATTCTGCGCCTTGAACCCGTAGCCGTACTCGACCGCGAGCAGGATGCGCCGCGGCAACGGGACCTCGACTGCCCCGCCCAGCCCCGGGTAACTCTGCACGGCGCGCCCGAACCCCGGGTCGCGCACGGCCGCCAGATCGCAGAACGCATCGAGGCGCAGCCGGCCTGGCGGCGTCCACGTGGCAATCGAACGGACGATGGCGCCCCGGTCGAACCGAAGGCTGGCGCTTGGGTACCCTCGAAGCCGGTTCTCGAAGCTGTCGAACGTGAACCGGCTGAAGCGATCGAGATCATGTCCATCGACCCACCCACCCTCGAGGCGCGCCAGCGCGCCCGGCGCGATGGCCCAGGTGCGCGCGGCCGTGACGCCGTACCGTTGGAAGTCCGACGTGCCGGGTAAGAAGTCGAGAGCCGGACGGCCCCACGATCGCCAGCCCTGTCGGCGGGCCGGGTTCCACCACGTCAGCAGGCTCCACGGGCCACGCTGCAAGTCGAGCGCCACGCGCAGGCCGTGCGTGATTGCGTCAGCGGGCACGATGAACCCCGGAGCCGTGTCGCCGCTGGCCTCGAACGCGGTGTAGTCGAACTCGTATCCCACGCGGAGCTGGGCCCGCGGCGAGAGTGGTGCGACGATGGTCGCGTCCGCGCGGAACGGCCGCTGCCGGATGTTTTCGGTGTACTGCTCGCGCCCGTTTCGGAAGGACCGATCGTTGTAGCTCACGGCGATGCCAAACACGCGGCCCGTCAGCTGCCACCGCGGCCGGAGGAAGCGCGGCAGCGTCCACGCCGCCTGACCGAAGCTGCCGCCGAAGAACCCGCTGAACTGCGCGCCCGAGCCGAGGAAGTCGAAATCGAGATAGCTCAGACCAGCGTACGGAAGCGGCACGCTGATGTTCGGATCGAGCAGCGTCCCGAACGCCAGCGTGACGACGCGCTGCGCGGCGCTCGGTGCAAGCACGCGTATCGCCGCACGCGGCGGCGCAGCATCCGCAGGACGCGACGCGGGCTTCACCGGGACGATATATCGATAGCCCTGCGGGGTGTCGCGCAGCATCACGCCATTCGACTCGTGGGCAGCCGCGAGTCGGGCATCGAAGTCGCCGACATTCACCTCGTGCCGCGGCGTCACAACCTCGCGGTGGATCGGGGTCCGCAGCGCCGCCGCCTGGTAGATCTGAAAGCTGCTCGACCGCGCCGGCAGCCACACCTCCGCGTCGCCCACCCGCACGGGCGCAAACACGTCGTGCTGCTCACTCGACACGATGGCGCCGCGCAATCCGGTCTGCGTCGCTTCCATCCGCACCAGCGCGAAACCGGCCGACTCGATCCACGCGCGGCCGCTGAACGAGGGGACGCTGGTATCCCGCGGCGTGAATGCAACGATGTAACAGTCGCGCCCCTCCTCACGGCTGCGGCCCGCCAGCCGGTAGTGGTACGCGCTCGAGAGGGTGATGGCGAGCGGGGGCGTGCTGACCCGCTCCGGCTCGATGATCGGCAGCCGAGGCGCGGTCGCGCCGACGTTCATATCCACGCCGTTCACGCGGATTTCGTGCTGCGCCACTTCGGTGAGCGCGCCACGCGTGAAGATCGTGGTGCTGGCGGTGACCTCCACGGGCCCCGCGAACCCGGGCACCTCGAACGTGAGCACCGTCGTGCCCATCGTGACCGCGTTCTCGACCAGACGCGTCTGGCGTGCGCGGCGAGCGTGGTGACGCGCGAGGATTTCCTCTACAGAGAGTGTTCTCAGGGCGGACACCCGCACGTCCGTGCGATAGACCTCCTCTTCCACCCCGCGCCACCCGGCAATGCGCAGGACCAGCGGGTCGCCAGCCTCCGCGATCTCGACACGGGCTGCTCCGTCCGCTCGTGTAAGGTGCAGCGGATCCGCGCCCCCAGTCCGCATGTCGGCACGCGTGACACTCAGCGCGTCGGGTGTAATGGTCAGCGCTCCGGGCGCCGTCGCGCCACGCACGACGGCGACGGCGTCGAGCGTCTCCGGGTGCACCCATACGTCGGCCCGGCAACCCTCGCAGGTGACGCGCACGTCCGGCAGCGGCGTCAGACCCGGCGGCATCAACGGCCGCAGCGCCGCGAGCGCGGCAGCGAGCGCAGGCGCACGGCCGGACGCATCGACGACCGCCGTCTCGCCCGCGAGCCCCGCCCCGGCGGCCAGCGGATCGGCAACATCTCGCGCCAACCACAAGGCCAGCCCCGGGTAGAGTCGCGCGATCGGCGTAGTGTCGGCCGACAGATCCGGGGGCAACCACACGACGTCGAGATAGGGCGCGACGTCCGACGCCACTGCGGCCGTGGCAAGGGCCGCGGTGAGCACCAGACCGACCCGCAGCTCCGGCCGGACGGCTCGCAACTCCGTCGCCGCCCGCCGCACCGCGAAGACGCTCTCGGTCACAGCAGTGGCGCCATCGCCGGCGATGACCACGAACACGCCGGTCGCGAAAACGAGACCCTCCGGGGGCGCCGCGGCGGTCGCATCCGCCGTGAGCCAGACGTGTGCGCCTGCCCGCGACAACCGCTCGATCAGCCCGGGTACGACGCGCAGCGTGTCGCGCAAACACCAGGTCCACGCCGGTGAGGGGGACACCCGCCCGGAGCGCCGCCTCGGCTCCTGCACCATCGATCAGGAGCGCCACGCACGTGGCGCACGGCGCTCGTACGTCCTGTGCATCCGCCGGCAGTGCGAATAAGCTCACCGTCAGGATTGCGGCAGCGGATGCAGGCCCAAGGCGGCGTCTCAGCAGCGTCACGACACCTCTGGTTACAATCTCCGGGCCGGCACCTCCCACGTGGTGGCGAGGTCTCATGAGGACTCAGAACCAAAAAAGATACAGCAAATTACCGTGACACTGGACGAGCAGTGACACGGAGCGTAAAATCGGAAGTTACGCCCATGCTCCTCGCGCGCTCAGTGGTACCGCCGCTGGCAATTCGATGAAGTGCCTCGCGGTCTGTCAGGACGAGCTGATCATCCGGGTCCTAGACGAGATCCTGCTGCCCAGCTTCGAGGTCGAGTTCCTCGTCGAGAACAAGGCGCTCGCGAAGCGCCTCTCCGACGATGGCGTGCACATCACAGCCGGTGACCTGAAACGCACCGACACCTACATCAAGACCAACCTCACCCCGAACACCTGCATCATCGTCGAAGACACCGGCCGCCGCAGCCTGCGGAAGGCGCTCGAGGCGCTCCGCGACGCCGGAGGCACGCTGATTTATGTGCTGGGCGTCGGCACCGGCGAAGCCGACCAGCGCGAAGACGAGCTCAAGGCGCTCTTCCCTGACATCGCCTACCTGACGATGGCGGAGCTGTTCGGCGGGCCGCTTCGCACCGAGTTCAGCCGATCACTGACGCGCGCGCGCGTGCAGCAGTACCAGCGCTACTTCAGCGACGCGGACCGTGTGCTGATCCTCCTGCATCACGATCCCGATCCCGATGCGATGGCCAGCGGCCTCGCGGTGCGCAACCTGCTCCGCCGCACGAAGACCACGGCAATCATCGGTGCCATGCAGGGGGTGACGCGTCCCGAGAATCTGCGGATGGCGAACCTGCTCGACATCCACGTGGAGACGATCACGGCCGCCGACCTGAAGACGTTCGACCGCGTGGCTCTCGTCGACGTGCAACCCCACTACTTCAGCGGCCTCGTCGATCGCGTGGATCTCGTCATCGACCATCATCCCGAGACCACGGGCTGGAGCGCGATGTTCAAAGACATCCGCCCCGACTACGGCTCGACCTGCACGATCCTGACGGAGCACCTGCGTGCGGTCGACGTGAACATCTCGGAGCGCACAGCGACCGCGATGCTGTACGCGATCAAGTCGGACACGCTGTTCTTCAACCGCCAGGCCAACCGCGTCGACCTGGAAGCCTTTTCCTACCTGTACCCGCTCGCGGACGCAGCCCTCATCCGCAAGATGGAAGGTGCGGAGATCACGCTCGAACGCCTGCAGGTACGTTGTCCGGGCCACGCAGAACGGGAAGATGCGCGAACAGGTGTTCTCCGCCTTTCTTGGCGAGAGCCCGCGCGAGGACTTCATCCCCTACGTCGCCGACTTTTTCCTGCAGCTCGAAAACGTCAAGTGGACGATCATCTCGGGCGTCGTCAACGACGCGCTCGTCGTGTCGGTGCGCAACCTGGGGTACTCGCGCAACGCGGGCGAGTTCGTGCGGAAATGCTTCGGCGAGATCGGCAGCGCGGGCGGGCACCGCGCGATGGCCAAGGCGGTCGTCCCGATGGCGGCGTTCCGCCAGCGGTTTGGCAACCTCCAGGCCGACCGAGCTGAACGAGAAAGTGCTGGATCTCGCGCTGCAGTTCCTTCACGAGCACGCGCCGACCGACCGCCGCCGCGAACCGGCGGCCGCGGCCGTCAGCTCGCGCCCTTGACGATCGTGCGGGCGTCCGCGAGCGCGTCACCGCTGGCCGCCAGCACTGGCTCGACGAACTGCAGGTGGGCGTCCTGGTAGCCGCGGTCGAGCAACTCTCCGATACCCTGCGGTCGATCCGATCGCTCGTCGAAGACACCGCCGAGATCCAGAGGCCCGACCGGGTTATGCCCGGGGCGGATCACGAACAGCGCGTTGAACCTGCCGGCGGCGGCGAGGATGCCGTCGCGCACGCCGGCCGCCTGCGCGGCCGCAAGAAAATCTCCCACGCGCGCCCGCGGTGAGGCGCGCCGCGAGCTGAGCGCATGTGGTCCCGCCAGCTCGGGCGCGGCAGTGACGACAATGACCTGGCGCACGCCCGCCGCCGCGACCTCCTCGAGCACGCGCCCGAGCGCGCCCGGTCGATCGCACAGCCTGTGCGCTTCGCCGCGCCAGTGGCTCTCGGGCGCGAACAGGACCAGCGGCGGCTCCGTGAGTCCGGGGATCGCGAGCGCGCCGGCGAGGGCGGGCAGGCTCTGGTCACGGGCCACCCCCGCCAGATCGAACGCTTCGGCCGAACGGCGCTCGCCAGCGTGGGTTGGCTTCCCGAGGAAGAATGAACGCCGCTCGTCCGGGCCGAGCAGCGCGAACACGAGGTCGCGGCGCGCGTCGAGATCGTGCACCACGATGAGCAGCTCGCGGAACCCGGGCTGCCCAAGGTTCTCCGCCAGCAGTTCGGCGTACCGCCTTGGCGAGGTCCTTCGTCTCGGGCTGGCGAATCTTGGCCCCGCCGCGTATGAGCTCCCACAGGCCCGCGCGGAAGTAGGCGGCGGCGCCGCCGTCACCCATCGGCGCCGCCAGCGCCGCCCACCAGAAGCCGCCGCGCTGCCGGCGCCGGGCCGGAAGGAGCTGCGTGTTGACCACCGCTGCAACGACGATGGCGCCCCCGAGCAGGAGCACAATCAGCAGACGCCAGGCGCGGCAGCCAGGTGGGCAGTCCGGCCGGGCCGAACGCGGAGGCGACGAGGGCGGTGTAACCGGAGGCGACGCGGCCGGCCGTGCCCGAGCCCAGGGTCTCGAGCACCAGCGCCGCACCGAACACGAACAGGCCGAGCGCCAGCACCGCGACAGGCACGAGCAGAACCAGCACCGCGGCGACAAGGCTCCACCCCGCGATGCGCAAGGTGGGACGCCAGCCGATACAGCCGGCGAACGGCGTCGCGCCGCCACAGCCCGTCGGCATCCCACAGGCACGCGCCGCCATCCAGCGCGGCAAATACGGCGCCGACAGCCCCGATGCCATGCCCTGCGACGAGATCGATCTTCACACCGGCTTCGGCCAGCGCGCGGAGCACCCCCGCGTGGTACGCCCCGTCCGCGCCGGTCCCGGTAAGGACGACGGCCGTGCGGAGCTGCAGGCGAATAGGTACGGCGATCCGGGGAGGGTTGGGTCACGGGCAATGGCGAGCCCCGTGGGGCGCTGGCCGCGCGCAGGCGCGCCGGCTGTCATCCCAGGTCGTGGATGGTGACGAGCCGGGTGATCTCGAACTCGCGCCGGCCGTTCGGTGCCTGCACGGTCACCTCATCGCCGGCTTCCTTGTTCACGATGGCCTTGCCGATCGGGGACGACACCGAGATGAGGCCCTTTTCAACGTCCGCATCCTCGGGCATGACCAGCTGATAGACGACCTCGCCAGCGCCCTGCTCGCGCAGGTGCACCGTCGAGCCGAGCCCTACCCGATCCTTCGGGATGCGATCGAGGTTGATCATCTGCACGGCCGCCACGCGCCGTTGCAGGTTCGCGATGCGCGCCTGGACGAAGGTCTGCCGCTCCTTCGCCGCATGGTACTCGGCGTTCTCACGCAAATCGCCGAGCTCGCGCGCGCGCCGGATTTCCTTGGGCAGCTCGTTATGGAGTTCGCGTTCCAACGCGGCAATCTCGTCCTGCAGCCGCTTGATAATCTGCTCTTTCATGCGTCACTGGAAAAAGGGCCGGGACGGCTTTTCGTCGGGACCCGTCACGAAAAACCCTCCCGGCCCGACTTTCGCTTCGGTCGCGAAACGACGGGCGATTCTAGCATATCTGCTATCCTGACCCGGCCTGCCGCCCAGGCGACCAGCCATGCCGCCCCAGCCGGCCATCCGCGTCACCAGTCGCCAGAATCCGCTCGTCACCCGGTTCCGCGACGCCGCGCGTGAGCCCACCGGGCAAGGGCCGGTGCTCGTCGAAGGCGCCACGCTCCTGAAGGAGGCCCACAGCGCCGGCTGGGTGATCGACGTGGTGGCGTTCACCGAGAGCGCCCTGGCTGACACCACGGTCGCGAGTCTCGTCGACGCGTTACCGCCGGCTGTGGCACGTCTGCTCGTCTCCGAGCGCGTCGTCGAGACGATGAGCCCGGCACGCACGCCTTCGGGGGTCGTCGCACTTGGACGTGGACGCGCCTGGACTCTTGACGACGTGCTGGCCATCGATCCGGCGCTGGTCGTCATGGCCGTGGACGTGCAGGATCCCGGTAACCTTGGAGCGATCGTGCGGGCGGCGGAGGCTGCGGGCGCCACTGGTGTCATCGCGGCCGGAGCGTCTGCGGCGCCGTTCGGCTGGAAGGCGCTGCGCGGTTCAATGGGGAGCGCGTTCCGTCGTGCCCGTCCTCAGGCTCGGCGACGTGGACGAAGGCATCCGCGCATGCCACGATCGCGGGATGCGTCTTATTGCGACGGCCACCGACGGCCTCCCGCTGGACCGCGTCAGCCTCCGCGAGCCGTGCGCGATCCTCCTCGGCTCGGAGGGCACCGGGCTGCCGCAGGCTCTGATCGACACGGCCGACACGCGGCTCACGATCCCGATGCACGCGCCGGTCGAGTCGCTGAACGTGGCGGTAGCCGCGGGGATCATCCTCTACGAGGCGCGGCGACAGAGGACGACGGGACGCCGGCGGTAGGCGGGAGGCGGGAGGCAGGAGGCGCTGGGCGCTGGGCGCTGGGCGGGCAAGGAACGATACAGAATGCACAGCGCTCTAGAGACCGAGTGCTCGCTTGTGGTGTCACCGCACCGCTGATGTGGGGCAGGGCTTCAGCCCTGCAAATCGGGCGCTCTAGCAGGCCTGAAGGCCTGCCCCACATGACTACACAGTGAATGGCGGGCTCTAATCAGGTCCCCTTATGCAATCCGATCTCTTCGATGACGACCGGCCATCCACTCCATCGCGGGCCGACGCGCCGCTCGCCGAGCGCATGCGGCCGCGCAGCTTCGATGAGATCGTCGGGCAGCAGGACGTGCTCGGGCCCGGGCGTCCGCTGCGGGAGGCGATCGAGCGCGATCGGCTGCAGTCGATCATCCTCTGGGGACCGCCGGGTACGGGCAAGACGACGATCGCTCGGCTCGTCGCCGAGCGGACGAAGGCGCGCTTCGTCTCGTTCAGCGCGGTGCTCGCCGGCATCAAGGACATCAAGGAAGTCATGGCGGCCGCCGAGGGCGCCCGGCGTCTGAGAGGCCAGCGCACGATCCTGTTCGTAGACGAGATTCACCGTTTCAACAAGGCGCAGCAGGATGCCTTCCTCCCGCACGTCGAAGCGGGGTCCATCGTCCTCATCGGCGCCACGACCGAGAACCCGTCGTTCGAGGTGAATGCGGCACTCCTGTCGCGGTCGCGCGTGTTTGTGCTGAGGGGACTGGAAGAAGAGGAGATCCTCACCATCCTCGCGCGCGCGCTTGCCGACGTGGAGAACGGTCTCGGGTCGGAGTCGACGCGGGTGGCGCCAGACGCGCTGGCGCTCATCGCACGGGCATCCGGCGGCGACGCCCGATCGGCGCTGAACCTGCTGGAGCTCGCCACCGCCTCGGCGCCAATCGCAGACGATGGCGAGCGGTCTGTCAACCGCACGCACGCGGAGCAAGTCATACAGCGCCGGATGCTGCTGTACGACAAGGGCGGCGAGGAGCACTACAACATCATCTCCGCGCTCCACAAATCCATGCGGAACAGCGACCCGGATGCAGCGCTCTACTGGCTCGCACGGATGCTCGAGGCTGGAGAGGATCCGCTGCTACGTCGCGCGCAGGCTCGTGCGGTTCGCGTCGGAAGACGTGGGCATGGCCGACCCGCAGGCGCTGAGCGTCTGCGTCGCGGCGAAAGACGCCGTGCACTTCCTCGGCATGCCCGAAGGGAACACGGCACTCGCGCAGGCCGCGGTGTACCTCGCGACCGCCCCGAAGAGCAACGCGATCTACTCGGCGTATGGCCGCGCGGCCGAGGATGCGCGGAATGGGCCGACGGAGCCGGTTCCGCTGCACCTGCGGAATGCGCCGACACGATTGATGAAGGAGCTGGACTACGGCCGCGGCTACCAGTATGCGCACGACGCGCCCGACGCGATCACGGCGATGACCTCGCTGCCGGAGTCTCTCGCCAGCCGCCATTACTACCAGCCGACGGAGCGGGGGTTCGAGAAGGAAGTGAAGCGGCGGCTGGATGGGTGGGCTGAGATCAAGCGGGCACGCCGGGGCTGACCGTAGGACCCGACGGGACGATCAGGCTACGGGCTTCAGACGGCAGGCTGCGGGCTGGTCTGGCTTCAGCGTCAACGACACCGGCTGAGGGCCGCGCCGCGGGAACGCGACAATCAGCGATCGGCCGCCACGGGTGCCGCATCGGCAGTCAGGTCCTGGTTGACCGGACTGACGGCCGCGGGTACCTCGGCGAGACTGGTCGTCTGCTCTCCCAGCAACTCAGGCACCTTGCGGAACATCTCCTGTCGGAGGGGCAGGATGAACGAGAAGCGGTAGTCGCCCTGCATTCGGCCGATCGGAATGCCGACCAGGTCGCCGTCGCGGTCGAGGACTCCGCCGCCCGACACGCCAGGATGACCGTCGGTCAGGCAGGTGACGAGGCCGTTCCCGGTGCGCTGGCCCACGTAGCCGGTGGACACGATAATCCCCTTCGAGTAGTCATTGCCCAGCCGGAAGATGGGTTCAGCGAATTCGTAGGCGAAATTCGGATCGAGCTTGAGGGCCGGAAGGTCGATCGATTCGCTCACTTTCAGGATCGCCCAGTCCCCGCTGTGCACCTCCACGTCCGCGTCGCCCGAGTCGACCACGCGTGCAGCCACGCGCTTGCCGCCGAAGCTCAGACGAATCGACTCGATCCGGCGCGACGTCTGCGCGGGCTCGCCTTCATCGGGCAGCACGATGACGCCGTGCTTCACCGTGATGAAGTAGCCGCCGCCCAGGTACCCGGCGGTGCCGTAATTGGTCTTTCCGAGATTGTCGTAGGCATAGAGCTCGACGAAGCTCTGACGACGGGAGCGGAGCAATTCGACGGGAAGGAGGCCCATCTCACTCTGCAGCTGCTTTTTGATGTCGCTGACCAGCGCGTCGCGGCTCTCGGTCTGCAACCCGGCCGCCTGCCCTGACGTGCCAGCGGGGATCATCCCGGCGGCGTCCTCCCGATGGGCAATCGAACGCAGCAGTTCCACCCTGAGCGCGTCGATACGCGCGGAGCTCTCCGCCTGCTGGCGGGCGAGCAGCCGCTGGGCACTGTACTGGCCCACCCCAAAAAAGACGAGCGCAGTGACGGCGGTGAGGGTGGTGGCGAGGAGCAGGCGTCGCACGGCCATCGAGGGCTCCACTTTCCGAGGGCTGCCGTGGAGTGGTCCGCGGCCGCGCGGACGTTCCAAGTTCGGCAGCTAAACCACTGCGCCCCGGCGCAGCTTACAGCTTTGCGACCCCGCGCCCGCGGGATGCCTTTTCGCTTGGATCGAGCGTCAGATGGTGTATCGGCCAGTGCCGATGACGACTGCACTGTAGCAAGCACATATGCTTGCGGTCAATCCCCGGCTGCTGAGCTGACGGTGTCTTCAGATGCGCCCGAAGTTCTTCTCGACCTCGCGGCGTGTCAGCCGCAGCATGACCGGCCGCCCGTGCGGACAGATGGTGGAGTACGCCGTGGCACGCAATTCCGCCAGGATGTGGACCATTTTGTCGTACGTCAGGGGGTAGTTCGCCTTGACCGCCGCATGACACGCGATCGTTGCGGCGATCCGCTTCAATGTCTCCTCCACCCGCGCGCCCCGATCGAGCCCCTCGAGATCCTGCGCGAGCGCGCGGACGGCGGCCGCGGCGGACTCGGCATCGAGCAGCGCGGGGGTCGCGCACACGCGCACCGAGTCACCGCCGAACTCCTCCACCTCGAACCCGAGCCGCTCCAGGTCGGCCGCGTGAGCGACCAGCGCCTGACGTCCGTCCGGCGTGAGATCGAGCAGCAACGGGTGGAGCAGGCGCTGGCTCTGGAGCCGTCCGGCGGTCAACCGCTCCAGCGTCCGCTCGAACAGCACGCGCTCGTGCGCCACGTGCTGGTCGATGATGGCGATTCCTTCATCGTCCACCGCAATGATGAAGGTGTCGCGAAACTGGCCAAGGGGGATCATGGGGCGGATGGAGGGGGGAGCGGCCGACGCAGGCTCCTGGCTCCAGGCTCCGGGCTCCGGGGCTTGTCCGGATTCCTGGGCCGAGGGCTCCGGAGCCGGGACACCGCCTGAAGCCTGGAGCCTGGAGCCTGGAGCCTGGGAGTGCGGCGCCCCCGAGGCGTGA
>CAVXNR010000026.1:0-69627 GCA_963763095.1 Vicinamibacteria bacterium
CGCTGGCCGTCCGCCGTAACATCGAAGAACCGACGTTGTCCGGCAGCGACAGCCCAAATGAGCGGATGGGAAGAGATCACCTTGAAATCGTGGGCCGTCGATCGCACCTGGGCGGCGATGAGATTGCGATCTCGCGCGACGTAATACAGCTCCTGTCCATCCGCACGCCAGCGCGGGTAGGATGCGCCGGCGACAATTGCGACGCGGGCACCTGGATTGGGAAAGGACGTGACATAGAGTTGGTCGTCGCTTTCCCCGTAGTAGGCGAGCCAGCGTCCATCGGGGGACAGCAGTCCGTCGGTGGCACCTTCAATCTTCAACACCGGCTTGGAGTCGCCCGCGACTGGCCATAGTTGAAGCGTGTTGGGTACCCGCGAGCCCACGCCGGCCAGCTGTCGACGAGCAGATAACGGCCGTCGGCAGACCAGGCCATCGGTGTGACCATTTCGCTGCTGTCGCTGCCGACCTGCCGCTCTTCGCCTGAGCCATCCGATGCGTGCACCCTGACGGCCGAAGTCTTACCAGTCGAAAGCGACCGATACGCAATCCATTTCCCGTCCGACGACCAGACCGGGTTGTACGAATTCTGCTGGGCAGAGGAAATAGGAATGCGCGTACCACGGACCACGTCGTAGACCCAGATCCGATCCTGATGAATGGTGTCCTTGACGCTGACGGCAACCCTGGCGGCATCGGGCGAAATGCGCTGTCTTATAAACTGACGAGGCTCGTCGAGAGCTCCCACGCTCCTGCCGTTCCGGTCCATCCACATCAGTTCTGAGTTGACGCCCGTGCCCACCGGGGCGTAGACGAGGACGCCAGTATCAGAAACCGTGAAGGCAGCATTCTGGAAAAACGAGTCGTATTGAATGCGCCGCGCAAGCGGCAGTGCGGTTCCAGTCAATTCCAGCCGATCGAGGTCGAACCTTTGAGCCAGCAAGTCGGCGTCTCTGCTGAACAGCAGATGTCCAGCCGAATACGCGACATTCGACGCCTTCAGCGGCAGCCGTTTTGGTGTGCCGCCCTCGAGCGACGTGGCCCATATGGCGTTATCGCTGCCCTGCGAGCCCGGATAGGCCCATTCCATGTAGAGGAAGTGGTGTCCGTCGGGAAGAAAGACCGGCCAGAGCTGACCCAGCGCGTTCGAGGAAAGGGCCATGCCCGGAATCGCCTCGGGAACGCCGCCAGTGTCGGGGACCTGTCTCAGGGCATGTCCCAGGATTCCAAATACGATTACGCCACGGGAGGACCAGGCGCCGCCAAACGCGAATGACTCGATCGGGCACACGTCGCTGACGGTGCCGCCGGACGGATCCAGCTTTTTCAGACGATCGGCCGTAAAAAAACCTACGAACCTGCTGTCAGGCGACCAGAAGGGATGTGCGGCACCCGCAGTGCCGGTAATGAGTTGAGCATCCGGAGCGTCCATTCGCCGCAACCACAGCTGCCGTTCCCCGTTCTGCATGGAGACAATCGCGAGGAACTTGCCATCCGGCGAGATGGCCGCCGGTTCGGTCGTTTCTGCCCAGAATCCTTCCCCGGGCGGGGGGAGGATCGCGGCGCTCACTTGCGCAGAACCGGTCTCAGGCCGTCGCCACTGCAGCAGCGCTGCGCCGATCGCCAGAACGAGCAGCGCTTCCACGGCAAGTCGCAACGTTGGCCACCACCGCGACAGCCACGACGCCTTGACTGGCGTCGCGGTGGAGACGCTGCGCGACGATCCAGACAGCACACCAAGATTGAACGCGATATCCTGCGCCGACTGAAACCGGTGCTGCGGATCCTTTTCCAGGCAATGCGCCGCGATGACCCGTACGCCCGGCGGCAGGCCTCCTTGCGCACCGTCCTCCGAGAACGGTTCTGCATTCAGGATCGCATTCATCGTCTCAACGGCCGTCTGCCGTTCAAACGGGTGACGCCCGCCGAGCATCTCGCACAAGACGAGCCCGAAGCTGAAAATATCGGACCGCCAATCAACCTGAAGCCCGCGCAGCTGCTCCGGTGACATGTAGGCGGGCGTGCCGACCGCGGTACCGGGCGACGTCACGAACCCGGTCATCGCCGCGGCACTCGCCGATCCCGTTCCCGCCGCAGCGTTGGGCGGCGCGACCTTCGCCAGTCCGAAATCCAGAATCTTGATCCGGCCGGATCTGGTCACGAACAGGTTCTCCGGCTTCAGGTCGCGGTGGACGATGGCCTTTTCGTGCGCGGCTGCCAATCCCTGCGCAATCTGAATCGCGTGGTCGATGCTCCTGCGCTCCGACAGTGGACCCTGTTGCAGCACAGACCGCAGACTCTCGCCTTCTAGCAGTTCGGTGACCAGGTAGGGCGTGCCATTGTCTTCACCGACGTCGTAGATCGCCAGGATATTCGGGTGATTCAAGACTGCGACGGAGCGCGCCTCCTGTGCGAAACGGCGCATCCCGTCCCGGTCTCTGGCGAATGACTCGGGCAGAACCTTGATCGCCACCTCACGACCCAGCCGCGTGTCCAGGGCGCGGTACACCTCGCCCATCCCACCTGCGCCGATGAGCAAACGATCTCGTACGGGCCGAGTGAGGCGCCGGGCTGGAGGGCCATGCTTCAGGTATTCGGCGCCATTATAGACGTGCCATCAGCCGGTCGGCACCGAGCCGAGCAGGCCGCTCGTCGAATCGCTCGCGATAGATGGACCGGGACGGATGACGAGCAGCCGCGCGCTACCACCGAGCACCTCGCGATGGAACACCGGCCCACTCGGTGCGGAAGGGGAACACGGTCGCGTCGGGCACGTCTTGACCCAACGTCCGGAACGGTTCCTGGCCGTAACCAGGGTCGAACACGGCTGGCAGGTGGCCCTCCGGGCCGTCACAGAAGGCGCGGATGGGTAAATGGCCCAGGTAGACTTCGGGTTGGCGGCGGCCGTAGACTCCGCCGCTGGGAGGAAGGCTTATATGGCGCACGCGCTTGAATCGACCATCAGAGAGGCGTACACCGCGTTCGGGCGCGGTGATGTGGACGGATACCTCAGTGCCTGCACTAAGGACTTCACATTCAACATTCCGGGGCGTGGCGCCATAGCTGGTACGTTTCGCGGTGCGGAAGGACTGCATGAACTTGCCCGGAAGGCGGTCGAAGGGACAGCGGGCAGTTTCCGAGAAGACGTGGAAGCCGTGTTGGCCAACGATCAGCATGCGGTGGTGCTTGCACGCCATCTTCACTCGCGACGGAAAGCAGCGGGATTATCGGACTGCACATGTCTACAACATTCGAAACGGCAAGCTCGCCGAGTGCTGGGAGCACCGCGCGAGACTCTGATGCGTTTGAGCAAGCGTGGAGCTAAGTTCTCAGCGCCGCGACTTGACGGCCCGCTTCGTGGCGGGCCGTTTCGCTGTACTCGCCTTCTGCTTCGCCCGCTCCCCTCGAACCTCGTGCTCGATGGTGTCGTTTGCATGAGCGAAATGGTGTCGGTAACCGGCAGCGTCTGGATGCTCGACAACGTGAGCCATTGATGGCGTTGCAGGCCGGTGCACGGCTCGGCCCGTATGAAGTCCTCTCGCTGATCGGTACCGGAGGCATGGGCGAGGTGTGGCTCGCCACCGAGCTGCGCCTCGGGCGCAAGGTGGCGCTGAAGCTCCTGCCCGCCGATCTCACGCGCGATCCCGTCCGAATCCAACGGTTCGAACAGGAGGCCCGGGCAGCCTCCGCGCTCAACCACCCCAACGTCTGCACGATCTACGCGCTCGATCAAACGACCGAGGGCCAGCACTACATCGCGATGGAGTACGTCGAGGGGGAGACCCTCCGGCGACGGCTCGCCACGTCCCAGCTCTCCGTGCGTGAGGCGCTCGACATCGCTATTCAGGTGGCGGCGGCTCTCAGCGTTACAGACGCGGCCGGGATCGTTCACCGCGACATAAAGCCCGAGAACGTCATGCTTCGGCCTGACGGTGTCGTGAAGGTGCTGGACTTCGGCTTGGCCAAGCTCGCGCCTGCCACCTCCGAAGAGGCACAGACCACGAAGACGTCGATCAACACTGACGCCGGGACCGTGGTTGGGACGGCCGCCTACATGTCGCCGGAACAGATGCGCGGCGAACAGCTGGATGCGCGCACGGACGTGTTCTCGCTCGGGGTCGTGCTGTACGAAATGGCAACCGGCGTGCCGCCCTTCAGGGGTAAGACGTCCGCCGTGATCTTCGAAGCCATCTTGAACAGAACGCCACCTGCGGCGGCGAGCCTGCGACCCGACCTGCCGGCAGGTCTGGACGCGGTCATATCGAAGGCCTTGGAGAAGGACCGGGACATTCGTTACCAGTCTGCCAGAGAGGTGCTGGTAGATTTGCGCCGCCTGAAGCGAGACATCGACTCAGGACATGGACTCGCAAAGCCTCATACGAACGTGGGACCCGCCCGTCCTTCGTTGCGCAAACGAAGTGTCGTGGCGGTCATCACGATCGTCGCCCTCGCGGTCCTGCTGGCGGCAGCGTGGCTGACCGTCAAGCGCCGGGCCGAACCGACATCGTCACAGGTCGGTCTGATGCAGCCCACGCCCCTGACCACCCTGCCCGGGCTGGAGAGGTCCCCGAGTTTCTCTCCGGACGGCAACCAGATTGCGTTCAGCTGGGATGGTGATACCGGAAATGAGGACATCTATGTGAAGCTGGTTGGGGCCGGCAGCCCACTCCGTCTGACCACGAGTTCCGCACCTGACGTTCACCCCGCGTGGTCGCCGAATGGCCTCTCCATAGCGTTTGTCCGGATCGCCGGAGACGAAGGCGGTATCTTCATCATTCCTGCACTGGGCGGGCCCGAGCGCAGAATCGATCCGGTGAAGTGGGACGTCGAGTGGGATTTGCACGGAGCGGGCCTCAGCTGGTCTCCGGACGGGCGATACCTTGCCTTCTCAGATCGAAGTGCACCACAAGCGCCGGTAAGCCTGTTCATTTTGTCCGTTGGCGAGTCGGTGAGACGGAGACTCACGTCTCCGCCGGCCCTGTCCGTCGGCGATGTGGATCCAGAGATTTCGGCTGACGGTCAAACCGTCGCTTTTATCCGAGCGACGAGCAAAGGGGTGAGCGACATCTATCGTGTGCCGTTTGCCGGAGGCGAACCGACCCGCTTGACCACCGGCGAGAGCGGGCTGCGAGGCCTGACCTGGACGCCTGACGACACCGCATTGGTGTTTTCCTCTTCCTCCGGTGGTGCTCTGGTCGACCGCAGTTTGTGGAGCGTACCGGCTGCCGGCGGGAAGCCTGAACGCTTGTCCATCGGCAGTGACAATGCGAGCGATCCGACCATCTCCAGCCGTGCGAACCGACTGGCGTTCGTCCAGCAGACAATGGGCGGTGATATCTGGCAGTTGGACGTTCCGAGACGCGGGCAACCGGTCACCCCGTCCAGAAAACTCATCGCCTCGACACGGCACGACGCCGGCCCGCACTTCTCGCCGGACGAAAAGAGGATCGTGTTTCACTCGGACCGCTCGGGCAGCATGGAAATCTGGATGTGCGATGCGGCCGGGCAGAACCTCCTGCAATTAACGTCCGTTGGCGGGCACCTCACCGGCACGCCACGGTGGGCTCCTGACAGCCGCCACGTGGCGTTCGACTCCCGGATAGGGGAGAACTCCGATATCTACGTGACGTTAGAGGGTGGGCCGTCGCGCCGCGTGACGTCCGAAGCATCCGACGATGTGGTCCCGAGCTGGTCCCATGATGGGCAGTGGATCTACTTCTCTTCGAATCGCACCGGGCGTTGGGAAGTCTGGAAGACTGGTGCCGAAGGCGGATCGGCGGTGCAGGTCACGAGGCACGGAGGGTTTGCCGCCCTCGAGTCGCGTGATGGGCGCTCTCTGTACTACGCCAAAGGCCAGAACGTCGGAGGACTCTGGCATGTTCCCGTGAATGGCGGTGTTGAAACGCCCGTCATGGAACTCCCCGAGGCTGGATACTGGGGGTACTGGGCTCTCTCGGACGAGGGCGTCTATTTCGTGAACACCAGTACCACGCCGCACGTGATCAGCTTTCTCGATCTCGCCACGCGTCACATCACCCGGATTGCGGCGCTGGCGAAACCGGCGGTCGCACTCTATGCGCCAGGGCTGGCCGTTTCTCCCGACGGGCGCAAGATTCTGTACGTGCAGGAGGAGCATCTCAACAGCGACCTCGCGCTGGTGGAGAACTTTCCGTTCTCGTCACCGCCCGATGCACGCTGACATCCCCAACAATTGAATTGGGCGCGGTTCGAAGGCCGTAAGCGGTTCGCGCGGGTACCCGACACCTAACGCAGAATGGCGACTCAGTCGTTACTACCACTACCTCCGGAGTCCCCGCCTCCGGAGTCAGTGCCTTCGCCGCCACTGTCTCCACCCCAGCTTGCACCCCCGCCAGCGCCGCCGCTTTCACCGCCACCCAATCCCCCGTAGTCGCCGTGCGATGGCGTGCTGTCGGTCGTGTCGAACGACGGGTACGAATCGAAGTTGACGGGATACGTGGAGGCCGCTCCAGCGTCAGCCTCGCGGCGCATCTGTCGGCCGCGCCACACCAGAACGAGAATCAGCGCCGCCGCAAATGCGACGGCCCCCAGCACCACCACGAATCCGGTCATCTTGCCTTCCTTGGCTGCCTTGCCTCGCACTGCGCGAGCCTGCTGCATCGGAGTGCAGGCAGGTTGAAACCCAACGCTTTGGCGGAGGGCGCAAGACGGCCGCTGTTAACACCGCTCCGCGCTGCGCAATCGCCTGGTCAGGTCCGATCATGCCGGTAGGCCGAAGCACGTGTCGACTGCTGCCGCGATCATCCGGGAACGGTGAATGGCCGCTAACGGCAGAGATATCCCCTCGCTTTGGAAAAATCCTGCACAGACGTCGCGTATTGAACCCGACTTCCAGGTGATTACTGTAGCGCGCATTTCGAGTCCGCGGACGAGCTGTTGGCCTTCATCGCCGAACGCGCGTCCGCCGCTGTCACGGTGTTATCCTGCGCTCGCGTAGGACGGTCCAGATGACGTTTGACGCCACCACACCGTCGGGAACACTGATTTTCGGCGACTTTGCCTTGGACCTCGGGCGCGCCACGCTGCTCCATGACGGCCTGCCCGTCTCGCTGACGCCGAAAGCATTCAGCGTGCTCCAATATCTGGCGCAGCACGCCGGCCGTCTCGTGACCAAGGACGAGTTCATGGATCGCCTCTGGCCGGGGGTATTCGTCGGCGATGCCGCGCTCAAGGTCTGCGTGGGCGAGATCCGGCGCGCGCTTGGCGACGATTCCCAGCACCCTCGCTACGTGGAGACCGCGCATAAACGCGGTTACCGGTTCATCGCACCGGTGACGGTCGTCACCAGTCCCACTGCCGATGCGCCGCTGGTGGCCGCGGCAGTGCCGCCGTCAGCGCCCGGGGTTGCGGCGGAGGAGCCGGCGGTGCCGGCCACGCGTTATGCCCGTAGTGGCGACGTCAACATCGCCTATCAGGTGGTCGGCGATGGCCCGATCGATCTCGTGTTCGTGATGGGTTGGGTCTCGCACCTGGATTACTTCTGGCGCGAACCGTCCTTCGCCAGATTTTTGAAGCGGCTCGCGTCGTTCTCCCGCCTGATTCTGTTCGACAAGCGTGGCACCGGGCTGTCCGATCGAGTCGTCGACCTGCCGACCCTCGAGCAGCGCATGGACGACGTTCGGGCCGTGCTCGACGCGGTTCGCTCACAGAACGCCGCGCTGCTCGGCGTCTCGGAGGGCGGGCCGCTCTGCAGCCTCTACGCGACGACGTATCCGGAGCGCACGCTGGCGCTTGCGATGATTGGCACCTATGCCAAGCGGCGTTGGGCCCCCGACTATCCATGGGCGCCGACCCCCGAACAGCGTGAGCGGTTTCTCGACGAGATCCGGGACAACTGGGGCGGCCCGGTCGGCATCGAGACGCGGGCACCGAGCAAGATGCACGACCCCGCGTTCCGAGAGTGGTGGAGCACCTACCTGCGCATGGGCGCGAGTCCCGGCGCGGCCCTCGCGCTCACGCAGATGAACGCCGACATCGACGTGCGCCACCTGCTGCCGGCGATTCGGGTGCCCACGCTGATCATTCACCGCACCGACGATCGATGTCTGACGGTCGACGAGGGCCGCTACGTCGCCGCTCACATTCCCGGCGCGCAATTCGTGGAGCTGCCAGGCGATGACCACCTGCCGTTCGTCGGCGACCAGGACGCCATCCTGACGGCGATCGAACGGTTTCTGGAAGGACGCCGGGACACTGCCGATGCGAACCGCGTGCTCGCCACCATCGTCACGGCGACCCGGCGCAGCGAGCCGGCCCGGCCGGATCTGCGTCCGCCATTCGAGGCGCACGTGCGCAAGGAAGTCGAGTGGTATCGAGGCCGTCTGCTGGAACTCTCCGACACCAGGATCCAGGCGGCCTTCGACGGCCCGGCTCGTGCCATCCGCTGTGCCGTGGCGCTGGCTGCGGCCGGGCCACGATTCGATCGGCCCCTGCAGCTTGGCCTGCACACGGGCGAATGTGAAGTGGAGGGGCAGCGCATGCGCGGCCCTGCCGTCGACCTCTCCACACGCTTGAGCCAAGCCGCAGCCCTCGGGGGCGTCCTCGTCTCGCGCACCGTCCGCGATCTGGTCGCCGGTTCCGGGCTGGCCTTCGACCCCCGCCGCGGACGGCGGCTCGGCGACGATGGCCAGCGCTGGGATATCTTCGCGGCGAAAGTCCCCGCGACCGAAGCCGTCTAATCGGCGTTCCTTCCCAAACCCTTACCCATCCCTTACGCCGCTCTCAGGATCGCGGGCACCAGCCACGGTACCGTCGAGAGCGTCAACGGCGGCTTGCAGGGCTGAAGCCCTGCCCCACACGATCGGGGTGCGGTGAAGATCGGCAAGAACGTCTCGCTGCGTATGTGCCGCCGGCCGCGCTGTCCGAGCCGGTGCACCAATGAACAGGGGGCTGATGTGAGTGGGTGGGAACGACTGACCGTGTGCGGACTGACCGGCGCTCTGCTCGTCGCGAGCGCGGCGATCGCGGATGCGGCGGTGCAGGGGGTCGCGGAAACCGTTGTCGCGAATGACAACACGCGAGCCGCTGGGGCATTCGAAGGCGGCACGATCACGATCCGGCTGCGCGCTGCGGCCGGCACGTGGCGGCCGGAGGGGTTGGATGGACCAGCTCTGCGAATCGAGGCGTTCGGGATAGAAGGCGCAGCGTTGAGCGTACCGGCGCCACTCATCAGAGTGACCGAAGGCGACCACGTCGCCGTGTCGATCCGCAACGAGCTCGCGACCGCGCTCCTCGTGCATGGGCTGTGCACGCGTGACGGCACGCCATGCCAACCGATCGACGTGGCGCCGGGCGGCGCCCGAGACATCCGCTTCGCGAGCGGCCAGGCCGGGACGTACCACTACTGGGCGACGACCATCGGTGCGCCCGTCCCGTTCCGGGAACTGGCGGGTGCGCTGGTGGTTGACCCGCCGCGAGATCAGGCGATCGCGGACCGCATCTTCGTCATCACCGAGTGGAGCAACCTCAGCGTTGCGCAGCTTCGGGAGATCCTGGCCGCCGACGACCCGACCGCGGCGTTCGTGGCGATGCGGCCGAAACTGACCTTCGTCATCAACGGCCTGTCGTGGCCTGCGACCGAACGGCTGATTTACCCGCGTGCCAAACCGGTGCGCTGGCGGGTCATCAACCTCAGTTCACAGACACATCCTCTGCACCTCCACGGGTTCTATTTCACGGTGGAGCGCATGGGCGATGGGCAGCGCGATTCACCCGTTGCCGATGGCGCGGGACGCCGTGTGGTGACGCAGATGCTGGCGGCTGGCGGCACGTTGTCGATGGAATGGACGCCGGAGCGCGAAGGTAACTGGCTGTTCCACTGCCACATCATGCACCACGTGTCGCCCGACCGCAGGCTCGGTGCCGCAACATCACCCGCGGACGGGCACGCCGCGCACGGCTCCGGTCACGCGCAGGCGCAGCACGATCCTTCGCTCGGCATGGCGGGGATGGTGCTGGGCATCACCGTGCTCCCGGCGGACGCAGCATCACCCGCGCCCCCGTTCACGGAATGTGCGCGCCGCAAGCTGACGATGGTCATCCAGCCGGGTCGCGGGACACCCGGCCGTGGACCGTCGGCGGGCTTCGCGGTGAGCGACGCCGATCAGCCGGCGGCGGCGGCAGCTGTCAGTTCGCCTGGCCCGACCTTGGTGCTCCGCCGTGACGAGCCAGTCGAAATCACGGTAGTGAACCGGCTGCCCGAGGCGACGTCGATCCACTGGCACGGACTCGAGATCGACAGCTACTACGACGGAGTACACGGATGGAGCGGCAGCGGCCGGCAGGTTGCCCCGATGATTGCCCCTGGCGCGTCGTTCGTCGTCCGCATCACGCCGCCGCGAGCCGGCACCTTCATCTACCACACCCACCTCCACGACTACCGTCAGCTGTCGTCCGGGCTCTATGGCCCGCTCATCGTGACCGAACCTGGTGAGACGTTCGATCCGGCCACCGACCACGTCGTGGTGCTCGGGCGGCGCCAGGTGACCGAAGCGTCGAGCCTGCTCGAGGAGGCGGAGTCCGCGGTGGTGAATGGTGCGCGAGCCGCGCAATTGTCCTGGCGGGCGGGCGCCCGAAATCGAATCCGGGTGATCAACATCACCCCGGACGATATCCTCGGCGTGTCGCTGCTGGTGCGTGATACGCCCGTGACGTGGCGGCCGCTGACGAAGGACGGAGTGCCGGTCCCCGCACCCGAGGCGCAGCCGATGTCCGCGAAGCTGAGAATCGCCGTCGGCGAAACCTACGATTTCGAATACGATGCGCCGCCTGGCCGCGCAACGCTCTGGCTCGAGGTCCGGACGTCCGGTGGCAAATGGCAGTCCCAGGCGCGGGTCATCGTCAAGTGACCGGCAGTGAAGGCTGAGGTTGTCCGCGCATCCTGATGTTTTTCAGCGACCCAGCTAGTTAGTTTGATGCGGCGAGCCGCCGAAACCGCCGTGCTACTTTCTGCCATTCACATCAGCACGCACGCGCAAGAAGTCCTGACCGAGCCGTCCGTATGACCCTTCTGCCTTCGATGCACGTCCGCCTCGCCTCGCTGATCATCGCCTGTCTCGTCGCCAGTGCTTCTCCCACTCGGGCCCAGAACACGACGGGCACGATTACCGGCCTCGTCCTCGACGAGCAGAATCTCGCGGTACCCGGCGCCACAATCGCGGTGGAGGACGCGAACCGCGGCTTCACGCGCACAACCACGAGCGCGGATGACGGCACATTCGAGGTCCCCGGGCTGCAGCCCGGAGAGTTCCGGCTGACCGCCAGCCTGCCGGGATTCGCCTCGACGCGCGTCGACGTGCGGCTCGAAGTCAACCAGCGGCTGCGCCTCGACCTCAAGCTGCAGCCGAGCGCCGTATCGGCGGAGGTCGTCGTGCGCCAGTCGATGCCGTTGCTCGACACCGTCAGCTCCTCGGTCGGCCAGGTGATCGACGAGCGGCAAATCTCGCAGCTGCCGCTCAATGGCCGCCAGTTCCTCGAGCTCGCCCTGCTGGTGCCCGGCGCGCATGCGTCGCATGGCGCGTCCACCGGTTCGACGTTGCCCCTCTACTGGCGGCCAGGCCAGAACTCGGCGATCAGCATCACGGGCGGGCGGCCGGGCGCGAACGCGTTCCGCATAGATGGCACCACCAACACGGATCCGTCGTTCAACACCTACATCGTCAACTTGCCCCCTGACGCGATTCGCGAGTTCCAGATCGAAACGGCCAGCTACTCCGCCGAGCTCGGGGCGGCGGGCACGGGCCAGGTGAACGTGGTCACCAAGTCGGGCACGCAGACGCTGCACGGCAGCATCTACGAGTACTTCCGGAACAGTGCGTTCGATGCGCGGCTGTTCACGAGCCCCGACGAGCTGCCGCACTTCAACCAGAACCAGTACGGCGGCACGCTGGGCGGGCCGTTTTTCACGAAGCGGATGTTCTTCTTCGGGAGCTTCGAGGGATTCCGAAGCACGCAGGGCCAGTCGATGGTGATGAGCGTGCCGCCCGAGATGTGGCGGATGGGCGACTTCAGCGACGGCCCTCCGATTTATGACCCGCGTACCACACGCGCCAACCCGAGCTTCGATCCAAGGAGGCCGGTCAGCCCCTCGAACCCGCAGCTGATCCGGTCACAGTTTCCGGGCAACGTGATTCCCGATGAGCGGCTGAACCCCATCGCGGTGCGGGTGCTCCAGCAGTTCGTGCCCCTGCCCAACACGGACGATGGCATGGGGATGGGGATGAGCATGGGTGGTGCGTTCAACAACTATCTCGACACGCGCGCGCAGGACCTGCAGAACGACCAGGGCACGCTGCGCCTCGATCACGGGTGGCAGAACGGCACACTCCTCTTCGGCAGGTACACGCTGAGCGGTGAGCGCGGGTTCACGCCCGAGAACCTGCCCGGCTTCGGGACCAGCCACGACAACCGGCTGCAGAACATGACGGCGAGCTTCGTCCAGCCGATCGGATCGCGCCTCGTCCACGAGCTCCGCGTCGGGTTCGCGCGGATGGAGTTGAACCGGCAGGGCGAGGCCGCCGGCGTTACTGATCTGATTGGTGCACTCGGTATCAGGGGTGTGGGGTTCGGCGGCGCGGATGCCTACGGTCTCCCGCTGTTCAACGTGCAGGGCTATCAACCGTTTGGTGATTCGCTGCTGTGCACGCCGTGCAAGTACGACAACAAGCTGCTGCAGATCGGCGACCGGCTCACGTGGGTGCGCGGGCAGCACTCGATCAAGGTCGGCGGCGACGTCCGGTACTTCAAGTGGGACATGCTCGGGTTCTTCCAGAACCGGGGGTATTACCAGTACACGAACGGCTTCACCACTGAAACGGCGTCGAATGACGGCACGGGGCAGGCGCTGGCGAGCTTCCTGCTCGGCCTGCCGACCGTCATGCAGCGGCAGGCGGGCCTCCCGTCCATGAACATGCGGCAGCCCGGCTACGAAGCCTTCGTGCAGGACGACTGGCGCATCGGCACGCACCTCACGCTGAACCTGGGACTCCGCTACGAGTACATGACGCCGCTTCACGACGTGAACAAGGTCCTGACGAACCTCGTGTGGATTGACGGCAAGCCATGGGCCTACGCCGGCGGCCAGGGCGGCTATCCGGTCGGCCTCGCCTATCCCGATCGCAACAACTTCGCGCCGCGCGTCGGTGCCAGCTACAATCCGGGCGGCGGCCGATACGTGCTCAGGGCGGGATACGGCGGCTTCTACGCGTACCCGGAGATGAACCTCTGGTGCAACCAGGTGCACAACGTGCCGCTCGTGTTCCCGGAGATTCGCACGAGCAACAACTTCATCCCCTCGCTGAGCGGGTTCGACTTCACCGATCCGGTCCTCGGCAAGACGCTCGTCGGGTTTACCGCGCTCGACCCGCACTGGCAGATTCCGTTCATCCAGCAGGCGAGCGCGAGCGTCGAGCGGCAGATCGGCGACACGATGGTCGTCGAAGTCGGCTACACGGGTGCGTGGGGGCGCAACCTCGATCGCGCCCGCCTCGTGAACAACGCGGCACCGAGTCCGTTGCCCCTGGGGCCGCGCCGCCCGTACCAGACCATCTCGTTCGTGGAAGGCACGGTCCTGCCAGACGCGTGGCCAATTGCGAGCATGACGTTTCCAGTGGGTCCCATCAACCTCCTGGAGTTCACCGCGCGCTCGTCCTACAACGCAGGCTACGTCCAGGCGAAGCGACGACTCGCCGATGGTCTCAGCTTCCTGGCGAGCTACACCTACGCGCGCAGCATGTCGGATTCTCCCTCGTTCCGGTCGGCGGCCATGGAGCCGGAGGTGCCGCAGGACAGCTACAACCTCGCGGCCGACTGGGGTCCGGCAGGCTGCGACATCCGGCACCGCTTCGTGACCAGCCTCATCTATCAGCTCCCGCTCACGTCCGAGGCGCCGCAAGGGGGCGGCGCGTTCATGCGTGCCGTCAAGTTGGTAGCCGGCGACTGGCAGGTCGCGGTGATTCACCAGATGCAGAGCGGCTTCCCGTTCACGATCAGCGTGTTCGGCGACACGGCCAACGCCGGGGCCCTGCTGAACGTGAACCCGGTGCGCGCGAACGCGGTACCCGGGCAGTCACCGGACCTGCCGAAGGATGAGCGCACGGCCGACCGCTGGTTCAACACCGCGGCGTTCGCCACGCCCCCGGCGTACACCTTCGGCAACGCAGGACGCAACTCGATGTACGGGCCCGGCCTGCAGAAGACCGACGTGGCGCTGCAGCGCGATTTTCCGTTCGTCGGCGAGGCGAGACTCGAGTTCCGCGCGGAGGCGTTCAATGTCTTCAATCACACGAACCTCGGGACGCCCGAGCGCTTCGTGAACACGCCCCAGTTCGGCAGCGTGGTCATGGCGGCCACGGCGGCTCGACAAATCCAGTTCGTGGGACGCGTGAAGTTCTAGGCCGCGCATCGATAACACGGTCGCGGCCGGCGGTGTCGCCGCTGACGTCAAGGCCACCAAGCCTCATCGACGGGATGTCCCAATCGCGTCGGCGACTCGGCGGCCTTACAATTGCGGCGAACCTTGGCCCTCACCCCAGGCACGCGCATCGGCCCGTACGAGATCCTCTCCGCGCTGGGAGCCGGGGGGATGGGCGAGGTCTATCGCGCGACGGATACGAAACTGAAACGGCAGGTCGCCGTCAAGATCCTCCCTCCATCGCTGGCGAGGGACCCCGACCGGATGGCCCGCTTTCAACGCGAAGCTGAAGTCCTTGCGACGTTGAATCATCCGCACATCGCGGCCATCTATGGGCTGGAAGACGCCGACGGCGTCACCGCCCTTGTGATGGAGCTGGTCGAGGGTGAAGACCTGGCCCGGCGGATCGCCCGTGGACTCATGCCGCTCGAGGAGGCGCTCCCGATCGCGAGACAGATCGCGGAGGCGCTCGAAGCGGCACACGAACACCGGATCGTCCACCGCGATCTTAAGCCGGCAAACATTAAAATCCGTCCGGACGGTACGGCGAAGGTCCTGGACTTCGGTCTCGCCAAAGCGCTGAGCGCCGAAACGCCCGGCGCGTCGGGGGACAATACGCCCACGCTCCCCGGGCATGCCACGACGATCGGCACGATCATCGGTACGCCCGCCTACATGTCGCCCGAACAGGCCCGCGGCAAGCCCGTCGACAAGCGCTCGGACATCTGGGCCTTTGGCTGCGTGCTCTACGAGGCGCTCACCGGCAGACGGGCCTTCGCCGGAGAAACAGTCACGGACATCATTGCCGCGGTTGTCAAGAACGACCCCGACTGGTCGGCGCTCCCTGCCCACACGCCGGCTCATATCCGAACGCTCCTTGTTCGCTGCCTGCAGAAGGACCCGCGACGACGATTACGCGACATCGGCGACGCGAGGCTGGAGATCGAGGAACCGACAGCTTACTTTCAACGGTCGTGCCGGGAGGCCCTTCTCGCGCGAGCCGCTTGTTGTGGTTTGTCGCCGGGAGCTTGTTCGCTTCCACCCTCTTACTGAGCATCCATCAACTGGGAGGAGGTCAGGAACATCCCCCGCGAGGCGTCGAGCTGCATAGAATCACGGCGTCCGTGGGCCTCGAAGAATCTCCGGCGTTCTCACCAGACGGACGATCCATCGCGTTCGTTGCGCCAGCTGACGGGCATCGGCAGATCTGGGTGCGGCTCCTTGCGGGCGGAACCTCGCTGCAGTTGACGCGCGGGGAGACCGAGCATCTCCAGCCGCGGTGGACGCAGGACTCAGCGGCGATCGTGTATTTCACAGCAAATGCTGGTGGTGCCGGAGAAGGAACGCTTTGGGAAGTTCCGGCGCTTGGTGGACCACCGCGCCGTATCGTGACCGCAACGAGTGGCGGAGACTTGAGTCACGATGGCAAACGACTCGCTGTCTTTCAGCTCGACGCCGGGCGCACGGTGCTGAGCATCCTCACGCGTGATGGTTCTTCGGGGCGCGGACGGACAACACTGCCACTGGGTTTCATCTATCTCAACCCCCGGTGGTCTCCTGACGATCGCTCGATCGCCTTTCAGCGATCCGACCCCGCTGAGTTCAACCACTATGTCGCAGTGATTCCCGTGAACGGGGGAGAACCGCGAGACATCGCACGAAGCGACGCATTGAATGGCCTGGCGTGGACTCCCGATGGTTCTGGCGTTGTCTACAGCTCATCCCAAGGCAGCACGGTTCTGTACCCGCCAATGATGAATTTACGGATTGCGCGGCTGAATGGCGGCGGTGAGCAGCAACTAACATTTGGCGATGAGTCATTTGTCCAGCCGGACATCGACGCGACTGGCGCTCTGACCGCGAGCCGAGTAAAAAGCGTGTCAGATCTCTGGAAAATTCCCGTGACAGGCGCACCTGACGAGAACGCGCGCACGGCAACGCGCATCACGAGGCAGACCGCGGCGGCACAGGTACCGTCGCTAAGCCCCGATGAAAAAGAGATTGTGTACCTCTCCGACAACGGCGGCCATGGCAACCTGTGGATCGCAGCGACCGACGGATCCGAAATTCGGCAACTGACATTTGAACGCGACCCGAACGTGTCGATTGGCGTGCCCGTCTGGTCGCCGGCGAGCGGCACAATCTCGTTCATCATGTCTCGCGCGGGAACGGCGGTACAGTGGCTGATCAATCAGGGACGGCAGCGGCTTACGGCGGTTCGTCAATGGCCTCTGGCCACACTGGTCGCCCGATGGCCGCTGGCTGTATCACGTTGTGGCACGCGAAAATGCGTACATCCTGCAGAAGACTTCAGCTGACGGCGGCGAACCGATCACGGTCAGAACGGACGACGTCGTCGCACCCATCGTCGGACGGGACGGCACGCTGTTCTTTGCATCTCCGACCCGGCGCACAAACGGCCCCTGGGAATGGAACCTGCGGAAGGCTCGGCCCGAAACTGCCGCCGCGGTCGATCTGGTCAGGGTGAGCGGATCGCGAATCCCCGTCAGGATGTCGGCATTCAATCCGACCTTGTCGCCCGACGAGCAATGGCTCGCGCAGCCGCTCATCGATGGCGCCTCCACCAATCTATGGTTGATCAGCGCCGCCGATGGTTCTATGCGTCGGATCACCGACTTCAGCGATCGTGCGGTGGTGATCGCGCGCCGCGTGTCGTGGTCGCGTGACAGTCGCTTCATCTATGCGGCGGTCGCCGAAATCGATGCGGACGTGGTGGTGCTCAGAAACCTGCTGTCAGCTGCTGGTGCAGCGCGGTGAAAGGACCGGTGTTCCCCGGGCTGTGCCATCCACTATAACTACAGCCATTGGCGCCGCCTGAACAGCACGTACAGTGCAACCGATAGCGTCACCATCAGGATCAAGGTGGCCGGATAGCCGAACCTCCAGTGCAGTTCCGGCATGCGATCGAAGTTCATGCCGTAGATCGTGCCGATGAGGGTCGGCGCGAAGAAGATGGCGGCCCATGCCGAGATCTTCTTGATCTCTTCGTTCTGCGCGTAGCTGGCCTCGGTCAGCCGCTTGACTTCGACGTTCTGCGCCTGGCCGACCAGGGCAGCGTTGATCGTCAGCACGGTCTGGTAGAACTCGATGACGCCCTGGAGATACTCCTTCTCGCTGTCGGCCACGCTGCGGACGCGCTCGAACTGGTCGATGATGTCGGCCACGAGCGTCTCGCCGCCCGGTGGGATGCGAGGGAGACCGGACATCCGTCCGTAGATCGCTCCGCCCAGGGCGGCCATGGTCCGTACGGCGAGCAGGCCGTGGCGCGCGCGGAACAAGTCGGTGATGAAACCCTCGGGATCGCCGACGTCCCCGCCGGTCACCCGCTGCTCCAGCTGCCACACGTCGCGGGTCATGGTCTCGACGTATGCCTCCTGGTTGCGGGTGAGCGCGGAGACGATGGCGTGCGACAGCTCGAAGACTGACGTCGGCCGGAACCGTCCCGCCACGATTCGCGCATGGACCGCCCGCGTTTCGCGCAGCGCCATCGCCGGGTCGACGGCCGGGTTGATCGGCCCGTGGACCGTCACCAGGTAGTTCCGGCCGATGATCTGATCGAGCTCGATGTAGTGCACGTGGCCGCGTTGGCCGCGCTCCGGAGCATGCAGCACGATCAGCACGTGGTCGCCGTAGCCGTGCACCTTCGGCACGCGATTGCGCTCGACGCAGTCCCGCACCGCCAGGGGATGAAAGCCGAACACGTCCAGGAGCGCGCGCGAGCAGCCTTCGTCGCAACTGGGGATGTCGACCCAGATGAATCCGGTGTCACGCCGGAGCAGTGCTGGCAGTTCGTCAGGGGACCGGTCCTCGATGCCCTGAGCGGTCAGCAGGCGAACCTCCATGTCTCACCTCACCGCGCGTCCGCAGGTCGCGCGTCACCGCAATGGAGCACTCTGCGGCGCCATCGTATTTGAAATCCACCACCATCGTCGATCTACCCTGCCGGTGCACCCCGCGGACAGATCATGCTCCTCTCGGGAGCGGTCAGATCATGTACTCCCTACAGTGCACCCTCGCGCGCTTGACAAGCGGTGGGCCGCAGTCATAATCGCCACGTGATTCGCGGGCTCATCTGCGCCCGGGCAGGCTGACGGTGGGCGTGGCGCGACGCGAAGGCGGTTGCAGACAGAGGCTGTCACGCCGGAGATCTGCATCGTCAATCGCCCGCGAGTTCTTCGCCGAGACGGCAGGGCTCCGGCCTTTCGTTGCTTCTGGTTAGTCTTCCATGACCGATTCCAACCGGCAGGTTTACATCTCGTACGCGTGGGGCGGCGACAGCGAACGCGTCGTCGACGCCATCGACGCCGACCTCAAGGACAGGGGCATCGTCGTCGTGCGCGACAAGCGCGACCTCGGCTATAAGGGGATGATCAACGGCTTCATGCAGGAGATTGGCCGCGGGCATGCGGTTGTCGTGGTGATCTCCGACAAGTACCTGAAGTCGCCGAACTGCATGTTCGAGCTCGTCGAGATCGTCAAGAACAAGGACGTGCGAGACCGTATCTTCCCGGTGGTCCTTGGAGACGCGGACATCTACAACCCGGTGAACCGCATCCGCTACATCAAGCACTGGGAAGACAAGCTCAAGGAACTCGACCAGGCGATGCACTCCGTCAGTGCCACCAACCTGCAGGGCATGCGCGAGGAGATCGACACCTACGACGCAATCCGCGACCACGTCGCGGGGTTGACGTTCATGTTGAAGGACATGAACACGCTGACCCCGGAGATGCACGAGAACTCGAACTTCTCGATGCTGATCGCCAGCCTGGAACAGCGCCTGAAAGACGCCCCGCCGTTGACGACGGCGCCGGTTCTGGCGCCCACCCCGGCTCCGGTCGCCCCGGCGGCCCCGTCCGCGGCGCCGGCCGTCGATCTGACTGCCTACATTACCGACATCACCACACGTCTGGTGAACGATGGCTACGAGCCCCTGAAAGGCGAGCGCTTCGGGTCTTTGCGGTTCAAGGTGGCCTTCGAAAAGATCGTCAAGGGTTTCCTCGGCGCCGACTACTTCCGCGTCGTCGGGATCGAGGTTAACCCGCTGAGCCAGGAGCGTGTCGCAGTCATCGACGAACAGCTCAAAGCCTATGCGAAAGACCTCTACAACAAGAACGACAGCAACAATTTTGTGACGGGCGTCATCCTCACCGGCAGTGTTTCTGATGAAGTGAAGGACTCCGTCTACCAGATCAAGTCGCCCGAACTGGGCTGGACGGAAGGTTGCATCTCGGCACTGGTGGTCTACAGCGCGACGGAGAACGATATCTTCTACCCGACCGCTCTGACGAGTGACCTCGGCAGCAATTTCGAGGAGAACATCAAGAAGCACCTTGCACCCTGATCACGGATGTCGCCGACGACTTCCGACTCCAGAGTCATCCGCATGCCTCGGGGGTGTTTCGGATCAGCGCGCCACCGTGCCGAGGTCGTGCTCGATTGCGTCGAGCGTCGCGGCCCCGAGCCGGTCGGGATCGAAGAGCGCCAGCCCGCGCAGACGGAGCTCGGGTCCTTGTTCGGCGATCTGCTCCACGTACTCCGCGCCGAGGTGCTTGACGAGGATGGCTTTGGCCGCGGGATTCGTCACCAGGTCGCGGATTGCGAGATCGACCGAGAACGGCGCGCCCGGTGCACGTGGTGCCGGCGGCGACATGAGGCGCTGCCGCTCGGCCGCCATGGCCGCATCGATCGTGAGCAGCCCGCGGCCGCGCAGCCAGGCTTCGAGCAGCGTCGGCCAGAGATCGAGAGCCGCATCCCCCAGGCCGAGCCCGCTTCCGTGCCTGCCGGTGCCAAACACGTGCATCTCCGCCGGTACGCCCGCCGCGGCCAACGCTCGATAGAAAGTGACGCTCGCGTCAACCGGCACGAGCTCGTCGTTCGTCGTGTGGTAGATGAAGGCTGGCGGCGTGTCCTTCGTGACGTGCTGGTCCGGTGAAAACTGCTCGAAGCCGGCGCACTGCGGCGGCGCCAGGGCGAGTGCGGAGCAGTACGCCAGCGTTTTCTGTTCCGGCTTCATCGCGTTCAGCCATGGGTAGCCGAGGACGATGAAGTCCGGACGGCTGCTGACGCGCTCGACGGGATCCGCCGCACCGGCGTTCGCCGGCTCGAACATCGTGGCCGCCGTTGCCGTGAGGTGCCCCCCGGCAGAGAAGCCCATCATCCCGATGCGATCGGACGCCACCCCGAACTCCGCGGCGCGCGCACGCACGAATCGAATCGCCCGGCGAGCGTCGACGAGCGGGGTCGGGAAGAGGTAGTTCTTTCCCAGCCGGTACTTGAGCACGAAGGCGGTCACGCCTCGTGCCGCGAACCAGTCGGCGACCTGACGTCCTTCGAGATTGGCCGCGAGTCCCCGGTAGGCACCCCCGGGGGCCACGACCACCGCCGTCCCGTTGCCGGTACCGGCATGCACGCGGAACATCGTGAGCGTCGGCACGTCGGCGTCCGCGGTTCCTCGCGCGCCAGGGGCATCATCCTCCCACAGGCGGTACGTCGCGACACCGAGGAACGGATCCGCCGGCCGTGCACCGGCAGGCGTCACCGTTTGCGCCGACGCGGCAGCGGAGAACAATGAGAGGAAGCAGAGGAGCGCGGATTTCAGCGTCATAGCTCTCACCTGGTCCGGCAGCGGCTCCAGGGCGGACAGTAACACTGTCGAATCGCCCAACGGAAGGGCGTGGCGCACGAGCCTGCTTTCCTGATCCAGACATTCACGACCGGTGGGGACACAGCCAAGGCATACTTACGCCCATGCGGATGAGTCATCTTCTTGCCGTCGTCCTGATGACCGCGACGCTCGCGGCGAGCGACGTCTATCCTCCGCCGCGATTTGCCGATCCCGATCGCGTGGCCAAACTGCACTCGGCGATGCCTGAGATCGATCGCCTGTTCCGCGCCTATGCCACGATGAACAAGATCCCAGGGATGATCTGGGGCGTGGTGATTGATGGCCAGGTGGCGCATCTGGGGTCGTTCGGGGTCCGCGACCGCGCGTCGCAGGCGCCGATCACGCCGGACACCGCCTTCCGTATCGCGTCGATGACAAAGAGCTTCACCGCCCTGGCGGTGTTGAAGCTGCGCGACGATGGCCGGCTGTCGCTCGATGATCCTGTGTCGCGATGGATTCCGGCATTCGCGCGGATGGAGCGGCCGACGCGCGATACGCCACCACTGACCATTCGCCAGTTGTTGAGCCACAGCGCGGGGCTCCCCGAAGACAACCCGTGGGGCGATCAGCAGTTGAGCGCAACCGACGCCATGATGGACGAGTGGCTCGCCCGCGGCATTCCGTTCTCCACGCCGCCGGGCACGCGGTACGAGTACTCCAACTACGCGTTCGGCCTGCTGGGCCGCGTGGTGACCATCGCGTCCGGCGTCCCATACGAGCAGTACGTGCACACGGAGATCCTGTCGAAGCTGCACATGGACGGGTCCACGTTCCGGTTCGAGGACGTCCCGGCCGCGCGCCGCGCCGTCGGCTATCGCCTCGAGCCGGACGGGACCTACGCGGAAGAGCCGCCCTTGCCGCACGGCGCGTTCGGGGCCATGGGGGGCTTGCTGACCACGGCCAACGATCTTGGGAAGTACGTCGCCTTCCACCTGTCGGCATGGCCTCCGCGAGACGACGAGGAGGCAGGGCCGGTGCGGCGCGCCTCGGTGCGCGAAATGGCTCGCCGGTGGACGCCCTCCAACCTGACGGCGCGGCTCGTCGCCGGCAGGCTCCGCGCGTCCGAAACCGGCTACGGCTTCGGGCTGCGCGTGACGTCGGACTGCCGGTTCGAACAGATCGTGGCCCACGGCGGCGGGCTGCCGGGGTTCGGGTCCTACATGGAGTGGCTGCCGGACCACGGCGTGGGGATGTTCGCGATGGCCACGCTGACGTATTCGGGTCCGTCCGGCACCGATCAGCCAGGCATGGGACGCGATGCTCGACACCGGCGGGTTGCGCAAGCGCGAGTTGCCGCCCACGACACTGCAAACTGAGATGCGCGACCACATCCTGAACCTGTGGAAGCGCTGGGATGATGCGGAGGCGAAGCAGATTGTGGCCGTCAATTTCTTCCTCGACGCGCCGTCCACTCAGCGACAGGCGGAGATCCGCGCGCTGAAGAACGAGGTCGGCGAGTGCACGGGCGCGGGTCCCGTGATGCCGGAGAACTGGATGCGCGGCCAGTTCAACATGACGTGCGCAGAGGGCACGGTCGGTGTGTTCTTCACGCTGGCGCCGACACAGCCTCCGGCTGTGCAGCACCTCTCGTTCCAGAAGCTGGCCTCGCCGGCCGTTCGGCTCGGCGCGCCGACCGGCGCGCCGGCGGGCGTGTCCTGCACGCCGTAGCGCCCCTTGCCCAACCTCACCGCGCATTGACCGAACATGCGTGAGCCATGGCTCGGGTACGACACGTGAACGACGTACGTACTTCTTCTGCGTCTCGCTCACACAGCCTGAGAAGATACGTGCAGCCCAATGTGGCATGGTGTCATCCGGAGCTGTTTGCCCGCTCATTCCGCGAGCCCCAGCGGAGTCGAGTGGCTCACGAGGTGGCGCGGGTGCGCCTGTTCGGGGCGGCCCGCGGCGCCGATAACATGGGATGGTTCCGCCTGGCGGACCTTCAGGCCTGTGCCCACCATGCGCGCCGCTCTGCCGTCAACCGACCCCGACGTGGAAAGCCCGCGCGAAGCCTACCTGCGCCGAGTCATCGAGCGGCAGCCGGTGTCCCTGACGCGCATCGCCGCCGACGGCACGTTCCTGGCGGTCAACGATGCGGCGCTGTCGATGTTAGGGGCGGCGGAGCTCGAGGATGTGCTCGAGACGTCCGTGCTCGCGCTCGTCGCTCCCGAGCACAGGAGCCAGTGCCGGGCCTTTCTCGCGCGGATCATCGCCGGCGACCGGGGGTCGGCCGAGGTCGATCTGATCGGGCTCGGCGGATTGCGCTACACCCTGCAGATCCACGCGGTCTCGCTGCGGCGCGTCAAGGACTCGCTTGCGTCGGCGTTGTGCACCTTCTGGGACGTCACGCAGCAGCGGAGGCTCGAACGCGCCCTGACGGAGGCGGCGGCGCGTGGAGAACAGCAGGCCGCGGCGCTCGGGGCGCAGCATGAACGGTTGACGGCGGCGCAACGCGCGGCCAGTGCGGGCTCTTCGTCGGCCATCGACCAGGCCAGGCTCGCACTCGAGGCCGCGCTCCGCGAATCCGAGCAGCGGCGTAAAACCGCCGCCGAGCAGGAGGCCGCCCACCGGGCCCAGCTCGCCGCCGATTTCGGGGCGGCGCAGCAGCAGATCGAACGGTCGCTTGCCGAGCAACGCGCGCGATTGACCGAGGCGGAGGCCGCGCTTCACGAGGCCGACGTACGGGAGAAGGCGCTGCTCGCGGAGCGCGACCGCAACCAGCAGACATGGCGCGACGCGCTTGCGCACGCCGCGGCCGAGCACGCCCGCACCTCAGAGGCTCTGCAGGCCTCGGAGCGGGCCCTCAAGGCGTCGCTGATCCAGGCGAAGACGCGCGAAGACGAACTCGTCGCGCGCCACGACACCGAGAGAGACGAACTGGGATGGACGCTGACGAAGCTCGAGCAGCAGCTGCGCGCCGCCGAGGCGGAATGCAACGAAGCCATCGCGCGCCAGGACGCTCTTCGCCAGGAGTATGACGCCCAGAGGGGAGCCCTTGCGCGGGTCACGACGGAGGCCGAGTCGGCGCGCGCCGAGGCCACCGAGCAGCTCGCCGTCGCCGCCGCCGATCGAGCGGCGCTCGAAAGCGACCTGCGTCGCCTGGCCGCCGCCATGGCGACCGGCCTCCACGATGCGCTCGCCGCCGCCGCGCACCATGGCCGCATTCTGGCCTCGCTCAGCAGTGGCTCGGCCTCTGGCCCGCATGCGGACGCGCTGCGCGCCGGCGCCCTCGAGGCGGCGGAAATGGTCCGCCGCATTCGCCAGGTCAACTCGGGCCCCGAGACGGACGCCGCGGCCGGGCGCGTCGTGCAAACGCTCGAAGGAGCCCTCGGCGCCGTGCTCAGCCCCGGCATCGCGCTCTCGGTGCTCGTCGGCTCCACCGACACACGCGTGGGCCTCACACCAGACCAGCTCGAGCAGCTCCTGATGACGCTCGTCGCCAACCGGCGCGCCACCATGCGGTCGGGCGGACACGTGTCGCTCGAAGTGGCCGACGTCGACCTCGACCAGACTTGTGCGCGCGAACGCGGCACGAGCCCGGGAGCTCACGTGCTGCTCGCGCTGCACGTATCGGGTCCCGGCGTCGACACCGGCTTGCCCGCCGCGCTCTTCGGCGCGCCGGCCGACGAGAAGCATTGGCGTGCCGTCGGCCCTGGCATGGCCGGCCTGCATCAGGCCGTGCAGGCGGCTGGTGGCCACCTGTGGGCGATGCGTGAGGGAGCCGATACGATTGCCTTGGAAGTCTACTTGCCGAGCGTCACGTCCGGCACGCCCGCGGCCTCGCCAGAGAGCTCCCGATGAGCGAGAAGTCCGGGACCGGAATCGACGCGCGCCTCGATACACGCTACCCCGCGTCGGCGGTGCCGTCGATTGTCTGCGTGCGCCTCTCGCCGGGTGATGCCGTCGAGCTCGTGAACATCTCGAAGAGCGGGGTGCTCGTCGAGGGCCGCACTCGCTTCGTGCCCGGCACGCGCGTGACGGTCATCTTCGAGGGCGGTTTCACGCCGCCGAGCATCAAGGCCAAGGTCATTCGCTGCCAGGTGTCGTCAATCGTGGGCGGCGCCTTGCACTACCATTCAGGCATCCAGTTCGAACAGCGTCTCGACGTGCTCGACGCGCAAGCACTCGCACAACCATCGCGCGCGCCGGAACCCGCCTCCGCGACGCACGCGTCCCAGCCCGCACCGCACGGCGGCGTGGGAAAAACTGCGTCGGGGTCGCAGCGCACCGCCGCCCGGCGTCAGGTTGTGAATCGCTGGTGATAGGCTCGGCAGGCCTTCAGCCCAGTTCGAGCGGACCCCACCATAGCCCTTCCGATGACTGACAGGACCGTCTCCGTAGGGATCGTCGGCGCGGGCATCTGGGGCAGCAATCACGCGCTCGCCCTGACCACGCACCCGCGTGCCCGGCTGGCGATGATCTGCGACCGGGATCCGGACCGCGCCCGCCGCGCCAGTGAGCGCTTCGGCTGCGCCTGGACGACGAGCATCGAGGAACTCGCAGGCAGCGACGTCGAGGCGGTCAGCATTGCGACACCCGACCACCTGCACCGCGACCCTGCGGTCGCCATGCTGCGGGCTGGCAAGCACGTGCTCGTCGAGAAGCCGCTCGCCACGTCCGTCGCCGATGGCCTCCTGATTACCGCGGCGGCCGAAGAGGCGCACGTGCACCTGATGGTCGACTTTCACGCCCGGTGGCACCCGCTGTTCATGGGCGCCCGCGGTTACGTGGAGCGCGGCGAGCTCGGCGCCCCGGTGATGGCGTACGCACGCCTCAGCGACACGATTCACGTGCCCACCGAGATGCTGACCTGGAGCGGCAACTCCGGGCCCGAGTGGTTCCTCTTCCCGCACACGATGGACATCGTGCGCTGGCTGTTCGGCCGGGAGCCGATCGAGGTGTACGCGAAGGGCTACCGGGGCGTTCTGGACGGCATGGGCATCCGCTGCTGGGACGCCATCCAGGCGATCGTCGAGTTCGAAGGACGGGCGTTCTGCACCTTCGAGACCTCGTGGATCGTGCCTGCGAGCTACACCAACGTAGTCGACAACCGGCTCTCGCTCTACGGCGAGAAGGGAGGGCTCGAGATCCGGAACGAGCCGAACTTGTGGGCGTTCACCGATCGGTTCCACACGCCGTTCTCCTCCGAATCGGTCACCCGCTACGGCAAGGCCTGGGGATTCCAGTACGAGCCGATTCGCTACTTCGTGGACTGCGTAGCCGACGGCATCACACCCGAGGTGAGCGGGCATGACGGGTTGATGGTGACGGCCATGATCGAAGCCACGCTTCTCTCGCTCGCGGAGCGGCGCCCGGTCGCAATCGCGGAGGTGCTCGAGACCGGCCGGCGCGCGGTTCGTTGATGACCGCCCTCTTCGTGCTGGTGCGGATCGTGGCCAATCCGCTCTCGAACGTCTACCAGAAGCAGCTCACCCAGAAAGCGGCGAACCCTGTCTTCATCATCGGCGCCGTGCATGCGGGGCTCACGCTTGCCTGTGTGCCCGTGTGGCTCGCGCCGGGCGCGATGGTGCTGCGCCGCGGGCCCGAGCTGTGGGCAACCATGGCAGCGTGCGCGGTGCTCGCCGTTGCCGGCAACGCGCTGCTCGTGGCCGCCGTGCGGTCGACCGACCTCTCCATCCTGGGGCCCATCAATGCGTACAAGTCGGTGCTGGGCCTCATCCTCGGGATCGTCCTGATCGGCGAGCTGCCCACGGTGCCTGGGGTCGTGGGCGTGCTGATGATCCTCGCCGGCAGCGCACTCGTCGTGGACCGCGCCGGTGGCTGGCCGCGCGGCAATGCGTTCGTGCAGTTCTTCCGCGAGCGCGGAATCCAGCTGCGATTCGCGGCGCTCGGCCTGTCCGCGACCGAAGCGATCTTCCTGAAAAAGGCGATCGTGCTGTCCTCGCCGCTGACGACCTTTGTGCTCTGGTCGACGCTCGGAGCTGCGGTCGCCGGCATCGCCATCGTCGTCCTGCTCGGATGGCCGCTGCTGCCGCAGCAAATCCGCATCCTCCAGGGCGAGAGCCGCACCTATCTCCGGCTGGCCATCACCACCGGCCTCATGCAGCTCGGGACCGTCCTCACATTCGGGACGCTGCAGGTCGGCTACTCGCTCGCCCTGTTCCAGCTGTCGGCGCTGATCAGCGTGGCCCTGGGTTACCGGTATTTCCAGGAGGAGCAGATGCGCACGCGAATCATGGGCTCACTCGTGATGACAGCCGGGGCGGCCATGATCGTCATGTTCGGCGGTGGGGGCTGAGGCACGGCGTGAGGTCCCGGCTGAGCCACTGTCGGGCGGCCCGAGGCGTGGCCCGCCCTTGCGATCCGCTCGAGCGATAGTTCCCACCTTGGAGTAAGATTGCGCGCTCCGGCACGGCAACCGCCAGCTCCCCGCTGATTGCGCCAGGGTACCGCACCGAGGAGGCCAGCATGGCCGACGATCCTGGATCGCCTGACCCGTCGCAGCCGACGAACGCTGCGTCGGAGGGAGAGCTGCGCCCACGCGGCGATGCGGCGGCGGGCCCGCCGCAGACGGACGCAGATGCAGTCGGTCCGGCGGTCGCCAGCGCAGCACCGTACCGTCTGAGCGGCGCCTCCACCGGCTCGCGTGGCGCTCCGGAGGACCCGGCCCCGGAGCGAACGGCAGCCTCCAGCCTCAACACATCCACCGTTCTGCTCCGGCCGAAGAAGACCTTTGCGCCTGCAGCCGCGCGGGCCGATCTACCTCGCGACACGGCGACCGTGCAGCCCGACGATCTCATCGAGGTCGAGTTCGAGAACGGCGAGCGGCTGTGGATGCGCGGTGACGACTTCCGCATCAACTTCGCGCAGGTGGTAATTGGCCGCGACGCCGGCGGCGAAGAAGTCGAAGTGCCGCTGACGTTGCCGATCGCCTCGCGCGGTCTCGAAACGCGCGGTCCCGTGGCGTGGGCGATCAAGGGCCTGAAGGTGTTTGGTGTCGATCTTGCCGGCGAGTCCGCCAAGGCGATCGGGCGTCGAGTCGACTTTCCGGCTGCGCCGTCGAAGAAGCGGCAGACACCCGGCCGGTTGTATCGGTGCAGTACCGTCACGGAGGGCTTCGACCTCACCGAGACCGATCTCACCGGCGACACCAGCGATGGGCCATGGCTGTTGTTTCTGCACGGTACGCTCTCGAGCACGTGGGGCAGTTTCGGCGAGCTCTGGTCGAAGGCCCGCGACACGCAGCTGACGGCTCTTCGCACCGCCTACGGGAACCGCATCATCGCGTTCGAGCACACCACGCTGACGGAGAGCCCGGTTCAGAACGCGCGCGATCTCGCCGCGCTTCTTCCCCGGCGAGCCACGCTCCACGTGGTCAGCCACTCGCGTGGTGGCCTGGTCGGTGAGTTGTTGTGCAGGGCGGCCGTCGTATCGAGCGATGTGTCGAGCGCTGCGTCGAGGCGCATGCGGGCGTCGCCCCGCGTGTCGACACGCCGCTGCATCGCCTCCCGCCTTTCACCGAGGAGGAGCTCGACGCGTTCGCGTCCGATGGCGGCTCCGAGCGCCGCCAACAACAGGACGAACAGCTCGAGCTGTTGCGCGGGTTGCAGCGCGAGCTTCAGGCGCGCGAAATCACCGTCGATCGATTCGTGAGGGTGGCATGTCCCGCGCTGGGGACGACGCTGGCGTCGGGGCGGCTCGATCGGTGGCTGTCCGTCGTGGGCACCGTCACCGGCGCTGCCTTGCCCGGCAGCCCGCTGGCGGACATCTTCAAAGATATCGGCGACTTCATCGCCGCGATCGTGAAGCAGCGCACGGATCCGGCGACCCTGCCCGGTCTCGAAGCGCAGATGCCGGACTCGGCGCTCATTCGCCTGGTGAACTGGCCGGGCGTCCGCGTGCACGGCCATCTGGCCGTGATCGCGGGCGACATCGATCCGAGCGCCATCTGGTCTCGCCTGCTGGTGTGGCTGTCCGACCGCTTCTACGAAGGCGATCACGACCTGGTGGTCAACACCCCGTCGATGTGGGGAGGGGCGCGCCGTGCGGGCCTCGAGATCCTCAGCTCTCACAAGGGACCCTCCGTCAATCACTTCACCTACTTCGCGGAAGCGGGCAGCGCCGAGCGCCTCGTGGCGGCGCTCACGGCCGGCACCGGCACGCCGGCTGGATTCGAGCCGCTGCGCAAGCCGACGCGGCCAATCGCACGTGCGGTTGCCGATCGCGGGACGGCCGCGCCTCGCCCGGTCGTGTTCGTGCTGCCGGGCATCATGGGCAGCGAGCTCGCCGACGCGAACGGGCCCATCTGGGTGGCATTGCTGTCACTGCTGCGGGGCGGTCTCGGGCGGCTCGACATCACGACGGCGGGGATCACGGCCACAGAGCCCCTCAGACGCTACTACGCGGACATCATCGAGCACCTGAGCGCGACGCACACGGTCGTGCCGTTCGCGTACGACTGGCGCGTCAGAGTCTCGGATGAAGCAGATCGCCTGGCCGCGGCCGTCCGGGAGCAGCTCGCCGTCGCGACACCGCACAACCAGCCGGTGCGGCTCCTGGCGCACTCGATGGGCGGGCTCGTCGTCCGAGCGATGATCGCGCGGCACCCGGCTGTGTGGCAGGAGATCTGCGCTCACCAGGGCGGGCGGGTCGTGATGCTCGGCACGCCGAACCGCGGGTCCCACGCGATCACGGAGCTGCTCGTCGGCCGCTCGGTGCTGCTCCGAAAGCTCGCGCGGCTCGACATCCGCAACAGCCGGGCCGATCTGCTGCGCATCATTGGCCGGTTTCCGGGCGTGCTCGCCATGCTGCCGGTCGCGAACAACGACGACGACTATTTCTCCGAGACTACCTGGCGGGCCTATCACGCCCGCACCGGCGGCGCCGACTGGCCGCTCCCCACGCCGTCCGATCTGCAAGAGGCCGCCGAAACCCGTCGAGTGCTGGACAGCTCGCCGATCGAGCCGCAGCACATGATCTACGTGGCCGGGTCCTCCGACGTCACGATTGCCGGGATGAGGCTCGTCGTACGACCCCTGGCGGAAATGCGATCGGATCGAGTTTCTCGGCACGACCCGCGGCGACGGACGCGTGACATGGGACAGCGGGATTCCGCCGTCTGTCCCCACGTGGTACATGGACGTGGAGCACGGCGATCTCGCCAACCACCCACCCGCCTTCGGGGCGCTCCAGGAGCTCCTCACGCAGGGCACGACGAAGCTGCTCGAGCAGCGCGCGCCCGTCACCCGTGCGGTCGCCGATCTGTTTCCCATGCCTCCCGCCGAGGACGACCGCTTCCCCGATGAGGACGACCTTGCCGCTGCGGTGATCGGGGCCGGATCGCGCAAGCGCCGTACACGCGTACGGCCGGAGCGTCCGATTGCCGTCAGTGTGGTGCACGGAAACCTGGCGTTCGCGAGACACGTGATCGCGGTCGGCCACTACGCCGGGGATGCCATCATCAGCGCGGAGAAGCACCTCGATCTTGCGCTCGAGGGCGCGTTGACGCGGCGTCACCAGATGGGCTTGTACCCGGGGCCGATTGAAACCAGCGCGATCTTCACCAACCCGCGGTGCTCGGACGCACGGTTCCTCGGCCTCAAGGGGGCGCTCGTCATCGGGCTCGGCACGGTGGGGAGCCTGTCCGCAGCGCAGTTGACGCGCAGCTTCGCGCGGGCGCTCCTCGAGTACGCGCTCGAGCGGAGCAAGCAGCCGCACGCTCCGGCTGCAGCAGACGCCTGCCAACTCGGCGTCTCGGCACTCCTCATCGGGACGGGCGCGGGCGGCATGTCGGTGCCCGATTCGGTGTACGCGCTCATCCGGGGAGCCGTGCGCGCGAACCAGACGCTCGCGGCGACGAAGCAGGCCGAGCGGATCAGCACGCTCGAGTTCGTGGAGCTGTGGGAAGACCGGACCGTGCAGGCGCTGGAAGCGCTGCACATGCTCTCCGAGCAGGCCGGGATCCGGGAGGCCATCGATCTCGCGCCGACGGTCGACGGGAGGGACGGCGGGTTGCGTCGCCTCTCGTACGACGAACCCTCGGGATGGTGGCAACGCCTCCAGATCCTTGGCGGCAGGCGCGACGGTGAGCTGGCGGACGGGGGGCTGCGCTTCGCTGCCCTGACAGGACGCGCGCGGACGGAGGTGCGTCTTCTCTCGACCCAGCAGCAGCTGGTCGATCAGTACATCGAAGGCGCGATCGCCAGCACGCGTGACAACCGGGCGGTGGCGAGAACGATGTTCGATCTTTTGCTGCCGAACGAGCTGAAGGAGAGCGCGCCCGATCAGGACAACGTCGTGCTGCTGCTCGATGAGGACTCGGCGCGCTATCCGTGGGAGCTGCTGGAAGACGGCTCGCGCGAGGGACGGAAGCCGTGGGTCATCGAACACGGCTTGTTGCGCCAGCTGGAGTCACAGGAGTTCCGGAGCACCATCCAGGCGGTGGCGGAGAACACGGCCCTGGTGATCGGCGACCCGGTCAGCAGTTTCGTCGAGCTCAAAGGCGCGCAGGCGGAGGCGGAAGCCGTGTGGCAGGCGCTGCAAGGCACCTTCCTTGCCGCGAAGCACATACGGCCAACGACCCAGGAGGTGGTGAGCGCGCTGTTCGCCCGCCCCTACAAGCTGCTGCACCTGGCGGGCCACGGGGTGTACCGGTACGTGCCACAGGGCGCGCGGAACTGCGACGCCTGCGGACAGGCGTTGAGCGACACGCTGTTGCGGCAGCAGACCGTTACGCCCGTGACCGGCATGGTGATCGGTGATGGCGTGTTCCTCACGCCAGCGGAAGTGCAGCAGATGCGCCGCGTTCCCGATCTCGTGTTCATCAACTGCTGTTATCTGGGATTGGTGGAGGCGCCCCGGCCAGGTACGCCGCCCATCGGGCAGCAGCGTGCGTTTCCACGCCTGGCCGCGAATATCGCCACGGAGTTCATCCGGATGGGTGTCCGTGCGGTGGTCGCAGCCGGTTGGGCCGTCGACGATGCGGCGGCGGCGACGTTCTCGACGATCTTCTACGACGAGATGCTCAAGGGGCATGCCTTCGGCGAGGCAGTGAAGCTGGCGCGCTCGGCCACGTTCGAGCGGCATCCCGGCTCGAACACGTGGGGCGCCTATCAATGCTACGGCGATCCGGAGTACCGGCTGGTCCTCTCGGCGGCCCGGAATGGCGGCACTACGGACTCCATCCGGATCGTCTCGCCGGCGCACGCGGTGCAGGATCTGAGCAACATCGCTGCCCGCCTGAAGACGCGGGCCACCGCGAGCGCCGCGGGGGAGCTGGAACGCATCGAGCAGATCGCGAAGCTCGTGGAGCAGAAGGGCTGGTTGCACAACGGCCTGGTTACGTCCGCCCTTGCACGGGCGTACGGTGAGGCGGGCAAGCTCGATATCGCCATCCCGCTTTTTCGGCAGGCGCTGTCGGCGGAGGACGCCGCCGCCTCCATGCGCGACGTCGAGCAGCTCGCCAACTTCGAAGTTCGTCACGCCATGTCGCGGTGGCAGCAGGGCGCGGCGCTGACCGGCAGGGAGCGCGATGCGCTCCACCGGTCGTGCGTGAGCCAGATCGAAGACGCGCATCAAGACCCTGGAAACGCTGACGGGGCCGCTGCTCGGTGCCAGGCAGGAGCCGTTTGGGCAAACCTCCGAGCGGCTGGCGCTGATCGCATCTGCGTACAAACGGTTGGCGCTGATGCAGTCCGGGAAGAAGCGACTCCAGTCGCTGGAGCAGATGGAGACCTTCTATCGCAAAGCTGCGGGGCTCGCATCGGAGCGACAGGCCGACACCGCCTATCCTCTGCTGAATGCCGTGGCGGCGTCTCTGGCGCGCCGCTGGCAAGGCCGCGCCGACGTCCCGGACTCGGAGCGCGAGACCTTCAGCGCCGCGATCGCCCGCGACCTGTCGGATGCGCACATGGCCCTCGCGCGGCAGCTGGCGCAGGCGCCGGCGTTCCGGCTGTACGCCATGTCCGTCGATGCCGATCTGCTCGCGGTGCTTGCAAACGACAAGTTGAGCGACGACGAGGTGACGCGGATCGCCACGAAGTATCTCGATTACCGGGCCGTCGGCAGCGCCCGCGAGGTGGATTCGGTCTTCACCCAATTCGATTTCCTGCACGCGATGGCACGCGACCCGGACGTCCGTGCCCGGCTCGAGAATCTGCGCGATCGGACACGAGCAGGCGTCCAGGGCGTCCTGAACCGATCGCGAACGTAGAACCAGGAGGCTCGCATGGCGACATTCAAGGTCGTGGATGAACTGAACGCACCGCTGATCTCCACCGAGACACCAAGCACGAGCGGCCTTGGAAAGTACCTGCCCGCTCCGGTGCTCGAGCTCATGGCGCTGAGGCCGCTCGCCAAGGCATTGAACAAGCCGCTGGCCGACACGGCCACCAGTCCAATCGCGGCCGAACTGTCGGCGCGAAAGACGCTGCCGGTTGCCGGGGCGGGCTCGGCCACGCTCGAGGCCGGCGCGCGCGTTGGTGTGGGGGTGTACCAGGGCGGCGAACTCCTCTTCCCGGCCGACGACCTGCGCGACGCGGTGACCATCGCCAGCGGCACGGCGTACGTCTCGGTCGGCCTATCGGGGCGCTTGTCGGGTGGCGGTGAGGTCGCGTCAGGACCTGCGTCGCTCGGTGTTGCGGGCGGCGCATCGCTGACCACCCGGTACTTCCATCCGTTCGACCTCGCTGCCCGGAGCCCGACGCTTGGCGAGGCCCTGATCGACACCGTGGCGCACGCGGTGATCCCGAGCGACGCCGATGACCTTGCGCTGCTCCCGCCTGGCGCGTTCGCCTCGTTCGAAGGCGAAGGCAACGTCCAGTTCACCGGTGCGGTGGATCTCGCCAGCGTCGTCAATCCGCTGGCCACCCCGGGTCTGCCGGTCATCGGGTCGGCCAAGCTGACGGCCGGCGCCTCGGCGGAAGTGGGCGCCACGTTCGGCGCGAGCGGCGCATTCGAAATCCGCGCCTCGCGCATGTCGCCCGACACGGTGCGGCTCGGGTGCTACCGGCGCTCGGGCAGCACCCTGGAGATCAACGCCTCCGCCTCCGTCGGCGTGGCCGCAACCGTTCGTGACAGCGACGTCATCAAGCGATTCATCACCGCGGTCAGCGCCGATCCGAAGGCGGACCTCACCGCGCTCGTCAACGCCAACCTGAGCGATGAGCAGATCGAGACACTCCAGCAGGCGATCGCGGGGAGCGTCAACCGGACGCTGCGCATCGCCGCGGAACTGCAGTTCTCGTCGGTGCGGCGCGGTGAGGCGCTGTTTGCGTTCGACATCGATGTGAGCGCGTTGACGAAGGCCGGGCGAGCAGCCGTAGCTGATGCCCTGAAGGGCCGCTTGACAGCGTTGCAGGAGGCCGCCTCGACTTCCGCGCCAGGGATCCGCATGGTCCACACGGGCATCCTCCGCACGCGTGAACGCCGCACCGCCTGGCGATTCAACCTGCTCGGCATCGTGAACGTCTCGAGCGTCGCGGAGCTCGTGAGCACGGGGACGCTCACGTACGATCCGCTCACGGGCGAGTTGAACGCGGCAGACTCGATCACGTCGAAGCACATCGTGGTCAAGACGCGACCGTTCGAGTCGGACGGCGAGAAGGTGCGGAAGCTCATGCTCGAGTCCGTCATGGTGAGCGCTGCATACCAGGCGTCGCGGTTGACGGCGCAGCTCACCCTCGCATGCCGGTGCTCGCACTTCGAATCCCGTGCGAAGACGTCCAGCCGCGACCTGCGGGAGGATTTCAACGCGGTCGTCGCGATGGGCCTCGCCGACAGTGGCGAGGCGGCCCGACGCATCGGCGACGAGCACGACTTCGGCCCGTCGACGTTTCTGCTCGAATGCGCGTTCGACCAGAACGGCGCCGATGCGCTGTTCATCGGCCCGGATGGGCCGCGGACGCGCGAATACTACGAGCGCGTCGGCCGCGATACGCTGCTGGCGCTCATCCCCGCGGACGACCTGGAACGCGCCCACCGCCGCGCCGCCGTGGTCGACGATGCGCGATGGGCGGCGATGACGGAAGGGGGTCCGACGCAAATCCGATTCGACTTGACGAGGAGCCTGGGTGCGCTGCGGGCCGAGCACGTCGTCGGCGACTACCTGGTCATCCGGTGGTGGTCCGACGCGATGGCGCGTGCGGCGGCGGCCTTGATGGAGATGCGGCGGTTCCTGGGCGGGCGGTCGGCTGCGTCGCTCGCAACCGATCCGGCATTCCACAAGAAACGCGGTCAGCTGGAGAAGGCGCTCGCGGACGTGGTGAAGGACAGCAAGGCGCGATTCGGCGACCCATGGGGGATCGTCGCGCTCGACGCCGCGTCCCGGCGGGCGGGATCGGCGCAGGCGACGATTGCGTCGCCCAGGCTGCTGGCCTTCTTCGACGCGCGTGTGGCTGGAGCGCGCGCGATTGCGGCTGGAGCCGTCGCGCCGCCGATGGCCGCCGCCACCGCGGCAACTCGCAAGGCGCCGCCGCGGCCGCTCACCGTGGACGAACGCGAAGCGCTGAGGCGGCACGCGATCAACCTCCGGATGGGCGCACTCTCCCAGGGGGGCGAGATCGAAACGACCGAGGCCGACGTGGAGCGGCTCTTCACGGAGCTGATCCCCGCCGAGATACGGGCGCGTAAGGCCGACGGGCAGAAGGCCCGTATCCTCTTCTACGCGCACGGGGGCCTGATCGGTGAGCGCGAGGGCCTCGAGCCGGTGCTCAAGCGGCTGAAATTCTGGCGCCAGAACAACGTGTATCCCGTCTCGTTCGTGTGGGAGACCGGCCTGCGCGAAACCGTGATGGACATCGTCGGCGGCCTCTCGGCTGCGCGGAGCACCGCCGCGCGCACCATCGGCGAGGATCTGGCCGACGCCGTCCTCGAAGTCGCGGCGCGGCCCGGCGGCAAGGCCGTGTGGAGCCAGATGAAGCGCAGCGCCGAAGTGGCTGTGCTCGAAGGCGGCGGCGGGCTGCTCATCGCCGACCGTGTGCGCGAGCTCTGGAACGCCCACCACGCCGACATCGAGATCCACGCCGTCGGTCACAGCGCCGGCGCCATTTTCCACTCCCACTTCCTGCCGGCCGTCGTGTCGCGGAAGGCTGCAGCGGGTGCGCCGCCAATCGCCGTGCAGAGCCTGCACCTGCTCGCACCGGCGTGTACGACCGATCTGTTCAAGACCAAGCTGATGGACCGCGTTGGCCCGGGGAAAGGGATCGAGGCGCTCACCATGTACACGATGAACAAGAACCAGGAGCTCGCGGACGAGGCGGGGCCCTACAAGAAGTCGCTCTTGTACCTGGTCAGCCGCGCGTTCGAGATCGCGCAGCCTTCGCCCATTCTAGGCCTCGAGGAGAGCCTCCGCGACGACGTGAAGCTGATTCGGTTCTTCGGCCTGGCCGGGAACCAGAAACGCGGCGACGTGCTCTTCTCCAACACGCCGGCGGATGCGCCGCTGCACAGCGGGACGATGTCCAACTCGCACGGCGGCTTCGACGATGATGTGCCGACGATGAACAGCGTGATGCGCCGCGTGATCGGCGCGGACGATGCCACCGCTATCGTGAACTACTTCCAGGAGCCGTTGCAGCCGCTCCGCGCCACAGCGCTCGCGGCCGCACCCGCGGCCGCACCCGCGGCCGCGGGGACGCCCGTGCGCCTCGAGGCCGCGCCCGTCGCACAGCCGGATCCCCTGCCCTCGCGCGCCGCGCACATGGGTGCGCGCCGGGCGCTGTGCGTCGGGATCGACAGGTACGAGGCCCCCTATCAGCTGGGGGGATGCGTGAACGATGCGCGAAGCTGGCAGGCGGCTCTCGAGAAGCGCGGCTTCGAGGTGCGTGCGTTGCACGACGAGAGCGCCACGCGCGAGGCGATCCTCGCGGCGCTCGGCGACATGGTCGGCGCCGCACGGGCCGGCGACGTGGTCGTGTTCCAGTTCGCGGGGCACGGGACGCAGGTGGACGACATCGATGGAGACGAGGGCGACGACCGGCTCGATGAGGCCTTTTGCCCGGTCGACTTCCCGGCCGGGCGGTTCGTCATCGACGATGACGTCAGGGCCGTGTTCAGCGGGGTGCGCCCGGGCGTGAACGTCACCTCGTTCATCGATTGCTGCCACTCGGGCACGATCACGCGTGCGCTGGTGCCGGGCGGGCGGCCTCCGGTGAACGTCCCCCCCGGCAGCAAGGCGCGGTTCATCCCCTACTCGCCGGACCTCTCGAGGAGGCACCGCGAGTTCCGCGCGGAGGAACCCGAGACGGAGACGGTACGCGGGGGAGCGGCGGCAACGGCCTCGCGCCAACCGGCCGGGAGCGCCACCGGCATGCTGGACGTCTGCTTCTCGGCATGTCTGCCGAACGAGGTGGCCTACGAGAGTGGCGGGGCGGGGCAGTTCACCACCCGTGCGGCACGTCTGCTGGCCGAGGGCGGCCCGGTGACGCACGCCGCGTTCATCGACCGCGTGGTGAGTGACTTCGGTGCGTCACCGGCGCAGCACCCCGTGCTCGACTGCGCGCCGACGGCACGCGAGCACGGCCTGTTGGAGCCGGCGGTTATCGGGGTGTAGGTGAAGGCAGCCGGGACTGAAGTCCCGGCTCCACAAAGAGTTGCGATATCGATCGCCGCTGACGGCCGTGACGCCGGGACTTCAGTCCCGGCGGTCAGGGCGCGCCAACCGCCGCCGGCAGCGCGCTGCTGCTCGTGAGCGTCTTGATCAACTCGACTTCGTCCTGGCGGTACGGCGTGCCGTCCTGCCGGAAGATCTCGTGGAACCAGATCGCCGGCTCCCGTCCGACGTAGGGCTTCTGCCACGAGTCCCACGGCAGGTGCGTCTGCGTTTTGCCCGCCACGAAGCCCCAGTTGAACGCGGCCACGTTGTACTTCTTCGCGATCGGGAGCGACCCCTGGAAGGTGCTGCCGTTGCCGCGCGCCATGTACTCGGTGCAGAGGATGGGACGCTGATACCGCCTGAGCGAGTTGATGCGCTTCTCGAACGTCGGGCCGTCGTCGTAGTTGTGGAACGAGATCACGTCGGACTGTTCCAGCTGGATGCGCTCCATGGGCGACAGCTTCGCGTCCGCCGACCAGTCGCCCCTCCACACGCCTGACGTCAGCGGCTGCTCGACACCCGCCTCGCGCACCCAGGCGAACACCTGCGGCAGCAGCGCCAGCACGAGGTCAACCTTGTTGGGAGGCTCCTGCTTGCCGTAGCTGCTGTCGTTCGTGTTGTCGGGCTCGTTCCAGATGTCCCAGCCGAGCACGCGCGGATCCTTGCCGAAGGCCCCGGCCACGCCCATCACGTACGTGCGCAGGCGCGGGTGCTCGGCAGGATCCTGGAGGGCCTTCGCGCCCGGACTCTGCAGCCAGCCGGAGTTGTGGACGCCGGGGGTAGGCGCCCGCTGGGGACCGAGCCGCGGATTCGGATCCCAGACACGAATCGAACAGCACCAGGAGCGGCTTGATCCGATGCCGGGCCGCAATCGCCAGGAACTGATCGATGCGCGAGCGATAACCTGCCGCATCCTGCTGCCAGAGCAGGTCGTGCAGGAACACGCGCATCGTCGTCATCCCGAGGCCCTCGGCCAGCCCGAGCTCCTTCTCGATCGTGGCCGGATCGAACGTCTCCGCCTGCCACATCTCGAGCTCGTTGATCGCGGTCGCCGGGATGTAGTTGCTGCCCACGAGCCAGGGCTGGGCCGCATACCACTGTGCCGCCCGCCCCTCGGACCAGCGCCCGGGCAAGGCCCGCGGCTGGGCGAGCACGGTGACCGTGCAGAGCACCGTCAGAATGGGGACCAATCGTCTGCTGTTCATATGCGCGCTCACTTTCGAGGAGGATCCGATTCGTCGGGACGGCCTACACTATCCCTCACTCGGCGGATGCGCGCCACTGTCCCTCATCCTCGCGGGTAGCCCGGGCTCTCCTTGATCTCGCGGATCTGCAGGACGTGCCGCTGCGCGTGCGACGAGATCATCAGGAACCACTGGTACACATCCATGTTTCCGTCGATCAGGGCCCGTCCGCGGAGGTCCTCGCCCGTCCCCTTCGCGAGCTCGAGCATCGTCCCGCGCAGTGTCCGGAACGCCGCCGAGAGAATCCTTCACGTCTGCGAACTTGCCGGACGGCACGCGTGCCTCGCCGGTCTTCTGCCGGCGGCTGCGGTCGATGCCGTACCAGAGGATGTCCGCGTCTGTGGCCTCCGGCTTGTAGCCCTGCACGGCGGGGCGCTCCAGAGACTTCCGCAGCTGTTGCCAATACTGCGGTTCCGCGACCGCGAGGTGCTCGACGACGTCCATGATCGTCCAGCTTTCAGGGGACATGCGGTAGCGCAGCTGCGCCGGCGAGAGCCCCTCGAGTTCGGTGGTGAGCCAGCCCTCTGTCATGTGAAGGTGCGCAAGCAGGCGCTGCCGATCGCCGTCGCTCAACGGTTCGGTGCTGGCGGAACCGGCGGAGGCGACGATCAGGATCACGAGAGTGAGCAGTGTTCGCATGGCGCTCATCCTACGTCCCTGGGTGGCTGCCGCGTTCTGGAATGTGACGAGATGCGATTGGGTGACGCAGGCCGTCGCATGCGCGCGACGAGCGACGCATTGACACCTGCGACGATTCCTGTTGCAAGCCCGCAGCTGAGGTGTCTATACTCCGCACGCTTTCCTGAGTCAGCCCGCTTCCACCCGCCCCAACCTGTTGGGGGAGGCCTGCGCCTGCCTCTTGAAGCCATGCTGGCGTGGACGTCAGCACGCGTGTTCACTGCGTGGCGGCTGCAGTCGGCGGTGGCTTTCTGCGCGCCCGTGTGCGCGATCGCCCGTCACGTCGTATCCGACAAGAGAAGGAGCAAGTTCATGAGACAGGTGACGTGTCTGCTCGGTGCGTTGGCGTTGGTGTGTACGGCGGGTCCCTCAGTCCTCGCCGAGGGACCCGGACCCTCGAAGGTGCTCAGGATCGTCCGCGAGGAAATCAAGCCTGCTCGCGGCGCCGCGCACGCGCGGGCGGAGGAGGCGTATGTGCGCGCCGGTGCGGCATCCAAGATGCCGGCCTACTGGATCGGGATGAGCGCCATCACCGGTCCGAGCGAGGCGTGGTTCTTCTCGGGTTACGACAGCTACGACGCCCTCGAAAAGGAGAACGACGCGTTCAACGCCGCCGTCGGCAAGCAGATGGAGGCGGCCGATGAGGGCGACGCGCAGTTCCGCACGGGCACCCGCTTGTACCTGCTGGAATTGAACGAGGACCTGAGCTATCAGATGCGGCCGACAGTGAAGGACATGAGGTACATCACCGTCATGACGGTGCGCGTCAAGCCGGGGTACTCACGGGCGTTCCTGGACATGCGCAAAGCGCTCACGGCGGCGCATGCGCAGGCGAAGGTGGAAGAACATTGGGCGTTCTACGAGGTCACCTCCGGCGCACCCGCCGGCACCTACATGATGCTGTTCGGATCCTCGGCGATGAAGGACGACGACACCGATCCGCATACGCAGGCCTACCGGGATGCCATCGGTGACGAGGGGCGGACCAAGAGCGAGGCATTCATGCGCGAGGGCATTGCGAGCATGGAGACGGCCACTTTCGAGATCAGCCCGCAGATGAGCCACGTGCCCGCCGAGTGGATCGCCGCCAGGCCAGGCTTCTGGAAGGCACCATCGATGATGAAAACGACCTCGGCGGCGCCGAAGGAATCCGCCGTCAAGCCAGCGTCGCTGACCAAGCCGTAGGACCTCGCGGGCCCGGACGCTGCGCTGCGTCCGGGCCCCTGGTTTCGTTCGTGCGTCCGCTTCGTCCAGCTTCGTCCCGCGCCGATCTTCGTGCCACGATCGGAGCATGAAGATTCTGCCGGTCGCGACCCTGCCCTTGATCTCCCTGCTGACCGCCGGCGCATCGCTGCCTGAGAGGTACTGGCCCGAGTCGAAGTCCAGCGAGATACTCGTAAAGACGCAGACGATCCGTCTTGCGCCCGATCTGTCGACGTTGACGGCGGGCGAGGCGGCCGCGCTCGAGGAGTTGCTCGACGTCGGTGCGATATTTCAGCAGCTCTACGAAGATGCGCGCCATCCGCAGGCGCTCGCGGCGCATCGGGAGCTGACCGGCCTGGACGAGCGCCTCGGCCATCCCGTTGCCACGCAGAACCTGTTATCGCTCTATCGGCTGAACAACGGGCCGATTGCCGTCACTCTCGACAACGCGCGCGAGCCATTCCTGCCCGTCGAGCGGCAGGTGCCGGGGCGCAATGTGTACCCGGCGGGGATCACACGCGAGGAGGTCGACGCGTTCCTGAGCGCACATCCCGATGCGCGTGACTCCATCCTCCACGAGCGCACCGTCGTCCGGCGTGCCACCACCGAGAACATCACCCGCGACCGGCAGGCGCTTGCGAACGGTCCGCTCGGCACGCTCCATTCGCGGTTCGCGCGTGAGCTCGACGCGCTGTGGCGCTCCCCGGACCCGAAGCGGCTCTACGCGGCTCCATATGCCGTCGCGTACGCGGAGCCGCTGACGCGTGCGTTCGAGCATCTCGGAGCCGCAGCAGACGCGATCGAGCGCGAGGATGAGGAGCTCGCGCGCTACCTGCGGAATCGTGCACGCGACCTCCTCACCAACGACTACGAGAGCGGTGACGCGTCATGGGTGACCGGCCGCTTCAAGCACCTGAACGCGCAGATTGGTGCCTACGAAACCTATGACGACGCCCTGTTTGGCGTGAAGGCGTTTCCTGCTGTCAGCCTCCTGCTCGCGAACGAGCAGGCGACCGCCGAGCTGCGCCGCAGGCTGGGTGCGCTGCAAGCCATCGAGGACGCGCTTCCGTACGAACATCACAAGCGCGTGCGGGAGGATATTTCGGTCGGCGTGTACGACGTCATCGCCGACTTCGGGCAGGCGCGGGGAACCAACACCGCGACGATCCTCCCGAACGATCCGTTGTTCGCCCGCCGGTATGGTCGCACGATCCTGATGCGAAGGAATATCCTCGAACATCCGGATCTCTTTGCCAGCGACCTCCGCGTGTGGCGAGCCGCCATGGAGGAGACGCACGCAGAGGATCTCGTGAGCGAGGGCGATTTCCAGCGCACGCTCTGGCACGAGGTGGGCCACTACCTCGGGGTGGATCGCGACAAGCAGGGCCGGACGCTCGACGCCGCACTCGAGGACCACGCGGACGCGTTCGAGGAGATGAAGGCCGACCTCGTGTCACTGTTTGCCATCGACGCCATGCGGACTGCCGGTACGGTCACGCCGGCCATGCTGCGAGCTGTCCAGGCTGCGGGCATCCGCCGGGTGCTGCTCAACGTGAAGCCCCGCCGCGACCAGCCGTATCAGACGATGCAGCTCGCGCAGTGCAACTACTTCCTGGAAAAAGGCCTGCTGTCGTGGGACGGCGCGTCCGGGCGGTTGGCGGTTCGCTACGACCGCTACGCGGACGTGGTCACGGCGCTGCTCCGCGAGGTGCTCGCGATCCAGCACGCGGGCGACAAGGCGGCCGCGGGGCGTTTCTTCGATCGCTGGGGAGCGTGGACGCCTGAATTGCACGAGCGGCTCGCCGCTCGCATCCGCGAGGCGCAGGGGCCTCGCTTCCGGCTCGTGCGCTACGCGGCGCTCGGCGAGTAGCCGGTCAGAAAGGGAACCTTGCCTCCACAGCGGCAGGCCGGCTGGCGTCCGTGCCGGCTCCCGACCCCGTGGAGACCGCTGGAAGGAACACACGGAACGTTGAGCCGAGACCTGCCCCCTCGCTCGCTGCCTCGACGCGCCCGCCATGTGCTTCGATGATGCGCTGCACGATCGCGAGCCCGAGCCCGAGTCCAGGCGCCGTCCGGTTGCTGCCGCCCTCGCCCTGCCGGAATGCATCGAACACGAACGGCAGGAAGTCGGGCGGGATGCCTCGACCGGTGTCGCGTACGGTGATCTCGACGCCGTCCGGGACGATCGAGGCGCCCACGTGCACCGTTCCCCCGGCAGGTGTGAACTTGATCGCGTTCGTGAGCAGGTTCCAGATCACCTGCTGGAGCCGCTCCGGGTCCACCGCGATCCGCGGAATGGCGGCCGAAAGCTGCACATCGATGGAGATCCGCTTCACCTCGGCAGACGGACCGATCGCCTCCAGCGCGTCCCGCACCACGGTCGACACGTCCGTCTCCACCAGCCGCAGGCGCAGCCGGCCGCCGGCGATCCGCGATACGTCGAGGAGATCGTCGACGAGCCGCGCCTGGGCCAGCGCGTTGCGCTCGATGACGCCGAGCGCGTGCGGGATGCGATCGGGCTTCACCTCGCCGCGAATCAGCATCCTGGTCCACCCGAGCACCGCGGTGAGCGGGGTTCGCAGCTCATGCGACAACGTCGCGAGGAATTCGTCCTTGAGACGATTCGCCGCCTGCGCCTGCTGCAGCAGCCGTTCGCGCTCCTCCGCTTCCGCTCGTTCCTTCGTGATGTCCCGGAACGTGCTGACCATCAGCCCTGGGGCAATCTCGCGGCTGCGGCCGGCAAGGAGCACGGTGCGACCATGCTTGCCCGCGATGCGCCGTTGCCACTCGCTCGCGTCGCCACCCCGCGCATCGTCCGGGCTGGCCTGCTGAGCGTCGGGAGATTCAGGCTCGACGAGGTCGGTTGCGCGCTGCCCGATCAGCTCCGCGGGTGAGTAGCCGAGCATCGCGCACGCACCGGGGTTGACGTCGACGATCGTGCTGTCCTCACGCTCCAGCCACACACCGTCGAACGCCTGGTCGATGACCGTGCGATACCGCCGCTCGCTTTCGACCAGTTCGCGCTCGGCGAGCCGGCGTTCGGTGACGTCTCGCAGCAGGACAACCGCTCCGGTGGGCTCTCCCGCGCGGCTGGAGATCTCGGTGCACCGAACGTCGTAGATTCCGCCGTGTGAGCCGCTGCCGAGGGTGATCTCCATCGGCGAGTCAGGCACCGCGCCCGAAGGCCACCCCGGCAAGAGGCCGGCGATGCTCGCGCCTGCCACTTCCGCGCGTCTGCGGCCCAGGATTCTTTCGGCGGCCGGGTTCAGGTCTGCGATGCGCGATCGGCGGTCGAGGATGATGACGCCATCACCGACCGATTCGATCCGCGCGTCGCGCAGGGTGGGCACCGGCTCGAACAGCTCGTAGCGGAACACGGCCAGCGCCGCGATGACTGCCGTGCACGTGAACAGAAATGGTGTCGGGTCGATGATCGTTTCGTGGCGGCTCATCACGAATACGACGTTGCCGGCCCAGGGAACGACCGTGCCAATCATCAGGAGCCGGGCGCGCTTCTTGTACAAGTACGGAGAGTGCACCGCGTGCGATGCGAGCAGGACGCCGCCCGCGGCAAGGACCGCGTAGGTGTAGAGGACGTTCACCAAGAAGAACGGCCCGCGCCCGCGGAGGATTGCATACGCACCGATCTGCTCGACCGTGAGGCGACCCCAGAAGAGACCGTGCCATCCGTCCGTCCAGGCGATGGCGAGCATGATTGCGGACACGGCGGCCACGGGGAGCACTCGCCGCCGTACGTGTTCGGCCGGCGAACCAACGAAGGCGAGGATGAAGCCGATCCAGCCTGACGGCAACAGCACGACGGCCACGTACTTGATCCTGAGCGCCAGCAGCTTGTTCGCGTAAAGCTGTGCCGACAGCTCCCAGGCGTACGCCAGGCTCCAGAACGCGATCGACAACAGCAGGACGGCGTACCATGACGCGCCGCGCACCCGGCGGCGCGCGATGGCATAGCCTGCCAATGGAACGAGGATGGCGGGCCCGGCGAGCAGTGCGATTAATCCGGGAGACATGGCGGGCCCAAGGGTTCGATAACGGACGGCAACGCGGCCACCCGGTGCGGTTCCGGCGGCTCACAGGTTTGGATTAAACACGCACGCCATTACGGCCCGAGCCGCGCCGGCTGAACGTGGGGAGTGGGCGCATTATATGCTGCCGTGCAGATCGACCAGGGACAGCTGCACGGTTTCTGCTCCGATTGGTCTCTGGCCTCCGGGGGCTGCAATCCCTCATCGAGCGGCTTCGTGTGGAGCCGGAACTTCAGTTCCGGCGGACAAGCTGGAGTATTGGATGGCCTCGTTGAGTGCCAGGCGCTGCGCCGCGCTTGCGCTGCTGGTGGCGATCGCCACTGTTACGGCGGCCGAGGAGCCTTCCGCGTATCTGCCGGGACGCCGCGTCCTCCTGGACGCGCACAACGCCTATCCGGAACAGGGCCAATGGCGTGACCGCATCGAACGCGCGCTCGCGACCGGGGTGCCCCTCGCGATCGAGCAGGATCTCGCGTGGTTCTGCGAGCCGCCGGCCCCCTGCCGCTCCGTCCTCGCACACAATCCGCCGTTCACCGGCGAGGAACCAACGCTCCGCGACTACTTCTTCGAGCGCATCCGCCCCATCGCGGAGCGCGCGCTCGCAGCCGGCGATCGGCGCGACTGGCCGATCATCACGCTCAATCTCGACTTCAAGTCCGACGAGCCCGAGCACCACGCTGCTGTGTGGGCCCTGCTTGGCGAGCACGAGGCGTGGCTGACGACGGCCCCGCGCACGGAGAGCGTTGGTGACATCGCCGCGCTCGACGTGGGCCCCGTCCTGGTGCTTACCGGAGCCGCGGACGCACAAGAGGTCTCATTTCACGATCGCGTGCCCGTCGGCGGGCGCCTGCGTGTCTTCGGCGCGGCCGTTCCCGGGATCATCGGCGCCGACACGAACGCCGCTCCCGGTGCGCCGCCACCCGACGTGTTCCCGGGACGGCGTACGAACTACCGTCGCTGGTCGAACCACGCGTGGTCGGTTGTCGAAGCGGGCGGCCCGAGCGAGGCGGGGGAGTGGACATTCGAGGATGCGGCGCGGCTGTCGGCGGTTGTCGGGCGGGCCCACGAGGCGGGCCTCTGGATCCGGTTCTACACGCTCGACGGCGTGGGTCCTGGGGAGTTGTCGCTCGGGTGGACACCGTCGTACAATTTTGGTTCGCGCGAGGCTGCGGAATTGCGCTGGCGGGCCGCGATCAAGGCTGGCGTGGACTTCGTGGCTACCGATCAGTATGAGGCGTTCGCCGCGTCCCGCGCCTCGATGCTGTCGCCGTGAGCCCCCCGACCGCGGATTCCAGGCGCACGCTCGCCTGAACGAAGGAACACGACACCATGTGCCGGAACATCAAGACGCTCGCGAACTTCGATCCTCCAGCCACCGACGAGGAGATCCGCGCGTCAGCACTGCAGTTCGTCCGCAAACTGAGCGGCGCCAGCCGTCCCTCCCGCGCGAACCAGGAGGTCTTCGATCAAGCGGTGGAAGAAGTCACCGAGGCAGCACGCCGCCTGGTCCACTCGCTGCAGACGAACGCATCACCCCGCAACCGCGAAGAGGAAGCCGCCAAGGCGCGCGAGCGCTCGCGCCAACGGTTCGTACCGTTAACCGTTAACCGTTAACCGTTGACCGTTAGCGATCAGCGGTCAGCGGTCAGCGATCAGCGGTCAGTGCCTTAGCCTTGGCCCTTAGCCCTTAGCCCATGCGGTCAGCGTCAGCCTTAGCCTTCTAGCCCTTAGCCCTTAGCCCTTAGCCCTTAGCCGTAAGCTGTGCATTCTGCCTTGTGCATTGTCTGTCAGCTCCCCGTCCCCCCAATCGGTGTGGCCTGCTTCTGCGCCTTCAGCGCCAACTCCATGACGAGGAACACGTGCGCCTGCGGCATCGACGTCTCCGTGCGATTCAGCACATCGTCCACCAGCCGCTCGCCGTATGGAAGCGCCGTGTCAGTCGTGTCGATGTAGCGCGTTTCCTTCTGATCGACGAGGAACAGGTGGTTGCTGCCCGGCCGCCCCGCGATGTCGATGTTCTTCCGCACCTCGATGTAGCCGTCGCTGCCGAGCACGGTCAGCCGCGTGTCGCCCCAGGTCTGAAGGCCATCGGGCGTGAACCAGTCCACACGGATGTAGCCGCTGCCCCCGTTGCCGCGGAGCATCACGTCACCGAAGTCCTCGAGGCCGGGGTGCTCGGGATGGTGCACGTTGCTCACCTGTGAGGCCAGCACGTCGGCTCTCGTCGATCCCGTGAAGAACAGGAACTGATCGAACTGATGCGACGCAATGTCGCACAGGATTCCGCCGTAGCGCTCGCGCTCGAAGAACCAGGCGGGCCGCGTCTTCGGCGTCATGCGATGCGGCCCCAGGCCGACGGTCTGGATGACCTTGCCAATCGCACCTGCCTTCACGAGCTCGCCCGCCCTGACGGTCGCCTTGTTCTCGTGGCGCTCGCTGTACATGACAGAGTAGATGCGCTTCGTCTCGGCCTGGACCCGGCGCACTTCCGCGAGCTGCTCGAGGGTGGTCATCCCGGGCTTGTCCACCATGAAGTCCTTACCGTGGCGCATGACATCGATCCCGAGCGGTGCGCGCTCGTTCGGGATCGAGGCGCTCACGACCAGCTTGATCGATGGCTCCTCCAGGATCTCCCGCTCATCGCGCGCGAGCTTCGCCTGAGGGTGCCGCTTCGTGAAGGCCTCGATCAGATCGGGCTCCTTCGCATGGAACGACACCAGCTCGCCCCCGCCGGCGATCGTCGCTGCGACCTGGCTGTAGATGTGACCGTGGTTCAACCCGATAACGCCGAAGCGCAGCCGCGCCGGCCGTTCCGGTACCGGCGGTGCGGCCTGTCCACGCGCCGGTCGCGCGGGCAGCGCCCAGGACCACGCGCCGGCCGCGGCGGTAACGACCGACGATTTCAGGAAGCTGCGGCGATCCTTGTGAATGCTGGTCATGCCACCCTCCCCCGCGCACCACGCGCCCGGGAGGCGCATGTTACCAACGATTGCGCGGGAGCGCTGAAGGGCTTAAGGGCTAAGGGCTAAGGGCTAAGGGCTAAGGGCCAAGGGCTAAGGGCTGACCGCTGACCGCTGACCGCTCGACCGCTGACCGCTGACGGTGAACAGTCCCGGCACCACAGCCCGCGTTGCACTGTGCTAAAAGGTGGCATGCCCATCCGGCTGCTGCTGCTCATCGGCTGCGCATTCGCCACCAGTCTTCCAGCACGACCGCAGTCGTCTTCTGCGACCCTGCCACCCGCACCGGCCCGCGAGCACCGGTTCCTCTACGTGGCGGAGCCCGGCATCCGCAACTACGTCGAGCACGGCGGTATCGGCGTGCTGGTGTTCGACGTCGAGAACGGCCATCGGTTCGTCCGCCGCATCCCCACGATGAGCGTGCAGGCAGGAGAGGAGCCGGAGAACGTGAAGGGCATCGCCGCAAGCGCGGTGACCGGACGACTCTACGTCAGCACCACGAAGCGGGTGCTCGCCTTCGATCTGACGACGGACGCGCTCCTGTGGAATCGCGCGTACGAAGGCGGCTGCGATCGACTTGCCCTCTCTCCCGACGGGCGGCTCCTGTACGTGCCGTCGTTCGAGGGACCGCACTGGCACGTGCTCGATGCGCTCACCGGTGACCCCATCACGCGGATCGTGACCGGCTCGGGGGCGCACAATACGGTGTACGGGCCTGATGGCCGTGAGGTCTATCTGGCCGGGCTGAAGTCACCGTTGTTGTCGATTGCCGAACCCCGGACCCATGCAGTCGTCCGCACCGTCGGGCCGTTTGGCAACGTCATTCGACCCTTCACCGTGAACGGTGCGCAGACGCGCTGCTTCGTCAACGTGAACGATCTGCTTGGCTTCGAGGTGGGCGATCTGACAACGGGGAAGATGCTGCACCGCGTCGAGGTCCGTGGGTTCGAGAAGGGCCCGACGAAGCGTCACGGCTGCCCCTCCCACGGGGTCGCGCTCACACCGGACGAGCGTGAGCTCTGGATGACGGACGCGGCAAACACGCGCGTGCACGTCTTCGATGCGACCGTGATGCCGCCGGCGCAGGTGACCAGCATCGTGCTCCGCGACCAGCCTGGATGGATCACATTCGGCATCGATGGGCGATACGCCTACCCGTCCACAGGCGACATCGTGGACACGCGCACCCGGCGCGTGGTCACGACCCTCACCGACGAAGAGGGACGCGCCGTGCAGAGCGAGAAGATGCTGGAGGTGGTGTTTGCGGGCGGGCGGCCCGTCGCCGCGGGGGATCAGTTTGGGGTTGGACGGGCCGTTGACCGCAGGGCTAAGGGCTAAGGGCCAAGGGCTAAGGGTCTGACCGCTGACCGCTGACCGCCTGACGGTGAACGGTCAACGGTGAACGGTCAACGTAAGACGGTCACGGCTTCTTCTGGAGGTATAACAGCGCGGCGCGAAGCTCCGGCCGGTTGGGCGTGTCGGCTCTCGCGCAGATCGCCGCGAGCTGCGTGAAGTAGTCGTGCGCCTTCGTGCGATCGCCTGCGAGGTCGGCGGCGTGGGCGGCGCCGTAGACGCTCTTCAGGCGGTTCGGTTCCTTCACCAGGTTCTTCTCGTACATGGGCAGCGCCTCCGCAGGCCGCTTCAGCTCGATCAGCAGGTCGCCGAGGGACTCGCGCGCGGGCGCCAGCGGACCGGGCGTGACCGCGCTCTTCTCCGTCGCGTCCTCCCGGTCGGCGGCGGTCCGCAGCAGGCGCTCCGCTTCGGCCGCATTTCCCGCGGCAAACGCGATCCAGGCATTCGCCACGGTCCGCTCGATGTCGACCTGCTCGGCCCAGTACGCGTCGTTGTTCTTCACGAGCTGCGCGTGCAGCTCACCAATCTTCTCTATGTCCGCACGCGCTGCCTCGACTGCGCCGGTCCTGGCGGCACCCAGAGCACGTGCGAAGTGGGTCATGGCTGGCACGTGAGCCGCCGTGCTGGGGTGAACGACGAGGGCTGCGGCGTCTGCCCATGCGCTCCGCTCGAGCGCGTAGCGCGCCGGAATGGCGGCGGCAGCGAAGTACCCGCCGGCCGCGGTGACGGTAAGGCCCGACGCGCCGTCCTGCGGCAGCCCGGCGAGCAGTTCCCCGAGCGCCGTCGCGACCTCGCGCGCCGCCGCATCGCGCGCCGTCTGGAGATACGCGTACACGAGATAGTCCATCGCGTGCATCTCGTCGCTGACGGCCTGCTCACGATGCGCCGCTTCGGCCGATTTGAGGTTGGCCTCGATGGACTCATCCCATGCGCCCACACGGGTGAACGTGTGCGAGGGCATGTGGAGCGCGTGCGGGGCCGAGGGAGCGATCTGCGCGTATCTACGCGCGGCCTCCAGTGCCTTGGGCGCCAGTGCAGGCACGTCGTACGCGTGGATGATGTAGTGCGCCAGGCCCGGATGATCCGGGTACTTCGCGAAAAGCGGCTCGAGCAGCGCGCCCGCGGCGAGCTGGTTCTTGTACGACTTGTCCGTGGGCGGAGCAGTTTGCGCAAGCGCGAGGGCGTGGAAGATCGTCGCTTCCGCGTCCTGCGGGTACGCCTTCGCCACGCGGCCCATCGCCTGTTCGTACGCGAGCACCCGGACCCCATGATCCCGGGTCTCGAAATCCTTGAAGAGTTCCGCGGCTGCGGAGAGATAGCCGCGCTCTCGTGCAGACTCGGGCTTTGCTGCCAGCCCCTGCGCGACCGCGGCGCGCGCACTGCCAAGCGCTTCGGACGATCGGTTGACGCCGAACGGATTGCCGAACTGCGCCAGCGCGATGCCCCAGTTCGCGATCGCGCAGCGCGGGTCCTTCTGCAGCACGCCCGAGAACGCCTCCCGCGCCTGCGAGAACCAGAAGGAGTGGAGCAGCGCCACGGCCCGATCGAACGCCGGCTGCACATCGGCGCGACAGGACGTCGCAAAATGCACGGTCCCGAGCCGCTCGGGAGGCGCACCGCTGTGCTCGTGTTGCCCCGCGGCAGCAGGGATCGCGAGCGCAAGTAATAGGAGTGAGGAGAGCGCGCGTTTCATGGGGACATTATCGCCCGTTCGACGCGGGCGGCTGACGGTGGCAAGGGCCAAGGGCTCAAAGGCCAAGGGCTAAAGGCCAACGGCCGACCGCTGACCCCTGACGCCGACCCCTGACCTCTGACCCCTGACCGCGGGCCCCTGACCCCTGACCGCTGATCGCTGATCGCTGACCGTTAACACCGCCTTACCCGTCCCTGTACACGCCGAGGATGTCCTCCAGCGTGATGACGCCCTCGATCCGCCTGCGATCCTCCCGGTGCACGACCGGGAGAATGGGGCGGTTCCGCAGCAGCCGAAGCGCCGTCTCGAGCGGCTGGTCGCGGTGCACCGTCGCGACCCGCGCCTCGGGTCCGAGCGCCTGCTGCAAGGACTCCGGCCCGCGGCCGCTCGCGTGCAGAAGCCCGAGCTCCCCCTCCGATACGCCGGCCCAAATCGCGCCGGAGAGCAGCACCGGGACGAAACCGTCTGGAGCCCCTTCGAGGAACGCATGGGCATCGCTCACCGTCATCCCGCCGTCGAGCACGAGCGTCGTTTCGTGCATCGCATCTTCGACACGCAGCGGCCGCGCTTCGCGCTGCTCCTCCATGGACGGCAGGACCACGCCGTCCTGGTGCGACAGCACCTCGAAGATCGGCGTCGGCTGGAACCGCCGCGAGATCATGTACGCGATGCTGTTGGAGATCATCACCGGCAGCACGATCGAATAGTTGCCCGAGACCTCCACCATCATGAATACGGACGTCATCGGCGCCCGCAGGATGCCCGCGAAGAGCGTTCCCATCCCGACGAGCGCGTAGGCGCCGATGGGCCCGGTCACGTCGGGTGCGATCATGCGGGCGATCCCGCACACGGCGCCGCCGAGCATCGCGCCCGTGAACAACGTGGGTGCGAAGAGACCTCCAGGCGTGCCGCTCGCAAACGAGAGCACGGTCGCCAGCAGCTTCAACCCGGCGAGCACCGCGAGCGTGCTCCACGCGTACTGGTCGTGCATCGCCTCGTCCATGTGCTCGTAGCCCGCGCCCATCACTTGCGGATACCAGATTCCAATGACGCCGATGATGGCGCCGGCGGCCGCGGGCTGCAGGATGTGCGTCCACCGGGGCAGCGCCCGCAGGCGCGGACGCATCGTCGTCGCCAGCTTCACGAAGACGAGGGCAGCACAGCCCCCGGCGATGCCGAGGGCCGAGTACGACGCAAGCTCGAGCGGGTGCGTGAGCTGGAAGGCAGGAACCCGGAACAGCGGCTCGCCTCCGAGGAACCACTGCTGGGTGACGACGGCGGACACCGCCGCGAGCACGATCGCGCCAAGCGCGCCTGCGGTCCACGTCCCGATCACCTCCTCGATGACGAACAGCACCGCCGTGATGGGCGAGTTGAACGCGGCCGCCAGGCCCGCCGCCGCACCAACCGGCGCAATCAACCGCAGCTTGTCCCGCGACAGCGTCAGCCAGCGTCCGAAGAGAGACGCGAGACCCGCCCCGATCTGCAGCGAGGGGTCCTCCGGCCCGAGCGAGTGACCGCCGCCGATGGTCAGCGCGCAGGTGACGAACTTCGCGATGACGGTGCGGAAGCCGATGTAGCCGTTCGAGATGTATACGGCGGCCTTCGTCTGCTGGACACCGCTGCCGCGCGCCGTCGGGAAGACAAAGACGACCAGCGTGGCGACGATCAAGCCGATCGACGGCGGGGACGAGCACGACGCGCGGGAAAGATGGCTCGAGCGCCGGCCCGAGCAGCAGCAGCCGGCTCCATTCGATGGCGACACGGAAGCAGACGACCGCGAGGCCGGAGAAGATGCCGATCAGAATGGCGAGCAGCAGGAACAGCTGCGGCTCCTCGAGGCGGGGCAGCACGACGCGCCGTGCCGGCGGGCGAGAGGGGAGGGCTGTCGTGGGATCGATCATCCTCCGCCTCAGCGTTCCGTGGCGCGCCGGCCGCGCGCGATGAGCACGAGCGCCTGGTCGCTCCCGTGGCCTGCCTCCCCGCAGCGTGCCTCACACGCGTCCTCCACGCGGAACACGAGGTCCATCACGCGCTCCATCGCGTCCGGGTCACGCAACAGGGTGTTGGCCTTTGCGATGGGCGCTGTGTCCCGGAGCTCCGTCGCCAGCTGCTGCAGTCCATCGGTGTTCGGGGCCTCGGGAGCGGGAGTGCTGACCTGGGGCGCGGGAAGGGCGATGCCGAGCGACGCGCTACATGCCTGGAGGCGGGCCGAGGCGATCTCGAAGGCAAGCACGGCACGCCTCGCGCGTTCCCGCGCGGCCAGGCCGCGACGGAACGGATCCACCGTGAGCACGGCAGTGATCGTGTCGAGCCGCCCACGGACGTGGGCGTTGCCAGGTTCCGCGGACGCCACGGCTTCGAAGTAGCGGCGCGCCGTCACGTAGTTCGCGATGCGGAACGCCGACTCGCCGGCTCCCTGGAGGGCCCGTCTGCTTGCGGGGTCGATTTGCAGGGCAGCCGTGTAGACGTCGAACGCGCGCGGGGCCTGGTGCGCCTGCATCAGCAGATCTCCGACGCGCACGTGCAGCGCCGGATCCCGCGGCATGTCGGCCGCGAGCGTAATGAGCTCCGCCTCGGCCTGCGTGGGCGTGCCTTGCCGGACCAGGAGCTCGGCCAGCTCGAGGCGTACCTCGCGGCGGTTCCTCTCCGGTGCGGTGTCCCACGCCCCCTCGATCGCGTTTCGGTAGTAGTGCGACGCGCTCGTCACATCCCCGTCGCGCCCGGCGAGCCGTGCGAGCTCGAGGTTGATCACGCCGTCACCAGGCGCGCCCTCGCGCAGCGTGAGCAGGTGCGCGCGCGCTTCGGCGTCCCGTCCGGCGGCCGCGAGTGCCTGCGCCAGCCGCAACCGCCGCGGGCGTGTCGGGGCGAGGCTCATGGCCGTCCGCAGCTCGCCGATCGCCTCCGCGGGATGGCCGTTTCGCAGGGCGCTATCAGCGCGATGCGACGACTCCGCGGCCAGGCGCTGTTGCTCGGATCGGTACCCGCGCGTCGTGAACGCCGTCAGCGCGAAGCCGGGCAGCAACAGGAGGAACAGGCCGACGAGCACGTGGCCGCGCTGCGACCGCTGGAACCACGCGCGCGCCTTCGCGAGAGCCCCCGGGCCGGAGGATGGGACCACTCAGTGATTCTGGCATAACGGCAGCACGCGGCTGGCGGCTGACGGCCGGCGGCTGTGGGCAAGCCCTCGGAGGCCTGCGGGTGTCCCGCGACCTCGCGAAACAGAGCGGCCCGCGGGCGGGGCTTGCACCAGGGAGGCCATCTCCAGCGCACCCACCTCGGGCTGCGGTGGACACCGCAGCCGCGCAACACAGTAAAGTAGGCGGCATGCCGACCAGCGTCTCGGTGTCCCTGGGGCCTTCCGATTTCCCGACGCTCATCACGGCGCGCCAGCACGAGATCCCGGCCGACGAACCTCCTGAGAACGGCGGCACGGACACCGGCGCCGAACCCTTCGAGCTCCTGCTGGCCAGCCTCGGCGCGTGCACCGCCATCACGCTGCGGATGTACGCACGCCGCAAGGGCTGGCCGCTCGACGCGGTGCAGGTCGAGGCCGGGTTCGATCAGGACGCAGGGGCACCGGCTGATCAGGATGTCGCTGTCGGTCACCGGCGAGCTGTCCTCGGAACAGCGCGGGCGTCTGTTGCAGATTGCAAACGCGTGCCCTGTTCACAAGGCGCTGACTACCGGGGTCATGGTGGAGACGCAGCTTACAGGCTGAACCACTCAGCCGATCACGGTGCGTCCAGAACGCCAGGCCGGACGCACGTGCGGGAAGCAGCCTGTCGGATCGCCGTCAGTCAACACGGAGCGAGCGCCACAGGACGCCTCGATCACATGGACGATACCGCCTTCATGCACCTCGCGCTCGAGCAGGCGCGCCTCGCCGAGGCTGCGGGCGAAGTGCCCGTCGGCGCCGTCCTCGTCGTCGAGGGCGCGTTGGTGTCGCACGGATTCAACTGTCCGATCAGCGCCGTCGATCCCACCGCGCACGCGGAGATCATCACGCTGCGCGAAGCGGCCCGCGCGCTCGGGAACTATCGCCTGACCGGGTCGACGCTGTACGTGACCGTGGAACCGTGCCTGATGTGCGTCGGCGCCCTCGTGCACGCGCGCGTCGCTCGCGTCGTGTATGGGGCCACGGAACCGAAGACCGGCGCGCTCGGATCCACAGTTGATGCGTTGGCGATTGCTTCCGTCAATCACCGCTTCGAGGTCCTCGGCGGCGTCTGCGAGGACGACTCCCGCGCCCTGCTCCAGCGTTTTTTCCAAGCCCGCCGCTCGCGACCCTGAGGAGCTCGCCGCCCCCGCCGGTGCGCACAGCGTAGGCCCGGGGCCGAAGCGCCCAGGGCACAATGTGAGTGCCTCACCGGTGAGAACCCGGAACGAGCCCGTGACCCAATACGAGCAGAGCGTGACGCTGCCGCAGTTCCTGGATCTCGAGAAGCTGCAGGCCTCGCATCGCCACGGCATGCTGCAGCTGACCGTGCCGCTCAAGGAGAGCGTGAAGCCGCGGCGGATTGAGATCCAGACGTCGAACGAGGATCGCAAGCAGCTGACCACCGCGTAACGAAGGCGAGACGCTTTACTCAACTCTCGGCGGCCTGGCGGCTTCGGAGCTGCCGGGCCGCTTCTGTTTTTTGCGGTGCTATTCGGCAGGCGGCTGCTGACGCGCGATCGGCGCAGGCGAGGGCTTGTGGGCGAACGCTGGCGAATCGGACGCGACGGTAGGTAGGTGTCGACTTGGCCTTACTCGTCCGTTACGGGCAGCTCCATCGACTGCCCGTGAGGGAACTGGCGAGCGGTGGACGCGAACGGCTGCGAGCCGAGCCGCGGCCACGCACCGCGGGAGTGCGCTGTATAATCAGTGTTCCGCACTGCGCCGCCAGGCGCGCCAGCCGGCCACGCTGGGCAACCGGGCACGGAGAGGTACCGAAGTGGTCGTAACGGGGGCGCCTCGAAAGCGTCTTGTCGCGTAAGCGGCACGTGGGTTCGAATCCCACCCTCTCCGCCAACCATTAAGTCATTGAATCATCGATGTTTGTGGGCGCGAACTGCGCTTACTGACGACCTCGCGAAAAACTTGACATCTGGTGTCCGAGTGAACGTTGCCTGAGACGGCGAGCGAGGTCTCCGGCGCGCCGACTGTACGGGTTGATCCAAGTGAAACGGGGTCACGCCGGGCAGCGAGTCGACGCCTACTCCTGGCGCAGTGCCTCCATCACGTTCACGCCTCGAGCCCTGACCGCAGGGACCAGGCAGACCGCGAGCCCGATTGCGGCAAAGAGGGTGGCCGATCCCGCGAGCACCCACGGGTCGGCCGGCGTGACGTCGAACAGCAACGCGCTCAACACCCGTCCCAGCGCCACCGCGGCAACCACACCCAGTGCCACGCCTGCCGCGATCACGCGTGAGGCCTCGCGCACGACGAGACCGACAATCTGCGAACCCTGGGCGCCAATGGCCTTGCGAACGCCGATCTCGCGCACGCGGGCGGTGACCGAGAGCGACAGCAGGCCGTAGAGCCCGACGAGCGCGAGGAAGCTGGCCGCGACGGCAAAGCCGCTGAGCAACCGCATGGCGAAGATCCACGACGCCAGCGACTCGCGCCGAATTGCGGCGAGCGTCGTCACGTCCTCGACGGCGGCGGTGGGATCGATCGCCCGCAGTTCGCGGCGCACAGCCCCGGTGACCGCCGTGGGATCGCCGCTGACCCGCAGCACGAGATGCTTGGAGAAGGCACCACTCTGCCAAAAAGGCAGATACATTTCCGGCTGCGGCGCCTCACTCAGCGACTCGGTGCGGGTGTCGGCGACGACGCCGACGATCGTCAAAGGCTGGCCGCGGCTGCCCGTGAACCGGATCGCCTGGCCGAGCGGGGCCCGGTCGGACAGGTGGCGACGCACGAACGCCTGGTTGACGATGGCGACGGGCGGTGCGGTGTCGGTGTCCGACGCGCTGAACGCGCGACCGTCGAGCAGCCGCATCCCGACCACGGCGAAGTAGTCGGGCGTGATCGATCGCAGCGGCACAAGGATGCGCTCGCCCAGGCGCGTCGCGGCGGGCGCCGACGGCAGCTCGATCTCGCCCGGCCACTTGTTTCCGGTGAGCGGAACCCCCCAGGCAAACGCCGCGTGCGTGACGTCCGGCAGCGAGGCGACGCTGGCGAGTGCGCGCGTGTGGAAGTCGGTCCAGCGCTCGCGGTCCATGGCCGTCACCGTCATCGCGAGCACGTGCGCCGTGTCGTAGCCGGGCTGGACGGCCTCGAGCTGGCGGGCCGTGCGAACGAGTAGCCCCGCGCCGGCGAGCAGGGCCACCGTCAACACGATCTGCAGGATTGCCGCTCCGGCGAGCAGGCGTCGGTCCGCGCGACCGGTCGTCGTCCGTCCGCCCGTCACCCGCAGCCGATCCTGGCCAGAGGCGCGGATTGCCGGGATCAGCCCCGCCGCGAGCGCCGCGGCGAATGCGGCCGCGGCACCGAAGGCGAGCACCGGCCAGCCGATCGCAATCGCGTCGGCGCGCGGGATGGCGCTCTCGCCGAGCGTCCGCAAGATCACGATCAGCGACACCGCGATCGCGGCGCCGAGCACCGCACCCACGACGGCGATCGCAGCGCTCTCGACCAGCACTTGGCGGAAGAGGCGCCATCGACCGGCGCCGAGCGCGCCGCGCATCGCGTACTCGTGCTGCCGCTGCAGGCCGCGCGACAGGAGGAGGCCCGCCACGTTCGCGCAGGCGATGAGGAACACCAGCAGCACCGCCCCGAACAGCGGCATCAGCAGGCGGCGACCGGCGCGGTTCAGAACGTCGAGGACGGGCGTCACGCGAGCGGTGATCCCGACCAGGTGTGGATCCCGCTGCGCCTGGCTGGCACTCGCGGCCGCCATCTCGCGCTGCGCGTGCTCCACGGTCGCGCCGGGCCTGAGGCGCGCCACCACGTCCCACTCGCCGCGATTCGGCTGGGATTCGTCCGGCGCGGCGGGCAGCCAGAAATCGACCTTCGCGTTGACGTCGTAGTTCGGCTCGCTCGCTGCGCCCGGGTCGGGCAGGAACCGCACATCGGGCGGCGTCACCCCGATGACGGTCAACGGATTCGGCTGCCGGCTGATGCGGATCGCTGTGCCGATGACGTCGGCACGTCCGCCGAAGCGCCGCTGCCACAGGTCGTAGCCGAGCACGACGGTGGCCGGCGGGCTGCCCGGGGCCGGTATGTCGGTTGCGGAAAAGCCGCGGCCGAGGATGGGGTGAATCCCGAGCGTGCGGAAGTAGTCGCGGCTAATCGCCATCCCGCCGAGGGATTCGCTGCCGTCGGTGCGCACGAGGAAGTTGAACGTCCAGCGATACGCGGCTGCGGTCTCGACGGAGGCCGCATCCCGCCACACCATCCACAAACCGGTCGAGCCACCGCGTTCGATGAGCCCGCCGTCGGCTCGCTGCGGCGTCACCAGCACCAGCCGCTCGGGATCCTCGTACGGCGGGGGCGATAGCAGTGCGCCTTGGATCAGCCCGAACATGGCGGCGGCCACGCCGATGCCCAGCGCGAGCGTCGTGACGGCAATGGCGGCAAAGCCCGGATTTCTCGCGAGGTGCCTGAACGCGAAGCGCAGGTCAGTCATGCACGGTCTCCTCAGGACGATGGTGGCGTATGCCTCTCATTGTGGGACACGCCGCGGGGGCGGGCGCCACGAAATGAAGGGAAGACGCGTTTCGGGAGGGACCAAGGGCGAGCGTCGTCCTCGACACGCCGCGAGGCTGGTCGAGTCGGGGGCATGGGTACCGAGAAGCGTGTCAGCGGGCACTGGCGGGCAACGACGCCGCTCGCTTCCGGGGGAATGCGATGCCCGGCCGTCCGCGACAAGACGAGTAGCGCTCCAGAGTCCACGCGTCTGTCCGGGTCCGAGTCACTGAACGATCAGCCGCTCCGGACCGGCGTGCTCAATACGTGTCTCGATCTCGGCTTTCGTGCGGATCTCGGCGGATCTCGAGGATCGATGATTCCGCGAAGTTCTTTGCTGTCACCACGCGGAAACAGTCCGAATCCCACCCTCTCCGCCAACATAAGTCATTGCAAATAAGTAATCTATATTGACGAGTACAGGCACGTGGGTGGCTCACGAACCCAGCATCACGTCGTAATCGTCGGCTGCGGATTCGGCGGACTCTGCTGCGAAAGCGTTGCACAACCTCCCACACGCCCGGTCATGGTGTTTTGTTTCAGAAGAGCGGGTTTCCAGCTCGGCACATGCATCAATGTGAATCGGCATTGGTGATAGATCCTCAGTCTGTGGCGTCATGCCTTCGGGTGACGCGTCTCGCCCAGTGCGAGCAGCGTGAGGATTGCGTCGATCAGTAACCCCGCTCATGGCAAAATCTCCTCGCCGCCTGTAACTCCGCCATCAAGACAACTGCACTTCGCGCGGCCCGACCTCAGTGCTGCTGTTCCCCTCTTGCGGGTTCACTCAGGAACCACAGACCAGCATCCGTCCGACAGAACAGGTCGAGTTCGTCCTGGCTCAGATCGAACCCTCGCAGAAATATCTCGGCGACCGTGTCGATCCGGTCGACCGCAAATCGGATGCGCAGGTTCTCGTCGGTGAGCAGCTTCTCGATGACCATTCCAACGCCCGCTCGTGACATGACGTCGCCTCCTTCCGAAGCTGCATCGCGTCAGGGCAACATCCACGCCACTCCGAGTCCGCATGCTGAGCCCGATGCCGACTGCACTCGCATTAGCACCGCAAGCGGGCATCCGTAGGCCGTTTGACGCGTGTCCGCCCCGGTTCGTCACATGGACAGCGGTACCTTGAACCTCTCAGTCTGGAGTGGCGGGACGAAACCGGCCGCGTTCCGCATTGCGCGTAAGCGCACGCCCTGCGCGCGTTCACGCACTACGCACATCCGGGCGAGCGCGCCGCCAGGCCGTTCGACAGCGCCCGCGGCCGCGTGATCACACTGAGCTGGTGCGACGTGAGGTCTGCACACGACCAGCAGTCAGGCTGCGATCGGGTCGGCACCGTCCTTGCCAGAGATTCCCGCGATAGCAACTGGCCCATCGGGGAACGCAATGGAGAACGCGGCTGAACGCGCGCGAAGGGTGCGGATGATCCGCGGGCTTGCGTCAGCACCGGGTGGAGTGCCCTCGACAAATGAGCCGCTGGCGACCGCGCATTGCGTTGTTCGGTGGAGAGTGCCCGTCCTTGCTCGTTGAGGACTGCGGGAGGACAGAATCATGAACGACTTCGATATTGCGACGGACAAGTTTGACCAGTCCGCTCAGCGCGTGATGGACCGGGCCGCGGAGGAGAGCCGGCGCCGCGAACACGCGATCGTGGCGACCGAGCACCTCTTCCTCGCCCTGGCGCAGGTCGAATGGGACACGTTCTCCCACGTGACGCAGGACCTCGAGGTGAACCCGCACGTGATCCTCGACGCACTCGAAGAGCGCCTCGAGCGGCTGCCGACGCTCTCGGGGCGCGAGCCACGTCTCGCGCCGAGTACAAAAAACGTGGTCAAGCTCGCGTTCCTTCGGGCCAGCCGGGACGGCCGCACGATCGCATCGCCGGATCTGTTCTCCGCGATCCTGGAGGAGAGCCACGGCGTGCCAGTGTCGATCGTCCGCCGCCACGGACTTGCGCCGGACGTGTTCGCCTCGCGCATCACGACGCACATGCGCGACCACGAGTTGCGCGAAGAGCAGCTGCGCAAGCGTCTGGAACTACCCGAGACGTTGCGGCGCGTCGCCACGAACATGAACCTGCTGGCGCGCCAGAACAAAATCCCGCCGGTCTACGGCCGCGACAAGGAAATCCAGCAGGTGCTCGAGATCCTCTGCCACCGCGAGCGCTCGAATTCGGTGATGCTGATCGGCGAACCGGGCGTCGGCAAGACGGCGATCGTGGAGGGCCTGGCGCGACGACTCGAGTTGGAGCCCGGATCGGTGCCGGCGCGGCTGCGCGGCTGTCAGGTCGTAAGCCTCCAGATGAACAACCTGGTGGCGGGGACGATGCTGCGCGGCATGTTCGAGGACCGAATCCAGAACGTGATCGACGAGATCAAGGAGCGCCCGAACCTGATCCTGTTCGTCGACGAGGCGCATACGCTGATTGGCGCCGGGTCCGCGCTCGGCGCCGCGGCGGATGCGGCCAACATATTGAAGGGTGTGCTTGCCAGAGGCGAGGTGCGGATGATTGGGGCGACCACTCTCAACGAGTACAAAGAGTACATCCAGGAAGACGAGGCGCTGGCGCGCCGGTTCCGCACCGTGCAGGTCGCCGAGCCGAGCATTGACGAGACCCGCCGCATTCTCTATCGCCTGCGGCCACGCTTCGAGTTCAACTACGCGTTGCGGCTTACCGATGAGGCGATCGAGACTGCGCTCGAGATGTCAGCGCGTTACCAGCGGCACCTGCGCCTGCCAGACAAGGTCATCGGCTGGCTCGACACCGCCGCAGTCCGCGCCGAGATCGACCGGCGTCCTCAGGTGACGTCGACGGACGTCATCGCCGTGATCTCGGATGCGGCGCAGATCCCGAAGGACATGGTGTTCCGCGACGTCGGCGATCGCTTCAAGGACATCGAGCAGTGCCTGAGCCGGCGCGTCGTCGGCCAGAAGGCAGCCGTGCAGGCGCTCGCGCATCGTCTCGTCTTGAACAAGGGCCCGCTCAAGGACGGTTTCGATCGCCCCGACGGCGTGCTGCTGTTCCTCGGGCCGACCGGCGTCGGCAAGACGGAGCTGGCGAAGGCGGTCGCCGAGTTCCTGTTCGGCGACGAGAAGAGGATGATCCGCATCGACATGTCCGAGTACCAGGACGGCGGCGTGTCCGTGGACAAGCTGATTGGCATGCCGCGCGGCATCGTCGGCAGCGATCGGGCGGCGTCCTGACCAACCAGCTGCACGACACTCCGTGCTCGGTGGTGCTGCTGGACGAGATCGAAAAGGCAAGCCCAAACGTGCTGAATCTCTTCCTGCAGGCGTTCGACGAAGGCTGGCTCACCGACGGCCGCGGCAGGCGAGTCTATCTGTCGGACGCGATCGTCATCATGACCTCGAACATCGGGTCGGAGCACTTTCGCAAGCTCACGAACCCGCTCGGCTTCGGTTCCGGCGGCACACCCACCGGTCAGATCAGGACGGAAATTGAGCGTGAGCTCGAACGAAAGTTCCCACCGGAGTTCCGCAACCGCATCGACGGCATCGTCGTGTTCGAACCCCTGACGCGAGAAGAGGTGCGCGAGATTGCGGTGAAGTACCTCGGACAGTTGGAGGCGACGCTGGCGCGACACGGCAAGACGCTCGCCTTCGAGCCACGGGCTCTCGACAAGATCGTGGATCAGGGCTACAACCCGGCGTACGGCGCGCGCTTCCTGAAGCGAGTCATCGACGACGCGGTCAAGCTGCCGATTAGCCGGTGCTGGAAGGACGCTATCCACTTCCGCGCCACGGTGAAGGACGACGCGGTCGTTATCGAGCCGACCGGTCGCTGGGTGACAGCCGCAGCGGATCAGGATGCCATCGCCGTCTAGACCCAGCGCTCACCTGTCTTGTGACTGCATCACTCATGTGGGGCAGGGCTTCAGCCCTGCAAATCGGCGCGCGCAAGCAGGCCTGAAGGCCTGCCCCACATGCCACAAAAGTGAATTGCGGGTTTAGATCGGAGCGCGTCTTCCTGGGACTGGTACCTCTCTGCACGCGTCCTTCGCCAGCGGCTGGTGTTGGCGAGGTTACGCCGCGGGCTGCTCGAGCCCATACTTTGCAGTCGGAGATAGAGCTGCGTGCGCGAGAGGCCCAGGCGCTTGGCGGCCCGCGTCCTGTTCCAGCGGCACTCGCCCAGGACCTGCGTGATGGTGTGGCGCTCGATCGTGCTGAGATCGGTCGAAACCGCGCCCGGCGGCTTGCCTGACGCTTCCAGCGCGAGGTGTTCCGCGCCGAATCAGCCCTCCTTCGCAAAGAATGGCGGCGCGCTCGAGCGCGTTGCGCAGCTCGCGGACGTTGCCCGGCCAGTGGTACCGGATCAGCGCCTCGCGCGCGTCACGCGTGAGGTCCGCGGGCGGCCGCTCGAACGACCTGCCGATGTCCTGCAGAAACGCTTCACTGAGCGGCAGGATATCGGCGGCGCGATCGCGCAGCGGCGGGATCCGGATGTCGAACACCTTCAGCCGGTAGAAGAGGTCCTCGCGGAAGTCGCCGCGTTCCACAGCCTTGCGGAGGTCGCGATTGGTCGCTGCGATGACGCGAATATTCGCCTTCAGGGTCCGGGTGCCGCCGAGCCGCTGGAACTCGCGTTCCTGCAGCACGCGCAGGAACTTCGCCTGCGCCGCCAGGCTCATCTCGGCGACTTCGTCGAGAAACAGCACGCCGCCGACTGGCCAGCTCGATCTGACCGGGTTTGGCCTGCTGTGCGCTGGTGAACGCGCCGCGCTCGTAGCCGAAGAGCTCCGACTCGAGCAACTGCTCGGGCAGCGCCGCACAGTTCAACGCGACGAACGGACCGCGGCTTCGCGCGGAGGCGCGGTGGATGAACCGGGCGACGACTTCCTTGCCCGTTCCCGACTCGCCGGTCACGAGCACGGTGGTGTCCGTCTCCGCGACCTGCGTCGCCTTCTTCAACACCTCGCGCCATTCCGCAGATTCGCCCACGACCCCCGTGTGCGTCCGGGCGCTCAGGGATTCCGAAGCCATCCGGGGATGCCGGTCGAGCTCGCGGGTCCGCGCACTCCCGTTGCCGGGCACACGGATCGCACTCGCCAGGCGCTCCCGAGAGACGGCCACCGCGATGTGATCGACGACCCCTCGCGCCAGGGGCAGGTGCCGTGGCTCGTACGCGTGCCGGTGCTTCGACCAGAATGCGACCCCCAGCATCTGATCACCTACCCGGGTGAACGTCGTGAGCAGGGATCGGTACCCGCGCCCAACGAGCCAGGACGTGGGGTTTGAACCGCCGGGCGCCGGCAATGACTCGGACGTCAGGTCTCCGATAATGAGCCCATCCCGGAGCGGCATCTTCACCCGCGGGGTGCGATCTCCGGCAGGTCGCCGACGGTGGCCTCGGTGACGAGGTGGCCGTCCGGATCGACGAGATCCAGCGCCAGCGCATCGTGGGGCAGCATCCTGTTCGCGATCTCCGAGAGGCGCGGCAACGCCGCGCGAAGGTCCGGTACGTAGGTGATCGTGCGCAGCAGCTCCGCCGAGACGTCCAGGTACGCGCTCAGCGTTCCATCCGTGGCCGCTACGAATTCCGCAGGCTCAGTGATCGTCATATCCGCCTCCCTGAACTTTGGCGATTGTCGCTCTCGAGCGCTCCGGACGAAAGCTCCGACAGGGGCGTACGAACGGCTACATGGAGCCTCCCTCCGCCTGCAGGTACAGGAATGCCGCTGACTCGAAAGGGTGACGTGCGCGTCCCGTCCGGGGGGATTCGCTCAACCGTGGCACTGCGGACACGAGTGCCGCAATCTGCTTGTTCGCATTTCCGGCTGCAATCCGTGTGATCTGGCCGGTGATCGGTTTGGCTCTGCGAGGGTTCAGCCGGTTCTGGTCGGAACGCTCGTCGTAGACATCTCCGACGCACGGACAGGCGCCATCGTGTGGCGGAGCCTGGCCAGCAGTGACGTCAGGCCGACCGACAGGCCGCAGAGTCGCGAGAAGAAGATCGCGAGGGCGGCGGAATCACCCGCAAGAATTCAGCGTAGCTGCTGGCGGGAACTCGAGGCACTCGTCTCGACGGGCATTCGGGACGTTTTTGACGAACGTGTCAGACGGGGAAGGATCCTCACGGAAGGGCGCGCGCTGCTGTACCTCGTCCGAGCTCGCGCTCCATATCGGTGACGAGCCGATCGACAGTGGCCCCGACGGCGGTCGCCAGGCCGTTCACCACACCCGCCACGTCGCGCTGTTCGACAGGCACCTGTTCGGTTGCCATTCGACTCCACACCACGGCTCGGGTTCGAGTGTTGAGCAACTGCGCGGAGATGCTGCAGACGGCAGCAACCTGGCGAGCGTCGTCGACTTCCTCGAGCCGCTCGAGTGTGCCGCTCAGCACGAAGTCGGTGGCCATGCGAGACTCGTCACCGGAAACGCTGACGAAGAGCGACCGTGCGCGGACACGTTCCGCGAGATATTGCTCGATCATCGCCCCTGGGCTGACGGCCCAACGGTGGTACTGGTAGAAGCCGACTTCGGCTGCCGTCGGACGGTAGACGATGCGGCCCTCGCAGAGATAGTCGGGACAGCGCAATTCCTTGATCGCGAGATACCCATGCCGCGTTCCGGCGCGGCCGCCTGAGCCGGTGGCTCGAAGTTCAGGATGTAGTGCGCGGGATAGCGTGCGCTGCCGCAACCTCCGATGGCCAAGGCTGCGATAAGGGCGAATGCAGCGCGCAGTGCGCCTTCGCGTCTGTTCGTCATCGCGGTACCGTCCTGTCCCCGGGCTGCGTCGTCCGAATGAGATTCCACGGGCGCTCCTTGAGCGTTTCGCTCAGGAGCCGCACGTTCTCGGACGCCGTTCGCAGCGACCCCACCGTTTGATGGATGTCGTCTTCGTTGTCGCCCGACCACGCGCCGCACGCTATCGATGAGCGCTCGCCCGTTCTCGAGCGTGCGCTGCAACTCGGCGAGATCGTTGGTCAGCGGCTCGCGAACGGCATCCACGGTGGTGCTGACGTTGGTCACCGCGTGGTCGAGATTGGCCACCAGCGGCCCGGCCGATACGACGAGTTCGTCCGCGTGCCCCGCGAGCGCCGTCAGGCGTTCGGTGATGTGCTCGATCTTCGGCGACTCTCGCCGCACCATCGTGTTCAGTTCAGCGAGAATGCTCTCGACGTGCTTCTGGTTCTTCGGCCCACTGATTTCACGGAGGTTGGCGAGCGTCGCCCGGGCCTCTCCGGTGACGGCCGGCACTTCGTGTTTGAGCAGGGCCATGACGTCGTTCGCGCTGTCGGCCAGCGTCGCCAGGCGGGCCGCGATCTCGTTCGCGCTGATCGCTTCCTGCGCGGGCACCACCTCACCCGGGCCGAGGCGACGGGCGTTGTTGCTGCCGCCGGTGAGAAAGAGCGTGGGGCTGCTCATGAGGGTCACACTGCCGACTCGTGCGATGGACTCCGCGTTCACCGGAGTACCGGCCTTGACCGCGAACGTGATCTCGATGCGCGTCGGGTCGGCGGCTGACGGCCGCACCGACGCGATCTGCCCCACACGGATTCCCGCAAACAACACCGGCGTGCCGGTGGCGATGCCGCCGGCGTGGCGCAGGTAGGTTGTGTAGACCACTTGTCCACGCACGTCTTGCGCCGTGCGCACGAAATACACCGTCGCGCCGAGGACCAGCAGGCTGACGATGACGAAGACGCCGACCCTGGCTTCAAGACTCATGGTGGATCCATCGCAGAAAAGCGGCCGCGAACCCGTCGGCCGCGTCGCGCGGTGCGGGGTCGGGTGTTCGCTCGAGAAACTGGCGTACTCGCGGATGACGCGTGGCGACGAATTCCTCGCGCGTGCCGGCGGTCATCAGTTCACCGTCGTGCAGCAGCGCCACCCGGTCGGCAATCTGCAATGCGCTCTGCATCTCGTGCGTGACCACGAGCACGGTCATGCCGAAGGCGCGTTTCAGGAACAGAATGAGCTCGTCGAGCCCGGCAGCGACAATCGGATCGAGTCCCGCCGAGGGCTCGTCGAATACGAGGATATCGGGATCGAGGGCCATCGCCCGTGCGATCGCCGCGCGCTTCTTCATCCCGCCCGACAGCTGGTGTGGAAAGAAGTCAGTCTCGTGTCGCCAGGCCGACGGCCTTGAGCTTCATCCAGACCATGAGGGCAATGACCGGATCGGCCAGTTGCGTCAACTCCTGCAGCGGCAGGGCGACGTTCTCGGCGATCGTCATCGAACTGAACAGAGCCGACCCTTGAAATGCGACGCCGATGCGTCTGCGAACCGCGGTCAACTCGGATGCGGCACACGCGGTGATGTCCACGCCGTTCACGAGGATCGTGCCGGCGTCTGGTTTCGCGAGGCCCAGCACCTGCTTCAGCAAGGTCGTCTTTCCCGATCCGCTGCCGCCCAGGAGCACGAAGATTTCGCCGCGGTAACATCTCGAGGTCGATCCCATGCAGCACCCGGCGCGCGCCGTAGCTCGCCGAGAGGCCTCTGATCGAGATCACGAGGGTCCTTGGCCGATGTGGTGAACGGCGTCATCCGGCTGCGCTCCATCCCATCAGGTAAAACATTGCCGTAGCCCCGAGATCCGCCAGGATGACGAGAAACGCGGACTTCACGACCGCCGATGTAGCCGCAGTCCCGACCGCTTCCGGTCCACCGCGGGCGCGGAGCCCTTCCATGTAGCCGACCTGCACGATGATGGTCGCGAACATCAGCGCTCTTGAACAGCGTGAGCCAGATGTCACGCAACAGGATCGAATCAACGACTTCGTGGAAGTAGACGCGAAGATTCATGTCGATGCTCGACCACAGGAACACATATCCGGCAAACACACCGCAGAACGTGCTGAGCACCGTGAGGCACGGAACCGTGATCAACGCGCCCAGGTATTTGGGGGCGAGTGTGAATTCGACCGGATCGAGCCCCATCACACGCAAGGCGTCAATCTCTTCGGTCACCACCATCGTGCCGACTTCCGCCGCGATCGCTGACGCCGTGCGCCCGCTCACGGCCAGCGCCGTGATCAGCGCACCCAGTTCCCTGGTGAAGCTGATCGCCAGCAGATCGACGACGAACTGCAGTGCGCCGAAGCGGCGCAATTCCGCCGCGCTCTGCAGGGCCAGGACGTATCCGATGCAGAAGGACATGATGGCCGCCATCGGCAGCGCGTCGGCGCCGATCGTGAGCATCTGCTGCACCGTCGCGCGCCATCGCCGCCGCCCGCCAATCACGGGCCCGACGCGCGGCAGCCCGAGCGTGACGTGCCATGACTGCAGCGCAAGCGTGCCGACCTGCTCGGCACCACGTATCGCGGAGCGACCCACTCGTTCGACTGGCGTCACGTGAACTGCACCTCGTATCCCAATGCGAGAAAAATGTGGTCCAACTCCGTGGCTTCCGCCACGACCCTCGCCTCGCCGCCGAGGCCGATCACGCGGAGCGGCACTCCCCGTTTCGACGCCAGCGTCGCTGCCTCGAGCAGCGTCGCGATCGCGGAGGTGTCCAGAGATCGAGCCGCCGTGAGATCGATGACGACCCCGGCCGGGGGCGCTACGCCGATCGCTTCGTGCAACACCGGCCGCAGATGAGGAGATGAATCAACGGTCACACGGCCGCTGACGACGACGGTGGTGCAAGCACCCGCCTGCCGGATGTCGACGCGACATCGCGTTCGCACCGACAGACGGGCCGGTCGTTTGAGCGGCGCGGGTCGATCTCCCCAGGAGCATCATCAGCCTCTCTTTTGCGGGCGCTACGACAGCATCGCGTCCGAGGAAATGCGTCGATCGGAGGAGCGCGTGACGTACGAAACGGTCAGCACCGCAATCAATGCGACGGGCAGCAGAAACAAGGGCTTGTCGCCGGCCAGATAGTGCGCCACGGATGCCGCGATCCACATGAACGTAAAGCCCGCGTAGGCCCATTCCTTCAACATCGGCAGCCGCGGCAGGAGCAGCACGATGGCGCCGGCCAGCTTCGCGACGCCGAGCAGGACACGCAACTGCTGGGGATATCCCACATGCCGGAAGTTCTCGACCGCCTCGGGGCTGGTGGTCAAATACGCGAACGCGGCGAGCAGCGGCACGATGGTCACCACACCCGTGGCTCCCCAGTACGCGATCGTTCGCGGCACGTTGCCTTCTCTTACTGCTGGTCCGAAGTCGGACTTAACGACTGTGCTTGACATGACTCTCTCCATGCGAGTTAGTGGACGTAGCGCATCACGCGCCGCGGTCTGAACGCTAGACCCTCGTCAGAAGAGGGTTTTCTTGATGAGGGCCGGAATCGTCGGCGTCGCTTGCAGCTGAATGTTCCACTTCGGACCGGAGACGTTTGGACGAACGGGGTAGTACTCAACCTGCAACTGGAACAACGTCGGCAGGCCTCCGCATCTGCAGAGCTTTCCTATCTGTGGTCCGATCGAAAATGCCACTCGGTTGTCTTCGGGCGCCTCCCAATCGACCGAGAGGCTCGGCTGGGTGCCTATCGTGCACCCGTTTGCGAAGGTGTACGTGAAGTTGAACACTCCGTTCATCTGGTTCGTGTCCCGGCCGTCTCCGCCGACCTTGAACCATTGCTGCACGAAGGCGTAGGCGATGAAGTTCTTGCCGAGCAGCGTGGCTCCGACATCAGGGCCGATCTGCCAGGTGTCCTGGCCGAGCTCTCGCTCCGACGCCGTGGGAAACACGAACGTCGGGCCTGCACCGAGCACGAGCCGTCCGCCGAACAGCGGACGCGCCGCGGCAATTCCGAGGACGGTGTCGCCGAACCCGGTCGTTCGTTCACTGTGGCCGTTCTGATCGAGGTGGGGCAAGGAATTGACCATCGTGACGACTGGACGCATATACAGCCCCCACTTCTCGGTGAGTGCCACGACTCATCAACGGCTGAAACATGCAGGTTGCTCTGCACTCGATTGCCATCGTCCGAGCGGCATGTCCGATCCAATTGTTGTTCTGCTGTATCTGCATCAGCCAACGACTGGAGAACGGATTGGCTGCCTCTTGGGCCATTGCGGCGGCAGACTGATCCTGATCCCCTGGTGTCTGTGTTCCGTTGGTTGTGGTCGCCTGCGTTTGCGCAAAGCCTGCGTTCGCCACGCACGCGAATGC
>CAVXNR010000027.1:0-69937 GCA_963763095.1 Vicinamibacteria bacterium
GCGCGCGCGACGGGACGCTCATGGGGATGATCCTGCGCGAAACGGGATGGCTGCTGCTCATGGGGCTGGTGGCTGGCACTGCGGTCTCGGCGGGCGCGATCCGCCTGCTCACGAGCCGCCTCTATGGTCTGTCGCCGACCGATCCCGGGACATTCGCGATCGCGGTCGTCGGGCTCGCGTGCGTCGCCGCGCTGGCGACGTCGGTGCCGGCCTATCGGGCCTCACGGGTGGATCCGCTGGTCGCGCTGCGCCACGAGTGATTCGGCGCCGCGATCTCACGATCGAAGACCCGGGCCCCGGCACCCCTTCTGTGGTTGTGGTGCGGGCCCAGGCAGATTTACTTGGAGTACTTGGCCCGAATCACGGTGAACGACTGGGGATCCAACGTCAGGTCGAAACTGCTCGACGAAGCTGTCAGCGACTTCTCGACCGGCGCCAGCCGCGTGGGCTGGTCCAGGCTGTTCTCAGCTTTCAGGTCGGCGCTCGCAAGCACGATGAGCCGCGCGTTCCCCTGAATCGACCCGACGCCCTTGAGATCAACACGCACCTTCCGGGCAGTGACCGTCGCGTTCACAGCCTTCAGGATCACCTCGGCGTTCGGCTGGTCGATCGAAGCGCTCGTGTACAGTCCGTCCTGCGCGTTCTTCGCTGACCCGTTGACGGCGACGGGCACGACGTGCGTTCCCAGGTTCGTCGCGTACATCTTCTGAACGAAGTAGTTCGGCGTGCCATAGGAGCGCAGGTTGTCGAACCAGATCAGGTTCGGCGTCCACTGCCAGGCATCGACGTGCGCGAGGAGCGGCGCATACGATGCCAACGTGACCACGTCCGCGTTGCGCTCGAGGCCGGTCACGAAAGCCGCCTCGGCAATCGCCGCCTCCCAGTTGTTGCGATTGTCCGGACGCGCGACGCCCGAGGTCTGCGCGGCGTATTCGCCTGCGAACACCTTCGGGCCGCTGCGATCGTAGTCGTCATACCGATGCGAGTTGGCCAGAAACCAGCTCGGGGGCATGTAGTAGTGCTCGTCGACGAGCTCGGCTTTCAACTCCCGCAGGTTCGTCCAGAGATACTCGAACTCCTTGCCCGCTGCGCTGGGCCCGGCGCTCGAAACCAGCGCGATCTCGGGATGCGCCTTCTTCAACGCCGTGGCGAACCGCTTGTACCGCTCGACATACTGCGGCCCCCACTGCTCATTGCCGATGCCGATCATCTTCAGGTTGAACGGCGCCGGATGGCCCATCTGCGCGCGCAGCTTGCCCCACCGGTTCTCGAGAGGGCCATTGGCGAACGCGATCAGATCGAGCGCGTCCTGGACGAAAGGATCGAGCGCATCGAGAGCCGCGGTCTCGCTCGAGTTGAACTGGCATGCCATCCCGCAGTTCACGATCGGCAGCGGGCTCGCGCCGACGTCCTCGGCGAGCTGGAAGTACTCGAAGAACCCGAGCCCGAACGACTGGAAGTAGTCCGGCGTCGGCCTGTGGTCGAACTCGTCGTTCCACCGGTTGACGATGCCCTTCCGCCCGCTGATGTCTCCCACCGTCGTCTTCCAGTCGTAGCGGAGCGCCAGACGCCGGCCTTCGACAATGCACCCGCCGGGGAACCGGATGAACCCGGGCTTCATGTCGGCGAGGAGCTGCACCAGGTCTTTTCGCAGGCCGTTCGGTCGATTTTTCCAGGTCTCCTTTGGATAGAGCGACACCATGTCGATGTCGATCTGGCCCTGGCCACCCGGTGCAATCTCGAGCCGGGCGCGGGCGTGAGTCGCGGATGGCCGAAGCGTCGTCTCGTACCGCTGCCATTCGCCGGTAAACCCAGCGAGGGCGCCTTCGGCGAGACGCTGTCCCCGGTCGTCCGTGAGCCGCGCCGAGAGCTGCCGGGGACCATCGGGTTGCGCCCGTACAAAAGCCGACAGCACGTACTCGGCGCCGGACTCGACGCCGATGCCGCGGAATCCCGAGTTGACCACGCCGAATCCCCCGTCCGACGTGTAGCTCCGCAAGCGGAGATAGTTCGGGTTGTTCTCGTTCAGCGCGCCGTCCGTGCGGATGACCAATTCGCCGCGGGAGGCAGAATCGCGTCGCCACCCGCTCAGCGGCTCGGTGAACTCGAACGACCGGTTCTTGACCCGCTCGGGATAGAGCCCCCCGTCGGCAGCGAAGTTGATGTCCTCGAAGAAGACTCCGAACATCGTCGGCGAGATGGGCGGACCGGTCCGGCTGAGGTCCAGCGTCACGACGTCGGGTCCCGCATCGCGGGCCTGTCCCGCTGCGATCGCCACCACGCCCAATGCGATGGCGGCAAGGACGCTGCGCCGCGCGCGTTTCCTGAGGAGGCTCGTTGAAATCATGGCCGACAGCTTACCATTCGCGGCGTAGGAGAGGCGGCGATATCACAGCGATCCGCCTCGGTTCCTTAGTGTTGTCGGCTGGGACGCCGTTGGGGTTGGGGCCGGCGCAGGTCGTCGTCGAACATGTAATGTGTGCCGGCGCCAGCGTCGGACCGCGAGACGGCTTGGCGTGACGAAGGACTCCCAATCTATGGGACGATAAGGGAGCATCAGCCGGGGCGACGGAACGCCCGTTATGCGGCGGTGATCGCTGACGGCTCTCTTCTCATGATCGAACAACATTTTCTCGCCGACACCCTGCTGCAACTACGGAAGCTGAAGGCGCAGGCCGATGGGGCCGTCGCGCAGATCACGCCGGAGGACTTCTTCGCGGTCCTCGGCCCCGAAGAGAACAGCATCGCGTTGATCATGAAGCACGTCGCGGGCAACATGCGCTCGCGCTGGACGGACTTTCTCACCAGCGACGGTGAGAAGCCGGATCGCAACCGCGACAGCGAATTCGAACTCGAACCGCAGAACACCCGCGAGCAGGTTCTGACGCTCTGGGAGGACGGCTGGGCCCTGGTGCTGAGGACGGTCCAGTCGCTGCGCCCCGAGGATCTGCAGCGCACCGTCACCGTCCGCGGCGAGGCGCACACGGTGCTCGAAGCCATGAATCGGCAGTTGACCCACTACGCGGCGCACGTCGGGCAGATCGTCCTGCTCAGCAAGCACTTCGCGGGCGAGCGGTGGCAGTCGCTCAGTATTCCACGCGGTCGTTCACGTGACGTCGACGTCTCGAAGACGTAATTGGCCAGCGGGAGTTCTTCGGTCGACGGGCCACCGACACTCTTCAGATAGAAGTCCATCGCGTGAGCCCGGTCCCGGCACAGTTCGAGATCGGATCCGCCGAAGCTCACGCATCACTCGCGGCGAGCGCCTCGCGGTGGAAAGGCTGACCCTGCGCCCGTGGCCGGCGAGAAACTCACCTGCACGCGCCTGCCGGCGTAGCTGGCGTCCTTCGTGGCGCCTCCCGGCATCAGGCGGATGCGGAAGACCCGCCTGATCGCGACGTTCGTCGCTCCCGCCGGCCGCGCCGGCTCGATGGTGAGCCGCTTGGTGCGGTCGTTCCACGCGATCCGCGTCCAGGTGCCTCTCCCTCTCAGGTAGTCCTGGCTGATGCCGTCGTCCTCGTAGAGCGTGAACTCGCCGTCGGCGCCGCCATAGATCCGGAGCGACGTCGGCTCGCTGACCTTCTCGCCGGTGTGCTGCCGGACGGGATCGAACGGGATGATTGCCCCGGCACGTACGTAGATCGGCATGGTGAGCAGATCGACGGGGCGAGTCACGTACTTCCCTCCGGCCGCCTGTTCGTTCGTCCACCAGTCGTACCAATCGCCCTTCGGCAGGTAAACCTCCCGGGAAGTGGCTCCCTTCATGAAGACCGGGGCGACGAGCAGGTCGCGCCCCCACAGAAACTGACTGCCGATGCCCTCGGCGCGGACGTCGTCGGGGTAGTGCAGCCACATCGCGCGCATCAGCGGCAAGCCGGAGTGGCGCGATTCCCAGGCCAGCGTGTAGGTATAGGGCAGCAGTTGGTAACGCAGCTCGGCGTACTTCTTCACGACCGGTTCGATCGCCGGGTTCTTCAACTCCGATTCGAGGATGTTGCGCGGATGGTCCGGCGGCTCCGGCGAGTTCGTGTTGTTATTCTCGCGAGGCCCCATTTCGCCAAGGCCCCAGCCCCACGGTAGGCGCGTCCACCACGTGCGGCCATGCGAGCGGAACGAGCCGCAGAAGGCGGCGAACTGGAACCAGCGGGCGTACAACTCGCCGGTCAGCTCGCGGTTCGGATAGAAGCCACCGATGTCGGAACCCCAGTACGGTCCGATGCTGAGCGAATAGTTGAGGCCGACCGCGATCTGCGCCTCGAGCGTCTTCCACGAGCTGTCGGTGTCGCCCGACCACACCCAGCCGCCCCACTGCGCGATGCCGGGGTAGCCATTGCGCTGAAGGCTCCACGGCCGCTCGTTCGGTTCGGTGGAGAGATGCCCCTGGTAATAGAGCTGGTGCCGCTTGATCCGCTCGAACAGATTGAACCAATCTCCTTCGTCGGGCCAGAACGCGTCGATCCCGGCCATGACGAGCGGCACATGCTGTTGCCAGTAGCTTTGGATGTGCGACTCGTCGACCTTCTCGCCGGGCTTCGGCGGGATGGTGCCGTTCAGCGTCGGCAGCTTGTCGCGGTTCCACGGCACCATGTGGACGACGACCTTGACGTTCCGCGCGTGCATGTCGGCGATCACCGCCTTCGGGTCGCGCTTGAAGACCTCAGGGTTGAAGTCGAACGACGGCTGCTCCGTGTTCCAGCCTCTCGGAGTGAACCCGGTACCGAGATAGATCACGGCATCGACCGGAATGCGCTTCTTGCGGAATGTCTCGACGATTGCAAGCATCTGCGCGTCGCCTTCGAGCGTGCGGTGTGACTGCATGTAGCCGAGCGCCCAGCGCGGGGGCATCACGGCGGGACCGGTGATGACGGAGAAGTCCTCGAGCGCCGCCGGCGGGTCGCTCGCGTCGAAGACGAAGAGATCGTACAAGCCCGGAACGATCCACTCCGGTGGCGGAAGCCCCTTGGCGAGCGCCTGCTGCTGGTTCTGCTCGTTCTGTGGGATTCGATCGGCGTCGGTGGGCTTCCAGGGCAGGAACAGGCCGCGATCCGGCTTCCGCAGGTCGACTTGAACCCAGGGTGTGGGTACGAACAGGCCCCAGCCGCCGGTGCCGAGCAGCATCGCCACCGGGTTGCGCGAGCCGTACATGTCGGCCTGCCACCGCGGTTGCATGGTGTCGAGCTGTCCGCGGCGGTCGAACTGAACCGGGTGCTCGCGCCAGTTGGCCCCGCGCGGCGGCAGCGGACCTCCTTCGCCCATCCCGAGGACCGGGTGCTCGTCGAGCATGAACGACAGGTTGCCGTCGTCCTCGAACGTGAGGCGCTGCACGACGCGGCCGTTGCCGCTCCTGACGGTCAGGGTCAGGGGACCAGCCGCTGCTTCGACGGTGAACGCCCCTACCTTCCTCTGCACCGGCGCGGCAATCTCGCGCAGCGTCAGGCCGGGAGCCGGGTACGGCCGACGAGCGATGGCCGGGTGCTCGGGAAACCGTTCCGTGAACGTCAACGGTTTGAGAGTCACCCGGATGCTCCGTTTGCCCGCCACCCGGACATCGAGCTGGGCAGGCTGGCCGGCCGCCGTGATGGCTTGCGCCTGGGCCAGGCTGTAGGGGAGTGCGATCAGTGAGGCGACGAGCAGGAACCGCTGAAACACACGCATGTCGGGGGGCTGCTTTCTCGAGAGACGGATCCTCGACGAGTTGACGAAAGCTGCGTTTCCGGCCGGCAGGCTTCGAGCGGCAGATGATGGGAATCGCTAGGCTGTCTTTACCGCAGCGGCTCGGCTCAGGCCGAGCTCTTCGATAGAGACTTCGCGCATTCTGAACTTCTGAATCTTTCCGGTGACGGTCGTGGGAAATTCGGCCGTAAACCTGACGTAGCGCGGAATCTTGCAGGCGGCGATCTGACCGCGGCAGAACTCACGGATCTCGTCTTCGGTCGCGGTCTGATCCTCGCAGAGTCGAACCCACGCGCAGACCTCTTCGCCGTATCTGATATCGGGGACGCCGATCACCTGCACTTCGCTGACCTTCGGGTGCGTATAGAGGAATTCCTCGATTTCCCGCGGGTAGATGTTTTCGCCGCCCCTGATGATCATGTCCTTCAAACGCCCCGAGACGTTCACGTAACCGGTGTCGTGCATCACCGCGAGATCGCCGGTGTGCATCCAGCCCGCCACGTCAACGGCGCTGGCGGTCGCCTCGGGGTTGTTCCAGTATCCCAGCATGACGGAGTAGCCGCGCGTGCACAGCTCGCCGGCCGTGCCGCGAGGAACCACGGCGCCACTCACCGGGTCGATGATCTTGCACTCGAGGTGCGGGTGGACGCGGCCGATCGTCGCGACGCGCAACGCGATCGCATCGTCAACGGCCGATTGAAATGAGACCGGCGACGTTTCGGTCATTCCATAGCAGATGGTGACTTCCGGCACGTGCATCCGTTCGATCACGCTCCGCATGACTTCAATTGGACAGGGCGCGCCGGCCATGATGCCCGTGCGCAGCGAATCGAGACGGAACGAGTCGAACGATCGATGATCGAGCTCGGCGATGAACATGGTCGGAACACCGTAGACGGAGGTGCACCGCTCGGTCTCGATCGCGCGCAGCGTCGCCTCGGCCTCGAACGTCTCGGCGGGAATGACGACGGCGGCGCCATGCGTGACGGCAGCAAGATTCGCCATGACACAGCCGAAACAATGGTAGAAGGGCACGGGCACGCAAATGCGATCCTCGTGCGTGTACTTGAGAGCCTCGCCAACGAAGAATCCATTGTTCAGAATGTTGTGATGCGAGAGCGTGGCTCCCTTCGGCGATCCGGTGGTGCCCGACGTGTACTGAATGTTGGCCGGGTCGTCGAATTGCAGCTGCCCTTCACGTGCGCTGAGATCCTGCGCCGGGACGCGGTCGCCGAGCCGAACGAAATCGGCCCATGCCATGCCGCCGGGCGCGGCGTCGCTGCCGAGATAAATCAGGTGCTCGAGTGCTGGGACCTTTTCGGCTCCGAGCGGACCGTGACGCGGCCGCGTCAGTTCCGGCATCAACGTGGTCAGCATCTCGACGTAGTCCGTCTTGCGGAAGCGGCGTGCCGTCACGAGCACGCTGATCCCGGACTGATTCAGCGCGTATTCGAGCTCGCGCAATCGGTACGACGGGTTGACATTGACGAGAATCGCGCCAGCCTTCGCCGCCGCGTACTGCACGATGAGCCACTCGGCGGTATTGGCGCTCCAGATCCCGACCCTGTCTCCTCGCTCGACGCCAAGCGCCAGCAGGGCGCGCGCCACCTGGTTCACTTCCCGCAGCAGGTCGTCGTAGGTGTAGCGGAGATTCTGGTGGCAGGAGACGAGCGCGTCTCGACTGCCGAATCGCGCAGCGGCGCGGTCGAGCGCCGCGCCGATCGTTTCGCCAAGCAGTGGCATGGAACCGGTGCCGTGTACATACGACAGCATGATCGCGCCACTATACTCCCATCGCTCGAACCGACGGAGTGCCGGCAACAACCTGCGCCCTACCGCACGGAACCTGGAAGGACGGACGTTTCGCGCGGCCTGCTCCTGCGCCCTTCGTTAAGAAGACCGAGAAGACGCCGGCCGCCGAGATCATCTGGCACTCCAAAGGGCCAAGGAACTGAAGCCATGACGAAGATTAGCGAACTCCATCGCCGTTGGAGCAAGGATACCGACTACAAGGAGGCCTACGGCGCCCCTGGGTGGGGAGTTCGACCTCGCGCGGGCGCTGATCGAGGCGCGGACGGCCGCCGGCCTGTCGCAGTCACAGCTGGCGCGGCGCATGAAGACTTCGCAGTCGTACATCGCCCGCATCGAGGGCGGGACAGTGCGCCCGTCGACGGATGCGCTGGAACGCTTCGCGCAGGCGAAGCGCACTCGTCTCCGTTGCCGCGCGCGTATCGCCTCGATAGCACGGAAGTCCGGATCCGGCGCCGTGGCCGTGCCATCGTGCGGGAGCCGGTTCTGGGAGTGGCTCGACGCCCTCGCGGGTGAGGTCGATGAGGACTTCGTGTCGGCTGTGGGTGCACAGCCGGAGGCGACAGAGCGGCCTGAGCTCGGCAAGGTGTTCGGCTGATGTAATCTCCTCGACGCGAACCGCGTAATGCGCTACTCACCGACTCGACCTCGCCGATCGCGCGCCGATTCGTCGCTACGCGCCCAGGGATTTCGGTGTCTCGGCGGTCGTCATCCACGAGCTGGACCACCGGTGCGTTCAAGAGTCAGTGGGTGGAGAAGAACGCGGCCCTCGTGCACGCGCTCCAGTTTCCGGTTCTGGAGCTCGATCAGAAGACGCCAGGCGGGCTGGCGAGGTTCGTGCGTACCTCGCATCGAACGGGACGCCAATCGGTTCTTACGATGTGCTGATCGCCGGTCACGCAAGGCCCGCAGGTTGACACTCGTCACCCGCAACACCACGTAGTTCCAACGCGTGCCGGCCTGAACGTCGAGGAAAGGACGGGAGCAACGTCGCCTCTCCGCGGCGTCCCGGGTTCCGAGGTCGGAGGCCAAGCCTCGCTTTGAGTAACGGGTCACATCCTTCGCGGCATTTTGTCCACGGATACCGGTCCGGCCATCTGCACAGCAGGCTGTGGTGCTGGGAACCCGGAGGGACTCCTGGCCACCGGTGACGCGCCGCAGGCGAGTGGAGGGTGCGCGCATCTACCTGCCCACCAGTCATGATCGCCGGGCACGCGGTTTCAGCGCACCCCGATGCAGCGACGGATGGACGCAGGACTACTGGTCGAAGCCCAGTTTCTGGCGGAGCGTTTGGACGCGCGGGTCGCCTCGTAAAGCGGTCAGCTCGGGATAGTTGAGATACGCCCCGGCCCGTCGAGGGTTCTGAAGCGCCAGCCGCTCGAGGGCCTCAAATGCGTGGTCTTTGTCGCCGAGTCCGGCATAGATCACGGCCTGCCGGTTGGGAAGGTGCGCGTTGCGCGCGGCGAGCAACTCCGCCTCGGCACGCCGGCCGGTGATCGCATAGACGTATCCGATTCCATGCTCGTTGTAGAACGGGCGTTTGTTGAACAGGGCAAGCGCTTCGTCCGTCCGGCCCTTGGCGGCAAGCGCGCGCGCGCAGTGCTCTTCGGCGAAAGGAAAGTCAGGATCCTCAGCGACCACGCGTCCGCAGTTGGCCAGCGCAGCGTCAAACTGACCGGCGCTGAGCTGGATTCGCGCGAGAACATTTCGCAAATCCATCGACAGCGGATCGGCTTCGAGCGCCGCCTGCAATGTAGCGATCGCTTCGTCGAGCCTTCCCCACGGCTCCAATGTCGAAAGGACAAAATCCCCGTAGACTGCCGTAATCGTCGGGTCGAGCCTGATTGCGTGCCGGAAGGATGCCTCGGCGTCCACCCAGCGGAGTGCGAGTGCGTGCATATACGCCTTCGCCGCATGAGCTTCGGCCAGCATGGGATCGATCTCGAGCGCCTTGTCGGTCAGCGGCGCCATTCGCGCCATCGCCTCGCGTGGCGCAAGGGCGAAGCCATCGGGGTTCGGCCACGACATGGTCAGGTCGCCGTGGATCGCCGCGAGCGCAGCATAGGCCGGCGCAAATGACGGATCCCTGCGAATCACCTCTTCGAGCAGAGGAATGGCCTCACGTGCTTTCGACAGCCGCATGTCGCGCAGCGCGCGAGATCTCAAGTAGGTGACGTACGTCGCGATATCAGTGCCGTAGCGTCGCTGCGACGACCCCAGCTTCAGGCGAAGCTTGTTGACAATCGTCCGGGCGATCTCGGTGAAGACGTCGGTGAGATCACCCGCAGACCCGACCTCACGCGTCAGCGTGTCTGTCCACACTGGTTCGCCGCCCGCGCCCGGCAGGAGCGCGGCGCGAATCACCAGCCTGCCTGCGGAGAACTGCACATCCCCTTCGACGACGAGATTCGCGCGCAGTTGCCTGGCGACACTGGCCAGATCCAGACGCTTGTCCCTCAGGCTGAAGGAAGACTGCTGGAAGGTCACCTTCAGCCCGTCGATGAGTCCAAGCTGCTGGATGAGTCCAGCGGTGAGAGAATCGACCAGCAGATCGCTCCCCGGGTCCGTTCCGAGGTTTCTGAATGGCACCACGACGATGAGCGGACCGCTGTCAGAACTCGATGCTCCCGTGATCAAGCTGACGATCCGGCTGCGCAAGCTGCGCTCGTCCCCGGCGAGACGAGCGCGAACCTCGGAGGCGGCAAGGGCGACAAGGAGAACGGCGGCAGCCGCGGCTAACCCATACCGTAACCGCATCATTCCCCGACGCGGTTCAAGGGCAGACAAATCTCGACCCAGCGCGTCGGCGTCCGCGTAGCGGCGCTCCGGCTCGGGATCGCAGGCGCGTTCGATCGCCCGCACGAGAGGCTGACCAACATCGGAACGCAATGTGCGAAGGGGGATGCGCTCATTCCGGTCGTGGGCGTGGCAGAGGTCCTCAACCGTTCGGCTGCGGACCGGATACGAACACGTGAGCATGTGATACAGCAGCACACCCAGGCTGTAGATATCGCTTTGCGGCGTCGCAGCGCCACCCGCGAGCACCTCCGGCGCGAGGTACAGCGGCGTACCCGTGAGATCCGGCGGTGACGAATCGTGCGCGTCCCTGCCAGCGCCGAAGTCCATTAGAACTACGCGCCCGTCGTCGGCGAGCATCACGTTGTGTGCCTTGATGTCGCGATGAAGCAGGCCCGCGCTGTGGACTGCGGATACGGCACCGCAGATCTCGGTCCCGAGGCGTGCCGTTTCGGCGGCGCTGAACGGTGTACCGTTCCGGAGGACCTGCTCCAGCGTGCGGCCACGCACGAGTTCCATCCACAGCCCGATTCGATCGTTTATTTGTTCGGCGCCATAAATGGTCAGGACGTTCGGATGCCGCACGCGCGCGAGCATTCGCCCCTCATGGATGATGGACGACGTTGGTGGGCCGCCAGGTGAGTGGCCGCGCGGGAGCAGTTTCAGCGCGACTTCCCGATCCAGCCGCGTGTCCCACGCACGGAACACCTCGCCGTACGCGCCCTCGCCAATCCTTTCCACCAGTCGAAACGGCCCCCAGGAGCCCATCCCCCTGTCGCCCTCGATAGTCTGGGAAGGAGTTGGCATGTCTGCGGTGGTGAGCAATTGACTGCCGTGCACCACGTCAATCCCGGCGATCACCTTCAGCTCGCGTATGACGTGACGGATTGATTCGTCTGCGCCCGATTCCGCCTTCGCCCAGTCGACCGAGGTGCCATCGAGGATCGCTTGGGCAAGTTCGTGCAGGTGGGCGTCGCCGTCGGTCATATCTTGGTGTCGCCCATTTTCTTCGCCAGCCGTACCAGCGCACGTCCGAGCGCCATGCGGGCGGCGTTGGCAGTCGGTTTGTTCAGCAGCTCGGCGATCTCCGGGTTCGTATATCCGAGCTCAACGCGCGCGACGATGACTTCGCGATCCTCTGCTTCCAGCTCGGCGAGCGCACGCTCGTAGCGTTCGAGGGCCTCCCGGCCAATTGCGTGCTCGAGCGGGGACCAACCGTCATTCTCTTGCTGAGAGTCCAGGTCGACCTTCGGCGGCTTTCGTTTGGCGCGCCGGAGCTCTTCCCGGATCCGATTGAGAATCGCATGGCGCAGGTATGCCTGAAGTGCCCCCTCCCCGCGCCATTCGAAGTTCTCGATCCCCTTAAATGTCTGAAACAGGGTCTCCTGCACAAGGTCCTGTGTGTCGGCGATGTCGCGCGCCCACCGCGGAAGCCGCCCGGCCGCCCATCGCACCAGGCGAGGCCGGTAGCGTGCAACGAGTGTCTCGAGTGCGGCCTGGTCGCCGTTCTGGGCGAGCTCCAGGAGCGACGAGGACAGACGCTCGTCAGAGCCATGTGACGACTTGAGGGCGCGATGAGCCATAAGGTTCCAGTGCCGCGAGCCCTCATCACTAACCGCCGCCATCGGAATGGGTCCCTATGATAAGGCCGTGTGCACTTTTCGCGAATCCAGCATTTAGGTGTGTGAGGGTACATGATGACCAGTGCCGCACCGGCCCATCCGGCGATCGTTCTGACGCTTTTGATGGTTGGGTGTTCGGCCCCCGTGTCGCCATCGCCGCCAGCCGTGGCGGCCGGCCGCACGGTTGAACTGCCCGCAACGGTGAACCAAAACGTCAGCCAGCCCGAACTCCCGGCATGGATAGCGGAGCCGGGCGTGTTGCCGGCTGGGCTGCGAGGCCTGAACAACTGTACGTTCCCCTTCGGGAACACCACGGTCCAATGGGACTTTCATCCGGACGGCGCCTGCTGGGAGCACCCGGCGCTGGATGGATGGACGCGGAATCAGCAACATCGCCTCCATGCCGCCTCTGTTCCGCTGTGCGGCGGCGGGCCAGGTGACGTTTTCCCGATTCGAATGTGCCGCCCGGGTGGGCCCGGACAACCGGGACCATCTCCAGCGTGCGAGACTCCGACGACTGGCCCGAACGGGTGCGTTATCTGCGTCCGTTCCGTCGTTTGTCACTGAGCTATATGCCTGACAGCAGGAACGGTGCAACGAGCGACTCGAAGATCCCATGAATCGGGTCGCAGGTGTCTGTTTGCCCGTGCGAGAGATCGACGAGTCGGTCACAACAACGGCACGTTTCGATGGCAGCGGGGTATCAGTGGAACGCCCACCCAGAGGGGGCCTGCCGGAACACGTTGTAGCGGACGGATGGACTCGGCAAGAGTTTTCAAAAAATCCAGATCCCAGTTTTCCGCTCCTGCGGGGCGTCCGGGCGACGCGACCGGGACCCGAGAGCACCTCGCCGACGATGGCTGACCGCGAATGCATCGCGCATACCGCTCGGCTGGGGCTCAGGTGTCGAGGAATCGGGTGATCGAGCAGCCGTGGGCCCTGTTCGGGAGTGAGCCAGTTCCCGAGACGGAAGCCAAGGCGACCGACGCCTTTGATGCGGCGGATGCGGCGGGGAGTTCAGGGCTCGAACTGTTTGGGATCAAGGCTTTGCCACGATCAGGTACAACCGGATCGCAGTGGCCAGATACAGCGCATCGCCGATCAGCGCCGGAGGCGAATAGAGCGGCGCATCCATCTCGATCTGCCCCAGCAACTGCTTTCGCCGTCCGGCACGAAGAACGGTCATGCTGCCTTCAACGTTCCCAACGTAAAGCCGGTCGCCGGCCAGCAGGAGGCTTCCCCAAATGGCCTCGTTCGTCTCGTGCTTCCAGATGTGGGCGCCGGTCGCCGCGTCCAGACAATGAATCGTTCCGCCCAGGTCCCCAACGTACAGTAGACCGTCGTTCGCAATGGGCGTTCCCACCACGCGACCGACCTCGCGAGAAGTCCAGAGGAGCCTGCTCCCGGTGACGTCTCCCTGGCCGTTGGGACTGATCGCGTGAATCAATGAGGGTCCGTTGCCGTGCCCAGGACTCTGTCCCATCGCAACGAAGACGCGGCCGTCGGCGAAGACCGGTGAAGCAATGATAGAGCTGCGCGAAAGGACTCCGGGTCGCGGAAGCCAGCGGACGTCTTTCGGATTGCCGTCAAATCGCCAGATTTCGTGACCCGACGCCGCGTCGTAGGAGCGCAGCCACCCATCTCCTCCGCCAAAGAGCACCTGTATGCGCCCATTGACATTGGCCGCCACAGGGCTGGACCACTGGCCGTGCAGCACCTGCTCGCCCGGGCCGATGGCGCGCCAGACCACTTCGCCCGAACGCTTGTCCACCGCGATCAGACTTGGGGCGCGCGGCGATGGGACGCGCGTGTGGCCTTCATTCTGCCCGTTGGAGGTAGAGACCATCAGCAGATCACCTACGGGCAACACTTCGCTATTGGTGGCTTCATGCGGAAAGACACCCAGGCGGCCACACATGTCCAACTCCCAGACGATGTCGGCCGCAGCGTTGTCCTGGAAGACCTCATCCCGATACGGGCCATTGTTCTCGCCATCACGAAAACCCTGTGTGTCGAGGCAACGGAGTTGGCACTCGGCGGTGACATAGTACAACCGGTTCCCTTCCACATACGGCGTACTTGTCGTCGAAGGCAACAGAAACTCTCGCAGACCTCGCTCTACTCGCGGGGCCACGTCCTGCCACAGGAATGTGCCATCCTTCGCGTGAAATGCCACGAGCACGCCGGCGTCGTCCTGGTAGGCGGGGTTCATGTGCCTTGCGTTGTCGGTGCCCACATAGACCGCATCGCCAGCAACCACGGGACGACCATACGTTTCGTTTCCCAGCTCGACACTCCAGACGATGTTCCGACCGGTGGTCGTATCCCAGTCGATTGGAGGATTGCCCGTGTGGACGACTGTGCGTCGGGAGTGGGGGCGCGACGGAAGGCGCGGGCACAACGTGTGACGCGACAGGCGCTCCAGATGTGACTCCAGCGATTCGACTCAACGCCCACTCTGCTTCGCTACGCAATGCGGGATCGTGTGCTGCGGCCCTCAGCGCCTCTCGGGCCGACTGTGCCTTCGGTCCGATGCTTCCCAGAGCTCCGGCCGCGAAGATACGCACATAGAGGAATTCATCCTCCAGAGCTTCGATTAACTGCGGCACTGCAGACTGCGCAGCCGGGCCGATGCTGGCGAGGGCCTCACACGCCGCCCATCGAACGCCGGGAATGGAATCGCCCAGGGCCTCTGCCAAGGCGTGTGTGGCTGTGGCCGCGTTCGGACCGATGGACGCCAAAGCCTCCGCCGCGTAGACGCGGACGTATGGATCCTCGTGCGAGAGAGTATTGACGAGAGCGCCTACCGAAGGGCTGGCCCTCTTGCCCAAAGCGCCCAGGGCACGTGCGGCATCGCCCGCGACTATCGAATCCTCGTCTCTCAGCGCCCGCCTCAACGCCGGTTGATTCCATTCTGTATGGGGCGCCAAGTCAATCAAGACATCGACAGCGCTGCGCCGGATGGAGTCCCACTCATGCCGCAGCAGGTCCACCAGGAGCGGAATGGCAGGAGGACCGATCCGCCGGATGATTTCAAAAGTCAGCCACATGCAGGTCTTCATGCCCAGGGTTGAGGAATCGTCTCAGCAAAGGTAGCGAACGCCGCGCCCCCTGGACCAGGGCGGCTTCCGCGGTTGCGCGGACCTTCGGGTCGTTGGCCTGCAGGCGATTTGCCCAGTCACGTACCAGGGCGGGGTTTCTGGAAAGACTCGACTCCGTCTGGGGCAGCGGTGATTGGGACACTGCGACCGCCTGGCTGAGGCCAGCAGCAAATACGATTGCGAGAGCATGTTTGTTTATGAATGACATCACGTAGCCCGTTCACGCTCGCGGATCTCGTGAAACACTAGTTTCACGAACCTCTTTCAGCGCGGCATAGAGGTGGCGATATTGCGGATAGAACGCGTCATAGCGCCTGGCGTTCGCTTCATTCGGCTCGATGATGCGTGCCGTGCGGACCATGGCATTGGCGCCGTCCTCGATGGTCGAGAAGCGTTCCGCGCCGCGGGCTGCGAGGATGGCGCAGCCGAGCGCGGGCGCGTCCGGTACTTCGGTCAGCTCCAGCGACGCGCGGATCGTGTCGGCATGAATCTGCAGCCAGAGGGGGGACTGTGTGGCACCGCCTGCCACGACAATCCGCCTTGCCTGGAAGGCTGCGCCGAAATTCTCGACAATCAGCTTCGTGCCGAGGCAGATGCCTTCGATGATCGCTCGATAGACGTGGGCCGGCGTGTGCTTCAGCGTCAGGCCGGTGATGGCGCCGCGGGACGCGGCATCTGTATAGGGCGTGCGGTTGCCCTGGAAATGATCGAGCACCAGCAGCCCTTCGCAGCCCGGGGCAATCTTCGCGGCTGCCTCATTCAACGCGTCGAACGTTGTCTGAGACGCGAAGTGGCGCTGGAACCAGGCAATGACCGATCCGGTCGAGGTCTGCCCGCCCTCGATGATCGGTTTATCGGGGTAGACAGCATCCATATAGGTACCCCACACCCCGGGCGCGTGGACCGGCCGCGCCACAATGCCGAGATGCAAATGCGAGGATCCGGTGATGAGGGCCATCTCGCCCGGCTCGGTGACGCCGAGCCCGATCATGCCGATGAAGGCATCGGCTCCGCCCTGCGCCACGGGAATGCCCGCCTGAAGGCCGAGATGCGCGGCCGCATCTCTCCTGAGACCATCGATCACATCACCAGGCCGCACGATCACTGGCGGCCACTTCTCCTCGAGATCCGAGAGTCCCAGCTTCTCGATCAAGGAGAGCGGCAATCCGCCCTCGCGGCTCCGGTAGTGCCAGCGCACGGCCATGTTGTTGAGCGAGGCGACCCAGCGACCGGTGAGGCGCCAGTTGATGTAATCCTGGTACTCGCAAATGCGCGCCGCCGCGGCGAACAGCTCCGGCTCATGGCGCTTCATCCAGAGCGATTTCGGGATCATCCATTCGGCGGAGACGGGCCCCCGGCCGTTGCTGTTGATGCGCAAGGCCGGATCGCCGCTTGCCGCAACATCGGCCGCTTCAGTGGCGGAGCGCACATCCATCCAGATCATGGCTGGGCGCAGCGGCTTGCCCTCCGCATCGACCGCGACGACGGAGCAGCAGGTGGTGTCGATCGCCATTGCAATGACCTGGTTGGGGGCGATGCCGCCGGCTGCCAGCGCACCGCGCGTCGCCTGGCCCATGGAGCGCCACCAGTCGTCCGGATTCTGCTCGGCCCAGCCCGGGTTGGGGAACTGGGTCTGATAGGCGCTGGCATGTGAGCCCTTGGGCCGCCCGTCGAGATCGAAAACGATCGCCCTGATGCTCTCCGTTCCGCCGTCCACCCCGAGCAGATAGGCCATTCGCGTTCCTCTGAGCTGGTTGCTGGGGAATGTGGCACAGGCCTGCAGGCGATGCCAAATGTCGCTTCCGGATCCATTCCCGCGCGACCTGCTCGCGTCGCCAAGTGAACCGGTGCAGAAGCGCAGTGCCGTGGGGAAAGAGGACGCGGCCGAGCTTCCTGTCGTTCGCAAGCCGTAAACATCCCGCGTCAGCGGCTATCATCGTCGCCCACGATAGTTCTGTGGTCCGGTCCATGCGCAGGGGAGACAAAATGGCCTCAACACTCAGCGGCCGCTCGAGGCGAAGCCGAAACAACCGCCGCCGGCGACGACCGCCGGCAACGTTCAGCGAGCAACCGGCCGTGGCGTCCGGAGCGGCGCGACGTGATTCGGCTTGCCGCTGCGTCAATGGGCGCAAGCCTGACGGGAGGCTTTCACGCGGCGGCCGTCGCTGCTCCCACCGGCGAATCCATACGCCGCTCGCAGAAACCGCTTCGGGCAGCGTTCTCGAACATCGGCCTGCAGGTGACCTGGTGCACGCAGGGAAAACAGGCCGCCGAGTTCTGGGGAAAGTTGTTCAACGTCGACGTCACGTGGTTCGACGGTGGGCTCTCCGCGACCCAGCAAAGAGCTGCGCTGGAGGAGATCGCGTCTCGCGACTGGGACTTCGTCGCCATTCAAGCCGTCGAGATCGACACGCTGGCAGCGCCTGTCAATCGACTGATTGAGGCGGGAATTCCCGTCATCGACATGGATACGCTGATCGCGCCACTCGATCAGATCGCTGTACACACGTTTCTCGCTCCCGACAATGAATTCATGGGTGCCGTCGTGACCCAGGCGCTCGTTGACGCGATCGGTGGAACTGGCACGATCATCATGACGCAAGGAGCGCTCGGCCATACCGGCGCGCAGGGCCGTGCGCGCGGCTTCGAGTCCGTCATCGCGCGGCATCCGAACATCGAAGTGCTCTCCACCGAACCCGCGGATTGGGATCCAGCGAAGGCGGCACAGCTGTGGGAGTCGTACCTCAGCACGTATTCGCACATCAGCGCGGCGTTCTTCCACAACGACGACATGGCGCTGGCCGCCCTGGAGGTGATGAAGGCGCGGAACCGCACGGATATCCGAGTCGGCGGGGTGGACGCGATGCCGCCCGCGATCCATGCGGTGCTGGATGGCCGCATGCACGCGACCGTGCGGAACTCCTCCTGCCGCATTCATGGGGGCGCGATCGTGGCGGGCGTGGAGGCCGCGCTTGCGCCGAAGAAGGCTCCTGCGGCGCCTCCAAAGCAGATAATCATCGACGGACCGGTCGTCACGCAGGCGAATGCACCCGGCCTGTTGTGGATGCAAGATCACTTTCTCATCTAGACCCAGTGCTCGCTTGTGCTGTCACTGAACCACTCATGTGGGGCAGGGCTTCAGCCCTGCACATCCGTACAGCGCGAGCACGGCCTTAAAGGCCTGCCGGAGCGGAGCGTGGTGCAGGGCTGAAGCCCTGCCCCACATGAACATTGAAGGCCTGCCCCACATCAGCGCTGCGTGTGGCACCGCAAAGCAGCACTGGGTCTAAGTGGCGAAGCCGTGCTGTCGACGATGCACAGGGCCGTCGAACATCTGCGACGACTTGAACAGCTCGAAGCGGCCGTCGGTCGCGACGTCGCGCAGCCGGTCGGTCAGGGCCTTCTGGTCTTCCGCCGGCATCGGCGTGAAGTTCCGCGCGAGCGCGATTGCCTCGCGCAGCTGTTCCATCGACGTCAGCCCGACGACCTGCGACGCCACCGGCTGGCTGAGCGCGTAGCGATACGCCTCTGTCGCTGACAACCCGGCCTTGGCGAGGATGCCCGACCCGCCGCCAAATCCCTTCATGCCGATGACGCCGACCTGCTTCTTCAGACAGACGGGGACGACGTGTTTCTGGAAGCTGCGATAGTGCACGTCGAGCACGTTGACCGGCATCTGGCTCGTGTCCCACTCAAATGGCTTGTCGAGCATGGCCAGATGGATGCGCGGGTCCTTGTGGCCGGTGAACCCGATGTGGCGTACCTTGCCGGCCTTGCGCGCCTCGATGGCGGCCCGGATGCCGCCTCTGTCGAAGACCCAGTCCGGATCGCTGTCGTAGACCATCTCGTGAAACTGCCAGAGGTCGAGGTAATCGGTACGCAGGCGGCGGAGGCTGTCGTCGAGGCACCGCTTCGAGCCCTCGTAGTCCCGCTCGCAGTTCTTCGTCATGAGGAACGCCTTCGTGCGGCGGCCGTCGGCCAGCGCGCGCCCCATCACCTCTTCAGACCCGCCGTCGTGGTAGTCCCAGCAGTTGTCGAAAAAGGTCAGGCCTTCGTCGATCGCGGCGTGCATGATGCGAATGGCCTCGGCAGGGTCTTCGATCGCCCCGATGTGCCAGCCGCCCAGGCAGAGAATCGACACTCGCTGTCCTGTACGGCCGAGCGCTCTCGTGGGGAGTCCTGTTGCCGACGCGGGCTGCTGGCTGGACAGCACGTCATCGGCCAGCGCGGCGATGGCGGCGCCGGCCACCACCTCGGAGATGAACTCGCGTCGCGTAGTGGGATGGGTCATGGTCAGCCTCCCTTCGAGCGCAGAGCCTAGCGCGCACACCCACGTCGCGTCGAGCCAGTCGTCGGCTGGCGAACGACAGGGTTTGTTCTGGCCAGGCGCGGCGTGCGCTCCTGCTGGGAACGGGACTGTGCCGGGTCCGCGTATTGCACGCGTGCGCTCGCGAACAGCGGAGATGGCCTGCTGCCTCGCTGCGCGGAGGCGCCGCCGGGTGACGGGCTCGCGCCGACCGCCACCACATTGGAGAGCTGACTTGACGGGAGGCGACGCTGCGGACGCACCCCGATGGGTGCGTCCGTGTGCAGATGGGTGCCGCGTCAGCGGAGGATGTCGCGTCCGCCGTATGTCGTGAAGTCGCGCTCCAGCTCCTTGGCATGCGCCTCGTCCCGCGCGCGCGTGCCAAGGACGATGCCGCCCTCGCGGATGCCGCGGTCGTATGCCGCGGCGCGCTCCTCGGGGATGCCGGCGCCGATCAGTACTCCGACGAGCGTACCCGCGGCGCCGCCGGCGCCCGCACCGGCGATCGCACCGGCGAGCGGTCCCGCGACCACCAGGCCGATGCCCGGGATCACAATCGAAGTGGCCGCCGCGAGGAGCGCTCCGAGCGCGGCTCCGACCCCCATCCCTGCTGCACCGCCCACGCCCGCGCCCTCGGCTGCCTTCGAGCCGGTCTTGAACTCAGTCCCGGGCTTCACGTCGCCAAAGTGGCGTTGACGGGTCTCGTCCGACATGACGACGCTGATGTCGTCCGCCTGGTACCCGTGCTTGTTCGTGAGGTCGTGGTACGCACGACCGGCCTGTTCGGGACTGTCGTACAGCCCGGTCACCAGGTTGCGGTCGCGCGTGCCGGTCCGATAACCCGACGTCGTCGCGTCGCCGAGCGCGTCGTTGGCATCCTGGCGCGCGCGACCGCTGGCGTTTTCGACTTCACCCTCGCGCATCATGCGGTCGAGCCCGAGCACCGACCCGGTCGCCTCTTTGACGGCGCCCTTCGCGCGCTCGCCCGTCGCGGCCGCTTCCTCCGTCATGCTGCCCGAGCCTCGCACCGGCGAGGTGCTCGTGTCTTTCACCGTTCGGCCGGGCACGCCGTCGGTCTCGTCGAACACGTCGTTGCTGGCCTGTCGCGCACGTCCTTCAGCATTCTCGAGCTCGCCTTCGCGCTCGAGACGACGGTTTCCGGTGATCGAGCCCGCAGCGTCTTTCGCCGCGCCCTTGGCGCGCTCGCCGAACGCTGACACCTCTTCGCGAACTGAATCATCACGGCGCGTGTTGTCGCCTGCCATGCAGTCACCTCAGGTGAAAGCGGACCTCATCACGTAGTCCGCAGATCAGTTGAGCGAACCTCATCACGAGGTTCGCAGGGACCAGACAACAGGGAGCAACTACGCTGCCACCGAACAGCGTTGCCCAGGTGGAGCGGACGAGCTCGAGATCAGACGTTCCTCAGTACTCCCGAGGTGGCATCGTTTTGACCTCGACGGGCGCGTCGCGCTGCACCGGGATGGATCACGACGCGGAGGCGTGGTGTAGGGCGGCTGACAGTCCTCGAACGGCCGCAGGTTCAGCTCTTGTCCGGTGCCGGGCGAAGGCGGCCGATGGTAGCGGCCGACACTCTGCCGAGCCACGCCCTCGCCGCGTCACTCACCATCGCCTGTTCGAGGGCGTCGAATTTCACGTAGGCAACGGGCACGAGCAGCAGCGTCAAGAACAGGCACAGCGACTGGCCACCGATGATGGTCATGGCAATCGCCGCGCGGCCAGTCCCGCCGATGCCGATGCCGAGCGCGGTCGGAATCAGACCGGCGACGATGGCCGTTGTCGTCATCAGGATGGGGCGGAGCCGCGTCCGGCACGACTCGACGATCGCCTCGCGGAGCGGCACGCCACGGGCCCGCAGCACGTTCGCGTAGTCCACCTGCAGGATCGAATTCTTCTTCACGATGCCGAGCAGCAACAGCATCCCGAGCGCGCTCCAGAGATTCAGCGTTCGGCCGGTGACCAGAAGCGTGAACAGCGCGAACGGCACGGCAATAGGCATGACCAGCATGATCACCACCGGCTGGAGGAAGCTCTCGAACTGCGAGGCCAGCACCATGTAGACGAAGATCATCGCGAGACCGATGGCCATGATCAGGTTGGCGGTGGTCTCGTCGAGGATTTTCGACTGCCCCTGCAGCTTGTACGACATCGTCGGTGGCATCTTGAGACCAGCCAGAACCGCCCGGACGTCATTCGAGGCCTCGTCGAGCGCGTGTCCGGGCGCGACGTCGGCGATCAGACTGACGGCGAACTGCCGGTCCGAGCGCTGGAGCGTCGTCGGCCCGAGGCCGCGTTCGATGGTCGCGATGTTGTCGAGCCGCACCTGACCGGTGGCGGACGGCACGGTCAGCCGGCCGATCTCCGCCATGTCGCGCCGCTGATCCTCGAGCACGCGCATCTTCACCGGATACTGTTCCGGACCTTCCTTATAGAACGAGATCTCGTCGTCGCCGGCCACCGCGAGTCGCAGCGTGTTGCCAATGGTCGCCATCCGCACGCCGAGATCGGCCGCGCGCTTCCGATCGACGGCGACATGGATTTCGGGATTGGAGACGTTCAGGTTGATCTTGACGTCCGCGAGGCTCTCGAGTTTCTGTGCCGCGAGCAAGGCCTGCTTCGAATATCCGGCGATCTGGGTGAGGTCGGGGCCGAGAATGTTCGCGGCGATGGCGAACCCTCCGGTTCCTTCACCGCTGCCCAGCGCATTGCGCGCCGTGATCGATGGCCGGTAACTCGGGTAGGACGCGAGCCGCTGCCGCATCTCTGCAATGATGGCGGCCTGCGTGTTCCTGCGCTGGTCCATCGGCAGCGCCTGACACAGCAAATGAATATGGGACTGGGAGCCGGGGCCTGACACCCCGATTGACGGCTCGATCTGCGCGACGCCTTCGATGCCGTTCAGTTGCCGCAACAGCTTGAATGCCACCTCCGTAGTCCCCTCGAGAGACGTTCCCTCGGGCGCGTCGAGGTGGATCGTCCACTCGCCCATGTCCTCGTTCGGGACGAACTCGCGGCCGATCATGTAATTGAGCGGAATCATCGCCAGCGCCGCGATGACCGAGATGGCGATGATCACGCTGGATCGATCGAGCGCCCAATTCACCTGGCGCGTGTACCACACGTCGAGCCAGTGAAAGAACCCGCCCTCTTTCGTCTTCTGGTCCGCTGCGCCGTCCGACAGCTTCAGGAATCGCGAGCTGAGCATCGGCGTCAGGGTAAAGCTCACGAGCATCGAGACCATGATGGCGAACGCCATCGTCCAGCCGAACGGGTTGATGTAACGCTTCGCGTATCCGTTCATGAAGGCGATCGGCAGAAAGATCACTACGAGCGAGACCGTTGTCGCCATCACCGCGAGGGCGACCTCGCGGGTGCCCTGGATCGCGGCCTGGTAGGGCGTGCAGCCCTTCTCCTCCATGTAGCGGAAGATGTTCTCCAGCACCACGATCGCGTCGTCGATGACGATGCCTACTGAGAGCGTGATCGCGAGCAGCGTCATGTTGTTCAGCGTGAACCCCATGATCCGCATCAGGGTGAAGGACGCGATGATCGATGCCGGAATCGCCAGCGCCGAGATGATTACGGCGCGGAGGTTGCGGATGAAGAACATCACGACGATGGTGGCGAAGAGCGCGCCGTAGACCAGGTGCTCCTCGAGCGAGGCGATCGAGGCGTAGATGTAGCGCGAGTCGTCGCGGACCACCGTGATCGTCACCGATGGCGGCAGCGATTGGCGGATGGTCTCGAGCTTGGCCCGCACACCCTCGATGACCGAGACCGTGTTCTCGCCCATCGCGCGCCTGACGTCCAGCATCACCGCCGGCGTATCGCCCAGCCACACGGCGCTGGTCGGCCGCTCGAAGCTGTCTTCCGCGCGACCGATGTCCGAGATGCGGATCGGCGTACTTCCCTTCGTCGCGACGACCACGTTGTTGAAGTCCTGCGCCGCATCAACCCGTCCGAGCGTGCGGAGCAGCAGCTGGCCCTTGCCCTGCTCGACCGTGCCGCCGGGGATCTCGACGTTCTCCGCGACCACGGCGTCGCGCACCTGCGTCATCGACAACCCGTACGAACTGAGCTTCTCGATGTCGACGACGATGTGGATCTCCCGGGCCCGGCCGCCGCCGAGACTGACCTCGCCCACGCCGTTGACCGTCTGGATGACCCGGCTGATCTGCTTGTCGGAAAGCTCCGTGAGCGTCCGAAGGCTCATGCCCTTCGACGACACGATCAGCGACAGGACCGGATCCGCGTCGGGATCGACCTTGGTGATGACAGGAGGCAGCAGCTCGGGTGGGACGCGCTGGATGGCGCCGGCGACCTTTTCACGGACGTCGTTCGCGGCGTCGTTGATGTCGCGTTCGAGCACGAAGCGCACCGTGATGTTGGCTCTGCCCTCGGCAATGCGCGCCTGAATCTCGTCAATCCCGGACACGCCGCTGATGGCCTCCTCCATCGGCTCGACGACCGAGGTCGAGATCTCGTCCGGGCTTGCGCCGGGCAGGAGGAGCGACACGTTCACCGTGGCGGGATCGGCTCTCGGGAAGAGGTCCACGCCGAGGTCGCGGAAGGAGAACAGGCCGAGCACTACCAGCGACATCACGAGCATCGTCGCGGAGACGGGCCGGCGGACGCAGAATTCCGAGAGCACGTGGCCTCCGTTACCTGGTGACGACGACCAGAGCACCGTCGGTCAATGTGTCGACATCGGTGATGGCCACCCGTTCACCCTCCTTTACGCCGCTGGTGATCTCGACGCGGTCGCCGAGCCGCTCGCCCACCTGGAGCTCGCGCGAGGCCAGCCGGTCGCCCTTGACGACGAAGACGCGGTTGACGCCGTACCGGTACTGGAGCGCGGCATGCGGCAGCGTGAGCACGTCGTCCACCTTGCCGCTCTCGACGTGGACGCGAACGAAGGTCCCTGGCTTCAGCGCCGCATCGGGGTTCGGAACCACCGCCTCGAAGGGGAACGCACGCGTGTCGGCATTCACGACCGGGCTGATGCGCGTCACCGTGCCGGTGAACGTGCGATCGCGGTACGCATCCACGTGCAGCTCCACTGGACGACCGTTGCTGATCCACGGCGCCATCCGCTCGGGCATTTCCGCCGTCACCTTCAGCGGATCGAGTCGGACAATGGCCATGACCGGCATCTGCGACTTGACGAGCTCGCCCAGGTTCACCAGCCGTTTCTCGACGAAGCCGTCGAACGCCGCCCGGATCTCGGTGTCGCGGAGCTGCCGGCCGGCCAGCTTCATGGCGGCCTCGGAGGCCTGGATGCTTGCGCGCAGGTTCCTCGCGCTCTGCAGCGCCGAATCGTAGCTGGCCTGCTTCGACTGCAGCGTTGTTCTCGCGTCGTCGTGCGCCTGCTGCGAGATGAGCATCTCCGCGAAGAGCTCGTCGGCCCGCGCGTATCTCTGGTTCGCCTGCACGAGATCTGCCTTGGCCTTCTGAACGTCAGGGGTCTGCTCGATGGGGGGCAGGTGCTGGGGATCGGGGGCGCCATACTGCGCGAGCGCTCGCGCCAGCGTCGCCTGCTGCTGCTCGTAGGTGTACTGCTGCTTTTCGTTGTCGATCTGGACGAGCACCTGCCCGTTTGTGACGCGATCGCCCAGATCCGCGAGAATCGCGCGAACGGTGCCCTCCGTCTCCGACGAAATCGTGACCTGGTCCACAGCCGCCAACGTGCCGACGACGTCTATAGATCGTCTGACCGAGTCCTTGACGACGACGGCCGTAGAGACCTGTTTCTCCGCGCCGTCGCGCGCCTGAGCGTCGGCTGTTTGCGTCCGGCCACACCCTCCAGCGGTCATGGCCAGGATCAGGAGCAGTGCGATTCCAGATGCGTTGTTCACGGTATGTGCGCGCACGGGGCCAGCGGGAGCCTGGGAACGAGAGTACGAGCGCTCCGGCCATCGTACACGAGCCGATAGTATCAGCCATCGCGGCAGCTCGATGGTTCCAACAGCCAGGCGCAGACGTCGCCGGAAGGTCGCAGCCCTGAACGGCTGTCAATGTGTGGGGCAGGCCTTCAGCCCTGCTGAATTCGATGTGTGGGGCAGGGCTTCAGCCCTGCTGAAGAGCAGCCCAGAGCGAACGATAGCAGGGTAACTGCGCAGGAGCCATCAGTGAAACGCAACAGGTATCTCGTCCATCTAATGGTGGCGCTCCTCTTCGGGGGGGTGCCCCTGCCTGCTTCGGCCGAGCCACCGCCGGCGACGATGGCCGCGGCAACCGATCGGCTTCCGGCGATCCGCATCGACAACTTCGGAGAGATCAACGCGAACTACTACCGGGGCGGCCAGCCGAGGCGTTCAGATTATGCCGACCTGGCGGCCTTCGGCGTGCGGACGGTCGTCAACCTCACGAGCGACGATGCACAGGCCGATGAGCGGATCCGGGTCGAGCAGGCGGGCATGCAGTACGTCGGGTTGCCGATGACCACTCGCATGGTGCCGACGTCCGACCAGATCGTTGAGTTCCTGCGGATCGTCAACGATCCGGCAAACCAGCCCGTGTTCGTGCATTGCGTGGGCGGGCGCCATCGCACGGGGGTGATGACGGCGATCTATCGCATGACGTCGGATCGATGGACGGCAGCGCAGGCGTTTGCGGAGATGAAACGCTTCCGGTTCGGCGCCGATTTCCTGCACCCGGAGTTCAAGCAGTTCGTGTACGCGTTCCACAGGCCCACAGCAAAGCCCGCACCTGCGGTTGCGTCGGCAGCAGCTGCGCCGACGGCCGGCAAGCTGGATTAGCCGGCGGGGCGACGGCTTCCGTGAGACGGCCAGTGACTGCCGGGCAACTCCACCAGCCTAAACCGAGGCGTGATTCTCGCAGCGGTACGACCTAACCTGGCTTGCTGTTGCAACCGGGGCAGGCACCATAGACCCCGTTACCCTTGTAGTCGAGCTCCGTCAGACCCGCCTGTGATGTGAAGTAGCCGCGAATGGCTTCACGCCGCAGAAACAGATAGCAGCGACCGAGCGGTGATTCCGGCGGCGTGTGACTGATCTCCTGAACCAAGTCTGTCTGCGCTGTTTCGACCAGCTCCAGAAATTCGCGGCCGAACCGCTCCCGCGATTGCTGCTCCAGCAGCCGCAAACCGGTCCGCACGACGGCCTGCGAATCCACGGTTTCCAACTGGACCACCCTGCCTTCTCCATAGTGCGCGACGGCGAGCGCGCGATGCAACGGATCGAGGGTCCGGGCGGCATCGCGGATGCCGGTGTCGCTCTGCAAGCGTAAGTCGACCCAGCCAATCGTCTCCGCCAGCGCGCGCGCGTCCACGCTCCCGAGCAGAACGCCGACGAGGCGTGTGACCACATCGAGCTCGTGATGAGAAAAGAACACGGGTTGAAACGGACCCCGTCGAGGCACGGCGAAGTCGGTTTCGGCGCCGCGTGGAACGAGCGGCGCGTCAAGGGCCCCCAACACGTGACTCAGATGCTCGCCTGAAGGCTCGTACAGGCCAGGCGGCAACCGGGCCGCCGCCACGTGATCGGTCGGAGCCATCGCACCTGCCAGGTCCGGCGCGAGGCCGGCAACGCCTGCAAGCGCGGTGAGTTCTCCCAGGCGCAGCAGCCACGCGCGCCGGGTGAGAGCGTCGTCAGAGTCGTTTGGCGCGCCCCTCGTCTCGCTCACAGCTCACCTCGACGGAAAGACTCGGCGATGTGTTCACCCGCACGCGCGGAAATCGCCATGATCGTCAGCGTCGGCTCATAACAGCTCTGCGTCGGAAAGACGGCGCCGTCGCTGACAAAGAGGTTCGGGACGTGGTGCACTTTGCAGTTGCGATCCACCACACTCGTCTTCGGATTGTCGCCCATGCGGGCAGTGCCGCATTCGTGAATGTTCTTGCCGAAGACGCTGATCTCGTCCGCCGGCGGCGTCTCCTGCTCCAGCTTGAGTTCGCTCAGAATCGCACCGATGTCCTGCCGCATCGCCTTGGCCATCGCCCGCTCGTTCTCACCGTAGGTGGCGACGATGTGGAGAGCCGGAATGCCCCACTTGTCTTTTCTATCCGCATCGAGGGTGACGCAGTTCTCTTTGCGCGGCAGGCACTCTCCCTGGGCTTCCAGCGCGAAGTAGTACGGAATGTCCTGTCGCACCTTCTGACGCCAGGCGTCGCCGAATTCCGGCAACAGGAACGCATGTCCGTAGAGCTCCTGGCTGCCGTCGCCATCGAAGCGGTAGCCTCGAACGAAATCGGCATTTCTCCTGGCGCCCAGGTTTGTGTAGTTGGGAATGATGAAGCCGCAAGGGCGGCCAACCGGTTCGCGGGAGGACGAGCGCAGACCCGGCATGAACCCTCCACCGCCTTCGACGGTGAAATGGTCCATCAGGTAGTGGCCCAAGACGCCTTCCTCGTTGCCCACGCCCTGGGGAAACAGCGGCGAGCGGGAATTGAGCAGGATGCGTGTGGACTCCAGGGCGCCCGCGGCCAGGACAACAACGCGCGCGGAGGCCTCGCGATGCCGATGCGACAGGCGGTCGATGTAGTGCACTCCGTTCGCACGGCCACGCGAATCCAGGCGCACGTGGCTGACGACCGCGTCGCTGATCAGTGTGAACCTGCCGGTCCGAGCGGCTGCAGGCAGCGTCACCGAAGGGCTGTTGAAATACGAAGCCGTATGACATCCGCGCTGGCACTGGTCGCAGTAGTGGCACGCCGGCCGCCCTCGATGGGAGACGGTCAGGTTCGCCACGCGGTCGGGCATCACCCGCCAGCCGAATTTCTGGCCGATGACGTCGCGTGCCAGGAGTGCACCGCAGGACAACGCCATCGGCGGGAGGAATCGCCCGTCCGGAAACTGTGCGAGACCTTCGACTGAGCCGCTGACACCGATGAAACGTTCCACCCGATCGTAGTAGGGTGCGATCTCGGCATAGCCAATGGGCCAGTCGTCGCCGTCGCCGTCGCGGCTGGCGGCCTTGAAGTCGTAGTCGCTGAACCGGTAGCTCTCGCGCGCCCAGCAGAACGTGCGCCCGCCGACCTGGCGGCCGCGAATCCACATGAACGGCTTGTCGGCGGGAAAGGTGTAGGGATTCTCGTGATCGTTTACGAAAAACTGATGACCGTAGTCATCGCAGGCATAGCAGAGCCGCTGCACCGGCTGGTTCTCGAGCAGTCGCTGCTGATTGCCGAACCCGCGAAACTTCAGCTGGTAGGGCCAGATATGCTCGGTGAAATCTCGGGTCGGCACTTTGGGTGGGCCGGCTTCGAGCATGAGCACGCTGAGGCCACGCTCGGCGGCCTCCTTGGCTACCCAGCCGCCGCTCGCACCCGACCCGACGATGAGCACGTCATAGGGCATGGTGTGCACGAGACCGACTCCGGGAGGTGAATCTGACGGAACACTGCTGCTAATACCGACGCGAGCGTTCCAGACCAACCGCCCGATCGCTTCAGGGGAGACCGGCGCGACGTGCACCGTCGCCCTGCGGATGAACGCGTCGCGGTCCGCGGCCTCGCTTCTTCTCGTTCACCGGCAGCCTCGACGGCTTCCTCGCCAATGCGGCTGCGTGCACGCCGTGCATGTCGCCTGTCGCCGACCTCGGCGCCACCTTCGACCAGTTCAGCTCCGGCGGCGGCACCGGCGTGATCGAGGGCGTAACTTACCCGCTGGTATACGTGGGGTTCTCATCGGGCACGTTCACCACACCGACGGCAACGCTCACCGAGCTCGGCTCGTCGCTCGTCGACGTGCCGTTCACGTTCGCCGGTGTCATGAACGGGTTCCTGGAGCATCCGCTGACCCGGCCTTCTGACGCGCTTCCGATCTTCACGGTGGAGCTCGGTGGCAGCGGGAGGGCATCGGCGCGCTTCTTCGGCCTCGTCGACGACAACGGCGCGCGCGTGTACCGAGTATTCCCCGACTCCATAAGGTACGACTTCACGAGGTCTGAGCCGGTGCCGGAGCCCGGGACCTTGCTGCTCGTGGGCGGCGCGCTCGGCGGGCTGATCCTGGTGCGCGCTGGGTCACGGGGCCGGAGGGGATCGCTCGACGCGCGTGTAGTGTGTGCCAGTCACGCAGACTTTGCCGGAGCCGCCTTCACACTGGAAATTGATCAGCACAGCACTTCGGCGCGGAGTGTGCAAACGCTGCCCGCACTGCGGCGAGGGGCGATTGTTCTCCGGGTGGTCCCATCGTGACCGCTGTTCACACTGCGGCTTGGTCTTCGTACGCAATCCCGGCGACACATGGGCCTTCACGATCATCGGCGATCGGCTGCCAATTGCGGCGATCGTCGTCCTGATCTATTTTGGCGTGGTGCGTTCGCACCCTGTGCTGGGCCTGACGGTGGTGGTCTTGTCGGTGGCGCTGCTGGTCTGGACCGCTCCCAACCGCTGGGGCGCAGGCATCGCGCTGCATTACCTGTCGCGGGTGTACTGGCCCGATCCCGCCGCCTGGTGACACGCCGCCCGTCAGTCGTCTCCCTTCGGGCGCACGTAGTCGCGATCGATCCGGACGGCCAGTGCGCTCAGACCAATCAACACAAGCCCGAACGCGACGAGCGCGAGCGGCCAGCCCATTGAATCCACGAAGTGCTCGCCCGTGAAGTAGGCGGTGTAGGCGAGGATCGCGAGGGTGCCCACCGCGAGCAGCGTCCGGCTGTGCAGCAACACGCTGCCGTAGACGAACGCCGCGGCGACGGCCAGAAAGGTGATCTCGAGGGGCGTGCGTTCGACCATGTCGAAGAAGCCATACAGAAAGGCGGTCGCTCCGGCGAAGTACCAGAACGGAGTGATCTCGCTGCGGCCGCTGCGGTCCGCGCCCACGGCGGCGAGCAGCATGCTGGTGCCGAGGACAACGGAGATCACGGCGCTGTCAGCCTCCATCAGATCGAGCGCCGTCCAGAAGAACGCCGTACCGAACAGGATCGTCAGAAACAGCAGCGCCGACCGCTGTAGCACACCGAACGTCAGTGCGAACTGCGCGGCCATCGCGCCGGAGGTCACGAGGCTGGCCAGCCGCCAGTCGCCGCCCGATCCGAACTCCTCGAAGGCGACGATCATCCCGCCAGGTTCCAGCACCGCAGCCGCCAGGAACAACGGTGTCGCCGCCTTGTCGAACCGTCGATCCCGAGTGCCCAGCACCGCCAGGACGAAGGCGATGAGCCCCGACCCGAGCGTCACGAGCACCCGGGCGGCGGCGTTGAGCTCGCTCCACTGCAGCGCGATGAACACGCCGACGCCCGCGAACACGAACGTGCCGCCGAGCACGCCAAGCACGTGAACCAGCACGCCTTGTCTGCGGCGAGCGCCCGCATCACCTGAGGACGGCTCGATCGCCGCGGCGACCTCCGTAGCAGACAGACCGTGCGCCCTGGCAACTGCCGCGATCTGCTCGAGCGCCCGCGCCCGCTCGTCCACCTAGCCTCCCCCTCCGTCCACCACCCACCCGACGAACGTCGGTGCCTGATACTGGTTCGACGTCTGGATGTCGATCGGGACGACACGGCCGCGGTTCACGATCGCGGCCGGCTGGCCGTATCGACGCATGCCGAAGATGTCGCCGATCACGCCTGGCCTGCCCCCGTCCGGCGTGCGCAGCTGGTAGCCGTCCGGAGCCTTCGTATCGGTGACAATCCGGCGGCCGCGCACGGCCTCGACGACGACCGTTTGCGCAACATCGACGTCGCCGGCCGGAGTTGGCAAATTCAACGGAACCTCCCGAGCGCTCAGGGTGGTGTGGTCGAAGCGCCACAACCTGACCCGCGGTGTCTGGGCATCCTTGACGACCCGCAGCCTGGCCTGAAGTGCCTCGTCGCGGACGAACAGCTCGACGCCAATCGACGAATGGGCACGATCGTATTCGGTGGTCTGCAGCAGGAGGTCGTAGCCTGGCGGTGAGACGGTCCATTTCGGGATGGCCGTGACCAGCAGAAACAGGCCGACGACGGCCACCGGAAGCGACACTGCACCGACGAGGAAAGCGTTATCGCGCAGAAGCCGTGCCGGCATTGCGGGTGATTCTAGCCCAAAGGTTCAATCCGGCTACACTGATCACCCTTGTTCCGCCGAGGACTCACAATCGCCTCTGATGAGTGATACGGGATGGCATTGTGACGAAGCTTTCGCGACTTCACGTCATCGGTCCGGGCGCGCTCCTGCTGTTGACGCTGGTTCTTGCGCCGCACGATGTCGCCCCCATGGCTGCGCAGGCGTCTCGGGCGACGTACATCCGGGAAGGGAACGTCGACGTTCCGATGCGCGATGGGGTGCGCCTTCGAGCCGATATCCTGCGGCCACCCCAGGGACCCTCTCCAACGCTCGTCTATCGAACTCCATACGGCAAGCACGCTGCTCTCGAGAACTACACCATTTTCATTCGGGCGATCGAACGTGGCTATGCGGTCGTGGTGCAGGACGTTCGCGGCCGGTACGCCTCCGACGGCGAGTTTCGACCGTATGCGAACGAGGGACACGACGGATACGACACGATCGAGTGGGCCTCGCGACAGCCGTGGTCGAATGGCCGGGTCGGCACATTCGGGCTCTCGTATCCCGGCGCGGTGCAATGGCTCGCGGCGGCGGAAAGCCCGCCGCACCTCCAAGCCATGGTACCGGCGATGACCTTTTCGACACCGCACAACTTCTTCTACAGCGGCGGCGTGTGGGACCTGTCATGGCTCGAATGGATTTGGATGAACATTGCACCGGACGCGCGACAAAGGGCAGGTCTGCCGAATGCCCCAGAACCACACGCCGTCGCGGGCTGGCCGGCCCTCAGAGACCGATTGCTCAGGACGCTGCCCCTCGATCAGGTGCAGGAGCTGCGTGACGTCGCGCCGTACTACTACGACTGGCTGCACCACCCACCGGATGATCCCTATTGGGATTTCGCGGAGCTGCGGAACAAGTACGGCCGGACGCATGCGGCGGTACTCAACCTCTCGGGATGGCATGACGACAACTACGGGCCGGAAGGGGCGACCACGAACTACACAGGGCTCGTGATGTCGCGCGGGAGGGATACGTCGCGGGCGGCGCTTCTCCTCGGTCCCTGGACACACGGCGTCGACTCCACGTCCAGGACCACGTTTGGCGAGCGGGACTTCGGTGGCACCGCGGCGATCGATTACGACCAGGTCGTCCTCGGCTGGATGGATCGCCACCTACGCGGCGACAGGGCGCCCCGCGCGGAGGCGCCCGTGCGGTACTTCGTAATGGGTGAAAACCGGTGGCGGGAGTCGAGCACCTGGCCGCCGCCCGGGCACAGTCGCACCTACTACTTCTCGCGAGGCGAAGGCAGCACGCACGGTCGCATCACGCAAACGCCGCCTACCCGGACCGCGCCACCGAGCACCCTTGTCTCGAATCCGGCCGATCCGGTCATCAACCCGTATTACGGGTCAGCCGGCGCTCACGATTACCGGGCGCTCGCTGAGCGGCGGGACGTCCTCACGTTCGATTCAGCTCCGTTGACCGGGGACGTCGAGGTCACAGGATCGATTCGGGTGCGCGTGCACATTTCGTGCGACTGCCGGGACACAGACCTGTGGGTGCGCATCCTCGACGTCGCACCCGATGGGTCGGCGTTCAACCTGATGAGCCCTGGAGTCGAGGCAGTGCGTGCGAGTTATCGAGGCCTCCCAGGACCGCGGCGGCTCCTCGTACCGGGCCGGGTGTACGCGTTGGCGCTGGACAATCTGGTGACCAGCAACCTGTTTCGCCGCGGGCACCGGATCAGGGCCCAGGTATCCGCGTCGTTCTTCCCGAACTTCTCGCGAAATCTCCATACGGGTGATTTGGAAACCGTCTCGGCGCGGATGAAACGGGCGACGATCCGCCTGCATCACGATCGCGACCATCCGTCGAAGATTACCCTCCCCATCGCTGCTCGCTGACGGAACGGGCGCCGGACGATGCACGTTGTGGGACTCGGAAATTCAGTGTCGACCGCAGAACGTATTCAGGCTGTCGATTTCGTACTTGCCCCACGGGAGCAGTGCCATGCGTGCGAGGCGCATTTTCATGTACTTCTCGTCCGCGCATCTACTCCTTGGCAGCTCGGAAAGAGTCATCGATGAAGGCGGGCCGAGGTAGAGCAGTGCATCGAACTGGTCCTGTATTCGCACGTTCAGAAACTCGGGCCCGTTCAGATCGTACAAGGTTCGGAACGGAGCCGCACCGAGCGTCGTCCCTTCCAGGAGGGCGATGGACGGAACGCGCCAAGTCGCCACGTCAGGCTGAAACCTGGTGAGGTCGGCGTTCGTCGGAGCGCCGATGTTGAAGATCAACCCAGGGTGTGTCTTTTCAAGTTGGCTCACGAGCGGCTCCTCGGGCTTCCTTTTGACGACCATCCAATCAGGGACGGTTTCCTCGCCCTTTCGGAATAAGTGGCCATCTGCATACAGCAGCAGCGCGCGGCGGCGTTTTGCCAGAACTTCTTTGCGAACCAGATCTGCGGCGAACGCATCGCGCTCGTACATCAGGTTCAGAATCTGTTCCCCGCTGGAGACCTTCGCCCAGTCGATCGGAGGGTCGCCAAGCAGCACGCGAAGGCGCGTCCCAGCCGGCAGTGAGCGATTCACGTCGCGAACGGTGCGGAACAACTCCTCATAAATGGGCATGTCAAACACGGTATTCGCCATCGTCGTGTCTTCCCACACGTGCCGCAGTTCCTCAAAGGGAACATCTCCGCCGGCGACGTAACGGTCGATCACGTGCTGGTAGCGTGCGTCTCCGAACTCGACCACGATATCGTTGACCGCCGTTGCGAGGCGTGGGTCGTGGATGAGCGACATGCGATACGCGTGTCCTTGCAGGTTCCAGTGCTGTCCCTCGCCGAGCGCCACGATTGGATGAGTGCGGAAAGCGTTCAGGATCACCATTGTCGGGTCGGCGGGTGTCGTCGGCTTTTCAGCGGCCGCAAGCGCCGACGCGAGAAGGACGACGAGAGAAAGTATTGACGTCAGTCGCTGCAGCATGTGTCGTCCGACGAGGAGCCGTGGAGAATGTTCCGGCTTGGGACGAGTGGTGACCCTGGCGTGATGAAAGGTGATTTCGGGGGTGCGCTGTCGCCCGCACGGCGATCGTTGTCGGATCGACCGTGAGCCCTTTGACCGCGAGCATCGCGTCGTGACGTATGTCCTATTGCGCCGGCATGGCACGTGCCTCTGGCGGCCACTCGCCATCGAGGAAGACTGCGATTGCGCGCAGGGTCTTCTCCGGCTGCTCGTAGAGCGGGAAATGCCCCGACCCGTCGATCAGGAGGATGCGTGCGTCCGGTTGGCCGCGCACCCACTCCTCGTTGCCTGCGAGAGGGATGTTGTCCTGCAAGGGGTGGATCACCAGACGGGGAATGCGGACCTTCGAAAGTGACGGCACCAGATCGAACCCGGCGATCGACTTGAAGAGCCCTCCGAAGTAGGCGCCCAGCGTTTCGGGATACTCGTTGGGCGACGTGCACACATCGGGTACGAGCGTCACGTTGAGTCTGTCCGCGAGCAGAGGCGGCAACTCGACGGCGTTCTGCGCCCGGCAGAATGCAGCGGCGTCCCTCTTGAACTCGCCTGCCTTGACTCTCGCTTCGAGTGCCGTTGCCGCCGCTTTATCGGTGCGCTTGCGGCGGTCAGCCATCATCTGCTCGCTGTATGGCACGAAGCGTGGAGCGACTGGCGCCAGTTGCACGAGCCGGCTGACGCGTCCCGGGTTGTTCATCGCGTACACGAACGTCTCCATGCCTGCCCCGGACCAGCCGATCACCGCGATCCGTTCGGCACCGACCGCGCGGCGAACGGCATCCAGGTCGGCCAGGAGAAGGTCGCGCGAGACATTGTCGGGGGTGACGGCGGCTGACTTGCCGCGTCCGCGTGGATCGTAGGTGACGACGCGTCGTCCGGCCGCGAGCCGGTCGAGCGCGGTCCCGTGATAGAGCGCGAACGGCGCGATGACGACTTCGTCGCCGCTTCCCGCCACCCGGTAATACAGACGCACCCCGTCGGCAGATGCCGTCTCCATCTCCCTGACGCGCACCGAGCGCGCCTCGGACGCGGACAGGAGGCGGACGCGCGTGGTCTGTCCGGCTGCGATTTCGATCGTCGAGATTGCCAGGATGGCGAGCGTAAAGGTTGCGGTGTTGAGCATCAGCGCAGATGTTTCGCGGAGCTTACTTGCCCGGGTTTTCGAACACGATTTTCCGCGCCCACAATCCGCGCGTCGGCTCGACGGTATCTATCAAGGGGCGTGTCAGAATCGACCTGGCCCAGGTGGGTTCGGCTTGGCGGGCGCGACGGGCCGCGAAGCAGAGCACGCATCCGTTGTTTTGGGCGGGCTTTGTTGCGGCCGGCGACTGGCGGTGAGCGCGAGCTACCGGTTGCGACCGCCCTGGTGGTTGAGTTGACAACGGCCACGCGGCACCGGGGACGCAGTTGGATAGACGGTGCCGCCCGAGACGCCAAGTACGCGTCCTGCCCCTATCCGCACCCGGTATCACTGTCGGCGAGCCTTCGTGCCTCTGCGTTCGTCGTCGCGCGTCCGATCACACACGCACGATCGTTCTGCAGGCGCACGACGTACAGAATGGATCGATGCCTGTCGAGGGCCTCACGATTCTGTGCTGTTACCCGAACGATGAGAGCTGTCAAGCGGCCGTCTTTGCGTCGCCATTCCACCGACGACGATGCGCCGCCGCCGACACTCGGGAAGTTGCCGATCGGCGAGTCGTACACGATTGGCCGTTCGCCGGACCAGATTAGTCCAGGTCCGGCGAGGTCGAGCCAGGTGTTCGCGTCGGACGAGACGAGCATCAGCCGCCATCCGTCAGGGGCAGGGCATTGTTGCACCCCAAGATCCCGCGCCGCGTAGGGCGCCCTCACCTCCTCAGGCGGACTCTTGCAGTCTTCGGGACGAATCGAGGTGTACAGGCTGTCCGCCGAGGAATGCGTTCCGCAAATGCCGATCGCCGCGGTCAATGCGATGAGCGCTCCTAGGTGCGCGAACACACTCGTAAGCCCACCGAGTTTACAGCCCAAGGGCCGCCCGCGTCGTCGCTCCCACAACGCCATCGGGCCTGAGGCCGTTCGATCCTTGAAACGCCATGACTGCCGCGTGGGTCCCCGTGCCGAACTCGCCGTCTTCGGTCAGGTCAGCCCCCAGCGCGTTCAACCGGCGCTGCAGCGCGAGCACATCGGGCCCGCGGTCACCGATCGTCAGCAGCGCCTCGGGGGGCGTCGGCGGCCCCGCGCCGAGTTCGCCGGCCGTCTGCCATTTCCGGATCAAGTCGTCGCCGGCCTCGAAATGCATAGCGTCTTCGGTGCGAAATCCCGCGCCCCAGAACCATCCGTGCCGATTGAACACGGGCGCAATCCGCGTCAGGCCTTCCTGCACGAGATCGTCGCCGCGTGTGTCGAGGATGCCATGGAGCGTCAGGTCGACGGCCGTCCCCCACGAATGGTTGCTGATCGCTCTGGTCGTCGCCCCCCGCACGAGCCGGGCGCATAGCATGCCCGCAGAGCCCATCTCCGCATGGACGTCGGGCTGCATGACCGCGATCTCGGACAGGATCTCTTTCAGCGACGCCACCGCCGGCCTGAGGCCCTGCACTCTGAACGGACCGACGCTCGCCAGGACGATTTTCGCCCGTAGCGTCGGGTTTGTCACCTCCCGGCACACCTGGTCGTAGTCGTTGCGCGGATTGCCCAGCAGCGCGAGCATGGTTGATTGCTTTGCGCTGCTCACACCGATGTTGATATTGGTGGGAATGGGCACCAGCCTCGTGACGGTGCTGGGCATCGGTTACCTCACTTAGTTCCTGCCGGTTTACGAGCGAGCAGGCCGGAGAATCTGTCACAGCGTATGTCTCCCGGAACCGCCTGCACCACCTGATAAACGTCCTCCCGATGGAATTCGAACACGTCACACCTCATCCACTGGTCACCACGTCTCGATCAGACGCCTCGAACCATCGCCGCGGACGGCTACCAGGGATGAGGCCCGATCACTCCTTGACGATAAGCATTGGAACCGTCGCCACGCCACATCAGCCGGGCTGAAGCCCGGCCCCACATCACGAGACGGCATTCAAGTGGAGCACAGTGCGTTGCTCCCAATCACGATCGCCGCCTAAGCGTCAGCCCACGCACGCCGTGGCTGTGAGATAGCCCCAGCGTCGCTTCCGTGGTCTCGGCATCGCTCACAACGATTTGATCGATGATCGCGTTCAACAGCGTGTCGAGATCGAGCCCGGGACCGGCGGCGAGGGCATCGAGGCGCGAGCGGAGTGCGGCCACCTCCGCTTGCAAGGCGGCGATGTCTTGTGGTGCTGTCGGCTGGGGCACAGGCACCGGCACAGGCACCGGCACCGGCACGGGCGGCTCGGGCACGTCGAACGGGCGCACGGGCTCCGCCCAGCGCGCAAGATCTCCACGTCCGGTCGGCTCCGTCGGTCCGAACTGCGGTCTCGCCGCGTTCTCCGAGTCGCCGAGGATGTCGAACGTGTGAACCTGGGTTTCGCCTGCTACCTTCAGCGCAATCACGTCAGCGCTGAGGGTGCCGTCGCGCTTCTTGAACCGCCCCCAACCTTCGGCTCTGTGTTCCCACACCACGAACGCGCAGATCGCCTGCGCTCTCGCCACGCCGGCGAGGTGGTCGTACCGCTGACGCGCTGCCTTCACCGTCTCGAGACGTGATTGAATGCTCATGCTGCCTCCCGAGTCCGTACTACACGCGACTGGAGCGCCACTTTCGAACCCACTGGGTTCACTGGTGCAACCAGCTACCGCCTACATCCGAAGGACCGCTCGATTTAACCGCGTGTGTTCAACCTCCATTCGCTCTTGTTGCCCTTCGGAATCGATGAGGCGCGAGCGTGGCCATATAACTCAGTGACCGGCCTCATGCAGGAAACGGAACAACTGCGCGGGCTGGACTTCGCGACTCTGGCTGAACGAGGCGCGTGAGTTTACAACAGACAACGTCCAAAGTGATCAGAACGAACAATCGAAGAACAGAGTACCGGTCATGTGCCCCCGGGTCGATCGGTTGCAGGTTTGGAAGTCTCGAGCCAGGACGCCGCGGGACCGCCAAGGTACGAAAGGGGGGGCAACAGAATCACGTGGCATCCCCACGATTCGTGGCCCATCTATATTCCTCACACCGAGCGCGCAGGATACAGCTCACGTGGGCGGCAGTGGACAGCCCTGCTCCCTCGCCGTAGTTCCTGCAGAGGTCCGGAAGTGATATCCGGCGAATAGTCGTTGACCAGGTTTCGACTCCTGGGGCATGATGCGCCACTCGTTCAGCGACGGCATTCCCACCTGCCATTTTGGTGAGCCCCAACGCACCGGGCGCGGCGCTCGCGGCGCTGCGCCTCCAATGCGGGCGGCCCGTGCTCTCGCACCGTCGAGGACGATGAAAACGACATTGCAGACCGGCTGATCAGGACCCCGAGCGTTCGCAACAAGGGGGGCCTCGCGGCCGCGTCTGAGGATCGGTTGGTGGTGTTGCCTTGTCACCCGCCGACGTTCCCATTTGACCGAAGGGAGTGATCGATGCCTGCCAAGGAATTCCCGCTCGACTCAATCCTGAAGGTTGGCGCAACCGGCAACTTGGAGCTGTCGGGTACCACCAGCATGGACGTGCTCGCCGCCGTCGCGTCGAAGAAGCCGTTCCCCCCACGCCCGGACGGCGTGCTGGCACTTGGCTCGATAGGCCTGACGGTCTCCTCGGGCAGCGACCTGCGGTTTGCCGCCGGCGCGACGAAGGTGGACGTCTCGTTCAGCGCCGGCGTCTCCGCCGGGCTCGGGATCTACGACACGCCGGACAAGGCGCTGGCAGCGCTCGACCTAGAGGAGACGCCCGGACTCGCGATCGTCATCGACGACTCGGACACGACGCGCTTTGCGTTGCTGCGCGCCGGGTACTCGGCGTCCGGTGGGGCGAAAGGCACCCACCCCATCGGCCTTGTCGGCAGCTTCTCCTTTGGCGCCTCCGCCAAAGCCGCAGGAGTGACGGCCGTGCTCCAGGCGTTCGAGGAGACCAAACCGGCCGATGCCGTGCTGGGCGATGTCGTGGGCAGCTGGAAGCTGCCGCGGCATGTGATCCGCGCCGATTCGCTGACGGCGCGGACTTGGCTCATTGCCGAGGCTCAGGGATCCATCGCGGTGAAGCTTGCCGCGCAGGTCGGGTATGACTTCAGCTTCGTCCGCGAGGTGAAGGCGGCCGGGCTCTCCGGCGACATCGGCCTCAAGATCGATGCGGCGGCAAAGGCCACCTTCGGATTGGATGTCAGCGGACGCTATCTGGTCGTCGTGGGCCGCGAATCGGACGCCGATCGCGTCCGCGTCCGAATGTTCAAGCTCTCACGGCGGGGCGTCGAGTTCGGCCTCAATCTCAAGGTCGGCGTCCAAGGCCTCGATTCGCTGACGCCCGGCAAGGTGGACGATTTCGTCAAGGCCGTGTTTGGCGTCCACGGTGCACAGGTGGTCGGCGCGCTCGCCAAGTTGGACGAGTGGACCGACCCGTCGACGAGCGTCGGGGAACTGGTGGCGGGGTTGGCGAACGACAAGGCGCTGGAGCTGATTCAGTCGTCGACGGGCATCGATCCCGCGGCGGCGTTCGAAGCCGCGCGCGCAAAGCTCACAGGAGCCATCCAACTCTGGCGGACGCTGCCCGATCGCGTATCGAGCGAGCTGTTGGGCATCTTGGACGGAATGGATGCCGCCGGCGTCACGGCCTTCCGCAACTCCGTAACCCTGCTCGCGAGCAACGACGAGAAGGAGCAGAAGCAGGCGTTGATCGAGCTCTTCGACGCCGCGGGCTTTGATACCAAGCCGGTCGGGCGCGTGCTCCTCGCGCTCGCCGATCGCGGGCTGCTCAGTCTCCTCGATCGGCTGCCAGAGCTGCGCAGGACCGCCGGTATCGTCTCCGACATCCTGGACGGCGATGTGATCCGACGGCTGCAGGGCGCGCTCACCAAGGCCCTCGACTTAGACAAGGTCATCGCCGCGGTGACGGAGGCCGACTTCAAGAAGCTCGACTCGTTCCTGGTCGGGCGGCTCGCTGCGTTCCTCGATCGCGAGGTGAGCTTCGAGCAGATCGACGAGATCCGCAAGACGATTCACGTCGTCCTCGCGAAGCGCCAGGAGATCTACGACAAGGCGCGCAAGGCCCTCACGACGCGCTATGGTGCCGAGATCGCTGCCACGTGGCAGCGTACGACGTCGAAGACGGCGTTGCTCGACGTCGAGTTCGACACCTCGGGCCCGCAGGGGGTCAGACTCCTGGCCACACTGCTCGGCGACGGCGATTTGGACGCGCTCCTCACCTCGACGTCCAAGGCGGTCACGTTCCACGCCGCCATGCTCACGCACGAAATCAAGCGCAGGAGCACCCTGCAGGTGACGCTGCCCAAACTGAGCTTCCGGACCGAGCACGCCAACACGAGCCTCGCCGGTGTCTCAGTGATCGAGGACGGTGGACGGCTGCTGCTGTACCAGGTGGACGCGTCGGACGTCGTGACCGATACACGCCGGCGCTATCGCAGCAGCCTCTCCATTGGCCTCACGTCGGCGGTGGCGCTCCGCGTTGGCAACGACCTGCGGGTGCACCAGGCAGATCGTGCCACATGGTCGTATCGGCTACTGCACGCGCGCGCGGGTATGCAGCGCAGTGAGCTCGAGATGTACACGCGGCCGTTCCTCGAAAAGTACATGAAAGACCGGTTCGGCGATCAGGCGCAGTGGAGCCAGTGGTACACGGAACTCGACCAGACGGTCGACAGCCTGCTCGCCAACGGCGCGGATCAGTTCGGGGATGCGTTGCTGTCGATGGAGGTGACCCTCCCGGCCGAGGCGGTCCTTGCCTGGATGCGCCCGCAGCCGATTCTGCTGGCTGCATCGAAAAACGTGTCGAGGGCGATCCAACGCGCGCTCAGGTCCGTCATCCCGTTCTACTTCTTCAAGGACGCGCGCAACCTTTTCCAGAACGCGAGCGCGGCGGCGCTTTTCGTCTGGGCGGCCATTCCCCCAACCACCTCGGCGCGCCTCGATGGCTCGACGCTGACCCTGGACGCCGAGAAGTCCGTCTACTGGGACCATGTCGATCGCCGTCTGCGACGAGCGATGAGCCGCCGCCAAATCGTGTCAGCGACGCTCGGCGAGAAGTTCCTGCCAATTCGGCTGCACCTGCAAGAGCTGGGGCTCGACAAGCAGGCAAGTTTCTTCACCGCGGGCGAAGTGCCGGACTGGATCGCCGCGGCCACGTCGGATAACGGAGACCGGTTCCTCAGCCACCTCTGCCTATTCGAGGCGCTCGTGATCGAGAAGGCGGTTGATGCGCTCGAGGGCATGCAGGATTTCGTGTCCCTGCAGGGGACAGCACCCTCGAAGGCCATCGATCGCCTGGCCGACTTCGGGGCCGACATCACCATGGCTTTCAACAAGCTCAGCGGCGACACCGTCTATGCGACGGCGCCCCTGCACACCGTGACCCAGGGCATTTTTCTTGAGGCCAGCCGGGCGCTGGCGACGCTGGGGGGCGCGGCCGAGTCCGGAATGCTAACGTTGACGGTCCTCAAACCCTCCGATCAGCGCACGTTCAAGATCGAGGAGTTCATCACCGGCAGGACACCGGAGCCCGACGAGATCCTGCTGGAACAGCGTCTCGTGAGCGTGTCTATTGAGAAGGAGCGTTGATCTCAAAGCAGCTCAAGGTCAGAAACCAGTCACACCTGTGACGGTATTGTCGTCGTCCATCTCTCAAGGCAGAGACGGTTCGCGATCGGCGGATTCCCGCGACGGGGAGAAGCGGCTGCTCGATGCGGCGGCGCTGGCCATGAACAGGTGGGAGCACAAGTGCGGAGCGCAGGGCGGGCCGCCAAGTTCAGCGAAAGTTTTCCACGAGCATGATGTCGCTGCTCCGCTGGTCCTCCTGGGTGTAGAGAATCGACCTCTCGTCGGGAGACACTGCCATCCCAGGGACAAACGGGACCGGTCTTCTGTCCAGCGCGGCAACATGCACCACCCGTTTCTCGGCAAAGCTCAGAAATTGGAGAGCCGGCTGCGAGCCAGTCTCGGTGTTCACGAAGTAAATGCCCTTCTTCGCTAGAGCCCAGTAGCCCCAAAAGCTACCTTTGGGAAAATCCAGCACAGGTGCTTCATCGCCGCCGTTCACCGGAACGCTCCAGAGACCGTCGATGTCCATGCCTTTCGCGTAGTACAGGGTTTTTCCATCCTGCGACTCGAACGCGGCAAATCCGCCCCGCCTCGTTATCTGGACCGCCTGTCCGCCTGCGACAGGCACTTTCCAGACCTCCAAACGCCCCGTGCGGTTGGACGCGAAGTAGATCCATTGTCCATCTCTCGACCAGCTGGGGACGACACCGTCGGGTGTGTCGCTGGCGACGCGCCGCGATGGGCCCCCATCCACGCCGATGACGTGGATACCCCAGTCGCCATCGAACGCGATGCGGCGGCCATCCGGCGACCACCGCGGAGTACCGACCATGGGGCCGCCAAACGAAGTCAACTGAACCGGGTTGGAGCCCGCCGTGTCGCACACCCAGATCTCACCGCTCCCTGTACGGTCGGAACCAAACGCGATTCTCGTGCCATCGGGTGAGAATTGGGGACCATCGTCGACTCGCGTGGAGGCAATCAACTTCGTCGCGGAGCGGCTTGGCTGTGTCGCCGTCGGTACCTCGATCTGCCAGATATTGATGTCCTGCGATCGATGCTCATACGCGAGCCGGTTTCCCCGACTTGAGATAGCTGGATTCGCCGCGTTGTCGCCGCCGACGAACGCCGGCTGTGGTGTGCCGCCCGAAGCCGAGACTCTCCAGAGACTGCTACTCGATTCGGGAGCGCCGCCGCTGGACGTAAACACCAACTCGCGCCCGTTGGCAGTCCATGCGAGGCGTTCACAAAACGGAAGCTGGTCGCGAGTCACACGCGTAGGCTCCCCGCCCGCAACCGGGACGAGGAAGATACCACCTGCGGCGCTGACCCGGTTGAAGGCCACCGTGCGACCATCGGGAGAGATGGCGGGAGCACAGTCACCAGCAGATCCCGCCGGTGGAGACGTCAGCTTTCGCTTTTCCAGACCGTCTATGGACGCCAGAAAAATGCTGAGGGGGGCCTGCGGCTCATGCTTTTCAGAGAACGCCAGCAGTTTTCCGTCTGGAGACCAACTCGGTCCCGCCGCCCACTCGTGCTCCGGGATCATCGACCCGATTTTGCGCTCGGGACCACCGAGCGCGGGGATCATGAAGAGTCCGCCTCCCTCCTCGGCGAGGCGGACAAACGCAATGTGGCGTCCGTCCGATGACCAGATCGGCTTCTGGTCGGCCGCAGGATGGGTCGTCAAGCGCAGAGGGACTCCCGCACCCACGACCTTGATATAGATGTCTTGGTTGTCTCCGTTTCCACCGTCCCAGGCAAATGCGACCTGGCTGCCATCGGGTGAAAAACTTGGATAGCGTTCCTGGCCAGGAAGGGTGGTCAATGGCGTCGTTCGCATCGGAGGACGTGAGAATGGCCTGAGCCGAAACACGTACAGCGAGACGGCTGCGCCAATCGCCAGTGCTATCACGACAGCCGGCCACATCAATGTGCCGGCGCGCCACCCGCTCAGACGCGGATGGGCGGCCAAATCATGTCTCGGCGCGTTATCCACGGGCGCAATGAACCGGTAGCCGCGTCGTGGCACCGTTTCGATGAAGCGCGGCCGGTCGGCTGAGTCGCCAAGTGTCTCCCGCAGACGATTCACGATGGCGTTCAGGCCATGCGCGAAATCGACGAACGTGCCATCCGGCCAGAGACGCTGACGCAGCTCGTCGCGCGTGACGAGATCGCCTGGTCGCTCCAGCAGCAACGCGAGGACCTGGAAGGACTGAGCTGGAAGGTTGAGGCGCGCCCCTGCCTTGCGCAGTTCAGCTGCGTGGAGATCCAGCTCGAACACGCCGAAACGGATCGCGCGACGAGCCGACTCTGGAAATTCACTCACCGGGCACCTGAACTGTGGGCGAAGCGGGATGGACGCGGATCCTAGCACGTCGCAAGTCTTGGCCCTGTGACCATCCCGAACAACTCAGGGACAAAGCCCGCGTGCATCGGCTGTTCGAGCGGACGCCGTTCGACGTTCTAATACACAGACGCTCCCAACGAACTCAGCCCACGCCTATCTGAGCTGGCGCTGGCGGCAACAGAAGCGAGTGTTTTTATGGCGTTCGCAGCTCGTGCATTCGTGCGCCTACGTGTCGCCGGCATTTTCCTGGGCGTGGCCGTAATCTCAGCAGGTGGGACCGGTTATTGGCTCTTCATCTCGCAACAGCGCCAGTACATCGTCGGCCGCAATTTTCGAATCCTGTCGAACTTGGCTAGACAGGTGGACAACAGGGCCCGCGCCGAGGCACGGGTCATCCGGAACCTCGCAGAGGATGCGCCCGCAAAGCTTGACGCTCAGTCACGCAAGGATCTCGCAGATCGATGGGTGAAGCTTCGCGGCAGCGCGTATCAGACGGCTGACATCGAGTTTCAGATAGCGCCAGGGCAGCGCGACGGCTCGGCCAGGGGCTACACGCTGCGGGCAGACTCAGAACTTATGGTCGAGGTTCCGCTGCGAGTGAGTGGGCCAGGGACACCAGTTGTCATCGCAACGCTTCGACTCCGGCCTGGCCTTCAGCCGATGTTCGCGTCGCGGGTTGGTCAAGGAGCGTTCGACGCAATCTTGCTGGGGACCCAGAAGGGCAAGGTGCTGTTGAGCGCCGGGCCAAGCGCGCAACAGATCCGCTCCACAGGCCTCGGCGTGCTCTCGTCAAAAACAACCGACGGCAAGCCAGTGCCGTTCTCGGAGCTCGCGCAATCGATCACAACGACGAACGTTTCGTTCGCCGGAGTCGACCACACTCTATTCCTTTTTCCTTGCTCCCTGTCTTCTGACCAAGGCGGCACGCCTTTGGTGCTGGCCGGACTGGTCCGTACCGAAACGCTCCAGTTCGGCAGTTGGGCAATCTCGACGACCCTCGTCAAGATCGGGGTCATCGTTCTCCTGCTCGCTTTCGTCAGCTGGCCGTTTCTAAAGCTGACATTGCTCGGGGATCGACAACAGGTGCGTGTGTCCGATTTTTTTCAGCTGGGAGTGGCCAGCGTCGCAGGACTGGCGATCATCACGACGGTGTTGCTCGATATCGCCGCATCCTCACGCCTGAACCGGGACATCGACAGCCAGCTGAAGCAGCTGGCAAAGGACCTCGACAGTCACGCGACGGCGGAGATTCGCGATGCTTACGCGCAGCTCGAGTGCCTTGAGCGGACGCTGGGCTCACGCGAGACGAACCCAGTCGGCGGTCGCCAGATGTCGTCGCTCCTGCGAAGCGGCAAGATGTCGTCCGTGCTGAACGCTGATCTTAGGTGCCAGCCCTCGTCGAGGCAAGGATCAGAGGTCGAACGGCAGATGGGCGCCGACAACCGGTTGGACTCTGGTCCGCCAATCCGATGGCCCTACCCCTTCTTCGAGTCTGTCGCATTCATCGATCGCGAGGGAATGCAACAGATCAAATTAGGAACATCACGATCGGTGTCCAACAGGATCTCCGTCGCACGCCGGGACTATTTCAGGACCGTGGTTCGAGGACTCGGCTGGCCACCGGCCACGTTCTGCCGGGCAGGGAACTGTGCCCTCGGGTCGGTGTGGTCATGGACGACCGGCGAGCCGCAGGCGGTGCTCGCGAAGGGGTCAGCTGATCCCGGGGCGACCAGCCAAAGACTTCCTGTGGCTGCTATCTCGATCCCAATGCGCTCGCTCATCGGGCCAGTGCTGCCGCCAGGCTTCGCGTTTGTGGTCATCGATCATGCCGGCAACGTACTGTTCCACTCAGATCGTCAGCGCAATGACAATGAGGACTTCTTTGTCGAGACGGACAACAACCGGCGCCTTCGTGCGCAAGTGGCCGCCCACAGCGCCGAACTGCTCGACATCAACTATTGGGGCTCGCCGTACCGCGCCTATTTGCAACCGATGGAGTTGCCCGACATGTATGTCGTCTCCATGCTCCAGAAGGAGCGGGCGTGGGCGATCAGTCGTGAATGGCTGGTTGTCACGCTGATCTTCATCGCAATCTACGTAACACTCTGGGTAATCGTCGCGCTGGCGACCCTCGGCCGAAACGCGTCGTGGCTCTGGCCGGATCCGGCGCGGCGAACCGGCTATGCCTGCGTATCAACCCTGTGCGGTGTCTTACTAGCGGGCGCTGCGTTGACGACATGGCGTTACGAGCGCAATTCCCTGCTGGTGGTGGGCATCTCCTTGCCCCTCGTCGCGTGGATTGGCACCTACATGATCCTCCGCAATCGACCCGAGAGAGGCAGTGCAAGCAGTCGAGAGCCCCTCTTTGCATACTCAAGTGCCGCCGTGCTCCTGTTGCTCGTCACCGGGGTCGTTCCTGGTGCCCAGCTCTTCTTCGCATCGTACCAGTTGCATGTACGAAGCTATATAAAGAACAGCCAGCTCGTCGTCGCGCGGCGCCTCTCCGAGCGATTAAACCACTTGACAGAAGAGTATCTGAGCCCGGATGACGGCGACCCGAACGCGAAGAAAAGGGCGGCGACCCAGATCGACCTCATGCACGACCGCGACGTGTATGTCCACTTCCTCTACAACACTTCGATAGAGAGGGCATCAACCAACGCCAACGAGTCCGGCTCGAGTTCTACCAGCGACGGGACCTCGACCGGGGATCGGAATGCCATCCCGGACGACGATGACATGGTGTTGTCGTTCCTCGAAGACTACTTACCTTACTATTCGGAGGCGTCGGTCGAGTGGCGGGAGCTGCTGCACGACACCGCTGGCGACGGAAGCTGGCGCTCTGAGTACCCGGAAGAAGGGCGCTAGAGACGAAGTCATCGTCCTGACCTCACAAATCGGAAGCCTTCCGGTTCAAGTCGCGTCATCGGTTCCGAGCATCACCTACGTCTCTCCCACTCGTCCCGGACGTGGTACCGCGCACTCGGCCACAGACACGGTGTCCATGGAGGAACCCCGCCCGGTGCCGACGACTGGGTACACCACAGAGAACACGGCGGTCGCGGAGTCTGGCGCACGAGCTTCACTCGCCGTCCTTGTCTCATCGGGTGTCGTGTTGCTGGTGTTGACCTGCGGCGTGGTCATCGTTTTCAATCGCCGCATCTATCTCACTGGACTGACGGAGCCTCTGTGGGCCTGCAGCCAAGTGGGAGCGATTGTGGGCGAGAATGTTCTTATCCTCGGAGAAAGGGAAGCGAAGGCGATCCGACTCGAAGGCATCACGCCCCTCAAGCTCGGACCAATTGTGCAAGAGCGCGACGTCACGCGTGCCTGGCGGCGAGCATTGGTCGGCATGGACGAACGGTCCGACGACGCCAGGGTGGTGATCGACGACTTCGACGAAGGCCTCGACGACGCGGCTGCAATGGACCGCAAGCTCGTATTGCTGGACGAGCTGGTATCGGATCCGACGAGGACGGTTATTCTGCTTTGCTCGGTGTCCATACGACGGTTGACTGACAGCCTGCGTCATTCTTCCCGCTCCATCAGAGTTGCCGGAGGGCGCCGCGCGTCAGTCGCAATCTCCACTGATTCCGGCGTGACGACCCTGGAACGTTGGACGCGGGTTCTCAAGGCCTTCGTGGTGATCGACCAGCGTCAGCAGCGCGCGGTGTGTCCGGTGGACCCGGTACAAGCGTCGGTCGCGACATCCGACCATGCCACGGAGCCGTTCCCAGTCCTGCCCGAGAAACCCCGCCGTGAGCAGTCCTGGTCGGGCCGCCTTGATGTTCTGCGGAAAGGGGCGGTGATCGCATTGCTCCAGTCGGAAGGCGCCTCGCATCCGTACGTCAGACGCGTATGCGAAGACTTGATGGGCTCTGATGCCGTCATGAACGGGCGCATGATTCGTCGGCAGGTGTTCGACGAACTCGCGGAACGAACGGCGCATTTCTACCGTGGATTGTGGGCATCCTGCTCGGAGGATGAGAAGGTCGTACTCGGCCATGTCGCGCAGCACGGGCTGGCGAACGCGTCGGTTCGTGGCGTCGTGAGGCGACTGCTCGGCCGTCGCATGCTGTTCAAAGATCCCGCCCTTCGCCCGATGAACGAGACCTTTCGCCGCTTCATTCTCACACGCGAATGCTCCGAGCAGGTCGCGGCGCTCGAGACCGCAAGCGGACCCAGCGCTTGGGATCGGCTTCGTGCGCCGCTCGCACTCGCCGTGGTGGGTGGCGCGATTTTTCTGTTCGCGACGCAAAAGGAGCTTTACAACGCCATTCTTGGGGTAACGACCGCTGCGGCCGTATCAGTGCCAACCCTCATACGTGCCGTCGGTGCGCTGGTCGGTCGCCCGGCGGATGGGCAAGGCTCAAGAGCCTGAACGAAGGAAGACCGCCCCATCAGATCGATGGATCGTCAAGTTCATCGAGGCGCGGTTCGCGAACGACTACCCGGACCTCGTGGAGTCGAACATCACGCCGTGGAGGCGCGCAGTCGTGGGAAATCTCACGACTGCGTTCGACTTCAAGACCAAGAGAGCGAAGGAGTGTCCACCGGCGCGCGCCGAGCGCGAAGGTGGACCTCACACTTGCTCCCCGCATCGAGACGTATTTCGGGACAGAGCGACTAAGGTGCGGACCGGCGCATGTGGGTGATCGCGAGGGCGGAGTCCCACGCAAGGCGGCTTGCCGCCTCTCCGCGGCCCGTACGCACGCGATATGACGCCCATTTCACATATGTACCGTCCGCGCGCCGCGCGAGCACCGGCACGGCGCGCACGCGCACGCCGTCACGCGGAATCTCCTCGCCGGGGAACGTCAGCGGCGTCTGCGCGAGCGTCACGCCTGCAGGCAACAGGGGCACGCCATCGCGCAGTAGCGCACCTTTGCGCAGCGACACTTGACCCGCGCGCAGTGCGACCGGCACGAGCGGGATCCAGTGCGCTGGCACGCGCGACTGCAGGCGGTACACTCGCTCGTTCGGGTCGAGGCCGTCCGGCCATGGATCGGGCTCTGGCTGCGGCTCGCCTGCCCGGTCGCGCCGGTCCCCGCTACGCCCCTGCACGAATTGCTCGATCGCCCACGCCATGTTCGCCTGCTCGTCACGCAGGAACAGCACCTCCTCGAACGCCTGGCCCGTCATCGTGCCCGCGGCAGTCGGCGGCAGTACGATCCCTGGGAGCAACCGGCCATTGCCGGCGGCGACCTTGAACATCGTGAATTGCGCATCCTCCAGTTCGGTCATCGACACCGTCTCACCGAAGTCGTCGGTGAACTCGACGGCGACGACGCGGTTGAGCGCGCCGAGCAATCCGTCGACTGGCGCGACCAGCCAGTCATCGCCGGACGTCATCGCAAACTCAGCGAGTGCGAGCCGCGCGAGGTCGTGTGGCTGCGCTTCGATCGCCCCGAGGTCGACGTCGCCGTCCTCGAGCTGCCAATACCGGTCGGCCGGCATCGCTGGGTAGCGCAGCGGCGTCGCGAGCATCGTCGCGACCGTCTCGACCGGCGTGCCACTGGGCGCGCCATCTGGAAGGGGTCCGCCTGCGCCCTCCACCCACTCGAGGTCACTCCACCGCACCTCCGCGGCGCCGAACTGCGTGCCGCGTGCAACGACGGCATTCTGCTCATCCCCGAACCGCAGCGCGAAGCGGTACTCGAGCCGCTCGGTCGACCACGCGCCGCCCGATTCCGGCGCGCCGATGAGCCATGCGAGCCACTCGGCGAGCGCCGCGCGCACTGGCCCTGGATCATCCGCCCCCGTCACCCAATCGGGTTCGGCTGGCGCAAGACTCGCGGCTTCTTCGGCGATCGCGACACCGTCCGGCACCACGCCGGCGAGCACCGCGAGCAGACGAGGCGCCTGCGGGTCGAGCGCCGCTTCCTCCGCGCTCACCGCCGGCGCGAGCGCGAGCGGATACCGGGTCGCGAGCCCCGCTGCGAGCTGAACCGCACCAGCATCCATCAACAGATCCACGAGCTGCTGGCCCGCCTCGGCGCGCTGCCGCAACCCTTTTCCGAATGCGAGGCGCGGCACGTCCTGCACCAGCTCCTCGAGGATCGCTCCCGAATGCCACGGTCGCCACTCGACCGCGTCGATACGGTTGACGGTCGCATCGTCGAGCGGCGCCCAGCCCGTCACCGGCACCGCCTGCGAACGTACGCGCACCGATACGACCGAGCCGGCGTCGTCGCCGATCAACTCGCCGAACTGCCACTGCCGGCCGAGCATCCACGCGGGATCGGCGACGCGCGCCTCGGTTCCCGGCTTCGGGTCGCCCGTCGTCGAGTCAGGCTCGAGCCGCACCATCGCGGGCGGATCGACGATCTTCAGCTTTCCGGCGATCGACTGAACCAGGGCGTCGTCGATCGCGGACGTGACGAGCTTGATCGGCTCGGCCATCACTTCACCTCCGAGAGGAACGGGACGAGCTTCGGATCCCACCGGACTTGCGCAAGGTCCGCGAACGAGAATCCCCTGCGCGCCTGCAGCCAAGGGCTCGCGACGTAGATCGCGGGCAGGATCGCGGCGTCGCCCGGGACCCGCTCGAGCGTCACCATGCGTGCCTTTGCAAGCTCGATCGCCTCGATCACGGTCTGCACGACCGAGTCGGTCGTCCACCGCTTGCCGTCGGGCGAGACCGCCGAAAGCACGACCTGCGGAGCGCGCGCCGACGCTTGGTTCGCGTGCACCGCGAGCCCAGTCGTCGCACGCGCATTGCGGAGCGGGTTCTCGAGCGCCTCGGGCTCGAGCGCCCTGCGGTCCGGCTGGAACGGCACCGCCTCGACCCATGCATCGATCGCGAGCCCCGCGAACGGTCCTTCGATGTTGGCGACGTCGTCGGGCAGCTCGACGACGAGGTGCGCGGCCGTCGAGTCGGGCCACGGCACGTCATCGGGCAGTGGTCCGGCCAGCCAGCGGTCGGTGCCGGGGGCCGGGGTGCCGCCGTCGCGCTCCGTGAGCTGCACGACGGAGAGCCGCACCGGACGTCCCAGCGCGCCACCGAGCAGCTGCGCCTCCGAGAACAGGGCAACGCCATCGAGCACGGTCGCGTGGTCGCGCACGAATGCGTTGACCTTTGCCCGCGGTGGCTGGGCGAATGCGGGTTGGCGCACGGCCTGCGCAAACACATCGGGCCCGTCGCCGACCTCTGCGCCGCCGCCCGCCTCGAGCCGCACGAGGAGCGGCAGCATCCGGAACCCGTCGCCCAGCAACGTGTCGGCGACGCGCTGGCACTCGTCGACTATCTGCCCGGGTCCGGGTGGTGCGGCGGGTGCGACGCGTGGCGCCCGCAACGCGGCGAGCGTCGCTCGCGCCTGGTCGAGTCTCGCGGATGCCGCGTGCCACGCGCCCCACGCCCACGCGACGTTCCCAACGGCCTTCGGATCCGTCTCCGGCGCCAGCCGCACCCCGAACGCCGCGAGCGGAGCCACGGCCGCCGCTATGGTGGTGGCGTCGGCCGGCTCCACGGCGAGCGTCGCGGGATCGAGCTCGCGGATGACATCCGCTCCAGCATCGAGCGCCGTCTGGAACGCCCCTACGAGCCCGTCAACGCGCGCGAGCAGCTCGTCGGTATCGACCGTCCGTTGCGGCGCGGCACCCGGACGCACGAGCGACGCCGGCGAGATGGATGTGCCCCTCGCGATGAGTGTACGCAGCGTGCGCGCGAGCACAGCCACCTCCAGGAAGGGCTGGGCGCCGGCCGGCCATGCACTGCCCCGCGCCGCCGCGAGCGGCGCATCGCCGACCGCGGGAATCGCCGCGCGTAGCTCCCGCTCCAGCGTCGCGGCGTCGGCGGCGAACACGATGTCGAGCGCCGCGAGCCCGGCCTCCGCGATGGTGTGCCGCGTGCCTTCGACCTCCGCGACCACGATCGATGCCGGGTCGCCGAGGCGGCGGGCCGCCCATGCTTCGAGCCGCGGCTCGGCGACCGCGCGCGGACGCGTCTGCGACCAGCCCAGCCCATTGGCGGGAATGACGGCGAAGACGCCGTGCGAGAGCCGCTTCGTCGGCTGTCGCACGTCCAGCACGTCGAGCTCTGGATCGACGCCCGCGCCGCTGCCCATCGCGTTCATCGCCGCGGACGCGCGAGCCGCGTTGCCCGAGGCATACTGCAGCACGGACTCGCTCAGCAGCGCATCGGCGACCACGTCGAGCGTCGCCGCGGCACCCTCGATACCGGCGACGATAGCCGTCCATTCGCCATCCGTCATCGCCGGCCACTGCTCGACGAAGAGATTTTGCGGCCGCGCCGCCAGCTTCGGGCGGAGCGGCGGGTTCGGCACGTGCAACGATGCTACGGGGAAGAGGCGCAAGAGCGCGAGTCCGTCGACGACGTCCGCGACGGCCGCACGCGCCTGCGCACGGGCCGCGTCGCCATCGACCGCTGCGAGCTCGTTGCCGAGTTCATCGGTCGCCATGGGCGCGAGCTGGCGCAGGCTGAGTTGGAAACGCGCCGCCGAGGTGCCAGCGATCGCGCGCTCGATCTGGTAGCCGAGCAGCGCACCGATCGACTGGCCCGCGTGCACGCCCTCGAGCACGCGCCGCAACTCGGCGCCCCGTCGGCTCGACAGATCGATCGCGAACGGATGACTGCCTTGTTGAGCGCCAATGTTCGACCGGTGCGCGCTCGCGAGCACGCCTGCGGTCACGGCATGGGCCGTGCTCGGCGCGTGTATCCATCCGTCGAGCTCACGCCGCATCGGCGAGAGCCGTACATCCTCGACGTACCCGAAGGCACCGAGCGTCATTCCCGTCGGATTCGAGGCCGCGAGGGTCGCGCGACGGGACGACGCGAGCCCCGTCGCCCATGCGTCTACCCTGTGCGACGCGATGTCGAGCGCGTGCGCGACCGCGAGCCGGCGTTCCGAGATAGGCGCCGCGCCGAGCGCGACCATCGCCGCGCGCACCTCGGCCCGTACGCCGAACCATTCGAGCAGTCCGGAGATCGCCTGCGAGCCGACCCACTTGGCCTGCACGGTGTCGCCGAGGTCGAGTGCGACCTGCGCGAGCGACGTCTGCGCCTCCGCCACAGGCTCGATCGAGGCGATCGAGAGCTGCTCGATCGGTTGTCTGTCGAAGTGCTGCACGGCGCGAACGGTCTCGGCAGCCGCGAAGAAACGGGTCGAGCGGGCGACGTCAGCGGTGTCGGGCCGCTCGGCTGCGTCGCGAACGAGCTGCACGACCTCGGGACTGAGCTCGAGCAGTTCGAGAAGTGGCGGGACGAACTGCTCCGGCGCGACGCGGAACCGCTTGCGCTTCACGTCGTCCCATGCGAGGTCGAGCAGCGCCTGCAGTACGCTGTCCACCTTGGGCTCCTCGTCGGCGAGGATCGCCGCGATGACCTCGGGGTCGCGCTGCGAGACGAGTGGCAGGTTGATCGTGCGTGTTTCGTCGTGCAGAGACGCAGGCAGGAGGAACCGCGCGGCATCCACCGAGTACTGCGAGAGCACCGCCTGCTTGACGAGCATGTCTGCCTCGACGACGGCGCGCGAGGCGCCCGTCGCGGCCGCGAACGCCGAGACGTTCGGTCCGTCGACGGCGGGCCGGGCACGCAAGCCGATTCCGATCGGGCTCGTGCCGAGCAACTCGATGAGCGCTTCGTCGGTGATCGAATCGCCAGGCCGCACGCGCGGCAGCGAGCTCGCGCGCTCCATCCAGCGCGCGACCGTGCGCCGAATGAGGGGCACGAGCGGCGCCGTTGTGTCGCGCGAGCGCGGCGCCCACGCGTCGAGGTCGCTCACGGGAAGAATGCCGTAGGGCTGCGCACCGACGCGGATGACCGGCGCCGGGCCGGCACCGCGCACGTGGTCGCGATGCAGTCGACGCGCCGATTCGATCGTCGCGGGCGTCACCCCCGCCACCTCGGCATCGGCGACGCGCTGCAGCACCGGCTCCCACGTCGCGAACCAGAGCGCCGTGTTTGAGGCCTGCTGGGTGGTCTCGAGCGTGGGGCGCGCATCGGCTGGGTCGAGCAGGCGCTCGACCGCGGCGGGGTCGAGGCCGATCATGGAGGCGAGGCGCGCGAGATCCGCCGACGGCTCGCCCGTGTCTAGCGGTGGCGCGGCAGGCGTAGCCGAGACCTTGTACGGCGAGCGCTCGGCCTCGGCGTTGTTCGTCGGCGTGCCCTGTGCGAGCAGGCCAAAGCCGTCGTTGTAGCGGTGGCTCAGCAGCAGGTCGGCGAGGTCGGCGGCGTTCTCCGACTCGGAGACGCTGCCGCGCACGCCCACGACCACGATCCGGTCGAGCACCTGCGTGCCCGCAGGTAGCGGCACCTCGATGCCGAGCCCCGCCTGCTTCGCCTTGGCGAAGTCGACGGTCCACTCGGCCCCTGCCGGTACAGTGAGTCCATTGCCGGCCGCGACGAGATCATCGAGGCTGGACAGTGCGATGGGCGAGATCGGGATGTCTCGTGCGAGCGTCGCACCGCGCACGGTGATCGGCGCGCTGCCACGCGGAAACACACGCACGATGAACCGGTCGGGCAGGCATCGCGCGACCGTGCCACGGGTGACCTCTTCTGGTGTCTCGGGGAACGCGGGCGAGCTCCCCGGCGCCGTGCGTTCGGCGAGGTTCGATGGCGTCGTGGCCTGCGCGACCCAGCCGGCGCGCCGGGCGCCGACCGCCACGACGAGGTCGCCCCACGCGGCTGGCGCTGCGGCATCGGTCCACAGCGTCGTCCAGTACGCGCGCCCGGCGGCTTGCTCCTCCGGCGTGATCGCGCGCACGAGCGCATCGAGATGCAGCTCGTCCGGCGTGACGCGCACGCGCAACGTCGACGTGCCGGGCGCGAGCTTCGTCTCGACGCGCACGGGCAGCAGCACGAGCGGCACCTCGGGGGAGGCGTCGCAGGGGTCGATGCGGTCGCGCAGGCTCTCGAGCACCTCGGCGATGTTCGCGTCGAGGCGGCCGAGGTCGGAGAATCGCACACGCTCGTGAGTGGATGACGCGATGAGCCTGCGTCGCCCATCGGCGAGCGCGGCGACGCGTTCGCGTGCAGCGGCGATATCGGCCGGGACGTCGATCGGCATGGCTAATCTCTCCTGACGATGAGGTCTGTCGCCTCGAACGCGACGCGGGTCGGATGGTGCAGCTGGGCGTGGGCGAAGGCGGCGGCGTCAGGCTGGTTCACGCTGAGGTGGTCGGGCGAGTTCGGCGACGCCTGCGCGCCGCCGGGCAGCTCGAAGCGAGTCGCGCTCGGGTGCTCTGCGATGACGATCCACCAGCCAGGACCATCGAGCTCCTCGACGGAGAGATCGACGCCGATGAGGGCGATGTCGGGTTCGAGGTGCTCGGCGAAGAGCACGGGCGCCGTTTCCTGTGGCTGCCCGGGCGCCTCGAAGATCGGCTGTTGCGGCGTGCCGTGGTTGCGGATTGCCTGGATGATGAGGTCGGGGAAGCGTCTGACGAGCTCACTCTTCACGACGATGACGGCCCGACCGAGCCGCGCGGCGGCACCGCCGCCACCACCGTCCGGTGGCGTGCCGCCGATGGCCACGTGCGTGCCGAGCGGCGTCCTGCGGAACGCGTGGATTGGCTGCGTGAGCTCGTCGCGCCGCGGGCTCCAGAAGCGGTGGAAGTACGTGCCGCGCCGATCGGTGGGGTAGCCGCGCCACAGCAGCTCATGGCCGAACTCGTCGCTCAGGCCCACGAGGAACGCCTCCATGAACTCGTCGTTCGTCGAGAGCACGGTCACGAAGTCGCTATCGGGGAGCAGGCTCAGTCCGGTACGAGCCACTCGCGATCGTACTCGTCGAGGGCGCGGTACATCGGCCGGTCGAAGCGCGGCGCCGCCATGATCGGCTCGATGAAGAACTTGATCCTCCACTTGGCGGAGAGCTCGGGCGAGAGCTGCAGTCTCCAGTCGAGCGCCTTCCGCACGGTCGTCCTCGGGTCGAGCGCCGTCGAGAGTTGCGCCGAGGTGATCGACAGGATCTCGCGCCGCGGCACGGGTGCAATCGTGAGCAGCCGACCGGGATCGGCGAGCTGCGTCATCCCCTGGCGGAGCTGCTCGAGCGACAAGCTGGCCGCCGATTCGAGCGTAGGGCTCAGCCGCGTCGGCGCGAGCGCTGCAAGCTTTCGAAGGGCGTCCGTCCTCAACCGAACATCTGGCGTGTCCCCGATTCTCGTCAGCCCGCCGACGTCGATCGCAGTGAGGCGGCTCTCACGGTCGAGGTTGAGGCGGCCGGGCCGATCGACAACGCCGCCGTCGGTCGGCCTGGTCGGCCGATCAACGGTCGGGCGACCGGGCTCGATCGGCCGAATCACGCCCCCGCCCTCAATCGGCCGAATCACGCCCCCGCCCTCAATCGGCCGAATCACGCCCCCGCCCTCAATCGGCCGAATCACGCCGCCGCCCTCGATCGGCCGAACGACGCCCCCGCCGAGTCGCTCGATGAGCCGGTCGTTGATGCCCGCCGCCGCGTCTTGCAGTTTCGGCGCGACGGTCGCACCGGCGGCTGGCCTCGCGAGCGCCAGGTCCGCCATCAGCGGTCCGACGCGCTGCGCCCGCACTTCCTCGAGCGCGGGAATCGCCGCCGGCCGTAGCAGCCGCGTACCCCAGCGCTGCGCCATCGCCCGGCCGACGTCGAACGAGAGGTCGATCTCCGACCACCGCTCAGGTTGCGTCAGATGGGTCGCGAGCCCGCCGCGGTCGAGCGTCGAAACCGCGGACTCGAGCTTCGACATCACGACACCGGGCTCGAGATCCAGAGCGCTGGCGACGAGCGTCATGTCGAACAGCTTCAGCACGTCGGCGGAAAGACCGGACACACCTTGCGGATTGCGGTAGACGCGCGTGAAGTCGCGCAGGCCGTCGCCCCTGCCGACGAGCGCGCTGGCGCGGCGTCGCGACGCATCATCCGCTCGCCGCACCATCGGACTACGCGGCCGCGTGACGCGACGGTACGCTCCGAGCTTGACGGTCGACGGGGTCGCGCTCGCGTCGATCGCGGCGGAGAGCGTGGTGCCGGCCGTGAGCGAGATGCGCGATGCGAGCGGCGCGGTCAGCTGCACGAGCCGGCCGAGGTCGAGGGCGCTCACGCGCGCATGCAGGCGCGTGGCCAGCTGTTCGGCGAGCTGCGCGAGTGCGATCGCACGGTTCGCCTTCTGCACCTCGCCGAGCTGCGCCCATGCCGACTGCATGAGCGGCTCCTGGTCCTTCTGCACGACGCGCGTGCCGAGGCCCGCGACGATGCGGCTGGTCGGGTTCAGGTTGAGCTGCGCGAACCAGTCGTCGTCCTCGGTGCCCCCGATCACGGCGGCGCCGCGGTGCAGCTTCGCGTAAATGCGCGGACCGACGATCGGCAGGTCGGGCACCGTGCTGGCCGCCCCGCCGACCGGCGCCGCGGCCTTCTCGATCACGCCGGGGCGGTCGAGCTCAGCGCGCAGGTCGTCGGTGAGCGAGCCGGGCCAGCGTGCGTTCTCGGCGACGGCCTGCTCGCGCGACGGTGATGTCGGCGAGAAGAGCGCACATCGCAGCACCTGCTTCGCTCCCGGTTCGTTCGCCGCCAGCGCGCGCAGCGGCTTGCCCGGGACTGACGCGTCGATGAAGCGACGGCCGACCTCATAGGGGGCGACGACGCCTTGCAATCGCAGCGCGAGCTCCTTGAAGTCGCCGTCAGGTCCGGTCGCGAACTCCCAGCTATCGTAGACGGGCAGCCGCACCGGGTCGTCCGAGCCGGGCCCCCACGCGCCATCGAGAGTACCGCCGGTGAGACCGAGCCCGCCGCGCGCGCCCACGTCGGTCGTCGGCACGACGGCCGCGAGATAAGCGGTGCGGTCGCGCAGCACCCGTGGCGAGACGAGCCGGGAGAGGTTGACGGGCGCGTGCGCGGGCGAGAGCCGCACTTCGAGCGGCTTGTCCGCGTCGGTGTTGCGTGAGGCCTGTGCATGCGCCCACAGATCCGACTGCGCGAGCGGCGGGAGCTGATCGAGCGGCACGCGCAGCACGGGCAGCAGGGTGCCGGCTGCGGCGGGCTCCCACTCGACGAGGACACGCGGCACGACGATGAGCGCGAGCCACGGCTTGATCGGCTGTCCCGGCTGCGGCGCGGGACTGAACGCCCAGGGCAGCTCGGGCCGGTCGAATTCGATGTGGGCGAGCACCGTCTCCTCGGCCCTGGTGGTGCCGGGCGTCGGGTAGCGGCGGATGATCTGCGCGCGATCGAGGCCGCGTACGTCGCCGGGCCCGTAGAGCGTCACGGTGAGCGAGGCGGACGAGGCGCCGCCCGAGCTGTCCGCGAGCGGCACGGTGATCGTCGAGCTGGACCGCACACTGCCGGCCGCAGGCGGGGCCGCTGCGGCGCGGAGACCCCCGAGGGCGGATGACGCGAACTCGAGCTTCTCGAGGGCGACTTCGCTCTCGATGTACTCGTCTTCGGGCGCGAGGGCGAGCTTCCACGCGTCACGCACGACCTTCGTGCCCGTGATCGTGGTCGCGAGCGGGGCGACGACGCCTTTCACCGCGGTTTCAATGTCGGCCATGATCAGCTCCTCACCGTCATCCGCGTCGCCGCGATGCCCACCGCGCTGGCCGCCTCGGTGGCGACTGCCGCCTCGCTCGCGCTCAGTGCACCGAACGCGGCGAGCAGGCCGGTGCCGGCGGCGACCGCCGAGCCCTCGAGCAGGTCGGCGGAGTCGACCGCGCTCGCGACGATCGAGGCTCCGCTCGGCGCTACCGTGACGCGGTCGGGGGGCGGGTTCACGGGTAGATAGGGGTTGCCGCGGCGCTCGAAGGCGCGTCCGGTGAGCGACGTGCTTGCGAACGCGCTCGAGATCGCCGCGAACGCGCCGATGAACTCGACGAGCTCGGCTCCATGCGGGGTCGGGGTTGCGCACGTAGGTGTGATAGACGACGTCGGCAGCGGCGGACGTTCCGACCTTCGGCGTGGTGGCGGCGGCCATACGGCATCCGCCGACGAGCTCCTCGAACCCGGAGCGGGCGAGCAACTTCTCACCCGCGAGATCGAAGTAATGGCCGGGCGCGAACGCCGTGCGCCTCTCGCTCAGAGCGGCGAGCGCACCCGCGGACGTGGACGGGTCGCCGATCGTGACCATGTCCGCCTTCACCGGGGACTCGCCGATGTGCGAGATCTTCACGCCGAGCGGCACCGCAGACTGCACCACCTCGAGCGCGGCCATCGGATGCGCCATTCGGCCCGGCACGTCATCCACTTCGGCGAGTGTCACCAGCTGCGCGGCGTGATCGGGCAGCTCGGTCTTCCAGGCGTCATCCTCGTTCATCGCTTCCGCGACCAGCAGGAGCGCATCGACTTTCGGCGCGATCGGGCGGGGTTGTTCGCCCCACTGGATGGGCCCGAGGTCTTCGTCGAACGTCGGCAGGAACCAGACGTCGATCCTGACGTGGCCCTGCAGCTTGTAAGGGGTCGTGCCTTCGAGCGAACCCTTGAACTGCACGGACGCGAATGAGAAGCCGAGGACCTCGATCTCGATGCCGACGTCGATCGACACTTTGAACAGGAAGCGTGGCGACCAGACGAAGAGCATGTCGAGCTGCAGCCACGCGTGAGCGCTCGCGATCTTGAAGTCCGCCCACAGGTCGCCGCGGATGCCGAGCTGTACGCTGCCCGCCGTGAGCGCGAAGTACGCCTGGATCTGGATCTTCAGCACTGCGACGGGCGAAATCTCGATCTGGATGCGCTTGAGGTCCTTGAGGCGCGGCGTCTCGCCCGTGAGCTGCGCGTACTCCGGGTGGTAGCCGCCGAGCGCCAGCTCGAACGCGCCGCCCTTCGTCCAGCCGATGTACAGGCCAAGGTCGCCGGAGATCTTGATCTCGCCGATCTTCGAGTCGCGCATGCGCGCGTACATCTCGAGGTGATCTTCGGTGACGGCGATGTAGATGTCGGCGCGAATGTCGGTGATCGCCTTTTCTTTCGTTGGCACGCGCACACGCAGCGAGCCGAGGATGACGAACAGGAAGTCGGGCAGGGCGAGCACGACGCCGACCTTGAGTTCGACGAACTTGGCCTGCGAGCCCCACCCCAGCTCCGCGATCGGGCCGAACACGAACGCCCCGGGCCGCGGCGGGAAGACGTGCGCCACCTGGTCGAGCAGCTTCGGCGCTTCGGCCACGGGGTCGTCGGGGAACAGCATCCGGTCGATGACGTGCTCCTCCATGCCCTTGCGCAGCGCTTCGAGGTCGATGCCTCGGTCGAGCGCGATGAGGCCGCCGACCCCGTTGAGCGTGAACCCGAAACTCAGTTCGATCGGCGTCGGGAACCGGACACCCATGACGAGCACGAGCGAGAACGGTTCGGGCGAGAGGACCACGATCGCGTAGACCCCTACCTTGAGAATCTGCAGCTGGATGACGCCGCCGAATTCGACACGCTTGAGCTTCGACCCGTCGGGCTGCGGATACTCGCGCTCGACGCGCTGGATGAATCCGCCGCCCGTGACGGGCCCGGCCTTGATGCGCAGGCCAATCTGGTCGGGCCACCGCGGCGTGACCGGCAGGTCGAACATCTCATGGTGGTCGGCGACGCCGCTGATATCGACAATGAAGCCGGCACCGACGATCTGGATGCCGACGGCGTCGCCCATCTTCGCGGCGATCGAGGTCGTGAGCTCGAAGCCCTGGGCCTCGCGCTGGGCGTTGCGGAGAATGCCGAGCGCGAGCTCGCGTAACTCGACGGCCGGGTACGAGAAACGGACCGGGAGCACCGCCTTCTCATTGCCACGGCCGTCTCCCAGGTAGAAGCCCTGCCCGGTATCCAGCGAGACCGCGGTGTGGCTCGTGGTCTTGGGATCGGGCGAACCCGGCATGACCTTCTTGAGAAGCGGGTCGCTCGTGATGCCCGGCTCGAGCAGCGTGCGCAGGCGGATGCCGAGAATCGCCACATCCCCCATGAACCATTTGCCGTCCCGCTCGACGAGCGCTTTCTTCTCCTCCTCTGTGGGATTCGCGACCTGGCGGTCGCTGAACTGCAGGAACGCCTCGAACTTGACTTGATCGAGCTTCATCGCGCCGAGCTGCGCGGTGGGCAGGTCGTCGAGCAGGGCGACGAGCACGAACTTGCCGCCGGACCGGTCGAGCGTGAGCACCTTGCCGAGCTCACCGACGAGGTCGTCCGTACGGAGGATCGCGGAGCCGAACTTGTTGAGGAGGTTCCCTGCGCCGGCTCCGAGGTCCTTCCACGGCTGCACCCAGGGATTCCAGAGGTCCATGAGGCCCTTCTGGATGTTGTCGTCGACGTTGCCGTTCTGGTCCTTCGCCAGCTCCTTGGCGACGATCGCATAGGCCTGGTCCATGGCGGCGAGCGCAGTGCCGATGCGCACCGCCACGCGCGCCGCCACGTCCATGTCGAAGTCATCGGACTCGATGTCGGTGATCGACTCCTCGACGTTGGTCTTAATCGTCTTAATCTGGTTCTTGATGCTCTTGGCGATCGCTTCGACGGTCGGCTTGGCTGCCTCGATGTCGGCCTTGAGTTGGTCGAACTTCGTCTTGATCTCGCCCGCCGAGAAGCTCGTGACCAGCGTCTCGAGAAACGAGCCAGTGTCCTTGAACGTCGTGCCGGACATCTCGCCCAGCCGCGAGTTGCCGAAAGCCTCGATTCCCTTGAGGAATCCGGTGCCTATGTCGCTCATGGGCGGCCCCCGCAGGCTCGCTGCCGAACAGCCCGCGCCGTGCGCGGCGCCCGCTTCGAGATCCGCGTTACTCCGAGCGTCTCGAACCCGCTGTCCATAGGATCCTCCCCCCGTTCCTCAACGCCCTCGATTCGAGTCGAACGGCCGTGCGAGGCGTCTCCGTTCATGGATACGCGCGCGTACGCGGCGGCGTAGATGCACCCGAGCGCGCAGCGGCGGTACGGGTTAATGCTGAACTTGAAGCCGACATCCGGACCCTTGTGCGCGCGATGATGCCTTTAGTCGTGTCGCGAAAGATCTGCGTCTTCGACGCTGGCTCCTCCGGGTCTTACTCGTCCGGATCCGGCACGGATTCAATCGGTTCGAAACGATTCGGTGGGCTGTCCGACGCGCCACGGCCACGAATCTGGACCAGGTTGATGGCCTCCATGCTTCACCGTTCGATGAAGCTTCGTCGTGCGGCTACCCTCGTGTCGGAGATACGGGCGCGAGGGGAGGGAGATATGGACAGACGTTTCCGATCCAGGTCGCCGGCGGTGTTGATGAGGCGTTGCTGCAGACTGATGAGCGACCACGTGTCGACCTGTGATGGCGACACCAACCGCCGCCACAGATTCCCCAGGTTGGAGGCGAGCACGCTCAGCTGCAAACGCAGGTCGTTGGCGCGGAACTCGACCTCGGCGACGACGCGCCTCAAGCAGGTCCAGGTACCCGCTGGGCACGCCAAGCTCTTGTCCAACGAGGCGAAGCAAAGGAAGAGAGTCCTCGGCCTCTCAGTCATAGGGATGCACGCGAAGGGTCTGGTTGATAACACAAACTAAGAACGCTGGCAAGCTGGTCATTGTGAAGCCTGAGATGCTGATCCGTTGGCATCGAAAGGATCCGATTGTTCTGGCGGTGGGAATCGCGTGCACCAGGCCGGCCGGACGATTCCAGCGGACGTGCAAGAGCTGATCGCGACGATGGCGGCGGCGAATCGGACGTGGGGCGAGGAACGGAATTGCTGCCGAGCTCCTTCAGGCGCAGCGATTCGTGATTCACGATCGCGACACGATCTGCTCGGAGGGCGCCGATCGAACCCTTCTCAGACGATGGGTCTGACGGTCCTCAAGAACACCAGTGCACGCTCCACAAGCGAATGCGTTCTGCGAAACGCGTAATCGGCGCGATCCTCGCGGTCCAGACGTGTATTCTCGCGCACGGTAGATTCGGGATGACGTTCTCGAGATCGACCTCTAGAGAGCACAGTCGATCGGACGTGTCGATTCCTGAAACGATACGTCTGCTACAGTTTCCAGATGCGATTCAATCGCTCAGTACCACCCTGCACCGTGATCCCTGTGCTCATTTACCCCGACCCCGGCGCAGCAGCTGATTGGCTGTCACAGGCGTTCGGCTTTACCGTCCGCCTGCGCATCGCCAATCACCGCATTCAGATGAAAGCCGGAGACGGCTGCTTCACCATCGCCGAAGGCACGGTGGCGCCAAACAACTCACATATCATTCAGGTCCGGATCGAGAATGCCGAGGGGCACTGCGAGCGCGCGCGGCAGAACGGAGCCATCATCCTGACCGAGCCGCAAGGCCAACCCTACGGCGAGCGCCAATACAACGCTGAGGATTTTTGTGGCCATCGCTGGGACTTCACCGAAACTATCGCCGACATCGCTCCGGAGGAATGGAGCGGCGGTGCGTTTCATCTTGAGTGAATGAATCCTGGTCCGCTTGGAACGCTGTCGAAGGACGTAGAGCCGGTCCGGTAGAAGTCCGACTTGCACCACGGCTTCTAGGCAATCTCACCTGACGCCCCTGTCGTAAAAGGGGACTGGCGTCGGAAGGAGACCTGCCATGCGACAAGTGAGACGGTACGTCATGGCGGGGGTGGCAGTCGCAACGGCGATTGCCGCCCTTGCGCCGGTCGACGCTGCGGTCGACCTCGACGTCCAACTGGCAGCGGCGCTTCGACGCGCCGGCTTCAGCGGCTCGATCGAAGCCACACTCGACACGCGGCTCGGGCGCCCGATCGACCGCGAGCTCGCCGACCTCGGGCGTTTGCTCTTCTTCGACAAGATCACCGCGCTCCGCGGCGACAACGCCTGCGCCGGCTGTCATTCGCCGACGGCCGGCTTCGGCGACTCCCAGTCGATCGCGATCGGGATCCAGAGCAACAACATCGTCGGCCCGAACCGGCGGGGCCCGCGCAACCAGCGCCGTACGCCGACCGTCGTGAACACGGCGTTCTTCCCGAGCCTGATGTGGAACGGGCGTTTCTTCGCGCGGTCCGGCGACCCGTTCGACAACTCGCGGGGATTCGTGTTCCCGCCGCCGGAAGGGGTCACGATGTTTCCGGCGCACGACCCGGTGATCCGCACGCTGCTGGCCGCCCAGGGGCACTTGCCGCCGACCGAGCTCGTAGAGGTGGCCGGCTTCACCGGGACGGCCGGCACAATCGACCCGCGGTTGGATCAGTTCGACGACGGCCTCGGCGAGCCGGTGCCGCCGGCGGATGCCAGTGGCTTCCGCAACGAGCCGATTCGCCAGGCGCTGCTCGTCCGGCTCAACGCGTCGCCGGCATATGAAGCGCTGTTCGCGCGCAGCTTTCCAGAGGTCGCGGCCGGCGCGCCAATCGACTTCTCGATGTTCGGCCGGGCGATCGCGGAGTTCGAGTTCACGCTCGTCTTCGCCAACGCGCCGGTCGATCGCTTCGCCCGCGGCAACCGGTCGGCGATGACGCTGTCGGAGAAGAAGGGGGCCCTGCTGTTCTTCGGCCGCGCGGGGTGCGTGCAGTGCCATGCGGTCGGCGGGCGATCCAACGAGATGTTCAGCGACTTCGAAATGCACGTCGTCGGCGTCCCGCAGATCGCGCCGCGCTTCGGGGTCGGCATGGGCAACATGATCTTCGACGGGCCGGGAGAGGACGAGGACTTCGGGCTGGAACAAATAACCCACGACCCCGCGGATCGGTACCGGTTTCGCACGTCGCCGCTGCGCAACGCCGGCATGCAGCCGGCGTTCTTCCACAACGGCGCGTTCACGAGGCCAGAGGACGCGATCCGGCACCATCTGGACGTCGTCACGTCGGCGCGCGGCTATCGGCCGGCGGCAGCAGGCGTGGACAGAGACCTGCGGTTCCGGCGGGGGCCGATCGAGCCCGTGCTCGATCGCCTCGATCCACTGCTGGCGGCGCCGCAGGCCCTGAGCGGCGACGAGCTCGCGAGCCTCGTCGCGTTCGTCAGGACGGGGCTGCTGGATCCGCGCGCGCTGCCGCAGCACCTGTGCTCGCTGGTGCCGCCGGTGCTGCCGAGCGGGATGACCCCGTTACGTTTCGAAGGGTGTCCGCAGACCGGAGCCGCACGGCCAGGCGACCGCTGACCGTGCGCGCGGTTGCGGCGCCCCAGGCACGCTTGCTGCGGGTGCCACTGCGCGATGCTCGATGGTCGATGGCTGCGCGGCACGCCGCCCGTTAGGGCACGTTCCCAAAAACAGCCAGCTGGCGGCCGCGCGCGCTAGAATGCTCACTCGCAACTCCACCAACGGATGACCTGAAAGGACTGACCGTGACCAAGACTTTACGGATCGCGTTGCTCGTCGCCAGTGTTCCAACGGCTGCGTTTCTTGGCACCCCTGCCGCTCTATTCGCACAAACCGGGGCCAGCGGACCCGGAAAAGACACCCCCGCGCAAACTTCAAGAGAGGCAATTACCGACCAGGAAATTAAGCTGCTGCAGCAGGACGTCCGGGATCAGAGAAGGCAGATTGTGGCCGCGAATCTGCCTCTCACCACCGAAGAATCCGCCACATTCTGGCCGTGTACGACGAGTACATCTCCGAAGTGACCAAAATCCTCGACGGCCGGGTCGCCCAAATCAAAGAGTACGCTGGCCACTACGCCACCATGGATGACAAACAGGCCACGGACTATATCGGCAAGCTGTTCGATGCGGACAGGGCTCTGATGGATTTGCGAGTGAAATACCTGCCGGAGTTTGAGAAGGTATTGCCCAAAAAGAAATCGGCTATGTTTCTTCAGATGGATCGGCGCCTTCAAATGATGATTGACCTTCAGCGCGCCAGCCTGATCCCGCTGATAAACCCGAAATAGGTTCGTATCGATTAGCAAAACGATCCTTGACGTGAGGTCGAGCGGGTCGGGCCTGAAGACCATCTTCAGCTCGCCCGACTTCTACGGCTGGGTGACTGGGATTCGAACTGAAAGGCGCTGTTATCGCGACATCTTCGGGAACTGGCCGCGACAGTGGCGATTGGCTCTGAGTAGTCGCCTTGTGGCGACCAACCCGCGAGCCAAATCCGTCGCCACTTCGGCGTTACACAGGATCCATTCACTCCTGGCCAGCCTAACTTTCGCGAGATGGAGCCGCATTTGCGAATACCTGAGGCGAGTAAACGCATTCCGGAACACTACTGCAGCGCTGCTGCCTTCGCTTGGACAAGCAGCCGGTCGAGCGCAGCTCGGTCCAGGAAACGTCCGGCGGACACGACGGCACGAATGCGGGCGGACGTTGGCGTTGTCCTCGAGCGGGTTCCCGTCCAGCAACACCAGGTCGGCTGTCCGGCGTTGAGCGGCTGCTGTCGAGTCTGAACTACACTCGCCACAGAACACCGCCTCCGGCCCGGTGTAGAATCCGCCCGTTCACGGTCAACTTCTGAAAGGAGCAGAGTCATGCAGAAGCCTCACGGACCGTTCGTGCTGGTCATACTCGTGTGCGTCGCCTTGGGCTACCAGACACCGAAGGCGCAGTCCCCGGCCTCAGGCGCTGATATCGCGAAAGTCAGTGACGCGTACGTCAAAGCCTCTCTGGCCGCTGACGCCAAGGCCATTGCGGCGCTGTACACCGAGGATGCGGTCGAGATGCCGCCGAACCAACCGATGGTGAAGGGGCGAGCGGCCATCGAGCAGGTACCTACACCAAGCAGATGGGCGGCAGCGTCAAGCAGCAGTCGTTCGCACTGACGAAGATCGAGAGCAACGCGTCCGGTGATATCGGCTATGAGGTGGGGATGTACCGCCAGACGCTCACCGATGGGCAGCATCCCATGGATGACGCTGGCAAGTACACGGTCGTGCTGAAGCGCACCGCCGGCGCTTGGAAGATCGCGTACGCCATCTACAACAGCGACACGGCAACGACTGCGATGCCGACACCGGCTCCGTAGAATACGCGATGTGGCCAACGGGATGCGGCAGGATGCAACCTGAGGAACGCCAGCGGCAAGTACTACCCACGCAGCCGCTGAGCACCGAATGCCGCTCCCTTAAAAGGGTTGTCAGCGCGAGGTCACGACTCTGAACGAGTAGGTGTGAACTGGTGTAGCCGGCTCGCCGGCCCCCGTCAGCTGCAATCGATAGTCGCCGGGCGGCAGCAGGTCCACCGCGACGGTCATGGCGACAGCGGCGGGTGTACCGGAGGCGTGCAGCTTCGCAATCGTCCAGCATTCTTCGCCTTCGGCATCGAACAGCACGGCGCGGTACTCACGCCGGTCCGCACCGGCCACCGGCAGCTGCAGGCGGATCACCTTGGCACCGTCGGGGATTGAAACCCTCGCGAGCTGCCCCTCGCTCCTGAGGAGTCCCGTGGCCAGCACGAAGGTTGGCGACGGAACCGCCGCCGGCGTTGGGTTCAGCCGGGGAGTCGCGATCTGGGCACTCCTATGCTCGGTTGATGCAAGACGCCCCTGCAGATCCCGAATCGCGGTGCTCGACTCCCGCAGCCGGCTTCGATCCTGCTCGTGCTGCGCCGTGAGCCGCGCCAGCTGGCCGGCTTGCGTCGCCTGGCGCCTCGCCAGCCAGACATTCCCGCCCACAAGAGCAGCCAGGACGAGAGCGGCGGCTGCCGTCCAGAAAGGATGTTCAGCCCAAGACATCCCGGTGGGCAGAAGTCTGCCGAGGCGCGATGAATCCACCGACGCGATCACACGGCTCGAGGAGTTTGCAGCCGGTTGCGCGCCGATCGCGTGCGCCCGAAGCTGCCGGGCGAACCGCACCTTCTCGTGTAGCTGCGGGAGGGCCCTGACCTGGCGTTCGAACGTGGCGCGGTCCGCCCTCGACAGTCCCGCGTCCACGTACTCGTCGATCAGCGCCTGCTCGGCCACCGCGAGCGCGTCGAACGTGGCCGGGTCGGTGATCACCTGCTCGTCGAGCGCGACGCGGGCAGGCTCCTCCAGGTCGCCGAGCAGATACTTCCGCAAGGTGTCTTGGTGTCCTCTGCTCGCCCGCATGGTGCCGCCCTCCTTTCCCCAGAATGCGCTGATCAGTGATACCGCACGCCGGGCGTTCCGGTGGGATCACGCTGCTGCTTCGTCCTGACGCAGTCGAATGTGCAGGTCCTCAGGGCGATCGTGATGCGATGAATCTTGAGCCGCAGCGCGTTCGCCGACATCCCAAGCTGGCCGGCGAGCGCCAATCGGCCATTGATGCGTGCGCGCTTGTCCTCCGCGTAGTACCTGGAGGAGCAGGTCCCGATGTTTCATCGGCAACCTGCCGAGGCAGCGCTCGAGGCACTCCTGCCGTTCCGCGCTCCCATCATCCTCGGCCGGGTCTTGCGGGTCGACGGGATCCCAATCCTCGGCAGCGCAACCGCGTGCCGCCGCCGGAAGGACTCGTGCGCGACGTTCCAGGCGACGCCCAGGATGAACTTCGTGGGATCGCTCCCATCGAAGTCGGCGGGATGCTCCGCAAGCCGATGGGCGACGCGGTCCATGGTTTCGTCCGCAAGATGTTCGACGTTCGAGCAGCCGCGGTATGTGAACACCATCAGCAGGCGCTGCCGAAGTTGCTCGTATCGCACGCCTGCCCAGTCGCGATCCGGCCCGAGCTGACGCAGGAGGGCCTCGAACTCCTCGGCTCTGAGCATCGACGGCATCGTCGCCTCACTATCACGAATAACGTCAGCCGCTATCGCCAGTCACCCTCCAGGACGAAGGGTGCCCAGTAGAAGGGGTCGGCCCAGCGCGGATTTCGCGACATCTCGAGCTGTGCCTCCCGCAGCGCCGCCGCGGGCCCAAGCCCGCCCTGCAGCACACCTCGATAGAAACGCATCATCAACTCGCTCGAGGCCTCGTCGTCCACCTTCCACAACGTGGCGAGCACGCGGCGCGTTCCGGCATACATGAAACCACGGACCAGCCCGATCAAGCCCTCGCCCACGATTTCCTTGCCCAGGCCGGTGCTGCACGCGCTCAAGACGACCAGGTCGACGGGAAGGTTCAAATTGTAGATATCGTGCAGCCGCAGGAAGCCCGGTGTACCGCGCCCCCGTTCGTCGTACAGGACAGGATGATACCCGAGAGTCCCGGCCGCACTTGATCGACGATGCCGTGAGTGGCGAAGTGGATGATCCGGTAGTTGGCAAGCTGGGCACTCATGACCGCGTCACGCGTCACGGCAAAATCGAGGGTCACGTCAACGGAAGCCGAGAGTGCAGCAATCGCACGCGCTTCCCTCCGGGAACCAAGCAGGCGCGGGATGTTGCCGCCGAAGGCGTCGGCCTGGCGCGTCGTGTCCCCTGAGTCGGGCTGGGTCGACGCGCCGTCCTTACCTGCTTCGAGCACCCCGCGACGCACCGGTTCTCCGGCGCTGGCGCGCTGGGGCGCGCGGGCTGCCGCGGTGGCGATGCGCGGGTCGTCGCGTTCGAACACAGGGTCCGCGAACACCATCACCGACTTCGGCCAGCGCGCCTGCTGCTGCCTGTCTTGGTCGAGCACCGCGAGCGTGGACGCGGACGGCAGGTGGATCACCTCATGCTCGGCGATCAGGGGCTTGCCCACCCGACCATCCAGAGAACGTGGATCCGGCAGAGCCGCAAAGGGCAGCATCTGCAGGACCCCGTCAGCCACCACGATGACGCGTGCTCGCTGGAGAGACGCTGCTATGGGCCCCAGCAGCATTGAGCTGACCCGTGCGCCGCGCTCCTGAAGCCACTCCATATCGTTCGGGGTCGCTTGTTGACGCAGTCCGCTCGCGGCGTTCCAACGCGTCGAAGTACGGCCGCACTTCGCCTTCGATGAC
>CAVXNR010000028.1:0-284744 GCA_963763095.1 Vicinamibacteria bacterium
GTCCGAACACGGCCGGTCGTGTCCGACGGGCACGAGCTTCCTCAGAATTCGAAGCGTGCGACGAGCTGGAGCTGCCGTGCGGGGTACGCTGACAGACTCTGCCCAAAGGTCGGGCGATCGACGAAGCTGTCCGGCAACCCGAAATTCGATCGGTTGAGCGCGTTGTAGACCTCGAGGCGCGCCTCGACGCGGCGCTCACCGCCGGCTCTGAACAGCCGCGCGACAGACGCATCGAGGCTGGCGAAGGCCGGTCCGATCAGGATGTTGCGTCCCGCGTTGCCGAACGTGTAGGGCTCCGCGATCACAAACGCGCGACCGCCATACCGGACGGCGTCAGGCGGCACTGACGCGGGATCCACTTCGTTCGGCCGGTCGTAGCCGAACGAGCCGCCGACATTGCCAGTGTTGCTGTTATCGAATCCGACCCGCGGCGTGAAGGGCCGGCCCGACTGCACGGCGAGAATGGCGCTCACCTGCCACCCGCGCGCCCACCAGGGGCCCTGCTCCGGCAGCACCCACACCGCCGCCGCCGCGACCCGGTGCCGTACGTCGTAGTCCGAGAGCCCGCGCTCAGCCTCGGGATTGCTGCCCTGCTGCGGCGTGTTGTCGTTCCCATCGCTCGGCAGGAATGCCGAGGCATCGTCGATCGACTTGGACCACGTGTATGCCGCGCGCAGGGACAACCCGCGTGCATGCTGCCGTTCGGCACGGAGCTGCAGGCCGTGGTATGACGAGGCGGCGGCCGACTCGACCAGCAGGATGTCGCCATATCCGGCAATGGGTCGGCGCGCGTCGAGCGAGCCCGGTCCGGGCACCGGCTGGTTGATGTTGCGGCGGCGCACCAGGTGCTCGCCGTGCGACCCGACGTATCGTGCCCCCAGGTCGATCCCGCGCACGCGCGCATCCAGCCCGAAGCTGCCCTGGCCGGTCATCGCGGTCCGGAAGTCAGGCTGCACCGTGTTGACCGACGGTAACGGCCGGAAACCCTCGCCCGCAGGAAAGGGGTTCTCGAGCAACAACGGCTCGGGCGCCGGAAAGAACACCTCCAGGTCGAAGTACGGAGGGTTGAAGTAGAGCGCCGAGTTCTCGATCAGCGTGCCGCTGTCGTAATAGAGTCCGTATCCGCCACGGATCGTGAGGTCGAGCGGCGAGGGGACTCTCCAGCTCGCACCCACCCGAGGCGCGAGGTTGTTGCGATCGGTCTGCACGCCGGAGCGGGGCACCCCGTTCTCGCCCACGGGCACCAGCGCCAGGCTCTGGAAATCGAAGATGCGCATGCGGTCGGCCGCATCCACGGGTGGTTCGTTCAGCTCGTATCGCAGCCCCGCATTGATGGTGAGCGAGGATGCGGGACGCCAGTCGTGCTGTGCGAAGACGTTCCAGGCGGTCGTCCGCAGCGCCTGCGGGTTGTCGTTGTGGGCGAGCAGCGTGAGAGACGGCAGGCCGAGCAGGAGGTCCCCAAAGGCGCTGCCGGTGTATCCGCCGCTGAAGGTGATCTGACCTCGCGCGAAGAGATGGTTGTAGCCGTCCGACCGGTAGTGCCGCACCTCTCCGCCCAGCTTCAGGTGGTGGCGGCCGCGATCGATGCTTATGCTGTCGCTCAGGTGCAGCGTGTGCGTCCGCCGTGACACCGGAAGATTGGGGTCGTCGCCGAGCGTCTCGAATCCCGCCAGCACGAACGTCGGGTACCCACTGTCCGTCGACGGCAGGGAGGGCCCGGCGATCCCCAGATCCTCGAAGCCGTCGCTGCCGCGCGCGAGGGGCGCGTTCTCCCTCCGAAGCCGGTTCCAGCCGAAGCGGACCTCGTTGAAGATGCCGCGTGGCAGCACCTGTGAGAGGCCAGCCGCCGCGTTGTGTCCGACGTCCAGCACGGACGTGCCAAACCCCGGCACGTTGCGCCCGCGTGCCGGGAACGGCTGCTCACGATCGTCGGCTGCCAGGCTATAGCGAAGGAAGAACGGGTTCTCACGCCACAGGTGGTGATCCGTCTTGAGCGTCACCTGAAGGCCGTCACGGGAACCCTTGGGCGAGGACGCGAGGTTCTGCCCCGCGGATGCGCGGTTCGGCTCGGGATACAACGCGGCGACACTCACGCCCGCTGGGTCGAGGCGATCGGCAGGAATCCGATTGCCCGCGAACGGGGCTCCCGTCAGCGGGTCGCGCAGCACGAAGCCGCTGGCACTGAAGTCGCCCGCGCGCTCCTCAAGCGTGGGCACGTGGCTCACACGCGTCTCGGCGGCCCGGGTCCACAGGCCTTCGACACTGAGGAAATAGAAGCTGGGGAGCCGAACGATCGGCCCGCCCGCGGTGCCGCCGAACTGGTGCCTGCGGAACAGCGGCCGCCGGCTCACCGGGCGGGTCGAACACCCCCTGGGCATCGAGCGCTTCGGTACGCCAGTACTCGAACAGCGAACCCCGTGCCCGGCTTCCCCCGGATCTGGTGACAACGTTCACCTGCGCGCCGCTGTTGCGTCCGTACTCGGCGTCGTACGTGTTCTGGACGAGCGTGAACTCCTGCACGGCATCGAGGCTCGGCGTGGCCACGAGCCGGTTGAGGAACAGATCGTTGTTGTCGACACCGTCGAGCAGGAAGTTGTTCGCGGCCTCGCGCGCGCCCGATGCGTTCACGCCGGCGTTCGCCTGCGTCGACAACCGCGACCCGGGTGCAGGTGTCGCCGCGCCCGGCGACTGGTAGGTGAACTGGAGAAAGTCGCGGTTCTCGACGGGCATCATCACGAGCAGCCGTCCCTCGAACGACTCGCCGAGCGTGCTGCCGCCCGCTCGCAGCCGGCCGGCGTCGGCACTCACGATGACTGACTCTTCGAACGCGCCCACGATGAGCACGAGGTCGAGGTTGCCCTTCCCACCCGCCTCGAGGCGCAAGTCCTTGACGACGTCCTTCTTGAACCCGGTGAGGCTGGCGGTCGCCGTGTAGTGGCCTGCCGGCAGGAGCGCGACGATCGCCGTGCCCGCATCCGTGGTGGTCGTGACGCGCTCTACCGCAGTGGCCTGGTTCACGAGGCGGACTTCAACCCCGGGCAGCAGGGCGCCCGCCGAATCCCGAGCTTCGACGATGAGGGTCGCCGTTGCCGTCTGCGCCGCGGCAGGCATGGTGCACGACGTGAGCGCGGCGATGAGAGCGACGGTTCGCCAGAGGACGACCGTCGTGCGGCGGATTGCGACAGGTGTGCGGCGGCGGCAGTGCAGTTCCGGCGGACGGACCCGATTCCGGAGAACGATGGACATGCGACGTCGATCATTGTACCAACTCGCTCGGGACGAGAGCGACGCACGGTGGCGGCTCGCCCCCAAGGTCAGCGGAGAGGATCGTTCGAGCACGGGTGAGCGCCCGAGGGCGTCGTCGAATCGGGAACAGACTCCCGAACCAGGATTCCTTACACTGTGCCCATGCGCCTGACGTTCACGTGCCTGCTGTTCACCCTGTTCCTGTCGCTTCCGGAGCCAGCGTCGGCCTGGAATGCGACCGGCCACCAGCTCGTGGCGCGTATCGCGTGGAACGCGATGACGCCGGCCGTGCGGCAGCGGGTGATCGCGCTGCTCGAAGCCGCCCCCAGCGATGCGTGCCTCCGCGAGCTGCTGCCAGCCGACGCGCGTCCGCTCGCCGCGCGCCGACGCGAGTTCTTCCTGGACGCGAGCACGTGGGCCGACATCGTGCGCCCTGGAGAGAACGACACGCGCCCCTGCACGCGGTTCAACAGGCCCGAGTGGCATTACATCAACTACTTCTGGCAGGGCGTCTCCGGTGCGACCGGCACCGATCGCCCGACAGATCGTCCGGATCTCACGCCCCCCACCAGCAACGTCGTCGCGCAGCTCCCGCTGCTGAGGGCGTTTGCGGCCTGCGCGACGCCCCAATGCGGCACCACGACCGCCGACCGCGCTACCGCGCTCGCGTGGATTCTGCACCTGGTCGGCGACATGCACCAGCCGCTGCACACGGAGGCCCGCATCACATCGCAGCCCAACGAGCAGAAGGGCGATCAGGGCGGGAACCTGTTCGTGCTCCAGACCGGGCCACCGTCGCTCAGGCTTCACGGCTATTGGGACAGCATCGTCGATCGCTCTGTGCCGAGGCCGGACAACGAGTCGCAGCCGGCGTACGTCGGGCGGGTTGCCGCAAGCGTCACGAGGAAGTACCCGCGCGCCGCGGTTCTCGCACGACTCCGGCCGGGAGACTTCGAGGCGTGGGCACTGGAAGGGTTCGATACCGCGAAGTCGGTCTACCCGGCTACGCTGAAGCGCGGCGAACTGCCAGGAGAGGAGTACCGGGTCCAGGCCTTCGAAATCGCCGAACGGGCGATGGCCCTCGCCGGGTACCGGCTGGCGGATCTCCTGAACAGCATGTTCGGGACCTGACAGGGCGGGGCACAGGCCATCCCGTGTCTGGCCGCCGCGAGCGATCGCATCGTCTTTTTTGCCCGTATCATGGTGCCGCACGACGCATGGCATCGTGCGGGGCCGCCGGTGTCCACGGGGTCGACGCACGATCGCTGGCGTACAAAGAGGCTGCCGGCCGTCGCCTGCCGCCTGTAGCAGACCACCTGTCATCAAAGGGATCCCATGTCACTGAACCGAGCCGTCACGCGCGCGACCGTCACCGGGGGTGTCCTCATTGCCGCCGGCGTATTCGTTCTGGCACAGCAGCCTGCCGCCCCTCCGGCAGCCCCACCCCCCCGCGACCCGCACGCGAACGAGGTGCCCGCGCCGAAGAACCCGCCGCGGGTGGTCATGGCCGGCGCCACGGTGGGTGCCCCGCCTGCCGACGCCATCGTCCTCTTCGATGGGACCGATCTGTCGAAATGGGAGAAGGAAAAGGGTGGCGGTCCCGCTGAGTGGACGGTCGCCGACGGAGCCATGGTCGTGAAGCCGAAGACTGGCGGCATCCGCACGAAGCAGGGATTCGGTGACGTGCAGCTGCACATCGAATGGGCCGCGCCGTCGCCGCCACGTGGCTCAGGGCAGGACCGCGGGAACAGCGGTGTGTTTTTTCAGAGCACGTACGAAGTGCAGGTGCTCGACTCATTCGAGAACGAGACCTACTGGCACGGGTCGGCGGGCTCGGTCTACAAGCAGTACGCCCCCCTCGTCAATGTGAGCCGCAAGCCTGGAGAGTGGCAGGTGTACGACATCGTCTATCACGCGCCGGCGTTCAATGCGGACGGCCGGGTGATCAAGCGCGCGACGTTCACCGTATTTCACAACGGCGTCCTGGTCCAGGATCACGTCGAGGTAATGGGCGTGACGACGAACGAGGGGCCGCCGTACTACAAGGCGCACGCGGACAAGCTGCCGCTGTCGCTGCAGGACCACGACCACACGGTGCGGTACCGCAATATCTGGGTGCGCGAACTCTAGACCAGTGCTCCCTTGTGGTGTCACCGCACCGCTGATGTGGGGCAGGGCTTCAGCCCTGCAAATCGGTGCGCTCTAGCAGGCCTGAAGGCCTGCCCCACATGACTACTACACAAGTGAATCGCGTGTTTAGTGCTTCGACGGCCCGGGGCTGACGCGAGCGGCCCCGGGTCACTTCTAGACCGGAGGCTCGGTCCTCACCTCTACGGCGTCCGGATCCGTGCCCACCGCTGCAGGCTCGACGAGCAGACCCACCTTGTCGGCCCACAGCCAGTAGACAGCCGTCATCGAGCTCAGGACGCCGGACCAGGCGCCAATCGTGCGGGCGCTCACGTGCTGCGACGCGAGCCCTGCACCCAGCATCGACAGCATCATCGTCGCCCACACGAGCGACTCGTTGGTCGAGAACACGCGTCCGCGGAAGCTGTCGGCGACGTGGCGCAGCAGGAGCGTGGTGTTGAGCACCGAGCTCACCGCGACCGCCGCCCGCGACAGGCCGATGAACACGAGCGCCCATCCGAACGATTCCATCTGGCTGAATACGATGTACGCCGCTCCGTGGACCAGGTAGCAGACCGCGACGAGGCGCTTGTACGTAGGGAACGCGATCCGCGGCCCGATCTGGTGGGCGACCATGCCACCGACGATGAGGCCGATTCCCGCGCAGCCCCACAGCACGCCAATGCCGGCGGGCCCGCGATCGAAGACCACCTCCCCGAATAACGTGAAGAGGATCTGCGCGGCCCCGCCGCCGGAGGCCCAGCCGATCCCGAGCAGGGCGATGGCCATGATGAGCGGCTGTTGCCGCATGTAGCGCAGGCCCTCGACGTACTCGTGCCACGGCCGCGCGATCCCGGTGCCCGCAAGCGGCGCCACCGACGCGCGAAAGCCTCCTTCGGGAGCGCGGAGGCGCGAGATCGCCCATGCGGAGAAGAGGAACGACACGCTGTTGATCACGAATGCGGCCGTGTAGCCGAGCGTAGCGGCGCTGATCCCGGCAGCCATCGTGCCAACCGTCAACGTCACCCATTGCGTGGTCTGCGTCAGGGCATTGGCCGTATGGAGCTCGTCGCTGCTGGCGATCCGCGGCAGGATGGCCGCGCGCCCACTGGTGAAGAAGGGCGAAGCGAACATCAGCAGGCCGCTCAGCACCAGCAGCAGCCATGTGCGCGGCGCGTGCACGGCCGCGATGAACCCCAGCGCCACGACCGCACGCACGAGATCGCTGGCGATCATGATCTGGCGCCGATCGACACGGTCGAGCAACACGCCCGCCACCGGTCCGGCGAGGATCGCGGGCACCGCACGCGCGAGCATGACGCCGCTGACGATCAGGCCGGACCCGGTCGTCTGCATGACCAGGCTGAACACTGCGATGTTGTTGAAGTGGTCGCCGATCTCGCTGACGACCTGCCCGGTCCACGCGTAGCGATAATTGCGGTTGGACCTGAGGAGCTGAGAGAACGCGGACAACGGTTCGGGCGATCAGGGCACTACGGCGAGGCGCTCATTGCGGCGCCGCGACGCCGGCAAAGAACGCCCGCGCATGCCACGAGTCCCGCGCCGGCACCTCCCACTTGCCGCCCTCGAGCTCGGCCACGCGGGACAGCGTGTTATTGAACACGATCGTCTCGGGTGCCACCTCGCCGCGACGCGCCCTCTCCGCAAACGCGGCACGGTCCAGCCGCACGATCTGATCGCCGGCTCGGTAGAGCACCGGCCCGTGGTTGACGAGCTCGGCGCCGATCTGCCCCTCCAGCGCCGCCAGCACCCGGGTCATGGCGTCGATCGAGCAGCCAGACGCACCGGCGTTCGACTCGTCGACCGCCACGAACAGGAAGCGTTCGTACCGGAGATCCCGGGCCGCGGCCAGCGGCGCGCCGTGTGCAGCCCAGTGCTCGAGGAATTCGTCGACGACGGCAAGCAGCGACTCCTGCTCCCTGTCGGACAACGGCCGTTCGGCCGCGAAGATCCAGAGACGGGCATCGGGAGGCATCTCGGTGAATGGAACGCGCATTGGTAGATCCTACCAAACGCGCGGCGTGGCCGTATCCCGCGTGGCCGCAAAACGGTGGCGGCACCCTCGCACCTTCGCACGCGCGACCCCGGCGCACTCCGTCGGCCCCGTTATGCGGCCCGACCGTGATCACCAGCTGGGAGTCGATGTCGCTCTCGCCAACCTGCTGGTCGGTAGGAGCGCCACTCACGACTTCCCCTGACTGCTGCTCGACTTCGATCCGGTATCGGCCCGGCGGCACTTTGATCGTGAACCCGCCAGTGTTGTTGGTGGTCACCTGGTGGCGCGTCCCATCGGCGTTGTTGATGGCCGTCACGATGCGACCGACGACCGGCGCGCCGTTGCCCGGTGTCTGCAGCTGCCCCGAAATCGTGCCCGCGGCCGTCGGAGGCTTTGGGCCGGCATCGGCCACCAGCGTGGCGTGACGACAGGACGTCCCGGCAGTGGAGGCGGCGAAAATCACGAGGAGCACCACAAGGGATCGGGCGAGGCGGAGCTGAGTCATCACGTCTCCTTCGCAGAGAGAGCGACAACCCTGCCGTGCAAGCACAGCGCCAGCCTTTGCACGTGGCGCGACGCAGCGTGCTTGCCGAGCTTCGGTGCGGCGCGATACAGTCGCAGCGCATGATCAGGAGGTACTCGTGATCGCGGTCGTCTGGCAATTCGAGGTGCGTGAAGGCAAAGAGGACGAGTTCGAGCGGTTCTATGGGGCCGACGGCGCCTGGACCGGCCATCAGCCGCCGCAGCCGGTCATTCCTCGGCAGCTCCTTCTTGAGGGATCTGGCGCAGCCGGAACGGTACCTGGTGGTGGAGTACCTGGAGCGAGATGGTGGTGTACGAGCGGCACCACGCCGATTTTGCCGACGAGGTCGCCGAGCTCGAGCAGCAGCGGGCTGACGCTCGTCAGCGTCATGAAACCGCTCGGACTGTTCAATGCCCTCAACGTGCCGGCTCGCTCGGGGCCGACGTGGTCGCGGCGAACGGGGCGGGAGTGAGCGTCACTGTCTGGTGTGCCACCCCCAGGCGTGCTCGATGATGGTCCGCAGATCCGGGTACTGCGGCGTCCAGCCGAGCACGTCCTTCGCGCGCCGCGCGTCTGCAACGAGCTGGGGCGGATCGCCGGCCCGCCGGGGTGAGATCGTGCTCGGCACCGGGGATCCCCCTACCTGTTCCACGGTCTGAATCACCTCGCGCACAGAGTGGCCGTGCCCTGTGCCCAGGTTGATGGCCGTGCTCGGGCCGCCTCCCGCCAGATAGGCCAGCGCCTGGACATGGGCGTCCGCCAGGTCCATGACGTGGATGTAGTCGCGTATGGCGGTGCCATCTGGCGTCGGGTAATCGCTCCCGAACACGCCGACCGGCGGGCGCCTGCCCAGCGCCGCCTCGATCACCAGGGGGATCAGGTGTGTCTCGGGGTCGTGATCTTCGCCGACCGCCCCGTCCGGATCCGCGCCGGACGCGTTGAAGTAGCGCAGCGCGACCGACCGCAGGTCGTAGGCCTTGCCGTACCAGTGCAGGATGCGCTCGACGAATAGCTTCGACTCGCCGTAGGGGTTCACAGGCGCCTGGGGGTGCGACTCATCGATCGGGATCCGCTGCGGATCCCCGTACGTGGCGCACGTGGACGAGAACACGATGCGTGTCACGCCGCGCGCCACCATCGTGTCGAGCAGGTTCAGCGTGTTGAAGGTGTTGTTGCGGAAGTACTTGCTCGGGTCGGTCATCGACTCGCCGACATACGCGTTCGCCGCAAAGTGGATCACCGCGTCGATGGGATGGCGGTCGAAGACGCCGCGCAGGAACGCCACGTCCGCCAGATCGCCCTTCTCGAAGGGCCCCCACTGCACGGCCCACGTATGCCCGTACAGCAGGCTGTCGAGGACGATCGGCTCGTGGCCGGCCGCTTTCAATCGTTTCGCCGTATGGCTGCCGATGTAGCCGGCGCCGCCGGTAACGAGCACTCTCATGCGATCGATCCTCTCTTCGGGCTCCCGGCTCCTGGCTCCGGGCTCCAGGGCCTGTCAGGCTCCGGGCCTCGCTGAGGACACGCCCAGCGCCCAGCGCCTAGCGCCTACCGCGCCTAGTAAGATCCGCCGCGTTCCGAACACCGCCGCACCGTCGGACGATCCGCTGAACACGTGCGCCGTGCGGCCGCTGCGCTCCATGTACTGCGCAGCGATCTCCTCCACCGTGGAGCCTGCGTCGGCGCGTGCCAACAGTGCGACCGTGCCACCGCTGCCCCCGCCCGTGATCTTCGCGCCATAGATGCCACGCGCAGCGCCTGCTGCGCGCGCGAGCGCCACAAGATCGTCGGTGCCGCCCGATCCGAGGCCACACGCGGAGTAGCTCGCGTGCGATTCGTACATCAATGCGCCGAGCTCCGTGGCCAATTCGTCCGGGTCGGGCGCGGTCCGCCCGGCAAACGCTTCCAGCTGCTGTCGCCACCGCAGCACGCGCCGGTGTTCGGCAATCGGATGCCTGGCAGGAATGCGCACCGCGTAGATGGTCGACGCGTCCACCACCGTCACCCGATCCGTCGTGCCGCCATAACGCCCGAGGAAGTCAGCCCCGAGCATTCGCTCCGGAATTTGCGCGGCGTGCGCCTCGAACTCGTCCGGCGTAACGTTGGCCAGGTACCCGTGCCAGCGCGGATCGTCGATCCGCACCTGGCCGTCCCTGACGCCCGGATACACGCGCAGCCCTGCGAGCTCCGCGAGCACCCGGTACCCCATGAAAGCACCCACGCGCACCGACCCGTAGTCGGCACCGGCGACTGCATGGCGAATGCCGGAATCGATGCCCCACACCGCAAGCGACCCGGGAATGGGCACTGTGCCCTCGAACTCCGCCGGCTGGCAGAGGAGCGCCATCAGCCGTCCCTTCTCGCCGTGGATCGCGGCCATCTGGTCCATCACGCCGCATGGAGCCCCGACGACAAGGTTTTCCACCTGCTGACAGAGCAGCGCCATGTCGCGCGGCGGCACATTCAGTCCGGCAGCGTTGACCAGTGCCTGCATGACGGCGGCCTCGAGCGCGGCCGACGAACTGACGCCCTTCCCTTCCGGCACGGCTGACTGAACAGCCACCCGTGCACCCATCCCCAGGGGCAGCCCGCGCTCACGCGCGAGCACCAGCCAGGCCCCGGCGACGTAGGCGGCCCAGTGGCGTTCGGGATCCGCGGCGAACCAGGCGCGCACCTCCGCGTAAGTCGCTGGCGAGCCGCCCGGCGCGATCGCCTCGAGAGGCACGGTGCAGTGCCGTGACGCACCGGTGTCGGAGAGGCTGACGATCCGCAGGACGCGCTCGGGGTGCATCTGCACGGCCGCATACGTCGCCTCGCGAATGGGCCACTGGAGCACGAGGGCGCCGGAGTAATCGGCAATGCCCCCCATGACATCCAGACGTCCGGGCGCCCGCGCAACCACGACCTCGGTGTCAGGCGCGAACAGCCCGCGAGCGGGCACAAACGGGTGATGGTCGAGCGTCTGGAGGCGATCGACGAAGCTGGTGACGTCTCCGGTGGCGTGACGCATTACAGGGCCGCGAAGCCTGGAGCCTGGAGCCAATCCATCACAACAGTCCCCGCCGCGTGAGCGCGTGCTGCAGCCGCGGCTCGACCTGGGCGCGGATTCCGTTATTCGCGTAACCGACCCAGGACACGTCGGGCTCGACCGCGAGCGGGGCGTCGAGCTGTTTCCCCTGCGCGTCGGTCACGATCACGCCGAGCTCCCGTGCGATTAACTCGGTCGCGAGATCGTACGGGTGACAGCAGATGCCGAGCGGGCGGCCGCTGCGGGCCAGGTGTGTGTCCATGAGCGGCCGGATGTCGGCAACGAACCGGTCGTGACCCGCCATCAGCTCATAGAGCTGCCCGCCGGTGGCAATGTACTGATCCTCGAACAGATGTGCCTTGCCAGGTTGCGGCGGACCGAGCGCGGAGAAGACGATCTCTTCGTCGATCGCCGCGAGCTCCTCCCGGGCGCCGGGGAAGAACCGCGCGATCATGGCGAACCCGTGCGCGATCGTCTGCGCGTTTGACGGCCGCAACGTCAGCGGCGTCCGCTCGCCGGTAAGCCGATTGAACCGCTCGGCGTGCGCCCCTTCGCCCCGCACGGCCCAGAGCACGTCACACAGGTGCTGCTTGACCAGCGGGATCTCGGTCTGCACCGCCAGCTCGATGTCGCTCAGGCGTGTGTCCGCGCCACGGTTCGGCGCCACGCCGGTGAGCACCCACGCGCTGCGCTTCTGATACATGATCGCGCGGGTCCCATCGATCGGATCGACGATGATCCGCCAGCGCGCTGCGTCCTCAGAGGTGCCCCGCGGCAAGACGACGTGACCGCCCTCGATCCCTTCCGCGATAAGCACCAGCGGCGTCCGGGGGGCCACCTCGCGCGAAAAGAAGTCCACGAGCGTTTCTTCGCTGACCCGGTCGACCGCGTAGATCGTGTCGCCCGCCTCCTCGGCGGCGATCCCGGACATCTCGTCGAGCGACGCGCGCTCGCACGCATCCACGACGGCACGACGGACCTCTGCCTGCAGCTCGCGGATCGGGGCGAGGAGGTCGTGGATGGTGTTCATCGTTGGAGCCGATCCGAGGCCACCGTCACCGTGCCCTCTTGTAATGGACGGCGGGCACTGTTCGCAACTCGGCGGCCTTCTCTTCCGGCGCCGTGTCGCTCAGGAAGTTGCCACCCCCGATCTCCGGCCCGGCCAGGTATTTCAGCAGATTGGGTTTGCGGAGCGGCGGGTGGAACTCGATATGGAAGTGGAAGCCCGGATACTCGCGACCGTCGGTCGGGGCCTGGTGCAGCGGCATGACGTAGGGAAACGGCATCTGCCACAGGTTGTCGAAGCGGACGAGAACCTCCTGTAACACCGCGGCGAGATCGCGCCGCTCGGCCGCGGAGAGTGCCGCGAGGCTCGGGTGCGTCGCCTTCGGCGCCACGAAGACCTCGTAGGCGTAACGCGCGAAGTACGGCACGAAGGCGATGGCCGAGTCGTTCTCCGCGATGATGCGGCGGCCGTCGGAATGCTCGGCGGCAAGAACGTCCTGGAACAAGATGTGACCCGTGCTGGCCAGGTGCCGCTCGCCAGCGCCCGCTTCCGTCTCGATCGTCTTGAATACGAAATTGGTCGCGTAGATCTGGCAGTGGGGGTGGGGGTTCGAGACCCCGACGACCTCCCCCTTGTTCTCGAACACGAGCACGTGGTCGATGCCGTCCCGTTCGCCCAGATCCCGGTACTGCTCCTGCCACACCTCCAGGAGGCGATCGACCTCGGGCAGCTCCAGTTCCGCCAGCGTGAGGTCGTGCCGAGGGCTGTAGCAGACCACCCGCGCGATGCCGGCTGCAGGGCGGTTACGGTAGATGCCCGCGGCCGGCGCCGCCACACGCGGGGCGAGCGGCCCGACCGACGGATGGTCGTTGTCGAACACGTAGACACCCGTATACGAGGGGTTTCGCGCGCCACTCACCCGCCCGTTCCCGGGGCACAGATAACAATCCGCCACGTAGGGCGGCACGGCAGCCGCAGCTTGACGGACCTCCTGGCCGATCCACGGACGGTCCTGCCGGTGCGCGGCCACAATGACCCACTCTTCTCGCAGCGGGTGCCAGCGTTCTTCCCAGACGGGCATAGGACGGTTCGACGGCTACTCTCCAGGCTGCAGACTGCAGGCTCCAGGCTGCAGGCGCGGTGTACGGCCTCAGGCCAGACATGGGCTGCAGGCTGCAGCCTGCCGCCCGACGCCTGAGCCGCTACCCACTGAAGTACACATACGCGATCAGATCAACGCCAGGACGGCGGCGGAGTTGATCACGTCCCATTGGTTCCAGCTCCTGCGCGTCTCGCGGCGCTGGTCTTCCGTCACGGTGGCGTAGGTCAGGCCGACGAGCTTCTCCGCCGGCGGCGGCTCGGTGGCATAGCTGACCCCCACCATGACCGCGGCGGAGACGAGGAAGATCAGCAGGCTGTAGTACTGGAAGTAGATGTTGTTCACGATCCAGAGGAACGAGCCTTCCGGATATCCTGCTTCGAACCCCGCCATCTTCAGCGACACCGGCGTGTCCACGGCCAGCCGGAACACGCCGAGCAGGAAGCCGACGATCAGTGCGGACGAGGCAGCCCTTGGCGTTGAGGCGCTTGTTGAACACGCCGAAGAAGAACACCGTGAAGATCGGCGGGGCGAGATACCCCTGCATGCCCTGCAGGTAGTCGTACAGGCCGCGGGCGCCCTGGATCACCGGAATCCACGCGATCCCGATCAGGACCATCACCGTCGTGGCCACCCGCCCGACCCACACGAGCTGGGTCTGGCTCGCATTGGGCCTGAACTTGCGATAGAAGTCCATCGTGAACAGCGTCGAGCACGCGTTGAACGCACCGGCGAGCGAGCTCATGAGCGCCGCGAGCAGCCCCGCCACGACCATGCCGCGGACGCCGACAGGCAGCACCTGCTGCACCATCAGCGGAAACGCCGCCTGGGCGGCCGCGTTGATGGTCTGGCCGTTCGCGTCGACCAGCGGCGCGAGCCCGGGCGCCTTCCCGCTCTTCGCGAGCGCGATCGCGATCATGCCCGGGACGATGAAGATGAACACCGGAAGCAGCTTCAGGAACGCCGCGAAAATACTGCCGCGCCGCGCCTCCGTCTGATCGGGCGCGATGAGCGTCCGCTGCACGATGTACTGATCCGTGCACCAGTACCAGAGGCCGATAATCGGCGCGCAGAAGAGCATGCCGACCCAGGGGTAGTTGTCGTTGAAGTACCACGCGATCCGCGTCGTTTCCTTCACGGGCGCCCACGTGCCCTCCATGCCGTGGGGGATGAGAGGCTTCCACAGGTTGAACATCTCGGGGCCGAGCGTCGCGCGCAGTTCTCCCCAACCACCCAATGCCTGCAGCCCGAAAATCGTCAGCAGCAGGGAGCCGCACGATGAGAATCAGCGTCTGCAGCGCCTCGGTATACGCGACCGCGCGCATGCCGCCGACGACCGTATACAAGCCGGTGAGCAGCGACAACCGCCACCGACCCGAGCCAGAAGCTGTTCAACGTCATGCCCGCCGAGTTGCAGGTTTACCTCCGGCATCAACGTGCCAAAGACCACGCCTCCCGCGAAGATGCCGACGGCAATTTTCGTCAGGATGTAGGCCACCAGCGAGATGATGCTCAGCACCCACCGGTTCGTCGGCGAGAAGCGTCGCTCGAGGAACTCCGGCATCGTGTAGACCTTCGACCGCAGGTAGAAGGGCACGAACACCCAGCCGAGGATGAGCAGACACCAGGCGTGCAGCTCATAATGGGCGAGTGCGACCCCGCTGGTGGCGCCGGATCCCGCCAGCCCTACCAGGTGTTCCGATCCGATGTTGGATGCGAAAATGGATGCCCCGACCACAACCCAGCCGAGATTCGCGGCCGGCAAGAAAGTAATCGTCAGCGGTGTCGCGATTCGTGCGGACGACCCACCACGTGAGGCGCCGCTAGCGACGGCGAAGTACGCCAGAATGATCAGCCAGTCGAGAGTCGCCATATTCGCTCAGTCACCTTCCTCCGGGCTACGATGAGGACTGTCGGCCCGTCACACGTCTGTTGTCAGCGGCCATAGCCTATCGCGACGATGGCGCGAGTCGCGACAGAATTTCGCTGGGGCGGAGGCCCTCACACCATGAGCCTTGGGATTCCCGAGCTTCTCATCATCCTCGTGATTGTCGTGCTGATCTTCGGGGCCGGGCGCCTTGCGGGTCTCGGCCGAGGCCTCGGGCAGGCCATTCGCGGGTTCAAGGAGGAGCTGCCTGGCGAGCAGGCCGACGACGACCGGCCGCGACGCCGCGACCACGACTGACGAGCCGGCACGCACGGCCCGGCCGGGGCGTGGCCCCGCAGCAGAGCTCCTTGCGTCACCTCGTCGCGCTTGCTACGATCGCAGGGTAGCCGTCGACCCGACCCGTTCTGAGAGGCCACACTTCAACATCCTGGGTGGCCAGCGGCGCCCGCGGGCCGGTGGCCCGTAGTTTTCGGAAAGTATCGCGCGCGATCGCCGGATGATCGCCGCAAGGCGTTGCCCCTGTGCGTTTACGGGTGCGGCGGCGCCGGAGGAGTGAAGCATGGCCAATCGATCCCGACCAACGCTGCAGAAGCGAGAACGGGAGAAGGCGCGAATGGAACGCCAGCGCCAGAAGGAGCAGCGGCGTCAGGACACCAAGGAGCGCCGATCGAACGAAGGGCCCCGTCCCTCGGGTGAAGATCCTGACCTGGCGGGTATCACTCCGGGCCCGCAGCCGCTCGCAGACTGGCAGATCGACGAGACCGCCGAAGCGGCTGATGCCGAGCCCAAGTCCTGACCGGCCGTGGAGTACCCTGATCAAGCAGTACCCGCTCGAGCAAGGCGCCCTGGAAATCCAGTATCTGGAAGAATTCTTCGGCGAGTTTCCACGCAAGAAGACAGCGGCTGAGATCGTCCAACGGCTGGTCGGGCGCGAGCACCTGCTGCTGATGGCCGAAGCGCCTCTCCCCTCCGACCCCGGCATCATCGTCCCCGCGTCCTACAAAGTGATGCACGAGCTCCGGGCGGCGGAGACCGAGCCGAAGCTGCGCGATCTCGTCCATCGGCTGGAGGACTGCGTCAATTTCGACGGCCGCAAGGTGCTGTACACCTGGATCGGCGGGACGCGCCGCGACTGGCGGGGGCAGGGACATTTCCGAGCGCTCACCGAGGAGAGCGAAGCCTGGGCCTTCGCATCCGGCTACGACGAGGTGGTGGTCAAGACGAAGAACAAGTTCTTCGAGATGCGCAGCACCCTCGATAAGCTCCGGTTCGAGGTCATCAAGTTCGAACGCCATCCCGAGGATGGCGGCGAATCGAAGGTCTACCTGAGCAAGAAGCTGCACGCGGGCGTGCTGCAGGGTCACCGCTCCATGCGGACCGTTGTGCAGGTATAGCGTCCATGCAAGCCGCGCGACTTCACCGGACGGTTGGGGTCAAGGTCGGGCGCTTCCAGGTCGGGGGCGGTGCGCCCGTGGTCGTCCAGTCGATGACCATGACGGACACAGCCGACGCACGCGCGACCGCGCAGCAGGTAGTCGAGCTCGCCGAGGCCGGGTCCGAGATGGTCCGGGTCACGGTGAACCTGCCCGAAGCCGCGGCCGCGGTGCCCGAGATCAAGCAGCGAATGCTCGATGCCGGCTGCACGGTGCCGCTCATCGGCGACTTCCACTACAACGGGCACCTCCTGCTGACCCGCTACCCCGCCTGCGCCGCGGCGCTCGACAAGTACCGCATCAATCCCGGCAACGTCGGCACAGGACGCCGGCGTGATGAGCAGTTCACGACCATCTGCAAGGTGGCAGGGGACCACGGCAAACCGGTGCGCATCGGCGTCAATGGCGGCTCTCTCAACCAGGAGCTCGTCATGCAGCAGATGCAGGACAACACGGACAGGAACCTCGGGCTCACGTCCGAGCAGATCCTGAATGCCTGCATGGTGCTCTCGGCGCTGCAATCGACGGAGCTGGCGCAGGAGGCCGGCCTCCGGCGCGACCAGATCATCATCTCGTGCAAGGTGTCGCGGCCGCGCGATCTCGTCGAGATCTACCGCGACCTCGCGCGCAAGACCGAGCAGCCGCTGCATCTCGGGCTCACCGAGGCGGGCATGGGCATGAAGGGGCTGGTCTGGTCGGCGACCGCGATGGGGATTCTGCTGAACGAGGGGATCGGCGATACGATCCGCGTCTCGCTCACCCCGCGGCCAGGCGGCGATCGCCGTGAGGAGGTGTACGCTGCGTGCGAGATCCTGCAGGCGCTCGGGGTGCGCGCGTTCTCGCCGAGCGTGACCGCGTGCCCGGGCTGCGGCCGCACCACCAGCTCCACGTTCCAGGAGCTCGCCGAACGCGTGCAGGCCTACATCCGCGAGCAGATGCCCGAGTGGAAGGGGCGGTACCAGGGCGTCGAGTCGCTCACCCTTGCGGTGATGGGATGCGTCGTCAATGGTCCCGGCGAGTCGAAGGCCGCCAACATCGGCATCAGCCTGCCAGGCACCGGCGAGGCACCGAACTGCCCCGTGTTCATCGACGGCGTGCACGTCGACACCTTCCGGGGCACGTACGAAGAGCTCGCCGCAGCGTTCCAGCGGCTGATCGACGAGTACGTCGAGCGGAAGTATCCCCGCAAGCCGGTCACGGTATGAGCTTGCGAATGCACAATGCAGAATGCACGATGCACAATCGAAGACGGCATCTCCTGATTGTGCATCCTGCCATTGTGCATTCGGCATCGTGCATTGTGCATTGTTCCCCCGCCCTGTAAGTGCCTCATCACCACGTCTACGTCGTCTACCTGCGTAACCCGAAGCGCGACGGGCGCGCCGGATACTACGTGGGCATGACGGGGCTCACGCCCGACGAACGGTTCGCGAACCACAAGAACGGAATCAAGGCCGCGGGCGTGGTGAAGCGATTCGGCGAGCGGCTCGTGCCGAAGCTCTATGCGCACCTGAACCCGATGACGTACGGGCAGGCGCTGAAGATGGAGCAGCAGCTGGCAGAAGAACTACGGGCGGCAGGCTACGTCGTGTTCGGCGGGCACTAACTCGCGCAATGCACGATGCACAATGCAAAATGCACAATTCAGAAAGGCCAGTCCCAAACCACAGGTTGTTTCCCTAATCCACAGATCGTGGGATGTTCGTGACTCGAAGCATCTCGTTGTGCATTGTGCATTGTGCATTGTGCATTGTGCATTGTGCATTGTGCATTGTGCATTACACGTGTCACTAAGCCGCCCTCTCCTTCTCCAGGCGCTTCCGCAGGAACTTCAACACCGACAGTTCATCCGGCTTGAGGTCGTCTGCTTCGGCGATTGCTGCGTTCGCACGCTGCTCCAGGGTGTCGAGCAGCGAGCGATCGAGATACGCATCGATGATCGCCGGGTGGATGTAGCACTTGCGGCACACCGACTTGGTGTTGCCCAGCAGGCCGGCCACGGCCTCGATCGCCTGCAGCAGGTTCTTTTTGGCCTCGGTCGCGGTCTCTGAAGGCAGCTCGCGCAGGGCTCGCGCGGCGAGCACCGTCCCCGACCACGTGCGGAAGTCCTTCGCGGTGAAGTCCTCGCCCGTGATCTCTCGCAGGTACGCGTTCACGTCCGACGAGTCGATTACCTGCCGGGCGCCGGTCTCATCGACGTACTGAAACAGCTCGAACCCGGGTAGGTCGCGGCACCGCTTGACGATGGAGGCGAGCTTGCGGTTGCGCAGATCGATCGTATGCGACTTGCCGCTCTTCCCGCGGAACTCGAAGCGGACGGTGGAGCCATTGACCGCGACGTGGCGGTCACGCATGGTGGTCAGGCCGAACGACTTGTTCTGCTTCGCGTACTCGTCGTTGCCGACACGAATGAGCGTCTTCTCGAGCAGCTGCACGACGGTGGCGAGCACCTTTTCCCGCGGCAGCCCCGGCAGGGCGAGGTCGCGATCCGTCCGGGCGCGAATTTTCGGGAGGGCCTCGCCGAATGCGATCATGCGGTCGTACTTGGTCTCGTCGCGCACCTCGCGCCACCGTGTGTGGTAGCGGTACTGTTTCCGCCCCTTGGCATCGCGACCGGTGGCCTGCACGTGGCCCTTGGGCGAGGGGCAGATCCAGACGTCGGTCCACGCCGGCGGAATCGCCAGCTTCCGGATGCGTATCAGCATCTCCTCGTCGGTCAGCGTCGTCCCGTCTGCCGACTTGAACACCCAGCCGAGCGATCCCATCTCCCGGCGGATGCCCGGGGACAAGTCGGAGACATACCGAAGCCCTGCCGCCCGTGCCGACTCGGCCGGATCGGCGGGGTCGGTCTGTGGCTTTGCGGCGGGTACGACTGGCCATATGGCGGCTCGTCCAGCAGGCTCCGTGCCAACGTGAGGATCGAGCCGCCCATCCGGGCGGTCCGTTCCCGGCCATCAGACAACACGCAGGGACCCGGCCCTCCAGCCGGGTCCCATGCGTATCGCACGCACCTGCGTTAGTTACTTGCGTCGATCTCGAGGCCGTTGGCGAAGTCCTTCACGCCAGGGGCGCTCTTGACCAGCTCACCCACCCGATTCTTCTCGGCGGCCGATTTCACCTTGCCCTTGACGGTCACCACACCGTTGTTCACGTCGAAATCAATGTTGCGGTCTTTCAGGGTTGCGTCGCGGTCAACCATCTCGGACAGGCGATCGCGAATCTGGCCGTCAAAGTTATCGGCAGTGGACTCGTTCATGTCCTCCACCGTGAGCTCGTTGAGAACCTTCCCGCTGGTGCCTACCGCAGCTGCAGCTACTTGTTCGGCGCGCTGCCGCTCAGCGGTGGAATCGACCGACCCCTTCAGGTGGACGACGTTCTCTTTCTTGTCCCAATCGACATTCACGTCATCGATGTTCGCCTGCTTGAGCGAGTCCTGCACCTGTTCTTTGACGTCCGGGCCGCGATTGCACGCGTAACTCATCGGCACGCCGACGAGCAGGATCGACATCGCGGCCGCCTGAAATGTCCTTCTCATTGCTTACCTCCTGCGGCTGGGGCCGCCATAGGTAAGAGAGCAAGAGCGGGGCCGTTAGCGGGTCCTTACGGCCCCAAACGACCTTGGGATCGCCGATCTTACGACCGTCATAATAGATGAAGTAATTGGCATAGACCTTGTCCGGCTGGCCACGATCAACCGCCACATACCCGATCTTTCCGCGATTGTGCTTTCGGGTGGTCCGCGCTGCCGCAGTCTTCGGATCCAACCACTTGCGCGGAGTGCCCTGCTGGTACTGAAACACGAGTTGCGTCTCGGCTTCATCCTCAGACTGGTTGCAATTGTCGGTGATATCCCACCGCACGACGGGGCGGTTCTTCCTAGCCGTAATGTCCTCTGGGTTCACGTACGGTTTGCACGTCTGCCCATCGAGCCTCAGCTCAATGCTCACAACGTTATCCGTCGCGCTGTCCCCCTGCCCTGGAATGGGGCACACCCGCCGAGCACAACCACCAGGAGGAATCCCGTGAACGCAGCCATCGATTTCATGTCGTCTCCAGTCCTGCCCGCCGACCGCGTCTCCACGGCAGCACGCTCACCGTGCAGCCGTGACGCGGCGGAACTCGCCGGTGTCTCTCAACCCATCCCATTCGTCGTCGCGCACCACATCCCGGCCGGGTATCCAGCGGCGAGGGCGGCTGCGAGCGCCGGTATCGCATCGGGATGGCGTCCGAGCGCCAGCACCACCGCGCGGTCGTACAACACATCCGGATCGGCGGGCGACTGAGACACCCCGGCTGCGGCTGCGGCCCGCGCTTCATCAGCCCGTCCGAGCTTCGCCAGCAGCACCGCACGCGTGCACAGCGTCGGCGCCGCTCGGGCGTCCACCGCAAGCAGGCGGTCGGTCACCGCCAACCCGCGGGCATACACCGCTTGCGCGTCCGTCTGCCGCCGCAGCCTGGCGTAGGCGTCGCCCATATTGCGCCACATGAGCGGGTCGTTCGGCCGCTCCTGCACGGCCCGCTCGTACGCCCGCGCGGCTTCGTCGTACCGGCCGGCACGGTATTCGAGCAGGCCGATGTTGCCATACGCGGGCGACGACCCTCCGAGGCGGACGGCTGACGGAAGTCTGCCAGGGCCGCCCGCTCGTCACCTGTCAGCAGGTGCGCGGCTCCGAGCCGGTGTGAGCGGCGGCTTATCGGGTTGCAGGCGGACGGCCTCTTCGAACGCACGTAGCGCGTCCGCATACCGGCCGGCGCGCCTGTAGACGACACCGAGGCGCGAGTAGTTCTCCGCGTACCCGGGACGGAGGGCGATCGCACGTGTCATCTCCTCGATCCCCGCCTCCAGCTTCCCACCCTCGGCCAGGATCTCCCCGAGCAGGCGATGCGTCGTGTCCCTTCCGGGCTGCATCGCGATCGATTCCCACAACTGCTCCACGGCGCGATCCCGCAGGCCGGTCGCGTTGTAGATGAGGGCGAGCGCTATCGCACGTCGGGCTGCATCGGGTCAATCCGCAGGGCGCGCTGCGCGGACGCAGTGCGTTGTCCACGTCCGATGCGTCGGCGGTCCCCTCGTAGCGATGCCAGAAGGCTTCAGACGAGCGGCGTGCCCCAGCGCAAAGCGCGGATCGGCCGCCACCGTGTGCTGCAGGAGATTGATGGCGCGCGACACGTTGCCTTCGCGATCCGGGCGCTCGAGCAGCGCGCGTGCTTCTGAATACGTCTGCAGCGTCTCGACGCGGGTCGTTGGAGCGCTCGTGACGCGCGCGCGTTCCTGTGGGCTGAGACTGAGAGCAAAAACGTCGATCAGGGAGACCGCGGCGCTTCGCTGGAGCCGCAGGAGATCGGTCCGCGCACCCTGCTCCGTGATGCCGCGGAGCGCCGTGCCGTCTGATCGCATCACGCGCACGTTGATCCGCACCTGGTCTCCGACGACCTGCACACCCCCGTCGACGACGAATGCGGCTCCCAGGGCGCGGGCCACGCCGGGCACATCCGAAGCCCGCCCATTCGAGCCGTCGCGGGCGCGTGACGGCACCACCACGATGCCCTTGGTGCCTGCGAGGTCGGAGACCAGCGCATCGCCGACGCCGAGACCCAGTGTTGCGTCGAGCGGATCGCTGCTGCTCGTCTCCAAAGGCAGGACGGCCACGACCGGTACCCCTGCCGGGTCGCGCCGCGCCTCCCGGCCGATGACCCACCACACGATCCCACCCAGGACAGTGATCAGAACGACGGCGGCGACCCAGGCGAACACGTGCGCTCCTGCCTGGTGACCGGGCCGGGAAGAACGAGCGGGCCCGCGCCCACGGTAGGCGTCTCCGCCGCAACGGATACGAGCGACGCGAGATCCCGCCGCATCTCACGCACGCTCGCGTACCGTGCCTCCCGGTCGCGCGCGATCGCACGCGCCACGATCGGGCCGAGAGCCGACCCCAGGGCGCGGGTGGTGTCAGGCGCCGGACCCGTCAGAATGGAGAGCGCGACGGTCATGAAGCGTCGCCCTCGAAGGGCACCCGGCCAGTGGCGAGTTGAAACAGCTTCACGCCCATGCTGTAGATGTCGGACCGCTGATAGGTCGTCTTGCCAAGCAGCTGCTCGGGGGACATGTAGGTGGGTGTCCCCGCAACGGGCTGTATCGGGTTTCCAATCCCACCCGCCGTAATCGTGACGTCGACCGGCGCCGCCGCGCGGCGCTCCGCGAGGCCGAAGTCGAGGATCTTCACCTGGCCGTCGGCGGTGACAATCACGTTCGACGGCTTGAGGTCGCGGTGCACGATGCCGCGCGCGTGCGCGGCGGCTAGACCGTCGCACAGCTGTATGGCGATATGGAGGATGCGATCGAGCGGCAGCGGCCCGCGCAGGAGCCGCGACGCGAGCGTCTCCCCGGGCACGTATTCCATGACGATGTGCGCGACGCCATCGGCCTCGAGCACGTCGTAGAGCCTGCGATGTTCGGGTGGTTCAGCGCGGCGGCCGCGGCGCCTTCCTGCATCAGGCGCCGGAGCTGCTCTTCCGTACCGACGCCCTCGACCGTCAGCCGCTTGAGTGCGACGGACCGGCCAAGCCGCGGGTCCTCTGCGAGAAAGACTTCGCCCATGCCGCCCGCACCAATCTTCTCGAGTACACGCGGTACGGACCGACCATTGTGTGCGGTGGCAACGAGTCTCCTCCCAGCCGACGGGCGCCTGAGCATAGCTGCGCAGTTCCCGGGGGTCAACGCCGCACCACCCTGCGGCTGGCCGGCGTGAGCCACAGAGCGACAGCGCCACGGCTCCGAGCACGGGCCTCGGCTATGCTTGAGGCCAGGAAGACGGCGCGCGCAAAACCCGCGTCGGCAAACACGCGCAGGAGCAGGTCGGTGTGGCTGGCGAGATGAAATCAGGGGGAGTGCCGCCCGCCGACACGGGCCCGATTAACGTCAGCAGGGCTGAAGCCCTGCCCCACAGCTAAATGCTCGCTGACGGATGCCTCACATCGCAGATGCTCGCCGACTGAAACCCTGCCCCACATCCAAATGCTCGCTGACTGAAGCCCTGCCCCACATCCCGAATGCTCGCTGACCTCTTGACCTCTCTGTGGAAGAACAGCCCGAACATTCACCTGGCCGGGGGCGGCGGCACCAGGCCCGCCTCGCGCCCGGTAATCAACCGCACGCTCCGCTGATACGAGATGTACACGCCCGCCCACTGGATGAGCACCAGGACGCGATTGCGGAACCCGACCAGGTTCATGATGTGTACGAACAGCCAGACCAGCCACCCGACCAATCCGGACAGGTGGAGGCGTCCGAGCTTTGCAATCGCGGCGCCGCGGCCGATGGTGGCCATCGTTCCTGGGTCGCGATAGACGAACGGCTGCATCGGCTGCCCCTGGATGCGCCGCACGATGTTTCGTGCGGCGTGCCGCGCCTGCTGCTGCGCAACCGGGGCGACACCGGGGAGCGGCTGCCCGTCGGCACCTTTGAAGAGCGCAAGATCGCCGATCACGTACAGCTCAGGGTGACCGGCCAGATGGAGCTCCGGCTCGACCGCCACACGGCCTACGCGGTCGAGCGGAACGCCGAGCGACCGGGCCAGCGGCGATGCCGCAACGCCCGCGGCCCAGATCACCGTGCCCGCCTCGAGCCGGCGTTCACCCATCGCCACGCCGCTCCTGTCCACCGAGGTGACGAACGTGTTCTCCCACACCTCCACCCGCAGCCGCTCGAGCGACCGCCGCGCCGCGTTGCGGAGATCCTCCGGGAAGGTCGAGAGGATGCTCGGTCCCCCCTCGATCAGCACGACACGCGACTGCTCCGTCGAAATCGACCGGAACTCGTGGGCGAGCGTGTGACGCGCGATTTCGGCGATGGCGCCGGCCATCTCGACACCGGTAGGCCCGCCGCCAATGACTGCGAACGTCAGGAGCCGACGCCGGAGATCCCGGTCCTCCTCACGCTCCGCAATCTCGTACGCCAGCAGCATCCGCCGCCGGATCTCCAGGGCATCGTCCAGCGACTTGAGCCCGGGCGCGACGGCTTCCCACTCGGGGTGGCCGAAATACGCGTGGGTCGCCCCTGTGGCCACGATGAGATAGTCGTACGTGATCGAGCCGTCGTTGAGCGTGACCGTCCGGGTCGCCGGATCGATGGCGATGGCGGCGGCGAGCAACACCCGCACGTTCTGCTGCCGGCGGAGAATCCACCGGATCGGGGCGGCGATGTTGCCGGGCGACAGTCCTGCCGTCGCCACCTGATAGAGCAGCGGTTGAAACAGGTGGTGATTGCGGCGGTCGAGCAGGGTGATGCGGACCGGCGCGCGCTTCAGGGCCTGAGCGGCGGCGAGGCCGCCGAACCCTCCGCCAATGATCACGACATGAGGGGCTTCTTCAGGCATATGCGTCACATCGCTGTGGAAGTCGAGTGCGTTCGGACCGGTAGTGTACACTTCGCAAATGTCCGAAACTGAAGCGCTCGGGCGCGACCCGCGCGCCGCGGTGTTGACCGCCTGTCCGCTCGACTGCCCCGACTCGTGCACGCTGTCGGTCACGGTCAGGGACGGGCGCGTCATCGACATCGACGGCGGCCACGACAACCCTGTCACGCACGGCTACATCTGCGCCAAGGTGCGACGGTTCGCCGACCGCATGTACGGCGATGCGCGCCTGCGCTACCCGATGGTGCGTACGGGCCCGAAGGAGCACCCGACGTTCGCGCGCGTCGAATGGGACGAGGCGCTCGAGCTGATCGTCTCGCGGATGACGGCTGTCCGGACAGAGTGGGGCGCCGAGGCCATCCTGCCGTTCTGTTATGGCGGATCGAACGGCATGCTCACGCACGACGGCCTGGACGCGCTGTTCTTCAGACGGCTCGGCGCCTCGCGGCTGGCGCGCACCGTGTGCGCTGCGCCGACGGGTGCGGCCAACCTCGCGTTGTACGGCAAGATGCCGTCGGTCACCTATCAGGACTACCCGCATGCCCGCCTGATCGTGCTCTGGGGCATGAACCCCTCGGTGTCCGGCATTCACGCGATCCCGTACCTGCGCGAAGCCCGTGACAACGGCGCCCGCATCGTCGTGGTCGATCCGCGCACCACGCCTGTCGCCAGGACGGCGGACCTGCATCTTGCGGTGAGACCGGGCACGGACGTCGCGGTGGCGCTTGCGATTCATCGCTTCCTCTTCGAGGAGGGGTTTGCGGACACGGCGTTTCTCGCCGCTCACGCGCACGGAGCGGACGAACTCCGCGAGCGCGCCGCCGAGTGGACCTTCGAGCGCGCGGCCGATGTATCGGGCATCGACGCGGCAGCGATCGCGGAACTGGCGCGGTGGTACGCGACGACGTCTCCCGCGTTGATCCGCTGCGGGTGGGGTCTCGAGCGGAACCGGAACGGCGGCAACGCCGCGCTCGCGGTGCTCGCACTGCCCACGGTCGGTGGAAAGTTCGGCGTGCGAGGCGGCGGCTACGCGATGAGCAACTCCGCCTCCTGGGGGATCACGCGCCCCTGGCTGACGGAGCCCGAGCCCGACACACGCCTCGTGAACATGAACCACCTCGGGCGCGTCCTCACCGAGCCGGTGGATCCGCCGGTGAAGATGCTGTTCGTCTACAACTGCAATCCGGCCGTGACCATACCGGACCAGCAACGCGTGCTGAAAGGCCTGCAGCGCGACGACCTGTTCACGGTCGTCTTCGAGCAGGTGTTCACGGACAGCTGCCTGTATGCCGATGTCGTGCTACCCGCAACGACGTTCCTGGAAGGCTATGACGTTGCGCGAGCCTACGGCCCGTTGTCGATGCAGCTTGGCCGCCCTGTGGTCGATCCGATCGGCGAGGCACGGTCGAACGCCGATGTCTTCGGCGAGCTGTCGGCCCGCATGGGGCTTCTGCGGGACGGCGAGCCCAGCGGAGAGCTCGATCTGCTGGTGCGCGTGCTCGGCGACCTCCCGCCAGGCATCGGAGGCCGGTTCCAGGAGGGCCGCCCGGCGGAGGAGCCCTGGAACGGCGTGCCCGTGCAGTTCGTGGACGTGTTCCCTCAAACCTCCGACGGCAAGGTGCACCTGTTCCCGGACGCGCTGGAACGCGAGGCGCCGCTCGGGCTGTACCGGTATCAGCCGGATCCCGCCACTCTGACGTACCCGCTGGCGCTCATTTCGCCTGCGAGCGACCGCACCGTCAGCTCGACGCTCGGCGAGCTGCCACGACCTGCAGTGAAGCTGCTCATGCACCCGTCGGATGCGGCCTCGCGGGGGCTCGACGATGGCGACGACGTGCGTGTCTTCAACGAACTGGGCGAGGTCCGCTGCGGCTTGCAGCTCGGTGCATGGGTGCGTCCGGGCGTGGTGTCGCTGCCGAAGGGCCTCTGGCGGAAGAGCACCGCGAACAGCAACACCGCAACGACCCTTGCGCCCGACACGTTGACCGACCTCGCGGGTGGGGCCTGCTTCAACGATGCGCGCGTGCAGGTGGCCAAGGTGTAGTCCGGCCGGGACTGAAGTCCCGGCCCCACATCCCGAATCGCCCGCAACGCCCGCCGCCCGCCGCCTGCCGCCCGCTGTGGACCTGCCGCCTGCCGCGAGTCAGTACCGAGTAATAGAAGATCAGATCGACGCCGCCCTGTTCGACGCGCTGCGTGAGGTTGCGTTGTGCACCGCCGCCCTCGGCCACGGAGGTCTGGAGGCGCAGGTACTCAGCGAGCTGGTACTCCAGGATGAACTCGCTGACGGATTGCGACCCGAACGCCTGGCGGAACCTGAAGAACAGGCGCTCGCCGACCTGCTCGCCGAGGGTGACCGACGGACCGTACCCCTCTTCGGATGAAGTTTGAATTTCGAACACGTCGAGCTCGAGGGCACCGCCGATGGACCTGGCGAGCGACGACGCGACGAACCCGGCGGCGAGCGCGCCGGCGCGCTGTGCCAGCGAAACCTGCTGGTCTTCGCCGAGCGCATTCGCGGGCTGGTTGAAGATGATCAGCGACAGGATGTCGGCCTCGTCGAGCGGCGGCCGGCTCGTCAGCGTCAGCTCGGGTTTACGCGCCGTGCCGCGCACGTGCACTTGCGCCTCGACGCCCGAGATCAGCCGCTGTGCCTCGATGTCGAGCGTCGGGTTGATCTCCGGCGACCCTGAGAACTGGATCCGGCCGTCGCGCTGGATATCGAACCGGCGGCCCTGGAAGTCGTACGTGCCGCGCACCGTGTTGACGGTGCCGATCAACCGGACCTTGTCTCCCGCCTTCTTGGTCGCCCGCACGTCGCCGCCGATGGTGACGTTGACGTCGCCGAGCCCGATCGGCGATGCGCCCGAGGGATTGAGATCCGTGCCCTTGACCACGACGTTGTTGGGCATCGAGAGCCGGACGTCGAGGGTCAGCGCGTCGAAGACGCTGGGAGCAGGCGCCGGCTCCTCCTGGCCCGCCTTTGCCTGTGCCTGCGTAGCGGAGCCGGCGCTGGCTTCAGGAGCCGCCGATGGGGCGGCGGTGGCCGCGCCCGGGGCCGCGGGCGCTTCCGTGGGAGGCGGAACGGTGCCCCCTGCAGCACCGGACGGCGGCACCGCTCCGGGCGCCTTCGACTCGAGCTTCGTCTGCTCCACCGCGTACGCATTGCTCGTGGTCATCGCGAGCACCCGGCCCACGTCGATGGTGCCTGTGTGCACGGCCAGCGTGCCTTCGACGCGGGGCTGCCGGAGCTCGCCCGTGACTCGCACGTCCGTATTGAGCTTGATGTCGGCGAGCTGGTTGTCGATGATCTCGAACTGATCGGACTGGATCGCGATCTGCACGCCGCCGATCTGCCGCCGGTGCACGGCGAGCTCGCCAGACACGCGCAGCGTGTGCTGGTGTTCGTCGAGCAGCCTGAACTCCTGAATCTGGACGCGATCGGGGGCCAGCGTGATCCGCGTGTCGAAGCCGGTGTATCCGCTCTTCGTCAGCTCGGCAACGGTGAAGGCGCCATTGCGGATGTCGATCGCCCCGCTCAAGTGCGGGTCCCCTGGTGATCCCGTCACCCGCACGTCGGCCTGGAGCGTGCCGCTCACCTTGGAGACCTGCGGCACGAAGGCAGAGATCAACCCGAGGCTGAGCGTGCTGCTCTTCACCGAGATATCCAGCTCCTCGCCTGACGGCGCCGCCAGGTGCTCGTCGGCCGTGTGGGCGGCGGTCGCCGCCGGATCCGGTGCTTTGAAGAACGCGGCCGGCACGAAGCCCTTCGCCGCGATCCACGCTTCCGGCGTCTGGGAGAGCCTCGTGTCCAGACGCACTCCGTCGACGGCGTACACGACCGTGCCCTCGAACGACTGGTATCTGAAGTCGCGGAAGGAGCCGTTCGTGATCGAGAACGTCGCATCGGCGCGCGGTGCCTCGCGTGTGCCCATCACGGTGGCGGTTGCGCTCAGGGTGCCGCCGACCTGCTGCTGCCCGAGCATGAGCGCATTCACGCTCGCGACGTCCACCGCCTCCGCCCGAACCGTCAATGTGTCCCCGGGCCCGCCGAACGCCCCATCAACGGCGAGGCGCTGCGCCCCGCTGACCAGCCGCATGTCCTTGACCGCTATGCGATCGCCGCCATACTGGATAGCGGCCTCACTGCCGGGCTCCGTGCGCCATTCGACACCCGCAGTCGCCACGGCCAGCTCCCGCAGGTGCACCTCCTGGTGGTCGGGGTGCAACACCACATCTCCGCTGGCGGCCAAAGTCCGCTTCTGCTCGGTAATCTTTGCGTCGAATCCCAGCGTCTGGTCCTTCCACGTGGTGCGTGCGGTCGCTTCGGGGATATCGCGGCCCGCCACCTGCAACAGCGTCGCCGTCGTGTCCGCACTGACCTCCGCCCGGGCCGGCTGCAGGTCGGGGATGCGGACGTCGTAGGTTGTCTTCGCCGCAGTCACGCTGGTGGTGCCGTACCGCAGGTTGCTGACCGAGCCCGTGCCCTTCGTCTGGAGCGATTGCTCGTTGCCCGTCAGCCGTCCTTCGGCCGTGAGGCTCCCCGACACCTCGGTATTGAGCATGCGGCCGACGGTCTCGAGGTTCATCACGCTGGCGCTGGTACTCGAGATCGCTGGCGCCGTCCGCGCGCAGATCGAGGTGCCCTTTCGCGTTCACGTCGAGATCGGGCCCGGTGATAGACAGCGACCGGATATCGCCCTGTCCGTCGGCGAACTGCCCATCGACGGCTGCGCGCGCGATGGCAATCTCGCCGACGCGGCTCTCGGCGAGCGACACCGTCCCAGCGGCGCGAATCCCCATGGGATCGATCGGGCCCGCGAGGCTTGGAAGCGTGGCGTCGATGTTCAACGAGCCCGACAGGTTGCCCGCCAACTCGGGGCGTCCGGCAGGGACGGCCGGATCAAAACCGCTGAACTCGCCCTCCGCCTTCACCGTCAGGCCCACGTTGGCGAGACGGGTGTCGAAGACCAGCCGCGGCACCTGGCCTCCGAAGAGCGCGGAATCGACCAGCGTGCCCCGCGCATCCAGCGTCATCCGCTCCAGTGCGGTGCCAGGGCCGTTCGCCACGAATGACCCGTTCACCACGAACGACCCGTTCACCGCCGATTGGTAGCGATCCCCGGACAGCGCCGCGATCTGGAACGCGCGACCGATCCGCTGGAGGTCGAGATCGCGCACCGTCGCATCGGCGCGATACGCGATCTCCTTGCCCTGGAGCGTGACGCCCGCCGTGCCGCCGCCGGCGATGCTTGCGCCGGCCAGTACCGATGGGCGGAACGTCGCGTCTGCGGTGAGATCGTTCACGCTGCCGGCCAGACGATAGGCCACGTTCAGGTCGCTGGGCACCGCGGGGACCTTCAACGCCCGCGGCAGGTTGCGGAGATCCAGGTGGGTGGCCTCACCCCTGAGATCGAGTCGGAGTGGCGTGCCGGGCACGATAGTGCCGGCGAAAGTGGCGCGGCCGCCGTAGGCAGCAGCCTTGCCATCCACGTGGAGGACTCCCCGGTCGAAGCGGCCCTTCGCGGTCACGTCGCGCGCCTCGTAGCCGAAGGCCACGACACGCGGGGCAACGACCTGCCACCGCCCATCGATGGCGGCGAGGGGGTTGGGCGCCGAGCGGCCGGTGAGGCGCAGATCGACCACTGCGCGACCGGTGATGTCACTGTGCTGCGCATTCGCCTCGAGCAGCGGCGCGAGATCGAGGTGCCGCAGGTCGACCGTCCCTTCGATCCGCCGCTCGGGCACGGTCAGATCCGTCACGACGTTGCCGTCCAGCTGCCCCGCGCCCGATCGCGTATGGAACACCAGCCGCAGACCGCTGAGCGGTCCATTCGCGCTGATCTCGAACGCCGGCTGGAGGCGATATTGGCGCAATGCGGGCACCAGCCGGGCAATCTCCTGAAGCGCGAGCTTCTCCGAGCTGACCTTCAGAGCGAGCCTGGGCGTGCGTTGGTACGCGCGCACGCTGCCGCCGATCGATAAGGCGCTCTCCTCCGTGCGAATGGCGAGCTTCTCGAGGAAGATTGCGTCTTCCTTCGTCGAGACCGTCCCGGAGAGGTCGGCCAGGCGGAAGTCGCGATCGGGCGACCGGAACGAGAGGTGGCCAATCCGGACCGTGTAGTTCACGGGCTGGTACTCGAACCCGAGGGTCGCGTTGAGGCGCTCGATCCGTGACGGGAGATCTACGGCTGACGGCCCGATTGCCCCGTCGATGAACACGGAGCCGTCGCTGATGCCAATCTCGCCGATGGTTATCGGACGTCGCGGACCCTCGCGGTCTGCTTCCTTTTCCTGCTTCTTGAGCAACTGTGCGAGATTCCAGCCGCCGCTGTTCTTCTCCAGCCGCACGACAGGCCGGTTCAGGCGAATGGAGTCGAGCATCACGCCGCCGCCCAGGAAATCGAACACGCTGTACTGGAGCCCGATGTCCTTGACCGCCACCACGGACTGGCCGTTCAGCGTGAGGTCGATGTCCTCCAGCTCGACGCCGAAGAACAGGTTGCCGCCGAGGCGCCCGATAGTGAGGCGGCCGTTCAGATAGTCGTCCGCCTGGCGCACGATGAAACCGCGGAGCCAGTCTTTGAACCAGACCGTCTGCGACACGATCAGCGTGAGCGATGCCGCGCCGATGACCAGCGTGCACAGGATCGCGACGACTTGAAGGAGCCGCCTCACGTCACACCGACCTGGTGAATGGCCGCCACTGGTCTATCCACGTCAGAACGCCTGTCCGATGCTGAAGTGCACACGCCAGTGCCGCTTCTCCGGCTCGCCGTCGACGAGCAGTCCTTCGATGGGCGTGAGCTGATACCCGACGTCGGCCCGCACCGGACCGATCGGGGTTCGGTACCGCAGCCCGGGTCCCACCGCCGCGCGCAGGTCGCCGAGCTCGAACTGCCATGAGCGCTCCCACGCGTTGCCAGCATCGATGAAGGCCACCACACTGATATTGCGGGAGATCGCAAGACGCAGCTCGGAATTCACTTCAAACATGGTCAAGCCGCCGATCGGCAGGCCTCCGCTGAGCGGACTCACCTCCAGGCGCCCCCAGCCGCGCAGACTGGTGGAGCCCCCCAGGAAGTAGCGGCGCGAGAACGGCACGCTGCTGGTGTCGTCGACCGTCAGACCGCGGCCGATGCCATCGATGCTGCCAGTCTGCAAACGGTTGGCTAGCACGAGGCGGCGGCCGAACGAGCTGTACTGCCGCACGTCGAGCGCCGCCAGATAGAAGTCATAGCTGCCGGGGAGCCAGCCGCCAGCCTGCTCCAGATGCAGCGCAGCGTAGTACCCCTGGCGTGGATCCAGGCGGTTGCGCGTCGTGTTGCGCGTCACGTCCAACTCGAAGCCGATCAGGGTGCCCGCCTGCTTCCCGTCGGTGGGATCAAGGCCGAGCGCGATGAGATCGTCCCGGAACTCCGGGTTGGCGAGCGCTTCCTCAGTGGCGGTGCTCGTCTGGTACTCGTCCACGAACGTCACTGACCAGGTGTTCCGCGCACGGGCGTCGGCCTGGTGCCGCAACGTCACGCGTCCGCCGACCGTGTCGGCCGAGTAGAGCACCTCGCGGGTTCTCCACGCCTGCGCACCGAACCCCAGCGAGAGGTGCGGTTTCAGGAAGTACGGCTCCGTGAGATCCGCCTTCACCCCGCGGTCGAGCGACGAATAACGCGCGGCCACGCCGGCAGCGCGGGCGCCGCCGAAGAAGTTCGCGTGCCGCCACCGCGTGTCCACGCGAAACTTCTCCTCGGTGCCGTAACCCACGCCGACGTTCAGGCGGCGGTGCTTGCCCTCGGCAACGGTAACGCGGGTAGGGACCTGCGCCGGCTGCCCTTCCCCACGCAGCGTTTCGACGTTCGCAAACTCGAACAGCTCGAGGTTATACAAGCGGCGCTGGCTCTCCTGCAGCTGGGAGATGCGGTACGGATCACCCGGCCTGAACGTCAGCTGCCGGCGGATGACCTCGGGACCAACGCTGGCGTTGCCGGCAATCTCGACGGATCCGAAAGTCGCAGGCGGGCCGGGTGTGGCGCGGTAAACGGCAGCCAGCCGCCTGGCTTCGGGTGCTGCGCGCAGCTCCTCCGCGACGACGGTCGCGTACGGATATCCACGGTCGCGGAATGCGTTGAGGGCCGCTTCGCGCGTGGCAGCAAACGCCTGCCGATCGAGCGGTGCGCCCGCCTGGAGGGGTGCGGTCCGGCGCAGCCGTCTCACCACCCACTCCGGGAGCACGTCCACGCCTTCGAAGCGCACCTCCTCCACGATGACCGGCTCGCCCTCGGATACGTGCACGGTGATTGAGACCGCATCCTTCTTCTCGTTCATCTGCACATCGGCCGACTGCACCCGCGCCTCGGGATAACCGTGGTCGGCATAGAACGCCTGGATACGCTTCAGGTCGGCGTCGAACCGTGAGCGGTCGAAATATTTCTTGGGGCCCCAGGGCAGCCAGCTGCTCTCCTTCGTCGCGAGCGCGCGTTTCAGCTGCCCGGTGTCAATTCCCTTCGTGCCTTCGAAGTCGATGTTCTTGACTCTGATGCCGCCGTCCTCGTCACAGGCGGCTCCGAGCAGCGCACACGTCAGAACGACTGCCGCGGCAAGCGGTCGGATCGAGCTGAACTGTGGAAGGGCAGAACGCGACATATCAGGGCGCTTCAGACCATAACGCGTGCCATCCCTGGGTGCGTCTGCGCGACGATCACACTCGGGCGCTCCGCGCCGTGATTGCAGGGCTGAGCCCTGCCCCACATCTCGCACAACGCCGGGTGCTACTCGGGAGGAACGGAAGGAGGGGCGGCGGTCACGAGGAGCACGATCCCGGGCGCGACGGCGATGATCAGTCCGATGGCTATCCACGCGAGCGGGATGCGCGACAGGATCTCTGCGTTCCACAGCGCAAGCAACGCCCCGGCAACCAGGACGAAGTAGCCGGCGACGTAGACGCGCATGAAAGACATCGGAGGGTCCCGGCTGAAGCGGGGCGTGCGGCCGGCGGCCGGGCGGAGAGAGAACGGGCCGGGCTTCCAGAGCCCGACCCGCGTGCTTACTGCTGCTGGATTCGGACGGTGAGCGCAGCGCGCCGATTGAGACGCCGCGTCTCTTCGCGCGCGTTATCGTGCTTCGGCCGCTCCTCGCCGTAGCTCACGCTCCGGAGCCGGTCCGCGCCGATCCCGTTGCTCGTGAGGTAGTCGCGCACAGCATTCGCGCGCCGTTCGCCGAGCGCCAGGTTGTACTCGGCCGTGCCGATGTTGCAGGTGTGGCCCTCGACCTCGACCCGCAGGCCGGGGTTCTCGCGCAAGGCCGTCACCGCTTCGGCGAGGATCCGGGTTGCCTCTTCGCGAAGGCTGTAGCGGTCGAAGTCGAAGTGCACGTCTTCGAACACGTACTCCTTGACCGCCGGCCGCACTACCTGGATGTTGACGGTGTCGTTGGCCGTGCCGCCCTTACCATCGTCGACCGTCACGGTGGCGGGGACGGCGCCCTCCTGGTTTGGCGCGGTCCACAGCGTCTCGCGCTCCGCGGGGTTGGCGAACGAGCCCGCCGGCGCACTCCACTTGTAGGTGAGCGTGTCGCCATCGGGATCCTGTGCATCCGCGGTGACCGTCGAGCTCTTCCCGACGTCCACCGTGCACGGGTTGCAGCGCGCTTTCACCGTCGGCAGCCGATTCTGCGGGGTCGGTGGTGGCGGCGGTGGCGGGGGTGGCGGCGGAGGCGCGTAGACAGCCACACCAGGGTGATACCCGATGCGGAACTGCATGCTGAACTTGTCGAGGCCGCCATCGCTGTAGCCGAAATCATCACGGCTGTCGACGGGTAGATCCCAGTTGGCGGCGGTGCCCAGGAAGAGGCCGCTGCGCGCCTGCCAGGTGAGACCGGCGGTGAAGCGGGTCTTGTTCTCCAGCTCGCTCACGAGGGGCGCGATGGAGCCGTCTGTCCCGACGAGAGTGCGCGACAGCGTGACCTGGTCGTCGCTGCTGACCTCTCCGTGCAGCTCCGCGAACGCCCGCAGCGATCGCCGCGTGGGCCCGCCGAGCCCGACGCCCCACCGGAACGCGTCCGACACGGACACATCGCTCGGATCGCCGCGGATGATGAACCCACCGAACCCGGTGATCTCCACCGAGCGATTCACTTCCTTGCTGACAATCGCGTCGACCAGGAAGTCCGCTTTGCCGGAGCTGGCCCCCTCGTCATCTTTGCCTGTCGGCAACTTGACCACGCCCCGAAGGGCGAACGCCACAGGCTGCTGGCGTGACTCCGAGAGCAGATTGACCTTCGCACCCACCAACAGATCGCCGAGCTGATTGCCACTCCATGACGAGCCCATCAGCGGGTAGTCATTGACCACGCCGCCATAACGGGGGTCGGTGTTGAAGATCGACTGGCCATCGGCGTTGGTATCGCGATCCAGGCGCGTCACGAGGCGCCAGGAGCCAAACAGCTCGATCCGGCCCAGCCCGTACCCGAACGTGCCAATGAAGTGGCTGACGTCGGTAAACCCCTGCGTGTAGTCGAAGTTGGTGTAGTACCCGCTGCCCGACCAGCGCCGGTTGGGCAGGACTTCGCCCGTCGGCACGAACCACAACCCGGTGTCACCGAGGAACGTGTTCGTCGCGGGACGCGTGTCCCCGCTCTCCCCCGTTGCAGGCGGGGGAGAGGGCGGGGGATCGGGGGCCGGCTGGGCCTGCTGGGCCTCCGCTACGGACGCGGCGATCAGCAGGCAGGCAGAGACAGTGAGAACACGACGAAACATAGGCGTTGGGCCTCCACGGCGCGGGCGACGGTGCGTCGCTATTCGTTCTGGGATGGCGCGTCCGCCCCGGCGGACTCCGACGGGAGACGTCCACGACCGCCACGGCTCACCTGCCCGCCCTTGCGGCCCGCCGAGCGCGCCTCTTCGGGCGTCCATTCGTGCGCCGTGCCTTTCGCATGGGCAGCACGTCCGCCCTTGCTGGCAATCTCCTTCTGGCGTTCGGGGCTCATCGATGCGAAGCCACGGCGTTCTTTGCGTTCAGTTGAATTCACTTCGTCGCCTCCTCTAGTCGGTCGTTGCAGATGCGTGTCGCTTCCTGCTTCGGGCCGCTGCGCGCGTCTGGAGTCACACGCGCCACACACTGGGATACCAGCTGCCCACGAGCTATCCACAACACACCGGATAGCACCAACCCCAGCCGGAAGCATTCGACGTGCCACGACGATTCACGCGATTGCGCCTGATCGCGCGGATCTTCGGGGCCGTCTCGCGCACCTGCGCGTCCAATATACGCCTTTCTGGCAGAGGTTGCATCCAAATCGTACACGGACAGTAGCAGGGCCACCCGTAAATGACCCACTTTGTTATGGGTTGCGGGTCGGCAGTCTTACGGCCGGAGGGCCAACAGGCAGACGAAAAAGGCGGACGACGGCGTCACCGGAGTGTTCACAGGTGGGCGCGCGGCGACGGGCGACTCACTTCGCCTGTTCTGGAACGTAGCCCGGAGGCAGCGCCGCGCCCTCGCCGAAAAAGAAGTCCTCCATGTGCTTGGCGACCAGCTCTTGCGCTTCCTTCTGCCACGGCATGAGCCGGTACTCGTTCAGAATCATCTTCATCCGCTCCTCCCACAGCCGCCAGGCATCGAGGGAGATGTTGTCGAAGATGCGCTGCCCCAGCTCGCCGGGCCAGGGCGGTGCGTCCAGCCCGGGCATGTCTTTCTGAAACTTCTGGCAGAACACGTGTCGTCCGCTGCCGTTGCCCGGGGAGGGCGAGGCAGACGGCGGGCTGCATGGGCTCATGAGATCCTCCGCATGTCGTGATGGTAGCAGTTTGGCCACACTTTGACCGACTGCGTGTGACCCTGCCTCTGGGGCCAGAGTCCGCTCGCGCCGTCGGTGCCGGCGGCACGCCGGGGATGGCGCGCCGTCAACGCCTCGGTGGCAGCGGCGCCTGACGCACTACCGTCAGAGCACGATCGATCGCGAAGTCGAGCCGCGAATGGGCCGTGCGGAGTGCGTCTTCAACCAAGGCCGGGACCGGCGCGCGGGCAAAGATGAAACCGAGGTAGCTCGCCCCCTCTGGCAGCGGGACCAGCATCTGGTCCGCCTTAGCCGTGATGCGGACGTCGGTCACGTGCGGCACGGCACGCGCCGCGTCGAGGCCCTCTACGCGCCGGAACACACCGCGGTATGGAATGGGAATCATCATGACCCCCGAGGCCTCCGCTTCGCGCGTCCACGACACGGCCGATTCCCCGGCGGCGTGGCGCAACAGCAGTTCCTCGAGCGGGATCTGCAGGCGGCCGTTCTCGAACCGCAGCGACCGGGCACACAGCCCGCCGATCGGCCGAGCGGCCACTTCGAGCACGAACACGCGGTCGCCATCCACCCGGCACTCGGCGTGAATCGGACCGTGGTGCAGACCCAACGCACCCGCAGCCGACGCGACGGCGTGCTCGATTCGGCGCTGCCGGCCTGCATCTCCGCGGGAAGGCGTGATGTAGATCGTCTCTTCGAAGAAGGGTCCCTGCAGCGGATCCGGCTTGTCGAACATCGCGAGCACCCGCAGATGGCCGTGTTCGAGCAACCCTTCGATCGCGTATTCCTCGCCTGAGATGTAGCCCTCGATGAGCACGGCGCCCGCATCTCGATCACGCAGCGCCTGCACCTCGCGCGAATGCAGCAGGGCTGCAACCCGAGCGTGCGCCGCGTAGAGTTCCGCACGGTTGTCCGCGCGAATCACGCCGCGGCTTCCGGAGAGCACGAGCGGCTTGATCACGCACGGGAACGGCACCTCGCCGGCACCCAGCGGGCGCGGATCGTCGATCGCATAGGACGCGAACCACGGGACCGCGAGGCCCGCGGCGCGGAGCCGCTCGCGTGAGAGGCGCTTGTTGTGTGCCGCGCGCGCGCCGTCGATCGAGTGGTACGGAAGGCCGAGCGCCGCAGCGGCGTGTGCCGCAATCGCCACGGGGCGGTCGCCCACCGCGAGCAGACCCGCAAACGGCGAGCGCGCCGCTTCGTGGAGAATAGCCGCCAGCGATCCGCGTTCGTCGTCGAAGCGGATCGGCACCGCGCGGTCCCGCCACGGATCCTCGAGACTCGTGCAGCGATCGGTCGCAAGCGCCACCTCGATGCCCAGGTGCTCGGCGGCATCCCCGAACGACCGGGTCTGATACCCGGTCGTCGTCGCAAGCAGGAGAATGCGTGGGTGGGTCACGGGTGGACAGGTGCCGGTGCTCGGCTACAGGCTACAGAGTACGAGCTGCAGGCGGTTTCAGGCCACAGGCCAGACTGCACCGTCCGGTAGCCCGGGGAGCCTGCGGGCTGCAGCCCGTAGCCTGCAGCCTGTTTTTAGAGAAGAGCCAACTGCTCTTCGGTCGGCTCCGCTCAACAGTACCAAGGCTCATCGAGGTAGGGCACGGCGGCGCGATCCACGCGCGGGGGCTGCGGCGGGAACGGCACGCGCGACAAGCCCGTCCGCTCGCCGAGAAGCGCGCGTACGGCGCCAAAGACGGTCGCGCGGGGCGCGGCCAGCCGGCCGCCGACGAGCGCCATCACCTCGCGCTGGAGCGCGTCGACCTCCGGGTCGACGTGCGTCCAGGTATGAGCGAGCTGGCGTGCGTCGAACGCACCGATGCGCGCCCGGATCTCCGCGAGCTCGAGCAGGCGCGATCCATTCGGGATCAGCAGCCGGATGCCGAGCTGCACGGGCGCCACGTGGTCCACCAAATCCAGACGCTCGATCGCGTCGAGCATCTCAACGTATGTGGCAATCGTCGTCCACGGCGTGAACGCGACGAACGTTGGCACCAGCGGCAGCCGGATCTCGCGCAGCCACGAGGCGGCCTCTTCGAAATCCGCGCGCGTGTGCCCCTTCTCGAGCCGCGCCAGCACGCGATCATCCACGGACTCGACCGCAGACGTGACGAAGAGGCAGCCGCTGTCGCGCAGCACCGGCATCAACTCGCGGTGCCGCAGGATGTGCTCGATCTTGATCACGACATCGAAGGTGAGAGCGGGCCACTCGCGTGCAAGCGCCTCGACGATGCGGCGCGCGTGGGTGGGACCGTTCAGAAAGTCGGGATCACCGAACGTGACGTGCTGGGCGCCCGCGGCCACCTGCGCGCGGATGTCGCCGAGCACGGCATCGACCGCCACCACTCGAAACTGGCCATCGTAGACGGGCACGATCGGGCAGTGCCTGCACCGGTGCTTGCAGCCGCGGGTTGCCTCCGTATAGCCCACCGTCCGCCGCTCGCCGGTTGCCAGATGCAGCGATGCGTACGACGTCAGCGCCGGCAGGCCCGCGCGGTCCGGTGTGATGAACGGCAGCCGCGGCAACGCGCGTGGGGTCGCCACCCCCTCGGTGCCCGAGGCGAGTGCGACGAGATCGGCTTCCGCTTCGGGCCCGAGCACCACGTGCACGCCGAGCGCGCGCAGATACTTCTCGTTCGGGGGCGCGTACAGGCCGTACACCGCCAGCCGCGCCGCCGGGTTGTCGCGGCGCACGCGCTCGATCACCGGGGCCGCGAGTCGTGTGGCCGTGTGCATCGGCAGGTGGATCGCGACGAGGCCGGCCGCGGCGATCGCCGCTGGGTCGAGCGGCGCGCGCGACAGGTCGATGCAGCGGACCTCCGCCCCCGCCCGGCGCAGCCAGGCCGCCGGCGACGCGAGGCCGAAGGGCTGGCGTCCGAGCTCGTACGTTGAAATCAGGAGGACGACCATGTGGGTTCAGGCAGAGGTGCGCGGCGCCATGAACCGATCGTACGCCAGCATCAGCCCCGTCGACACCACCCCGATCGCCCCGACCACGTACCACATGTGCTGCGGAGCCGCCGACCCCTGGACATAGGTGGTGACGAGGGTGCCGGCGATCGCGCCGGCAACGAAGGTGCCAATGGCCACGGGGAGGAAGGCGAAGCCCATGTACGTTCCGACCTGATCCCGCGGCGCGAGGTTGGCGACGTACTCGTAGTACCGCGGGGCCTGAATCGACTCGCCCACCGCGAACAGCATGATCGCACCCACCGTGCCCGCGAGCGTTGGAATGCTCCCCATCACGAACCACGAGAGGGTCGCGAGCGCGAACCCGAGCGTCATGGCGCGAATGGGGCGCAGCTTCTTTGCCAGAGCGGCGGCGGGAACGGTCACGAAGATGATCGTCCACGCGTCGACCGTCTCGATCACCTCGAAGCGCGGGTAGTGCAGGACGTCGCGAACGTAGAACGGCAGCGAGTAGAAGATCTGCCAGAACATCACCCAGAAGCCGGAGAAGATCACCAGGAAGGTCATGAACCGCACATCGCCGAACACCCGTGCCATGTCCGCCAGCACGCGTCCCATCGACTTGACCGGCGGCAGGTCCGCCGGCCGCGCCGGCTCGCGGAAGAAGATCAGCGTGGCCATCATCAGCAGGAACGTCGTCGCCGACGACATCATGAGCACGTACGCGATGCCGATGTTCTCGCGCACGGGAACCGCCAGCAGCGGCCCGACCGCCCCGCCGATGTTCACGAGCGTGTAGTAGATCGAGTAGCCGAGCGAGTTGCTCTCGGGGGTCGTCGTGCGCGCCACGGTCCCGACCACCGACGGCTTGATGAGGGAGCCGCCGATCGCGGTCACGACCAGCGCGACGATCATGTACGCACTGCGGGCCGAGCAGATCCACCAGGGGACGTCCCGCGGGAACGCCCGCCAGCCCGATGAGGAAGTACCCGAGCGAGAAGATGGCAAAGCAGATCGTCAGGCTGCGCTTGAACCCGTAGCGATCCACGATGGTTCCGGCAAGCGGCGGAAGGAAGTAGAGCAGCGTGTTGAACAGGCTGCCCACCAGCCATCCGGCCTTCTCCGGCCCGAGTCCCACCTGCTCGGCCACGTAGACGGCGAGGACGGCCTTGCTGCCGTAATACGCGAACCGCTCGAACAGCTCGAGCACATTGGCGACCCAGAACTCCCGGGTGAACCCGGTCCGGATCATCTGCAGCCGACTGGTCGGTGGCACGCGTCCCTCCTCGTAGGCGGATGATATACGGTCCGCCGAGTCGGTCAGGGTGCTGGTCGGTTCTTGTTCTCTCCTTTTACCAGGCGTCCTGGCCGCACCTGTTGTGTCGCGCGCGCCGCGTGGCGCACAATCGCGCCATGGCCCTGGACCAGTATCGCGCCAAGCGGGATTTCACCAAGTCGCCGGAACCCGCCGGCGATCCCACGGCGGCCGCGCGCCGCGGACCCCGGTTCTTCTGCGTGCAGAAGCACCTGGCCAGCCATCTCCACTACGACTTCCGCATCGAGCACAACGGCGTGCTGCTGTCGTGGGCCGTGCCGAAGGGTCCGGCTGTCGATCCGTCCGTGAAGCGGCTCGCCATGCACGTCGAGGATCATCCGATCGAGTACGGGACGTTCGAAGGCGTCATTCCAAGCGGCTACGGAGCCGGCATCGTCATGCTCTGGGACCAGGGCACGTGGGAACCGGAGGTAGCGGACGTGGATGCCGCTCTGAAGAAGGGCGATCTGAAGGTGCGGTTGAATGGCGTCAAGCTGAAAGGCTCGTGGGCGCTCGTGCGGACGCGCGGCGCCGGTGAGCGTAGCTGGCTGCTGATCAAGCACCGGGACGAGTGGGCAGGCCCGCTCGACATCGCCGAGTTCGCTCCTCTGAGCGTGAAGACCGGTGGCGACTTCGCGGACATCCTGGCCGAGGAGAACCCGGCGATTTGGCAGTCGCACCGACCGGCCCAGGGTGGAGACGCGGGCGCCATGTTCACGCGCATCATCGAGCGGGCGCTGGCGATCAAGGCGGAGCGGGAAGGCGGCGCGGCAGCCGCGCCGGCGCAGTCGCCGCGTCAGCCGAGGACTCGCGCGGCCGACGCAGCAAACGCGGGGGCCGAACCGCGTGCCGCCGCCAAGGCCGCTCCGGCGGCCGCGGCGAAGGAGAAAGGGGCACGAGCATCGCGTCCGGCTGGGAGCGCGCGGAAGCGCCCCTCCGCTAGCGGGGCACGCAAGAAAACTGCAAAACGGAAGAGCACCTGACCACTGGTCGCGCGTGGCGCGCATCGCCTTGCCCGCGTGCCGCCGCCCGCGTCGCACCCCACCGCTCACGCCGCCGCTCGCCCCCGGCCGCCTGCCGCCTCAGAGCATGCGCTTTGCCAGCACCGTCCACACTGCGTAGGCAAGCCGGCTGCGATCGTGCCGGGCAATGGGCTTGTGCCAGAGCGGCGCTTCCACGACCTCGCAGCTCGAAGGCACGTCCCCCACCGCAAGCGGCTCCTTGTGCTCCGCGCGATAGCGCGCCAGCACGGCCTGCGGCGGCAGCGCGGTGTTCACGATGACCACGTCGACTGGCCGGCGCAGCGCCTCCGATACGCGGCGCACGGCGTCGCCCGCGCTGAAGCTGCTCATGCCGCGCCCTTCGGTGAGCAGGTTCGCGATCACGATGACCGGACCCCGCACGTGCAGGAGCGCTTCGGGAACACCCTGCACCAGGAGCGGGGGCATGATGCTCGTGTAGAAGCTGCCGGGGCCGATGATGACGGCATCGAAGCCGGTGATCGCCTCGGCGACGGCCGGGTGAATCGTCGGCGTCGGCTCGAGCCAGACGCGTTTGATCAGGTGCCCCTGCGACTGGCCCGCGTCGACTTCCACCTCTCCGCGCGTGATCGAGCCGTCCCCGTACTCGGCGCAGATGGTCGCGCTGTCGACCGAGACCGGCCACACGCGCCCGGTGCAGCCGAGCAGCGCTCGGAGCCCGTCCACGGCGGCGATAAAATCGCCGCTGTACCGCTCCATCATCGAGAGCAGCAGATTGCCGCCCGGTATGCCCCGACAGGCGGGCGTACTCGAGGGTTGGGAGCCGGGACAGGAGCACGCGACGCGCCTCGCCCTCGTTGCGCGCAAGCGCCAGCGCGCACTTCAGCACATCGCCCGGCGGCAGGACGCCCAGCTCATCGCGCAGCTGACCGGAACTGCCGCCGCTGTCGAACATCGTCACCACGGCGTGAACTTTCAGCCACGGATTCCGCTTCAACCCGCCGAGCAGGCTCGGCTGGCCCGTCCCGCCACCAAAGCAGCCGACGTTCAACTCGCGCATGTGCATCGGCGCAATTGTACTTCCGCGTTCATTCCTGGCTTGGCTGCGGATGGACTGCGCAAAGGCAGGAAGCGGGCCTACCCTCCAACGCCGCGTGCCACCCGGGCACCACGCCGACAGATCAGGCGGGCCTCTTCACGCCGCCCGATGTTCGAACCGGGCGCCGCGATTTCCGGTGCCATACAATCAGGACATGACACCCGACGTCCGACGAATGGCCGAGGGCCTCGCCAGCGACTTCCGCACCATCGTGGCCGACCGGCTGCGGGCGGTGGTCGTCTTCGGCGTCCACGCGACCGACGAGGGCCACGGCGACACGAAGGACGAGCCCGTGCGGACGCTGGTCGTGGTGGAAGGTCTGGGGTTCGCCGATCTCGAGGCGTGCGCGCGGACGGATGGCGGCATGGGCCCGGCACGGGCTGGCCACGCCGCTCGTGATCGCGCGGGACGAGTTCGCCCGGTCGCTCGACGCCTTCCCCATCGAGTTTGGCGTGATCCTGGCACGCCATGCGCTCGTGACCGGCGTCAGCCCGTTCGAGGGCCTCGCCGTGAAGACAGACGATCTCCGGCGGGCGTGTGAAGTGCAGGCGCGCAGCCACCTGCTCCATCTTCGTGAGGGCTATCTCGAGACCGGGGGGAACCCGTCCGCGATTCACGCGCTCGTCGCGCGCTCCGCGGCGCCCCTCCTGGCGCTGCTCGTCAACGTCGCACGTATCGACGGCGTCGACGCGCACACGGCTGCCGCGCTGGCGGCGTATGCCGAACGCGCTGTCGGCCGCGCCTCTGCGCTGCGCGACGTGCTCGGGCTTGCGGATGCCCGCGTGCCGGCGGGAGACGCCGCGCGTTTGTATCCCGCCTACCTCGACGCAGTCGAGCGGCTGGCCGCGTACGTCGACCGGTGGAGCACGGCTTCGTGAGAGACCCACGTTCAGCGCCAGCCTGGCCGTCGGCGCCAGCCGGGGCATGGCGAACCGGTTCCGCCTCGTGCGGGTTCTGGCGGTGGTGGCCTGCCTGGCGTGGACTATCGCAGCACCCGGTGCGCAAGGCGATCTGCCCGCGCTGAGCGATCGGCCCGTAAACGACCTGGCGGGCGTGATCGACCCGGCGCACGCCGGCACGATCGAGGCGATGTGCCGTGAGCTGAAACAGAAGAGCGGCGACACGGTATTCGTCGTAACCGTCAAGACCATCGCTCCCTGGGGCGACATCCGCGAGTACGCGGTCAAGCTGTTCGAGAAGCAGGGCCTGGGCGAGCGAGGGAAGGACAACGGCCTGCTGGTACTGCTGGCGGTCGCAGGAGCGGCGGGTGTGGGTGGAAGTGGGTTACGGCCTCGAACCGTATATCACCGATGGCTTCGCGGGCGAGACGAGCCGGCAGGTGATGACGCCGTTCTTCCGCCAGGGTGATTACGGCGGTGGCCTCGAGGCGGGTGTCGCGCGATTCATCGGCCGCATCGCCGAGGCGCGGAAGGTGGAGATTACGGGTGCGCCGGCCCCATCGGCACCGCGGCACGCGCCATCGTTGCCGCCGAACGCCGTGTTCATCCTGCTCTTCCTGCTCGTGTTCGTGGGCGTCCGCTGGTTGTCGTCCATGAGCGGCCTCGGACGCCGGCGCGGCGGGTGGGGACGCCGCAGCGGCTGGAGTGGATGGAACAGCGGCGTGGGCCGTTCGGCGGCGGCGGCTTCGGTGGCGGCTTCGGCGGGTTCGGCGGCGGCGGTGGTGGTGGGTTCGGGGGCTTTGGCGGCGGCCGCAGCGGTGGCGGCGGCGGCGGTGCTTCGTGGTGAGGTTGATGATGCAGATTGAATCGCGTCGTGTCGGATGGCAGGTGCTCGTCGTCGTGGCGCTCGCGGCGTCGCTTGTCAGGGTGTTCCTACAATCGGTTCGTCAGCCAGGAGGAAGCCATCAAGGCGCAGTGGGCCCAGGTCGAGAACCAGCTGCAGCGGCGCAACGACCTGATCCCGAACCTGGTGGAGACGGTGAAGGGCTACGCGTCGCACGAGCAGGAGGTGTTCAAGGCGGTGGCCGACTCGCGCGCCCGGCTCGCCGGGGCGCGCTCGCCTGAGGAGTCGATCGAAGCCGCGAACGCCCAGAGCAGTGCGCTCGCGCGACTGCTCGCGGTCGTGGAGAACTATCCGCAGCTCAAGGCGAACGAGCAATTCAATCGATTGAGCGACGAGTTGGCCGGAACCGAAAACCGCATCGCCGTCGAGCGCATGCGCTACAACGAACGCGTGCAGGCCTACAACACGCAGCGCCGGCAGTTTCCAGCCAACCTGACGGCGAGCATATTCGGGTTCAAGGAATACCCGTTTTTCAAGGCGCCGGAAGCAGCGAAGGGTGTGCCCAAGGTCTCGTTCTAATCAGATCTGCCCCGGGCCCAGGCCCTGTCTCGATCAACGGGGAACCCGGCGCCGGCATCGCGATGGTCTGTCCGCCCGCGCCGAGGATCGCTTGGTATTTCGCTGTGCCGCGGCGCAGGTCTGGCGGCGTCACCGAGAGGAATCGATCTTCTTCTTCAGCGTCACCGTCGCCGGATCCACGGTGATCTCCTTCAGCCGGGTCGCGACTTCCGGCGTCATCGGATTCCTGAAAGCGCCCCTTCAGGTGCCCGGCGAGGAACTTCTCGGCCGTCGCGAACATCGCCATGTTGTTGACAGGTCGCGCAAACCCGTGGCCTTCGTCCGGCGCCACAAGGTACTCGACCGGAAAGCCGCGATCGCGGAGCGCGATGACGATCTGGTCCGACTCGGCCCGCTTCACGCGCGGATCGTTCGCGCCCTGCACCACCAGCAGCGGCGTCTTGATCTTGCCTGCCGAGTTGAGCGGCGACTGCCGTTCCAGCTGTGTCTTGCCTTCGGGCGTGCCCGGATTGCCCATGCGAACGTAGAAGACCTTGCGGGCGGCTTCCCAGTACGGCGGGATCGTCTCGAGCAACGTGAGCAGGTTCGACGGCGCCACGATGGCAACCCCGGCCGCGTACACGTCCGGCGTGAAGGCGACCCCCGCGAGCGTCGCGTATCCGCCATACGAACCGCCCATGATGCCGACGCGCTTCGGATCGGCCGTGCCCTGCGACACCAGATGCTTGACGCCCCAGGTGATGTCGTCCTGCATCTTGTCGCCCCACTGCCCGTTGCCCGCGTTCAGGAACTTCTTGCCGTAGCCGGTCGACGCGCGGAAGTTGGGCTGCAGCACGGCATACCCGCGGTTCGCCAGGAACTGCGGCATGCTGCTGTAGCCCCACGTGTCGCGGCCCCATGGCCCGCCGTGCGGCACGACGATGAGCGGCAGGTTCTTCGGCGGGACACCCTTCGGCAGCGTGAGATACGCCGGAATCTCCAGGCCGTCGGACGATGCGTAGCGAATCGCGGTCATGGGTGCGAGCGCCTCGCGCGGCAGCTTCTCGCGGACGCGGTACTGCAGCGTCAGCTTCTTCGTGCCGCGATCGAACAGGTACGTTTCGCCGGGCTCGACGTCGCTGTAGGCCGCGAGCAGCCACTGCCGTTCGTCCGCGGTGGCGGACGTGAACTCGACGTCGCGATCCGGCAGTTGCTTACGTGCGAGGTTGTAGTCGGCCTCGACCGCCTTGTCGCGGAAGTAGAACCGCTTGCGGTCGTCCTCGTACCAGGTTGCAGTCAGTTCGTCGGTCGCCTCCGAGAACACGGCGTTGCCGAAGTCGACGCGCCCCAGGGGGTCGGTGTCGACGACTTCCTCGGCGCCACGCGCCGGGTCGAGCAGCACCAGGCGGACGAAGTCGTTCGCGTCTCCCTTGTTCGACTGCAAGTACACGCGCGCATTGTCCTTGTGAAAGCGCACGGGCCCGCACGACTCGAGCACGGTGCACGTGTACACCGGCTTGAGCGTGTCGCCGGACACCGCCAGGATCTCCGTGTCGCCCGCGTCCGTGGTCCGAACTCCGAGTCGCAGTTCGCCCTGCTGGTCGAACACCCAGCCGGCAATCTGATCCTCGTTCTTCCGCAGCAGCGTGCGCTCACCGCTCGCGAGCGACACCCGGTAGACGTCGTGCCAGGCCGCGTCCCTGTCATTCAGGCCGACGTAGATCACGTCTGGTGTGCGCTTCGGGACGGAGTAGATCATGGCGCGCGCGCCTTTCGCGTCCGTCAGGTTGCGGGCGGCGGGCGCATCCTGACCCGCGGCCGGCATCTCGGCCGGGTTGACCGCGTAACGTTGTAGTTCTCGTCGCCCCGCGTTGTCCTGCACGTACAGGATGTACTTGCTGTCGCGGCTCCAGAAGTAGCGGGGGATCGGCCGCTTCGTGTCGGCGGTGATCAGGCGCGCTGCGCCGAACGGCTCGCCGGCCTTCTTGACCCACACGTTGCGGGTGTCCTTGTACGGCTTGATGAAGGCGATGTACCGGCCATCCGGCGAGATTTGCGCGCCGGTGATCTCCGGGTTGCCGAAGAACAGCTCGCGATCGAGCACCGGGGGCCGGGAGGCGGGGGCCGCAGTCCGCGCGCCCGCCGGCGCGGGCGCCTGCGTAAACGCTGTCGTGGCACAGACGGCGACGACCGCCAGGCCGAGCGCTGTCGTCCTGACCTGGGGAACGAGCGGGGGCAGACGCATGATGGACTCTCCGGGTTGAGGTGGAACGCCGGGCGGCTGGTGCTGAGTCTAACCGTGATCTGACTTCGGCTACAGGCTACAGCCTGCAGACCGCAGGCTCGTCGGGGCCTGAGGCCAGACCGGCCTGCGGGCTGTAGGCTGCAGCTTGCCGCCTGAGCGTGTCGGATCCGCGGTAACGCAACGACGAGCAGGAGGCTCCGCGGGTTCCCTGCTAACATGTGCGCTCCTGATGGCCCGCCGGTTCTCGCTCGCCGACGCCGCCGCGTGCGTCGCGGCCGGCGTCGGCTCCTGGTTCACCCGCGCATCGCTCGACGTGGTCGCCGTCCCGGGTGGCGAGGCACGCGTGGCCATGCTGCCCGCGCCCGTCGAACTGGCCGGGCTCGTGACGCTCGCGCTGCTGTCCGGGTTGCTGCTGCGCAGAGCCTTGTCGCGCACCGGGCGCGCCTTCACGTTGACCGCCGACCGCGCAGCGTCCGCCGCCCACCTCCTGTTCCCTTCTTCGCGGTGCTGGCGACGGCCATTCCGTATGCCCCCTGGCTCGCGGATCTGGTCCCCGCCTGGCGGGCACTCGCCGGTCCCGCACGGTTCGCCCTGTGGTCGATCGTGTGCGGCCAGGTCGTATGGATTGCGATTGATCTGGCAGCGTCGCGTATTGCCTACACTGCGCGGGCGGCGCATCATCCAAACCAGTCGCTCGCGAGCGCCTCGTGGCCCGTGGCCGCGGTGCTCCTGGTGTCGGTGGCCGCCGGTGTCGCGTTCGCGCGCGGTGTGGCGCCGGACGCCATCGGGCGCATGCCCGTGCCGGACGGTCCGACCCTGCCACCCGGCTTGCGCCTGTCGCTCGGTGCGATTGTGTCCGCCTGCCTGTGGCTCTGGGCCATGCGTATCACGGGCCTGCGCGGGCCTGCGACGGTCGCATGGCTCGCCATTGCAGCGACAACCCCGTTCCTCGTCGCTACCCTCTTCACTCCAATGATCTGTGTCGCCGCAGGTTGCGTGATCGTGGTCGCAGGATGGCCCGGGGGCGCTGACGATCCGCGTGCCTGGACGGCGGCGATTCGGGGGGCCGCGCTCGCGGCGCTGCCGTGGCTGGCCGTGTCGTACGTGCCGTTCGCGGCCGTGCTGGGTGCGTGTCTCGCGTGGCGGCTTCGTGGCACTCGCCCGGCGCTGATGGCGGCTGGCACACCACTCGTTCTCGCCGTGCTCGCGGCCGTGGCCCTGCACCCCGGAGACTGGTCGCTCTGCGGCACGCGCGACTCCTCGTGGTGGTCTGCCGCGGCGCTGCTCGTCGGCCAGCAGGAAGGGATACTGCTCTACGCGCCGTCGATCGCACTTGCCGCGCCCGGCCTGTGGCAGTTGTGGCGTGAGGGCGGCGCCGGGCGCGTGGCGGCCGTCGAGGCAATACTCGGCACCGCAGCCGTTCTCGTTATTTCAGGGCCGCTGCAGGCGGGCGGTCACTCGCCGTCGCTCGCGGGGACGCCGCTCGTGCCGGCGCTGCCGTTGCTGGTGCCCCCGATCGCGCATTGGCTCCGCCGCAGCGCGCCATCGATGTCCCGCATGGCGCTGGCCCGCCTGCTGGTGCTCTGGGGCATCGTCGCGGCCGCATCGCTGGTGCTGGCGCCCGGGGGCATCGCGCTGCGGGGCCGCGGCGGTGCGTCGGCGCTGCTTGAATGGCTCGCGCCGTCGCGCGACCTGGTGCGCGTCGCGCCGGTGTCACCCGTGGTGGGGGGCGACGCGCTGGCCTTTGTGGTCTCCACGATGATCTGGATAGCGGTGGCCGCGGGTCTCTGGTGGATGCTCGGGCGGATGCGGCCGTATTCCCACGGCGCCGCGGCCCTCATCGCCACGACGGCCAGCATCGCGGGCATGATGACGGGCGCCGCAGCCGTGGAGGCGGCACTTGGCGCGCGCATCCCCGCGCGACTCGCCCCAGGGCTGCGGGTGGACGCTCCCATGCTCGACGGCTTCGACGCGCGCCGCCGTCCGCTCGCCATCGTGTACGACCGCTGGCGGACGCTGCCGGCGGCCGACGTACCGTCGCTGTTCTCCTTCGAGGCGACGCCGGGCGCGCGGCGATACCCGCAGCCCGTGCCCGTGTTGCTGAACATGCGCCTGTCGTTGCCCGCAGGTGACTACATGCTGAAGCTGCGCCCGAGGCCGGGCGCCGCGCTGAACGGCAGCGCGGGTCTGCAGGTGGGACGCATCGGGCCGCCCATGCGCGGCTGGCAGATAGCGGCGCCACCCGGAGCACCGTGGACCGCCGCATTCACGCTGCCCGTGGATGCCTCCTTCGTCGGCCTGCGCACGAACCGCGAGGTGGAGTCGGTCGTTGCAGCAGTGCAGGTCCAGCCTGCGCGCGTCGTGAACGGCCGCGACCGGCACGACCTGCCGGCGGTCCTGTCGTCAGCCACGTACAAGGACGTCATCGTCACCTTCCACGGCGACCAGGTCTATCCCGAGCGCGACGGATTCTGGGTCCGAGGACGGTCCACCCTGCTCGCCACGTTTGCGCCGCCCGAGGCACCTCGTCGTCAGCCCGGGGTACGACTGTCGCTCCACGGGGGCGCGAAGTCGACGCAAGTGCGGTTCGAGACCGCGGCGTGGAGTGCGACCGTGGCACTCGAGCCCGGCGTGCCGCGCGAGCTCTACGTGCCCGCGTTACGGGGCCAGAATCTGCTTCCGGTCCGGATCACGGTCGAGGGTGGGTTCGTGCCTGCCGAGACGCATGGCGGCTCCGACCGCCGGCTGCTCGGATGCTGGATCGAGGTGCTGGAATGAGCACCGCGAGGCCCTGGACCGGCCACGCCCGATGAGACCCGGCGTCCGGACAGTTCTGTGCGGGGCGGCGGTGGTCACTGCCTTTGCGGTGCTGGCGGTGTTCAACTCCGGCGGCTACCGCTACGGGGCATCCGATCAGGCGTTCTACGTGCCTGCGATCATGCGGCACGTCGACCCGAATTTGTTCCCGCGCGACCGCGTGCTCATCGCGGTCCAGGACGACCTGCTGCTCATCAACAGCCTGCTCGCGACGATTGTACGGGCGACAGCATTGTCGTTGGCGCAGGTGCTCTTCGGCGCCTATCTCCTCATGCTGCTCGCCGTGGCCGGCGCGGGATGGCTGTTCGGCCGCGCGCTGCTGGAAACGCGCTGGGCGGCGGTGGCACTCGTGCTCGCCATGAGCATCCGTCACCGGGTGCCAAAGACGGGCGTCAACACGCTCGAGCACTACTTTCACCCGCGCATGGTCGCGTTCGCGTTCGGCGCGGCGGGCCTTGCGGCGCTCGTGCGGCAACGGACCTGGGTCGCATTCGCGCTGGCGATGGGCGCCGGCGTCGTGCACCCGACGACAGGCATCTGGTTCGCCATCGTCATAGGAGGCGGCGCACTCATGGCGTTCCCGGAGCAACGCCGCCGCTGGCTGCTCGTTGTGTTCGCGGGTGCCGTTGCAGGAGCCGGAGGGCTCTACGCCGGAGCGCTCGCTGACAGGCTCGTCGTCATGGACAGCGAATGGCTGCAGAGCCTGGCCACGAAGGATTACCTGTTCCCGAACCAATGGTCCGCTTCCACGTGGCTGCAGCATGCCTTGTACATGAGCGTGATCGCGATCTCGGTGCGTGCACGCCGCCGGCTGCGCCTGGCGGGCCGCGGTGAGCACGCCCTGATCGCCGGGCTCGTCGTGATGCTGGTCGTGTTCGGTGCTGCGCTGCCCTTCGTGAGCGCCCGGATCGCGCTCGCCGTGCAGCTGCAGGTGTCGCGTGCCCTGTGGCTCTTCGACCTCGTCGCGGTCACCTACGCCATCTGGTGGGTGGTCGAGGCGCCATGGGGTGGGGATCGCCGTGTCGTCGCGCGGCGCTGGGCAGTCGCGGTTGTCGCCGCCGGCGCGCTGGCGCGTGGATCGTATGTGATGTTCGTCGAGAAGGCCGGCGCGCCGCCGGTGCGCGTGGACCTCGCCCGCGACGCCTGGCGCGACGCCATGGACTGGCTGCGCGGCCAGCCGGTGGACGTGCACGTGCTGGCGGATCCCGGCCACGCCTGGCGATACGGTTCCAGCGTGCGCATCGCCGCCGGGCGGGACGTGTTTCTCGAGGAAGTAAAGGACGCCGCCATCGGGATGTACTCGCGCGACGTGGCGATGCGCGTCCTCGCACGCACCCGCGCCACCGGCGACTTCACGCAGATCACCGCTGATCACGCCCGCGCCCTGGCTGGCGAGTTCGACCTCCACTATCTCGTCACCGAAGCGACACTGCAGCTGCCGCTTGCGTACGAGAACGCCGGGTTCCGGATCTACCGATTGAGGTAGACGCGCTGCCGACGGCCCCACGCAGTCGGGCCGGCACTGCGGGCGGTTCACGCCTGCCGCCTACAGTCCACGGCCTACCGCCAGCCACCGGCCCCGCCGCGAAAAGATATTGACCAGTAAGATATCGATGTGATATCACTCCGACATCAAGGAGCTGCAAGGCGATGATTCGAGAAAAAGAGTTCGGCGCAGTGTCGGGGTGGGTGATCGTCTTTCTGCTTATCGCCGGGGGCGCGGCGTGCATCTGGTGGCTGATCAGCGGCATCCGCGGGGAGCACACGGCCTGGATCATCTCGGCACTCGTGGCGCTCGCGCTGCAAATGGTGCTCGCGGCCGGCCTCTTCGTGGTCAACCCGAACGAGGCGAAAGTGCTGCAGCTGTTTGGCAAGTACGTCGGCACCGCCCGCCAGCCCGGGCTGCGGTTCGCGAATCCCTTCTTCACGAAGCGCCGCGTGTCGATGCGCGTGCGGAACTTCGAGAGCGCCCGGCTCAAGGTGAACGACCTCGATGGCAATCCGATCGAGATCGCCGCCGTGGTGGTCTGGCGCGTGGTGGACACGGCCGAAGCCATTTTCGAGGTGGACGATTACGAGAACTACGTCCACGTGCAGAGCGAATCGGCGCTCCGCAACATGGTCACCAGCTACCCCTACGACGTGCACGATGATGCCCAGCTGTCGTTGCGGGGACACACGCAGGCAATCGCCGACCACCTCCGCAAGGAGATCCAGGAGCGGCTGTCGAAGGCCGGCGTCGAGGTGATCGAGGCGCGGATCAGCCACCTTGCGTATGCGTCAGAGATTGCCGCGGCCATGCTGCAGCGCCAGCAGGCCGGCGCGATCATCGCCGCCCGTCAGCGCATCGTCGACGGCGCTGTCGGGATGGTGGAAATGGCGCTCGACCGTCTGGCGCGGAACAACGTCGTGGAGCTCGACGAAGAGCGGAAGGCGGCCATGGTGAGCAACCTGCTCGTCGTGCTCTGCAGCGAGCGCAGCACGCAGCCGATCGTCAACACCGGCACGCTGCATCACTGAGGGTGATTTCTCCAGGCGATGGGCGGTGGGCCGTGGGCAGGCGGTGGGCGAATCACACACTGGGATGGACGCATGACCTGGGGAGCTCTGACGTCCCGTGGCTGAGCGCAAGGCGTTTCTGCTCCGCATCGATCCGGCCGTGCTGGACGCGCTCCAGGCGTGGGCCGACGATGAGCTGCGCAGCCTGAATGGGCAGATCGAGTTCGTGCTCAGGCGGGTTCTCCAGGAGGAAGGACGGCTGCGGAGCCGCCCCTCGTCCGGGAAGGGACCCGGCACCTTGGCGCGCCGTCGCAGCACTGAGTAGCAGCACCGAGCAGCAGCTGCCTCCCGAACTCCCGGCCCTGTTAACCTAGTCTGGATGGACCTCGAGTCGCAGCCGTACACATACGTACCCTCCGGGCGGTTCACCGGCGGTCATACCATGACGCTCTGGACCTGGGCGCGGCCGCGGCGTTTCCCGCGACTGCCCGCGCCCGAGTCGCGTCTCTTCGACACGGCACCGGGCGTCCGCGTGCTCGCGCACTGCCACTGGCAGGCAGACCGGCGCGCGCACCCGGCGCTCATCGCTCTGCACGGGCTCGAGGGCTCGAGCGAAGCGCACTACATCCTCGGCATCACGGAAAAGGCGTTCGCGGCCGGCTTCAACGTCGTGCGACTGAATCAGCGCAACTGCGGCGGCACCGAGCACCTGTCCAGCACGCTCTACCACTCGGGCCTCACCGAGGACCCGGTGGCCGTCATCCACGAACTGATCGGCAGCGACGGCATGGACCGGCTCGTGGTTGCCGGGTATTCACTCGGCGGCAATCTCGCGCTCAAGCTCGCCGGTGACTTTGCCGATGCCGCCCCGCCGCAGCTCCGCGCGGTCTGTGCGGTATCGCCGGTGCTCGATCTCGCGGCGTGCGTGGGTGCGCTCGAACGGCCCGCGAACGCGCTCTACCAGTGGAACTTCGTGCGGAATCTCAAGTCGCGGATGCGGCGCAAGGCCCGCTTCTTTCCGGAGCGCTTCCCGCTCGAACCGCTGTCGCGCATCCGCACCGTCAGGCAGTTCGACGAGGTGTATACCGCGCCTCACTTCGGCTTCGCCGGCGCTACCGACTACTACCATCGTGCCAGTGCCCTGCGTGTCGTGGACCAGATCCGCATCCCGGCGCTGGTTCTGACGGCGGCCGACGATCCCTTCGTTCCGCCGCAACCCTTCCACGATCCCGCGATTACGAGCAACCCGCACATCACCGTGCGCATCTCTCAGCACGGTGGCCACTGCGCCTTCGTCGGAGCGCCTGAGGATGGTGACGATGGGTACTGGGCGGAACGGATGATCGTGCGATTTGCGCGGGCTCACAGCGCGGAAGAAGGCGCTAGGCGCTCGGCGCTGGGCCCTATCTGACAGTGTTAGGCCCGGGGCCGAAGCGCCCCGGGCGACACCACTACGGCGACACCTACGGCGATCTCCCCAGCTCTCCCATCAATGACACCGCGAACTCGGGGCCCTTCCCTGCCTCTTCGTGCTTGAAGTACACGTAGGTGTCCTTCCACGCGCCCTCGTGTTCACGGATCACGCGCGCCCACTCGTGGATGGCATCGGTCGTGTAGCCCTCGTCGCGCAGCCGGAAATAGCCATAGTCCGCCGTGGCAACGACCGGGGTGCTCAACTTCTCCGAGTCGGCGATGCACAGCGCCAGGTTCCGTGCACGCAGCCGGTCGTACACCTCGTCATCGAACCAGGACAGCGTGGCGGAACTCGAACGCCGCGCGCGCGCCGGGCGGCAGATCGAGCAGGAAGGCGTCGAAAACGGCGAGGTCTTTCTTGAAGGCCGGTCCGAGTTGGAACAGCAGCACGCCAAGCTTCGGCCCCAGCGTGCCCGCGACCGAACAGAACGCCTGAACCAGCGTCGTGCAGTCCTTCAGGCGACGGTCGTGCGTGATCCGCTTCGGCGCCTTGAGCGTGAGCCGGAACGCATCCGGCGTCGCCTCGGCCCACGCGGCGACCATCTTCTCGGTGGGCAGCCGGTAGAACGTGTAGTTGATCTCGACGGTCGAGAACCGTGCCGCGTAGTACCGGCAGCATCTTGGCGGCCGAGAGATCGGCTGGGTAGAATTTGCCTTTCCACTCGGGGTAGTTGTAGCCGGACGTGCCGATCCAGACGGGCATGTCGCCTCTGCGCGTATCGCAACATGTGGGGCAGGGCTTCAGCCCTGCTGACAACTGTGATCCGCAGGGCTGAAGCCCTGCCCCACATGAAGGGCGCTGCTACCAGCGCGGCTCCCGGCTGCCGCCGCCGTAACCGCCCCTCGAGCGCCCGCCGCCCCCCCCACCGTACGAGTCGCCACCGCCGAAGCGGCTGCCTTCGGGTTTCGGCCGCGCCTCGTTCACGACCAGCGCGCGTCCTTCCATCTGGTGGTCGTGGAATTTGGCAATCGCCTGTGCCGCCGCGTCGTCGGTCGCCATCTCGACGAACGCGAATCCGCGCGCGCGGCCGGTCGCCATGTCGCGCATCACCCGGACGGTCTCGACGGGGCCTGCCTGGCTGAACAACGTGGTGAGGTCTTCGTCCGTGGTCTGGTAAGGAAGGTTGCCGACGTAAAGTCTCCGGCCCATGGTCGTCCGTGCTCCTGCTGTGCGCGCGTAGCGATCGCCCCGGGATGACGCACGAGCCCGGGGCGCGACAGCCGCTCCAGTACGAAGGGACCTGGCGCATTCCTGCGGCTGTCGCCGGAAAAGCGGGCGCAGTATAGCAGATCAACGCAGGGCCTCGACGGCCCGCGCACGGGTGCAACCTCCACGTGTTTTTGCAAGCACGCGAAGGCGCAGGCTACAGTGGCGCATGGTGTGCCGCGCCGGAATCATTTTGCTCTGTGCCATCTGCGCAAGCTTGATGGCGTCGTGCACTCGCCGAACGCCGCCCCGGGAGTACCGGCTGCAGGGGCAGGTGCTCGCCGTGCGTGCCGAACGGCACGAGATCGTGATTCGCCATGGTGACATCGAGAACTTCATGCCCGGCATGACCATGCCGTTCAGGGTGAAGGAACAGCGCTGGCTGGAAGCGGCCTCACCCGGCGATATCGTGGACGCGACGCTCGTCGTGCAGGACGGTGACGCGTGGCTCTCGCGGGTTACGCGGACCGGCCGGCGCGAGCCGCTGCCGGCGGACGTCGCGATGCCGCATCGAATGGAGCCGCCGCTCGAACCCGGCGGTGCCGTGCCCGAGGCGGCGTTCATCGATCAGGACGGGCGCGCGCTGAAGACCGCGTCACTGCGCGGCACGCCTTGGGCACTCACCTTCGTCTACACGCGGTGCCCGCTGCCGACCTTCTGTCCCGCGCTGGAACAGCGGTTCGGGACCGCCCAGCGGGCCATCGCGCGGGACCCGCAGCTGAAGGGCGCTCAGCTGGTGTCGGTGTCCATCGATCCTGCCTTCGACCGGCCGCCCGTGCTCAAGGCGCACGCCGAGCGGCGCGACGTGGACCCGCGTATCTGGCGCCTGGTGACCGGCGACACGGCGACGGTGGACCGGTTCGGGGAGCGGTTCGGCCTGGCGGTCGTGCGTGGCGCGGGACGTCCGGAGGACTTCGTCCATTCGATGAAGACAGCGGTGATCGGCGCTGATGGGCGCATCCGCCGGATCTACTCGGGCGCGGACTGGGCGGCGGAGGAGCTCGTGCGCGAGCTGCGGGAGGCTGCCCGCTGATGGGCGCGCAGCGGGCCGCATCGGTGGAGGCTCCGCCCGCTGGAGCCTTCCGGCTGGCCGAGCAGCGGGTGATCGCCCGCCTGCGCACCCCGGCGGCGGTGCAGGAATATCTGAACGCAATGCCCTACAACGCCGAGCGCGGCGGCGAGACGCTGCGCAGCTTTCGTGGGGTCGTACGCACCGGCACGGCCCATTGCCTGGAGGCGGCGCTCTTCGCCGCCGTGGTCCTCGAACAGCACGGGTATCCCCCGCTCGTCCTCAGCTTCGAGTCGGTGGACCTGCTGGATCACGTGATCTTCGTGTACCGGCACCGCGGCGGGTGGGGATCCATCGCACGATCGCGCGATCCCGGGCTGCACGGCCGCAAACCCGTGTTTGCGACGCCGCGGGCGCTGGCACTCAGCTACGTCGATCCGTATGTGGATTACACCGGGGAGGTGCGCGGCTACGCAGTCGTCGACATGCGTGCGCTCGGCACCTACGACTGGCGGCTTGCCGACCGCAATATCTGGAAGGCGGAGCGCCTGCTGCTGGACTATCCGCATCGGCGGATCAGGACTGCCCGCGCCCGCGTGGCACGGCTCCGTGCGCGCTACCTGCGCTTCCGCGCGGACCATCCGGACCGGAAGCCGGTCTACTACCCGCGGCGCCAGCGCTGGACCCCGCTGCCGGGTGAGTTCACGTGCCCGTGACGTCTTCGGGGCTCAGTCCAGATCGAAGTCGCGCGTCGGCTTCGTAATCGGCTCGGTCTTCGCCTGCTTGAGGGCCTCTTCGAAGCGCCTTGCGAGCGCGTCGCCTCGTCCCCGCTCCGTTTCGACGGACTGCTGAAACAGGGCCTCGCGCCGTGCCGCCTGCTCCGCGACTATGCGGGTGGCGTGGTCGAGCTCGGGTTTGTCGGCACGCTCCGGCTCGCGGTGGCTGATGACCCGCCCGAGGTTGGTGTCGATCAGGAGCGTGGCGTGACAGCAGGGACACGGCACTTCGAGTTCGGACGTCAGCTTCGCCATGCCCCGAATGATAGCGCAGGGCGATCATCTATGATCTCCCGATGACGAGCTTGCGCGGGGCGCCGCCAACCATGAGTGAGGGTCGCTGGCGGACGGTTCGCGTCGCCACCTACAACATCCACCGATGCCGCGGCATGGACGGCCGCACGCGGCCTGACCGCACGGCCGCCGTGCTCGCCTCGCTCGATGCCGACATCCTCGCGCTGCAGGAGGTGATCGGGGCAGGGCCGGCGGGCGGCGGGCACGCCGAGCTGCTCGGCGCAGCGCTCGGCATGGGGTGGGTGATGGCCCCGGCCCGGCAGCTGCGCGGTGCCGCCTTCGGCAACCTGGTGCTGAGCCGATTTCCCGTCAGGCACCACGCGCAGTACGACCTGTCCTGGAAGACGTGCGAGCCGCGCTGCTGCCAGCGCGTCGATCTCGATCTCGACGGCGCACTGCTGCATCTCTACAACGTGCACCTGGGTACCGCGTACCTCGAGCGGCGGTTCCAGGCGCAGCGCCTGGCGGCCATCGTCAGCGACCGCCGCGTCCCGGGCGCGAAGGTCGTGCTCGGAGACTTCAACGAGTGGATGCGCGGACTTGCCACGACGCTGCTCTCTGAGAAGCTGCAGGCGATCGATTTGAGCACGCACCTGCGCCGCCGGCGCACCTATCCGGGCCTGTTCCCGATCCTGCACCTCGATCACATCTACTACCAGGGCCACGTCGAGGTCACCAGCGTCGAGCTCCCACGCACCCGCAAGACTCTGATGGCCTCGGACCACCTGCCGCTGGTAGCCGAACTCAAGGTCCGCTGGTAAGGCCCTGGACATGCAGGTGGAGGAACCCCCGGCTATCCTCATGCGTCGAAGTTGGCGAGCGGAGCCGCCATGAATCTGGACGGAGCACGCGTGTGGGTGACGGGCGCGAGCTCCGGCATCGGGGCGGCCGTGGTGCCCGTGCTCGCCGGGCGCGGCGCCCGCGTGGCGGTGAGCGCGCGACGGGCGGACCTGCTCGAGTCGCTCGCCACGGAGTGGCGCCGCGCAGGCGCCGACATCCTGGTCGCACCCGTCGACGTCACCGACCGCGCCGGGGTGATCGCGGCGGTCAGATCCATCGAAGCGACGTGGACGGGCATCGACCTCGCCCTGCTTAACGCCGGAGGACACAGGCCGCCTGAAGGAGCCGGCTTCGACACGAGCCAGTTCGTCGACGTGATGACGCTGAACTACTTCGGCGTGCTCCATGGCATCGAGGCGGTGCTGCCCGGCATGCTGCAGCGGGGGCGCGGACACATCGCCGGCGTAGCGAGCCTGTCCGGCTACCGTGCGATTCCCACCGCGGCGGCCTACGGCGCGTCGAAGGCCGCCCTGATTCACGCGCTGGAGTCCATCCGGTTCGACCTCGAGCCGCTCGGGATCAACATCACCGTCATCAATCCCGGGTTCATCCGGACGCCGCTGACAGACAGGAACCGATTCCGGATGCCCTTCCTGATGGACGTGGAACGCGCAGCGGCCATCATCGTCGACGGACTCGAACGCGACAGGAAGGAAATTCACTTCCCGCGCGTGTTCTCCTCGATCCTCAAGCTGGCGCGTGTCCTGCCGTTCCCGGTGTACGAGCGAATCATCAGGCGGGCAACGTCGGGACAGCGGCGCGCGCGGGGCTCGATCGCAGGGCGTTAAGGGACGGGGGCGTCGCGTGTGGCCATTCGCCAGACATGCCTGCAGCCGGCCGTCTGTGGCCTGTTGCCTGCGTAGTTAATGATATTCTCGGGGTTTCTCGCAACAGGAGTGGTCCATTCTTGAGCGATCTGTCGAACGATCTCGCGTCGCTGCGGCTCGAGGAGCCTCCCGTCCGCTCACGCCGCCGGCTGTGGATCGTGCTGGTGGCCGCGCTCGCGCTCGGCTCGGCCGGACTTTTCGCCTGGCGCTCGACGGCGAGCATGCGCGCGCTGGCGGTTGAGACCGTGCAACCCACGATCGAGCGGACCGGCCGCGCCGCCGCCGGGACCGCTGTGCTCACCGCGTCGGGATACATCGTGGCGCGGCGGGAAGCGATCGTGTCCTCCAAGATCCAGGGGCGGCTCTCCGAGCTGCGGGTCGAGGAAGGCAGCGTCGTGCGGGCGGGCGAGCTGCTCGCGCGGCTCGAGAGCACCGACCTCGTGGCGTCGGTCGAGCGGGCTAAGGCGCAGGTGCAGCAGGGTGACGCGCAGATCGGAGCGGCGCAGGCGCAGGTCCGGCGCGCCGAGGCGGACATGGCCGAGGCGCGGCGGCAGCTTGGCGTTGCGGAGCGGCTGAGCACGGAGAAGCTGCTGCCCGTGGATTCGCTCGACGCGGCACGCAGCCGTGTGGCGCTGGCCGAGGCGGCCCTGGGCCAGGCCACGGCCGACGCGCAGCGCGCGACGGCCACGCGCACGCAGGCCGGCGCGGAGCTGAACGTGGCGCAGGCGCAGCTTCAGAACACAGTCATCAGCGCGCCCTTCGCGGGCACCGTCGTGCGCAAGATGGCGGAGGTCGGCGAGAGCGTCGCGCCCATCCCGCCTGGCGTCAACATCTCGACGGCGTCAGGCGCAATCGTAGCGCTGGCGGACCTGGCCACGCTCGAAATGGAAGCGGATGTCAGCGAGTCGAACGTCGCACGTCTCCAGGAAGGCCAACCGGCGGAGATCACCGTCGAAGCGTTTCCGGACAAGCGCTACAAGGCCGTGCTCCGGCAGGTCATCCCGACGGCCGACCGCACCAAGGCCACCGTGCTGACGAAGGTGACGCTGCTCGAAAAGGACAAGGACTTGAAGCCCGAGATGAGCGCCAAGGTCACCTTTCTCGAGGCGGCGACGGCAGGCGAGCCCGCCGCCGACGCTCCGCCGGCAAAGCCGGTAATCCTGGTGCCGCCCGCGGCTGTCGTGACGCGCGACGGCGGGCAGAAGGTGTTCGAAGTCGTGGCGGGCACGGCTCGGGTGCGGCCGGTGACGACCAGCGGCACGCGCCGCGAGCTGCTGGTCGTGACCGATGGCCTGGCGGGCTCCGAGACGCTGGTCGTCCGCCCTCCCGAGTCGCTCGTGGACGGGACCGCCGTGAACGTGAAAGGGGGACAGTAATGGCCGCAGTCGACGTGCAGCAGGTGCGGAAGGTCTACAAGCGCGACAGCCAGGAGATCGTCGTGCTCGACGGGCTGAGCCTGGAGGTGCCGGAAGGGGAGTTCGTCGCGCTGATGGGGCCGTCCGGCTCCGGCAAGACGACGCTGCTGAACCTGATTGCCGGCATCGATCGACCGACGAGCGGTAAGGTGCTGGTGGCGGGCACCGACCTCGGAACGCTCTCGGAGGGACAGCTCGCGAAGTGGCGCAGCCGCAGCATCGGGTTCATCTTCCAGTTCTACAATCTGATTCCCGTGCTCACCGCGGTCGAGAACGTGGAGTTGCCCCTGCTGCTGACAAAGCTGTCGAAGAAGCAGCGGCGCGAGCGGGCGTTGACCGCGCTCAAGGTCGTGGGCCTCGCGGATCGCTTCAAGCACTACCCGCGGCAGCTGTCGGGCGGTCAGGAGCAGCGCGTGGCTATTGCGCGGGCCATCGTCGCGGACCCCGCGGTGCTCGTGGCCGACGAGCCGACGGGCGACCTGGACGCGAAGAGCGCCGAAGAGATCCTGAACCTGCTCCAGACGCTGAACCGCGAGTTCAAGAAGACCATCGTGATGGTCACGCACGACCCGCGGGCGGCCGAACGGGCGCACATCGAGCGGCACCTCGAGAAGGGCGTGCTCGCGCACTCCGTGACCCAGCGTGAGGCGATGGCCCGGGCCTGAGACCATGAAATACCTGCCCTACATCCTGAAGCACCTGCGGAAGAACTGGATCCGGACGCTCAGCACCATCATGGCGATGGCGCTCTGCATCTTCCTGATCGGCACGCTGCAGACACTGCTGCGCGCGTTCTACGGGGGGATGGATCGCACGAGCACGGAGCGGCTCGTGATCCGCAACCGCGTGAGCCTGGTGTTCCCCCTGCCGCTGTCGTACGAGCCGCGGCTCGCGGCGATGCCCGGCGTGAAGCGGGTTGCGAAAGTGAACTGGTTCGGCGGCGGTGTGCCGACGGCAACCGGCGCTCCCGACATGAAGAACTTCTTCCCGAACTTTGCCGTGGACGCCGAGCCGTATCTGACGATGTTCCCGGAGTACGGCCTGACCGACGCGGAGAAACGCGCGTTCCTGGACGATCGGCGTGGAGCGCTGATCGGACCGGATCTCGCGCAGAAGTTCGGGTGGAAGGTCGGGTCCGTCTTCCAGCTCGAAAGCACCATTCCGCCCTATCGCGTCGGCCGCCCGTTCGAGTATGTCGTGAAGGCCATCTACAAGGTGGACCGGCAGCGGTATCCGAATCACAGCGGGAGCATCATGCTCTTCCACTGGAAGTACCTGCACGAATCGACAGGGCAGCGTTCGCAGGTTGGCACGTACTACGCGCACATCGCGAACCCCACACAGGCGGCCGCGATGGCCAAAGCGATCGACAGCGCGTTCGAGAACAGCGACGCGGAAACGAAGACCGAAACGGAAGGGCAGTTCCTGGCGGGCTTCCTGGCGCTCGTCGGCGATCTCGCGCTCATCCTGAACAGCATCGGGCTGGCGGTCGCGTTCACGATCCTGGCCGTCAGCGCCAACACGATGAGCATGTCCATCCGCGAGCGGCGGAAGGAGATTGCCGTGCTCAAGACGCTCGGCTTCTCGAGCACGCTGGTGCTCACGCTGGTGCTGGGCGAGGCGATCGTCATCGGGGCAGCGGGAGGCGCGCTCGGCGTCGGGCTCTCGGCGCTGCTGCTGTCGCAGGCCGCGTCCATCCCGGGGTTCAACGGCTTCGGTGCGGCGCTCGTGCTCTCGCCTGCGCTGCTGGTGGCGATGCTCGCCCTGAGCGCGGTGATCGGCCTGCTCTCCGGGTTGACGCCCGCAGTCAGCGCGTATCGAGCGAATATCACCTCCATGCTGAGACAGGTCTGACATGGCGCTGCCGCTCTCGTACAACATCCGGAACATCGCCGTCCGGTGGCAGGTCACCGCCCTGGCTGTTGGCGGCATCGCGCTGGTGGTCGCCGTGCTCCTGGTGCTGACCGCGATGGCGAACGGGTTTCGCGTGGCGCTCCGTGCCACAGGCTCAACGCAGAACGCGATCGTCACCCAGCGCGGCTCGACAGCCGAGCTGACGTCCGGCATGTCGCGCGACACCGCAAACACGATCCTCGTGGACTCGCGCGTGGCCCGCGACGGGCAGGGCCGCCCGCTGGCATCGCCGGAAATCGTGGTGGTGGCCAGCCTTCCACGCCGGGGCGCGACAGACGCCGCAGAGGTCAACGTCACCGTGCGCGGCGTGTCGCCGATGGCCTTCCAGGTGCGCCAGGGCCTGAAGATCGTGCAGGGCCGGCAGTTCACGCCCGGCCTGTACGAGCTCGTGGTCGGCAAGCAGGCGGCGGAGCGCTACGAGGGCGCGCAGATCGGGTCGACCATCAAGCTGCAGCGCCGCAGCTGGCAGGTGGTCGGCATCTTCTCGTCGGAGGGCAGCGGATTCGAGAGCGAGCTCTGGGGCGATGTGGACGCGATGGGTCCGGCCTTCAACCGATCGAACGGGTACCAGTCGCTCACGCTGCGCCTGAAGGACCCGTCGGCGTCCGAAGCGTTCGACGCCGAACTGCAGAAGAACCCGGCGATGCAGGTGCAGCTGCAGGGGGAGCGTGACTTCTACGAGAAGCAGGCGGGTCAGACGGCGACGACGCTGACGATCCTGGCGGTGTTCGTGGGAGTGGTGATGGGGATTGGCGCCATTTTCGGCGCGATGAACACGATGTACGGCCTGGTCGCCTCACGCACGCGCGAGATCGGCACGCTGCGGGCGCTCGGCTTCTCGCGCCTGTCGATCATGGCCGCGTTCATCATCGAGTCAGCGGTGCTCGCGCTGATCGCCGGGGTTGTCGGCTGCCTGCTCGCGTTGCCGGTCAACTTTCTCTCGGGCGCCACCGGCGGCGCCAACTTCTCGCAGGTTGCGTTCGCGTTCCGGATCAGCGGCCTCTGGCTGGTGATTGCCGTCATCGCGGCCGTCTGCATGGGCGTCTTCGGCGGAATGCTGCCGTCGTTCCGGGCGGCGAGAACGCCGATTACGGCGGCGCTGCGCGATGCGTAGGGGACCAGGCTACAGGCGAAAGGCTGCAGCCTGCTGGCCCGTCGGGCTGCAGGCCACTAAGCCAGACGCGGCCTGCAGGCTGTAGCCCGCAGCCTGCCGCCTTTTCAGGCCGTCACACTATCCAACCCGTCCTCTTCCGGCGCCGGCAACACCGCGCGCCCTTCCTCGGCTTCGCGGTAAATCCGCTCCGGCACCTGCTGCACGTCCCACGCGAGCCCCACGGCCTGCATGCCGAGGATCACGTAGTAGGTGAGGTCGAACTCCCACCAGTAGAACCCGTTGCGCGCCGACCGCTGGTAGCGGTGGTGGTTGTTGTGCCAGCCCTCACCCGCGGCGAACAGCGCGGTGAGCGCGTTGTTGCGGGATTCGTCGCGTGTTTCGAAGCGGCGCGACCCGTACAGGTGGTTGATCGTGTTGATCGCGAACGTGGCGTGCGCCAGCGTCATGGTGGGCAGGCAGAAGCCCCACACTACCCACGGAAACCCGCCGATCGCGTACATCGCCATGCCGAGCAGCAGCGGCGGCAGGAAGTAGTACTCGTCGAGCAGCCGCACCTCGGGGTATTTCGAGAAGTCGCGTACGACGGGATTGGAGGGGTCGATCTTCTTGTACTTCTGGTCGTTCAGGAACCATCCGATGTGGGCGTAGTAGAACCCGCTCACCTTGGGGCTGTGCGGATCGCCGTCGCGGTCGGCGAACTTGTGGTGGTACACGTGGTGGCCCGCCCACCAGAGCGGCCCCTTCTGCATGGCGGCCACGCCGAGGAACGTCCAGACGAAGCGGGCGACGCGGTCCATCTGGAAGGCGCGGTGCGCGTAGTACCGGTGAAACGCCAGCGTGAGCCCGACCGCGCGCAGGAAGTGCGAGGCGGCCCAGAGCGCGACATAGCCCCACGCAAACGGCACCGCAAACACCAGGAGGGCGGATACCTGGACGAGCCAGAAGATCACGATTGCCAGCCTCGATGCAACCACGGATGTCTCCGGAACGGGATGGCGTGCGGCGAACGCACGGAACGGATCAAGCCAGCGCCTTCTCACGAAGGTCGGCAGGGGCGAGGTGTACGCGAGGGGCTGCGCCGGACGCTAGCCCTCTTCTTCGTACTCTTCTTCTTCGGGGGGTCCAAGGCGCGTGGACGGCCGCAGGGCCTCGCGGTAGTCGAACACGGGCAGATCCCGGACGTGCAGCGGCATCACGCAGGACATGCCTTTCTCGTCCACAAGGACGGTCACGGGGCTGCCCTCGACGCCTTCACGAAACGAGAGGCGGCAACCGCAGGCGAGTCGGGCGTGTGTGAAGCCTTTGAGCATGTGGAGCATCCTGCCGGAGTACCGATGGTCTCGGCCTCGACGATCCGAATGCGACCCGCGCGTGCGAGCCGAGTCAGGATCTTACTACAGGAGCGCCTTGATATCCCGCTCGTACTTGGCGCGCCCCTGTATGCCGGTGTTCTTCCGGCAGATCTTGCCGTCGCGACTGATCAGGAACGTCGTCGGGATCCCCCAGATCGGCCCGAACGCGTCCTGTACGTCATCGCGGCCCAGGCCCATGAGCACCGGGTAGTTCATCTGCAGTTCGCTGGCGAACGGTTTCAGCTTGTCGACCGTGTCGTCCACCGACAGGCCGAGCACGACCAGCCCCTGTGACCCGTATTGCTGCTGCAACTCGACGAAGTGTGGAATCTCCAATTTGCAGGGGCCGCACCACGTTGCCCAGAAGTCGAGCAGGATCACCTTGCCCTTGTAGGCCGACAGGTTGATCTTCTTCCCGTTCATGTCCTCAATCGTGAACCCGAGATCGGCCTTCTTCGCGTTGGCGGGACAGACCGCGGCGGCATCTGCAGCCTCCGCCTTCTCGCCGCCTGGCGACCACATGGGCAGACCAGGGACCATCATGTAGGCCAGCGCCACCACGGCAACTGTCGCGAGAATCCATCGTTTGGTCATGGCTTGTCGATCTCCGGCGCGGCCGTCGGGGCGATGGCGCGATCACCGGGTCGCATGCTGCATATAGCGCGCAATGCGTCCGAGATCGGCCGTGCTCTTGTCCGCCACCAGCACGTAGGTGTCATTATCGCGCGACCAGAGGACGGCCTGGCGTCCGAGCACATTCACCGTGGCGTCGGTACGGGCCTCGTTCGGCACGACGTAGAGAGAAACAGGATGATCGTCCAGGCGGTAGAGGATGTGGGCGTTGGTCCCCTCGCCGGTCAGGCAGCGACGGGCGCCAATCAGCCTCAGCCGCTCGTCAGGCGAGCTCTCCGGCACCCGCGCGTGAAAGCCGTACAGCTCAGCCAGCCGATGCTGCACCTCGGTGGCGCTCGCACTCCCGTGATCCGGTTCCGTCAAGTGACACTTGACGTGATCGGCGGCGAGCTGTGCCGCCAGCAGCGTCGTCGATCGGCCGGTCGCCACGTGTAGCGTCAGGCCGCTGAAGGCGAGCACGAGCGTAGCGGCAATGGCGATCGGCAGCCGCCGCCAGGTGAGGACCGCGGGCTGACGGCGAGACGCGTGCGCCTCGGCGCGCAGGCGCGCCCGGAGCGTATCGGGAGCCTTATCGGCCAGCAGCGCGGGCCGCGTCCGCTGCAGCACGTCCCGGGCCGCGCGTTCACCCGACGCGCGCCGCGCACACCGCGTGCAGCCGCCGAGGTGGGCGTCGATGCCGGCACGGTCGTTCGCCGCGACTTCTCCGTCCACCCAAGGCGCCAGCAGTGCCCTGACCTGTTCGCATGAGAGCCTCATACGTCTGGTCCTGCAGCGGCCGCGCGATCCCGCTGGCCCGCTGCCCCGTGATCCTCGCCGCCCCTGGTAGCCGCGAGCTGTTCGTAGAGCAGCTTGCGCCCCCTGGAGATCCGCGACATCACAGTCCCAATCGGCACGTCGAGCATTCCTGCGATTTCGGCATACGAAAACTCTTCCACATCACGTAACCATACCGCCGACCGGAAGGTTTCCGGCAGCGCATCGAGCGCCGCCTTGATGTCGACGTCGAGCGTCGCGTCGATCAGCAGATCTTCGGGCGTCGCGCCGCGACCGGGCAGCGCCTGCGCCTGCTCCACCGCTTCGGAATCGACGTCGATAGGGTTCCGCGCCGCATCCCGGCGGCTGTTCCGATGGGTGTTCATCAGGATCGTGAACAGCCACGCCCGCAGGTTGGTGCCGCGCTCGAACCGGGCCGACGAGCGAAACGCCTTGAGGTACGTCTCCTGGACGAGGTCTTCTGCCTCAGCCGGATTGCGCGTCAGGCGCAGCGCGGCTCGATACAAGGCGTCCGTATGGGCCAGCGCCTCCTCTTCGAACGGGTCCGGCGTCGCCACGGCGGCTCGCCGGCTGCGGAACGGAAGTACAGCCATCCCAGTGCCGGCGCCTGATCCTTGAAACCCCAAGGCTCGCCGGATTATTCCTGCGGTGCAGTATAGCGGGTGGCGTTCGGTACCGAGGGCGCCGGGCGATGCCGCCCGGTGACACTAGTGTCACCTGCCGGTGCCGGCACCAGCATGGCCGCGCTCGATCCGCTGGGAATCGCGAGAAATACCCGGCCCGGAATCGTAAATCTCAGGGCACGGGTCTTGCGACCGCGAGGCCGCAGACTCGCCCCGCCGAGCCATTCTGCGTTGCGGGCGCGTCGGAGACCAAGTAAGATCGCGCACATTCCTGGACGGACTCCCAGATCCGTCATCCCGCGAGGAGAGACCTATGCGCACGCGCATCCCGCGCGGCGAGCTCACGGGCCTGCTGGCCATCGTGCTCGCGACCGCTCTCATGTCGGGCGTGGCCGCCGATGCAAGCGGCCAGACGCCGTACGTGCCGTACTACGGGAAGAACCAGATCCGGTACGACAATTTCCGGTGGCACATCTACACGACGGACCACTTCGAGATTTACTACTACCCCGAGATCGAGCAGCACCTGGAGCGGGTGGCCGGCTACGCCGAGAGCGCATACCAGCAGATCAGCGCGGACCTGAAGCACGACCTCGCCTTCAAGGTTCCGCTCATCGTCTTCAAGACGAGCAGCGAATTCCAGCAGCAGAACGTCATCCCCGGGGCTGCGCAGGAGGGGGTCGGCGCCTTCGCCGAGTCGACCCGCGACCGCATGGTGCTCCCGATCGACGAGCCGCCGGACCTGCTCTACCGGCTCATCGTTCATGAGCTGACGCACATCTTCGAGTTCGACATCATCCCGCAGTCGCTCGTCCGCCGCAGCGTGCCGCTGTGGGTGAACGAGGGCCTGTCCGATTACATGACTGGCTACTGGCGCCCCATCGACCTGATGATGGTGCGGGATGCCGCCGTCGCCGACATCGTGCCGAAGATGACCGAGCTCGAAGGCTACGGCAATTCCGGCAGCCCGCGGATGATCTACAACCTCGGGCACGCTCTCTTCGAATTCATCGAGTCGCGCTGGGGCAAGGAAGGCCTTCGCCAGTTCCTCTTCTCGCTCCGCAAGAGCGTGATCGGCGGCGGTGACGACGCGTACGAGGAAGCCCTGCGGCTGAAGCCGGAGGAGTTCGACCAGCAGTTCGAGAAGTACCTGAAGGATCGCTTCAAGCCGTTCCGCGACAAGGAGCGGCCGGCGGACTACGGTCGCAATCTTGCGCCGAACCCGGAGAAGACGCGATACGCAAACGTGTATTCCGCAGAGCCGTCACCCTCGGGCGAGCTGATTGCCGCCATGACGGGGAACCGTCGTGACGGCGAGCTCGACATCGTCCTTCTCTCCTCCAAGGACGGGTCGGTCATCCGCAATCTCACGCGGGGTCTCGACCAGGACCGCGGGTTCGAGTACATCTCAACCCCCGGCGGCCGTTGGAATACCGTGCCTTGGATGTCGTGGTCGCCGGTCGGCGATCGGCTGGCCTACTTCGCCCGGACCGAGAAGCAGAAGTCGCTGATTCTCCAGAACATGGTGAGCGGCGCCATCGAGCAGCGCGTGACGATGGACGTAGACGAACCGGAGTCGCCAAACGTCCACCCGAACGGGCGGCTGGTCGCGTTCTCGGCCCTGCGGAACGCGGTGGGCGACATCTACACCGTGAACCTCGACACGCTCGAAGTGGCCAACCTGACGAACGACGCCTTCGCCGACTATGCGCCGACCTTCTCTCCGGACGGGAAGTTCCTCCTCTATGTGTCGCGAATCAGCGGCAACGAGAAGCTGTTCCGTCTCGATCTCGACACCAAGAAGAAGACGCAGTTGACGTTCGGCACGCACGACGACACGGGCGCAAAGTTCATCGACGCCGACACGATCGTGTTCTCGTCCACCGCGACGAACCCGACCGAGCCGGTGGAAGCCGACGTCGCCCGGAATGGCAACATCTACAACGTCTGGACGTTGAGCCTGAAGAGCGGCGAGCTGCGGCAGTACAGCGATGCAGTCGGCGGCAACGTATCGGCCATCGTGCTGCCCGGGGACAAGAGCTCGCGCCTGGCGTTCGTCAGCTATTACAAGGGGGAGTACTCGCTCAACACGCTCGAGCGGAAGGAACCCCTGCAGACGGCGGCGGCGAGCGACTTCGGGGCGCCAGGGCTCGTCACCGATTTCCAGGCGCCGCTCACGCACACGGTTGTCGCAGAGAACAAGCGCCGCAAGGGTAACTTCGAGAAGATGTTCCTCGACGGCCGACCGCCGGTGAACGTCGGCGTGACCAGCGGTGGCGATGTCTTTGGCGGCACCCAGGTGACGTTCAGCGACGTGCTCGGCGACAAGCAGTTCAACTTTTTTGCCGCGTCGATCTCGCAGTACCGCACGTTCATGGGATCGTATGTGAACCTGTCGCGACGGCTGCAGTACGCCATCCAGGGCTACACGACCACGCAGTTCTTCTACGGCCAGATGAGCGGCGTGTTCTACGATCCGGCGTTCAGCGGCTTCATCGACCGCGATCTGGCCCAGGCCACACGGACGGTTCAAGGCGGCAGCGCGTTTGCCATCTATCCCCTGAACCGGTATCGCCGTATCGAGGCATCGGTCGGCCTGCTGAATTACAACGAGGAGTTCAACGACCCCGCGCTGGAGGAATACTCGAAGGCGTACCAGCAGCAGGTCTACGGGACGACCCTCTTCCGCAACGGCACGTCGATGCCGCTCGGTGCGGCGTTCGTCCAGGAGACCACCGTGTTCCGCGAGTTCGGGCCGCTCAAGGGGAGCACCATGCGGCTCGGGTACGAAGTGTCGCCGCCGATCGGCAACATGCTCTCGCGTCAAACATTCGACGGCGACGCCCGGTACTATCTGCGCCTCGGCGGCACGGGCCTCCTCGCGATGCGGGTGCGGGGATTCAAGAGCATCGGCGATTTCCCGGACTTCATGTACTTCGGCGGGAACTCGGAGATGCGCGGATACGACTACCTGCAGTTCGCCGGCCACAATGCGCTGTTTGCCAACGCTGAGCTTCGTTTCCCGCTGATCGAGGCGATGCTGACCCCGCTCGGCGTGCTCGGCGGAGTGCGCGGGGTCGCGTTCGCCAACGTCGGCGGCGCATACTTCGAGGGCTCGGACTTCAAGTTCTTCGAGACGAAGTCTGAAGAGTACCGGCCAATTTTGGGTTACCAGAACCCGATAACTGGCGACCCGGAGGTACAGTACGGCCCCCCGGTCGTGATTGACGGGCTCCGCCTCCGCGATGCGCGCGGCTCCTACGGCGTCGGCCTCGAGACCTTTGCGCTGGGCTTCCCCATCCACTTCGACTGGGCGTGGAAGACCCTCTTCAACAAGGACTGGGAAGACGCCCTGTTTTTCGCCCAGGGTGGCAGTGAGGCGTTCCGGAAAGTGAAGTTCTCAGTCTGGATCGGGTACGACTTCTAGCCGGTCAGCGCCCCGGCACTGACCGTCGGACGTCTCACGGCCCTCGCGGATCGTCAGCGGGGGCCGTGTACTTCAGTGCGCGGACGGAGTGTGCAGCTCGCGGGCGAGTGCGCGCAATCGAGCGGCGGGTCCGTGCATTTGCATCTGTGCACGTTGCATTGTGCATTGTGCATTGGCTAGAACTCCCGCCCTTCCTCTTCAACAACCGCTGCGCTCGCCTCGCGTGAGCCTCCTCGCATTGCTGGCGCTCGGCTTCCGTCTCGATGAGGAGCGGCGGCACCGGCAGACGGGTACCGGAACCGTCCACCGACACGAACGTCAGGAACGCGTGGCTCGTGAGCTGGCGCACGCCTGTGAGCGTCTCCTCCGACAGCACGTCCACTTCGACTTCGAGCGAGGTGCCGAAGGTGCACGTGACGCGGGAGCGGAGGATGATGAGATCGCCCACCTTGATCGGGTGGAGGAATTGCAGGCCGTCGACGGCGGCGGTGACGACCCGCGTGCGCGTGTGGCGCAGCGCCGCGATTGCCCCGGCTATGTCGACGAGGTGCATCACCGTGCCGCCCAGGATGAACCCCAGCGGATTGGCGTCGTTCGGCAGGACGACCTGCACCATCTCGCTGACCGAGTCGGAGGCCGGCTTCGGGGCGGAAGGCATGGATCGGTTGTCCGTGCGCTGCGGGAGAGAGGTTCCCGCAGTGGGGGGCCGCTTCCGTGGAGCCTCACCACGACGGGAACGGCCGTCGGCCTACTTCTGGTAGAACGCCGAATTCGTGGTCACGTAGTCCTTCCACTTGTCCGGAACTTCGTCGAGCGCGAAGATGGCCTCGACCGGGCACGCGGGAACGCATGCGCCGCAATCGATGCACTCGTCGGGATGGATGAACAACTGTTCGGCGGCCGCGAACTCGGGCTCGTCCTTGCGCGGGTGAATGCAGTCGACCGGGCAGACATCCACGCAGGCGGTGTCCTTCGTGCCGATGCAGGGTTCCGTGATGATATAGGCCATCGATCCTCCTCGAACGACCGCGTCAGGCGGTCACGCTCATGAACGCGGCCGGCAGATGCCCCAGCCGCACTGAAATCTGCCGGGCCAGGTCCCGGCATACCCGCTGGAAATCCGTATCGAGCCCTGCGTCGTCGCTCTGATGCGCGAACAGGCCCACCCGCGCCACCTCACGTCCGGTGTAATCGTGCACCGGGGCACACGTGCAGCACAGCCGTTGGGGCCCACCGGGTTCGACCGATCCCAGATGCTCGACGCGGCCGGGAGCGCGCGCGGCTCCGGATTCAACCGGAAGCCTCAGGCAGCTGAGGCGCCGCGTGCCCTGCCCGACGGCGAAATAAAGGGCGCAGTGCGCCGGCATCTCGCGGCCGAACACCGTGCGCATCGCGACCTCGTCTGGACCGGCGGCCCAGACGTACGTCACCTCGTCGCGCGCCGGCACCGCCAGGAACGTGCGCGATCGCGACCGCATCACATGCTCGCGGAGCACCGGGTAGGCGTGCAGGCGCAGTTCGGAGCCACCCAGCAGCTGAAAGCTGAGGTCGAGCATCTTCAGCGTGAGCCCATAGCGCTGCGTTTCGTCGTCCTGCCGGACGTAGCCACGGCGCTTGAGCACGGCAAGCGTGCGGTGCAGCGTGGGCGGGGGCTGTCTCACGGCGCGCGCGAGATCCGACAGCGCCACACCGCGCGGTGAACGGCTCAGCGCCTCGCAGACGTCGAGCGCCTTGTCGATCGCGGTTGGGTTGCGGTCACCTGCCAGCATGATTCCACGATGCGGAACGTCGTTCAGCAATCGAGCCTAGTGCGCCGGTCCCGCCGGTGTCAAGGTTCCGGCGGGTCCGGTTTCGGTTGCCCGGGCGTCGCACACTTGTCCACCGGGAGGCGGCACGAGAGAATGGGGCGTGTATTTCCTGAGTTTCGGGGCGCTCCAGGTGGTCGTCCTGTCCGCGAGTGTGGCCCTCGCGGCGACCGGCGCAGGTGGCCAGACCCAGCGCCCCCGTGTCGATACCGGCGGAGATCGGGCCGACAGACGAGGGGCTGCGGCTGGCGTTCACGCCCGCGACGTTCGCAGCGGGCTCATTTGCCGTCCATCGCAGCGCCGAGGCGATCGCCAGGCTCGCCGCCCGGCTGCGCGCGCTCGATCCGGCTCCGGCCCCGGGTGCCTGGCAGGTCGAGCGCGCCGGAGTGTTCGACGCATTCGGAGGCGAAGGACCCTACGACAAGGCTCGGCTCGCGCGGCTGTTCGGCGGCTCATCGCCGGCTGTGGCGCGCGGCACCCTCGTCACCACGCGCGGGAGGCGAGCCTTCACGCTGATTGCGCCCTGCCCCGACGCGTCGCTGTCCACGCTGCGCCAGGGGACGATGGTGATTGTGACGACTCTGCCGATGCAGTGAGACGCGTCAGACGATCTTCATGCGGCCGGCAAATCCGTCGTCGTAGCCGTGGTAGTGGGAGACCGTCGGTTCGGGGTGCTTCCAGCAGTAGTAGCCGTCTCCGGCATCGAAGTCGACGAGCCACAGCCCCTTGGCTTCCGCGCCGAGGTCCTGAATCGCCTCGGCCCAGGCGGTCACGATCGACGTGATCGAGTCGTGCAGCCGCGGATGCTCGGGAGCGTTCTCATGGACGCCTTCGAGCTGCTGCATGAGCGGATCGAGCTTGCTGGCGGCCGTCGCGGTCAACTGCTGTATCTGCGGCAGCATCGCGCGCGCATCGTCGAGCGTGAACACGCGCGCGCCGGGGGTGGGTGCCATCGGCGCATTATAATCACGAGGTCTCCTCCCGCATGCACATACGGAGCTTCACGACGGCGGCGCGCCCCCTGCTCCGCCGCGTGGCGCGCGCAGTGATGTTCCTCGCGGTCGCGCTTGGCGCGACGCGAGCGGGCGCACAGGACTGGCCCGATCGCCCGCTCACGGTGGCGGACGGTCGGGTGACGGTCGGGGGAGACGTGACGCTGACGGCCGGCACGGACGACCCCGGATACTTCAACTTCACCGACTACGGGCGCAGCGCGCTGAGGCTCGTGCGGTTCGATGCGGTTGCGTCCCTCCGAATCAACGATCGGGTGTCGTGCCTGGCCGAGTTGCGGGCCGAGGGAGACTCGCGCGAGGGGCACTGGACCGCCGGCGCGTACGCGGCCTACGTGCGTGTGAAGCCGTGGACGGCTCGCGGGTTCGAGGTGCAGGCGGGGCGAATCCCGACAGCCTTTGGTGGCTTCACCAGGCGCTCGTACGGCAGCGCGAACCTGCTGATCGGCTATCCGCTCGCCTACCAGTACCTGACGTCCCTGCGTGCCGACGCCGTTCCCCGGACAGCTGACGATCTCGTCGAAATGCGGGGGCGTGGGTGGTACGTCCACTATCCGGTCGGCGCGGAGTACTGGGATCACGGCGTGCCCGCCACGACCGTGTTCAGGTACGACACAGGCGTGCTCGCCAAGATCGGATTCGCGGCGGCTCGCACCGAAATCGCCGCGAGTCTCACCGCGGGCACGCTGTCGAACCCTGGGCTGGGTGATGGGAACGGCGCCCCGCAGCTCGCCGCGCGGGTGGCGGCGCGGCCTTGGCCGGGCGTGCAGGTGGGCGTGTCCGGAGCGAGTGGTGCCTTCGTCGAGGGGAGCGTTCGCGACGTGCTCCCAGAGCATGCGGCCGGGCGGCAGTACCGGCAGCACGCGCTTGGCGCCGACGCGGAGGTCTCGCATGGGTACTGGCTTGTGCGCACGGAGCTCGTCTCCACCGACTGGCGTCTCCCGGCGCTCGGCACACCCCTGCTGGCCAGCCCTCTGCGCGCCACGTCCTGGCTCGCCGAGGGCCGGTACAAGCTGGCGCCAGGACTCTATGCGGCGGGACGCTACGATCGGATGTTCTTCAGCCGCATACCGAGCACGGGCGGCTCTATCTCGTGGGATGCGAGTCTCTGGCGGGTGGAGGCCGGGGGCGGCTACTCGGTTCGCCGGAACGTGATGCTCAAGGCGAGCTATCAGTACAACCGCCGCGACGGAGGGATGGTGCCGGTCGCACACCTGGCGGCCGCGCAGCTCGCGCTGTGGTTCTGATCAAAGTCGGCGTGGCGGTGGCCCTGGTGGCCGCGGCGGTGCGGGTTCCCGCGACTCCCGCAGCGCGAACCGCTGTGCGTGGTGCGCGGGCGCGTGGAGTTTGCGCGAAGCGTGCCTGCGGCGGAGCACCGTCCCTCCGCGGTCGAACCGGGCGGCGCCGTGGAACCGGACGTGCTGAACCGCCGCCGGGCGGTCGTGTACTTCGAAGCCGCACCGCGGGGTGCATTCGAAGATCGCGAGAGCGCGCGTGTGTCGCTCGACCAGCGCCGCGAGACGTTCGTTCCGCACGTGCTCGCCATCACCGCGGGCACGACGGTCGACTTCCCGAACCACGATCGGACCTACCACAACGTTTTCTCGCTCTCGAGAGCGAAGCGTTTCGACCTGGGCCGCTACGCCGCCGGTGCATCGAAGTCCGTCCGCTTCGACCGGCCGGGCATCGTTCGCGTCTTCTGCGACATCCACTCGCACATGAACGCGTCAATCCTGGTCTTCGGCCACCGGTTCTTCGCCGTCACCGACGATCAGGGACGATACGAGATCGACAGGGTGCCTCCGGGCACTTACCTGCTCTCCGCGTGGTTCGAGGGCGCCGTCCGCGAACAGCGCCCCGTCGCGGTGACGGCGGACACGCGGGCGATCGAGCTCGACTTCACGGTGCGATGATGCTGCTCTCCTCGCTCACAAATCGCATCTTCCTGGCCAGCGCGCTGCTCGCGATCGTGGCGATCGGCCTTGCCATGTACCTGGTGAGTGCCCGCGTCACTCGGGAGGCCGAAGCGGAGCTCGAGCGGGGGTTGATCCAGTCGGGCGCCCTCGTCGAAGAGCATCGCCGCGCGCTGTCGCACGACTTCCTGCTGCTCGCACGACTCGTCGCCGACCTCCCGAAGTTCAAAGCCGCCGTCGAGACTCAGGATGCGCCGACGGTCCGGCCGATTGCCGAGGACTACCGGCGGCAGCTCGACGCCGACTTCCTGCTGGTCACCGACAGGCGCGGCGCACGGCTGTACGGCGATTACGACGCGCGGGGCGCCCGGCGCGCTGCCAGCGGTAGCCGAGGCGCTGCAGGGTCGCGAAGCGGCGGCATTCTGGCCGCATCCGCACGGCATCCTCGAAGTGGTGACGGTACCCATCGCGGTCGGGCGGGAAGTGCCGGAGGTTCTCGGCACGCTCAGCGCGGGGTTTCTGCTCGACGACCGCCGCGCAGAGCAGTTCAAGCGAGCGACGGCCAGTGAAATCGCGTTTGCCGCTGGCGGGCGCATCCGGGGCGCGACGCTGCCGGCGCCCGCACGCGAGGCGCTCGCGCGGCATGCGCCGGCATGCGGGCATCTCACGGGTGCTGCTCGGCACCGAGGAGTTCATGATGACCGCCGTACCCCTGTCGCTGGCGCTCAGCGCGGGCCCCGGCAGTGCCGAGCCACTGGCGCTGGTGCTGCGGTCGCGCGCCGGCCAGTTGCGCTCGCTGCGCACCATTCGCACCACCCTTCTCGCCACGGCAGCACTCGCCGTGCTCCTCGCCACCCTTCTCAGCTACGCCGTCGCGCGGTCGGTCACCCGGCCGCTGGGCGCCATCACTGCCGCGATGCGGGAGATGGCGGCCACCGGCGACCTCACACGGCAGATCGCGCTGCGCGGCCCCGCCTGGTGGCAGGACGAGGACGCCCTGCTGCTCGCCTCCACCTTCAATACGCTGATCGATTCGATCGCCCGCTTTCAGCGCGAGACCGCGCAGCGGGAGCGCCTCCTCTCCTTGGGTCGCCTCTCGACGGTGGTCGCACACGAAGTGCGCAACCCGTTGATGATCATCAAGGCCGCGCTGCGCTCACTCGGTCCCGACACGCCCGCGCCGGAGCTGCGCGAAGCGGCTGCGGATATCAACGAGCAGGTGGACCGCCTCAACCGGATTGTCCACGACGTGCTCGACTTCGCGCGGCCACTCCGCTTCGACCTGGCACCTGCAGACCTGGGCGAGGTGTGCCGCGCAGCGGCCGCCGCCGTCTCGGCGGGAGCGGCGACCGGCGCAATGATCGCGGTCCATGCCGACCATCTTCCGGTGGTCACGGATGCCGAACGGTTGCGGGCGGCGCTCGTGAATGTGCTGGCCAACGCCGTCGAAGCCGTGCGCGCCCGCCCGCCGGCCGCGACGCCCCCCGCCCCTGGGGGCAACGTGGTGATGACGGCGACGGCAACCGCAAACGGCTGGGTCCGGATTGCGGTGCGCGATCATGGGACAGGCGTGGACCCGGAGCATGCGCGCCAGATGTTCGAGCCCTACTTCACCACCCGGCGCACCGGCACGGGCCTGGGCCTGCCGATCACGCGTAACATCGTGGAGGGACTGGGCGGCACCATCAGCGTGCGGCACGAGACCCCGGGGACAACGGTGGAGATCACGTTGCCGGCCTCCGCCGCCTCCGCCGCGGTCTGACGATTGTCGCGGCGGAATGCACAATGAAAAATGCAAAATGTAGAATGAAGAGGCGCTCATAGCGTTCGTTTGCCGGGCGTGACCTCGTTCGTATCGTCCATTTTTCATTTTGCATTCTTCATTTTGCATTTGAGCGCCCGTCCTCCCTATGGCTACCGCAGGCGCGATTCTGCTCGTCGATGACGAAGACAAAATCCTGAAGACGCTCGGACGCGCGCTCCGCGCGGACGGGCATCGGGTGGCCGAGGCCGCAAGCGGGCAGGCGGCACGGCAGCTGCTGGCGGCGCAGGATTTCGATCTCGTCATTCTGGACAACCTGATGCCCGATGTCTCGGGCCTGGATCTGATCCGCGAGATCGTCGGCGCCGCGCCGGAGAGTGAACGGCCGCAGATCGTGATGATGACCGCGCACGCGACGATTGAACGTGCGATCGAGGCGATGAAGCTCGGGGCGCTCGACTTCCTGCAGAAGCCATTCGAGATCGACGAGCTGCTGGTCGTGGCCAGCCGTGCGGTGGAGCATCAGCGGCTTCGCACGCAACACCGTTACCTCATCAGCCAGCTCGACGAAGCCTTCGACCATTACGGCATCGTGGGCCGAAGCAAGGCGATGCAGGCAGTGATCGAGCGGGCGGAGCTGGTCGCCGAGACGAGGAGCACCGTCCTCATCACGGGCGAGACCGGCACGGGGAAGGAGCTGGTCGCGCGCGCCATCCACGATCGCAGCGCGCAGCGCGCCATGCCGCTGATCCGCGTGAACTGCGCGGCGATTCCCGACACGCTGCTCGAATCAGAGCTCTTCGGGCACGTCCGCGGCGCATTCACCGGTGCGGTGGCGAACAAGAAGGGCCGTTTCGCTCTGGCCCACGGCGGGACGATTCTCCTCGACGAGGTCGCCACGCTTGGGCCGCCGCTGCAGGCGAAGCTCCTGCGCGTGCTGCAGGAGCGGGAGTTCGAACCGCTCGGGTCGGAGCGCACCGAACGCGTCGACGTACGCGTGATTGCCGCTACTAACCGCGATCTGCGACAGCTCGTCGCGGAAGGCAGGTTCCAGGAGGACCTGTTCTACCGGCTCAACGTGATCCCCATCGAGATCCCGCCGCTGCGCGAACGTCGCGAGGACATTCCCGTCCTGGTGGAGCATTTCCTCCGGAAGCATGCGCAGCGCACCGGGAAGCGGATCGAGCGCGTGGAGGAGGGTGTCGGCGTCGGCGATGCAGCAGTACGACTGGCCGGGAAACGTGCGGGAGCTCGAAAACACGGTGGAGCGGGCTGTCGTGCTGTCGCGCGACGGCACGATCTCGGTCCGGAACATCGCGATGATCGCCCCGCCGAGCGTGCCGGCCGCCGCACTCCCCTCGTTGGGTCTGCGTCAGAACATCGAGTGGGCCGAGCGCGAGACGATCCGCCGCGCGCTGGACCAGTCCGGTGGCGTCAAGAAGGACGCGGCCGAGATCATGGGCATCAGCCAGCGCGCCCTCAGCTACTACCTTCGGAAGTACCGCATCGACTGAACGCGCGCGCCCTATTACCTCAGTCGAAACGATTTACATGCGCGGTAAGTTTCCTTCTCGCCTCGCGTGCGAAACTTGCCGGAACACGTGGTTCTTCGGGACGGCCGCCCGGCACCGCCCTTGCGTTCTTCCATCACGCCGTGGCCCGGCACGTGTTCCCGAGCAGACTCGGGGCAATGGGCTCAGCCGTGCACGAGCCGGCCGCGGCACATTCAACCATCGGGTTTCGGGAGGCGGTACATGGCGCGACGACACTGGCTGGCATCGGCATCCCTCACGGGCGCGCTCGCGCTCACCGTGTGGTCCTGCGGGGGCGACGGATCGCCCTCTGCACCGTCAGACGGAGGTGGGGCGGTGGCACGCCGCCGGTCGAGACGACGACGGTCACCATCACGGGTGCCGGCGTTACGCCGAAGAGTATTGTGGTGAATGCCGGCGCACGGATCAATTTCATCAACAACGACAACCGCACGCACCAGCCGTCGTCGAATCCGCATCCCGCGCACACCGACTGCCCGGAGCTGAACATCGGCTCGCTGGAGGCCGGCCAGAGCCGCGAATCGGGACCGGCCGTCGGCGGACGCACGTGCGGGTTCCACGATCACTTGGACGATTCGAACGCGGCACTCCGCGGGACGGTGCAGGAGCGGTAGGCCCGGCCGACCGCGAGGACTGACAGGCCCGGACTACCCCACACCCTCAGGGCCGCAGGTCAGGAGTACTCGTAAACGCCGCGGCCGGTCTTCCGTCCGAGCCGGCCTGCCTTGACGTACTGCACGAGCAGCGGGCATGGCCGGTACTTCTCGCCGAGGGACGTGTGGAGGAACTCCAGCACGCCAAGGCGCGTGTCGAGGCCCACGAGATCCACCAGCTCGAACGGTCCCATCGGGTGGTTGAGGCCAAGCTTCAGGGCCTTGTCGATGTCGCGCGCCGACGCGACGCCCTCCTGCAGCATGTAGAACGCCTCGTTCCCGATCAGCGCGTTGACCCGGCTGGTGACGAAGCCGGCGGACTCGCGAACGACCACGGTTTCCTTGCCCATCGCGCGGGCGAGCGCCTCGATTGAGGCGATGGTTTCGCCGGAGGTCTCCAGACCGCGCACGATCTCCACCAGCTTCATCTTGTGAACCGGGTTGAAGAAGTGCATCCCGCCGACCCGTCGTGCGTCGCGAACCGCGGTGGCCAGCTCGGTGATGCTCAGCGCCGAAGTGTTCGTCGCGAGAATCGCGGATAGAAGGCGCCGCAGCCTCGACGCGCGAGAGCAGATCGAGCTTGAGGGCGAGCTGCTCCGGCGCGGCCTCGATGACGAATTCCGAGTCACCCACCGCCTCCTCGAGCGAGTCGTGCAGCGAGAGGCGCGAGAGGGCCGCTGGGAACAGCATCCGCCGGCAGCTTTCCGAGCGAGACAGCACCTGGCAAGACTCTCTCGATGTGTGCGCGCGCCCGATCGAGCGCGTCCGCCGAAGGGTCATAGAGCCGCGTGTGACACCCCGCCACCAGCCCGGCGTACGCAATGCCGTGCCCCATCGTGCCGGCGCCCAACACACACAATCGCTCGATCATGTCTACTCACGTTTAACGGCTAAGCGGCTAACGGGCTAAGGGTTGACGGTCAGCGGTCAGCGGTCAGCGGTCAGCGGTCGAACGGTGAACGGTGAACGGTGAACGGGATCATTGATTCAAATCGACAAAGACACTCTTGTCTGCGTGTAGTGCTCCAGGGCGTGCATGCCCATCTCGCGTCCGAAGCCGCTCTGCTTGTAGCCGCCGAACGGGAGTGCCGTGTCATAGACGTTGTAGGTGTTGACCCATACCGTGCCGGCCTGCAGGCGGCGCGCGACGTAGTGGGCCTTCTTGATGTCGCGCGTCCACACGGCGGCGGCCAACCCGTAGATGGAGTCGTTCGCGCGCGCGATCGCTTCGTCGACGTCGGCAAACTCTATCGCCGCGAGCACGGGCCCGAAGATCTCCTCCCGTGCGATCGTCATCGCGGGTGTGACGTCCGCGAACACGGTCGGCTCCATGAAGAAGCCCTTCCCTGTTCCGATGTCGGCGCGCGCTCCGCCGGCGAGCAGGGTCGCGCCTTCGTTCCGGGCGAGGTCCACGTAGCGCAGCACGCGTTCGAGTTGCCCCTTCGACGCAATGGCCCCGAGGCGTGTTTTTGGATCGAGCGGATCGCCCGGCACGATCTTCTTCGTGCGCGCCACGAGCTTGTCGAGGAACTCGTCACGGATGGACCGATCGACCAGCAGGCGCGAGCCCGCCGCACAGACCTCCCCCTTGCCGTAGAAGATGCCCGTCGTCGCGCCCCGGACCGCCGCGTCGATGTCGGCATCCGGGAACACGATATTCGGCGACTTGCCGCCGAGCTCGAGCGTGAGCCGCTTCAGCGTATCGGCGCCGCCCTGCATGATCTCGCGGCCGGTCGCGGTGTCTCCGGTGAACGCAATCTTGTCCACCCCCGCGATGCCTCACGATGGCGCGCCCCACCCGGGAACCCGGGCCCGTGATGACATTCAACACACCGGGGGGCACGCCGGCCTCGAGCGCCAGGTCGCCGAGCGCGATTGCCGTGAGCGGTGTCTGGCTGGCGGGCTTCAGCACCACGGTGTTGCCACAGGCGAGCGCGGGCGCCACCTTCCACGCCGTCAGGAGCAATGGGAAGTTCCACGGGACGATGGCCGCCACCACGCCGACCGGTTCGCGGAGCGTGTAGGCGAGGTAGTTCCCTTTCACGGGGATCGTGTCCCCGTGCACCTTGTCGGCCCAACCCGCGTAGTACTGGAAGCACTCGGCCGCGGCGGGCACCTCGATGTGCCGCGACTCGAAGATCGGCTTCCCGTTGTGCAGCGTCTCGAGCCGCGCGATCTCGTCGACGCGCGCCATCAGGAGCTCGCCGAGCTTCCACAGGATGCGCCCCCGATCGCGCGCCGACAATCTCGCCCACGGTCCCTCGAGCGCCGCACGCGCGCTGGCGACCGCCGCGTCGACGTCGGCATCCGTGGCCGACGGCACCTGCGCGATCACCTCCTCGGTGGCGGGGTTGATGACGTCCATCAGGGCGTCGTCGGAAGACGGACGATGTTGGCCGTCTATCAGGAGTGAGTGTGTGGTCATGGGCGGATGAGGGCTAAGGGCTAAGGGCCAAAGGCTGAAGGCTTAAGGGCCGAGGGCTAAGGCTCGAAGGCGGAAGGGGGGCAAAGGGTGAAGACCAAGGGCAAAGGCTGAGGAAACATCACCCTCTAGCCTACGGCCCTCTAGCCTTTGGCCCTTCAGCCCTTAGCCCTTCAGCCCTCAGTCCTCACGTACTCGAAATCCACCGGCAGGCGGTTGATGCCTTTCGGCGCCGGTGAAATCCAGTTGGCGAACTTGCCGACGTCGTAGACCGGCTTGCTCATCAGGTTCTTGATGAACGCGCGGTCGTCGTCGGTCGGCAGCCAGTCGTCCTTGCGCGCCTCCCAGGTCTCCCGGGTGACCGGGTGACCGTCCGGATCGAACAGGAAGCCTGAGTAGATGCCAATCTCGCGGTGGAACTTCCGGTTCGGCAGCTTCAGCCGGTCCGCGATCCCATGCCGCTCCAGCACGCGGTTCCAGCGGGCGACGCCGGCGGCGCAGTCGCCGACGTACCAGTCGCGCAGCACTTCATTCATCGCCTGGCGCATCGGCACCGCGTGCGTGTTGAACGCACCGTCCTCGTAGAACTCCACGTGATAGTGGTCGTGCAGCGCCTTGTGGTCTTCGAAGCCGGCTTCCTTCGCGCGCCCTTTCAAACCGTTCGCGAAATAGGTGGCGGCATTCGATGACACTTCGCTCCCGTGCAGGTCGACGCTGACGCTGAACCAGAGGTTGAGGAACTTCTGGATCGTGGGCAGGTCGATGCCCCCGAGCTTTCGCACGTCTTCCGAGTAGCCGGCACTCTTCATCAGCTCGCAGGTGCGCTCGAGGATGCGCGAGATGCCGCTCTCGCCCACGAACATGTGAAACGACTCTTCCGTCAGCATGAACCGCGTCGTGCGCGACAGTGGATCGAAGGCGCTCTCGGAAAGCGACATCAGCTGCGACTTCCCGTCACGGTCGGTGAACATCGCGAACATGAAGAAGTCGAGCCAGTTCTCGATTGGCTCGTTGAACGCGTCGAGGATGCGAGGCTTGTCCTCGTTCCCGCTTCGCCGCTCGAGCAGCTCCTCGGCTTCGTCCCGCCCGTCACGGCCGAAGAAGGAGTGAAGGATGTAGGCCATCGCCCAGAGGTGGCGGCCTTCCTCCACGTTCACCTGGAACAGGTTCCGTGAGGTCGTAGAGGCTCGGGCAGAACGAGCCGAGGACACGCTGCTGCTCGACACTGGCCGGCTCGGTGTCGCCCTGCGTGACCACGAGGCGACGCAGCGGGTTGCGGAACTCGCCCGGAACGTCCTGCCAGACCGGCTGTCCCTCGAAGTCACCGAAGCCGATGCATCGGTCCGGCTCCGGCACCGCGAGGAAAATGCCCCACCGGTATCCGGCATCTTCACGTAGTCGTAGTGGGCCCAGCCGTCCGGGTCGACGCTGACTGCCGTGCGCAGGTAGATACGGTGCTGATCCTGGAACCCGGCAGGTCCCATGTCGCGCCACCAGGCGTCGTATTTGGGCTGCCAGTGCTCGAGCGCGCGCTGCAGGCGTTTGTTGTCCGACAGGTTGACGTTGTTCGGAATGCGTTCGGTGGTGAGCATTACGTCCGCCTCCAGTCGAACTCGGGTCGGGCGCCCGACTTGCCGTAGTTCTTGAGGGCACCGCGGTCGCCGACGGCGTTCGGACGTTGAAAGATCCAGTTCTGCCAGGCCGTGAGGCGGCCGAAGATCTTCGTTTCGAGCGTCTCCGGCCCGGCGAATCGCAGGTTGGCCTCGAGCCCCGTCATGGCGTCTGGCGACAGCGCCGCACGCGCCTCGATCGCGAGCCGCACCTCGTCATCCCAATCGAGCTCGTCGGGCGCGAAGGTCACCAGACCCGCGTCGCTTGCCGCCGGCGCATCGAAGGGCTCTGTCTCATCCAGCAGCTCGGTCACGAGCTCCGGCTTTCCGAGAAACCGCGTCTGCAGCCGCGACAGGCCGGTCGACATCGGCAGCAACCCCGCGTTCATCGGCGAGAGCGCGATGCGTGTTCGGACGATCCGGATCGTCGAGCATGTACGAACGGTCTGCGGCGAGCGCCAGCTCGAAGAGCGACCCGCCGAAGGCGGAACCCGGCTCGATCAGCGCGAAGAAGCTGCGCGCGGTCAGGTCCATGCGCTTCAGCGTGCGCTTCATCAGCAGCACGATCTCGCGCACGAGCCAGTCGTCCATGTGCTCGGCGAGCACACGATCGACCGCGAGCACGTCCTCCACCTCTCCTTCCGTCCTGACCACAATGGTGCCGATCTCCGGTTCGTTCAGCCGCAGGCGGAGCAGCACGTCGTCGAGCTCGCGGAACGCCCGTAAAGGCCAGTAGTCACTTGCGGCGGCCCTAATCGCATCGGGCGACGACGGCTGCGGGCGCTGTGGCGTCCGCACCGTAAGGTCTGCAACCCGCCGCTCCCGCTCCAGGCGCACGGAGACGTACTGATAGCTGATCGACGTGTCGCTGACCTCTGGTTCCAGCGGGTGCAGCGTGATGCCCGGCACGGAGTGAGGACGATCCGACAACGCTGCGAGCTCCGAGGCGCGCTTCCCCACCGCCTCCTTGAACCGGCTGGTCGGGTACACCGCATCCACGAGACCCCACTCCACTGCGCGCCGGCCCTTCACGCCCTCGACGAGCGTGCCGAAGAAATCGGCGAGGTCGCGCCGCACCATGCGCTTGTCGACGAGGCGGGTCAGACCGCCCGTGCCGGGTAACACGCCGAGCAGCGGCGCCTCCGGCAGGCTCACGGTCGAGTTCCCATCGTCTACAAGCAGGATCTCGTCGCAGGCCAGCGCCAGCTCATAGCCTCCGCCGGCGCAGATGCCGTTCACGGCGCACACGAACTTGATCCCGGAGTGCGCGCTCGCATCCTCCATCGCGAGCCGCGTCTCGTTGGTGAACTTGCAGAAGTTCACCTTGAACCCGTGCGACGAGCCGCCGAGCATGAAGATGTTCGCGCCCGCGCAGAAGATGCGCTCCTTCAGGCTGGTGATGACGACGGCATGGACCTCGGGGTGCTCGAAGCGGATCCGCTGCACCGCATCCGCGAGCTCGATGTCGACGGCCAGGTCGTACGAATTCAGCTTGAGCCGGTAGTCTGGCCGGAGGCCGCTGTCCTCGGCCACGTCCATGGAGAGCGTTGCGATGGCGCCCTCGAACGACAGTCGCCAGTGCCTGTACTGGTCCGGACTCGTCTCGAACACGACGGGGTGCGCGAGGGCTTGTTCCACCCTCGGATTATTCATGCTTGTTCTCGCTGGCGTCAATGCGGACGGGGAATGAATCGACGGTCAGGCGCCAGGCTCCAGGCTCCGGGCTGCAGGTGCTTCGTCACGGTGCGCCCACCCTGGAGCCGCACCACCGCGCGCTCGAAGTGCCGCACGTCGTCGCGCCAGCGTCCGTGCAGCTCGAGACTCACGCGGTACAGTCCACGAATGGAGCCCTGCGTGTTGGCCGACAGCCAGAGCTGGGTGTCGTCTGTGGTCTGCGCGGCTGCGGGCCGCACCCACATGGCGAAGGCCAGGACAGTGGCCGCCGCGATCAGTGATGCGCGGCGGCGGTAACAAACAAGGGATCGGGCGGGCGGGGGTGCGCTGCTGGGGAACTCTCCTCCGTCATTCCGCCGTCTCGCCGGGCTTCAGGTCGAGCACCTGAACACCCTTGGCGGCGACGAGCGCACGCAGCGCGTCGGGCGTCCCGGTCAACGCCGGGAAGGTGCCCCAGTGGACGGGCAGCACCTGTTTCACGCGCAGCATGTCGCACGCGAATGCGGCTTCGTCCGGTCCCATCGTGAAGAGGTCACCGATGGGCAGGCACGCGATCTGCGGCGCATACAGATCGGCGATGAGGCGCATGTCGCCGAACACGGCGGTGTCGCCGGCGAAATACAGGGTCGGGCCCGTGTCGAAGCGCAGCACGAAGCCGGCGGCTTCCCCGAGGTAGTGATTGACCCCGTTCTCCTCGTAGCTGCTGCTGTGGAGCGCATCCACCATCGTCACGCGCACGTCGCCGACCACCTGCGTGCCGCCCTTGTTCATGGGACGGCCCTTCTTGACGCCCTTCTTCGCCAGCCAGTTGACAATCTCGAAGTTGGCGAGCACGTCAGCGTTCGTGGCGCGTGCGACGGAGGCCGCGTCCTCGATGTGGTCGCTGTGCCCGTGAGTGATGAGCACCGCATCGACGTCTGTCGGTTGGTGCCACGCGGGCGGGCAGGACGGGTTCGTCTTCAGCCATGGATCCACGAGCAGCCGCTTGCCGCCCGGCGAGCGGAAGAGGCAGGTTCCGTGTCCGAGCCAGGTCATGCCGAGAGATGAGGGAGCCATTCAGGAAGTATATTCCGGGCTCCAGGGGTCGGGGGACCGGCTCCAGGCTCCAGCTCGGGCCGGATCGGTGAGGACCGAATGAATCCACGCCTCCAACAGGTGCTCGCGGAGCTCGAATCCGACTCGGGCGCCGACGTCGGCGAGACGTTCACGACGCTCGTCGCCGGGTATTTCGCGAGCACGCGGTCCGGCGCCGGCAGAGTCTCGACCGCCCATGCCCCTGCTGAACTGGCGGCACGATTCGACGAGCCGCTGCCCACGCACGGCCGCCCTGTTGACGAGGTCGCAGCACGCCTCGCGCGTGATGTGCTGCCCGACTGCAATCGCCTCATGCACCCACGTGCCATCGGACACCAGGTGTCCGCGCCGCTGCCGGTGGCGGTCTGGACGGAGGCGCTCACGGCGGCCCTCAACCAGTCTGCCGCGGTGTGGGAGATGTCGCCGGTCGGTACGGTCATCGAGGGCCGTGTCGTGCGTTGGCTGTGCGATCTCGCCGGGCTCGGCCGCGCCGCCGGCGGCACGTTCACATCCGGTGGCACGGAGGCGACCTTCGCCGCGCTGCTGGCGGCCCGCCACGCCGTGCGGCCCGATGCCTGGCGCCACGGACTCGGCGCCGATCCGCCGGTGGTCGTGTGTGGCGAGCATGCGCACTACGCGGTCACCCGCGCCATCGGGCAGCTCGGGCTCGGCGCCGATCGCGCTGCCGTCGTGCCCTCACGTGATTTTCGCCTGGACGTGGCGGCGCTCGAGCGGACGCTCGAGGAACTCGGTGCGGCGGGCCGGCAGGTGATGGCGGTCGTGGCCACCGCTGGCACGACCGCGACGGGGTCCTTCGACGACCTCGAGGCGATCGGCCGGTTGTGCGAGCAGCGCAATCTGTGGCTGCACGTCGACGGTGCCCACGGCGCCTCGGCCCTGTTCTCGCCCACGCATCGCGGCCGCGTCGCGGGCATCCATCGTGCGCGCTCGATCGCGTGGGATCCACACAAGATGATGCTGATGCCTCTTGCGGCGAGCGTGGTGCTGGTGCGCGACGAGCGCGATCTCCAGGCCGCCTTCGCGCAGCATGCCCCCTATTTGTTCCAGGGGGCCTCAGGCGAGCGTCCGTGGGATCAGGGGCTGCGCAGCTTTCAATGCTCCCGGCGCCTCGACGCGCTGAAGGTGTGGGCGTCGCTGCAACGGCATGGAGCCGCGGGCCTCGCGGCGCTCTACGACCACCTCTGCGCCACCGCTCACCGCTTGCACGACACCATACGCGAGCGCGCCGACTTTCAGGCGCTGCACCTGCCCGAGGCAAACATCGTCTGCTTCCGCTTCGTGGGCGACGGATCTCTGACGGACGAGCAGCTCGACGCGCTCAATGTCGCGCTCCGCGAGCGGTACAACCGCGATGGCGACGGCTGGATCACGACGACCGTGCTGGGGGGGCGCCGCGTGCTGCGGGCAACCGTGATGAACCCGCGAACCACCGCCGGCGATCTGGCGCGAGTGCTTGATCGCCTGTCGGCGCTCGCGGTGTAGCGTACAGACGAAAGGCTCGAGACAAAAGCGGCCAGAGCCCACGGTTCTGACCTTGTCGACGTTGTCGCTTGCGTTTCGCCGTCCCCTGTGCAGAATCTCCGGAATTGAGGGGCTCCGAAACGAGCATGCTGCGGACGGCCGATACAGTCCACCCCCTGTTGTATGAACACGAATTGCAACGGCGCCACGGTGGCCGAGATGTTTACGGTTGGATGTCTGCCCCCAGCCTCCTAGCGGCGTATCCCCTTGTTCCCGATACCAACGCGCAGCTCCCGTCCACCTGGCCACGAAGCGGCGGACGATCCCCTGACAAGCGGCGAACATGTCACACGGACGACGGGTGTCGTCGGCGCCGCAGCGCCTATCAGCCGACGCGCGTTCGGCCAGACTGTCGGAGCAGCTGTCGTCAGTAGCACCGTGGGCCGGGGATTGGCCGGCACTTCGAGAGAGAACATGGCCCAAACGCGTGGGGACGACCTCTGTTACCTCGAGGCCACCCGGCTTGCGGCGATGATCCGCAGCAAACAGGTCTCCGCTCGCGAGGTCATGACGGTCCACCTCGCGCAGATCGAGCGGATCAACCCGGCAGTGAATGCCCTGGTGACGCTCGTGGGTGAGCGTGCTTTGGCCGACGCCGCCCGAGCCGACGAACGGCTGGCCCGCGGCGAGCCGCTCGGTCCCCTTCACGGGCTCCCGGTGGCGCACAAGGATCTCGTGGATACGGCGGGGATCCGCACGACGCGCGGTTCACGCTTCTACCGCGACACGGTCCCGACAACCGATGCGCTCATAGTGAAGCGCATTCGCGATGCCGGAGCGGTGACCCTCGGCAAGAGCAACACCCCCGAGTTCGGCGCCGGCTCCCAGACGTTCAATGACGTCTTCGGTGCGACACACAACCCGTACGACCTCGGCAAGACGTGCGGCGGAAGCAGCGGCGGCGCCGCGGTGGCGCTTGCGTGCGGCATGGTGCCGATCGCCGACGGCAGCGACACGGGCGGCTCGCTGCGCAATCCGGCGGCATTCTGCAACGTGGTCGGCTTCCGGCCGTCCCCGGGCCGGGTGGCGAGAGAGTCGGGTTCCTGGTCGCCGCTCTCGGTGTCCGGCCCGATGGGGCGCTCCGTTGCAGACGTGGCGCTCTTTCTCAGCGCGATCGCAGGGCCGGATCCGCACGAGCCGCTTTCGATCGATGAGGATGGCGCGCGCTTCGGCGCACCGCTCGGTCGCACCTTCAAGGGTGTGCGCGTCGCCTGGTGGCGCGGGCTTGGCGGAATCCCCTTCGAACCGGAGATTCGCGCCGTCGTCGACGCCAACCGGCGCGTTTTCGAGGGGCTCGGCTGCGTGATCGAGGACGCCGAGCCGGACTTCACTGACGTCGATCTGGCCTTTCCGACCCTGCGCTACGCCGGCAACCATCCGCAGTACGCGCCCCTGGTGGCGCAGAAGCCTGAATGGGTCAAAGACACCATCAAATTCGAGGTCGCCCAAGCCGAGCGGCTCAGTGCTGCGGATGTCGGACGTGCGCTGGCGAGGCACGCACTGATGCACGAGCAGTGCCGGCAGTTCTTCGAGCGGTATGACTACTTCATCCTCCCTGTCACGCAGGTGGCGCCGTTCGATGTGACTGTGCCTTACCCGACAAGCATCTCCGGCACCGCGATGACCACCTACATCGACTGGATGCGCTCCTGCTGGTATGTCACATTCATGTCCAGTCCGGCGATTTCCGTGCCGGGCGGATTCACGCCGGCAGGACTGCCGGTGGGTGTGCAGATCGTCGGTCGTCACCGCGGTGACTGGAGCGTGCTCCAGCTCGCGCACGCCTTCGAGCAGGCGACCCAGCACGGGAAAACGCGTCCGCGCCTCGTGACGACGACCCCGGCACGATAAAGCGGACCGTGCTCGATTCGGGCCTGTCACCGCCCGACACCGCCAGTCTGCTACGATCGTCTGGAATGTCCGTCGCCTCTCCGCTTCGCATCATCCGGCCGAGGGATACCAGCCCGGGGCTCCCGCGCACCGCCAAGCCCGAGTGGCTGAAGGTGCGTGCGCCCGGGTCGCCGAACTACCTGCGGCTGAAGGGGATGATGCGCGACCTGAAGCTGAACACCGTGTGCGAGGAAGCGCGCTGCCCCAACATCGGGGAGTGCTGGCATCACGGAACAGCGACCTTCATGATCCTCGGTGACGTGTGCACGCGTGCCTGCGGTTACTGCGCCGTGCCGCACGGGAAGCCGACGGAGCTCGACACCGCCGAGCCTGCCCGCGTGGCGCATGCCGTGGCGCAGATGGAGCTGCGGTACGTCGTGATCACGTCGGTGGATCGTGACGATCTCGAGGACGGGGGGGCGAGCATCTTCGCCGACACGATTCGGGAGATTCGCGCATGCACCGACTCGTGCCGGGTCGAGGTGCTGATTCCGGACTTCCAGGGACTCGAAGGGCCGCTGCACGCCGTGCTCGATGCCTGTCCTGACGTGTTGAACCACAACACTGAGACGGTGCCCAGCCTCTACCGCATCGCGCGAGCGGGTGGCCGGTACGCCCGCACGCTCGAACTGCTGGATCGCGCGCGCCGGTATACGCCCGCCATTCCCACCAAGAGCGGCCTCATGGTGGGCCTTGGCGAACAGTGGGACGAGCTCGTCGCCACGCTGCAGGACCTGCGGAACGCCGGCGTCTCCATCCTCACGATCGGTCAGTACCTTCGTCCGACGGAGTCGCACCTGCGGATGGAGCGCTACTACACGCCCGCGGAGTTCGCCGAGCTGAAGCGGCTCGCGCTCGAGATGGGCTTCGGGCACGTCGAGTCCGGGCCGCTGGTGCGCAGCTCGTACCACGCGCACGAACAGGCCGACGCACTCGCAGCCCGCTGCTGATATCTGGCGGACGTGACGTATCGCACCTGACCTGCGTCGAAAGACGCGCCGCATGCGATGCCCTGGCGTGCGTGGCTTCCGCTTCAGCCCGGACCGCTTGATCGACGACGTGAGAACCTGACTTCCGACCATGCCCATTCGCGTTCGGGAATCGGCGCCGCCGCCCCACCATCGTCTGAACTCGCCGCTCGCCGTTGCTCAGGAGCAGATCGTCACGTGCGAACGTTGCCGCCGCCTGCGCGAGTACTGCCAGCGCATCGCAACGATCAAGAAGGCCGCCCACCGCGATGACGTGTACTGGGGCCGCCCCGTGCCGGGCTTCGGCGACCCCCTCGCCCGCGTGCTGATCCTCGGCCTGGCGCCCGCGGCGCACGGCGCCAATCGCACCGGTCGTGTGTTCACCGGTGATGGTGGCGGCGGCTCCGGCGACTTCCTGATGCGCGCACTCCACGAGAACGGATTTGCGAGCGCACCGGTGTCACAGCGGCGGGACGACGGCCTGACGTTGACGGATGCGTTCATCGCGGCCACGGTGCGCTGCGCGCCGCCGGACAACAAGCCGACACCCGCGGAGGTGCTCGCCTGCCGGGTCCATCTCGATGCCGAGTGGGATGCGCTGCCGCGGGTGCAGATTGTCGTGGCGCTCGGCCGCATCAGCTTCGATGCCTGCTGGGCCCGGCTCGCACGCCGCGGCATCCTCGTTCGCCCGCGCCCGCCGTTCGCGCATTGTGCGGAGTACAAGGTGAGCGGCGGCCCGCTCGTGATTGGGTCCTACCATCCCAGCCGGCAGAACACGAATACGGGGCGGCTGACGGCCGCGATGATGCACGACGTGTTCGCGCTGGCGGCGGCGCGCCTGCGCTGACGGAACGACGCGGCCCCGTCCTGCAACACAGAGATGATGTGTAAGATCGCAAAGGTGGTCGACCACACATGTGGGGCAGGGCTTCAGCCCTGCTGATCCGCCACGACCACCCTGTCCGTCAGCTACACTGCCTCCGTGCCAAATAGTTCGACGCAGCTGGAGCTGCCACTGCTCGCGCCGCAGCCAGGCGGTGACGAGTATCTGCCCGGCGTTCGTGGTCCGCTGCAGATCCAATTCGTGCGGCATCCGCGCGCGCGGAGGTATCTGCTGCGGATCGACACCAATGGCGTGGCTCGGGTCACGATGCCGCGGTGGGGCCGGCGCGCGGAGGCGCGTCGGTTCGCGGAGGCGCACGTCGCCTGGATCGAGCGCCAGCGGGCGCGGCAGCTTCAGCGCGCAGACGCCCGGCGGATCGCGCCGGGCGAACTGGTGCTGTTGCGCGGCGTCCCGTGCCCGCTCACCGTTGACGTCGCCGACGCCATGACGCGCGTGTCACTCGGCGAGCTCTCGTACGAGGTGCCCGCACCGGCCGACCTCAACCGGACGGTACGAGCGATGCTCCGCGAGCTGGCAACACGCGAGCTTCCGATGCGCATCCAGATGCTCGGCCGCTGATCACGGCGTCACCGTGTCACGCGTAACCATTCGCGACCAGCACACGCGCTGGGGATCGTGCTCACCGCGAGGGCGGATCAGCCTGAACTGGCGCCTCGTGCAGATGCCTGACTCCGTGTGCGACTACGTGCTGGTGCACGAGCTGATGCACCTGCGCGTCGCGAATCACTCACGCCGATTCTGGCGCGAGGTGGCCGCCGCGTATCCCGAGTACGAGCTCGCCCGCGCCTGGCTGCGCCGGCACGGCCGCGAGCTGCTATAGGACGCCGGCGTCGCCCCTGCCCTGAGCTTCTGCGGCCACTCTCGAGCCGAGGACGCGGTTGGGGCCGGCACACCATTGGGCGTAGGTGCGCCATGCCAGAACTGCCGGACATCCTTCTCTACATCCACGCGCTCGCCCCGCGCATCGTCGGCCGGCGGCTGGATCGCGTCCGACTCGACACGCCGTTCCTGCTTCGATCGGTCGATCCGCCGCTCGGCGCGATCGAAGGGCAGACCGTCACCGGTCTGGATCGGATTGGCAAACGGATCGTCTGGGCATTCGACGATAACGTCTTCGCGGTGTTTCACTTGATGATCGCGGGGCGGTTCCGCTGGACGCCGAACGGGTCCGCGCATCCCGCGCAAGGGACTTGCGGCGTTCGAGTTCCCGACCGGCACGCTGGTCCTGACGGAGGCGGGCTCCCGGAGGCGCGCTTCGCTGACGCTCGTGCGCGGCCTCGACCGCCTGCACGATCTCGATCCCGGAGGCATCGACCCGCTCACGTGCGGTCTGTCGTCGTTCTCTGCGCGGCTGCGGATGGAGAACCACACCCTGAAACGGGCGTTGACGGATCCCCGGTTGTTCAGCGGAATCGGCAATGCGTATTCGGACGAGATCCTGCACGCGGCGCAGCTCTCGCCTCTGCAGCTGACGCGCCATCTCGATGCGGAGGAGGTCGAACGCCTGCACCGCGCGACGGTGGACACGCTCGCTCACTGGATCGAGCGGCTTCGGTCGGAGGGTGGCGACGCGTTCCCCGAGAAGGTGACGGCGTTCAGGGAGGGGATGGCCGTCCACGGTCGCTTCGGGCGGCCGTGCCCGCGATGCGGCGCGCCCGTGCAGCGCATCGCCTACGCGGACAGCGAGTGCAACTACTGCGCGGCGTGCCAGACGGGCGGGCGCCTGCTCGCAGACCGATCGCTCTCGCGCCTGATGCGCGGCGATTGGCCGAGGACTCTCGACGATCTCGAACAGCTGAAGGCCGCGCGGCGCGAGACGTGAGCAGGCTGAGGGCGGGAGGCGCATGGACAGATCGTCGCCGTCCAATCAGAACAGGATCCCGGCGACCAGGCAGCACCGCGGTCGCCATCAGCGGCACCGGAACCGCAACAGGCCGACCAGGCCAATGATGATCAGATAGACCGCCAGGACGAGCATCCCGCACTGCGCTCACGTTCAGAGCCCTGCCCTCCTTGTGGTCAGAGCGGGCTGCCGGCCGCGCCACATGCTACAGAGCCAAGGCGTGCTGCCGATGAGTCCTGCCCACGACGCGCGCGTCGAATGGCTGCACGCGCAGCCTGCCCTATCTGACCGCCGCGCGGGACCCGCAACCCAATTTCAGGAGCCGCCATGTCTCGACAACTCCCAGACTGGATCGCCATTGCCCTGGCTCTGGTCGCCGTCGCCGGATTTGCGCCACAGCTGATGTCCCAGGAACCGTCCCCGCCGGGCACCCTCGTCAGCCTCGACGGCCGCTTCGATGCGCTCGTTCCCAAGACGGCGAAGCTGGAGAAGCTCGCCGACGGCTTTTCATGGGTCGAGGGCCCCGTGTGGGATCAGAAGGCCGGAGCCATCCTCTTCTCGGACATCCCGAACAACGTCGTCCACAAGTGGAAGGAGGGCGAGGGCCTGAGCGAGTTTCTCCGTCCCGCGGGATACACCGGAAGCGCGCCGTTTACCGGGCGAGAACCGGGTAGCAACGGCCTCACGTGGGATGCGGAGCGCCGGCTGGTGCTCTGCCAGCATGGCGATCGCCGCATTTCCCGCCTCGATGCACCGGGACGGTTCACGACGCTGGTGGATCGCTACGAGGGCAAGCGGCTGAACAGCCCGAACGACCTGGTGTTCAAGTCCAACGGCGATCTGTATTTCACCGACCCGCCGTACGGCCTCCCGGGCACCTTCACGCGATCCCGGCCGCGAGCTGGATTTCACCGGCGTCTACCGCCTGGCCAGCAACGGCACGCTTACGCTGCTGACGAAGGAGCTGAAGGCGCCGAACGGCATCGCATTCTCGCCGGACGAGAAGACGCTGTACGTGGCGCAGTCGTTCGCAGACGAACCAGTCATCATGGCCTATCCACTGAAAGGCGACGGGACGACCGACGCGGGCAAGGTGCTGATCAACGTGAAGTCGGGCATGCGCCCCGACAAACCCGGCGGGCTCGACGGGCTCAAAGTGGACGTGCAAGGGAATCTGTTTGCCACCGGACCTGGCGGCGTATGGGTGATCACGCCAGACGGCACGCACCTCGGGACGATAGAAACCGCGGCCAAGACGGCGAACGTCGGCTGGGGGGATGACGGGACGGTGCTCTATATCACCGCGGATAAGACGTTGTATCGGCTGCGGACAGCCACCAAAGGAAAGCTGCCGTAACTACGATGGGATGAGCGATGGTGGACGACGTCGCACTGGCGTTTGTCCGCCAGCTCACCGCATCGCCCGGAGGGCGCTTCCAGCAGAACCGTGGCCTGAGGCCGTATGCGCGCCATCCATTGCCGCTGGATCGACTCCTGCAAATCGGCGCTCAGAAGGAAACCTCTCGTTGCTGTTGGCTCAGCCCAGCAGTTCGTGTTTGGTTTTGCGCGACACGGGAGGTCGAGCCCAACAAAAGGTCGTACCCATGCGAACGAACCGCGGCGCCGAGGTTGAGGCGCAGCCGACGCGCGCTTCCGAACCCGAGGAGACGCCAGACGCGTCCCGATCCGCGACCCCGACCCCCGCCGTCATTCGCGTTATTGTCGCCGGCGACTGGGCCATGGTGCGGACCGGACTCTGCCATGTCGTGGCCTCCAGGTCCAACTTCACCGTCGTCGCAGACTGCGGGATCGCGGATGCGGTGGCGATGGCGCGCCAGCACCGGCCTGACGTCCTCGTGCTGGGGATGCATGACGGAACTGCCCTGACCGACATTCGAGGCATCACGGAGGCGTGCCCCGACGCGGCCGTGCTGCTGTTGACGTCCGATCAACCCCTCGTCCACGAGCGCGCATTGGAATTCGGGGTGCGCGGTGTGCTCGCGCTCGAGCAACCGGCCGCCATGCTCGTCAAGGCGATCGAGAAGGTGCAGGCGGGTGAGATCTGGCTCGACCGTGCCCGTACCGCCGGCCTGCTTCAGAGCGTGGCCCGCGCGCGCCGCGATCCGGAGCAGGAGCAGATTGCATCTCTCACGCGACGCGAGTTCGAAGTTGTTCAGCTCGTCGGAGAAGGCATGAGGAACGGCCAGATCGCCGAGCGGCTCTTCATCAGCCCTGCCACGGTGCGAAACCACATTACGTCGATCCTCGATAAGCTGGACCTTTCTGACCGGTTCGACCTGGCAGTTTACGCATTTCGCCACGGCATCGTGCGATTCTCGTAAGCCTCTGCCGGTGTTTGCTTGGCAGAATTAGGCCGGCCGCTCCCGACTGTAGGCAAAGAATTCTCTGAGCGCCGACACACCACCCAAAGGTCGATAACGCACCAGGTACTGGGAAACAAATCCCGCGTGCCGCCGATCCGCACCCGGTCCGCCGCGGTTTGATTGGGGAGTTCCCATTGACCTCCCGGTTGGGGCGGATTCGGTCGGTCGACGCTCCGTCGAGGCGGCACTTCCTGGCCTCGGACCAGACGGCGTTCTGTATTTGGCGCTGGACTATCCGCGGGATCGGCTCCAGGTGCTCAAATTTGAGATGACTTCGTACTGATACCGAGTACTCGGGTGATCACGGTGTGGTGGTCGCACACGACTGGGCGAGAACGTCGCAGGGGGTCCGGTGCGTGCAATGGATGCACGAAACACTGGCACCGCGACGCTGACGATCGATACGGATACGGTGGAGGGTGCGGGCCTCGCCCGCACCACGTGCGTCTATCGGACGCTGAGGCGCGAGTGTTCCGCTCTGAGAGCGAGCTCCGTGTTCACGTGCCGCCCTGATGTCACGTGTGGTCCCAGATCCCGAGCGCCCGCCGCACGACGATCATCTGTCCAACGTGGTAGGCAGCGTGGTCAGCAGCCAGCACTAGCTCGCGCGCGTATGTCTGGCCGGATCCGTGCGGGATCACAGCGGCGATATCGATTGCCGTGTCGGCGGCCAGCCGCTGCAGCGCCGAACGGTCGTGCTGATAGTCGCGGACGCTCTCCTCCCATGCGGCCTCGGACGGCGGGGCAGCAGAGGGAGGCCAGTAGTCTGCCGGCCATTGCAGTTCCTGATACTGGGGGTTACGGCAGAAGTCGAGGATGTCGTGCTGCGTGCGCCGAAGGTGCTCGAGGAGCTGCCAGAGCGAGTGCGGGAAACCCGCGGGGACGGCACCGCGCGCTGGCACGGGGATGTCTCTTACCGCCGTGTCGAACCCGACGTGCGCGTCTTCCCACGCGAGCAGCCGGCCGAGCAGCTCGCGGAGATGGGACTCTGCACTCATGGTTGCTCCCTTCTCTACCGCACTGCGTTCGTTGCGCCTGCCTTCAGCGCCAAGGAGCGAAGTAGTTCGCGGCCTGCTGCCGGAACAGCACATAGGCGAGTGCCGAGAAGATTGCGACGTGAACCGCGGCCGCGAGCGGCGAGTGCAACAGGCTCAACCCGACGTGGAACGCCATCCAGGCGGCGAGGAGCCAGCGTCCCTTGTTACTCCGCTTGAGCACGAGGGCGCCGCCAATCACGGCGAGAAGCCTGACGGTCCATATCAGCGCGAGTCCCATCCGACCTTCGACGAGCAGCGCCTCACGCGCGGACGCGGCACCGGGACCGAGGAGAGGGAGCACGTCGTTCAGGATGCCGCCTGCGCCCACAACGATGAACAGCCATGCCGCGGCAACGATCGCCCGCGGGCGAGTCGTGGGCGGCGCGGCGTGCTGTTCCGGTGTCGCGGTCGACGGGTCAGATGTCCGGAGGGCGGGTGCCCCCTCAGGATGCGGCATGGCTGGAGAGGCAGTCTACCCGCTCCGGGTCCGGCAGTGTAGTACCGATTCCGGGCCGTGCAGCACAATGCGCCCGCCGGGGGTCATGTCGGCGGAGCACCCCGCCGGGGCGAACGCGTCGACGCCGTGATCGTGGGCTCGGGCGCATCCGGCGGCTGGGCGGCGAAGCGCCTCGCCGAGGCCGGTCTGAGCGTCGTCGTGCTCGAAGCCGGGCGCGCCCGCACCGACGAAGACAACCGCGAGCACATTCCTGCTCACACGCTGACGTATCGCGGGCGATCGAAGGCGCCGCTTGCGAAGACGCGTCCCCGGCAGGCGGAGTCGTACGCGTGCGACGAGTGGAACGTGGACTGGCACGTGAACGACCTCGCGGAGCCGTACACCGACCCCGAGCCGTTCCCCTGGGTTGGCCGGATTCGCCTGGTGGGCGGGCGCACCAACGTGTGGGGCCGCCAGAGCTATCGGTTCAGCGATGCCGATTTCAAGGCGGCGTCCTTCGACGGCGCCGGGGTGGACTGGCCGCTCACGTACGGCGACCTCGAGCCGTACTACGACATCGTCGAACGCTACATCGGCGTTTCCGGGGCGAAGGAAGCGCATCCGCTGCTGCCGGATGGCGTGTTCCAGCCCCCGATGGCGATGGGTTGTGCCGAGCGCGCCTTCGCCGATCGCGTCAAGGCGCGGTTCGATCGCACCTTCACGATCGGGCGGACGGCCAACCTGACGGCGCCGCTGAACGGACGCGCCCCGTGTCATTACTGCGGGCCGTGCCAGCGCGGGTGCACCACGCACTCGTACTTCAACTCGGCGTTCACGACGATTCCCGACGCGGTCGCCACCCGCCGCTGCACGCTCATCACAGACGCGATGGCGCGGAGGGTGCTCGTGGACCGGGCGAGCGGACGCGCGAGCGGCATCGAATACATCGACCGCCACACGCACGCGGTGCATGAGATCCGCGCGCGCGCGATCATTCTCTGCGCGCAGATGTTCGAGTCGGTGCGCCTGCTGTTCAACTCCCGCACGCCTGACGCGCCGAACGGGCTCGCCAACTCCAGCGGTCAGCTGGGCCGGCACCTCATGGTCCATGTGACCGATGCCGGTGCGAGCGCCGAGTTCCCGGAGTTTTCGGCCCCACCCACCGTCGGAGGACCCGAAAGGCCGAACGGGATTCTCGGGATCCGGTTCCGTAACCTCTCCGGAGCAGCGCCCTCGCAGGGATTCCTTCGTGGCTACGGATACCAGGGCGAAGCGCACCTGCCTCCTCACACAGGGGCCGCTGGTTTCGGACGGGCGTTCACGGAGGCCGTCCGCGCCGCTGGACCTTCTGTGCTCCGCCTGCAGGGTTTTGGCGAGTGCCTGGCCTACGACGACAACCTGTGCGAGATCGATCCGTCGGTGGTGGACGCGTGGGGAATTCCGGCGCTGCGTATCCGCATGTCGCTGCACGACAACGAGCGCAGGATGACCGAAGACATGGCAGCGGCGGCTGCGGAGATGCTCGAGGCCGCGGGCGGCCGCGAGGTGAAGACGTTCGTCTCGCCGCGCTGGGCCAGCCATGAAGTGGGCTGCGCCCGCATGGGAGCGGATTCGGGGACGTCTGTTCTCACACCGTTCCAGCAGGCGCATGACGTCCCGAACCTGTTCGTGATGGACGCGTCCGGCTTCCCGTCCAGCGGCTGGTCGAATCCAACCTTGACGATCATGGCGCTGGCGGTGCGCTCATGCGATCACCTGCTCGAGCGAATGCGGGTGGGGGACGTTTAGTCTTTCGTCGGCTGCAGGCTGCAGGCGGCAGGCTGCAGGCGTGTCGGGCACGTAGGCTAAGAGTCCGCAGCCCGAGAGCTGCGCCGCCCTATCGCCGGCGCGGCCGGTACGCGTGCGTGCTCTGACCGTAATAGATTTCGGCTGCCTCCATCACGGTCTCCGTCAGCGTGGGATGCGGGTGGATGGTCAGCTTGATGTCCGAGACGAGCGCACCCATCTCGACCGCGAGGACGCCCTCGGCGATCAACTCTCCTGCCCCGGATCCGACGAGACCGACGCCGAGCACCCGCTCCGTGCCCGGCTCAATCACGAGCTTGGTCAACCCGTCATTGCGATCCAGCGTGGTGGCACGGCCCGAAGCGCCCCAGGGAAACTTGGCGATCTCCACGTGCCGTCCCTGCTTCTTGGCGTCGTCTTCGGTGAGGCCGCACCACGCCAGCTCGGGATCCGTGAAGACGACGGCAGGGATGGCCGCGGGATCGAAGATCACCTTCTCGCCGTGGATTCCCTCGACGGTGGCCCGCGCCTCGTGCGACGCCTTGTGGGCGAGCATCGGCTCGCCTGCGACGTCGCCGATCGCATAGAGAGTCGGTTCGGCGGTCCGCCGCCACGCGTCGGTCTTGATGAACCCCTTCGCGTCGACCTCGACCTTCGTGTTCGCGAGACCGGGAATCTCCGAGTTGGGACGGCGCCCGATCGACACGAGCACCTTGTCGAATACCCGCTCCGAGCGCTCGAGACTGTCGTTCTCGAACGTCACCGTCACACCGTCCGGGCCGTCGGTCATCGAGACCACCTTCGTGCGGAGCAGCACCGCCTCGCACATCGCCTGCACGCGCTTCTCGAGCACGGCGACGAGATCGCGATCGGCCCCCGGCAACAGCCCCGGCATCATCTCGACCACCGTCACGGTCGACCCGAGTGCGGCGTACACGGTGCCGAGCTCGAGCCCGATGTAGCCGCCGCCCACCACGAGCAGCGTTTTCGGGATATCGGGCAGCTCGAGTGCGCCGCTGGAGTCCATCACGCGCGGGCTGTCCAGCCGCAGGCTCGGGATGATGCTCGGCCGCGACCCGGTTGCGAGGATCGCGTGGTCGAACGAAACGCGCTGCACGCCGTCGGCGGTCTGCACATCGAAGGTCGTGGGATCCACGATCGTCGCGTCGCCCTGGATGTAGCGCACCTTGCGAATTCGTCCCAGCTGCCCGGTGCCCCCGGTCAGCTTGGCAACTACCTGGTTCTTCCACCCGCGCAGCTGGTCGAGATCGATTCGGGGCTCGGCAAAATGAAGTCCCCATGCTGACGCGTGCTTCGCTTCCGTCAGCAGCTTCGCCGCGTGCAGGAGGGCCTTGGACGGGATGCATCCGCGATAAACGCACACGCCGCCCGGGTTGGGCTCGCGGTCGATCAACGCGACCTGCATGCCCAGATCGGCGGCGAGGAATGCAGCGGCATAGCCCCCGGGGCCTGCGCCGAGGACAGCGAGCTCAGTCGAATGCGTAGTCATAGCCACTTTCGCCGCCGCCAACGGTTGAGCGTCGACCGTTCACCGTGGTGCGCGGTGCAGGAGCGGCGGCGTCTGGCGGCGTTTCTCGGCAAGGGGTGAACTGTCGACGATGAACGGTGAACGGTCAACGGTGAACGAGAAGGGTGTCACCCCTGGAGCGACATCACGAAGGGCTGTTCGAGCGCCTCGGCAACCCAGCGGACGAAGCGGATCGCGTCGGCGCCGTCGATCAGGCGGTGGTCATACGAAAGCGACAGCGGCATCATCAGGCGCGGCACGAACGCGCCGTCCTTCCAGACGGGTTCCGTGACGGAGCGCGACATCCCGAGAATTGCCACTTCGGGCACGTTGACGATCGGCGTGAAGTACGTGCCGCCGATGCCGCCAAGGTTGCTGATCGTGAAGGACCCGCCTTCCATCTCGTCGAGCGACAGCTTGCGGGCCTTGGCCTTCTCGGCGAGCGCCTGCAGCTCCGTCGAGATCTGCACGATGTTCTTCTGGTCGACGTCACGGATGACGGGGACCAGCAGCCCGGCCTCGGTATCCACCGCCACGCCGATGTGTACGTACTTTTTGAGGACGACCTCGTCGCTCGCGACATCGATCGAGGCGTTGAACTGCGGAAACACTTTGAGCGCCGACGCGACGACCTTCAGCGTGATGGCCGTGATGGTCAGCTTGCCGCCAGCCGCTTCGACGCGCTTCGCGTACTTCTGACGAAGCGCCTCGAGATCGGTGATGTCGGCCTTGTCGCCCTGGGTAACGTGCGGCACCGTGGACCACGCGGTGGCCATGCGCTCCGCGGTCTTGCGGCGGATGGCGCGCATCGGCTGGCGCTCGACGTCGCCCCACTTGCTGAAATCCGGCAGGGCGACCGTTCGTGCGGAAGCGGGGGCAGCACCGCTGATGACGTTGCGCGCATGCGCCTTCACGTCGTCCACCGAGATCCGCCCGCCCGGACCGGAACCCGGCACTTGTCCCACCTCGAGCCCCAGCTCGCGCGCATAACGGCGCGTCGAGGGAGCAGCGGGTACACCCCCGCCAGGGGACGGCTGGGGCGCACGTCCGGCGTTGATGTCCAGCACCCGCCCCGGCCCGGACTTCTGCGTCGCTGGCGTGTCCGGGACTTCCGTTTCAGCCGGAGCAGTCTGGGGTCGAGGAGCCGCGGGCCGCTTGCTCTCGTCCACCTCTCCGAGTCCCTGCTCCCGCTCCTCCCGCCCCCGCTTGTCCGCGGGATCGGTCGAGCCGCGGGCCACCTGGGCCTCGGTAGCCTGCCCACCTTCCGTGGCAGCTTCGTCGACAACCGGCGCGGTCGCTCGCGCGCTCGCGACGTTGGGCCCCGTGGCCTGCAGATCGGGCGGCGGAGCGGCAGCAGATTCCTCGTCGACCACGAGAATGATCTGGCCCACTTTCACCTTGTCACCGGTGTTGACGCGCAGCTCCTTGATGACGCCGCTCACCGACGAGGGCACCTCGATGGTGGCCTTGTCGGTTTCGAGCTCGAGGACCGCCTGATCGCGTTGCAGCGTGTCGCCCGCCTGCACCAGCACGCGCACGATGTCGCCGGATGCGATGTTCTCGCCCAGCTCGGGAAGGGTGAATTCAGTCATGTAGTCTTCTACTCTGCGGCTTCGATTGACCGGCTATGCGACGAAGGGATTCCTCTTCTCCACGTCGATGTCCAGGTCCTTGATGGCCTTCTGCACGACCTTCGCGTCCAGCTGGCCCTCGCGTGCGAGCGCCGCCAGCGTGGCGACCGTGACGAAACGGGCGTCGACCTCGAAGTGGTTACGCAAGGCCGCGCGGCTCTCGCTCCGTCCGAACCCGTCGGTGCCGAGCGACACGAGCGGCCGGGGCAGCCAGCGATCGATGAGGTCCGGTAGCACCTTGAGGTAGTCGGACGCGGCGATGATCGGGCCCTCGGTGCCCTCGAAGAGCTGTGTGACGTACGGCACCCTCGGCTTCTCCCCCGGGTGCAGCATGTTCCAGCGCTCGGCTGCGTGACCCTCGCGATAGAGCTCGCCGTAGCTCGTGGCGCTCCACACGTCGGCGCGAACGCCGTACTTCTCGTTGAGGATCGTCTGGGCCTTGATCACTTCCGGGAGGATGGCGCCGCTGCCCAGCAGCTGCGCCCGCAGCTTGCCCTTGCCGCTCGGGGCCGCCGCGCACTTGTAGAGCCCCTTGACGATGCCTTCGCGAACGCCGGCCCCCTCCGGCATCGCCGCCATCTCGTACGCCTCGTTCATGACCGTGAGGTAGTAGAAGACGCTCTCGCCCTCGCCGTACATCCGGCGTATGCCGTCCTGGATGATCACCGCCAGCTCGTAGGCGAACGCCGGGTCGTACGACAGGCAGTTGGGATAGGCGAGAGAAAAGACCTGGCTGTTCCCATCCTGGTGCTGCAGCCCCTCGCCCGCGAGCGTCGTCCGGCCGGCCGTACCGCCCAGGAGGAAGCCGCGGCAGCGTGAGTCGCCCGCTGCCCAGATCAGGTCGCCAATTCGCTGGAACCCGAACATCGAGTAGTAGATGAAGAAAGGGATCGTATTGACGCCGTGCGTGGCGTATGCCGTGCCCGCCGCGATGAACGAGGACATCGAGCCGGCCTCGGTGATGCCTTCTTCCAGGATCTGCCCGTCCTTCACTTCCTTGTAGTAGAGCAGCGTGTCCATGTCGACCGGCTCGTAGAGCTGCCCCGAGTGCGCATAGATACCGACCGCGCGGAACAGGGATTCCATGCCGAAGGTACGCGCCTCGTCGGGAACGATTGGCACCACGAGCTTGCCGATGTTCTTGTCGCGGAGGAGCTTCGCCAGCATCTTCACGAACACCATCGTCGTGGAAACCTTCCGGCCTCCCGTGCCACCGTAGAACTCCTCGAAGAGCGGGTCGAGGTTCGGCTTGATCGCGGGTGCGGTCACGATGCGCGCGGGGAGGTAACCGCCGAGCGTCTTGCGGCGCTCCTGCAGGTAGCGCATCTCGGGAGTGTCATCCTGCGGACGGAAGAAGGGCGAACGCGCCAGTTCCTCGTCGCTGAGATCGATGTCGAACCGGTTGCGGAACGCGCGCAGTTCGTCTTCGTTCAGCTTCTTCTGCTGGTGCGTGATGTTCTTGCCCTCCCCCGCTTCGCCGAGGCCGTAGCCTTTGATCGTGCGCGCGAGGATGACGGTGGGCTGTCCTTTGTGCTCGACGGCAGCCTTGTAGCCGGCGTAGACCTTGATGGGATCGTGCCCGCCGAGTCGTAGACGCTTCAGGTCATCGTCCGAGAGGTGCCTCACCATGTCGAGCAGCCGCGGGTCGCTGCCGAACAGGTGCTGGCGCATGTAGGCGCCGTCTTCGACCGCGTACTTCTGATACTGGCCGTCGACGATCTCGCCGAGACGCTGCGCGAGCAGACCGTCGGTGTCTCTGGCCTCGAGCTGGTCCCAGTCGCTGCCCCAGATGACCTTGACGACGTTCCACCCGGCGCCGCGGAAGATGGCTTCGAGCTCCTGAATGATCTGCCCGTTGCCGCGCACAGGTCCGTCGAGACGCTGGAGGTTGCAGTTGATGACGAAAATCAGGTTGTCGAGCTTCTCTCGCGATGCGAGGGTGATGGCGCCGAGCGTTTCCGGCTCATCGGTCTCCCCGTCGCCCAGGAAGGCCCACACCTTCTGATCCGAGGCCGGCTTCAGGCCGCGATCCTCGAGGTAGCGATTGAAGCGGGCCTGGTAGATCGACATGATGGGTCCCAGTCCCATCGAGACGGTCGGGAACTGCCAGAACTCCGGCATCAGCCACGGGTGTGGATACGAAGAGAGGCCGCCGCCCTCTGCCAGCTCGCGGCGGAAGTTCTCGAGCTGCTGCCGGCTGACTCGCCCTTCCAGGAACGCGCGGGCATAGATGCCAGGGGCGGCGTGCCCCTGGAAGTACACGATGTCGGCCTCCTGCGTGTCGGTGCGGCCGCGGAAGAAGTGATTCAAACCCACCTCGTACAGCGTCGCGGCGGACGCGTACGTCGAGATGTGGCCGCCGATTCCGTCACTCAGCTTGTTGGCGCGCACGACCATCGAGAGCGCGTTCCAGCGAACGAGACTCTTGATCCGGCGTTCGAGCTTCTGGTTCCCCGGAAACGCGGGCTGCTGGTCTGTGGGGATCGTGTTGGCATACGGCGTGTTCGCGGTGAACGGGATCCGGGCGCCCGTGCGACGCGCGTGTGCGTCGAGCTGCCGGAGCAGCTGTGCCGCGCGGGCAACGCCGCCGGACTGCAGGACATAATCAAGCGACTCGAGCCACTCACGGCGTTCGATGGCGTCGACCGCCGGATCCTCCGCCAAGGCTGGGTTTCTCATGGATATGCAATTCCTCGGGATGTGAACATCACATTTTAGTCGGAGGAACGGTGTCCGGCCAAATGCCACCAGGATTTGCCGGACCACTCAGTGGCGGGCGGGGCGGGAGGCAACGACGCGCTCGCGGGCCACATGGTCGGTCGATTGTGGTGGTGCGATCACTGTCGCTCCACACGCTGCCTGAAGTCCGGCGCGAGGCTGCGACGGCGCACGGGCACATCGATGGCCGGCGCGGCACCTCACTGCTGGCCGCGCGGCGCCCGGTGATGCGGAGCGTGCGCGGGAACAGGCTGTCGGTTCAGCGGCGCGTCGGCGTGCAGCAGCCGGTCCCCATCGTACATGCGGTAGTGCCCGGCCGGCACGTACGGCTGCCCCTCGAGCTGCAGGTATCGCGCGAGCCGGGGTGAGTCGCCGACGGTGATCGCGACGCGCGTGCCGGGCACCGGCTCGTGCTCCGGCACCTGCGGCGATGACAGCTGCAGGACGCGCTCGCGGGTGAGGTCGCGCCGCAGCGCTGGATCGAGATAGAAGACGAGCGATCCGGAGCGCTGCTCCACCATCCACAGCTCCGGCGGAAACCGGCCTGACCGATTAATCGTCTCCGCCAGGTCTTTGGCGGTGGTCACGTTCGCAACCGGTGGACCGAGCACGGCGAGCGCGACGGTGAGCGTGGCCGCCGTCATGGTGGCACCTAGCCCCGCCGCCGCTTCGGTGTGCCGCCACACGATGCGTGCGGCCACCCACCATCCTGCGGCGATCGCGGCGGCAACCACCCACACCCACTCGACGTGCGGCACCGGGAACTTCGCGGGCGCGAAGATGAGCGCTGCCGGGAGGAGGAGGGCGCCGATAGCTGCCTGCACCGCCGGCATCCGCCAGAACCAGCGCGAGGGGTGATCGCCGGACCGCTGCTGCCACGCGAGCCACGCGACCGCGGCGAGGAGTGCGATGGCCGGGAACAACGGCAGCGCATACGTGAGCAACTTCGACTTGGAGAGGCTCAGGAACAGGGTGCCCGTCAGCAGCAGGCTCCAGCCAAGGCGCGTGGCATCGGCGAGGCGGCTCTCGATGATCGGATCGGATGCGCGCGGGCGCCGCCCGGCCGTCGTGAACGGCGCGTACAGGATCCACGGCAGCCCACCGCCGAGCACCACCGGCAGGTAGTAGTGCCACACGGATTTGCCGTGCCGCTGCGTCGGGGTGGTGAACCCGAGCACGTGCCGCTGGAGCAGGTAGTAGTGGAGATAGCCCGGGTGCGCGTGCTCCATCGCGATGAACCAAGGCGCCGCGACCGCCACGCCAACCGTCAGCGCGAGCGCGCCGCCGACGATGACCGCCACGCGCAGCCGCCGCTCGATGACCAGCACGGTCAGGTGCGCGAGTCCGACGATGGCCACGCCCGACAGGCCCTTGGTGAGGATCGCGCCGCCCAGGCACACACCCGCCAGCAACGACCACCCGAGCACGCCCCGCGCACGAACTGATCGCGCCGCCCGCCAGAACGCGAGCAGCGCCCCGTTGGTGAAAGGGACGAGCGCGAGGTCGTGCACCGGCATCTGCATGAGGCCGATCGGCAGCGACAGCGTCGCGTAGAAGATCCCTGCCAGCCAACCGCCACGCCGGCCCAGGACCGTGCCCGCCAGCAGCCCGGTGGTGACCGCACCGATCAGGCCGAACAGCAGCCCCGGCACGCGTGCCGCCGCTTCCGTGAACCCGAACGCCCGCAGCGATCCGGCAAGCGCCCAGAAGAACAACACCGGCTTGTCAGGGAAGGGCTCGCGGAGAAAACGCGGCGTGACATAGTCGCCGCCTTCCACCATCGCTTGCGCAATCGCCGCGTGAAGGCCCTCGTCGGGATCGATCAGCGGATGACCCAGGACGAGCGGAAAGAGGTACAGCGTCAGGCCGAGGAGGACGAGGGCGGCAAAAAGGCGGCGGTGTGTCACGCGTGCTGGTGCCGTACGGCGACCCACGCGTCCCTGACGCGCGCCGCCAGGTCGGGTCGATCGCTGATCAGTGCATCGGCGCCCCAATCGAGCAGCCGCCACATGTCGCGCTCTTCGTTGACCGTCCACACCTGCACGGGCAGGCCCGCGCGGTGCGCGGAGCGGATGAAGCGCCGTGACACGACTCTCAGGCGCCCCGCGCGCTCGGGCACCTGGAACCCGCGGTACGGCGTGCGGCCCAGCGGCAGGCCCAGCCACGACCGATACAGCGACCACTGCCCTTCTTCCTTCGCGGCGCTCGTCGGGATGCGCGGCTCGAGCGCGCGCACCGTCTGCAGCGCCACAAGGCTGAAGGACCCGATACACACGCGCTGGACCGCACCAGCCCGGCGAATCGCCTCGACGACGCGGCGCGCGGCGTCGGCCGCTCCTACCTTGATCTCGAGGATCAGCGGCGGCCGCGTGTAGCGGGCCAGCGCGTCAGCCAGGGTCGGCACGCAGATGCCGCAACCCCGCAGCGGATACCCGTGTGTCTCGTCGAACCAGTACGCCGCGTCGACCTGGGCGAGCTCCGCCGCCGTCCGGGCTTCGACCGGCCCGTGCGCGCCGGTGCAACGATCGAGGTCGGGATCGTGATGCAGGACGGGCACGCCGTCGCTCGAGATCCGGACATCGAACTCCAGGCCGTCGGCGCCTGCCGCCATTCCGAGATCGAGCGCGGCGAGCGTGTTTTCCGGGCCGAGTGCCCGGCCACCCCGGTGCGCGAACACCAGGGGAGGACAATCGCGATCGGCGGGGGAGAGCGGGTGAGCCACGCGGTCAGCGCGCCAGCGTCTGCTCGAACAGCGCGAGTTCGTCGGCCGCCATATCGTAGGTGTGCTCGCCGCCCGGGAACGTGCCTCGCCGGACGTCGGTTACGTAGCCGTCCAGAGCCCGTCCGATCTCGACGCCGAGTGAGGCATACGCCTTGACGAAGCGCGGAAGCGGCGGCTCCGACAGCCCGAGCAGATCGTGCCACACCAGCACCTGGCCATCGCACCCGGGACCGGCGCCAATGCCGATTGTCGGAATGGTCAAGGCCTCGGTTATCGCCGTCGCCACGACCGCGGGCATGGCTTCGAGCACGACGGCGAAGCAGCCGGCCGACTGCAGCGCCCGCGCGGTCTCATACAGCTGCCGGGCTCCCTCTGCCGTGCGACCCTGCGTCCGGAACCCGCCCAGCATGGTCGCCGCTTGCGGCGTCAGACCGATGTGGCCCATCACCGGGATGCCGGCTTCGATGATCGCGCGGACGCGGGAGAGGTGCCGTCCAATCCCTTCCAACTTGACGACGTCCGCGCCGCCTTCCTTCACCAGGCGTACCGCGCTTGCGACCGCCTCGTCGTCCGAAACCTGGTACGAGCCGAACGGCAGGTCGCCCACGACGAGCGGGCGGCGCGCCACGCGCGTCACGGCACGCGTCAGCATCAGCATCTCGTCGAGCGTCACCGGCAGGGTGGAGTGGTGTCCGAACACGACCATGGCAGCGGTGTCGCCGACGAGCAGCACATCGATCCCCGCCGCTTCAGCCAGTCGCGCGCTGGGTGCGTCGTACGTCGTCACCATGACGATGCGCTCGCCGCGCGCCTTCATGGCCGCCAACTCGGGAAGCGAGAGGCGCTGGACCTTCGCGCGCGTCATGATGAGGGCCCTCGTTCGAGCGGGACGTTGTCGATCAGGCGCACCCCGCCCACGCGAACGGCCGCCGCGAGCACGGGCGGATCGAAGGGAGCGACCTCGAGATACTCCACGTCCAGACCGACGTCCAGACCGCTGAGCATCGCGCGAGCCGTCTCGGGATCGCCACTCGCGAGCGCACGCGGCAGGGCGAGGGCGCAAAGCCGCTCGGCCGGGCTGAGCCGCACATTGCGGGACGACAGGGCGAGGCCATCCGCATCGCGCACGGTCGGACAGACGCGAAGCTCCAGATCGAGGTGCAGATCCCTGATCATCTGACGGATCACCTGCACCTGCTGCGCGTCCTTCTGGCCGAAGTACACGCGCTCCGGGCGGACGCTGTTGAACAGCTTCAGGCAGATGGTCGCGACGCCGCGAAAGTGCCCCGGACGGAAGGCCCCCTCCAGAATGGATCCGAGCCTCTCGACGTCGACCCATGTGTCGAAGCCGGGCGGATACATCTCCTCCACGGCGGGCGCAAACAGGAGGTCCACGCCCGCCCGTTCTGCGGTCTCCACATCGTGGGCCTCGTCGCGCGGGTAGCGTTGGAGATCCGCGGGATCGCCGAACTGAGCCGGATTGACGAACACGCTCGCAACCACCGTCGCGCACTCGGCGCGCGCCGCGCGAAACAGCGACTCGTGGCCGGCGTGCAGGGCGCCCATGGTCGGCACCAGTCCCACGACGCCCGCTCCTCTGGAGCGCAGCACCCTACGAAGTTCGGCGATGCCGCGAATTACATCCATGTGGCCGTGGCCTCCGCCAGCGCGCGATAGAGCCCCTCGAGCTCAGGCCGTCGCGCCTGCAGTGCGTGGAGGTGCGCAGCGACGGTGCTCCAGTCGCCGCGCGAGATCGGCCCGGTCAGTTCGAACCCGTTGTCGACCGTCCTGCGGATCAGCGGAAGCAGCGCCTCCGGCGGAGCGCCGGCCTCCGCGAACAGCGCAGCCGCCGCGCGATGCAGGGTCACGAGGTAGTTGGAGGCGAGCGCCGCGCCCGCATGATAGAGCGCACGCTGGTCGTCGGCGAGATCGAACGGCGTGAGTCCCAGCAGCCCGGCGAGCGCGTGGCCGTGCGCGCGGGCGTCGGGGCTCTCCGCCGTGACCGCTGCGTATGCGCCATCCAGTTGCTCGGGACCGCGGCCACGCACGAGCGTCTGCAGCGGATGCACGCTGAACCGTCGGCGGTGTGGGTCGAGGGCCTGGAGCGGCGTAGCGCCGCTCACGTGCGCCACCCACGGCCCCGGTTCAATCGTCGCGGCGACCTCCGCGATCACGGCGTCGGGGACGCAGAGCAGCACGAGGGAGGCGTCCGTATCGCCGGCCAGCGCACCGCGCTCGCGCAGACGCGCGGCGATCGCGCTACCGGCGCGACCGAGTCCGACGATGCGAACGGTCTGAAACGGTGAAGCCGCCACACTCATGAAGTCCGGAATCTGATGACAACACACTCCGACCGCACGATTCAACCGCGCGACGCGGGGGTGCTGAGAGGGTTCATGGCCGGCCTGCATCGGAGCGGACTGGCACCGGCCCCGCGGAGATGCCCGTGATGACACGATCCTGCATGCTAGAATCGGCTTATGGTCACCCGTGAACAACCGCTCACGGTGGGCGCTTTGCGCTCTGCCGTCGAACGGGGTCTGCCTCGATATCCGACCGTCAAAGACGAGCTCCGCACAAACCTGATCGCCAAACTGCAGTCAGGCGAACCGCTCTTCCCCGGCATCATCGGCTACGACGACACTGTGGTGCCTCAGCTCATCAACGCACTGCTCTCGAAGCACAATTTCATCCTGCTGGGACTTCGCGGCCAGGCGAAGACGCGCATCCTGCGCAGCCTCGTCGATCTGCTGGACCCTGCCATACCGGTCGTGCCCGGCTGCGAGATTCACGACGATCCGCTCGCACCGATCTGCTCTGCGTGCGGCGCGCGTGCGGCGGCGGAGGGCGACGACCTGCCGGTGGCGTGGCTCACCCGGGAAGAGCGCTACGTCGAGAAATTGGCCACGCCCGACGTGACGATTGCCGACATGCTCGGCGACATCGATCCGATCAAGGCGGCGCGGAGCGGGCTGCAGCTTGGGGACGACCTCACGATGCACTACGGGCTGCTGCCGCGTGCGAACCGCGGCATCTTCGCCATCAACGAGCTGCCCGACCTGGCTGGCAAGATCCAGGTGGGACTGTTCAACATCCTGCAGGAAGGGGACGTCCAGATTAAGGGGTACCCGGTACGCCTGCGGCTGGACGTGATGATGGCCTTCACCGCGAATCCCGAGGATTACACCGCGCGCGGCAAAATCATCACGCCGCTCAAGGATCGCATTGGCTCGGAGATCCGCACGCACTATGCGGCGACACGGCACCAGGCAATGGCCATCACGGCGCAGGAGGCGTGGACGAATCGCCCGTCGCCGGCCGGCGCCGTACAGGTGCCACCGTACGTGCGCGAGGTGGTCGAGGAGATTGCGTTCCAGGCGCGTGCCGAGCGCCGCATCGACAAGCGGTCGGGCGTCAGCCAGCGCCTGCCAATCACGGCGATCGAGAACGTCGCCAGCAACGCCGAGCGGCGCGCCATCATCAACAGCGAGGTGCCCGTGGCGGGGATGGTCGACGTGCACGCGGCGCTGCCCTCGATTACAGGCAAGTTCGAGCTCGAGTACCAGGGCGAGCTGCGCGGAGCCGACAATCTCGCGCGTGACTTGATCCGCGCGGCCGTCGCGAACGTGTTCATCGGCTATTTCGAGAACGCCGACGTACGTTCGGTCATCGAGTGGTTCGATGGCGGTGGCGCGCTGCAGCTCGACGACAGCGGGCCGTCGGCCCGCCTCCTCGAGGACGCCCGCCAGGTGCCCGGTCTGCTGGACCTGGTGCCCACCGCTGGCGTGGATCGCAAGGCGCCGGCACCTGCGCGCGCATCGGCGGTGACATTCATTCTCGAGGGGCTGTACGCTACCAAGAAGATCAGCCGCAGCGACGATCGGGGCTACCACGCGGTCGAAACCGCCGCACCCAGGCGGCCGCGTGCGGCGGCCGAGCCGAGCTTCGAAGACGTGCCGCAGATGCCGGGCGGGAAGAAGAAGTATTACAACTGACGCTCACCGGGCTCAGGCTACAGGCTGCAGGCTCAGGCCCCCGGGGCCCATGGCCGAAGCCTGCAGCCCGCCGAGCCTGCAGGCTATGCGATTCAAGTACACCAAATTCATCCCCGGCGACCTCGACGACCTCGACCTCGAGTCGCTGGTCTCGAAGCTCTCCGACCTGCTGCTCTCGAGCGGGTTCAATGACCCGTACTTCACCGGCTCGGAAGACGAGCGTTCGATGCAGGCGCTCTACGACGCCATTCTCGAAGCGCTGATGAGCGGTGGCGTGCTGCCGGACGAGATGATGGAGCGATTGCTCGGGGAGAACGCCGGCGAGGACGCGCAGCAGCGGCTGGAGGAGCTGATCCAGCAGATCATGCAGCGGCTGCAGCAGGAGGGCTACATCAGCCCCGCCCCGGATCTCGAGCCCGAGCGGCGCCGCCGCGAGCAGCCGGGCGGCGCGGGGTCGGGCGAGGCGACGCCCACGCGGTTCGAAGTCACGGACAAGAGCATCGACTTCCTCGGGTATCGTGCGTTGCGCGATCTGCTCGGATCTGTAGGCCGCAGCAGCTTCGGACGGCACGATACGAGGGACCTGGCAACCGGCGTCGAAACCTCAGGCGTGTCCAAACCGTACGAATGGGGTGACACGTTGAACCTCGATGCGAGTGCGACGCTGCTGAGTGCGGTCCAGCGCGCCGGCCGCGGGCTGAAAACAGGCGCGGCGATCGAGGTCGACTACCAGGACCTCATGGTCGTGCAGGGTGAGTATCAGAGCTCCTGTGCCACCGTGCTGATGCTCGACTGCAGCCACAGCATGATCCTGTACGGCGAGGACCGCTTCACGCCGGCCAAGCGGGTGGCACTCGCGCTCTCGCAGTTGATCAAGCTCCAGTATCCCGGCGACGCCCTGCACCTCGTGCTCTTTCATGACTCCGCGGAGGAAGTTCCGCTCTCGCAGCTCGGTCGCGTGCGCGTCGGCCCGTACTACACGAACACGCGCGAAGGCCTGCGCCTGGCCCGCCGCATCCTCGAACGCCAGCGCAAGGACATGCGGCAGATCATCATGATTACGGATGGCAAGCCGTCCGCGCTCACGCAGCCGGACGGCCGCATCTACCGCAACGCGTTCGGCCTGGACCCGCTGGTGGTCACCGAAACGCTGCGGGAGGTGGCGCACTGCCGCAAGGCGGCCATCCAGATCAACACCTTCATGCTCGCCCGCGACTACGACCTGGTGAGCTTCGTGCGCCGCGTCGCCGAAATCTGCCGCGGCAAGGCTTACTTCACCACGCCCCACACGCTGGGGCAGTACGTGCTGATGGACTACGTCGATAAGAAGACCCGGACCGTTCACTGACGCCTCGGTCCGGGCGAGCCAATGCACAATGCACGATGCACAATGCACACCCGGTCAGCGGGCTGCGGACTCGTAGACTGCCATGAACCCAACGACGCCCGCGCGCGCGCGACGCCACACGCCGATGTTGATGCCCTTTGCGCCGATGTTTGTGCATTGTGCATCATGCATTGTGCATTGCTGACAGGAACGCCCCATGCTCCCCCTCGACCTCCCCCTCTTCCCTCTTCCCAACGTCGTCCTCTTCCCGGACGTGTGCCTGCCGCTGCGGGTCTTCGAGCCCCGATACCGGCAGATGCTCGCGGCGGCCTTGAATGGCGATCGGATGATCGGGATGGTGCTGCTGAAGGCCGGCTACGAGGCGGATTACGAGGGCCGTCCTCCCGTCTACGACATCGGATGCGCCGGCCTGATCACGCACGCCGAGCAGCTCGAGGACGGACGATCGAACATCATGCTGCACGGCATCCAGCGGTTCCGGATCGTCGCCGAGAACCACGAGCTCGCCTACCGGCGCGGCCGGGTCGAGGCGTTGCTCGACCCGCTCACGCCCGATGAGCGCCCTGCCCTGCGCGACGCGCGGCACCGGCTCGAGGCGCTGGTTGGCCCCGTGATCGAAGGCGCGGGCGCCGAAGTGCACATCCCGCCGACCATTCCCGACCACGAGCTGGTGAACGCCCTCGCGCAGTATCTGCCTCTCGACACTGTCGAAAAACAGGCGTTGCTGGAACGCGACGGGGTGCTCGCTCGCTGCGGCGCCCTCATCGAGCTCCTCGAGATGAAGGTGCTCCTCGTGCGAAATTGCCGGGCATCGGCGTTCAGACAGTAGACACGCCAGGCTACAGGCCGCCGGCCGCAGGCTGCAGGCCTCGCAGGCGCCAGGCACTTCAGGCCGTGTATGGGGTTCGGCGATACGGGGGATTTTTCCCAGACTGCGGATTTATTCCTCCTCGACTGCCGTGCGTCGGACGCGATTCGCTCGAGATCGGGCACGAGGCTGGCGAGCCTCAACGTTCCTTCCCTGGGCATGTTGTTACTGGCCCGCAGCCTATAGCCTGGAGCCTGCAGCCGAACAACCCGTCGTGTCCCTGGCACCCCTTGTGCGACACTGAAGGTGTCCGATGCCTCGCCGCCCACTCGCACTGCTGCTGACGATTCTCCTCTTGCCGGCCGGACGAGCTCCTGCCGCAGAAGACGTGTCGGACGGCGGTGGTGCCCACGCGTGCTGTCGCACCATGGACGCCGGCGCGCCGCACGAGGGGTGTCCGCAAGCGGGTGCTCCGAAGATGCGCTGCTGCGCGGCGCCGGCGGACCGGGGGGCGGCGAGCCAGGCGCCACCGGCGTCGGGCGCCACGTCCCACCAGCCTGATTTCACGCTGCTCAGGGCCCACGCGGCCCACGTGCCTGGGTTGCCCGATCTTGCGCGGGCATCGGTCGCGCACGCATTCGAACGGGCCAGGCTGAGACTGCCCCACGACCGGCTCTACCTGCGCCATCTCGTCCTCCTCGTCTGATTCCATCACCCCACGTGTCCTGATTCGGTCGTCGTGCGCGCCGTGTGCCGGAGCCCGCGTGCCCCGACCCGAATCGACCGCTGACCTTCGTCAGGCAGGCCCTGGGCCTGCGGGTGGATTGACCATGTCTGCTGCCGCGCACGTGCGCGCACTGCTCTCGCTCGTCCTGTCTCTGATTCTGTTCGCTGGCGGCGCCGGCACGGCCTTCGGCCAGGGTGTCACCGGTTTCGCGCAACCGTCCGCCTGGGAAGGTCCACCGCTCACCCTCACGGAGGCACTTCGCGAGGGGCTCGAAAGGAACGCGAGCCTCGGTCTGGCCCGCGCGCGTGTGGCGCCGCTCGCATACCGTTCCGCTCAGGAGCGGTCGCTCATGCCGCCCCGCATCGAAGCGCAGATCTGGCAGCTGCCCATCACCACCCTGAACCTCGCCAAGGCGGACATGTACATGTTCACGCTCGAACAGGAATTTCCGGGGCCGGGGAAGCGCGGGCTGCGTGCGGCGAATGCCGAACGGGAGCTTGCGGTGGCGTCGACGGAGTTCGAAACGCAGCGGCTCGGGGTGGCTGGAGAGATCCGGCGCGCATACGTGACGCTCGCGCTCGCCCGCCGCGACCTGCTTGCAGCTTTCGACACGGGCAGGGCGCTCGAACAACTCGTCGAACTTGCGCAGACCACGTATGCGGCCGGCAGTGGATCGCAGGTCTCCCTCGTCAGGGCGCTGCTCGAGGTCAGCCGCCTGCAGGAGCGCATCGCCCTGCTCGCCGGCGAGGAGCGGATGGGCGTCGCGCGCCTGAACACCCTGCTCGGACGCAGGCCTGACCGGGCGATTGGATCGCTCGAGGAGCCGCGGGCGGATACGTCCACGGGAGCAACGAGCAATTCGGTAGACGGGGCCGTCGACCGCCACCCAGCCGTGCGTGCCGCGCGGGCAGCCGTGAGCCAGACGCAGTCGGCCTTCACCCTCGCGCAGCAGGAACGCAGGCCCGACTGGATGGTGCAGGGCGGCTACATGCTCACCCCCGGCGAGGCGGGCGCGTGGACGGCGCGCGTGGGGATCACATGGCCCACGGCCCCCTGGTCACGGCCACGGTTGGACGCCTCCATTGCGGAAGCCGCCCGTCGCCGCGAGGCTGCGGCCGCCGCGGTTGGAGCCGCCGAGTCGCGTGTTCTCGTGATGGTGGCGGAAGCGGCGGCACGCGTAGACGCTGCGTCGGCTCGCCTCGGCGTGCTGCGGAGCGCGCTCGTGCCCCAGGCCGAGCACCTGGTCGAAGCGACGCGTCTGGCGTTCGCCAACGCGCAAGGCAGCATGGGTGACGCACTGGAGGCACAGCTGCTGCTGTTACAGGCGCAGCTCGATGAGGCTCGTGCGATCCGCGAACTGGAACTGGCGCGCGCTGATCTTTCCACGGCTGTCGGCGAAGAACCGCTGGCTCCGAGCACTCGCGGTTTGACAGAGACGTCATCGTCTCGTGTCACCGACGGCTCGAGCGGACCCGGGCCGCTACCCGCGGCGCCCCGCGGCGCCACGCGGCCTCCGGGCGGATTTGATCGAAACGAACGTGAACCGTCAACGCAGAACTGACGACTGGTAACCAATTACGCAGGTGTCACTCATGCGCCACCCACATCGCCTTTACGTCACCGCTGCCATCGTGATCGTCCTCGCAGCGACGGCGTTCGTGATTGCCCGCGGCAGCCGGGCGAGGCCCGCAGGCACCGCACAGAACGAACAGGCGTCGGAGCCGTTCGTCTGCCCGATGCACCCGGATGTTCGCCAGGACCACCCGGGCCGCTGTCCGATCTGCGGCATGGCGCTGGAGAAGGTACCCGCGTCCGAGCAGAAGACCGCGCACGGGGAGGCGCACGCCGCGCGCGCCGCGGCCACAAACCCCTCACGCCCGTCGGCCGCGCCTCCGGCCGCCGCGGCCGATGCCGAGGCCCGTGCGCCCGTGACGATCGATGGCCGCCGCCAACAGCTGATTGGAGTGCGTACGGTCATGGTGACCGAACAGGCACTGACTCACGAGCTGCGGGCAAAGGGCATCGTGCGATTCGACGAGTCGCGCTGGACGGACGTGAATGTCCGGACCGAGGGATGGATACGCAAGCTGTACGTCGAGCGCACGGGCGGAGTCGTCCGGCGGGGACAGCCGCTGCTGGCGATCTACAGCCCGGAGCTGGCCACCGCGCAGTCGGAGTACCTGCTCGCGCTGCGAACACGCGACAGGATGGCTGGCGGCGAGGCGAGCACCGCGCAGACCGACCGTCTCGTGGATGCGGCGCGGCAGCGGCTCGCGCGCTGGGACCTCCCGGACGATCACCTCGCCGCCCTGACCGAACATCGCGAGGTGGCGCCCCTCATCACCTTCCGCTCGCCCGTAGCGGGAATCGTCATGGAGAAGCGGGCGGTCGACGGCATGCGCGTGATGCCGGGCGAGAGCCTGTACAGGATTGTCGACGCCTCGATGGTCTGGGTGGAGGCGGACGTGTACGAGTCCGACGTGGCGATGGTGGGCATCGGGCAGCGTGCAGCGGTGACACTCGAGGCGTGGCCCGGCGACACGTTCACCGGACGGGTCAGCTGGATTGCTCCCACGATGGACGAAGGCACCCGAACGGCAAAGGTCCGGATCGAGCTGCCCAACCGCGGCGGCAGGCTGAAGCCGGGCATGTTCGCGCAAGCCGCGCTGCTCACGTCGGTCCCACGAGGGCCGGTCATCCCCGCTGACGCGCTGCTCGACACGGGAGGGCGGCAGTTCGTGTTCGTGACCGACGGCAACGGGTACTTCGAGCCCCGGCAGATCAGGACGGGGCAACGGGTCGACGGGCAGGTGCGGGTGCTCGAAGGTTTGCGCATCGGCGAACAGGTCGCCTCGAGCGCGACCTTCTTCGTCGACTCGGAAAGCCAGATGCGTGCTGCCCTCGAAGGCTACAAGGCGCAGCCCGCAGGCGCGGTTCCGGCTCAGGCCGCGGCGTCGTCCACCGCGCTTCATGTGGCCCTCACGAGCGTTCCAGATCCGCCCCGCCCGGGTATGACCCGGTTCGAAGCATTGGTAGCGACCAGAGATGGTGTGCCGGTAACCGACGCGACGGTAACACTCGTCCTCTACATGCCGCCCATGCCATCGATGAACATGCCCGCGATGCGGACTGAGGCAGCCCTCGGGCACGCAGGCACCGGCGTTTATCGCGGCACTCTCGATGTGATGATGGCCGGGCGCTGGGAGGCCACGGTGACGGTCACGCGCGGCACCGAGAGGCTGGCGTCGAAGCAGTTGACGGTCATGGTGCGATGAGAGAGGGCTAAGGGCTAAAGGGGCAAGGGCTAAAGCCTAGAGCCTAAAGGCTAAACTACGGCTAAAGGCTAAGGGGTAAGGGCTAAGGGCTGGGCATTCACGTATGGGGCAATTCGCGACGGGTAACAGGCACAAGGCGCCGCAACCACCTTGCCCCTCCGGGCGAGCCTTGGCCCTTGGCCCTTTAGCCCTTAGCCGCCTTCCTTGGCCCTTCAGCCCTTAGCCCTCAGGACGGACCCATGATTGAACAACTCATCTTCTGGTGCACGCGCAACCGCGTGCTCGTGTTCATCGGCGCCCTGGCACTGGCAATCTGGGGCGCCTGGGCGATGGTCCGCACACCGCTCGACGCTGTGCCCGACATCTCTGACGTGCAGGTGATCGTCGCAACCGAATGGGCGGGCCGCAGTCCGGATCTGATCGAGGATCAGATCACCTACCCGCTGGTGACGGCCCTCGTTCCGACGCCAAGAGTGAAGGCCGTGCGAGGCTTCACCGATTTCGGCATCTCCTACGTGTACGTCATTTTCGACGACGCCACCGACATCTACTGGGCCCGCAGCCGGGTCGTCGAGTACCTCCAGGGGATCCGCGGGCAGCTGCCCGAGGGCGTGAACCCGACCATGGGTCCCGACGCGACGGGCGTGGGGTGGGTATTCCAGTACGCCCTCGTCGATAGGTCAGGCCGTCACACGCTGGCCGACCTGCGCAGCTTCCAGGACTGGTATCTGCGGCGCTGGCTGGCAAGCGTGCCCGGCGTGGCGGAGGTGGCCACCATCGGGGGCTTCGAAAAGCAGTACCAGGTGAGCCTCGACCCGGTACGGCTCGCGTCGTACAAGGTATCGCCTCGTGACGTCGTCAAGTCGATTCAGATGAGCAACAACGACGTCGAGGGCCGGCTGCTCGAGTTCTCCGGCCGCGAGTACATGGTCCGCGGGCGCGGCTATTTGAAGTCCGTGGGCGACATCGAGTCGGTCGCGGTGAGGGCAAGCGAGCGTGGCACGCCCGTTCGTGTAGGCGACGTGGCGCGCGTGGCCATCGGACCCGATCTGCGGAGGGGAGCGGCCGAGCTCGACGGACAGGGTGAAGCGGTCGGCGGCATCATCGTGATGCGATTCGGCGAGAACGCGCTCAGGGTAATCGACCGTGTGAAGGCCCGGATGCAGGATGTTCAGAAATCACTGCCGGACGGTGTGGACATCGTTCCCACCTACGACAGGTCCGGTTTGATTCGCGAGTCGATCGGCACGCTGCGCAGCACGCTGATCGAGGAAGGGCTCGTCGTCTCGTTCGTGGCGCTGGCTTTTCTGTTCCACTTCCGATCGGCGCTCATTCCCATCATCACGCTGCCGATTGCAGTGCTCGCGTCGTTCATTCCCATGTACTACCTCGGGGTCACGTCGAACATCATGTCTCTCGGCGGTATTGCGCTGGCGATCGGCGAGCTGGTGGACGCGTCGATCGTGATGGTCGAGAACGCCTATCGCCGCATCAGCGAGCCGGTCGAGGGAGGTGACCGTCCCATCGGCTACGAAGAGCAGCCCGCCGAGGTGGTCGCCGCCGCGCAGCAGGTGGGCCGGGCCATCTTCTTCTCGCTGGCCATCATCATCCTGTCGTTCGTCCCGGTGTTCATGCTGGAGGCCCAGGAAGGGCGCATGTTCCGGCCCCTCGCCTACACCAAGACGTTCGCGATGGCCTCGGCCACGGTGCTGTCGATCACGTTCGTGCCCGCGCTCATGACGCTCGTCCTCCGCGGCCGGCGCCTGAAACCCGAGGCGGCCAACCCCTTCTACAGGCTCTCGATTGCCATCTACGAGCCGGTCCTCCGCGCGGCTCTCCGCTGGAAATGGACCACGCTCCTCGTCAATATGGCCGTGGTGCCGCTCAGCATCCCGCTCATCTTCCTCCTCGGCAGCGAGTTCATGCCGCCCCTCTACGAAGGATCGCTGCTGTACATGCCGACCTCCCCGCCCGGCGTGTCCATCACCGAAAGTACACGGCTGCTGCAGGTGCAGGACAAAGTGATCAAGGGATTCCCCGAGGTGGAGCGTGTCTTCGGCACTATCGGCCGCGGCACGACGCCGACGGACAACTCGCCGATGGGCATGGTGAACACGACCATCGTGCTGAAGCCGAAGCGCGAGTGGCGGGAGGGAATGACCCCGGAGAGGCTCCAGACGGAGATGGACGAGGCCCTTCAGTTTGCGGGTTTTCCAAACACCTGGACGCAACCGATCCGGAACCGGCTCGATATGCTCTTCACGGGCATCAAGACGCCGGTCGGCATCAAAATCCTCGGGCCCGACCTCGCCGTGATTCAGCGCCTCGGACAGCAGGTGGAGGGGATCCTCACCGGCGTGGACGGCACACGTAGCGTCTACGCCGAACGGGTGACCCAGGGGTACTTCACAGACATCCAGATCCAGCGTGACGCCATCGCCCGGTACGGCCTGACCATCGAGGACGTGCAGGACATCATCCAGACGGCCATCGGCGGCGAGAACGTGACGCGCACCGTCGAGGGCCGCGAAAGGTACGCGGTGAACGTGCGGTATGAGCGCGATTACCGCAGTGACATCGCTGGCCTCGAGCGTGTGCTGGTGCCGACGCCGGCGGGCGCCGAGGTGCCCCTCGGGCAGCTGGCGCACATCGTGCTGACGCCGGGGCCGGCCATGATCCGGGACGAGGGCGGGCAGCTGGCCGGGTACGTGTACGTGGACACGGCGACGCGCGATCTCGGCGGGTACGTCGAGCGCGCCCGGGCCGCCGTCGCAACCGGGCTCACGCTGCCGCAGGGGTACACGCTGGCCTGGACGGGGCAGTACCAGTTCCAGGTGCGCGCGCGGGAACGGCTGCGGATCCTGCTGCCGGTGGTGTTCGCGCTCATTCTGCTGCTCCTGTACCTGACCTTCCACTCGTTGGCGGAGGCGGTCATCGTCATGCTCTCGGTGCTGTACGCGATGACCGGCGGGGTCATCGCCCAGTGGTGGCTCGGGTACAACTTCTCCGTGGCCGTGTGGGTCGGCTACATCGCGCTCTACGGGATCGCGGTACAGACCGGCGTCGTAATGGTCGTGTACCTGCATGAATCGCTCGACGCACGGATCCGCCGTGGCACTCCGGTCACCGACCAGGACCTGTGGGAAGCGACGGTCGCCGGCTCGGTTCTGCGGCTGCGGCCCAAGATCATGACCGTCGCGACCACGGTGTGCTCGATTGTTCCGATCATGGCCGCGACGAGCGTGGGGGCCGACATCATGAAGCCGATCGCCGCGCCCATTCTGGGCGGGATGATCACGTCGACGATTCACGTCCTCATAGTGACGCCCGTCATCTTCTACCTGATGAAGCTCCGGCTGCTCCGCCGGGGGAAGCTGGAGGCGTCGCGGATGGGTAGGTACGATTGATCATCGCTGGCGCTGGGCGGGTAGGCGGTCGGCGGGATTGGTCGCGCCGGACCGAGGATCAGCCGGCCGAGAGGCGCTGTTTCGCTCCGATTCTGCCTGTCGAGCCGGCTCGCCGACCGCCCACCGCCCCCCGCCTACCGCCCATTCACCCCTCGCCACTGCCCCTCCACTGAAAATCGGCCCCCGGCAGTCTGCCCGCCGCTAGAATTCCGAAAATCGGCCGGTTTCCGGCCGGTCGCACGTTCGCATGGCCGGGCGCCGAGGCGCTTGGCGGGAGACGACATCGATGCACGCGCCAATCAAATACGTGGAAAAGGGGATGGCGGTCGCTGCCAATGGCTTGTGGCACGTCGTTCTCGGCCGCCAATTCCGTCCGGCAGAACCCGTCCTTCACTCCGCGGTGGTCGGACAAGCCGCTGCTGAAGTCCTGGCAGAAGACCAAGCCGCCGCTTGGCTGGCCGCGTGAAACCGACTCGCTCTGCCCCACCTGCGTCCGCGAGGCACGCCAGTCGATCCTCGATGGCAAGCAGGACGTGTCGGTGCTGCTGACCGAGAAGGTCGGCGAGATCAAGGCGACGATCATCGAGCGTGACGGGAAGATCCTGATGGTGAAGGACTGCCCCCTGCACGGCCACTTCGAAGACGTGATGTCGATCGACCCGACGATGTTCAAGCACCTCGAAGAGGTGTTTCCCGGCCGCGACATCGACGCGCACAACGATGAGACGCTGCACAACCATGGCAGCAGCACGGTGAAGTACGGCCGCGGGTCGGTGCTGACCGTCGACCTGACGAACCGCTGCAACATGATGTGCGACCCGTGCTTCATGGACGCGAATCAGGTCGGGTTCGTCCACGAGCTCACGTGGGACGACATCAAGACGGTTCTCGACAACGCCATCACGATCAAGCCGCGGCGGCAGATGTCGGTGCAGTTCTCGGGCGGCGAGCCGACGATTTCGCCCTACTTCCTCGACGCCGTGCGCTACGCCCGCAAGGTCGGGTACAACTCGGTGCAGGCGGCCACCAACGGCATCGAGTTCGCCAAGAGCGCCGAGTTCGCCCGCGAGGCCGCGAAGGCCGGGTTGCGATACGCCTACCTCCAGTTCGACGGCATCGGCAACGCCGCCAATTCGCACCGCCGCGTCGGCAACCTGTTCGACGTGAAGCTGCGCGCGATCGAGAACCTGTGGAGCGCGGGCGTCGACATCGTGCCGGTCATCACGATCGTCAACGGTGTGAACAACGAGCAGGTCGGCCGGGTCGTCGAGTTCGCGCTCGACAACCCGCGCAAGATCAACTTTCTCTCGTTCCAGCCGGTGTCGTTCACCGGCCGGGACGAGGAGATCACGGCCGAGCGCCGGCAGGCGCAGCGCTACACGCTGTCGCACCTGGCGCACGACGTGAAGAACCAGACCGGCATCGGCGAGCCGCTGCGCGACTGGTTCCCGATCTCGTTCATGTCCACCTTCACGGACTGGGCCGACCTGGTGCACGGCCCGGATCGCGACTGGGGCCAGCTGACCTGCGGCTGCCATCCGAACTGCGGCATCGGCATGGCCGTGATGATCGACAAGGAAACGAAGGAGGCGGCGCCGGTCACCGCGTTCCTCAAGGCCGATCAGCTCTCGAGGGACATCGCCGTCGTCAACGACGCGGCGCGCGGCAAGTGGCTGTCGATCGCCGGGATGACGCTGGCGCTGCTGCGCAACTACGACCCCTTCAAGGCGCCGACGCACTTCAAGATCGTCGACCTGCTCCGGAAGTTCGACAAGACGTTCGGCGCGACCGGGAGGAACTACGGCAAGGTCACCGGCGACCGGACGATGGAAGACATCGAGAAGCGCCGCAACGACCGCTGGAACTTCCTCTTCGTCGCGGGCATGTGGTTCCAGGACCTGTTCAACTACGACTTCCGCCGCACGGAGATGTGCATCATCCCGTATGCCACGCAGCAGGGCGAAATCTCCTTCTGCGCCTACAACACCGGCATCGGGTGGCGCAACATCATCGAGAAGATGCACATGACGGCCACGCTGACGAAGTGGTACGAGGAGCACGGGCGTCATCGAGATCTTCGCCGGCGGCAAGGCCGTCCCGCTCGGGACGCGCGAGCACTCGCTCGTGCTGAACGCCGAGGCCGTGGCCAAGGGGGCGCAGACCGACCTCGACGAGCTCGGCATCGCAAAGAACGCGCGCGAGGAGAAGCTGCAGGCCCGCAAGAAGGAACAGGACCCGCGCTACCACGCCGACATGGAGCGGCTCTACCGCCAGCACGTGCTCAAGGAGCCGGCGGCACCGGTGATTTCGCTGCAGTCGCTGAAGGCACCGAAGAAGGAACAGACGGTTTAAGACAGGATGGGTTGCTCCGGCTCCAGGCTCCGGGCTCCAGGCTCCGGGCCGGATCACGGCAGAGACGAAGAAGGGCGGCGGGGGATTTCCCCGCCGCCCCTTTTCTTTCTTGCCAACAATGACCCACCGCCGCGCGAGGCGCGCCCAGCGCCCAGCGCCCAGCGCCTGAGTGCGCGCGGTCAGTGCGCCGTCACCACCTCGCGCCGGCGCGCGCCCCAGAGCCGCAGGCGATCCAGATAGAGGTACACGACGGGCGTTGTGTAGAGCGTCAGGATCTGGCTGACGAGCAGCCCGCCGACGATGGCTATGCCGAGCGGCTGTCGGAGCTCGCTACCCTCCCCCGCGCCGAAGACGAGCGGCAGCGCCCCCAGCAGCGCCGCGAGCGTCGTCATCAGAATGGGCCGCAGCCGAAGCAGGCACGCTTCACGAATGGCGGCCTGCGGCGTCAGGCCGTTCTCGCGTTCGAGCTGCAGCGCCACGTCGATCATCAGGATCGCGTTCTTCATCACCACCCCGACGAGCAGGAACAGGCCGAGCATCGCGATCAGGCTGAAGTCGGTCTCGAGCAGTTGGAGGGCGAGCAGCGCGCCGACGCCGGCGGAGGGCAGGGTCGAGAGGATCGTCAGCGGGTGCATGTAGCTCTCGTAGAGCACCCCCAGGACGATGTAGACGATGAGCAGGGTGCCGAGAATAGCGAGCGGCTGGTTGCCCTGCATCGTCTGGAAGAGCCGCGCGTTGCCCAGGAGACGGCCCTGCACCGAAACCGGCATGGCGAGGCGCTCCACCGCGCGGTCGATCGAGGCCTGCGCCTGGCTCAAGCTCACGCCCGGCTTCAGATCGAATGAGATCGACGTGGACGCGAACTGGCCCCAGTGGCTCACCCGGTCCGGGGCCGCCGCGTGCTCGTACCGGCTGAACGCCGAGAGCGGCACCCGGTCGCCCGACGAAGAGATGACATACAGGCGATCGAGCGCCTCGGGCCCCTGCGCCTGCTCTGGCTCAACCTCCATCACGACGCGGTACTGGTTCAGCGCGTTGTAGATCGTCGACACCTGCCGCTGGCCGAAGGCATTGTTGAGCGTCTGGGTCACCGTGTTCATCTCGACGCCCAGGCGGCGGGCTTCGGCGCGGTCGACGTTCAGTGCCACCTGCTGGCTCGTCACCAGCTCGTCGTCGAAGCCCGTCAGCTCCGGCAATTGCGCCAGCGCCTTGCTCACGCGCTCGGCCCACGTGCGCAGCAGGCGCGTGTCATCGGCCAGCAGCGTGTACTGGTACCCGCCACCACCCTGACCACGGCCGCCGAAGCGGATGTCCTGGTCGACGAACATCCACAGGCGCGCGCCGGGCACCTTCGGAAGGGTGGTCCGCAGGCGCTCCACGACCACCTGCGCCGAGACCTTGCGTTCGGCGAGGGGCTTCAGGCGGACGAACGTCCAGGCGTTGTTGATCCCCCGGCCGCCTCCGATGTACCCACCAACGCTCTCGACGGCCGGGTCGGCGAGCACTGCCCGCCGGAACTGGTCGATCTTGGGCTGCATGACCTGGAACGACAGGCCATCGTCTCCGCGTATGAAGCCGCCAATCTGCCCCGTGTCCTGCTGTGGCAGAAAGCTCTTCGGCGCTGTCATGTAGAGGTGCACGTTGAGCGCCATCACCCCGAGCAGCAGGCAGACGACGAGCGGCGCATGCCGCGAGCGCCCATCCGAGGGTGCTGTCGTACCCTCGCCGCAGCCGGCCGAACGCCGCCTCGCTCGCGCGCTGAAATGGGTTCAGCTGCCCGTGCCGGCGGTCCCGAGCCAGCGCGCGCACAGCATCGGGGTGAGCGTGAGCGAGACGAACAGCGAGATCGTGATTGCGGCCACGAGCGTAATCGAGAACTCGCGGAACAAGCCGCTCGACGATGCCGCCCATGAACAGGATCGACACGAACACCGCGGCGAGCGCCAGGTTCATCGAGAGCAACGTCGACCCGACCTCCCGCGCGCCGACGAGCGCCGCCTCGAAGGGCGACTTCCCCATCTCGACGTGACGCGAGATGTTCTCGAGCACCACGATTGCGTCGTCCACGACCAGGCCCGTGGCGACGATGAGCGCCATGAGCGACAGGTTGTTGAGGGAGAACCCCCACAGGTACATGACCGCGAAGCTGCCGACGAGCGCGATGGGCACGGCGGCGACCGGGATGGCAGCCGCTCGCACGCTGGCGAGGAACAGCAGCACGACGAGGATCACGAGCGCCACGGCGATGAGCAGGGTGCGCTCCGCGTCGTGCAGCGTGGCGCGGATGCTGGGCGACCGATCGCTTGCGATGCTGAGGTCGACGTCGGCGGGCAGGAACGCCCGGAGGGTCGGACAGCTGCTCGTGGATCGCATCCGCCGTCTTGATGATGTTGGCGTCCGGCTGCCGGCTGATGACCAGCAGGATGGCCGGATCGTTGTTGAAGAATCCCGTGTTGAATCGGTCCTCGACGTCGTCGAGCACCCGCGCCACGTCCGAGAGGCGCACCGGCGGCGCCGTCACGGTAGCGGATGATCAGCGGCTGGTAGTCGGCGGCCTTGGCGAGCTGATCGCTCGCCTGGACCTGCCAGGACTGCTGCCCCTCCTCGACTACCCCTTTTGGCCGCAGCAGGTTGGCGCCGGTGATCGCCTGGCGCACGTCGTCGAGCGAGATGCCGTACTGGGTGAGCGCGTTCGGCTCGAGCTCGACGCGCACCGCCGGCAGCGACCCGCCGCCGACGGTGACGTCGCCTACGCCGGTGACCTGCGCGACCTTCTGCGCGAGGACCGTCGAGGCGAGATCGTAGATCTCGCTCGGGGTCTTCGTCTTCGAGGTCAGCGCCAGGATCATGATCGGCGCCTGTGACGGGTTCATCTTCCGGTAGCTGGGCATCCCGGGCATCGCGCTCGGCAGCAGCGACCGTGAGGCGTTGATGGCCGGCCTGCACCTCGCGCGCAGCCGCGTTGATGTCCTTCCCGAGATCGAACTGGAGGTTGATGCGCGTCGAGCCCTGCGAGCTCCACGAGGTGATCTCGTTCACCCCGGCGATGGTGCCGAGCGCCCGCTCGAGCGGGGTTGCCACCGACGACGCCATCGTCTCGGGGCTGGCCCCGGGGAGGCTGGCGCTGACCATGATCGCCGGGAAGTCCACCTGCGGCAGCGGCGACACCGGCAGCGTCGTGAACGCAACCGCACCCGCGAGCACGATCGACAGGTTGAGCAGCGTCGTCGTGACAGGGCGTCCGATGAAGGGTGACGACAGGCTCATGCGGCCCTCACGCGGTACCGGGGTCAGCCACGAACGAGGGCTGGCGCGACCGCCCACCGCCGTCCGAGCCGATCGAAGAACAGATAGATCACCGGCGTCGTGAAGAGCGTCAGCACCTGGCTGACGAGCAGGCCGCCCACCATGACGATGCCGAGCGGCTGCCGCAACTCGGCGCCGGAGCCCGATGCGAACATCAGGGGCAGGGCGCCAAACAGCGCCGCGAGCGTCGTCATCATGATCGGGCGGAACCGCAGCAGCGCCGCCTGGTAGATCGCGTCTCGCGGCGCCATCCCCTGCGTGCGCTCGGCGTCGAGCGCGAAGTCGATCATCATGATCGCGTTCTTCTTCACGATCCCGATCAGCAGGATGATGCCGATGACGGCGATGAGGCTCAGGTCGCGCCCCGTCAGCAGCAGGGCGAGCAGAGCGCCCACACCGGCCGACGGCAGCGTCGACAGGATGGTGATTGGGTGGACGTAGCTCTCGTAGAGCACGCCGAGCACGATGTACATCGTGACGATTGCCGCCAGGATGAGCAGCAGCGTGCTGTCGAGCGAGGCGCGGAACGCCTCAGCGGCTCCCTGGAAGCGCGTCTGGATGCTTGCCGGCATGCCGAGCTCGCGCTGCGCCTTTTCGATGGCCGCCACGGCCGCTCCCAGCGATGCGTTCGGGCCGAGGTTGAACGAGAGCGTCACCGCCGGGAACTGACCCGAGTGGCTGATGACCAGCGGCGTGTAGCGCTCCTCGACCGACGCGATACTCGCGAGCGGAATCTGGCCGCGCCTGTTGTTCCTCCTGCTCGCCCCAGCGTCGGCCGCCATCGGCGCTCGCCACATGAATCTGACCGAGCGCGTCGGGCCCCAGCTGGTAGCGCGGCGCCGCCTCGAGCACCACGCGGTACTGGTTCGCCTGCGTGTAGATCGTCGAGATCAGCCGCTGGCCGAACGCGTCGTACAGCGCATCGTCGATCGCGGAGACGCTGACACCGACACGGCTCGCGGCATCGCGATCGACGTTCAGGAACGCCTGCAGCCCGCGGTCCTGCAGGTCGCTCGCCACATCGAGCAGTTCAGGCGCGGCGCGGAGGCGATCCACCAGCTTCGGCACCCACTCGCTGAGCCGGGTCGGCGTCGGGATCCTCCATGATGAACTGGAACTGCGTGCGGCTGACGCGGTCCTCGATCGTCAGGTCCTGTACCGGCTGCAGGTAGACCGCGATGCCGCGCCACCTCCTGCAGGCGCGTACGGAGAGTGGCGATGATCTCCGTCGCCGTGCGCGTCCGCCGGTCGTGCGGCGCCAGCGTGATGAGCATGCGGCCGCTGTTCAGCGTCGCGTTGCTGCCGTCCACTCCGATGAACGACGAGAGGCCGGTCACATCCGGCTCGGCCAGCATCGCCCGGGCCGCCGCCTGCTGCCGCTCGACCATGGCCTCGAACGAGACCGATTGCGGCGCCTCGGTGATCGCCTGGATGGCGCCGGTGTCCTGGACGGGGAAGAACCCCTTCGGCACTGCGACGTAGAGGACCACCGTCAGGGCCAGGGTCGCGAGCGCCACGAGCAGCGTCAGCGGCTGGTGTCCGAGCACCCACTGCAGCTGCCGCCCGTACGCGTGGATCATCCAGTCGAGCACCGCGCCGCTCTTCCTGTAGAACCAGCCCTCCTCGTGGGCGCGCACGTGCCTGAGCAGCCGCGCGCTCATCATCGGCGTGAGCGTGAGCGACACCACCAGGGAGATGAGGATCGAGACCGCGAGCGTGATGGCGAACTCGCGAAAGAGGCGCCCGACGACGTCCGCCATGAAGAGCAGCGGGATGAGCACCGCGATGAGCGAGATGGTGAGGGAGATCAGCGTGAACCCGATCTCCCGGGACCCGATCAGCGCCGCCCTGAATGGCGTCTCGCCTTCCTCTATGTGTCGCGCGATGTTCTCCATCATGACGATCGCGTCGTCCACGACGAAGCCGGTCGCGATGGTGAGCGCCATGAGCGTCAGGTTGTTCACCGAGAACCCGGCGAGGTACATCACGCCGAAGGTCCCGATTAGCGACAGCGGCACCACGACACTGGGGATGACGGTCGCCGGGACGTTCCTGAGGAACAGGAACGTGACGAGGACGACGAGCCCGACGGCAAAGACGAGCTCGTGCTGCACGTCGCGCACCGATGCCCGGATGGTCTCGGTGCGATTGCTGATGACGTCCACCTGCAACGTGGACGGCAGGCTGGCCGTGAGCGTCGGCAGCAGCTCGTGCACGCGGTCGACGACGGCGATGACATTGGCGCCGGGTTGGCGCTGAACGTTGACGAGCACCGCCGGCAACTCGTTCGCCCACGCCGCCAGGCGGCGGTTCTCAGCCCCGTCCACGACGTCCGCCACATCGGAGAGCCGGAGCGGCGCGCCGTCACGGTAGGCGACAATCAGGTCCTTGTACGCGGCCGGCGACCGGAGTTGATCGTTCGCGTCGAGCATGAACGACCGCTCGGGACCATCGAAGTTGCCCTTCGGCTGGTTCACATTGGCCGCGGACACCACCTCTCGCAACGACTCCAGGTTCAGGTTGTGCGCGGCGAGCGCCTGCGGGTTCGCCTGGATGCGTACCGCCGGCCGCTGGCCGCCAGCGATGCTGACGAGCCCTACGCCGGGCAGCTGCGAGAGCTTCTGCGCCACGCGCGTATCGACGAGGTCGTGCACCTGCGGCAGCGGCACCGTCTTCGAGGTGATCGCGAGGGTCAGCACCGGCGTATCGGCCGGGTTGACCTTGTTGTAGACCGGCGGCTGCGGCAGGTCGTTCGGCAGCAGGGTGTTCGCGGCGTTGATGGCGGCCTGCACCTCCTGCTCCGCGACGTCGAGCGGCTTCTCCAGGGCGAAGCGGAGTGTGATCACCGATGCGCCGCCCGAGCTCGTGGACGACATCTGGTCGAGCCCGGGCATCTGTCCGAACTGACGCTCGAGCGGTGCCGTCACGCCACTCGTCATCACCTCCGGGCTGGCGCCCGGGTAGAACGTGAGCACGCGGATGGTCGGGTAATCGACCTGCGGCAGTGCCGAAACCGGCAGCAGCCCGTACGCAAGCAGACCCGAGATCAGCACCGCTGCCATCAGCAGCGCCGTGGCGACAGGCCGTTCGATGAACGGGCGCGAAATGTTCACCGGTTGCCACCCCGCCGTGCGGCCGCTCTTCGGGCCGGTGGTGGCGCGGGGGAGGGCGCGGCGTTCGGTGATGACCTCGACCTTCGCGCCTTCCGTGAGCTCGTCAACCCCTCGAGAACGATCCGCTCGGCGCCCTCGAGGCCAGACGTGACCGCCACCCGATCGCCTTCGGCGGGCCCGAGCGCAATGCGCTTGATTGTGACCGTGCTATCCGGCTTCACCGCATAGACAAACGTCCCGAACGAGGCGCGCTGCACGGCGGCCGATGGAATCACCGTGGCGTTCTCGAGGGTGTTCACACGCAATCGGATGTTCACGAACTGGTTGGGAAACAACTGCTCCTGCTCGTTGGCGAACCGCGCGCGCAGCTTGATCGTGCCCGTGGCCGTATCGATTTGGTTGTCCATGGTCTGCAACGTGCCCTCGGCCAGCAGCACTTTCTCGGAACGATCCCACGCCTGCACCGGCCGGCGTTCTCCCTGCCGCAGGCCGGCGAGCACCGCGGGCAGCTCGGCCTCCGGTACCGTGAAGAGCACGGAGATGGGCCGCATCTGCGTGATGACGACGAGCCCGTTGGCGTCGCCCGCTCGAATCAGGTTACCCGCGTCCACCTGCCGGAGTCCCAGCCGGCCCTCGATGGGAGCAACAATCCGCGTGTACGCGAGCTGCAGCCGGGCGGTGTTCACCTGCGCCTCGTTTGCCTGAAGCGCACCCTTGTACTGCTGCACCAGCGCTTCCTGCGTCGTCACCTGCTGCTGGGTGATCAACCCCTCGCTCACGAGACGCTGGTACCTGGCGAGGTCGCCCTCGGCGTTCTTCAGCCGCGCGCGGTTCTCCTCGAGTTGCCCCTGCGCCTGCGACAGCTGGACCTGGTAAGGCCGCGAATCGATTTCGGCGAGCAGGTCTCCTGTCGAGACGTGCTGTCCTTCCGTGAACAACACGCGCACGAGCTCCCCGTCGAGCCGGCTGCGGACCGTGACGGTGTTGAACGGGGTGACCGTGCCGAGCGCGCGGACGTCCACGTCGATATCGGCCTTCTGCACGGGCACGACACGCACCGACACAACCTCGTTCGGACCGCCGCCGAAGCGCCCGCGCGGAGGGCTCGGTGGAGCGGCGCCGCGCCCCCAGTACCAATACGCGGCAGCGCCGGCGCCAAGAAGCAGGAAGCCCACGATCCACAGGCGGACACTGGAAGCGGCGGGAGCGCGCACTGTCGCGGTTTCAGAGCTGGTCATGGACGGTGTCGAATCCTTCGAGAGCAGCACCCCGTTATTTCATCGCGGCGGGGGCGGCGAGTGTTTAGGACGATGTAATGACTTTGTTAAGGATGTAAAACCACCGTAGAGGCTCGCCAGGGGACCATCTTCATGGTCACATACTGGGGCTTTTACCGCCATCGGTCCAACCTTCCGTCGGACAACTTGTTCTCCTGTCGAAGGTGCGTTCAGTCGCTGGCGATGGTCCGCGTATGATGCCGGTCGTGCCACTCACGCCCAACCGCAGCCAGCTCAGCCTATTCTCGTCGGCAACGATCGTTCTGTACGCGCTCGTCCCGGCGCTGGCCGTGGGCGTCACGGCATCCGCGACGATACCCGTTCGAGACGCGAGGCCTTCCCCGCTCGCGCTCTCGGCGGACCCGAGCCCGAATGAAGACCTGAACTCCCGATCTCCGGTGGTGCGGCGCGAGGCATCAGCATGGGCAGTGCTCGCTGAGGGTGAGCGCTCCGACGACCGCCGCCTCGGCCCACTCCGGACACTCGACACGCACTGCCCGTTTACACCGCCGGCCACCCTCGATGACTGGCAGCACAGGGCTGTCTCACTGCGGCGTCAGCTGCAGGTCGCGCTGGGGCTCTGGCCCGTGCCGACGCGCTCACCTCTCAACGCGCGGGTGCACGGCACCGTCGATCGCGCCGGCTACGTCATCGACAAGGTGGTGTTCGAGAGCATCCCGGGGCACTTCGTCACGGGCAATCTGTACCGCCCGAAAGGCAAGCCTGGCCGTCTCGCCGCGGTGCTCTCGCCGCACGGTCACTGGCCTGGTGGCCGCTTCCAGCACGCTGGGTCGAAAGAGGCGCGGGAAGCGATTGCGAGCGGAGCCGAGCCGTTCGACTCAGCCGCCCGCCATCCGCTGCAGGCCCGTGCCGTGCACCTGGCCCGCCTCGGCGTGGTCACGTTCTTCTACGACATGGAAGGCTACGCCGACAGCGTGCAGATCCCCCGCGCGGTCACGCACGAGTTGAAGGGGCCACGGCCGCAGATGCACGATTCGAAGGCGTGGGGTCTCTATAGTCCCCAGGCCGAGCTGCACCTGCAGAGCGTAATGGGACTGCAGACGTGGAACGCGATCCGTGCGCTCGACTACCTCGTGAGCCGCGACGACGTGGATGCGTCCCGAATCGGGGTGACCGGTGAAAGCGGCGGCGCCACACAGACAATGATGGTTGCCGCTCTCGACGAGCGGCCAGCCGCGTTCTTCCCGGCCGTAATGGTCTCGACGCACATGCAAGGCGGCTGCACGTGCGAGAACGCCAGCTATCTTCGCATCGGCACCAGCAATGCCGAGATCGCCGCGCTCGCGGCGCCTCGTCCGGTCGGGATGACGGCTGCGGACGACTGGACGAAGGAGTTTGCCACCGACGGCTATCCCGACGTGCAGCGGGTGTTTGCACTGGCCGGCGCACCCGACCACGTGCTGCTGCGCCCGTTCCTGCAGTTCGGCCACAACTACAACGGTGTCTCGCGTGCGGTGATGTACGACTGGTTCAACCGGCACCTGCGCCTGGGGTACAACGAGGTGCCGCGCGAGCAACCGTTCGTCCCATTGAGCGTCAACGAGGCGAGCGTGTGGGATGCCGGTCATCCCAAGCCGCCAGCTGGCGAGGCACACGAGCGCGCGCTCCTGACGTGGCTGACTCGGGATGCGGCAGCCGCGCTTGGAGCGCTTGCACCCCGGGACACCGCGGCGAGCGCCCGGTTCACAGAGGTGGTCGGCGGCGCCTTCGAGGTGGTGCTCGGCGGCGCGATCTCGTCGCGTGACGAGGTGCGGTTCGACGAGCGCGCCACCATACCGGCAGACAGCGGCACCATCACCACCGGTCTGCTTCGACGGGCATCGAGCGGCGCTGCGCTTCCGGGGCTGCTGTGGTCGCGCGGACCGGCACGTGGTATGGCGGTACTGATATCGCCGGACGGCAAGGCGGCCATGCAAGGCGGAGCGGGTGCCGCATCCTCTCCGGTTGTGCGGTTGCTGGCGGCCGGTTATGACGTCTTCGGGATCGACGTGCTCGGGCAGGGCGAGTTGCGGAGCGCGTCAGCGAGATTCGACCCCGTGCGGCTGGCGAGCGAGCGGGCGCACGCGGGGTTCACGTTCGGCTACAACCTGCCGGTGCCTGCGGAACGGGTGCAGGACGTCCTGACCGCGATCCGCTTCGCGCGCAATCGGGTCGGGGCCACCGGACGAGTTCTACTCATCGCCTCGGGACCCGCGGCCGCCTGGGCTGCCGGCGCGAGGGCGCTGGCACCGGCCGATGTCGATCGCGCCGTGCTCGATCTCCAGGGCTTCCGTTTCGCCGCGGTGGACCGGATCGACGCACCAGATTTTCTGCCCGGCGCAGCGAAATACGGCGACGTCCCCGCGTTGCTGGCGCTGTCCTCACCGCGCGAGCTGTGGATTCGCGAGCAGGCCGATGTGGCGCGCGGCTCCCTCGGCATCGTCACCGGCACGTACGGGGCGAAGGGTGCCGCGGCGCAGCTCACGATCGCGGCGTCCGGGGCCACTCTGGACGATGGCATCGCGTGGGCCGTGCGTTGACAGCGCCGATCGGCGCCGGCTCGATCACCGCGCCAGCAGCTTGTCCATCTCGTCCATGACCCGGTTCATCTTCTGAATGGTCAAATCGAGCGGCTCTCTGCTCGTCATGTCGACGCCCGCGTCCTCCAGCAGCTCGATCGGATACTTCGACCCGCCAGCCGCGATGAAAGCACGATAGCGCTCGACGGCTCCCGGGTCCCGTGCCAGCACCTTCTCGGACAGCGCCGACGAGGCCGTGAACGACGTGGCGTACTGGTACACGTAGAAGGGGTTGTAGAAGTGGGCGATGAACTCCCACTCGTGTGCGACGTAGTCGTCGACCGTGCAGACGCCCGCGTCGTGCCCGTAGTAGCGGCGTGTGATCTCCAGATACAGGCGGCTGAGGGCCTCGCCCGTGATCGGCTGGCCCTTTTCGCCCATCTCGTGCATGCGCAACTCGAACTCGGCGAACTGTGTCTGCCGGAACACGGTGCCCTTCAGACCCTCCAGATAGTTCCCGAGCACGGATAGCCGGATGTTCCGGTCCGTGATCTGCTGCAGCATGCGGTCGACCAGCAGCGCCTCGTTGAACGTAGAGGCGACCTCCGCCACGAAAATCGGGTAACCGGCGGTCGGGAACGGCTGCGTCTTGTTCGAGAACCAGCTGTGCATCGCGTGCCCGAGCTCGTGCGCCAGCGTGGACATGTCGGTGTACTGGCCGTTGTAGTTCAGCAGCAGGTACGGGTGCACGTCGTAGGCGCTCCCGTTCATGTACGCACCGCTGCGCTTTCCGGTCGCGGGATACAGGTCCATCCAGCGCCCGTCGAAAGCCATGTCGAGCGCCTGCACGTAGTCCGGGCCCAGGATGGCAACCGCGTCCTTGATCTGGGCGCGCGCCTGCTCGACGGTATATTCGAGCGGCACGTTCGCGACGAGGGGCGCGTAGAGGTCGTAGTAGTGCAGCGCGTCGACGCCGAGCATGCGCTTCCGAAGCTGAAGGTAGCGATGGAAGGCGGGCAGATGCCGATTCACGCCGTCTACCAGCTCGTGATACACCGCCACAGGGATTCTCGACTCGTCGAGCGCGCGCTCCAGGGACGAGCCGTAGCGTCGGGCCCGGGTCAGGAAAAGCGCCTGCTCCACATTGGTGTTCATGGCCGCACCGAGCGTGCGATTGAACTGCGACAACGTTCCAAAGAACGCTTCCATCACCTTCCGGCGATCGTCTCGATTGGCGGAGGCCCGGGCGGCGGAGAAGGCGGACACATCGAGCCGCACGTCGTGGCCGTCGGCGAGCTTCACCGTCGGATACGGCAGGTCCGCATTGAGGAACACTCTCGCGCTGCCGCTCGCGCCTGCGGTCATGGGCCCGGTCAGCGCGATCAGTTGTTCCTCCGCCTCGGTGCGCGTATGCGGCTTGCGTCGGAGGACATCACGCAGATACTGGCGGTGCGGTGCGAGGCCGGGCTCCTGCGCCATGAACCGCTCCACCATGGCTGGATCCATCGCCAGAATATCGGGCTCCAGAAACGCCCACGCCGTCGCGAACTGGGCGGCGAGCTGCGACATCTGCTGTACGAGGCCCTGGTTCTTCGCGACACGCGTGTCCTGATCGGCGGCCAGGCTGGCGTAAACGGACAGGCGCTGGAACCGCTTCACCTCCGCGGCCTGCGCATCGAGCGCCCTGGCCATCTGCGAGGCGCCATCCCCGAGCGTCCCCTTGAACGCACTCGCCTGCGGTATGTCCGCCGCGAGCCGCTCCTTCTCGGCGGCCCAGGCCATGTCGTCCGGGTACAGCTCGGCCAGGTTCCACCGATACGCTTCGGGAATCGCGTCCCCCGTACGGACCTGCGCGACGAGGGGTGTGATGACGATCAGCATCAGCGGGACGAGAGCGAACAGCAAGGCGGAAAGCGAACGCATCCAGGCATCCTCCGGGCCACCTGCACTGCCGGGCCCAGTGCAGCCGCGACCGCGAGGCGCACGTGACAGGATAACCAATCGGCCGTGTCTTGCTTCTGGCCTTCTGCTCGACCGCCCGCCTTGCGGCTCCAGCACGCGGCTTCCAGATCGAGGCGGGCGTTATGATGACGGCCACCATGGAGGTTCCGATGCTTCGCACGTGCGTGTTCATTGCCAGCAGTTCGCTGGTCCTGTTCGCGGCGGCAGCTGTCACCGCCCAGGATCAACCTCTCCGCATCATCGCGTTCGGTGCGCACCCCGACGATTGTGACATCCGTGCCGGCGGAACCGCGGCCAAGTGGGCGGCGCTCGGCCACAAGGTACGGTTCGTCTCCGTCACCAACGGTGATGCCGGTCACCACGAGCAGGGCGGCGGCCAGCTCGCCATGCGGCGTCGCGCAGAGGCGCAGGAGGCCGGCCGTCGCGTCGGCGTCGAGTACGTGGTGCTCGACAACCATGACGGCGAGCTCGTCCCCGATCTCAAGGTGCGTGAGCAGATCATCCGGCAGATCCGCGAATGGAAGGCCGACCTCGTGCTCGCCCCGCGGCCGAATGACTATCATCCGGACCACCGCTACACCGGCGTCCTGCTCCAGGACGCTGCGTTCATGGTCACCGTTCCGAACGTCACCCCTGACACGCCCGCGCTCCGCAAGAACCCGGTGTTCCTGTATTTCGAGGACGGGTTCCAGAAGCCCGCGCCGTTCCGCCCGGACATCGTGGTGTCGATCGACGACGTCATCGACAAGAAAATCGACATGCTCGACGCGCACGTGTCGCAGGTGTACGAATGGCTGCCGTGGCACGACGGCACGCTCGCGGAGGTCCCGAAGGATCCTGCCGCCCGAAAGGCCTGGTTGAAGACGCAGCGAGATCCTGAGCCGACGCCCGCCACCCGCGCGGCTCTGGAGAAGTGGTACGGGGCAGAGCGTGCGAGGGGGATCAAGACCGTAGAGGCCTTTGAAATCTGTGAGTACGGGGCACGACCCGACGAGGCCCTGCTGCGCCGGCTGTTCCCGTTTTTCCGCTGAACCGCCGCCCCCAGCCCAACCGAAATTTGGATATTGGATCGGCAGGATCCGGATCGCCGGATCATATTAAGCCCGTTGGACTTACGTGTATTTCCGTGTTGACTTGGACGGCGCCCGCAGCTTAGCCTCACAGAGCCTCGGCGCCACAACACCAGCAGCCATAACCGCCCTCAATGGGCGCGATCGATTGCGCCGGGCATCTGTGCCACTGGGGCCGCGTCAATGGCCCGCCCCTGTCTGTGGAGGAAATGCGTGAGAAATCAGAAGAGGCTCGTGCTCGCGATCCTCGCCCTCGTCGCCGCCATCGGCCTGATGCCGGCGAATGGAGCGGCGCAGGTGCTGTACGGCAGCATCGTGGGCGTGGTGACCGACAGCTCCGGGTCGAGCGTGCCCGGTGCGACGGTCACCATTCGTAATACGGAAACAAACCTGACCCGGACGGCGGTCTCGAACGAGACCGGCAATTACAGCTTCACGAACGTGCTCGCCGGGCCCTACGACGTGACCGTCTCGCTCCAGGGCTTCAAAGAGGCGGTGCAGACAGGCGTGCCCGTCAGCATCAACCAGGTGAGTCGCGTCGACATCGCCCTCGAACTGGGCAACCTCACCGAAACCGTGACGGTGCAATCGGAGTCGTCGCTGCTGCAGACCGACAAGGCCGGGATGCACAACGAGATCAAGTCCGCTGCGATCGTCGGCTCGCCGCTCGGGAGCTACCGGAACTACCAGGCGCTGATCAACCTGGTACCCGGGGCCACGCCCGCCACGTTCCAGAACAGTGAGGTCGACACGCCGGGCCGGTCGCTCCGGACGTTCGTGAACGGGCAGAACCCGAACAACAACGCGACGAAGACCGACGGCGCCACCAACGTGAACGTCTGGCTGCCGCACCACGTCATGTACGTGTCTCCGGCCGAGACCGTCGATACGGTGAGCGTTGACACGGCCAGCTTCGAGGCCGAGCAGGGCAACGCCGGCGGCGCCGCGATCACGGTCATCACCAAGTCGGGCACCAACAACTTCAGCGGCTCCGCCTTCGAGTTCTATAACAACGACAACGTGAACGCGCGGCCGTACTTCCAGGCGGCGAAGACGCCGTCATCGGCCCACATCACGGGTGCGACGCTCGGCGGGCCCGTGAAGCGGAACCAGCTGTTCTTCTTCGGGTCGTGGGAAGGGCAGTATCAGCGCACCAACAACGTCGGCTTCTACAACGTGCCGCCGGCGGCGCTGCGCAACGGCGATTTCAGCCAGGCCTTGAACGCGAACGGCACGCTGCAGGTGATTTACGACCCGATGACCGGCAACCCTGACGGGACCGGGCGCCTGCCATTCCCCGGGAACATCATCCCGCAGGACCGCATCGACGACATCGCACGTGACATTCAGGACCTTTACCCGACCCCCAACGCCGCCGGAACGGCTGGCACGAACGTGGGCGGTGTGAACGTCTCGCGCAACTTCACGCGCGAACAGCGCCGCACCTTCGACCGGAACAACTACGACGGCAAGGTCAACTGGAACCGCACATCCGCCAACCAGATCTGGGGCAAGTACTCCCGCATGAACGCCGACGTGAGCAACCTCTGGAAGCTCGGGTATGAGGGGGGCGGCGACGGCAACACGGTGGTGCAGCAGGCCACCTTCGGCACCACCTGGACGCTCAGCCCGACGATGGTGGCTGACGCGACGTACGGGATCTCCTGGATGAACCAGGAAGTCACGGGTGCCGACTTCGGGCTGGGAAACTTCGGCACCGACGTGCTCGGCATTCCCGGCACCAACGGAGGGAGCTTCGGGCGCAACGACCCGCGTTATGCCGGCATGCCGCACTTCGAGGGCGCGCCGTTGGGGACCGGGTTCAGCCCGCTCGGCAACAACGACAACTGGACGCCGGCCTTCCGCGAAGAGAAGACCTACGCTCTGGCGGGCAATCTGACAAAGCTGCACGGCAGTCACCAGTTCCGCTTCGGCTTCTCCGTCAACCGTCTGCGGCTCGATCACTGGCAGCCGGAACTCGGCGCGGGCCCGCGCGGCCGCTTCGACTTCAACGGAAATGTCACCAACCTCCGGGGAGGCACCCAGGCAGCCAACATCTACAACCAGTACGCAGCGCTGCTGCTCGGGCTTCCCAATCAGGTCCAGCAGGCCATCCAGTACGAGGTCATGACCGGCCGCGAGTGGCAGCATGGGATCTACGCGCAGGATCGGTGGCAGCTCAATAACAAGACGACGTTGAACCTGGGTCTCCGCTACGAGCTCTACCCGCTGATGACGCGGGAGGGCCGCGGCATCGAGACCATGGATCTGGACACCTTCGACGTGCTTCTCGGCGGCGTTGGCGGGAACCCGACCGATCTCAATATCAAGACCAGCAAGACGCTCTTCGCACCGCGGGTCGGGCTCGTCTACCGCATCAACGACCAGACGGTGTTCCGGACCGGCTACGGTCTCACGTACAACCCGCTGCCGTTCTCCCGGCCGCTGCGTGGGTTCTATCCGTTGACCATCAACGGGAACTTCGTCGCGCCCTCGGATTACCAGGCGGTCTCCACGCTGGAGCAAGGGCATTCCGGAGGTCATCGTCCCGGATCTGAGCAGCGGTCGTGTCCCGCTGCCGAACCGTTACGATATGCGCTTCCCGGAAAACGATGTCTCGCGTGGCCACATCCACTCGTGGAACGTGGCCATCGAGCGCCGCCTGCCTTGGGATCTTTCGCTGGACACGGCATACGTGGGCACAGCAGGCAGAGACGGGTTCGCCGACCTCGACATCAACGCTTCGGACACGCCCGGCGGCGGGACGGCCAGCCGGCCCTTCTTCGCAACGACAGGCCGGGCGATCGCGCTGAACAGCTGGGGACCCCGCACCAAGACGGACTATCACTCGCTGCAGATGGCCCTGAACCGGCCGTTCAAAAACGGGCTCCTGATCAAGGGCGCATACACGCTGTCGCGGTCGAAGAACATGACGGACGAAGACGGCTGGGCCAGTCTGTTGTGGAACGCGCCGAGTCAGTACCGAACGGAACTACGCGCTGGCCGGGTACGACCGCCCTCACGTCTTCCAGATGGCGTTCGTCTACGAGCTGCCGTACAAGACGAGCGATCCCGGAAATCCTGTCCTGAAGGCCATCCTGGGTGACTGGCAGGTCAACGGGATCTACAGCGCATTCTCCGGAACGCCGTTCACCGTTACGGCCAACAGTGCCGAGATCAACATGCCGGGCAACCAGCAGACCGCAGATCAGGTCAGCGACTACCGGGAGGTCGGAGACAAGGGTTCCGCGGGACTCTTCTTCGACCCGACAGCGTTCGCACAGCCACAGGGTGTCCGGTTTGGCGAAACGGGACGGAACCAGTTCCGCGGCCCGGGCGTGTGGAACCTGGACTTCTCGGTCTTCCGTGGCTTCCGTCTCGGTGGCTCCCGCCGGGCGGAGTTCAGGGCAGAGGTCTTCAACCTCACGAACTCGCCACACTGGCGCAGCCCGCTCGGCACGAACACGACCACTGATACGGGCGGCACCATCAATGTCACTGACGCCAACTTCGGACGCAACTTCAACGTCTACGGCGAGCGTCAGGTCCGCCTGGGTCTGAGATTCTCGTTCTAGACGACGGAACACCGTCGCAACGGTGAGGACGCCGGCGGAGACTTCGGTCTTCGCCGGCTTTCTTTCGTGGGTCAGGGCTTCAGCCCTGCATGTCTTTGAGCGCCATCAAGTCGTGGGGCAGGGCTTCAGCCCTGCGTGTCTTTTTTGAGTATCCTCGACACATGTCCGTTGTGCGCGCCCGGCGGTTGGGCGCCCTGATCTGCGGGATCGCATTCGGCGCATCCCTCGCCTCCGCTCAGCCGCTCCCGCAGTTCCCGCAGCTCACCCTTGACGCGTTTCCCCCCGTGTCACGCGAGCCGATTGCACGCGCGCTGGCCGAAGCGCGGGCGCACCCGCAGGACGCGGCCGCCGCGGCCCGTGTCGGCATGCTGCTCCACGCCTGGGAGCAATGGGAGGCCGCCGCGGCCGTGTACGCGCACGTGCGTCGGCTCGAGCGACGCTTCGAGTGGCTCTATCTTGCGGGCGTGGTCGAAGAACGGCTGGCGCACCATCAGGAGGCAGCGGCGCTCTTCAAGGACGCCCTCACCCTCTCGCCGGGGGCCATCCCCGCGCGATTGAAGCTGGCCGACGCGCTGCTGGAGTCCGGCGCGCTCGAGGAGGCCGAGCAGGCGTTCGGCGCGCTCGCCGGTGAGCCATCGGCAGAACCGCACGCGAAGTATGGTCTCGGCAGAATCCACATGGCCCGCGGGCAGCAGCAGGATGCCGTAGCAGCATTCGACGAGGCCGTGCGGCTGTACCCCGAGTTCGGCGCTGCCTGGTACTCGCGCGGGCTCGCGTTGCGCAGTCTCGGACGCCTGGATGACGCCCGCGCCTCACTCGCCCGTGCGCGCGAGTTCGGCACACGATGGCCTGGCGTACCGGATCGCGTATTGATGCAGGTGCGTGCGCTTCGCGACGATGCGACCGCGCACCTGGCGCGTGGTCTGGCACTGGATCGTGACGGCGATCTGGCGGGGGCAATACGCGAGCACGAGGCAGCAATCGCTGCCGACCCCGCGCTCGCGCAGGCACACGTAAACCTCATCGCGCTGTACGGCCGCCAGCAGCAGTGGACCAGGGCCGATGCCGCCTACCGGGAGGCGTTGCGCCTCGGCTACGGCGGCGCCGAGACGCACTACAACCACGGCGTTGCGCTGGTCCTGCAGGGCCGCGAGGCGGACGCCGCGGTCGCGTTCGAGAGGGCGGTCGCCGCAAACCCGCAGCACGCTGGGGCCTGGAACAACCTCGGAGCGCTGTCGGAGCGGGCAGGACGCCTCGACGAGGCGCTCGCACGTTACCGGCAGGCCGTGGATGCCGCGCCCGCCGACGCGTCGTTCCGGTACAACCTCGGGCGCATGCTGATCGCGAACGGCCGCGCCGCTGATGCTGTACCGCAGTTCGAAGTGCTCGCCAGAGCTGACGCGCCGGACCCGCGCCACGTGTACGGGCTTGCGACGGCGCTGGTGCTCTCCGGCAATGTGCCGGGCGGGCGGACGTATGCCCTGCGGGCGCGGGCGCTTGCAGCGTCTCAGGGCCAGACAGAGATGGTGGCGGCCATCGATCGCGACCTGGCGAGGCTGCCGCAGTGACACGCGGGCGGTCGGTGGCGGGTTGGCCGGGGCCGAAGCGGCGTATCAATGTAGGGCCGGGGCCGAAGCGCCCCGGCCGGGCGCCCACTGGAACATCGGTACTGGTCGTGCTGTTCCTATGCCTTGCCCTTGTGTGCACCGCGCCTGCGGCCGAAGAACCGGCGCCGCCGCTGTTCCGCGAGGTCGCGGAGGAGACGGGGCTCCGCTTCGTTCACGACAACGGCGCCGGCGGCCAGTTCGCGCTGCCCGAGATCATGGGTTCGGGGGCAGCGCTCTTCGATTACGACAACGACGGCGACCTCGATGCGTTCCTGGTCCAGTCGGGGCCGCTGGACGGGACGTCGCGACCGCACGCCGGCTCCCGCCTGTTCAGGAACGACCTCCGCGTGGAGAACGGCCGTGCCGTGCTCCGGTTTTCGGACGTCACGGAGACGGCAGGCGTGGGCGTGAAGACGTTCGGCATGGGCACCGCGGTCGGAGACATCGACAGCGACGGGGATCTCGACCTGTACGTCAGCGGCTTCGGCGCGAACACGCTTCTTCGCAACAACGGCGACGGCACCTTCCGCGACGTGACGCGCGACGCGGGCCTGGTGGATGCCCGGTGGAGCACGAGCGCAGCCTTCGTCGATTACGACCGCGACGGCGATCTGGATCTGTACGTCGGCCACTACGTCGCCTTCACGATGGCCGGCAACAAGACGTGCACCGATCCGGTTGGCGTGCGCGACTACTGCGCGCCGGCGGCGTGGCCAGCGGTTCCCGACCGTCTCCTGCGGAATGACGGCGGCGGCCGCTTCACCGACGTGAGCGAGCCCGCGGGCATCACCCGCGCCTACGGCCCCGCGCTCGGCGTCGCGGTGGGCGACCTCGATGCTGACGGATGGCCCGACATCTACGTCGCCAACGACGCGCAGCCAAACCAGTTGTGGCGCAACCGGCGCGACGGCACGTTCGAAGACATCGGGCTGCTCTCGGGCACGGCCGTGAACGCAGGCGGGCGGCCGGAGGGCAGCATGGGCATCGCCCTCGGCGATCCCGAGAACGACGGCGACGAGGACATCTTCGTCACCAACCTCGTGGGCGAGTCGCACGTCCTGTACACCAACGACGGCGCCGGCAACTTCGAGGACGCGCGCACGCGGGCCGAGCTCGGGAGAGCGACCGCGCGGATGACGGGATTCGGCACCGGGTGGTTGGATTACGACAACGACGGCTCGCTCGATCTGTTCGTCGCGAACGGCGCCGTCAACATAGTCGAAGCGCTCAGGGGCCAGCCCAATCCGTTCCGGCAGCGCAACCAGTTGTTCCACAATGACGGCTCGGGCAGATTCCGGGAAGTCACCAGCGAGGCGGGGCCCGCATTCGAGCTGCTCGAGGTCAGCCGCGGCGCCGCGTTCGGCGACATCGACAACGATGGCGATGTCGACATCCTGGTCACGAACAACGACGGGCCGGCGCGGCTGCTGTTGAACGAGCGCATGACGCCTTCACTGCCAGGAGGGGCCGACCGGCAGACCTCGGAATCCCGACCGGCGCGCGGGACCACGCCCGCCGAGCCCGGATCTCCGCACTGGCTGGGGATCGCATTACGAGCTGAGACGAAGAACCGCTTCGGCATTGGGGCGCGCGTCGGAATCGTGCGCGACGGCGAGCCAACCGTGTGGCGCCGCGCACGGAGCGACGGCAGCTACCTCAGTGCGAGTGATCACCGCGTTCACGTCGGACTCGGAGCGCGCAGCGCCTTGGATGCGGTGGTCGTCGAGTGGCCGGACGGACTCGTCGAACGTTTCTCCCCCGTCGCACCAGACGCGCTGATCACACTCGATCGGGGCGCTGGTCACGCGCTGACGCGACCTGACCGCTGACCGCTCCTGCCTGTGCGCCACGCCTCTGCCTTGTGCGCCGGCCCGCTCCTCACGCTGAACTGTTCGCCACCCCAGGCGCTCCTCCACGATCTGACGACGTGGCGGTGTGTGGAACCTGAATTTTGGATTTCGGCCACCGCCGCATTCGACTAACTGGATCCGACTAGTCCACCCGGTACCGAGGTACTATTTCGTGGTTGACAGGGATAGTCTCTCGCCGTAGCCTCCGCGGATGGCAACCGCGCTGAGACTGCGGCCAGAACGCCGAACAAGCGATGGGCCTCAGGCCGGGGCAGTGCCAGCACCGGGTCGCGTGCCGCGACCCGTTCCTACTGCGGAGGATTTGTGAGAAATCAGAAGAGGCTCCTGCTTGCGATTCTTGCCCTCTTCGCTGCCACCAGCGTGCTTCCCCCTCCGGGTGACGCGCAGGTGCTCTATGGCAGCATCGTCGGGAACGTCCAGGACAGCAGCGGTGCAAGCCTGCCCGGCGCGACCGTCACCATCACGAGCCAGGAAACGAATCTGGCGCGCACTGCGGTAACCAACGACACGGGTGCCTACAGCCTCACGAACGTGCAGGCGGGCACGTACGATGTGAAGGTATCGCTGCAGGGGTTCAAGGAATCCGTCATGGCGGCCGTGCCTGTGACCGTGAATACCGTCAGCCGTGTGGACGCGCGGCTCGAGATCGGTCAACTGAGCGAAACCGTGACCGTGCAGTCCGAGACGGCGCTCCTGCAGACCGACAAGGCGGACACGCACACGGAGTTCCAGTCGGCCGCGATCACGCAGCTTCCGCTGCCACAGAACCGCAACTACCAGTCGCTCATCAATCTCGTCCCCGGCGCGACGCCCGCGCGGCAGCAGAACAGCGAGGTCGACACGCCGGGCCGCGCGCTTGACGACGAACGTCAACGGCCTCGACCGCAACACCAACGGGACGAAGACCGACGGCGCGACGAACGTCAACGTCTGGCTGCCCCACCACACGATGTACGTCTCCCCCGCCGAGACGATCGACACGGTGAACGTGAGCACGAGCAACTTCGACGCCGAGCAGGGCAACGCCGGAGGCGCGGCGATCACGGTCATCACCAAGTCGGGCACCAACGAGTTCAAGGGCTCGGGGTTCGCGTTCTACAACAACCAGAACTTCAACGCGCGGCCCTATTTTGCGACCGAGAAGCCGGAAGCGAGCTCCCACATCGATGGCGCGACGCTCGGCGGCCCGATCCTCAAGAACAGGCTGTTCTTCTTCGGCGGGTGGGAAGGCCAGTATCAGCGGACGCCGCAGCAGTTCTTCTTCAGCGTTCCGCCGGCGGCGCTGCGGGCGGGCGATTTCAGCCAGGCGTTCAATCCCGACGGCAGCCTGCAGGTCATCTACGACCCGTTGACCGGCAATCCGGACGGCACGGGCCGGACGCCGTTCCCGAACAACATGATCCCGGCGAACCGCATGAGCGCCATCGCCCGGCAGATTCAGGCGCTCTACCCTGATCCAAACCGGACCGGCGAACTGTCCAACGGCAACGTGGCCGGCGAGGGTATCTTCCGGAACTACGTGCGCCAGCAGGATCGCAAGTTCGATCGGAACAACTACGATTTCAAGGTCAACTACAACCTGTCGCCCTCCAACCAGGTGTGGGGCAAGTACTCGCGGATGGGCGCCAAGGTCACGTCGCCCCAGGCGTACCTGGGTTACGACGGAGCCCTCACCGGCGACACCACGGTGCAGATGTACACGTTCGGCAACACGTGGACGATGAACCCGACGACGGTCTTCGACGCGACGTTCGGCATCTCCAAGATGACCCACCTGGCGGAGGAGAGCGAATCGCACTGGGCAACTTCGGGCTCGAGACGCTCGGCATCCCGGGGATGAACGGCGGGCGCAATTTCAGCAACGATCCGCGCTACGCGGGCATTCCTTTCTTCCTGATGGGAAGCTGCTGGTGCAACTTCGACATCGTCGGCAACGCCAACGGGTGGGATCCGGTTGAGCGCGACGAGCGAACCTACGCGTTCGCCGGCAATCTCACGAAGCTGAAGGGCGCCCACGAGTTCCGCTTCGGGTATTCGGTGAACAAGCTGCGCATGGATCACTGGCAGCCTGAACTGGGTTACGGTCCGCGCGGCCACATGCAGGTCGCGCCGAACGCGACGGCGCTCAACGGCGGCAGCCAGGATGCCAACACCTACAACGCTCATGCGTCGTTCCTGCTGGGCCTGGCGGACCAGGCCGCCACGAGCGTGCAGTACGAGGTGATGACCACGCGCGAGTGGCAGCACAACATGTACGCGCGCGACCGCTGGCAGGTGAACGACAAGCTGACGCTCGACCTTGGCCTCCGGTACGAGTACTACCCGCTGATGACGCGCGCGGATCGCGGGATCGAGCGCGTCGAGGGCGCCAACGATCTCGAGAGCACCCGCTCGCTTGATCACCTCACCGTGCTGCTCGGGGGGCTGGGCGATGTGCCAGAAGACCTCGGCATCAAGGTGAGCAAGACCCTATTCGCGCCGCGCCTCGGGGCCATCTACCGGATCAACGACAACAATGTGTTGCGGGCGGGTTACGGCGTCACCTACAACCCGCTCCCGTTCTCGCGCCCGTTGCGCGGGTTCTTCCCACTCACGCTCGCGTCCCAGTTCAACGCCGAGCAGCCGTACGGGTGGGCGACCACGTTCGAGCAGGGCATCCCTGACGTGGTCGGTCCGGACCTGAGCTCCGGGCGACTCGATCTGCCGGGCTCCTACCTGATGCGAACCCCGGCCGGGGATGTGTCCCGCAGCCGGATTCATTCCTGGAACATCTCGTTCGAGCGACGGCTGCCGTGGGACGTCTCCGTGGATATGGCGTACGTCGGCACCGCGAAGAATGGCGGACTCACCGACATCGACGCGAACGCGTCGGACGTGCCAGGCGGCGGCGCGACCAGCCGGCCGCTGTACGACATTCGCGGCAACTCGTCGCTCCTGCTGTGGGGCCCGTTCGCGAAGTCGCGGTACCACTCACTCCAGGTGGCCGTCAACCGGCCGTTCAAGAACGGGCTGTTGATGAAGGGCGCCTACACGCTCTCGCGCGCCAAGAACGAGGTGGACGAAGACGGGTGGAGCCAGTTGACGTGGAGTGCGCCGAGCCTGCGGGACAGGAATTATGCGCTCGCGGGCTACGACCGTCCGCACATCTTCAATCTGGCGATGGTGTATGAGCTGCCGTACAGGTCCTCGAGCGCCTCGAACAAAGTTGTCGGGGCGATCTTCGGCGACTGGCAGGTGAACGGGATCTACAGCAAGGTCTCGGGCTTGCCCTTCACCATCACGTCAAGCGGCGCACAGCTCGACATGCCCGGTAATAGGCGAATGGAATCCCCAACACCGCGGATCTGAACGGTGAGTACAAGGTAATCGGCGACAAGGGTGATGACGGGTTCTACTTCGACCCGGCGCCGTTCAGCCAGCCGCAGGGAGCAGGCTGGGCAACACCGGCCGGAACCAGTTCCGCGGACCAGGGAACTGGAACATCGACTTCTCGATCTTCCGCGGCTTCCCCATCGGCGGGGCCGGCAAGCGGATCGAGTTCCGGACGGAGGTCTTCAACCTGACGAACACGCCGATGTGGGGAATACCGAACAGCGACGTGACGAGCAACAATTTCGGGCGCACCACCACGGTCGGCGACGATACACCCGGCTGGGGCACCGCTCGAGAGACGCCGGCTCCGGCGAGCGGCAGATCCGCTTCGGGTTACGCTTCCAGTTCTGAAGCAGTAGCGACCGATATCCCAACACCTTCCCACGGCGGCTTCGGTCGCCGTGGGTTTTTTCTGTACGCCGGCGGCTCGCCTCAGCGGGGCCAGCTCGCGTGCCGTGTCCTCCGCGGGTTCCTCGCCGAGGGTATTTGCCCCGCCACGCTTGCGCTGCTGGATACCCTCGAGGCGCGAGAACTCCGCGCGCTCTCGCTTGGCTTCGTCGCCGCGGCCGGCCCGCTGATATGCGCGCGCGAGGTGATAGCGAACGCTGGGGCTGGTCGGCTCGAGCGCGCGTGCGGCTTCCAGGTGCGCGATTGCGCCGCTGGTGTCTCCCGCCTGCAGCTTCAGCTGTCCGAGGATCCGGCGGGCCATGAAGTTCTTCGGCGCGAGGCGCGCCGCCTCGGTCGCGTACGGCAACGCACGCTCGAACTCGCGCTGTTTGGTGAGCTCCTGCGCAATCTGCACGCGTGCGAGGACATGTTCGGGCGAGCGCTCAGCTCGATGTTGAACTGCTCCAACGCTTCGGCCGGGCGATCACCTATCAGGTACGTGCCATAGACGTAGTGCACGTTCGGGGCGTCGGGATACTTCGAAACGAGTTGCTGGAACGCCTGCTCCGCCGCATCCCTCATCATGCCGATCGCATAGATGCCGGCGCGGCCTGCCAGCTCCACAATCTCGCGCTTCTCCGGCGGAACCTCGGACGGCAGCAGGGGCAATCGCAGCAACGTGATGCCCAGTGCTTCGACAATGGTTGAACTCGTGTTCCCGCCGCGTATGAAACCGGCGTTCAGATCGAGCGCGCGCTCGAACTGCTCGAACCGCGCCAGCAGGATCGCCCTGTGATAACCGACCACGGCCAGGAAGCTCGCGTCGTCTCCGACGCCGAGGTCATTCGCGCGCGTCAGGTGTTCGAGTGCTGGCGCGTACTCGGCGAGCTTGAACTCGCAGAGTCCGCGGAACGCCCAGGCCGCACCGTGTTCGGGTTCGAGTTCAACTACCGTCGCGAAGGCGTCCCGGCACTCCCGATGCCGATCGGCGTCGTAGTAGATCGTGCCGAGATACCAGTGGCCCTCGCTCCACGAGGGCTGCATCGCGATCGCCTGCTTGTACAGCTCGACGGCCTCGCCGACCTGGCCGGCCGTTCGTGCCTCGTCAGCACGACGGCGGAGCGTGTCGAAGTCCGCCTGGGGAGTCGCCGCGTGGGCGACCAGCTGCGCCGAGCGCCGCCTGGCCTCGTCGAGGCCGGCATCGCTGAGAGAAGGCAGAGAACGAGCGCCAGGGTGGCCATTCAAATCACTCGAGCGTCAACCGGCGACGCTGCTCGCACCGCGTGGGCGCGCACTCTGGTGTAAGGCTCTGGATCAGTCACCCATGGCAACTGTTGCGAACCACAGCATGTATCGATCACTGCCCGAGTCTGGCCAGTTCACGGTCGATCGAGTCCGCGAGCTCGTACCGTCCTCGTGCGCGGGCCAGGTCGCGCGCCTCCACGGCATAACCGCGCCCGGTGGCCACGTTTCCGGAAAGCACGTGCGCGGTAGCCAGCGCGAACAGGTACTGCGGACGGTCGGGCAGGTCGCGGCCCACGACGGGCTGCAGCGTCGTGATGGCCTCGGCATATTTGTGCCGTGCGATCAGCATGCGGGCGAGGTTGAGTCGTGCGCCGGCATCTCCGGGCTCGTATTCGACGGCGTGCCGGTATTGCGTCTCTGCCTCTTCGATGCGCCCACGCATCTCGGCGATCTGGCCCAGGTTCGACCACGCACTGGCATACTGCGGATTCAACGCGACGGCAAGGCGAAAGAGGTCGGTCGGCCGAGTCCATTCTGCCTTGCGCTGCCAGGCACACGCCGTGGTTGAAATGCGCCTCTGCCGGGATGGCCACACCGGAAGACACGAGCGCATCGTAGTGCGCCGCGGCCTTCGTCCAGTTCTGCTGCCGTCCGTACAGTGCGATCAGGTTCACGCGCGGCAGCGATCGTCGCCGGGTCGACAGCGACGGCCGCCTCATACGCCTGGATGGCTCCCGCCAGATCGCCTTGCCGTTCGCGCTGCAGCCCACGCTCCGCGTTCGCGGAGGCGTCATCCCGCAGCGCCTTCACCTGGGCGAGGAGCGGATCGTCCACGGCGGGCCAGCGCGCGCCGAACTCCTGTGCCCTGGCGAGTGCGGCGCGGGCCTCCTCGCGCGGACCGGCGTTCCGCCGCGCCATACCGAGGGCGTACCAGGCCGCGCCGAACTCCGGGTACAGCGCGACAGCCGCCTCGAGCTCGCGCGACGCGGCGGCGGCGTCGCCCCGTGCCGCCAGGGCGCGTCCGACGCCGTAGTGCGCGTGCGGCGCGCCTGGACCGTCCGTCAACCGCATGTACTCCGCGAGCGCCGCATCGATCTCGTCGGACGCAAAGAGCGCATCGGCCAACGCGAGACGGGCAGGCACGGACGTGGGGTCCAGCGCCACGGCCTCCTTCAGCAGTCCGGCCGCGTCGATATGGCGCGCCAGGCGGGACTGCACCACGCCTGCCAGGTAGAACCAATCGAACCGGCGCTCCACAGCCGCGGCCCGCACGTACACCGATCGAGGCCGTCTCGTACTGCTCCCACGCGTGCAGCAGCATCCCCAGGCGGCCGAGCCGCTGTGGATCCGACGGATGGGCCCGCGCGTCATCGAGGGCGCTGCCTATGGCCTTCCGCGGCGCGTCTGGCAGCTGATCGAGCGGAACCGTCGGCAGCGGCTGTTGCGCACTGACACCGGCGGCCACCGCCATGAAAGCGGCGACCAGGAAGATGTGGCGGCGCATCGATTGAGGATAGACCAGAACCAGCCCAAGGCTCCAAGCCTGGCGTCGTTAGCCGCGTGGTCACCCGCAAGCGCATGGACCCTGAGCCGCGGCTCGGGAGTGCGCCACCGGACCCGCGGGTCTTCCCGAGCAGTACGTCACTGAGCGCCCGGGGAGGTCACCGCCGACCCTCCACGGGTACGTGGTAACGTTTTTTCCTGGCGGCTCCTCCTCCTGTGCGGCTCAGATGGGTATCGCTGGCAGTGATGGAACGATGAACACCAATGTGCGGGTCCTCTTGTGTGTGCTGGCGCTCGCTGGCTCGGCGCACGTGGCGGAGGCGCAGGAGGCTGACGCGCTTGGCGCGCAGTCAGCCGCGGGCGCTGCCGCGATGGAGGCCCAGCGCTTCGACGAAGCCGCGACCATCTACGAGGGGCTGGTGACCGCCCGCCCAGGGGATGCCGGGCTTCTGCTGAACCTTGGCATGGCGCGCTACATGGCCGGTCACGCCGAGCATGCCATCCCACCGCTGCAGAAGGCGGTGAAGTTGAAGCCGACGCTCGCGCCGGCGGCACTGTTTCTTGGTGCCTCGCTGCTGGATGTGGGCCGGGTCAAGGAGGCAGCCCCGCCGCTGCGAGACGCGGTGGCTGCCATGCCGAAGAACGCGGAGGCGCGCGAGATGCTCGCGCGGGTCAGGCTGGCGCTCTCCGATTACCCCAGCGCCGCCACGCACTACCGCGCGCTCACGGAACTCGACGCCAAGAGCCCCAAGGCCTGGTTTGGCCTCGCTCGCAGTTATCAGGGCATCGCGGAAGACGCTTTTACGGCGCTGCAGCAACAGGCCCCCGAGTCGCCGATGCTGGAACTGATCGTCGCGGAGGTCGCCGTGACCGCAGGCAAGTTCCCGGCGGCGCTCTCGATCTACCGTCGCGTGCTCGCCGGCGGGCCGCCCGTGGGCGGCGTGCACGAAGCCGTAGCGGAGTTGTACGAGAGCGCGGGCAAGCCTGAGTGGGCCGCCGCCGAGCTGAAGCGAGCGCCCCCACGCACGCCCGCCGCATGCGCTTCGAAGCAGGCCGAGTGTCTGTTCCTGGACGGCAAGTATCGAGAGGCCCTCCTCGCCGCACGCGGTTCGAAATCCCCCGTGGGCCTCTACTGGACCATCCGCGCGGCCAACGGCCTCGCCACGGAGTCAGTCGCCAGGCTGGAGACGCTGCCGCCTTCCGTCGAGTTGCACCTGATTCGCGCAGAGATCGCGCAGGCACAGGGTCGCCGCGCCGACGCAGTCACCGCGGTCCGATCCGCAGTTGCGCTCGCCCCCGGCGACGCGGCCATCGAAATGGCGCTCGCGGAAGCACTCGTGCGGGCCAACGACCTTGGCGAGGCCCTGCCGCTGCTCGAACGCCTCGCGCGCGAGCACCCGCAGGATGGCTCGGTGCTCTTCATGTTGGGCGACGCGCTGTTGCTCTCGCAGCGGATCGACGAGGCCCTGCCGGTTCTCGAGCGCGCGGTCACGGCGAACCCTGGGGCGCTCGCGCCGCGGGCGTCGCTCGGCCGCGCATACGTGCAGGCAGGGCGGTTCGAGGCGGCACTCCCCCACCTCGAAGCTGCGGCGCTCGAGGACGAGAACGGCGATGTGCATTACCAGCTGGCGCGCGCCTACCAGGCCCTCCAGCGCATGGACGAGGCAAAGCTCGCCATGACGGAGTACCAGAAGCGACAGGCGCAACAAGCACCAGCGGAGCCAGCCGGCGGCGAGACAGAGGCGACGCTGACGCCGCCGGAGTAATTCCAGGGCGGCCGATGGCGTGGACTAAACCCGCGATTCACTGGTGTAGTCATGTGGGGCAGGCCTTCAGGCCTGCTAGAGCGCACCGATTTGCAGGGCTGAAGCCCTGCCCCACATCAGCCGATTTGCAGGGCTGAAGCCCTGCCCCACATCAGCGGTGCGGTGACACTGTGGAGCCGGGACTGACAGTGTGGAGCCGGGACTTCAGTCCCGGCGATCAGCCTCCATCTAGCGTTTCGTCTCGGTTACCGTGAGCACCTGGTTGGCTGGCACGTTGTCCAGTGTCTGCGTGGTACCGCTCGGCCACCGGATCTCGATCCGGTCGACCGTCTTCGCGCTCCCCAGGCCGAAGTGGACGCCGTAGTCGCTCGATGACGCGTACCCGACGGCCGTTGTCATGTGGTTCCACTGGGATCCGGCCCGCACGCGCGCGCCGATGCCCTCACGGGTGCTCGCCGCGCCAATCAGCCGCAGGACGATCCACCCGTTCGGCCCGCTGCTGACGTTGTGCAGCAGCACCGGCCGTTCGCCCAGCACGCTGATCACCAGATCGAGGCGGCCGTCGCGGTCGAAGTCCCCGATTCCGACGCCGCGGTTCGCGCGGGAGACCGCGAAGTCAGGACCCGCCTGCCGTGACACGTCCTCGAACTTGCCGTTCACGTTCCGGAAAATCGTGTTCGGCTGACGGTATACGGCCGACTCGAACTCCTCGATCCGATCGTTCGCGTGCGAGTTCGCCGTGACGAGATCCTTGAACCCGTCGTTGTCGAAGTCCGCGAGCGCGTTGCCCCATCCGCTCAGGCGGATGCTGGCCAGCGCCGAGCCCGCTGGCATACGTGACATCCCGGAAGAACGTGCCGTTGTCGTTCTTGAAGAGCGGATACGTCTCGCCCGTGAGCGCGGTGACCGTGAGATCGGGACGGCCGTCGTTGTCGTAGTCCCTGAAATCGACGCCCATGCTCGAAATCGGCCGGCCGTGCGCGGGCACGGCGACGCCGGCAAGCAGGCCCATCTCCTCGAACGTGCCATCCCCGCGGTTGTGAAACAGGAAGTCTGGAATCGCGTCATTCGTCACGAAGACGTCGCTCATGCCGTCGCCGTCATAGTCTGCGAAGGCGACGCTCATGCCCTTGCCAACGTGCTTCGCGATGCCGGACGTATCTGACACATCCTCGAAGGTGCCGTCGCGCCGGTTGCGGTACAGCGCGTTCGGCAGCCCCTTGTACTGACGGGGATGACAGTAGACGCGCAGGTTCCGCGCGCGATCCCCGCAGAACTTGTTGCCCTCTGGCGTCCAGTCCACGTAGTTGACGACGAACAAATCCAGCCACCCATCGTTGTCGTAGTCGAACCAGCCCGCGGCGACAGACCACGTGTAGTGCGTCATGCCCGATCTGGCGGTGACATCCTCGAACCGGCCGTCGCCGATGTTGCGGAACAGATGGTTGCGCTGCACGCCCGCAACGAACAGGTCGACGCGGCCATCGTTGTCGAAGTCGCCGGCGGCCGCCCCGGTCGTATAGCCCTCGGCCTTGACCCCGGCCCTCTCGGTCACATCGGTGAACGACAGGCCTCCGTCGTTGTGGAAGAGGCGATTCCACTGCCCGGGGTTCTCCTTGCGCAAGGATGGGATGGATGCGCCGTTGGTGAAGTAGATGTCCGGGAGGCCGTCGGCGTCGTAATCGAACACGGCGACGCCGCCTGCCATCGTCTCCACCATGTTCTTCTCGGGTGTCGCGTGCTGGTCGAGGGAGAAGGTCAGCCCGGACTGGGCCGAGACATTCTCGAAGCGGATGGGACCGGGCTCAGGCGTCTGTGTGTAGCTGTGCGCCGAGGCCATGACGAGAACCAACACGCCGAAGCAGGCGGGTCCAGCGATCCGCGTCCACCGGCCGCCCACCTTCGAGAGGAGCATCAGTCCACTGTGCCACAGTGCCCATAGCGCGCAAAGCCGCGTGGAGAGCAGTGATTGCCACGCGCAACAGGAGCGCACCAGTGGCGGCGGCCGGCAGAGCCACACTGTCGCCGCCGTGCATCGTGCATTGCGCATTGCGCATTTCGTGCCTCCACACCCAGTACAATCCCGCCCATGCCAGCATCCGCCAGGGGCGTCCGTGCAATCGCCTGTGCCGCTCTTGCCGCCTCCGTATCCTTCCTCGCTGAAGGCCAGACAGTGTCCGAGGGTCGAGATCCTCTGGATCGCACCTCGAGCCGCACCTGGGAGCGCCTGGTCAAGCTCCGCACCACCGCCAGCCTTCTCCACACGACGGCTCATCCCGATGATGAACAGGGCGCGATGCTGGCGCGGGTCGGGCGGCACGATGGCGCCAGGACCGCTCTGCTGACGCTGAACCGCGGCGAAGCCGGCGACAATGCGCTTGGCCCCGAGCTGTTCGACGGCCTTGGTCTTATTCGGACCGCCGAGCTCGAGCTGGCGGGGCGCTACTACGGACTGGACGAGCAGTACTTCACCGCCGTTGCAGACTACGGCTTCTCGAAACGGCTCGACGAAGCGCTCGAGCACTGGAACCGCGCCGACGTGTTGCGCGATATGGTGCGGATCATCCGCCGCTCCCGTCCGCTCGTGGTGGTCTCGCGGTGGCAGGGGAACGAGCGCGATGGGCACGGGCAGCACCAGGCGGCGGGCGCACTCACGCCCGACGCGGTGCGGCTGGCGGGCGACGCAGCCGCCTATCCGGAGCTGTACGCGGAAGGCCTTCGGCCGTGGATCGTGCGGAAGCTTTACGTTGGGGGCCTGCGGGAGACGGACACGTGGAACGTGCGCCTGGATACCCGCGTGCACGATCCCGTCCTCGGCGGCTCGTACAGCCTCATCGGGCGACTCGGGTTGGGCCTCCAGCGCTCGCAGTCGCAGGGCCGAGTGGACCCGTATGCGGAAGGCCAGCCGTTGTTCTACCGCCGTGTGCAGCCCGGCACAGCGTCGGGACAGGAAGAGGGCTTCTTCGATGGGCTCGACGTGTCCATGCCCGGGGTGTATCAGTTGCTCGGCGCAGCCGCCCCTGCCGGGCACGTGGGCCGCCTCGAAGCAATCGCCGGCGAGGTAGACGACCGCGATGAGGGCGTTTACGATCGCGGACCCCTCCGCGTCGGCCGCGCCACTCGGGCGCGGGCTCCTGGCGGTGCGCCAGCTCGCGACGGACACAAGGGACCCTGACGTGCGCGCCGTGCTCGACATCAAGGCTCGCCAGTTCGAGGACGCGCTCGCGTCGGCCGCGGGTCTGTCGCTGGCGGCGATTGCGGAGCCGCCGGGCCCATCCGACGACACGCCGGTGAACCCGTTTGCACCGCCATCAATACTCGGGGCGGTGACGCCGGGGCAGCACATCGCAGTTCGCGTGATCGCGGGGAACGGCGGTGTGGGGGACGTAGTGGTCACCCGTCTGGCGGTGACCCATCCCGGCGGCACGCTCATGACCGACGTGCCCCGCGAGGTAGCGGCACTGCGCTCGGCAGAGCAGCGGTCGCATGTCTTCATGCTCGCCATCCCCGCGGAGGCACCACCCACACGGCCGTACTTCACACGGGCGTCTCCCGAAGAGGGGCGGTTCACGCTGCTCGATTCGGCGCTGGCCGGCCGACCGGCGACGCCGCCGCCGCTGGCAGCTTCGGCCGACGTGGAGATTGCCGGCGTGCCGGTCACGCGACGCGTGGCGGTGATGCGGCGCGAGGCGAACCTGCCGTTCGGATACGAGCACTATCCACTGGAGATCCTGCCTCCTGTGAGCGTGTCGCTCTTGCCGCACTCCAGGATGCTCGTGCGGGGCTCAGGTGACGCAGTGTCGATCGAGGCGACCGTCACGAGCCATGCGATGGAGCCGGTCGAGGGCTCGGTCGCACTCGGTATTCCCGATCGCTGGACGTCGGTTCCCCAGCGGCAGATGATCTCGATGGCAGGACCCGGTGCAGCAGTGCGGGTAGCCTTCCTGCTGCGCCCGCCCGCGCTCGACGCCGAGGCGCATACGATCACTGCGGCCGTCACCGTCGGTGGACGCGTGTACACGAGCGATGTCGCCGCCATCCGCCACCGCGACCTGCCGGTGCAGTATCTCTATCGCGAAGCGAGAAGCACGGTCCGCGGAGTAGACGTGACGGTTCGCCCGGGACTGAAGGTGGGGTACGTGATGGGCGTTGGCGACGAAGTGCCCGCGGCGATCGCACAGCTCGGAGCGGAGGTGCAGTTGCTGCGTGAGTCCGACCTCGCCAGCGGCGATCTGACACGCTTTGACACCATCGTCACCGGCACCCGCGCCTACGCGGTGCGCTCGGACCTGCGGACACACAACGCCAGGCTGCTCGAGTACGTCGAGGGCGGGGGGCAACCTGGTCGTCCTCTACAACACGCCAGAGTTCACACCCGGAACGCAGGCGCCTTTCCCCGCCTCGCTGCCGCACGATGCTGAAGAGGTGTGCGAGGAGCAGGCTTCCGTGGACATCCTCGCGCCCGGTCACCCGCTGCTCTCAGCGCCGAACCGGATCGGCCCTGCCGATTTCGACGGCTGGATCGAACAGCGCGGCTCCAAGTTCTTCGCGAGCTGGGATGCGCGCTACACGCCGCTGCTGTCCACGCACGATCGCGGACAGCCGCCGCAGCGCGGCGGCATGCTGCACGCCACCTACGGCAAGGGGCACTACACGTACATGGCCTACGCACTGCACCGCCAGTTACCGGCGGGCGTCCCGGGGGCTTACAGATTGCTGGCTAATTTGATCTCGGACGGGCGGAGCCGGATACGGTGAAATGCACAATGCACAATGCACAATGCACACATCGTAACGGCGGGTTGCCAAATCGGCGCGGGAGTAGTCATCCGCAACCGGTTTTTGTCCTCGTTGTGCATTGTGCATTGTGCATCGTGCATTGCGAAGTCAGCGGCTGCGTCCGTCAGCGCCGGCGTTTCGCAGGCGGCGGCGGCGCGGCCTTGTACTCGACGACCACCTGGCTGATGACGGCCACCGGGCGGCCGGGGGCGGTGTAGAGCGCGTCGCCGTCGAGGCGGGAGGCGGCCACCTTCTCGCCGAGGATGCTGACGCTGTCGACGTCGGCGGGGATGTCGATCGCAATGGACTCCACCCCCGTCGGCGCCACGGCTTTCACGCCCGCCGCGGTACCGCTCGCGGTGATCCGATCGAACAGGTCCGCTTCCTTCCGGAACTCACTCTGGATGACCGCCCGGGACAGCAGCGTGTTGTCCAGCGTCAACACGCCGACCGTGGCGGTATAGCGGGTGTAGGCGCGGCCCGCCTTCTCCTGTTCCGCCGAGTAGGTGTGGCGATTGTGGAGATCGAAGTACAACGTGGCCGGCCCCGTGTGCTTCGGCAGCCGGACGATGATGCCGCCGCTGGCTTCACGGCCCGAGAGCACGTCGCAGAAGGTGCGTCCCGTGCGCACGCCGCTGCCGAGAGACGCGTTGCACGAGATGTCCGCGGGCTCGGTGCGGAGGACGTTCCGCGGTAGGGGTTTCGGGGCGGGCTTGCGGGACTGCGCGAAGCCTGCCGCCGCGGGGACCACAATCAGCAGCCACCCGAGTGCGAGTGGCCAGCGGCGACGACGTGTCGCGGAAGCGAGCGCGACCGCGCCGGCCATCACTCGGACACGCACGAGAGGTCCGCCGCCGTGGCATCCACCGCCGAGGGCGCCGCCGGGCGGTGCTTGATCAAGGCGAGGAACTCGTGACGGGTACGGGCATTGTCGCGGAAGGCACCGAACATGGCGCTGGTGACCGCAAACGAGTTCTGCTTCTCGACCCCGCGCATGGACATGCACAAATGCGTGCCTTCCATCACCACGGCCACGCCGAGCGGATCGATCTTGTCGCGCAGCACTTCGGCGATCTGGTGCGTCAGGCGTTCCTGCACCTGCAGCCGCCTCGCGAACACGTCGACCAGCCGCGGGATCTTGCTGAGCCCGATAACCTTACGCTGCGGGATGTAAGCAATGTGGCACTTCCCGAAAAACGGCAGCAGGTGGTGCTCGCAGAGGCTGTAGAAGTCGATGTCCTTGACGATCACCATCTCGCTGTAGTCGACGGTGAACAGCGCATTGTTGATGACCGCGTCCACATCGGCCGCGTAGCCGCTGGTCAGGAACCGGAGCGCCTTCTCGACCCGCGTCGGCGTCGCCAGCAGCCCCTCCCGGGCCGGGTCCTCTCCCAGCTCCCGAAGCAGCTGCGTGATGAGCTCTTGCATCCCGGTATTGTACACAGCGGCTGAAGCGGATCACGGCTCGTCAACGCCGGGGCGTGGAGGTGAGCTTCCGGTCCGAGTGTGCGTCAAGGCATGCCCCTCGTGCATCGTGCATCGTGCATGTGCATCGTGCATTACACGTAGTCGTAAAACCCCTTCCCCACCTTCTTCCCCACCCTGCCCGCCAGCACCATCCGCTTCAGCAGCGGCGGTGGGGCGTAGGCAGGCTCGCGGAACTCCTCGAACATGATGTTCGCGATGTAGTACGTGGTGTCGAGACCCACGAAGTCGAGCAGCGTGAACGGGCCCATCGGGTAACCGCACCCCAGCTTCATGCCCTTGTCGATATCGTCCAGTGTGCCGAGGCCGTTCTCGTAGGCGCGGATGGCGTCGAGCAGGTACGGCACGAGCAGCCGGTTCACGATGAACCCCGGGCGATCGGGTGCCGTGATCGGTTCCTTCCCCAGCGACTGCGCGAAGGCGAAGAGTGCCAGGTACGTGGGCTCGGTCGTGCTCAAGCCGCGGATCACCTCCACGAGCTTCATCAAGGGCACCGGGTTGAAGAAATGCAGCCCGCCGAACCGCTCGGGCCGCGTCGTGGCGGCCGCCAGCTCCGTGATGCAGAGCGACGAGGTGTTCGAGACAATGAGCGTGTCGTCGCCCACGACCGCTTCCACTGCGGCGTACGCCTGCCGCTTGGCCTCGAGATTTTCGACGATCGCCTCGATCACCAGGTCGCAGCCGGCGAGCGCGTCCACGGTCGTCGTGCCCGAAAGGTTCGCCAGCGTCCGGTCGCGCGTCTCGGTGGTCACCTTCCCCTTCTGCACTCCCTCCTCGAGGAACCGGCGCACGCGCCCGAGCCCCTTGTCGAGAACCGCCTGGTCCAACTCCCGCACGACGGTGCGATAGCCGCTCTGCGCGCAGACCTGCGCGATGCCGGCTCCCATGAGCCCGCAGCCGAGGACGCCGACCGATTGGATGGACATGAACAGGCTCCAGACTCCGGGCTCCAGGCCCACGCCAAAGGCCAAAGGCCCAAAGGCCAAAGGCCAAAGGCCAAAGGCTAAAGGCTAAAGGCTAGAGGCTAAGGCTAAGGGTAGAAGGGGAGGCCCTTTGACCTTTGGCCCCTTGGCCTTTGGCCTTTCTGACCTTTGGCCCTTAGCCTTTTGGCCCTTAGCCCTTAGCCCTTGGCCTTCGTGCCATTTTTCAGGGCGCCTGCACGAGCGCCGCGATCCCCTGCCCTCCCCCGATGCACGCGGCCGCAACACCGCGAATCGCCCGCCGCCGGCGCATCTCGAGAACCAGCGTCAGAAGCAGCCGGGTGCCACTCATCCCAAGCGGGTGGCCCAGAGCGATGGCGCCGCCGTTCACGTTCACTTTCTCACGGGACAGCCCAAGCTCCTGCTCCACGGCCAGGTACTGCGCGGCGAACGCCTCGTTGATTTCGAACACATCGATCTCCGCCAGCGTGAGCCCGGCCCTCTCGAGCAGCTTCCGGGTGGCGGGAGCCGGCCCCATGCCCATCAGCGTCGGCTCGACGCCGGTGGTGGCCCAGCCCGCCAGCCTGGCGAGCGGCGTGACACCGAGCCGCTCCACGGCCGCACGCGACGCGAGCACGAGAGCGGCGCCCCCGTCGACAATGCCGCTGGCGTTGCCAGCCGTGACACAGCCGTTCGCGGAGAACGCGGCGCGCAGCCTGGAGAGCCCCTCGAGCGTGGTGTCGGGCCTCATGTGATCATCGCGCGCGAAGACCTCGGTTCCCTTGCCGGTCTTCACCTCCACGGGCACGACCTCCTCCGCCAGACGCCCCGCATCCCAGGCGGCGGCCGCGAGACTCTGGCTGCGCAGTGCGTACTCGTCCTGGGCCAGCCGTGAGATGCCGTACTGCGCGGCGCAGTTCTCCGCCGTGACAGCCATGCTGCAGCCGCAGTGCGTGTCGGTGAGCGCTTCCCACAGCGAGTCTTCGAGCGCGCCTTGCCCAAGGCGCAGGCCGCTCCGCAATCCGCGGATCACATGCGGCGCCTGGCTCATGCTCTCCATGCCACCCGTCAGAACGATCTCGGCTTCACCCAGCTGGATCATCTGCGCGCCGCTGATCGCCGCCTGAATGCCGGACCCGCACAGGCGATTGACGGTCAGCGCCGGCACCTCCACCGGCAGCCCCGCCTTGAGGCCCACGTGTCGCGCACCGTAGATGGCGTCGGCGCTCGTGTGCAGCACGTTGCCGAACACGACGTGATCGATCTGACCGGGATCGACACCGGTGCGCATCAGCGCTGCGCGCGCGGCAATCGCGCCGAGGTCGAGCGCAGAGATGTCTTTGAGCGCGCCGACGTACTCCGCCATGGGTGTGCGCGCACCGCCGAGGATGAAGACGTCAGGATGACTCATTCGCTCCCTCCAGGCGCCGGACCCGAATCCTCGGCTCCAGGCTCCGGGCTCCAGCCTCCAGCGCGTTTCGGAGAGGCCTGAACATCCCGCGATGCCACAATCGCGCCCACGATCGCGTCGCCTACCGCGACGGTGCCCTGCGCTCCTCCGATGTCGGGGGTGCCTATACCTAGGGCGACGACGTGCCGCACGGCATGCTCGACGGCGGCCGCTTCCTCGACGAGCCCGAGGTGCGCGAGCATCAAGCCCGCCGACAGCACCGCCCCCATCGGGTTCGCGACGTTCTTCCCGGCCAGCGGCGGCGCGGAGCCATGCACCGGCTCGAACAACGACGTTCTCCCCGGATGGACGTTGGCCGAGGCCGCCATGCCGAGGCCGCCCTGCAGCGCAGCACCGAGATCCGTGATGATGTCGCCGAACAGGTTGTTGGTCACGATCACGTCGAACTGCCCGGGATCGCGCACCATCTGCAGCACAAGCGCATCGATGTACTGATGCGTGGCCTGGATGCCGGGAAACTCCAGCGCCATTTCACGGAACACCCGCTGCCACAGAGCGTGCCCCTGCGCCATCGCGTTGCTCTTATCCGTCATGCAGACCCGCGCGCGTCCGTGCGCCCGCGCCCACTCGAAGGCATACCGCACGATGCGGTGCACGCCCTTCCAGGTGTTGACTTCCTCCTGAATGGCGATTTCGTCGTCCGTCCCCGGCTTCACGCGCCCGCCGACGCCGACGTACACGCCTTCGGTGTTCTCCCGGAAGATGGCCATGTCGATGTCCGATGGACCGCGATCCTTGAGCGGACACATCCGCGCGTCGAACAGCACGACGGGCCGGTAGTTCACGTAGAGATCGAGCTCGAACCGGATCCCGAGCAGGATGTCGCGCGCATGCCGGCCATCGGGCACCCGCGGATCCCCGAAGGCGCCGACGAGGATCGCGTCGAACTCGTCGCGCAGCATCGCGTACCCGTTGGCCGGAACCGTGATGCCGGTGGCGAGATAGTAGTCAGCCCCCCACGCGAGCTGCTCGATCTCGAACGTGCGCCCGAACACGTCCGCGACCCGCTGAATCACCCGCACGGCTTCCGGTATGACGTCCTGGCCGATACCGTCGCCGGGGATTACTGCAAGGCGCATGGCGACACCTGGAATGCACAATGCACGATGCACAATGCACAATGGGCACTGCACCATGCACAATGCCGGACGGACGTGTCGAGCTGAGGCTCGCGCCGCAACGCCGACCACGCCAACGTCGGCACGGATATGGCTCTAACGTCTGCTCGTGGGCGATTCAGGGCTGGATATTCAAGAACGTGCATTTGAGTTCGCGTGTGCCGTCATCAACTTCTGCGACACGGCTGATGACCGTCGACGGACGACCGAGCATCTGCTGCTCCAGTTGTTCGCGGCAGGCACCAGCATCGGCGCGAACCTGGCGGAAGCATCAGCCGGGCAGACCAAGCCTGACTTCATCGCAAAGACGTGCGTCTCCTTGAAGGAAGCGCGTGAGGCTCGTTACTGGCTGCTGCTCATAGTTGCCACCCGAGGGGCGCTGCAGCCTGCCGCCCAACCCCTGCTTGACGAAGCCCGCCAGCTCGTCAAGATCCTGACAACGATAGTGAAGAACGCCCGTTCGAATCCAAACCGCGGCTAGATGCAGCTGCGCGGCAATGCACGCCATTCCTGTTGTGGTCGGTGCGCAAGGGGCGGTCCGCATGGCGCATTGTGCATGTGCTGCATTGTGCATTGTGCATTGTGCATTGTGCATTTGCGGAGCGCGTCCTAACACCTTTCGACGCCCATCGCGACGCCTAATCCTCCGCTGACACAGAGCGTGGCCAGGCCACGGCGGGCGTGGCGGCGGTGCATCTCGTGAAGCAGGGTGACGAGGATGCGTGTGCCCGTGCAGCCGATTGGGTGGCCGAGCGCGATCGCGCCGCCGTTGACGTTCACGCGATCGCGATCGATCGCGAGATCGGTGAGCACCGCGAGCACCTGCGGGGCGAACGCCTCGTTCAGCTCGATGAGGTCGAAATCGTCGAGAGTGAGCTGGAGTTGGGCCAGGAGCTTGCGGACCGCGGGCACGGGCCCGATGCCCATGCGCGCCGGGTCGACGCCGACGGTGGCCCAGCCGAGAATGCGCGCGAGGGGACGCAGCCCGTGTTCACGCACGGCCGTGGCGCCAGCCACGATCACCGCGGCACCACCGTCGGTGATGCCGGACGACGATCCGGCCGTAATGATTCCTGGGAGGCCGTCGACTTCCGGGAACACGAGTGGCAGCTCGGCGAGCGCCTCGAGCGTCGTCCCGGGCCTCGGATGTTCATCGGCCGCGATCGTCGTCTCGCCCTTCGGGCCCGGCACACACACCGGCGCGATCTCGGTGTCGAACCGGCCCGCTGTCGTCGCCTCTCCCGCACGCCGCTGGCTCTCGAAGGCGTAGCGGTCGGATTGCTCGCGTGTGATTCCGTACTCACGGGCCAACAGCTCGACCGTCTCTCCCATGATCAAGCCTGAGAGGGAGCAGCGGAAGCCGTCCCGATACATGGCGTCGATCAGCGGGAAGTGGCCCATCTTGTGGCCCCACCGCGCATCATCGGCATCGATGAGATACGGCGTGCGGCTCATGCACTCGATTCCGCCCGCGACCACGACTTCGGCATCGCCTGAAGCGATCGCCTGAGCGGCTGACGCCACCGCCTGCAGCCCCGACGCGCATGCCTGGTTGAGCGTCCATGCCGGGACGCGATCCGCCAGACCCATACGCCGGCCGACCTGCCGTGCCGGATTGGGCCCGGAGCCCGCCTGCCGCGCGTGACCGATGATGACGAGATCGATGAGCTCAGGCGAGAGCGAGGCTCGCTCGACAGCGGCTCGGGCGGCTACCGCGCCCAACTCCGCCGGATGGATTGTCTTCAACCCGCCGCCATAGCGTCCGATGGGCGTGCGGGCTGCACTCAGGACGAACGTCAGTGGGCACGCGCGAGATCTTACCAGCGGCGGTTGTTCAGCACGGGGCACGGTGAGCAGAGCAGGATCCACATGTTTGAAGTGGGTTTAGAGGATTCATTCGCCTTCCTGAACGCACCAGTGACGAACGGCGCGCAACCCCATGCAGAATCAAACGCGGCTCACGTCGAAAATACCGCCGTTCATCACACCCTGGGCGACGCTCGTCACCGCACCAGCTAAGCCGTTCGTCCCCAGTTAGTTGCGGCACGTCACATGCTCTCTGTGACGAAGCAACGCCAGGGAGATGGTGCAGGCGGGCGTCACTGGACTTGTTTCGGCGTTGCCGGGCCCGACCCGCGCACCGATGTAAGGGAGAAAGAACTGATGAAATCGCGCATTCTGGCCTTCGTGGCGGCTGTGATCGTTGCCACCGCCGGCCACGGCTGGGCCCAGGAAACCACCGGCTCGATTGCCGGCCGGGTTTCCGACCCGCAGGGGCTTGCGGTACCCGGCGCTACGGTGACGATCACCGGGCCCCAGGGGGCGCAGACCTTCACGGCGGACGCGGAAGGACGCTTCAACGCCCCCTTCCTGATACCCGGCACCTACTCGGTTCGCGCGGAGCTGCAGGGCTTCAAGGTCGTCGAGCAGCGGACTGTCGTCGTGCGCCTCGGGCAGCGCGTCGAGCTGCCGGTGACGATGGAGGTAGGCGGCCTCACCGAGACGGTGGAAGTCACCGGCGGGTCTCCGACGATTGATACGTCGACCACGACCGTGGGCGCCACCATCAATGCGGACCTTCTGCAGCGCGTGCCGATCGGCCGTCGCTTCAGCGACGCGCTGTACATCGCGCCCGGCGTGACGAACAGCGGCGCGGGCGCGGCGAACCCCTCCATCGCGGGAGGCAGCGGTCTCGAGAACCAGTATGTCGTGGACGGCGTGAACATCACGAACACCGGGTACGGCGCGCTCGGCTCGTACTCGATCTATCACGGCTCGCTCGGGAACGGCGTCACCTACGATTTCGTGAACGAGATCCAGGTGAAGACTGCTGGTTACGAGGCCGAGTACGGGCAGTCCACAGGCGGCGTGGTGAACGTGCTGACGAAGAGCGGCACGAACCAATTGCGCGGCAGCCTGTTCGGTTACGCGCGTCCCACGGCTCTCGAAGCCGAGTTCGAGCAGGTTCAGACGGAGAACGGATCGATCAACACGGCCGGGACGCAGACGAGTGACGCGGGCTTCACGGTCGGCGGCCCGGTGCTGCACGACCGAATCTTCTTCTTCGGCGCGTACAATCCGAGCTGGGAGCGCCGGACGATCACGGCGCCGGCGGGCTTTCCACTCGAAAGCCTCGGCGAGGTCGATCGCAACCGTCACATCAACTGGTACAGCGCGAAGGCAAGCGGTCAGCTTGGCAACGGTCACCGGATCGATGCCTCATTCTTCGGCGATCCAGCCGAGGGTGACATGGGGCCGCAGCGCCTGTCCTCGCTGACCGGGACGGACACGGCCGCCTTCAGCTCGCTCAAGTACGGCGGACACAATCAGACGGTTAAGTACGACGGGGTCCTCCGTCCGAGCTGGCTGGTGGAGGCAACGGTGTCGCGCGCACAGAACGACCTGGTTGAAACGCCGTCGGTCAACTCGTTCAGCGTGAGCGACCGGACCGTCACGCCAAACGTCATCAGCGGCGGCATCGGCTTCTACGAGGCCGGTAACGAGGGCATCAACCTGCAATACCAGGCGCGTTCGACGCACATCTTTGGCGGACACCAGATTCGCTATGGGGTGAACTACGAGGACGTCCAGTACAACAACATCAACCAGTACAGCGGCCCCACGTTCACGCTGTCCAACGGAGAGACGACCGCCACGGGCGCCAGCGTCGAAGTGCTCGCCGATCCGAACGCCGGCAGGATCTACCGGGTGACCCGCGCGAACCTGAACACCTCGCGCGAGACGAAGCAGCAGTACACGAGCTTCTTCCTGCAGGACACCTGGCGCATCGGCGATCGCCTGACGATCCGGCCCGGGATCCGCTACGAGCAGCAGAAGCTCCTGGGCACGCTCGCCGACTTCAAGTGGAGCGGCAACTGGGCTCCCCGAGTCGGAGCCACCTATGACGTCATCGGGAACGGGCGTTCGAAGCTATACGCCAACTGGGGCCGCTTCTTCGCGAAGATCCCGAACGATCTTGCGGCGCGTGCATTGTCGGCCGACGCGGGCGTGACGCGGGCGGACTATTACGACGAGGCCTTGACCCAGTCGATTCCGGAAGGAGTGCCGGCGGGCCCGGTGCTTGACACGGTGCACCTCCGGTTCGCCGGACTGAGTCCCGCGGATTTTGATCCAGATTCGAAGTCAACCTACCTGGATGAGACGCTAGTCGGGTTCGAGTTCGAGCCGTTCACGAACCTGAACGTCGGCGCCCGGTGGGTCCACCGCCGATTCGGACGCATTCTAGAGGATGTCGGCACGCTTCCAATGGCCGGCTACTTCCTGCCCGAGGGTGGGTCAGAAAGCGTCGAGTACTTCATCACGAACCCGGGCCCGAACACCCCTGTCGTCCCAATTGAAGGATTTGACATCGGCTTCGAGGATGCCATCCACGATTACGATGCCGTTGAGCTGACCGCCGAAAAGCGGTTCGGCAACAACTGGGGCTTGCAGAGCTCCTATCGCTGGTCAAGGCTCCATGGGACGTTCGAGGGCTTCTTCCGGAACGACAACGGCCAGTCGGATCCGGCGATCACGTCGTTGTTCGACTTCCCGACGAACGACCCGAGCTACACCGCGATTGGCGTGCCGGAGTTCGGCTTCCGTGGCGATATCCGTTATCTTGGAGCGCTCGGCGCCGGCCCGCTCCCGACCGACCGACCGCACCAGTTCAAGGTGTACGGCAACTACTCGATGAACTGGGGCCTGAACCTCGGCGCGGGCGTCCAACTGAGCTCTGGCAGCCCGCTCACGCCGTTGGCGGCCAACCCCCTGTATGAAAACAACGGCGAGATCCCGGAGGCGCCCCGTGGCTCGGGTATCCAGACGGTTGACGGGTTCCGGGAACGGACACCGTTCACCTCCGAGGTCAACCTGCACGCCGATTACGGGGTGAGGATGGGCGGAGCGCGAAGAGTGGTGCTCCTGGCCGACGTCTTCAACCTGTTCAACACGCGGCGCGCGACGGGCTACGATCAGGACACCGAGTCCACGTTCACCGCGCTGAACCCTGACTTCGGTCAGCCGGTCATTGCCCGCATCCCGCAGTTCCAGACGCCGTTCCAGATCCGGTTCGGCGCCCGGTTCGAGTTCTAGCCCAGCTGCGGGTCCGAGGACCGTAGTCAGACACCCGGCGGGAGGAGTTCCCGCCGCCTCCAAAGCCGGCGAAGGCATCACGCTTCGCCGGCTCTTTTTGTGTACCGGGCGTGGCGCCACCCACCCGAGGATGGTCGCCTCAACAAAGTGGTGGACCACTTGCCGTTCGTCACGAGCCTGTGGGACAAGTGGAGAGACCGCGGGGACCAACCGACATTCAACCGCTTGGATACAGATCCAAGCCGAACCAGCGAGCCGTGCCTCATCTTCAGCTCACCACGACTGTAAAGCCTTTCGTCACAGCATCTTGGCATTTCATCCCTGTTTGGCACAAAGCTTCCTTATAGTCCGGCATCCCAGGTCCCCACCCCGTTTACGCCTGGGCCCGGAATTGAACCCCAGAGGAGGATGGAAGATGTTTAGACGCGCAATAGCTGTGCTGGTGTGTGCGCTGGCGTTCGCAACGCCCGCTCTCGCCCAGGAACAGCGAGGCTCGCTCGAGGGCACGATCAGGGACGCACAGGGTGCCGTGCTCCCCGGCGCCGTCGTCGAGGCCCGCAGCGCCGCGCTCATCGGTGTGCGCAGCGAGTCCGCAGACGCCAACGGCAACTATCGGTTCCCGGCCCTGCCGCCCGGAACCTACCAGGTCACCGCGACCCTTGCTGGTTTCCAGACCACCAAGTCACAGATTGTGCAGCTGTCGGTCGGTCAGACCCTCAAAGTCGACGTGACGCTGGCTCTGGGCGGCGTCACCGAGGCTGTGCAGGTGACCGCGGAATCGACCGTGCTCGACGTGGCCTCGGCTCGCACCGCAACGACGATCACCTCCAAGATGATCGAGCAGCTGCCGCGCGGCCGCACGTTCAACACATTGCTGCAGATGGCGCCCGGCGTTCGCGCCGAAGGAAAGTCCGGCACCGCGGGCGTCGGCGGCTACCAGTTCGACGGCACCAGCGGCTCCGAGAACGTGTTCGTGATCGACGGCGTCGACGTGTCGAACATCCGCCGCGCCTCGCTTGAGGTACAGGACGCCATCCCCTTCGAGTTCGTGCAGGAAGTGCAGATCAAGAGCGGCGGCTTCGAGGCCGAGTTCGGCGGCGCACTCGGGGGCGTCGTGAACGTGATCAGCAAGTCCGGCAGCGACACGTTTCACGGCGAGGGCATGTATCAGTTCAGCGGCAGCAGCCTGAACGAGACGCGCCGCAATCTGGCGGACGTGCCTGGCCAGAGCACCTTGCCTGTGGCCGGCGGGGGCTCGGCAACGGCTGGCAAGAGCTTCCGGCGCAACCCGTTCGACGTCACCCAGGCCGAGTTGTTCACGCCGCCCGAGGACGATTACAACCAGAGCTACGGTGGGTTTACGCTCGGCGGTCCTATCGCCAAGGACAAACTGCGCTTCTTCGTCGGCTACGTCCCCGAACGCCACAGGACGGAGCGGTCGATCGACTTCTTGACCGCCACAGGGGAGTCCGCCGGCGTGAAGGACTCGGCGACCACCGTGCTCCGCCACCGCGGAACCGGACGCCTCGACTACGTGCCGTTCCAGCAGCTGCAGGTGAATGCGTCCTACTTCTGGAATCCGCAGAAGACGACCGGGCTGCTGACCTCGAACGACGCCAAGGTGGCGCCTCCGACAACGGATCTCAGCAAGCAGGGCGGCTACGTCCAGTCCAATGCCACCACCCTCGGAGTGAACTACCTTCCCTCGTCGAAATTTCTGTTGAGCGCCCGCTACGGTTACAAGTACACGAACGACAAAGGCAACACCTACGGGAAGGATGACTTGCCGTACTTCGTGTACAACACCGCCTCCGACAACGGTGGGGTGATCGTGCCAGCGCAGTTCGCAGGCGCCGCAGGCTTCACCAATGTGGCATCCACCTTCGTCGTTCAGCGCGACCTTCTCACGCGGCACAATCTGTACCTCGACGGCACGTTCTTCGGCAGCGCCTTCGGGCAGAACCACACGATCAAGGTGGGTTACGCGTTGAACCGAATCGGGGACGACGTGAACAGCAACTACACCCAGGGGCGCTTCAACATCAACTGGGGCGAGGGCTACACGCGCGGCTCGATCGTCAACGCAGGCGGCCCCTACGGCCACTACACGTGGCAGGACGGTGTCCGGCTGAACTCCGCCGTCACGAGTCGCAACCACGGAGTCTACGCCCAGGATGCGTGGCAGGTGCACCCGCGTCTCACTGTCAACGCGGGCGTACGTATCGAGAACGAGTTCCTGCCCCCGTTCAGGGCGGAGCAGGACGGCGTCGCGATCGCCAACCCCATTTCCTTCGGGTGGGGAGACAAGATTGCTCCTCGCGTGGGTGCAGCCTGGGACATCCTCGGCAACGGCCGGTGGAAGCTCAGTTCGAGCTGGGTCCGTGTGAACGACGTCCTCAAGTACGAGCTTGCGCGCGGGTCCTTCGGGGGCGATTACTGGCACGACCATGTGTACACCCTCGACAGCCCCGACCTCAGCCAGCTGTCAATATCGAACCCCGGCGCGCTTGGCCGCAAGTTGATTGAAATCGACAACCGAACGGTCCCCATCAACTCTGCTGGCCAGCTCGAAGGGATTGACCCCGACATCAAGCCGATGTCGCACAACAACTTCGACGTCACGACCGAGTACCTGCTCGCGCCGCTGTCGACGTTTACTCTGCGTTACACACACAAGCGCCTGCGATACGGGATCGAAGACATCGGCGTGCTCGACGAGTTCGAGAGCGAGGTCTACACGACCGGTAACCCCGGGTTCGGTCTGACGTCGGATAGCGTCAAGACCCCCACGGGCGCCTCGGTGACCCCGAAGGCGAAGCGTGACTACGACGGCATCGAGTTCAGGGTGGCGGGCCGCTCGAGTCACTTCTTCTACAACGCGTCGTACACTTACAGCCGCCTCTACGGAAACTGGTCCGGTCTCGCCAGCTCCGACGAGAACGGCCGTTCGGATCCGAACGTGAGCCGCGCGTTCGACCTGTCGCCCGGCAACTTCGACGAGAACGGCAACAACGTGTACGGTCTGCTCGGCACGGACCGGCCGCACACGCTGAAGCTGTTTGGCAACTACGCCATCGAGTCGAAGCTCGGGACGACGATGCTCGGGGTCTCGCAGCAGGCGCTCAGCGGAACCCCGATCAGCTCGGAGGTCACCTTCATCGTGCCGATCTTCTACAACGGCCGCGGTGACCTCGGACGGACGGATACGTTTACCCAGACCGACCTGCTCGCGTCTCACGCATTCGGGTTCGGAGGGGGCAAGCGGATGGTGTTGGAAGCGTATGTCTTCAACCTGTTCAACCAGGAAGCGGTCACCAACATCACACCCCGCTACAACCGGAATGGCAGCATTCCGCAGGCGCTCACAGCGGACCTCTATGCGGGAACGCTCGGAGACGCCACGCAGTATGTCGCGCCCCTCTCTCCTACCGCCTCCCCGAGCCTCAACCCGATCTACAACCTGCCTCTGGGCTTCCAGGAAGCGCGGATGATCAGGCTGGGCGTCCGGTTCCAGTTCTAGGGGACCGGCAGCGTTCGACCAAGCCCCGTCGGCCTCACGGCCGGCGGGGCTTTTTTTCAAGGCTTAAGGGCTTAAGGGCTTAAGGGCTAAGGGCTAAAGGCTAAAGGCCTTACGCCAACGCTTCACGGCGAACAGTTCCAAGGAGAGCCGCAGCAGGAGTTCGGCCCCGCATTCCCTTAGCCCTTGGCCCTTAGCCTTGAGCCCTTAGCCTTGAGCCCTTAGCCCTTGGCCCTTGGCCCTTGGCCTTGAGCCCTTAACCCTTAGCCCTTAGCCCTCCCTGAGCCCTTCCCTAATTCAGCAGTGCGTTGAAGAGCAGCTTGAAGGTTGCGTGCGGCTGCGCCCGGAACTGCGGCCGGAAACCGAAGAGAACCACGCGCCCCGCCCCGAACGGCACGTCGAGCGCCGCGTGACGGCGTGCGATACGGTCGGCACCGAGCAGCCACCCGCTCATCAGCACCTCGTCCATTGACGCGTAGCGTGCGATGCTCCGTGCGGAGGCATCGGCCGTGTCGAAGGCCCGTGAGCCTTGGAAGTAGGCGGCCGTTTCTGTGGCCATTCCCCACGCCACCGGCTCGCTGGTATCCACGTGCAGACGCACAACGGATCCCGGACAGTAGAAGACGGTTCGGTCGAGACCGCGGGTGACGTTGCTGATCCGGGCAAACACGCCTCCGAAGCGCTCGAGAGCCAGGTCGCTGGCCTCATCGAGCGTGACCAGGGTGCCCCCGTCATCGACGAACCGCTTCAATGCTTCCACGCCGGCCTCACCGATGCCGCCCTGGTATTCAGGGGGCACCGGGTTCGAGGGCCCCTCACGTCCGGCCGGCACCGACGCCTCATGGCCGCGGATGATGACGCTCGCGCTCTGATGCGGCAAGACGATGACATCGAACCCTCGCCGCAGCTCGCCGGCGCGGACGTCGCGGTCGTTCAGCGTCTTATAGGGGAACTGGTACTGCTCGAGGAGCCATCGCGTCCAGCCCTCGTCCATGTTCGCCACCCAGCTCTTATACAGGCCGATACGGCGGGCGCGTATGGGCACCACGCGTTGCGGCGGTGGGCGGTGGAGGGACCATGCCCGAAGGCCCAGCGTCTCCGCCAGCTGGGGCATCAGTCCTTCGCTGTGTGGGCCGCGTGTGACCACCCACGCGCCGGGCTGAATGGTGACACCCGGACGTGGGCTGAAGGAGGCGGCCAGCCGGTCGACCACTGCCCCCCGGGCGAGGAGACGATTCACCGCGATGGCCGCAGCGTTCGTCGCGGGATCGACGACATAGCCCCACACCTTCGAGTCAGGCGCCGCAATGACTTCACCGCGGGCCTCGGGCGCCGAGTCCAGCTGCACGAGGTTCGTGGTGTCGAACGCCCTGGCTACCGCAACCGCGTTGACGCCCATCTGATACGAGAGCGTCCATCCTGCGACGTCATAGGGCGGCAGCGGCGGGCCGTCGGCATGCGTGCGCAGATCCGGGTAGGACTGCCGTTCGAGGAGATCCTTCGCAAAAGGCCGGAATGGTTGCGCGAGCAGCACCACGTACGTGCCCTCGGGATATGAGATGCCGTCGGCGGCGAACGGTCGCGACGCGCGGTGCACCTCGATGCCGCCTTTCATCAACGTGCCGATGAACGCCAGGCTGGCGGGTCCATCGTGCTGGAGCGTGGGGACGACATAGGCAACCGGTGCCTCTGTCTGGCCCTTCGCAATCTGCCGCGCGCCGACCTGGTAGATGCCATAGAGAAAGCGCTCGCGGTACTTCGCCGCGACTTCGAGGACCGCCATCGAGCCGGTCAGCATGTACTCGACCGCATCCCGGAGGTGCAGGGTGCCTCCCTTCCAGGGGTTCGGATAGGTCACGCTGGGCACGAGCGTGGCCACCCCGTTCGAGAGCGTTGGTGGGAATCGCGAGGCTTCGTACGTGAAGGGCGTCGCCGAAGCGTGGCCGGTCTCGGTCAGGATGCCGATGATGTTGTGGAAGTAGCTCGTGGTGCGGACCGACCCGTTGTACCAGATAGAGAACGCGTAACGGGAAATGACGCCGTTCTTGCCTTCGCGCTCGAAGCGGTCCTGCATCGCACCGCCCACGAGATCCACCCCGCGCACGATCTGCGGATCGATGTTCGGGTTCACGGGGTCGGGAAACGGCGGCACGAAGATGCGCGGCGGGTACGTGCCCTGGTGCTGGTTGTACATGATCTGCGGCAGCCATTCAGCGAACAGCAGGCGATTCACGACCTGCGTCTCCTTTTGCGTCTGCATGTAGCCATCGCGATTGTTGTCGTGCCCCACGTACTTCTGATAGAGCCACGGCATTGCGCTGTCCTGGTGCGGCGTGCGCAGCGTGCGCCGGTACCAGTCCACGACCATGGTCATCCCGTCCGGGTTGATGCAGGGCGCGAGCACCAGCACAACGTTCTCGCGCACCGCCTGCATCTCGGGGGTGTCGTCGGTTGCGACCTGGTGCGCGAGGCGGATGGCGTGTTGCGCGGTGGCGACCTCGCTCGCATGCAGGCCGCTGTCGATCCACACGACGGCCTTGCCTTCGCGCGCGAGGGCACGCGCCTCCACGTCTGTCACGCCGCGAACGAGCGCGAGGCGCCGTGAGATGTCGCGATAGCGCTCGAGCCGTGCCAGGTTGGCTTCCGACGAGATGATGGCGATCAGCATCTCGTTGCCTTCGGTCGAGCGCCCCGCCACCCGCAGCTGCACACGATCAGAGGCGGCGTCCAGGCGCCGGAAGTACTCCAGCAGCTGGCGGAAGTCGGCGAGCGTGTAGTCGTCGCCGGGCTCGAAGCCGAGCACCGCGCGCGGCGAGGGCACCGCGCCCACGGCGCGCCGCTCAGCGGACGGGTGCCCCCCAGGACCCGGTATGACCAGGAAAACGCAGATTCCGAGCAGCTGGAGGATGAATCCGGCGGATTTCCGGGTCGGCACGGCGAATAGAGTGCCCGTACGTGTTCAGGTGCGCAACCGCGCATGGCTCGCGTGCAGCAGATCCATACCGCCGCCCCTCCGCCGTGCCGATTAGACGTACAGCCTTCGAGGGAGTGCCATCCCGCTCCGCCCGACCGGAGGCGCGCCGAAACCACGGCAGGCGCCACCGCGTCGTAGAAGTAAGGCGCCGGCCCGTGTGGAAGAGCAGCCCAGGCCGGGTCAGGACGAACCGACCCGGAAATGGTGCCAAGCTGAAGGTGGCAGCTCGCCTGTTACGGTGACAATGTGCCAGTAGAGGGCCGGTTTTGCACTCGAGGAATGGTGGCGCGATTCTTGGATGAACACCCGGTAGGAAGGGTGACGGACATGCAGATGATGCAGACTCTCCGGCGAGCGCCCGAGACCACACTGCAGAAGGTGGTCGTGGTCAACGGCAGCCCGGAGATCCTCGAGATGCTCGAGACGGTTCTCGACGCCGGCCGGTACGACATGGTGTTCGTGGAGTCGAGCGCCCGGGCGTACTCGCGCGTGCGGCACGTGCAGCCCGATCTGGTCATCGTCTGCATGCGCATCGACGATGTCGAGGTGTTCCAGTTGCTGTCGATGCTGAAGCTCGATGCCGAAACGCGGCGGATTCCGGTGGTCACCTACACGACACACCTGGAGGCGGACAACGACGAACCAGAAAATGACGTCATCGAGGAAGACGAGTTCCCCATTGCTCGTCCCACGATGCCGATGAACTGACCTGCCGCGCAAGCGCGGGTTGGAGAGGGGACAGCTGCCAGCGGCCAGATGGACGCGGCGCCTGTCCCCTTGTTGTTTGTGAAGCGTCCTCGGGCCAGGTCAGCCCCGCCGTCCTCTATCTGAGCTTCAAGTACCTCCAGGTAATCTCCGGAGTCGATGCGCGGCGCCTTGCCGAGCGGGGCATTGTAGAAATACACCCACGCCGGCGGACTGGTGCCATCAGGAAGATGTACCGGGACGAGCGAGCGGATGTAGAGGCTGCTGTCCGGATCGCCGGGTCGGTAGCCTTCGATCTCGTCCAGGGCCTTCAGCACGTCGTCCGGGTCGAGCAGCTCGAACACTTCACCCCACAAACGGCCCTCCTGGGCGGGCACGGCAGCGGGATAGATGCCCAAATCGAACAACGCCGCCTGCACCCACCCGCGAGCGATGAAACGCATCTTCGGGTCGATGCCGGTGCGGCGCCGGCGATCGAAGCCGGTCATCAGCGTGCCATAGAAGAACGCAAGATCAGCCACGGTGGGGTCCTTCTGCGTTCGGCATTCCGGGCGCAGCCGCGTGCCCTGGCACGGCCCGCCATTCCGGCGCGAGAATGGCGTAAAGGCCCTGGTCGAGCAGGACTCCGTTCTTCCGGAAGGACTCGCGGAGCGTCCCCTCGAAGCGCCCCCCCAGCTTCACGAAGGCATCGCGCGAACGTCGGTTCTCCACCGCGATGCGCGCCTCGATGCGGTGCAGCCCGAGCGGCCCGAACGCATACGCGAGCAGCAGCCGTTTGGCCTCGGGATTCACGCCGGTTCCCCAGCTCGCCCGCCGGAGCCAGGTGCCGACCTGCGCGGTGCCCATCATCAGATCGAGGTGCCGCAGTCCCGTGATACCCAGGGGCTCGCCGGTGAGGCTGTCGGCGATCGTGAAGACGTACTCCGCGTCGCAGGTCCGCAGCACTTCGGCGCGAGCGATGAAACGCAGCGACTCAGCGACAGACCGCGGCGGGTCGAACGCGAGAAAGCGTGTGACCTCGGGATCGGACGTGTAGGCGAAGAGGCGTTCGGCATCGGCAGCCCGGGGCTCCCGCAACACGACCCGGTGGCCTGCCAGGGACGGCAGTCGGTTATCCATTCAGGAACGGAAACGTTCCGAAGTGTAGGGAGTCGGCGAGAGGGAGTCAAGAAACCAGCGCCTCGAGGCCGCCACGATGGGCTGGTCACGCGAGTCACGACCGGCGGAGGGGTTTACTGCTCGGTGGTTTCGGTATGATCGTCAGTCTGCTGGTGACGGTTGTGCACGGCGCCGGCCGCGGCGCCGAGGGCCTCGATGGCCTCGCTCGGCAGGGTGAAGCTGAGGGCAACCGTGCGGCCGGTGCCACTCACCTGCAGAGACGAAACGAGGGCCTGCATCTCCGGTTTGCTGCCCGCCTGCAGCCGGGCCAGCGCGAGGAACCCCTGCACGACATCGCGCAGGTTCTGGCCAGCCTGATCATCGCGGGTCTCTGCCCGGAGCAGGCCCGAAATGCCCCCATTCACGTGACCGCTGGCTGAGAACCACTTCACGGCTGGAATCTGGCTCGCAACCCCTTCCGGGAGGTTGGCGTGTGTGATCAGGGCATCAAACCGGCCGACAGCCCACGCGTTGCTGTCATCGATCTCGTCAACGAGGCCCATCAGTTCCGTGTTGGCCGTAATGTTCGCACCACCCACCCCGTCGATTCCCCGCTTCACGGAGTCGGTGTCTCCGACCGCCACGAGACCCGGCGTGAGGAACGCGACGGTCATGCTCTTGTGCTGGCCTTCAGTCGAACCCTCGTCTGCGGCACGCGTGATCATCCGCTTGCCCTTGTAGTCGCTCATCTGGCCGCCATGCTCCCGCGCGAGTCCTTCCAGCCTGACGACGTCGAAGCGGCCGCTGGCCAGGACCATGCCGCGGTAACCGTCCTTGGCGCCAGTTGGAACAAGGAAACCGACCACACGATCGATGTCCCGTTCGATGTTGAGTCCCGTTTCATTCTCGAACTGGCGCTGACCTTCTTCGCGGTTCGGCATGTTCTGCTGGAGCTTCTGGCGAAGCTGCGACCGCATCACATCCTGAACATTGCAATACGCCACCACGGCCGCGTCTGCTGGGACGTAGGAGAGCTCGGTGGGCGCATTCTGCTGCCCGAACGCTCCCATCGGCAGCCCGGAGTAGAACGCCACGACACCCGTACAGAGCCCAACCAGCAGGAAAGCCACGGAGCCGAACATGAAGTAGCGCGTGCGTGGTGTCATCGTCGTCCCTCACGGCTGTATACGGGCGGTTCGGCCGGCCGGTTCCCCCGCCTTCGCCAAGGCTTCGGCGGGGCGCCCAGCGCTTAGCCGGGGCTTTCGGTGCACGGCGGTCCCGTCCCCCTTTTCGGCCGTCCGGGGCCGTGTAGCCAGAAGAGCTGCCGCGCAGCCCACTCTTAGGATGCAGCTTACTCACTGTTCCAGCACGTACTCGCGGCGCTCCACGGAGCGTGCCGCAAGCGCCAGAAACACTACCAGTATCACAGCTAGAGCCAGCAGGCTGCCAGCGGGGGAGCTCGAATCCTGAAAAAACGACTGCAGGGCCGAAACCACGTTGTCCTGGGGCATCGCGTGCGGGACGAGCGACTGCAGGTAATAAGCCACGGTGAACCGCTTCAGGTACCCGGGCAGCGACAGGACGACGATTTCCCAACCCACGATGAAGAAGAGGCCGACCAGAAGGGGGCGCTTCAACTGAGCGCCGATGAACGCGAACACGGCTCCGTAGACGCCCAGACCGAGCCCAAGCAGGCCCAGGTCCTTGAGCAGGTCCGGGAAACCCCGCGCGATGGCTCGCAGCCCGCCGCCGCCGAGCGGCATCACCAGAAAGAACACCAGCATCACGGACGGCAGCACGATCAGGCCCGTGCACGCCAGGTACGCCAGGTACTTTCCGATCAGGACCGCGCCCCGCGGGATGGGCCGGGTGAATAGATAGGTCAGGGTCCGGTCTTCCACCTCATCGGCCATGAGTGATGTCCCATAGAAGACGCCGAGCAGCGGCACGATGACGCGGAGGTAGAAGGCCCAGATCATCCCGCCGAACATCACGGCTCCGCTCACCCGGACCCCGTTGACCCGCAGCGCCGGAAGGTTGAAGAACTCCACCGTCTGGCAGATCAGCGCGATGAGCACGGGGCCGCCGACGACGAGAGCGAGGAACACACTCCGGCGGGACCACAGCATCTCGCCGAGCGACAGGTCGAAGATGCGGAGCGACGCGGTCAGGAGCGAGGGCGCTGCAGGCCGTGTCGTCGTGCTGGTGGAGGCGCGTGTAGTCATGGTCGTGTCTTCGCTGTCGTTGTCGCGGTTGCTCCCGGCTACCACCGCCTACCGCCTACCGCCTACCGCCTACCGCCTATTTGACGAGATACTGGAACACCGCCTGCAGGTTGTCGTCCGGCGAGGTGACCTCGTCGATCGAGCCGAGTTCCCCGCTGGCGGCCAGGCCGGTGAGACGCGTGTAGAACGCGTCTGGCTTTCCCGTCTGCACGACCACGGCTCCCAGCTCGAACCGCAGACTCAACACGTCATCGTCCGCGAGAAACCGCCGCGCGAGCGCCCGCGGGTCGGCGGCCCTGATGTGCACCGTGTGCGGGTGCTCATCGATCAGATCGCGGATCTGGTGGATGTTGCCTTCGGCGAGGATGCGGCCGTTGTTGATCAGCAGGATGTTCGAGGTCATCGACTCGACCTCGTGCAGGATGTGGCTCGACACGAGGATGCTCTTGCCCGCCCGTGCCCACTCCTTCACCAGGCGGATCGTCTTCCGGCGCGCAATCGGGTCCATCCCCGAGAGCGGCTCGTCCAGGATGAGGAGCTGCGGGTCGTGCACAATCGCCTGGGCCAGCTTGACTCGTTGGCGCATGCCTTTGCTGTACGCACCGATCTTTTTGTCGGCGGCGTCGAGCAGATCCACGTGCTCGAGCGCGGCGGTTGCTGCCTTGCGTGCCGCCGCGTCATCGAACCCGTTCAACCGGACCAGGGCGGTCACCCACTCGAGCCCGGTCATGCGCTCGTAGAAGGCATCCTGCTCGGGACAGAACCCGATCCGGAAGTACAGCGCCGGGTTGCCCCAGATCCGCTCGCCGAAAACGGTGATGGCGCCCTTGCTCGGTTTCAGCTGCCCCGTCACCAGCTTCATGAACGTCGACTTGCCGGCGCCGTTGGGTCCGAGCAGGCCGGTGATGCCCGGCGGCACTGACACGCTGACATCGTTCAGCCCGATGACCTGCCCGTACCACTTCGACAGCTGCTCCGCCTGCACGATCGGCGCAGCCGGGGCTGCAGCGGGCGCGGACGCCGGCGCTCCGAGCGTCACGCCACAACCTCCACGCCGCGGACGCGCCGCTCCAGCACGAGGATCGAGCCGGCGACCAGCAACACGATGACCAGGAGAGATAGCGCCACCGGCGTCTCATAGCGCGGCGGCACACGGAAGACCACATCACCGATCTGGTTGAGGGATGCCGTAGGCGAGATCAGGGAGGCAGCCGACGAGCGGGTGATAGCCCAGAACATCGTCTGGATGGCGCCGGTGAACAGGATGATGCCGGCATACATCACCGCGACGAACCGGCTGCTCTTGGACAGGGATGACAGCGCGAGCATGGTGAACGCGGCCATCAGCACCTGCAGGGACGCGAATACCGTAATCGCGGGGAACAGGAACAGGTTCTTCTGCACGAACGCGAAGCTGCCGGCGAGGAGGATCTGCACCAACAACAGGAGCAGCGCCGGCACCCATGTCACGAACAGCAAAAATGCGATGAGCGCCGCTGCCTTCCCCGCTACGTACTCCACGCGGGTGAGCGGTTTGGACAGGTAGATCTGCAGCGCGTTCGCGCGGCGGTCGTTCGAAATCAGCCCCGCGCCCACGTACACGGTCACGAAGAACACGAACGGGTTCTGCTGCTCGAGGAACTCGCGGAACGTCTTGGCCGTGGGCGCGAGAAATGCCACCTGCGGGAAGTTGGTGGACGCGTACACCTGGACGGCGCGCACGAGGAACGGCGCCCAGGCGAGCAGCAGCAGCCCCATGAACTTGCGGTTGCGCAGCATCGTGCGCATCGCGGTGCCGGCGATCACGAGCCACGCGTGGCCCCGCAGCCCGCGCTTTCCGCCGAACCGCCGGTAACCCTGGTCATGGATCGGCATCGCTACTCTTCTCCGACCGCGCGGGCAAACACGTCTTCGAGTGTGGGCACGCTCGGACGCAGGTGCCGGAGTTGTATGCGCTCGCGCGCCGCGACTTCGAAGACGGCGCGCGCTGTGAGTCCCTCGGGGACGAACACGCGCATCACGTCTTCATCAGTGGCGTGACAGTCCATGCCTGCAGCACGAAGGGCAGTGACGAGCCGATCCGCATCAATCTTCGCGCGGAGCTCGTACACGCTGCCGCGCGGCCCCTTCAACTCGGCGATCGGTCCTTGGGCGGCAATTCGGCCCTTGTCCATCACCACGACCCGGTCACAGGTGTACTCGACGTCCGGGAGCAGGTGTGATGAGAGGATGAGGTTCACGCCCTTGTTGTGCGCGAGATCCCGGATCAGCTCCAGCATCTCGTCGCGTCCTTTCGGATCCATCCCGTTGGTCGGCTCATCGAGGAAGAGCAGGTCGGGGTCGTGCACCAGCGCCTGCGCGAGCTTGATGCGCTGCTTCATCCCCGTCGAGTACGTCTCGACGTTTCGGTAGCGCGCTTCCCCGAGGCCGACGTAGTAGAGCACCTCGTGTGCCCGCTGGATGGCATCGACGGCGCCAAGGCCGGCGAGCTCTCCGCAATACGCCACGAACGAGACGGCGTTCATCCCGGGGATGTGAGCATCGTTCTCGGGCATGTATCCAATGCGGGCCCGGATTTCGAGCGGAGACCTGGCCACGTCCAGGCCGAGCACCGTCATCTGGCCCTGGTCTGGCTTGACGAACCCGAGCAGGCTCTTGATCATCGTGCTCTTGCCGGCCCCGTTTGGCCCGAGCAGCCCTACGGCACCCGTCTGGAAGGTCGCGGCCACGTCCCGCAGGGCGAAATTCCGCCCGTATCGCACGCTGACGTTCGTCAGGCGCACCACCACGCCGTCGGAAGGGGGCGAGTCGGGCGCGGGCGTTTCCGGAAGCTGGGCGGCGATCTCAGGCATGCGCTGCTCTCAATATACGGGGAGCAAGCGACAGCCGTTCGATCTTCGGGCTGTCGCGTCCATCACGCTACGGCCTGCAGGCTTCGGCCTGCCGGTCTTGCCGCCGAGCACGCTATTGGCCGAGTGTGCGCCTCTGGATCTCCCGTCTTGTGGGGTCCGCACGACATTGTGCATCGCGCATGTTGCATCGTGCACTTATGCGCTCCCCCTCAACCCGAGCTCGCCGGCACGCTCCCGCATGAAGCGGATCACGTTGTCGATGTGCTCGGCAAGCGGGAGCCCCATCTCCTCGGCGCCCTTCCGCAGGTCATCCCGGTTCACGGCGCGCGCGAACGCCTTGTCCTTCATGCGCTTGATGACAGACGCAGCCTCGAGGTCCAGGATGCTCTTGCTCGGCCGCACCAGCGTTGCGGCGGTGACGAAGCCCGCCATCTCGTCGCAGGCGTACAAGGTGTGTTCGAGCCGCGACTCGCGCGGCACGCCGCTGTAATCCGCGTGCGAGAGAATTGCCCGCGTGACCCATTCGGGATAGCCGTGCGCCTGGAGGATCTCGACACCTCGAAACGGATGGTTCTCGGCGTTGGGATACTTCTCGTAGTCGAAGTCGTGGACGAGCGCGACGAAGCCCCACGCCTCTTCGTCCTCGCCGAAAAGCCGCGCGTAACCTCGCACCGCAGCCTCGACGGCGAGCATGTGCTTCCGCAGGCTCTCGCTCTCGGTGTGGGCGGTAACCAGCGCCCAGGCCGCGTCACGCGACAGGTTCATGGCCGTCCTCGCCAGGCATGGGTCATCGCAGCAGGTTCAGAAATCCCGTGATCACCAGCGCATTCGTGAAGTCGATGAAGAAGGCGCCCACCATCGGCACCACCAGGAACGCCCGCGGGGCCGGACCATACCGTTCGACGATCGCCTCCATGTTGGCCATGGCGTTCGCCGTCGTGCCAAGCATGAAGCCGCAGAAGCCGCTCGCGATCACCGCGCCTTCGTAGTCGCGCCCCATCGTGCGAAAGACGGCCCAGACGGAGAGAGCCACGACACACCCCACCTGGACGGCGACGATGATGATGAGCGGAAGCGCCACGTGGACGATCTCGTAGAGCCGCAACGTCATGAGCGCAAGCACGAGGAAGAGGGACAGCGCCACGTTCCCGAGGTCGTCCACGACCTGCTGCGAAATTCCGACCAGCTTCGTGGCGTCGTCCACGTTGCGGATCACGGCTGCCGCGAGCATCGCCCCGATGTAGGCCGGCAGTGCCATGCCCACGCCGGCCAGGGTCCGGTTGATCCAGGCGCTGACCACTCCCCCAACCCACATGGCCACGAGCATCACGACGAGCGTCTTCAGGAGCGTGTACGCCTCGCGGTCTTCCCCTTCCGGCGCCCTGGCCGGCGCCTCGTGCATCTGCTCCTCGACGATGCTCTGGGCGGTGACCAGCGGGATGTGCACGGGTGTGGCTTTCGGGGTGGCGAGCCGGCGACGGGCAATGAGCCAGGTGGCAACAGGTCCGCCGACCACACCGCCGGAGACGATCCCTACCATCGCAGCGGCAAGCGCCAGCGTGCCGGCGGCAGGCACGCCAGCGGCTTCGAATTGCGGAGCAAAGGCGAGCCCCGTCGCGGGGCCGCCCGTCAACGTGACGGAGCCGGCCAGCACGCCCATCAGTGCGGGTTGCCCGAGCGCGACCGCCAGGAGTGCGCCGACGACGTTCTGGACTATGGCGGCGAGCGTGGCGATTCCGAAGAACATGAGAACAAGCGGCCCGCCCACCCGGAGCAGCGCCACGCTCGCACCAAAGCCCACCGAGGTGAAGAACGCGATCATGAGTGGCGCTTGCAGGGTCGTGTCGAACGTGGCAAGGGTCACGCCCCGGCTCGCCGCGAAGCTGAGCACACCGGCCACGAGCAGGCCGCCGATGACCGGCGCCGGGATGTTGTAACGCGCGAGCACGGGCACCCCGCGCCGGATGCCATACCCGGCAAACAGCACGAGGCCGGCGAACGCGACCGTCTGGATCAGATCAAGCGACAACACGGTGGTCAGCCCTGAATGCGACAGTCAGGCGACTGCCTGCCGCCCGCAGGCCGCAGGGCCGCCTCGCCCGAGGCACGACGCGGCCGGTTCTCTTCCGCCGCCGTCAGTCCGCCCGGCGCGCCGAAGGCTGATGCTCCTGCCCGCCCGAAAGGCCTGCGGTCTGCGGCCGGTCGCCTGTAGCCGACTGTGATATGTCAGCGTGGACCGCCCGTGCGTGAAGGCTGCCTTGCGGCCCTGACACGCGGCAGGTATAGTGCGTCGCGCTCTGCATCCTAATTCAGAAGGAGTCTTGATGGCGAATTCCCGCCCGCATGGGGCCACCGGTGTGGCAACCACGCTCGACACCGAGTTCAACCGAGGGCTCGGGCTCTACGACGCGACGATGGTGGTGATCGGGTCGATGATCGGCTCGGGCATCTTCATCGTTTCGGCCGACATGGCCCGTCAGCTCGGGAGCCCCGGGTGGCTGCTGGTCGCGTGGGTGGTGACAGGCGTGCTGACGATCGCGGCTGCTCTGTCGTACGGGGAGCTCGCGGCGATGATGCCGCGTGCCGGCGGCCAGTACGTCTACCTGCGCGAGGCGTTCTCGCCGTTGTGGGGCTTCCTCTACGGATGGACGCTCTTCCTCGTAATCCAGACCGGGACGATTGCCGCCGTGGCCGTCGCGTTTGCCCGTTTTCTGGGCGTGCTATGGCCTGCCATCGGCGAGAGCCACTACATCGTCGCTCCGGTTCACCTCACCGCCGGTTACGCCGTCTCGCTCTCGACGGCGCAGCTCGTGGGTGTGCTCCTCATCGCCCTGCTCACGTGGAGCAACACGAGGGGCCTCCAGTACGGCAAGGTGATTCAGAACGTTTTTACGACTGCAAAGACGGGAGCGGTCATCGCTCTCGTCGGGCTGGGACTCTTCCTCGGTTGGAACGCCACGGCGGTGGACGCCAACTTTGGTGCGTTCTGGACGCCGCGCGGTCAGGTCGACATCGTGCCGGGGCTGTCGGCGGTCACGGCCTTCGGGCTGTTCGTTGCCATCTGTGTGGCCCAGACCGGATCGCTCTTCTCAGCCGACTCCTGGCACAACGTGACCTTCACCGCGGGCGAGGTCAAGGACCCGCGGCGCAACCTTCCGCTTTCGCTCGCGCTCGGGACGGGGGCCGTGATCACCCTCTACCTGCTCGCGAACGTTGCCTACATCGTCACGCTGCCGCTCGAGCAGATCCAGCATGCGCCGTCCGATCGTGTGGCCACGGCCACGCTCAACGCGATCTTTCCGGGGCTTGGGGCCACGCTGATGGCGGCGGCCATCATGATCTCGACGTTCGGGTGCAACAACGGCCTGATCCTCGCCGGGGCTCGCGCATACTACGCGATGGCGCGGGACGGGCTCTTCTTCACGCGCGTGGGCCAGTTGAACGAGGCGAAGGTCCCCGCCGCCGGCCTGGTGCTGCAGGGTGTATGGGCCGCGGCACTTGTGCTGCCTCGCACCTATGACACGGCATCCGGCACGTACGGCAATCTCTATGGCAACCTGCTCGATTACGTGATCTCGGCGGCGCTGATCTTCTACATCCTCACGATCGCGGGCGTGTTCCGGCTCCGCCACACGCGGCCGGATGCGGAGCGGCCGTATCGGGCGTTCGGTTACCCGGTCGTTCCCGCGCTGTACATCATGGGTGCAAGCGTCATCCTCGTCGTCCTCTTCGCGTATCGGCCGGCGACCACCTGGCCGGGGCTGCTCATTGTCCTGCTCGGGCTGCCGGTGTACTACGCGTGGCATGGGAAGAAACAGGCGCTGGGCGCTGGGCGCTAGACGCTGGGCGCGGCGTGAAATGCACAATGCACAACCCTCACGCGCACGCTTTACACACAATCACAGGGAGTTTGGAGACGGTTGTCGCGCCGGTTCACGAACGCGATGAGCAGGGCTGAAGCCCTGCCCCACGGGCGTCCCCGGCATATCCTTCCCTGTGGCATGTGGGGCAGGGCTTCAGCCCTGCCGGGGATCCGCTTCAGCCCTGCCGTGACTCTGCTTCAGCGGCCCGCCTCGATACAATCGTCGCAAGCCGCCGGGGCAGCATGCGCACCAGAAGCGGCACCATACGGTTGGTTGCGCCCGGGATGACAACAGCCTGACCTGCGATCATGCCGCGATAGCCCGCCGCGGCGACGTCGGCGGCGCTCATCATTGCCCCCTGCACGAGTCGCGACTTCTGCATGCGGGCGACGCCCTGGAAGGCGGTCTCCGTTGGCCCCGGACAAAGCGTGGTGACCGTCACACCGGTGCCGCGCAATTCATCGCCGATCGCCTCCGAGAACGAGAGCACGAACGCCTTCGTGGCGTAGTAGACCGACATGTTCGGCCCGGGCAGGAAGGCGGCCGTCGAGGCCACGTTCAGCACGCGGCCGCGGCGGCGTTCAATCATCCCAGGCAGGCACAACTTGGTCAGCGTGACCAGTGCGGTGATGTTCAAGTCGATCATCTGCCGCTCACGCTCCAGGGGCGTCGTTGCGAACGGCCCGAAGAGACCGAAGCCCGCGTTGTTGACCAGCGCATCCACCGTCAGGCCTGCCGACGCGATCTCGTCCATCAGCAGGCGCGCACCGTCCGGCGATGCCAGGTCGGCCGTGGCGACGTGCACGGACGTGGGGTTCGAAATCGACAGCTCGTGGGCAACCCGGTCGAGCGCCTGCCGGTTGCGGGCGGTCACGACGAGATCCCAGCCTTCGCGCGCGAGCACGCGCGCGAGTTCGAGGCCAATGCCATTCGACGCGCCGGTCACGAGCGCCCGCTGGGGTGAAGCCGCTGACCCCATGTTGCTCACTCCAGGAATGGCGTGAACGGGCGCGGCCACGGCGCGCTGGTGCTGTCCGCTGCCATCCGTAGCCCTCGCTCCGCGACACCAACGGCCTTCGGCGTCATGCGGTATCCCGCCAGTTCAGCCGGCGAGGCGAGCACGGCGTCGGCGACATCGGACCCGGCCTCGAGCCGGCCGCCGATGGGACGGCAGAGGTAATCAATCAGCACGAAGTGATACCGCACGCGCTGATCCGGATCGAGCAGGATGCGATCGAACACGTCCACGACCGGCCCAACCTCGATCTCCAGTCCCGTCTCCTCGCGTATTTCGCGGGCCACACCGGCCTCGAGCGTCTCACCGAGCTCCAGCGTCCCGCCCGGCAGGCTCCACTGCCCGGCGAGCGGCTCGAACCGGCGCTTGATGAGAACGACGCGTCCATCCTGGACGATGACGGCGCCCACACCGACCACCGGCCGCTCTGGATAGCGCCGCGTCGACGGGCGCGGTGTGTCCGTGAGCGAAGGGGCGTCGGCCTCCTGCTGGCGGACGACCTGTCGCTGACGTGCGATACGGCCCTCGACGACGGTGAAGTGGTCGTACCCCGTCGCGTGGAGCACCTCGCCGGTCGTACGGTGAATTTCGCGGCCGACCCATTCGGTCGCAATACCGGTCTCGATGCTGCCCATCGTGCGCAGACGGCAGCGCGCGCCACCGTCCAGCGCCGGCTCCCACGTGGCGAGATGCTCGCCGAGCGCGCGTGCGATCGCCTCGCGACCCTGCAGCACGCCAGCATCCCGGTCGAACGTCGCATCGTCCTCGTAGAGCGCCGCCAGGGCAGCCACGTCACTGCCATTGAGCGCCGCGAACCACGCACGCACGACCGAGAACGCATCCTCGCTCACCGCTCGCCCATCACTTTCACCACGACGCGCTTGCGTCGCTGCCCGTCGAACTCGGCGTAGAACACCTGCTCCCATGGCCCGAGATCGAGAACGCCGGCCGTGATCGGCAGCATGACCTGGTGCCCCAGTATGGTGCGCTTCAGGTGTGCGTCAGCGTTGTCTTCGCCCGTCTGGTGATGCCGGTACGGGAGACCCGCCGGCGCGAGCTTCTCGAGCCATACCTGGATGTCGCTGATCAGCCCGCTCTCCCAGTCGTTCACGTAGACGCCGGCGGTGATGTGCATCGCCGACACGAGCACCATGCCCTCCACCACGCCGCTCGCCTTGACGATCGCCGAGACCTCGTCGGTGATGCGGACGATCTCCTGACGCTTGCTCGTGTTGAACCAGAGATAGTCGGTGTGGACAGGCATAAGGAATGATACCCACAGGCTGCGGGCCGCAAGCGAGATCGGGCCTGATGCCAGACAAGCCTGGAGGCTGCAGCCTGTCGCCTGCAGCCTGGGTTAGAGCCGCAGACTGGCCTCTGCGTTCAGGTCCCAGCCCGCCCGCACACCCGCATGGTACAGGCGCAGGCCGGCAGCGGCGATCATCGCGGCGTTGTCGGTCGAGAGCGCCAGGCTGGGGATGAACACGGGGAGGCCTTCGCGCTCGCCGCGTGCGAGGGCATCAGCCCGCAGGCGGCTGTTCGCCGACACGCCACCGGCAATCCCCACGCTTGCCGCGCCACACTGGCGCGCCGCCGCGAACGTGCGATCGAGCAGCGTCTCGACGACCGTGCGTTGGAAGCTGGCGCTCAGGTCGGCGATTTCCTGGTCGCTGAAGCGTTTGGCGCCATTGGCCGCGCCCGGTTCGCTCTCGGTCGTGCCGTGCGGCCCAGCCAAGGAGCCGTCCCGGGTCCGCACAACGCGCAGCACGGCGGTCTTCAGGCCGCTGAAGCTGAAATCGAGCCGGCCAGGCTCGTCGGGCGTCCGCCGGTCGGCATGCGTGATTCGCATCTGCGGGAAGTCGAACGCGCGATCGTTCCCGCCGCGCGCCGCGCGATCGATCGCCGGGCCGCCGGGGTACCCCAGCCCCAGCAGCTTGGCCACCTTATCGTACGCCTCCCCCGCCGCATCGTCCCGGGTCCGGCCCAGCGAGCGGTATCGCCCCGGTTCAGGCACGGCGTAGAGGCTCGTATGCCCGCCGGACACGACGAGCACCACGGCGGGCAGCGGCAGCGGCCCATTGTGGAGGAACAGCGATTCGATGTGGCCGGCCAGGTGGTGCACCGGCATCAGCGCCACGCCACGGGACACCGCGAGCGATTTCGCGAACGACACGCCTACGAGCAACGATCCCACCAGGCCGGGTCCCTGCGTGACCGCAATGGCGCCGATGTCATCAAGCGTGGAACCGGCGACGTCGAGCGCAGTCTCGACCACGCCGCAGATGTCGCGCACGTGCTGGCGCGACGCGATCTCGGGCACGACGCCGCCCCACTCCCGGTGGATCTCAGCCTGGGACGCCACCACGTTCGAGCGGAGCAGCCATGGACGCGCCGGGTCGTCAACCTCCTGGACGACGGCGGCGGCCGTTTCGTCGCAGGAGGTTTCGATGCCGAGAATCTGCATGCGAGGCGGCTTCGTCGATCAGCTCTGCGCGGTCGCGGCCTCGGCGTCGGCGGCGCACGCGAGCCGGAGACTCTCCGTGTATGGCGCCCGGAATATGCCCCGCTCGGTGATGATGCCGGCAATGAGGCGGTGTGGCGTCACATCGAAGGCGGGGTTGCGGATCAGCGCGCCGATCGGCGTGAGCCGCAGGTTCTTGAGGTGAGTCACTTCACGCTGGTCGCGCTCCTCGATCGGGATGTGAGTGCCGTCCGGCGTTGCCAGATCGATCGTGGACACGGGGGCTGCGACGTAAAAGGGAACCTCGTGCTCGCGCGCGAGCACGGCTACCGTATAGGTGCCGATCTTGTTTGCCGTGTCGCCGTTGGCCGCGATGCGATCCGCACCGACGATGACGACGTCGATCTCCCCGTCGCGCATCAGTGGGCCGGCCATGCTGTCGGTGATCACGGTGGTTTCGATGCCGTCCCGCAGCAGTTCCCAGGCGGTGAGCCGTGCGCCCTGCAGGAACGGGCGCGTCTCGTCCGCAAGCACCCGCACGTGCTTGCCCTGCTCGACGGCTGCCCGCACGACCCCGAGCGCACTGCCGTATCCGGCGGTCGCAAGTGCTCCGGCGTTGCAGTGGGTGAGCACACGCGCCTCGTCGGGCACGACTGACGCGCCGAAGCCGCCGAGCGCGCGACAGCTCGCAACATCCTCGTCATGAATGTGCCGCGCCTCGGTTCGGAGGCGTTCGTGCAGTTGGTCCACTGACTCGCCGGCCTCGATTCCCGCAGCGAAGCTGCGCTTCATCCGGTCGATCGCCCAGAAGAGATTCACTGCCGTCGGCCGCGTGCCGGCCATCACGTCGCACATGCGGTAGAACTCGACCGCGAGCTTCTGCGTGCCCGTGGCCTTGCTCTGCCTCACGCAGAGCGCGAGACCCATCGCCGCCGCCACGCCGATCGCTGGCGCTCCACGGATCACCATGGTCTTGATGGCCTTCGCGACCTCCTGCGCACTGCGGCAGCGGACGTAGGTCTCCTCGCCTGGCAGCTTGCGCTGATCGACCATCACGATGGCGTCGTCGGTCCACTCGATTGTCGGGAGCATGGGGAGATCATACCGAAATGCACAGTGCAGAATGCACAATGCACACTGGGCTCGTGAGGCAGGCTCTCAAGCCTGCCCAGCTTACCTGCGCTGCCCCTTTCTTTGAGACGCGCTGCTTCTCGCCGAGCTCAGCACATCGGCGTCGAAGGGAACTGGCAGCAGGCGCTTCAGGCGGTACCGTCCGGTTTCGCGCTCGAGGTTGGCGAGGACCACCTGGATGTCGCCCGTGTACTCCCACAGAATCTGCCGGCACGCGCCACACGGCGGCGTTGGCGCCGGGGTGTCCGCGACCACGGCAACCCGGCGGAACCTGCGGTGTCCTTCGGAGACCGCCTTGAAGACCGCCACACGCTCGGCGCACATGGTGAGGCCATAGCTGGCGTTCTCGATGTTACAGCCGGTGATGACCGTGCCGTCCTCTGCTTCGAGAGCCGCCCCGACCTTGAACCCGGAGAAGGGCGCGACAGCGCGAGACCGGGCGTCTCGCGCGATGGCGATCAACTCCTGCGTGCCCTTGCGAGAACGCGCAGGAGCGCTGCGCGGCGGTCGCTTCTCAGATGCGGCCAATGACACCCTCCAGCACGCGCATGAAATCCGCTCCGACGCGTCGTGCCGTCTCCATCACCTCCGCGTGATCCAGCGGCTGCGGCAGCACGCCCGCGGCCATGTTCGTGATGCAGGAGATGCCGAGCACGTCCAGCCCCATGTGACGCGCGACGATTGCTTCGGGCACGGTCGACATGCCCACGGCATCGGAGCCTATCGCTCGAAGGTAACGGATTTCCGCAGGTGTCTCGTAGCTCGGGCCATGCATCGCCGCGTAGATCCCGTGAGTGATGCGTACCCCGGCGTCCGCTGCAGCTGCGTCCGCAATCCCCCGCAGGTGCCGCGAGTAGACTTCGCTCATATCAGGAAATCGCGGCCCGAAACGATCGTCGTTCGGCCCGATGAGCGGATTGCTGCCCGTCAGGTTCAGGTGATCGTCGATGATCATGAGTGCGCCCTCGGTAAAGGACGTGTTCACGCCGCCCGCCGCGTTGGTAAGGATCACCGTCTTCACGCCGAGCAGACCGACAACACGAACCGCGAATGTCACGGTTCGAGGGTCGTGGCCCTCGTAGAGGTGCGCGCGGCCGGCGAGAACGGCGACCTCGCGTTCCTGGACGCGGCCCAGGACGAGCCTGCCCGCGTGTCCGATGACCCCGGAAGCCGGCCAGTTCGGGATGTCGCTGTACGGGAACGAGCGCGGGTCTGCAACACGATCGGCGAACGCCCCCAGGCCGGAACCGAGAACGACGGCCACCGTGGGTACCGCCCGTGCGTGACCGCGCACCCAGGCCGCGGCCTCTGCAACAGAGTCGTAATAACTGTAGGTCATGCCAGCGTAGGACCCGCGGCCGAAGCGCCCCCGGCCTCCCGTCAACGGAAACAGCCTGCAGCGTGGGGCCGGGCCGAAGCGCCCCGGCCTCTCACCACGCGACTTGCTGAATAGCGCAGACGCGCCCAGCAGTGTATCGGATTGCCCGTGCCGTGACGTCCGCGGCCGCTTTGATTGCGCAGATACTCGCGCCGTCGGAGATACCGCCCGAGCCCGGACCGTGAGTGGATGAGGGGCACCCCGCGACCGATACGATGCTGGGCCACCGTATGATGACTCGCGCCGTCACCGCAGTGGCCGGCCACCCGGGCAGCCGCAAGTGAAATCCATGCCTATGACAGGTCCGCGTCTTCTCAGGGTGTTTCGCACAATGTGCCAATTGAGATCGGGAGGTGTTTGCAGAACTCTCAACGTCGCAGGTACATCGGGCGGCTTTCGGGCCGGTGGACGACCCTCGGCGCCACGGCGCGGTTCTTGTGAGCGTTCCGGGTGCTGCTGCGAGCACACCTATGCCACGACGTCATCTGCCAGGACTAACCGGGCTCGTGTTCCACGTGATGAACCGCGCGATAGAAGGCGTGACGCTGTTCGAGCATCCCTCCGCCTACGATGCGTTCACTCGCGTGCTGGCGGAGGCCGGACGACGGCACACCACCAGGCTCCTCGCCTACTGCGTCATGCCAAACCACTGGCATCTCGTCGTGCAACCCACGGTCGATCGAGTGCTGTCGGAGTACATGCGATGGCTGACGACAACGCACGCGCAGCGATGGCGACAGGCGTCTTGCACCCGCGGCCGCGGCGCGGTCTATCAGGGTCGTTTCAGGTGGGTTCCGGTCGAGCAGGATCTTCACTTCCTCCGGCTTTGCTTGTACGTCGAGCGGAATCCGGTTCGCGCGAAGCTCACCACGCGTGCGGAGCGATGGCGCTGGTCGAGTGCATGGCAGCGGGACCGCAACTCCTGCAACGGCCCGACTCTGACGGAGTGGCCAGTGGTGCGACCTGCGGGGTGGAACGAGCTGTTGAACGAGGGCTCGTCTCCTGCCGCCACTGACGCCATTCGCGAGTGCGTGAGCCGCGGACGACCGTTCGGAACCCCTGACTGGTGCGCTCGAACGTCCGCGCTCTACAGGATCTCAGAGGAGCCGCCCGGGCGACGGCCGGGTGCAGCCACAGCAGCCCCACACGGATGGCTGCAGGCTCCCATGGCTTGCGATCCAACGACCACCCCGCGCAAACTCCCGTCCGTGCAGAACCGCCTCGACGGCGAGTAGCCGACTCGCACGCCGCCCCCCCGTTCCATAGTTACGTCAGGATCCGTTCCATGTGACCGGCGTGATAAGGAAACACCTCCCGATCTCATTCTCACGATCTTGAGAAACACCTCCCGATCTCATTCTCACTGGAATCAGAGCAGCATCGAGGCGATCGCGGCGTTGATCAGCGTCGCCAGGAAGCCCACCAGGAGGGCACGGGAGCCGAGGCGGGCCAGGTCGCCGCGCCGTGTCGGGGCCATGCCGCCGATGCCGCCCAGCTGGATGCCGACCGACGCGAAGTTCGCAAATCCGGTGAGCGCGTAGGTCGCGAGGGTGTACGAGCGCGGGCTCAACGTCTCCCGGTACTCTGTCGTCAGCTTCACGAAGGAGACGAACTCGTTGGCGACGAGCTTCGTGCCCAACAGGTCCGCCATGGCGGGCACGTCCGATGATGGCACTCCCATGAGGACCGCTACGGGTGAGAAGACCACCGCGAACACGCCTGACAGCGTCAGCCCTGGGCCGCACCATCCCGAGCAGGAAGTCGAAGAGCGCAATGAACGCCAGGAACGCGATCAGCATTGCGGCGACGTTCAGGGCCAGGGTCAGCCCGTCAGACGCCCCGGCGGCCGCGGCATCGATCACGTTCACGTGCTGCCGTTCGACGGCCGTCTTCACGCGCCCGCGCGTCTCGGGCTCCTCGGTCTCCGGCAGCATGATCTTCGACAGGTACAGCCCGCACGGCGCCGCCATCACGCTCGTCGTCAGGATCGCGATCGGGTCGGCCCCGAGCCCGATGTACACCGCCATGACCCCACCCGAGATCGTGGCCATGCCGCCGACCATCATCGCCAGCAGCTCCGACTGCGTCATCCTGGGCACGTACGGCTTGACGATGATCGGCGCCTCCGTCTGGCCCATGAACACATTGGCGGCGGCCGACAACGTCTCGGCGCCACTCGTGCGCAGCAGGTACATCATCGCGCGCGCCATGAGGGCGACGACGAACTGGAGGATGCCGAAGTAGTAGAGAACAGTGAAGAAGGAGGAGACGAAGATGATCGTCGGCAGCGCCGTGAACGCGAAGACGAAGCCCGACGGCGGCAGCACCTTCGAGAGGACCTCCTGGTTCGCGAGGTCGCCGAACACGAACTGTGAGCCGGCATTCGTGAACTCGAGGAATCGTTTCACGCCCTCGCGCAATCGCGCTGAACAGCTCGTAGCCCGGCCGCACGCCGTTCACCTCGAACTTCAAGATGACGAACGCGAGGAACAGCTGCAGGGCGATGCCCCAGCCCACCGTCCGCCAGTTCACGCCGCGCAGGTTCGACGAACCGGCAGCGACGATGGCGATGAAACACAACGCGCCGACGGCGCCGCGCACCCGGGGATCGAGCACGTCCTGCGCCAGGTAGCCGAGAAGGGCCAGCACGAGCGCGAGTGCGGCCGCGGCGAACCGGAGCGATCGATTCGACATCTGGGGCCGATCCTGGCTCCGAAGATCGGATGTCTCGCCGGACGTCACGCCACGATCCCGTGGACGAGGGGACCGGGCGTCGGCTGGGCTTCGCTGATCGTGACGGCTTGTGCCAGCAGCGCGCGCGCTTCGTCGACGCGTGCACCAGCGCCCGGGTGCAGCTCCACGATCGCGTCGCCTGCGTCGACGGGATCGCCCGGCTTGGCCAGCAGCCTGAGGCCCGCGCCCGGATCGATGGCGGAGTCCAGGCGCTCGCGTCCGGCACCCAGCAGCATCGAGGCCCGCCCGATCAGATCCGCGTGCATCGTCCCTACAAACCCCGCGCGCGGCGCCGTGAACGAGCCTGAGGCGGGTACCTGCGGCAGGCGTGTGCAGTCGTCCACGATCCGCGGATCACCGCCCTGGTTCTCCACGATCTGCCGGAACTTCTCGAGCGCAGCGCCCGAGGCAAGCACGTCGCGCACACGCGCGTTCGCGGCGTGCTCATCGCCACCTCCGGCGAGACGCACCATCCGCCCCGCCAGCGCTACGCAGAGCTCGACGACGTCGGACGGTCCGCGCCCGGCGAGCACATGGATGCACTCCTCGATTTCGAGCGCGTTGCCCACCGCACGTCCGAGCGGCGCATCCATGGCGGTCAGCATGGCCTCTGTCGTCAGGCCCACACGAGCGCCGATTCTCACCATCGTCTCGGCGAGCCTTCGCGCGTCGGCCTCGGTCTTCATGAACGCGCCGCGACCGACCTTCACGTCGAGCGCCAGCACGTCCGTGCCCTCTGCGATCTTCTTGCTCATGATGGACGAGGCGATAAGCGGGATGCTCTCGACCGTACCGGTCACGTCGCGCAGCGCATAGAGCTTCTTGTCGGCTGGCGCGATATCGGGCGTCTGTCCCACGAACGCGCATCCGATCCGCTGCAGCGCGCCGAGAAACGCATCGCGATCCATGGCCACGCGGAACCCGGGAATCGACTCCAGCTTGTCGATCGTGCCGCCCGTGTGGCCGAGACCGCGCCCGGAGCTCTTCGGCACGACAACCCCGCATGCGGCGACGATCGGCGCAACCACGATCGACGTCTTGTCGCCCACGCCGCCGGTGCTGTGCTTGCCTGCCTTCACGCCCGGTATGCCCGACAGATCGACCCGGTGCCCGGAAGCGACCATCGCCTCGGTCAACCAGGCGGTCTCCTCTGCACTCATGTCGCGCAGCAGCATCGCCATCAGCAGTGCCGAGGTCTGATACTCGGGCATGGTGCCCGCAGTAACGCCGGCCACGACGAAATCAATCTCCGCACGCGTGAGCGCGCCGCCGTCGCGTTTCTTGATGATGATGTCGGTGGCGTGCATGAGCCGGGGGAAGTATAGGGCAGACTATACTTTTTCCTCCGATGCCTCGCCTTCCCCGCCATTCGACGCCCCCACGGCCTGCTCGCCGGCGCAGCCGGCCGCTCATCCTCCTGGCGCTGCTCGGGGTCATGGAGATCCTCGCCGCCGGAACGGCCGTACGCGGCGAGTCCGCAATCCCTTCTCCCACACAGTTTTTCGGATTTCCGATGGGCGCCACGCGCCGCATCGCCGGATGGTCGCGCATCGTGGATTACTTCCGGACAGTCGATCGGCTGTCCGACCGCGTCGTCGTCCAGGACCTGGGCCCTACGACCGAGGGACGGCCTTACCTGCTCGCCATCGTCTCTGCGCCCGACACGATCGCGGACCTGCCGCGCTACCAGGCGATGCAGCAGCAACTGGCGAATCCCCGCGAAACGTCCCTGGCGGATGCCGACCGGATTGCACGCGAGGGGAAAGCGGTGGTGCTGATCGGCGGCAACATCCACGGGAACGAGATCGGCAGCAGCCAGATGGTCAACGACCTCCTGTACTCGCTCGCGACCTCCGACGATCCGCGGGTGAAGCGTGTGCTCGAGAATGTCATCGTGCTGCTCGTGCCCTCCCAGAATCCCGACGGCCAGCAGATGATGGCCGACTGGCACGAACAGACCGTCGGCACGCCCCACGAGGACGCTCCGCTCCCGGAGCTGTACCAGCGGTACGCGGGACACGACAACAATCGCGACAGCTACATGCTCACGCAGGTCGAGACGCGCTACCTGGCCCAAATCACGTACCACGACTGGCTGCCGGAGGTGTACCTGGATCAACACCAGATGGGCAGCGGCCGCGCCCGCATCTTCGTTCCGCCCTTCAAGAACCCGCCGAACCCGAACGTCGACCCGCTGGTCTGGAGCGAAGTCAACCTGCTCGGCCAGGCGATGGCCGCCCGCCTGCAGGAGGCCGGTAAGTCCGGAGTGATGTGGGGAGAGATCTACAGCGGATTCTGGCAGGGGGCGAACAGCACGAACCCGTGGTGGCACAACATGGTCGCGCTGCTCACGGAGGTCGCCAGCGCGCGCCTGGCGGCACCCGTGTTTCAGCACACCGCGCCCGGTATGTCGGATGCCGCCGGCGGTGCGAAACCCGAGCCCGGCGACATGCAGATTCCTCCCCCGCCAGACCTGCAGTTCCGGATGAACTACCCGCAGCCCTGGCTGGGAGGACGCTGGACGTTCGCTGATGTTGTCGAACACCACCGCCTTGCTGCCGATGGATTGCTCGACGCGATAGCCGCTCATCGTCAGAGCCTCAAGCGCAACTTCTACCTGATGAACCGCCGCACGATCGAGCGGTTCGCGACGGGTCGGCCTTTTGCGTTCATCGTGCCGCGCGCGCAGCACGATCCCGGGAGTGCGGCGCAGCTGCTTCGACTGGTGCAGGGCGGCGGTGCCGAGGTGGAGGAGGCCGGTTCGCCGTTCACGGCCGGCGGCGTGGAGTATCCCGCCGGCACCGCGGTGATTCGCCTTGCGCAACCGTTCGGGCGCTGGGTCAAGGATCTGCTCGAAGCGCAGACGTACCCGGATATCCGCTGGCCGTCACCTTCCGCGCCGATCGACAGGCCCTACGACATGACCGCATGGACGCTCGGCCTGCTCATGGGTGTCACCGTGGTGGAAGTGCAGGACCCGTTCGAAGCCGTGCTCACGCGCCTGGACCAGGGCCCGTCCTGGCCCCGCGGGCGCGTCACCGGTGCCGGCACCACGTGGGTGCTGCCGCACGAACCGAACTCGTCGCTCACCGCCACCCACCGCCTGCTCGAGGCAGGCGCAGAGGTGTCGTGGGCAATGGAGCCTGTCCGCGCCGGTGAACGCCGGTTCGAGACAGGCGCGATCGTGGTGCGCCGCGCATCCTCGCAGCTGGTGGCCACGCTGGCCGCCGATCTCGGCCTCGACATCGAGGCCACGAACCACCCGGTCGCACCTGAGAGCCTGCTGCCCCTCCACCTTCCGCGGGTGGCGCTGTACGAGCCCTGGGGTGGCAATCCCGACGCCGGATGGACGCGCTGGGTGATGGAGCAGCACGCGCTGCCGTACACACGGGTGCGGCACGACGACGTCAGGGACCCGGCGTTCGGGCGCCGCTTCGACGTGCTGATCCTGCCCGACGCTCCCGTGCCGTTGCTGCTTCGTGGGCTGCAGGGCCCGAACATCATGCCCCGGCACAGAGGCGGCCTGGGCGACGAGGGCGCGGCGGCGTTGCGCAGGTTCGTGCAGGGCGGCGGCACGATCATCACGCTCGGCAACGCGGCGCAGTTCGCAATCGAGCAACTCGGGGTGCTGGCGAGCAACGTGATCGGGACCGACGACCCGGAGGCGTTCTTCTGCCCCGGATCGCTTCTCAGGGTGGAGGTCGACACCGAGCACCCGATCGGATTTGGCATGCCGCGGGATGCGGCGGCCATGTTCGTGAACAACGGGGGCTACGAACTCACGCAGCGCGCCGGCACCGGAATAGCGACGCCGGTGCGCTATCCACAGGGACCCTTGCTGCTGAGCGGCTGGATCGTCGGCGAGGGTCGCTTGCGTGGGGCCGGCGCGGTACTCGACGTTCCGATGGGCCGCGGACGCATCATCCTGCACACGTTCCGGGTGCAGAATCGGGCTCAGACGCTCGGCACGTTCAAGCTGCTCTTCAACTCGATCCTGTACGGGCCCGCAATGGCAGCCAGGCAGACGCCCCCGCCGACGCAGCAGCAGTGACGCGGTGGCCGCTTCCTGTTGCAAAGCCGTCCGGCAGGCGGCATGTGCGATCCTACGGGTGCACTGCGTCTCTAACCGCTGAACTGACCTGCCATGCGTTCCGTTCCCGTCACCCTGGTCGCCGCCTACGCGGCGATGGCCGCTCAGCAGCCACCGAGTCCCGGGCCTCCCGCGGATTTGATCGTGCACAACGCGGTCGTCCATACGATGGCCGACGCGCAGCCGGCCGCCCAGGGGTTCGCTGTGCGGGACACCCGGTTCGTCGCTGTGGGCACGTCGGCCGATGTGCTGCGGTGGCGCGGGCCGTCCACGCAGGTCATCGACGCCGGGACCCAGGCGATTGTGCCGGGCCTGCAGGACGCACACGGACACGTCCTCGGCCTCGGCGCCTCGCTGCAGACGCTCGACCTGCGAGACACGCCGACCTTCGAGGCCGTCGTCGAGAAGGTGCGTGCGCGTGCTGCGGAGACGCGCGACGGTGACTGGATCCTGGGGCGCGGGTGGGACCAGAACCGATGGCCTGTCCGTGACTGGCCGGCACCAGGCCCGCTCGACGCCGCTGCGCCACGCAACCCGGTGTTCCTGGGTCGGATCGACGGCCATGCAGCACTCGCGAACCGCCGGGCTCTTGCGGCTGCGGCCATCACGCGCGACACGCCGGATCCGGCTGGCGGACGGCTCATTCGGGATGCTTCGGGTTCCCCGACGGGCGTTCTCATCGATGCGGCCCAGTCGCTCGTCGCACGGCAGATTCCCCAGCCGTCGCACGAGCAACTGAGACGGCAGCTGCTGCTCGCAGACCAGGAGATGCGGCGGGTAGGACTCACGATGGTGCACGACGCCGGCGTCGCGCCAGACGTCATCGACGTGTACCGCGAGGCGATCGCCAACGACGGGTTCGCGACCCGCATCTACGTGATGCTCACCGGACTGGACACAGGCGACTGGTTTACGCGAGGGCCGCTGATCGATCCCGAACAGCGGCTGACGGTCCGTGCGGTGAAGCTGATCGCCGACGGTGCGCTCGGATCGCGCGGCGCCGCTCTCAACGAGGACTATGCCGACGAACCAGGCAACCGTGGCCTTCTCGTGACCGCTCCCGATCGGCTGTTTGCCGTCACCCGTGCCGCAGCGGAGGCCCGCTTCCAGACCGCCATACACGCCATTGGCGATCGCGCCAACCACGAGGTGCTCGGCATCTTCGAGCGTGTGTTGCGCGAGGTTCCGGGCGCACGCGACCTGCGCCTGCGCGACGAGCACGCGCAGATCGTTGATGCGGGAGACATTCCGAGCTTCGCCGGCTCGGGATCATCGCCTCCATCCAACCCACCCACTGCACCTCGGATATGCCCTGGGCGCCACAACGCCTTGGCGACACCAGGGTGGCCGAAGAGGCGTACCCGTGGCGGTCGCTGGTCGCAGCGGGCGCCAGGTTGGCCCACGGCTCAGACTTCCCGGTCGAGCGGCCGGATCCCCTCCTGGGGTTCTATGCCGCAATCACGCGCCAGGACACGAGTGAGCAGCCGCCCGGCGGGTGGACGCCCGATCAACGGCTCACCCGGGCTGAGGCGCTGCACGGGATGACGCTCGGCGCGGCCTACGCCGCACACGCGGAGCGGGATCTCGGATCGATCGAACCAGGCAAGCTGGCGGATTTCGTCGTGCTCTCGCGCGACATCATGCAGGTCGCTCCGCGCGACGTGCTCTCGACGACCGTTGTCCGCACAGTCGTGGGCGGGCGCACCGTGTACGAACGATAGGGTGGGCCATGCGACGTCTGTCAGGTGTGGTCCTTGCGCTCTCACTGATCGCGCCAGCTTTACCAGTCACCACCTCCGCGGCACCCGAGGCGCCCCGACTGGTGGTGATGCTGGTCGTGGATCAGATGCGGAACGACTACATCGAAGACTACGGAGCCGGCTGGACGCACGGGTTCCGCCGACTCGTGTCCGAGGGGGCCCGCTTCCAGAATGCCGCGTATCCGTACTTCAGCACGGTGACGTGCGCCGGACACGCCACGATCGCAACGGGGACGGTGCCCGCGTTTCACGGCATCATCCTCAATCAGTGGTGGGACCGGAACCAGCAGAAGGAGCTGTCGTGCACCGAGGATCCCGCGGCCCCGACGATCCCGTACGGCAGCGGGCAGCCGGGGGGCGGACACAGCGCCAGACAGCTGCGGGTTCCGACCCTTGCGCAGACGCTGGAACGCGCGCAGAGCGGCCGAGCGCACGTGGTGACCCTGTCCATGAAGGCGCGCAGCGCAATCATGCTGGCCGGCGGACGCGCCGACGCGGTGACCTGGTTCGAGAACAGGACCTTTGCGACGTCAGCCGCGTTCAGCGACGGCCGCGTCCCGTTCGTCGACACCTTCATCGGTAGATCGCCCGTTGAGCGTGATCTTGGAAAGACCTGGGATCGGATACTGCCCGCGGCTGGCTACAAGTACACGGATGACGGCGTAGGTGAGAAGCCTACGAAGGGGTGGACGCGCGTGTTTCCCCATCAGCTCGGCTCGCCAGGGACAGAACCGTCGGACCAGTTCTACTCCCAGTGGTCGAGCAGCCCGTTCTCTGACGAGTACCTCGAGCGGATGGCCGAGGCGGCGATCGACTCGCTGCGCCTGGGGCAGGGCACCACGACCGATTACCTTGGCGTGAGCTTTTCTGCGTTGGACGCCGCCGGGCACAAGTTCGGACCACGCAGTCACGAGGTCCAAGACATACTCGCGCGCCTGGACGTGACGATTGGGCGCCTGCTCGATCACCTCGATGCGCGTGTCGGCCGCGGAAAGTACGTTGTTGCGCTGTCGGCCGATCACGGCGTGGCCGTCATTCCCGAACAGTTGAAGCGGCAAGGGATAGACGCGGGTCGCGCGATAATGGACGTGGCCTCAGCACGGGCAGAGGCCGCCCTGGTTCGTGCATTCGGGGGCGGAAAATACGTCGCCCGCATGGATTACACGAACCTGTTCTTCATGCCGGGCGTCATGGCTCGCATCACAGGCCAGCGGGGCCTGCTCGAGACCGTGATGAAGGCCGTCGAGGGCACTCCCGGCGTGCTGCGTGTCTTCGACACACGCATGCTCGACCCCCACACGGCCACGCAGGACCCGCTCCTTCGCGCGACGGCACTTGGTGAGTTCCGCGGGCGCAGCGGCGATCTCATTGTCATCCCGAGGACGAACTGGTTCTGGGTCGCCGACGATGGGACGCCTGCTCCCGGGGACGCGACGACGCACGGAACGGCGTATCCGTACGACGCGAGGGTTCCGCTGCTCCTCCTCGGCGCGGGCGTGCGGCCCGGCGCGTACGAAGGGACCGCGACGCCGGCCGACATCGCACCGACGCTGGCCAGAATCTGCGGTGTGGCGATGCCTGCGGCGACAGGGCGGAGCCTCGACGAGGCGATTGCACGGTAGGCCCGGGGGCGGGCGGCGGGGTAGAACTCAGGAGGACAGGACCAGCCCTCGGCGGCACCCCTCCGATGGCTAGGTTCGGGGGCGGTCAACGGTGAACGGTCAACGATCAACCAGGCCCGATGTGTCCGCCTTCACGCGGGAGGTGTTGTCGATTGTCTCGCGCATTCCCGTAGGTCGCGTGGCGAGCTATGGCGACATCGCTGCGGCCGCCGGACGTCCGCGAGCGTATCGGGCCGTCGGTAACATCATGCGGACGTGTGCCCGTCCGGGGCTGCCGTGTCATCGTGTCATTGCCGCGGCGGGCCGGCTCGGGGGATATGGGGGCAACCTCGCGCTCAAGCGTGCGCTGCTGGCGGGCGAAGGGATAGTCGTGTCGGGGATGCGCGTGAAGGACTGGCAGACGCGCGCGTGGAGGCCGGCCGGCCGCACGCGACACAACCGCCCGCGGAGCTGATGCGGCGCGCGGAGATCGACCTCCGCGCGCCGCACGCCGGCTTCCGAAGTGAATCGATCAGTCCTTCAGTTTGTCGGCCGCGTCGCTGAGTTTCTCGCCGGCGCGGCCCATCTTGGTGCGCGCATCGCCTTCCGCCTGGTCCATCTCGCCCTCGGCGGCCCAGTCATCGCGCCCGGTCAGGTCCCCCGCAGCCTCCTTCATCTGACCCTTGGTCTTCTCGGCCGCCCCTTTGACCTGCTGCTTCATCGATTCGTCCTTCAAGCTCATTGATATCCTCCTTCACGCAAGCAGTTCAACATCCGTGCCTCGGGAGCGTCGACAGTTGCGCCACAGGGGAGCGCCTTCCGTGCCATGCGCTGAAGCCGAGTGGGTGTGACCGGGCCGCAAGTCGGTATCCCGGGACCGAACATTGGGCGGGAGGGCGCGTATTCAGAGTGTTGACCCACACGAAACCGCCGGGCTGCAGGCAACGCTCGGTCCGGCGCGTTCCGTCTAAGCAGGCAAGGATGGCGTGAAGCCCGAAGAAGCCGACCTGATCGACCGCTGCAAACGGCAGGAGCCCGGGGCATTCGAAGAGCTCTACCGATTACACGCGGGGAGGGTCTACAACCTGGCGTGCCGGATGACGGGCAGCCTCTCGGATGGTGAAGACCTGATGCAGGACATCTTCGTCCAGGTCTTCCGGAAGCTGGACGGCTTCAAGGGAGAGTCCGCGGTGGGCACCTGGATTTACAGGCTCGCGACGAACCAATGCCTCGACTATCTCCGAGGACGCGAGGCAAAGGCACGCAAGCTGACCGACTCCATCGAGCACGAGGGGGCGCTTCCGGTACACGCCACGCGCCCGGTGCGGGCCGACCGCGTAGACCTGGAACGGGCGATTGCCCGGCTGCCTCCGGGCTATCGCGCGGCGTTCGTGCTGCACGACGTGGAGGGCTTCGAGCACCAGGAGGTGGCCAGCATCCTGGGGATCGCGGAAGGCACCTCGAAGTCGCAGGTGCACAAGGCGCGCATGAAGATTCGCGAGTATCTCGTCGCTGCGCCGCCGCTCGAGGCGGCCGGCCGCTCCCGTGCGTAACGGAGCCGGGAGAACACCCATGCATTGCGAACGGTACCAGGACGACATTCACGGGTTGATCGACGGGTCTCTCGACCCCGCCGCACGGCGTGATCTCGAGGGGCACCTGCGCACGTGCGACGACTGTGCCGCCATGGCCGACGACCTGCGGCGCGTGCGGGCGCTCGCGGGCTCGCTCGAGCGGCTGCAGCCTCCGCCCGGCGCGTGGGACCGCATCGCGCGGCAGACGGTCAGGCCGCCCCGTGGACGTCTCCTGTGGATGGCGCGCGCGCGGCGCGCGGCCATGCCGCTCGCGACTGCGGCGTGCCTCGTGCTCGCCGTGGGGCTCGTCTACATGCTGAAGCGGCCGATCCCGACCGCTACCGAAAGCACGAGGCAGGCGCCCACGGCAGGAGAGCCGGACCGCGCGCTGGCCGGCTCCGTCGAAGCCGAGCTCCGTCAGGCGGCGCTGCACTACGAAAACGCGATTCGCGGGCTCGAGATGCTCGCGAAGGATCAGCGGGGCGTCGATCCGCAGATCAGCGCCACCCTGCAGAAGAACCTCCAGCTGATCGATCAGGCGATCGGGGAGAGCCGCGCCGCGCTCGCACGCGAGCCGGTGAGCGAACCGGCACAACAGAGCCTGTTCGAAGCGTTCCGCACGAAGATCGCCTTCCTGCAGGACACGATCGCACTCGTCAACGAAATGCGGAAGGGCAACCAGGCCGAGGCGGCACGAATCGCCGAAGGCCTCAAAAAATCATGAAGGCACCAGCCATGCGCGTCACACGCTCCTTGATCCTGTCGTCGTTCTGCACCCTGCTGTTCGCGACGGCGGCCGCCGCGCAGGGCGCAGTCCCGCCCGCCGTGCAGACTATGCGCTCGCCCTCGACCTCACCTGGCGGTGCTTGGCTCGAGCGGTTCCAGGAGTCCCGCAGCGGGCCGGAGAGCATCGAGGAGTGGAGCCGTACCTTCAAGGTCGGGCCAACCGGTTCGCTGGATCTCTCGAACATCTCCGGCGATATCGTGATCACCGGCGGCGCTGGTGACGAGATTCGCGTGGAGGCGGTGAAGCGCGCCAACGGGCACAAGGAAGCCGAGGCGAAGCGGCAGTTGGAGGGCGTCACCATCGAGGCCAGTGAGCACGCCGGCCGCGTCGAGATTTCCACGTCGTATCCCCACAAGCAGAACACCCAGGTGGACGTGGACTACACCGTCCACGTGCCGGCGGGGGCCGCGGTGTCGGTCCGGAGCGTCTCCGGCGACATCGAGCTGACCGGCGTCAAAGGTGAGGCCCGGCTCGAGACCGTGAGCGGCAGCGTCACGACCACGAACAGCCGGCAGCTGGCGCGGGTGAAGAGCGTCTCGGGCGATGTGTCGGTGTCGGACGGCAGCTCAGGGGACGTGCTCAGCCTCGGCACGGTCAGCGGCAACCTGACGGTCCGCCGCCTCAAGGCCCGCACGCTGGAGGTGCAGACCATCAGCGGCGACCTGTCGCTGACCGACACGGCCTGCGAGCGAGTGCAGGCGAAGACGGTGAGCGGCGACCTGCAGTTCGGCGGACCGCTCGCGAAAGCGGGCCGCTACGAGTTCAACTCGCATTCCGGCGACGTGCGCCTGTCCCTGCAAGGCACCGTCGGGTTCGAGATCACGGCGAGTACCTTCAGTGGTGACCTCCGATCCGACCTCCAGCTGTCGGGTCGCGGCGGCAGCGCGGCGGCGGTGCCGGCCGCCGATGACGACGATCGCGGCCATGGGCCGCGGCGGCAGGACCTGCGCGGCACCTTCGGGGATGGCAGCGCAATTATCATGGTCCAGACCTTCAGCGGCGACCTGGTGGTGACCGGGGGCGCCACGAAGAAGTGATCGCGGCAAGCATTCCGTAGTGGAACGCCGTTTGCTGCTCATGTATTGTTCCGCATATCGACGCTCGCGGGCGATGGCCGGGGGCGGTATGCTGGAAGCCCACTCGCGCGTGGGTCCACCTACAGGAGGCATTTCAATGCAGCAGGTAGTTCTCGCCGGCCTCATCGCTGGCGCACTCGCCGTCGGCCAGTCGCCAGCGGCTTCCGCTCAGGCCACCAGCGGACAAGCCACCACCGGGCAGACGTCGACGGGCCAGGGCACGACCGGCGGAGGCGCCCGCCAGGGCACGACCACACAGGCGCCGGGGACCACAACCAGCGGGGCCAAGGCCACCGCCGGCGCGACGTCGCTCGGCTCGGTGCGCCTCACCCGCGCCGTCAAGGCGAATGGCCAGCCGCTCGCCGCGGGCAGCTACACCGTACGCCTCACCGAAGAACAGGCCCGCCCCGACGCCAAGGGTCAGGACCCTTCGCTCGAGCGCTGGGTCGAGTTCCTGCAGGGCAGCCAGGTGAAGGGGCGCGAGGTCGTGACCATCGTCCCCGAGAGCGACATCGCGCAGGTCTCGGAGGGCAAACGCGTCCCGAAAGGCAGCGCGCGCGTCGAGATGCTGAAAGGCAACGACTACGTGCGGGTCTGGATCAACCGGGGAGGCAACAATTACCTGATCCACTTGCCGCCGGCTTGATCCTCACCGGCTCGGGTGGATCAATGCACAATGCACAATGCAGAATGCACAATGTCAGACGGGAGCGAATGTGACGAACGGCTTCGGCCGTGCCTGCACGTCAGTTCTTGACATCGTGCATTCTTGCATCGTGCATCGTGCATTGTGCATTGTGCATTGTGCATTTGAAGTTCACCCCACAGCCATCACGTCGAACTGCTCGTGATGCAGGTGGGTGTCGGGGTGGATGGTGACATCCTTTCCGAGCGCCACGCGCAGGTCTTTCAGGACGGCGCTCTCCTCTTCCTTCAGCGCGCGTGCGATGTCGGGGTTCACCCGGAGCACCACGGCGTGCCCGTTCAGTTCGGTGCCGAGTTTCTTCACTTCCGCCAGGATCTCGTAGCAGATCGTTGAGCTCGCCTTGATGACGCCGCTGCCCGAGCAGTACGGGCAAGGCTCTGTGAGCACGCGTTCGAGGCTCTGCTTCACGCGCTTGCGGGTGATGACGATCAGCCCGAAGTCGGAAACCTGCAGCGCCTTCGACGGCGCCCGATCGTGCTTCAGCTCCTGCTCGAGTGCCTGGAAGACCTTCTGGCGGTTCTTGCGGTCTTCCATGTCGATGAAGTCGAGCACGATGATGCCGCCCAGGTCACGCAGCCGGATCTGGCGGACGATCTCCTTGGCCGCCTCCAGATTCGTCTTCACGATCGTGTCTTCGAGCCGTCCGGCCGTGCGCTTGCCCACGTAGCGTCCGGTGTTCACGTCGATGGCGACGAGCGCTTCCGTCTGGTTGATCACGATCGACCCACCCGACTTCAGCCAGACCTTGCTGCGCAGCGCCTTGTCGAGCTCCGCCTGGACCCCGTACTCCTCGAAGATCGGAAACGTCTTGTCGTACAGCTTCACGCGCGGAGCCAGCGCCGGCAGGATGCGCTCGACGAGCTGCAGCACACGCTGATGCTCCTGCGGGTGGTCGATCCGGACCGCGGAGAACTCGTCGGTCAGTAGATCGCGCAGCAGCTTCGCCACCAGACTGTCCTCGCGGTAGACCACCGCGGGCGCGCGCAGCGCATCGGTTTTCTTCCGCACCTCCGTCCAGATCCGATTGAAGTAGTCGAGATCGATGAGGATGTCCTCTTTCGAGCGGCCCGATGCCGCCGTGCGGATGATGATCCCGCCAGTGAATCCCTGCTGCTCGCGATACTCGCGCACGATCCCGCGCAGCCGCGCGCGCTCCTCGCGTGATTCGATCTTCCGGGACACGCCGATGTGATCGACCGTCGGCATGAACACCAGAAACCGGCCGGCGAGGGATGCGTGTGAGGTCAATCGCGCGCCCTTCGTGCCGAGCGGCTCCTTCGCCACCTGCACGAGCACCTCCTGCCCTTCCCGGAGCAGGTCCTCGATCTTGGGCTCTTCGCGCGCGGCCTTCGCCGCCTCTTCCTTCTTGTCCTCGCCTTCCTCGTCAGGATCGAGCTTGTCGAACTCCTCGTTGACGACGTCCGAGACGTACAGGAAGCCGTCGCGCTCGAGCCCGATGTCGACGAACGCCGACTGCATGCCGGGCAGGACCTTCGATACGCGCCCCTTGTAGATGTTGCCGACGACTCCGCGCTGCCGCTCCCGCTCCACGAAAATCTCGCTGACGAGATCGTCCTCGAGGATCGCGACGCGCGTCTCGTGATCGTTCGAGCAGATGATCATCTCCTTGTTCATCGATGGCACTCCGGCCGACGGCGGCGAAGCCGCGGAGCGTGCACCGCATACCCGAGGCATGCGTCCGCATCGATCCGCGATCTCGCCGCGTCAATTCGTGAACCGGCGCATCCGCACGTTGAGGATCAGGCCGAAACCTGCCAACGTGGCGATGAGCGACGAGCCGCCATAACTCATGAGCGGCAACGTCAGCCCCTTCACGGGGGCCAATCCGGCTGACATGGATATGTTGTACAGCACCTGAAAGGTGAAACCGGCCAGGATCCCGAGCACCAGGTATGCCCCGAGCCGATCCTTGGCCAGCCGTGCTGCATCGAGCGATCGGATAATCACGAACAGGTAGAGCCCGAGCGCCACGATGACGCCGACGAACCCCTGCTCCTCTCCCCAGACTGAAAAGATGAAGTCGTTGTGGGCGACCGGCAGGAAGCGCAGTTGTCCCTGCGTGCCCTTCATGAATCCCTTGCCCCAGAAACCCCCAGACCCCGTGGTGATGCGGGCCTGGATCTGCTGGTACCCCGCGCCACGCGTGTCCTTCGACGGATCGACGAAGGTCAGCACGCGCTGACGCTGGTAGTCCTGGAGCACGAACTTCCACGCGACCGGGGCGGCCAGGACAGCGACCACCGCAGCGATTGCGAGGGTCCGCGTCGGCAGACCCGCCACGTAGGCAATCGCGAGATACACGGGAATGACCGTCACTGCCGTGCCGAGATCCGGCTGGCGCATGATCAGCACGACCGGCAGCAGCGCCAGTCCGCCCGCGATTGCCAGGTCGGACACCCGGGGGTTCCCGCGGCGGCTCTCGCCGAAGTACTTCGCGAGCACCAGGGCGACTACCATGCGCGCGAATTCGGAGGGCTGGAGATTGTAGAAGCCGAGCGAAATCCAGCGCCGCGCCCCTCCGCGCACGACGCCGAACAGCATCACGTAGACGAGAAGCGCCAGCAGCCCCAGGTAGAGAATGTGCGAGCGATCCGCCAGGGTCCGGTAGTCGATTGACAGCGCAGCGACGAGCGCGAGTGTGCCGAGCCCGAGCGCGTAGAGCTGCGATATGTACAGACGGGGCGCCGAGCTCTGGGTCGCGCTGTAGATCATCAGGACGCCCATCCCGCACAGCGCAAACAGCGCTACGACGAGCGCCCAGTCGATATGGAAGTAGAGGCGCCGCTCGAGCATGGTCATCGCGCGGGCCCTGCCGCCCGCGCAACGGGAGACGGGGTGACATCCTGCGCCACCGGCGGCCCCAGGGGATCGGCCGGCACCTCTTCAGGCGGGGTTGGAGCCGGCTGCAACGGCGCGGGGAACACCGGCAAGCGGCTGTCCCTCCTGCTTCGCGTAGTAGGTCGCGATGATGTGCTTGGCGATTGGCGCGCCGAGATAGCCGTGCTCCGCGTGTTCCGCGAAGATGACACCGGCCAGCACCGGATTGTCCTTGGGCGCGAAGAACACGAACCAACCGTGGTCCCGGAGATCCTTGTCGGTGCGGCCCTTGGCGGCCTTGCCGCCCTGCAGCGAGATCACCTGCGCCGTTCCGGTTTTCCCCGCCACGTCACGCCCCTCGAGGCGACCGCGGCCGCCCGTGCCGGCGGCGTTCACGACCATCCAAAGTCCGTCATGCAGCGCCGACACGGTGGACGGCTTGAACGAGAACTGCTCGGCGGGCGCAGGCGCCGACACCGGGGTCCACCCGTTGCGCTCCTCGGTGGCCCTGACGGTGTGCGGGACGTACCGGGTGCCGCCGTTGGCCACCGTAGCCATCATCACTGCGAGCGACAGCGGCGTCACCGAGACCTGTCCCTGCCCGATGGCCACCGAGATCGTCTCGCCGGCATACCACTTCTCGCCCGTGCGGGCCTTCTTCCAGGCCGTCGAGGGCATGATGCCCTGCACTTCGTTGGGCAGGTCGATGCCGCTGCGCACGCCCAGTCCGAGGCGTGTCGCCCACTTGTGGATGCGATCCACGCCGAGCATGTTGCCCAGCGTGTAGAAGTAGACATTGCACGACTTCTCGATCGCGTGTCGCATGTCGACTGTGCCGTGGCCGCCCTTCAGGTGGCACTTGAAGTAGCGCCCGTAGAACACGGCGCCCCCGCTGCAGTGCACCCGGAAATCGGGCGTGGCCACCCCCTCCTCGAGCGCGGCCGTCGCGACCGCGATCTTGAAGGTCGAGCCTGGCGAGTATCGGCCCTGGATGGCGCGGTTCTGCAGGGGGCGCAGCCGATCCGTGTTGAGCGCGGCCCATGTGGCCCGGTCGATGCCGGCCGCGAACGTGTTGGGGTCATAGGCCGGCAGACTCACGAAGGTCAGCACCTCCCCGTTCCGCGGATCCAGGACGACGGCGGCGCCCTGGTAGCCCAGGGCTTTGAACCCGTCTTCCGCGGCCTTCTGGAGGTCGTAGTCGATCGTGAGCTTCACACGGCGGCCCTCGACGGGCTTGACCTCCTCGAGCTCCTTCATCTCACGACCCGTGCTGTTGACGACGACGGTTCGGAGCCCGGAGGTACCCATCAGCAGCTCGTTGTGGGTCTTTTCCAGGCCCGCCTGCCCGATGATGTCGCCGCTCTTCACGCCGCCGCCGTTCGCGGCCACCTGGGTCTCGCTTGCCTCGCCGACATAGCCGAACAGGTGGGCCGCGAGCCCGTCCACGGGATAGTTCCGCGTCGGCACCCGCTGCACGACCACGTCGGGCAGCTCGAATTCCAGCCGCCGCGCGGTTATGGCGGCGACCTGGCCCAGAGTCGCATCCTCAATCACCACGATGGGTCGATAGGGCGGCTCGTGACGATGGCGGTCCACGAGCTCCTGCATCCGCCGCTCATCGGTGCCCGCGACGGCGGCCAGCAGGCGAATCGTGCGATCGAGGTTGGTGGTGTGCAACCGCACGATCGAGACATTGAAGGAGGGGCGGTTCTCGACGAGCACGCGGCCGTTGCGATCGAACAACACGCCGCGCGGCGCCCTCAGCGGCAGCTCGCGCTGGTGGTTGTTCTCCGCCATCTCCTGGAACTTCGCGTGCTGGATGATCTGGAAGAACCAGAAGCTCGCGGCGAGCAGCGCGAACAGCACCACCGCCCCCACGCGGAGGACCATGATGCGGCTGGGTAACGTCTGGCGCTCTTCCGGGACTCGCATGGCTATCGTTCTGTGCTGTTTCTAGCCTATCCAATCATGGCGGCACGCGACAGAGGCGGTGATCGTGCTCAGCTCATCGCCGTGAGACACGGCCGCGGTTGGCGGCGCGCCGCTGCAGCGCGCCTGGCACGAACTCGATGAGCTGGAACGCAACCAGCCCCACGATCGCGTTTGCTACCGCCTGACTGGCCACGCCGCCGTACGGCTTCCCGAAGTGGCGCAAACCGAGAAGTTCATACAACCCCATGAACACCGTCGCATGGAGGATGGTGGCCGCGAAGAACACGACGAACCGGGGCAGCGGCCGCACGACGATGAACTGCGATGCCACCATGCCGATCACGAACCCGACGACCGTCTTGGCGAGGCCACCGATGCCGAGAATTCCGCTCGATAACGCGTCCTGCGCCAGGCCCGCCGCCGCGCCTGCCAGCAGCCCGGTGGTGGCACCGGACGAAATGGCAATGTAGATGACAACGACCAGCACCAGATCGACCGCGCCGGTGCCACGCACCACGAACCTGCGCGAGGGTCGTCTGAAGCACCAGGGCGAGCACCAGCGCCGCGGCAGCCGCAAACAGCTTCACCGCCTCGCCTCAGCCGGCCCGGCGCCGTCCGGCAGCGGCGGAGTGAGCACAATCAACACCTCCTCCAGCATGGAGAAGTCGACGGCCGGCCTGACGGTGATCGCGCCGTAGGACCCTCCGCTGCGCTCCACCTTCTCGACGCGGCCAATCACGAATCCCTTGGGGTAGATGCCGTCGATCCCCGACGTAATCACGGTGTCACCCGTCTGGATCTCGGCCGACCCGCTGACGAAGTCGAGCCGCAGCGTGCCGGTCCCCGTGCCCACCACGACGCCCTGGGCGCGCGATCGTTCGATCAGGGCGCCCGCGGCGGCATTCAGGTCGATGAGCAGCTGCACCTTCGCAGCGTGCGCGCTCGGCACGATGATGCGGCCCACGACGCCCGCCGGTGAGATGACGGCCATGTCGGGCCGAAGGCCCGCCTGCGTGCCCTTGCTAATCGTCACGGTGCGGAATTCGGGTGTGGCTGCCGCAGCAATCACGTCGGCTGCCGTCGTCTCGACGGCGACTCGCGAGCGGAGGTCGAGCAGCTGCTCGAGGTTCCGGCTGCGCTGGGCGAGCGCGCGCTCCTGTTGCAGTGCGATCCGGGTCTGCCCCAGCTCGCGGTTGAGCCGTTCGTTCTCGCCTCGCAGGCCGCGCAGCTCGAAGTAGCCGGTCCAGAGGTCGCCAACGGCACCTGTCGCCGCGGCGCCGACCCGCTGGACCTCGGCGACCATCCCGAAGGCCACGGCCTGCAGGATCGGCATCCCGGTCTTGGTGCTCACCTGAGCCGAGATGAGCACGAGCTGGGCGACGATAATCGCGAGGAACAGATACGAGCTGCTGCGGAGACGGAGGTCCAGCGCGGGCATGGGTCGACGGGCTCAGTCGATCGAGATCTTGCGCAACAGGTTGAAGTCCGACAGCATTTTGCCCGCCCCGAGCACGACCGACGACAGCGGGTCTTCGGCCATGGCAAGCGGCAGCCCGGTTTCCTCGCGCAGCCGCTTGTCCAGGTTCTTCAGCATCGAACCGCCGCCTGTCAGCACAATCCCGCGATCGACGATATCGGCCGACAGTTCCGGCGGTGTCCGCTCGAGCGCCACGCGCACCGCGTCGACGATCACGTTGACCGTCTCGGCGAGCGCTTCCCGGATCTCTTCGTCGCTGATCGTGATCGTCTTCGGGACGCCTTCAATCAGGTGCCGTCCCTTGATCTCCATCGTCATCCGCTCCTCGAGCGGGTACGCGGAGCCGATCTCGATCTTGATCTGCTCCGCCGTGCGCTCCCCGATGAGCAGGTTGTAGGTCTTCTTGATGTAGTGGATGATCGCCTCGTCCATCTCGTTGCCGGCGACGCGAACCGCCTTGCTGTAGACGATCCCGGCGAGGGAGATAACGGCTATATCGGTCGTTCCCCCGCCGATGTCCACGATCATGTTGCCCGCGGGCTCGGTGATGGGCATGCCCGCCCCGATTGCGGCGGCCATCGCTTCTTCGACGAGGTGCACCTCGCTGGCCTTCGCGCGGTACGCGCTGTCCTTCACGGCCCGCTTCTCGACCTGGGTGATCTCGGACGGCACTCCGATGACGATGCGGGGGCGCACCCAGACGTTGCGGTTGTTGTGCGCCTTCTTGATGAAGTAGGTCAGCATCTTCTCGGTGACCTCGAAGTCGGCGATCACGCCATCCTTCATCGGCTTGATGGCGACGATGTTGCCCGGCGTGCGCCCGAGCATGTCCTTCGCATCCCTGCCCACGGCCTCCACGCGGCCGGTGACCTTGTTGATCGCAACGATCGACGGCTCGTTGACGACGATGCCCTTGCCGCGAGCGTAGACGCAGGTATTGGCCGTCCCGAGGTCGATTGCGAGATCGCTCGAGAACAGCGAGAAAATAGACCGAAGGCTCAACGATGTACTCCTTGTCGGACGATGCGGGTGGCGTCCCTCACTGCGGGAGCGCCGTGGCTACCTGGATGCCGTTCTTGCCTGACGCCTTGACGCGATACATCGCCTGGTCGGCGGCCCCGAGGAGATCGTGGGGCGACCCGGGGATGTCGGGCAGCGTCGCGACGCCAATCGACACGGTCAGGCGGATGTCGTATCCCTCGACAGCGAGGAATCTGTGCGCCGCGACCCGCTCCCGTACGCGGCCGGCGACGGCGAGGGCGCCGTCCGCGCCTGTCTCGGGCAGCACCATCGCGAACTCGTCGCCGCCGAATCGCGCGACGATGTCGGTCTCGCGCGCGCAACCGCCGATGACGGCGGCGGCTTCGATCAGCGCGCGGCTGCCGTGCAGGTGATCGAGCGAGTCGTTGACGCGCTTGAAGCCGTCGAGGTCGGCGAAGAGCACCGACAGCGGCCAGCCGGAGCGCATCGCGCGCTTCCCCTCGCGCCTCAGTGCCTCGTGCAGGTGCCGGGCGTTGTGCAACCGGGTCAGGTCATCGGTGACCGAGAGTTCCTCCGCACGCCGCAGCAGCAGCGCATTCGCGAGGGCGACCCCCGCGGGCTCCAACAACACGTGCCAGGCAGCGTCTGCCGCCCCGGCGAGGCGCGGCTCGAGCGAGGACGGTCCTGGATCCATTCCCACGAGCGCCCCTGCCACCTCACCGCGTGCGCTGAGCGGGAAGGCGGTGACAGCGGCAGGCACGTCGAGCGAAACGCGTGCGTCGTGTCGCAGATCCGTGGCGTAGAAGTCGTTGCCGTTGCCGGCGACGAACTCCGCGATGCGCAGCGCAGCCTCTTCAGCATCGGGTGCCAGGTTGCGCGCCGCGAGCAGGGCCGGAGGATGGCCGGGTTCGCAGGCCACTACCGCCCAACCGCTCGCGGGAATCCAGGCAGGGGCCCAATCGACGAGGTAGGCCGCAATGGCAGACGGATCGAGCGTCGCCTGAAGACCGCGGAGCAGCTCCAGCAATGCCTCGCGCCGCTCGAGCCGCACCCGGAGGCCATCTCCGTCACTCCTCAATCGGGCGGATAAGTCGGGTTGGGCGGCGAGAGCCATCGATCCCTTCCTGGGCGGCGGCCGCGACGCACACCGACCCGGCGACGCGGGACGAGGAGCCAGACACTTGCGGCCGACCGGCAGTGCACGCGACCGTACACACTGCCCCTAAGTCCTTATGTACCGCCAGAATATACCACACGAGGCGGCAGCAGCCGGACCGGAGCGGGAGCATTGCGCGGCAGATGCGGTGCGCCGCCGGTAACTCCTTGCTGGGGCTCCGCTTTCTACCGTAATATTCAAAGTTCGACCGGCGGGAGGGAGACGCGCCACCAGTCGCCGGCCGAGTTCGCCGGATGCATCGGCCCGGAAGCTGCCTGCGCTGCGGCGGACGCGGCAGGACCCAGAAGGAAAATCAGCAATGACAATGCTCGACCGGATGCGCCGGCACCGGGGCTGGCTCAAGTGGAGCCTCGCGCTCGTGGTGCTCGCGTTCATCTTTTTCTACATCCCCGACTTTCTTGCAGACCCAGGACGCAGCCGCACCGAACGCCGTCGTGGCGCGTGTCGGGGACCAGGAGATCACGGCCGCAGCGTTCCGCCGCGCGTACCTGTCCCAGCTGCAGTCCTACCAGCGTGCGTACGGCGGCAGCATCAACGAGCAGCTGCTCAAGCAGATGGGAATCGAGAAGCAGATTCTGCAGCAGCTCATCGACGAACGCGCCGCGATTGCAGAGGCCGAGCGGCTCGGGCTGATGGTGAGTGATGCCGAAGTGGCCCAGCGCATCTACGTCATTCCGGCATTCCAGCAGAACGGCCAGTTCGCCGGGCAGCAGGCATACGAGCAGGTGTTGCGGATGCAGCGCCCCCCGCTCACCACCGAGGAGTTCGAGACCAACCTCCGAAGCGCCCTGCTCGTCGAGAAGCTGCGCGCGGCCGTGACCGACTGGGTGGCGGTGTCGGACGCCGACCTCGAGCGCGAGTACCGGCAGCGCAACGAGAAGGTGAAGCTGCAGATGGTGGTCTTCACGCCTGACGCCGTGCAGAAGGACGTCACGGTCACCGATGCCGAGGTGAGTGCCCGGTTCGACAAGCACAAGGAGCAATACCGGATGCCCGAGAAGCGGAAGATCCGGTATCTGCTCGTGGACGCCGAGGCGATGAAAGCGAAGGTGGTCGTCCCGCCCGGCGATATCGAACGCCAGTACCAGCAGAACAAGGACGCAGTACTCGACGCCCGAGCAGGTGCGCGCGAGCCACATCCTGCTGAACACCGAAGGCAAGGACGAATCCGCTGTGAAGGCGCAGGCCGAGTCCCTGCTGAAGCAGGTTCGCGACGGCGGCGACTTCGCCGCGCTTGCCACGAAGTTCTCGCAGGACGAGGCCAGTGCGAAGAACGGCGGCGACCTCGATTACTTCGGGCGCGGGCGGATGGTCAAGGAGTTCGAGGAAGTGGCGTTCTCGCTGGCGCCCGGCAGCATCAGCGACCTCGTGAAGACGCAATATGGCTTCCACATCATCAAGGTGGTCGACAAGAAGCCCGCCACGACCAAGCCGTTGGAGGAAGTGCGCCAGCAGATCGCCGACCAGCTCGCCTACGAGCGTGCGCAGGCGCAGGTGACGGAGCTGGCGACGGCGCTCGCGCGCGACATCAAGCGGCCTGCTGACCTCGATACCGTGGCGAAATCCCGCGGCCTTTCGGTGGAGGAGTCGGCGTTCTTCACCAAGGAGGAGCCGATCAGCGGCCTCGGTCCGGCCCCGGAGGTCGCGTCGGAGGCGTTCTCGATGAAAGACGGCGCCGTGGCAGGCCCGACGCGGATAGCCCGCGGACAGGTGTTCTTCGCGACGACGGGCAAGCAGGATGCGCGAGTCCCGACGCTCGACGAGGTGAAGGAGCGCGTGAGAGCGGACGCGGTGCGCGACAAGGCGCGGGATGTGAGCCGCCAGCGCGCCGAGTCGCTCGCCGCACAGTTCAAGACGAATTTCGAGTCTGCCGCAAAGACCGCCGGGCTCGAGGTGAAAACGACCGAGCTGATCCCGCGCGGGTCGCCGCTCCCGGATATCGGCGTGAGCCCCGCGATTGACGCCGCAACGTTCGCGCTGCCGGCCGGAGGCGTGACTTCCCCGATTGCGACCGACGCCGGCATTGCGATCGCACGCGTGACGGAGCGGCAGGACGTCAAGCCGGAAGAGCTCGCGATCGCGCGCGACGGTTTGAAGACGGAATTGCTGAACGAGCAGCGATCGCGATTCTTCGGCGCCTACATGGCCAAAGCCCGCGAGCGGCTGAAGACGAGCATCGACGAGGAGGGCGTCCGCCGCGTCGTCGGCTAGCGTCGCGTCGTAGCAGTCGTCGCGCCTCGCGTACGTGGGGCAGGGCTTCAGCCCTGCACGTATATCGGGCTTCAGCCCTGCGTCCTGTCTCGCATTCAGCGGCTGAACATGGCGAACGGCATCACAGCGAGCAGCTCCCCGGGATGGAACAAGCGCGATGGCGCCGTGAGCATTCCGATCACCCGCCGCTCCTGCGGACCGAGCACCGCAGCAAGACCGGCGTCCGTGCGGCTCTGCGACCCGAGCGACTCGCCCAGCAACTCGAACACGGTCCACCGCGGCGGATACGTCACGATCTGGACCTCCGCATTCGGCGACAGCCCCGCACGCCCTTTGGCCACCGCCAGCGCGCGCTCGAGGCCGCCCAGTTCGTCCACCAGTCCGACCTGCTTCGCCTGCCGCCCGGTCCACACGCGCCCCTGCGCGATGCCGTGGAGCTTCTCCACGGTCATGTGCCGTGAACGGGCGGCGTTCTCGACGAAGCGGTAGTAGAAGTCTTCCATCCCCTTCTGCACCTTCGCGCGCTCCTCGGGATTGAAGGGGCGGGTCGGGGATTCCATCTCCGCGTGCCTGCCCTGGCTCACGACCTCGATGTTTGCGCCCGCCTTCGCCCACGTGCCACCCGTGACGATCTTCCCGCCGACGACGCCGATGGATCCGGTGAGGGTGCCCGGCTGCGCAACGATGTAGGGCGAGGCCATCGCCATGTAGTAGCCGCCCGACGCGGCGAGGTCCGACATCGAGACAACGAGAGGGCGGTGCGGCTTCTCATCACGGGTGATCACCAGCTCCCGCCAGATGGCGTCCGACGCGATCGCCGAGCCCCGGGCTGTCGATGCGCAGGACAATCGCCCGCACCGACGGGTCGCTGCGCGCCTCACGGATGTACTTGATGAAGGTGTCGGAGCCCAGCACCGCCCCGTTCATCGCGTCGAAGCCGCTCGCGCCCGACACGATCACCCCGCTCGCCTGCAGCACCGCAATCTTCGGCCCGCGATTCAGGCCCAGCGACGACGCGGACACGCGCGTGTAGTCGCGGAGGTTCAACTCGCGCATCGATCCGCCCGGCAGGCGCAGCTTGTCGTCGATCTGGTCGGAGTAGGCGAGATCGTCCACCAGGCCGGCCTTGAGCGCGTCGGCCGCCAGGAACGGTCCCTCGTCGATCAGCGCGCGCACATCGGCTTCGGTCTTCTTCCGTCCGGTGGCGATGCCCTGCACCAGCTGCTGGTACATGTCGGTGTTGAGCGCCTCGCTCATCTCGCGATCGGCAGGGGTGAAGCCCTTCTCCGTGTACTGGTTCGCCGCTGTCTTGTACTGCCCGACGTGCAGGAAGTCGGGAAACGCGTCGAGCTTGTCGAACGTGCCGCGGAGGAACACGGAGTAGGACGCAAGCCCGTTCAGCGACAGCTGGCTCGAGGGCATCAGGAGGATGCGCGAGCACGCGGTGGCGAGGTAGTACCCGCGGTCGTCCGCGTATTCAAGGTAGGCGTAGGCGGGTTTGCCCGAGCTGCGAAAGTCGAGGATGCCGGCGCGCACCTCCTGCACCTTGCCCCACAGCGGCGCCTGCAGGCGCGACGGCGCGATGACGATCGCGCCGACGCGGGGGTCGACCTTGGCCTTGCGCAGCGCCTCGAGCACGTTCCCGAGGCTGGCCGGAGCGGGCCCGGCGAAGAGCCGCATCACGTCATCTGGCGATGCTTCGCGGAGATCGGTGTCGAGCTGCAAGACCAGCGTCGAGTTGCGGGCCACGGCCGGCTCGCGCGAGGCGATCGACCAGAGAAGCACCATGCCACCCGCGGAGATGAGCACGGCGATCAGCAGGAGCCCGAGCACGAGTCCGACGCCACGACGCAGAGCCACACACACCCCCTCGGCAGTTTGCGATCAGTGTACCCCCTCCGGGGCCGGCTCGCCTCGATGTCAGCAGGGCTGAAGCCCTGCCCCACATCGCGAGGGGCAGGGCTGAAGCCCTGCCCCACATCCGCGAGGGCGGCGGGCTCAACTGCCGCGGGTTGGAGTGGAACCTTCTCACCTCGCGGCCGTCTCTCCTCCACAGGCCTCATCGGTCTAGCTGGTCGAAGTGGGGCAGGGCTTCAGCCCTGCTGACCGTTACAGGAAAGGGGTCGCCACATGGATACCGTGACGCGCCATCGCGGCGACGGCGGGACGCTGCGCATCGTCGACGTGCTCGGGCAGGACATTCGATACGCGCTTCGCCTGATGCGCAAGACGCCGGCGTTCACGGCGACCACCCTTGCCACGATTGCGATCTGCCTGGGCGCCAACCTGGCCATCTTTGCTGTCGTTGACGCGGTACTGCTGCGTCCGCTGCCGTTCGTTGAGAGCGAGCGGCTCGTGAAGGTGTTCAACACGTACCCGAAAGCGGGCGTCCCGAACGACGGCGTGTCGCTGACGAACTACTACGAACGCCGCGGCCATATCCGCGCGCTCTCGAGCGTGGCCATCCACCATGAGGCAGTGGCGATCGTGGGCGACAGCGGATCGACCGAGCGCGAGCCGATTGCACGTGTCTCGCCCGAGTTCTTTGCGACGCTCGGCGTGCGCCCCCTCGTCGGCCGTCCGTTCACCGAGGCCGAGACGACGTTCCAGACCGATGGCGTCGCCATCGTGACGGATGCGGTACTGGCGGCATGTGCTTGGCGGAGACACAGCCGTCATCGGCCGCCGCATACGCGTGGACGGCGTCCAGAAGACCATCGTTGGAGTGCTGCCGGCGGACTTCGCTTTCCTGTCGTCGAAGGCACGTCTCTATTTCCCGCTGGCGTCGAATCCTGAACAGCGGGGTCCCGATCGGCGGCATTGGGGCAGCCAGGCGGAGATGATCGCCCGTCTGGCGCCGGGCCGGACGATGGGCGACGCCCAGGCGGAAATCGACGTGCACAACGCCGCGATGGAGAAAGGAGGGGTGGACGCAAAGGACATGGCCGCCGCGGGCTTCCGCTCGCTGGTCGTCCCGCTCCACGGCGACCATGTCGCGGAGGTGCGGCCAACGCTGCTGCTGGTCCAGGCCGGCGCGCTGCTGCTGCTCTTCATCGGTGCGGTGAACCTGTCCAACCTCCTGCTGATCCGGGCGGCCGGGCGCGTGAAGGAGTTCGCCGTGCGGCAGGCCATTGGTGCAACACGGTGGCACGTGGTGGCCGAAGTGGTGGTGGAGACGCTGGTGCTGACTATCGTGGGCGGCCTTCTGGGCATTGCTGTCGGCAACGCCGGGATCCAGCTGCTGCAATCGCTCGGGGCAGATCAGCTCCCCCTCGGAACACGCATCGTGTTCGATCAGCGCGTTGCGCTCGTCTCGTTCGCCGCGGCGGTCGTCGTCGGCCTGGCGACGAGCGTGCCGATCGCCTGGTACAGCCTGCGAGCCCGGTCGACGGGCGCGCTGCAGTCCCAGTCACGCGGCACCACCACCAGCCGCGCAGCCCAGCGTGTGCGCCATGCGTTCCTGGTTGCGCAGATCGCCCTCGCGTTCGTGCTGCTCGCGGGCGCCGGCCTGCTCGGGCTCAGCCTGCAGAAGGTGAGCGCACTGTCACCCGGCTTCCGGCCCGAGCACGTGCTGACCGGACGCATCTCGCTGCCGTGGAAGACCTACCAGGAAGAGGGGTCGCGCCTGGCGTTTGCGGAACGCCTCAGCGATGCCCTGAGCGGCCAGCCCGGAGTCACCGGCGTCGGCCTCGTGACGAACATCCCGCTCAGCGGCAACAGCGGCAAGAGCGCCGCGACGGTGAAGGGGCGCGCGCTCCGACCGGGCGAAGCTCCGCATGGCATCTACTCGTACGGGGTGAGCGGTGACTACTTCGGCGCGATGGGATTCGCGTTGCGCGAAGGACGGTTCCTCGTGGCGGCGGACGCCCGTCGCGCCGAGCGCGTGTGCGTGGTCGACGAGGACTTCGCGCGTCGCAACTTCTCCCCGGGTCGCGCGCTCGGACAGCGCCTGTTCATGGGCGGCCGCGAGGGCCCTGACGCCGAGGCGTTCACGGTTGTCGGCGTCGTGGGCCCGGTCAAGCAGGCGGCGCTGACAGACGACGGCGCGCAAGGCGCGGTGTTCTACCCGTATCCGTACCGGGGCGACCTGGATCTGTTCGTGGTCGCCCGGACGCGCCTGGAGCCCGAGTCGCTGGCCGGTACCCTGCAGCGGGTCGTGAGGTCGGTGGACGGCGAGGTGCCGGTGGCGGACGTGCGATCGATGGAGGGACGGATTGGCGACAGCCTCCTGGTTCGACGGTCGCCTGCGCTGCTCGCCGCCTTGTTCTCAGGGATAGCGCTGCTGCTCACCGCGATCGGCACCTACGGCGTGCTCAGTTATGCGGTTGCGCAACGCCGGCGTGAGATCGGCGTGCGAATCGCGCTCGGAGCCCGTCCCGCGCAGGTTCGATCGCAGTTCGTCGGGCTGGCCCTGCGCCTGCTCTCCGCCGGAACGGTGCTTGGTCTCGCGGGCGCGTGGGTGACCGGGCGCGCCATGCAGGCGCTGTTGTACCAGGTGCCGCCGCTCCACATGGTGTCGCTCCTGGCTGCCGGGGTGCTGATGACGGTCGTATCGATCGCGGCGTGCCTGCTGCCCTCGAACCGGGCAGCACGAACGTCCCCGATGGAAGTGCTCGCGCAGGAGTAGATGCGGGCAGGAAGGCGCCGGAGCGGATCCGCTTTCGGACCAGGGGCAGCGTTCACTCACGCCTGCTCGGGCGTCAGCAGCGCTGAAACCGAGGCACTGTCACTCGGTTTGACGACGAACCGTGCGCCCGCCTGTTCCGCGTCGCGGCGGATGACCGTGTCCACGAAGGCCGACACGGCGATCTTGATCATGGAAGGGGCGGCCAGCGTGATCAGATGAAGGCCGTTATACGCGCCGAGGCGGACGTCGGCGATAAGCGCGTCGAAGGTGTCCTGCGCCAGCCGGCGGCGGCCCTCGTCGAAATTGGCGCAGGCGACGACCTGGTGGCCATCGTCGCTGAGGATGCTGCTGCAGGCACTGAGGTATGCCGCGTCGTCGTCGATAATCAGTACTCGCATCGGATGCCTCCCCGCTATGAGCGTTACGCGGGACATGGCCGGCGCACAGGAGCCCTCACGGCGAGGGCTCGGACACGACATCGGTCACCTGCACTCGTGGTCCGCAGTATCGGTCACCTGCCGCCGGGTTGCAGGCAGACCCCCCGATCGGCTGCTGGAGTCGATACGGCGGCAGTATACGGCCGCACGGCTGCCCGGAGTCCAGCTTATTGCACACAAAATTTTGCGGTGGTCAGAAGTCCGAAGCTGAGCCGGCAGTGCCTTTGCCGGCGGGAGAGACCTCGGCGCGGGGTTCGAGGTGAGGCCGGACTATAGTCGCGGCCAATCCGGATGCTGCCGACCACTGAGGAACTCGCCGCGGTTCGGCCACCGCTCTTACGGCGCACCGCCGGCACCGCCGTTGCACGCTGTCCGGGGGATCGGGGTCAGGCTCCCGCGGCGCGCGGTGCGATCCCAGGCATACCGGTACATCGACCGCCGCGGGTAGGCGGCCGCGAGCGCGCAATTCTCCGGTGGCGTTCGATCGAGCACATAGAGCACAGTGTGCGAGTACTCGATTCCGTTGCGCGTCAGATCGCGAACGTCCATCGATCGCGCCGTTCCGACGCGTCCCGCCAGCAGAACGATCGCATCCGTGAGCTGCTCGTCCGCAACGCGGGCGAACACGTCCATCCGCTCGCTGATGATGGCGCGCAGCCGTACGGCATGCCACACGAGCAGGGGCGGCATCAGAGCCACGCTCAACACCACCGCAGCAAACACGCGCCGCGTTCCGCGACCCGCCTCCCCCAGATCGTCCGCGCGGAACAAGTGCCCGGCAGTGAAGACCACGAGGAACAGAAACGCTTCGTAGTAGAAGCGTGGGCCGTACTGATTGCCGCCGCGATTGACGTAGAACACCAGCGTCAATGCCGTCGCGACGAACAGCCAGTCGAGCAACTGAATGCCGTGGGACCTGGTTGCACGCCGCAGGAACCACAGGTACGCGAGCAGCAGCGCCGGCGGCGTCCACAGCAGGAACTGCAACAGCTGCGTCGCGAGAATGTCCAATCCCCGGGTGGCGAACCCGCGCGCGAACCAGATCGACACGGTCATATCCAATGTCGTCAAACGCCAGGGCGTGCCCGACAGTGCCGCGTTGTACGCCAGCAGGAACAGCAACCAGGGTGCTCCGCCCGCGACAACGAGAACGAGCGCGCGCAGATGGTGGGGCCGCGTCCGCGACACCAGCAACGCTCCTATGGCGATGCCGCAGAGCGATCCCGTGAAGTACCGCGCGAGCACGGCCCACCCTATGAAGAATCCGGTCAACAGCGATCCGACTGCACGACGTCGGCCCGCGGCCGCCGCGCTGCAGGCAGCAAGCAGCAGGAGCAGTCCGCAGAACGTGTGGGAGAAATAGGACGCCGCGTTGAAGATGAAGAATCCTGAGGATGCGACCAGCGACGCCGCGAGCGGGCCGATGCGGTCGCCGTGCAGCTTGGATGCGAGCGCCCACACCAGCAGCAGTGACAATACTCCGCAAATCGGATTCACGAGCCAGGCAGGAACGCGCAAGACCCCGGCGAGCGTCAGCGCGAGAGGCCAGCCGGGCGGGAACGCGCTGAACACACGGTCCCCCCGGCGCGTGATGTAGTTGAATGCGAACGCATCAGGCACGGGCGGGGCCGGATTACTGAGACGTCCTTCAGCCAGTGTGGCCGCCTGATACAGATAGGCATACTCATCACCCGAGTTTGGAAAGCGCTGCAGCACCAGCTCGCCAACCCCGACGACGATGAGCAGATACACCGGGGCTCCGATCACCAGCAACGACAGACGGCGGCGTTGGCACCAGTCTGCGAAGGCAAGACATCCGGCGTAGGCTCTGTCGATCATGGAACGGTCGGACGTCAGGACCCGTTGCGCTCTGCCAGAACGAGGGCGAGATTGCGGCGCGCGCTGGCGAACTGTGGATTGATCGCCAGCGCGCGCTGGTAGTGCGCAATTGCGGCGTCCGCCTGCCCGCGCGCGGCGAGGAGAGTGCCGTAGTTGTTGTGCACCTCGGCGAACTCCGGCCGGATGGCGAGCGCGCTGTCGTAATGCGCGATCGCCCCGTCGATGTCGTCGCGGGCCGCGAGGGCATTGCCCAGGTTGTAGTGGGCGGCGGCAAAGTCGGGGTCGAATGTGAGTGCGCGCCGGTACTCGGCGATGGCCGCCTCGAGCTGTCCCCGGTCCGCGAGCGCGAGACCGAGGTTGTTGTGGGCCTCCACGTAATCCGGCTTGAGGTTCAGGGCGGTCCGGTAATGTGCGAGGGCGGCAGCGCTGTCGCCGCGAGACGCCAGCGCGTTGCCGAGATTGTTGTGAGCCTCGACGAAGTCTGGCCTGATCTCCAGCGCCTGGCGGTAGTGACTGATGGCCTGGTCAGCCTCTCCGCGCAAGGCCAGCGCCCTCGCGAGATGGTTGTGGGCTTCATGATTCCTCGCCGTGGAGACCAGCGCGTGATTCCAGAGCGTCTCGCTGTCGTGCCAGTACCAGACCTGCCGCGAGGCGGCTGCCGACAGGATCAGAATCACTACGCACGCGGCGACACCGCAGATCCAGCGACGGGACGGGGATGTACCCGCAACGTGCATGGCTCCCCACGCTGCCGCAATGTAGAGCCCGATCTGTGTGAGATAGGTGTAACGATCCGCCATGGCCTGCGAGCCAACCTGCACGAACCCGATGACTGGAACGAGCATCCCGAGATACCAGAGCCAGCCAACCAGCAGGTACGGATGCCGTCGCCGCCAGATCAACGCAGCGGCGGACACGAGACCGAGGACGAGGCAGGCGCCAACAGTCCGCCATGAGGGCAAAGCGTCTCCGGGATGCGGGTAGAACACGGCCAGTCGGGCCGGATACACGAACATCCAGAGATAGGCCACATACGAGTTCAACGCGTTCGCAACCCGCGACCATACGGTCAGGTGTGACAGCGATCCCCGCGCCGAGTCCTGCACCACGTAGGTAACGACCGCCGCTGCGATCGCCAGGGCGAACAGCGGCAGCTTCTCGAGTACCAGGGGTGTCACCACCGCGAGCCGGCGGCGCTGCGCGACCGGCGCAGCGTGGGGCGGCGTTTCGATCGAGAGGCGTTCGAGCGGCCAGTAGTCCAGTAGCAGCAGCACGAACGGCAGCGTCACGAGCATCGGTTTGCTCAGAAGGCCCAAGGTGAACAGTCCCGCCACGAGCAGATACCGCGGAACCGACGGGGGCCGCCTGACGTACCCCACGTATGCAGCAACCGTGAGGACGAAGAACAGCCCGCTCAGCACGTCTTTCCGTTCCGCAATCCAGGCCACCGACTCCACGTGCAGCGGGTGCACGGCGAACAGGGCCGCTGCGAAGGCACTCGGCCAGCCCGCGGCAGTCATCTGCAGCAGCACCAGGAAGAGGACGACGGCGGTGGCCGCGTGCAGGAGCACGCTCGTCAGGTGATGTCCACCGGGATGTGTCAGGCCGAACAACTCGACGTCTGCCATGTGCGACAGCCACGTGAGTGGATGCCAGTTGGAGACGTGACTCTGCGTGAATGCCCAACGCAGCCCCTCGACCGTCAGACCACGTGCGACGTGTGGATTCTCGAGCACATACGGCTCGTCGTCGTAGTTGACGAACCCGTGGTCCGCCGTGGCGCCAAAGACGATGGCCGTCAGGACCACGAGCCCGGCGCAAACGGCGAGCACGATGTATGGGTTCGGCGTACGAGAGGCGGGGCCGGGGGCACTCTGGTCCGGGCGCGGAGACCTGACGAGGTCCCGGCGGCGGGGTCGTCGGGTCATCGCGGCCATTGTAGGTTACGCGTCCGCCCACTGCCGTTTGATGTAGGCCAGCGCACGTCGGAGGCTCTATTCGGCGTCATCGGTGGCGCTCAGCAAGGCGGTCCCCGGCGTTCCCGCCTCTCGATGACACGGGCCCGTGCTGCTGAAGGTTCATGTAGTGCGTCTCCTTCGCTGTCAGCGGCTCGATGAGAATCTGTGCACCCGTCCCGGCGAGGTGAAGGGAGCGCCCGGAGTCGCTCGATCAGCAGATCGTCCTCCCTTCGGTGCGGACCGGGCGTGTTCGCCATCTCGGGGTACCGGCAAGGGCCGAAGACGAAGACCGTGAGCAGGAGGAGGTAAGGGCCCCACTCGTGGGGTGTTCGCGACGCCGCGAATGCTGGATATTAGCCTGAAGCAGGATTGAATGCAGCTTGAGGCGAGCGCGCTAATGGTCCATCCGGCGTCACGAAGTGCTTGGATGCGCGCGCGATCCGGAGGTAGCATTTCGATGCCCAGCGTGACGCTCGGATCGTCTTCCCATACCAAGGTGGAGCCGCTCACCGTTGCCGGCGTGGAGGTCGGATGTTCGATTTGCGTCCTGTCGCCGCCTGTGTTCCTGGCAGGCCACGGTGGTGTCGTTGGTTCCGGGGACGTACCGCAGGACGCGCCTGCGCGCGGCTCGTACCCGCCACCTGGATCGCCCTGAGCCTTGCCGTTCCCGGCTACGCCGGGCCAGCCCACGACGGATCGGGCGATGTCGCGCCGCCCTTTCGCACGCTGTTTGCGCTCGAGGGCGCGCGATCGCCGGTAGACACCGCCTGGTCGCGGTTGTTCGCGCGGGCTGTGTCCGGCACCGCGCAGGACATACGGGACTACGCGACAATCGCGTCGGCAGCCCGGGCAGCGGCGCCAGAAGCCGCGGCGGATCCGGTCGCGCCTGGAAGCACGGCTGGCCCCTCGATCACATGGGCGCCGCTGCTCCGTCAGACATTCGGGTTCCTCTTCGTCCAGCAGGCGTATCGAGCCGCCTTCGAGAGATACACCTGGGAGGAGACCCTCAGGGGACCGTTCTGGGACGACTACTTCACCGCTGCGGGGAACATCTGTTGCTGGGACGATGGCGACAAGTGGACAACCAATTGGCTGTTCCATCCGCTGCTCGGCTCGGCCGCCGCGTTCGTCTTCGCCAACAACCACCGCGACTCGATCACGACGCCACCCGGCGCGAGCGGCAGGTACTGGAGCGCCAAGGCGAAGCAGGGGATCTATGCGACCGCCTACAGCGCGTATTTCGAGGTTGGGCCGGTGCTGTCGGAGTCGGCGATTGGCAACGTCGGTTTGGGCGGCGAAGGGCAAACCTGGAGCGATATGGTCGTCACCCCCGCGGCGGGGCTGGCAGTCTCGGTGGGCGAAGATTTTCTTCGCGCCCACGTGATCGATCGCATCGATCGGGCGAATCACTTCTGGGGGGCGACCGCGGCTCTTTTCCTGAACCCCACGCGCAGCTTCGCGAACCTGGTGGCGTTGAAGACGCCCTGGGCGGACCCGCCGTGGTTGTCGCTGCGGCGCGCGGCCCGCGCCAACCGATCCGAATCCATGCGTCCTGTCCCCTCGCCGCAGACCACCCCGACAGGCCACTAGACCCAACGCTCACGGCGGTTCGTCACGAGAGCGTCTCCGTCTGTGCGGGATGATGAGGTCGTGCGGAGCACAGGTCACGACGTTGCAGAATTTGAACCGGCCGTCAAACCCGCCGTGCGGTTTGGACTCGTCCTGCTGTGGGTCGTGATCGCCGGCATCACCCGTTGGCTGGCGTTTCTCGTCCCCGTGCTCGACATCGACGAGACAGCCCACATCGTCGGGTCGTGGGAGCTGCTGCGGGGAGGACTGCTCTACACCGATTTCGTGGACAACAAGCCGCCGCTCGTATACGCGTACTACGCGGCTGCGCAGTGGCTGGCCGGGCCGACGCTCATTGGCGTGCGTGCCGTGACAACGCTCGTCGTCGTGCCGCTCACAGCCCACGCGGTGTCGGCCTGGTTCGGGCACACGCGCCGCGGCATCGTGGCGGCGACGGCGTTCCTGCTCTACAGCTCCGCGTTCCTCGCTCACGACATGCTGTCGGCCAACGCCGAGATCCTGATGGTGCTGCCAGGGGCCTGGGCCCTCGCGCTGGTCAACACCGAGGCGAAGGCGACCGTCGCCTGGCGAGCGGCGCTGGCAGGCGTCCTGCTCGGCCTGGCCTGCCTGTTCAAACACCAGATCGCGATATGGCTGCCGGCCGTGATGCTGGTAACGGCGTGGGCGGCGTGGCGGCGCGGAGCGCTCCCACGCGCGGGCCTGATCGCCGGGGCCGTGGCGGTGGGCTGGAGCCTGCCGCTCGTGGCGACGTGGAGCTGGTTCCGCGCACACGGCGGCGAGCAGGCGATGGTGTATTGGCTCGTCACGAGCAATCTCGGGTACGCCGCTAACCCCATCCGCCTCGGGGAAGCCGGCGAGCGCGCGCTGGCGAACCTGCTGCCGTTCGTCATCGTGACTGCGCCACTCTGGTGGGCGGCGTGGCAGGGACGACGATCCGACGAGCCCGATTATCGGAGAGCGCTGGCCGTCACGGTGCTTGCCGCCTCGGTGCCACCCGTGTTCGTCGGGCTCAGGTTCTTCCCGCACTACTTCATACAGCTGTACGTGCCGCTTGCGCTCGCCGCCGCGCCCGCACTGCGAGGCGTGGGTGACGACGCGGCCGGGGTTGCGCGCCGGGCGGATCGTCGTGGCATGGACGACCGCGGTGGTATCGGTGGCGATGTTGATGAACGCCGTCCTCTACTTCGGAGACCATCGTATCTATCAGGAGACCGATCCGGTCTACCGCCGCGTCGCCGAGCGCCTGTGCATCGAGAGGTGTGACGCAGGCGCCACGTTGTTCGTGTGGGGCTACGGGCCGCCTTTCTACTACGAGTCCCGGCTGCGGCCGGCTACGCGGTTCGTCGTCATGGTCCAGTCGCGCCTCACGCCCTACGTCCCTGGTAACCGTGGGAGCCAGCGGCGACTGCGTGATGCCGACTCCACGGTCATAGTCCCGGAACACTGGGACTGGCTGATGGCCGACCTCGAGCGGCACCGCGCGACCTACATCCTCGATGCGGCGCCGTCACGGTTGTATGGATGGCACGCGTTCCCCATCGATGACTACCCCCGCCTCCGCGACTATCTGAAGCGGCATTACGCCCTGCTGGACACGATCGGCGGAGTCCGCGTGTACAGGAGATCGGACGCCGGGCGACGTGACACGACCGGCTCCGAAGGCGCGACGAGCCGCACGAGCGCCGCCAACGCGTCCGCGCCGGACGCTCACCACGCCGCGCGGTCACAGCTGTCGCACGCTCATTTCCGGTGATGAAGCGAGAAGGCCGCCCCCTGCGGATCCATGGCGTTCACGATCCAGTCGCCGCCCGGCACCTCCATCGGCCCGTTGAGCACCTGCCCCCCGTTCGCCTTGATGCGCTCGGTGCCCGCGTGCACGTCGGTCACGCGGAAGTAGAACCCCCAGTTGGGCGGCACCTGCGCCATTGTCGGCGGCTTGTTCATCATGCCGCCGAGCGGAAAGGTCCGGCCGAACATGTGGTACTTGCCCATCTCGCCCATGTCCATCGATTCGGTTGGCCGCCAGCCGAAGAGAGTCGTGTAGAACTTCAGGGCCGCGTCGGCGTCGGTGGTGTACAGCTCGTGCCAGGACACGTCGCCAAGCTGCGGCTCCCCTTCCGGCTCCTGCGGCGGCGAGGCGGGCTCGTACACCGAGAATGCAGCGCCCTGCGGATCCTTCATCGTGCGCATCCGCCCGACGGTCGGCACGTCGATGACCGGTGACAACGCGCTCCCCCCGAGTCGCTCGATCTGGGCCACGCCGTCCTCGAGCTTGACTACGCCGACGTACATGCCCCAGTGCGGCGGGAAGTGCATCCCTTCGGGGAGCGGCATCACACCGCCGATAGGCACGCTGCCCGCACGCATCCACATGTCGTAGCGCTGCGGCGAGCCCTCGAACGGTGCCGTCGTCCACCCGACGACCGCTGTGTAGAACTGCTCCGCGGCGTCCACATCGGTCGTCAGCAACTCGTACCAGAGAATTCGTCCCACTGACGAGTCGGCCATGAGAACCTCCTCTCGATTGCACAAAAGTCCGGCTGAAGCCGGGCTCCACATGCTGCAGCCCGGCCCGTCAGTCTCGCACGAAAGCCAGACCTGCGGATGGCGGCTCGCCCAACGAGCCTGGTCGGGGCAGTAGACTGGGCAGTGAGGCGCCGATGCGCCGTTCGGCTGTTAGCACGTCGCGCCCGGAGGCACATGCCGCGGCCTCGTCGAACACGGTTGGCGCCACCCACGCGCGCGGTCGCGCTCATCGCGCTGCTTTGTACGCTGCCCGCCGTCGGACCACGTCACGCGACGCTTGCGTTTGGCCGCGTGCCCCAGTCAACGCCGTCGATCGCGCGCCTGGAGCCAACGGAAGCGAGCGTTCGCCGCCTGCCGGCCGCGCTTCGCGCCCAACTCCGTGACAACCTCTACGACTATTTCCGATTCGTCAACGTGCAGTGGATGCAGGCAACGTGCGATCGGTTCGCGGACGCCCGAACGGGGCTGCCCAACGTGGGGCTGCACGGCGATCCGCACATCGAGCAGTACGCCTTCACGGCCGACAGCCGCGGGCTCGACGACTTCGACGATTCGACGCAGGGACCGTTCGTGCTCGACGTGACGCGCTTCCTTGCCTCCGTCGACCTCGCGCTCGACCAGCGCGGCTGGAACGGCAGCCGCGACAAGGCCACGAGCGCGTTCCTCGCGGGATACCGTGCGAGTCTGAGCGACGCTACGTATCTCCCACCCGACCCGTCGGCGGTGACGAGGCTCCGCGCCAAGGAGGTACGCGATGCGCACCAGTTCCTCGTCTGGGTCGACTCGCTCATGCTGCCGCTCGATCCCGAGTACGAGGCCGCGGTGCCCTTCGTGCGGGCAGTGCTCGAGGAGCACGCCGGCCGCGTGAAGCCTGGAATGCCGGCGGCCTTCTTCCGAGTCAAAAAGACGGGTCGATTGAACCTCGGCGTCGGCAGCGCGCTGGCCTCGAAGGTGCTGCTGCGGCTCGAAGGCCCGTCGTCTGACGATGACGACGACGTGATCGTCGAAGCGAAGCGCAGCGGCGACTTGAGCGGGGTGCCGTGTCTGAACGTCGTGGCGCGCGGCGCCGTACGCGTCGTCACCGGCAGCGAGCGGATCGGCCGCCTGCGTCACCAGTTCATGATGGTGCTCCCACTCTTCCGCGCGACCGGATCCGACGACCCGCGGTGGTGGCTGCGCAGCTGGGACCCTTCCTACCGTGAAGTGGACCTCGCCGACTACGTGTCCGCGGACGAGATCGTGGAGGTGGCGCACGACGTGGGCGCTCAGCTCGGCCGCGGCCACATGGCGGCTCCGGATGCAGGCGGCGCGCGTGAGGTGTCGCAGCAGGTTCGGCGGCTCGACAGACTCGAGCCCCGAATCCGCTCGGCCGTCGCGGACCAGACCGCCGAGCTCGTCAAGGCGTGGCGACGGTTCCGCGCTCGATGACGTCGGCCGACCTCTCCCGCGCCAGCGTGTCACGCCACGGGTTGACAGAGGCGATCGCTCTTCGTTCCTTCGTTCTTCAAGGAGTACCGAGGTCCCCGATAATGCTTCCTAACCGTCATCTCCATGTTTCATTTGTCCGGGGAGAGTGTCTGGAGGAGGCTTTCACCTTTCACCAATTCACCCATCCACGCGGCAGTCCCAAGAGCCGCGCCGCCGATTGACAGGGTCAATTTGCTGCTGTAATTTCTGAGTCCTTCACAACGAGATCCTGCTGGCCGGCGACCGCGCTCGGCATCCACGTCTTGAGGCACTGCACGTTTTGCAAAGGAGTGGCCCATGCGCGCATCGCTCGTCGCCGTAGTCCTGATTCCCGGATTGTCTGTAGCCTGCACCCAGCCGCTCTCTCCAACGGAGCCCACCCACCGTCATCTCGCGCCTGTCGCCACGCCCTCGGACGCGATTGGGGTGAGCATGACCACCGCAACCGGCAATGGCGTCGTCGCCGCCGTGCCCTTCAAGGGTGAGTTTGAGGCGCGTCTGACACAGAGCACGCCCCTGGACCCGCCGTTGCTCTCCAACCTGAATGAGGGCGCCGGTCACGCCACACATCTCGGTCGGTTCACGTTACGCATCCCCCACGTCGTGAACACCACGACGCGAGTTGCGACGGGCACATACGAGTTCACCGCCGCGAACGGCGACACGCTCCTTGCCGGCTTCACGGGGCAAGCCACGCCGATTGCCCCTGGCGTTCTAGCCGTTGTGGACTCGGCAACGATTACCGGAGGAACGGGCCGCTTCGCCGATGCGGCAGGAAGCTTCAGGGTCGAGCGAGTCTTTACTGCGGCTACTGGACAGATCACCGGTTCGTTCACAGGCACGATCTCGGCCGTGAGCGCGAGTAAGCCGTAAGTCAGCCGCCGGACGTACAGGCAGGATTCAGGAGATGTCTCGAGGCGAAGCCCCAGGTCGATGCGCGTCCCTGTCATGGGCTGCACGCGTGCGCTTGATTCCAGCGTAGCGAGAGTGCGCTATCCCAACGCAGGTCCGGATAGCAGACGATGAATAGGACCACGCCTTGCGCCCGGATGCGGCCTCTAGATGGGGGTTGAGCCGTCTATGCGTTCGATCTCGCTCACGGTCAACGGCCGCCAGATCACGCGCGACCTCGATCCCGAGATGCCGCTGCTCTACCTCCTGAGCGACGACCTGGCCCTCCGCGGACCGAAGTTCGGGTGCGGCCAGGCGTTGTGCGGGTCGTGCACTGCGCTCGTGAACGGGAAGCCGACCAGGTCGTGCGTGACGCCGGTCGGCACGGTCGAGGGCGCCGGGATCGTGACGCTGGAAGGGCTCGGCTCCGTGGACAAGCCCCACCCGATCCAGCAGGCGTTCATCAACGAGCAAGCGTCGCAGTGCGGCTTCTGCCTAAACGGCGTGATTCTTACGGCCAAGGCGTTCCTCGACGAGCGCCCGGACGCGACCGACGCGCAGATCCGCGAAGCGCTCGCGACGGTGCTGTGCCGCTGTGGCGTGAACGTGCGCATGCTGCGGGCAATCCGGCGGTATGCCGACGGAAAGGCGACGGCATGAGCGGGCGACGCGACGAATCGCCCGGCGCATCGCTGACGCCCGACGCGCGGCGCGCACTGAACCGCGCGGGCGTGTCCCGGCGGAGCTTCCTCAAGCAGTCGGGCGTGCTGATTGTGGGCTTCGGCGCGGTTTCCGGAGCCGATGTTCCGGCGTACGTGCTGCCGCAGGGGATGAACGGGCCGGGCAACGCGCCGCTCGACTCGTGGATTGCCGTCGCGGCCGACGGCCGCGTCACGGCCTACACGGGCAAGTGCGAGCTCGGCCAGGGCCTCTACACCGCGCAGATGCAGCTCGTCGCCGAGGAGCTCGCCGTGCCGCTGGATCGCGTGACGCTGATCCAGTGCGACACCGACGTGACGCCGGATCAGGGGACGACCTCCGGCGCCCAGTCGCATCCGGCCAACTTCAATCGCGCCAATCTCGCGCTGGCGGCCGCGACGGCGCGCGAAGCGCTGGTGCGGCTGGCGTCGGCGCGCCTCGCGGTTCCTATCGACCGTCTCACCGCGCAGAACGGCCTCGTCTCCGACAGGGCTGATCGAGCGAAAGCGGTGAGCTACGGAGAGCTGGTCGGCGGAAAGACGTTCGACCTGCCACTCGACTCGAAAGCCGCGCGCAGGCATCCGCGCGAGTGGACGGTGCTCGGCACACCCACGCCGCGCGTCGACCTTCCCGCCATGGCGACCGGGGAGTTCGAGTTCGTGCACAACGTTCGCGTCCCGGGCATGCTGCACGGGGCGGTGGTGAGGCCGCCGACGGTGGGCGCCACGCTCGTCAGCATCGACGAACGATCGGTCGGCGAGATGCCCGGCGGCGTCCGCGTCGTGGCCAAGAACAACTTCGTCGGGGTGGTCGCGGAGAAGCCGTGGCAGGCGATGCAGGCGGCGGCGAAGCTGCGCGTCGACTGGACGAAGGGCACGAGCCTGCCGGCACAGCGCGAGCTGTACGACTACCTTCGGAGCCGCCCGGCACGCCACGACTCGGTGCTCGTCGATTCTGGCGACGTCGACCCACGCCTGAAATCGGCGGCGCGCGTGATCAAGGCGACGTACCACTACCCGTACCAGATGCACGGCTCGCTCGGCTCGTCCTGCGCGGTCGCCGACGTGGGAGACGCCGAGGCGACGCTCTGGTCGGCGACGCAGGCGGTCTACCCGATGCGCTCGACCGCCGCGATGCTGCTGGGACTGCCGCCCGAGCAGGTGCGCGTTATCTTCCGGACCGGATCGGGCTGCTACGGCCTCAACGGCGCCGACACGGTGACATACGACGCCGCGCTTCTTTCGCAGGCCGTCGGGCGGCCCGTGCGCGTGCAGCTCTCGCGGGCCGACGAGATGGCCTGGGAGAACTACGGCATGGCTTATGTCATCGATCAGCGCGTCGCGCTGGACGCTGACGGCGGCATCGTGGCGTGGGACTACGAGGCGTGGAATCCCACACGCGGCAGCCGACCCGGAACAGGTCGCCCCGGCAATGTGGTCACCGGCTTTCTCGCAGGGTTCGAGCCAGCGCCGTTCACGCCGCGGTTACCGGAGCGCGCCGCCTCGTTCGCCAACCGCAGCAATGCCGCGCCGTCCTATGTCACCGGCTGCGCCGGCGGCCGGTGCGAAGGCACGGGCAGCATCAGCAGCGAGCGGGTGCTGTCGCACGCCGTGGAGTCGCCGTTCTGGACAGGTCCGCTGCGCTCGCCGTCGCGGCTGCAGAACACGTTCGCCCACGAGTGCTTCATGGACGAAGTCGCGGCCAGCGTGAAGGCCGACCCGATCGCGTATCGACTCCGGCACCTGCGCGACCCTCGCATCCGCGAGGTCCTGGAGAAGGCGGCCAGGACCGCGCACTGGGACGCGCGGCCATCGCCCGCCCCGGGCCGGCGCCCGACGGGAATTGCCAGGGGCCGCGGCGTCTCCTGCGTGCTCTACGAAGGCGACAACGGCTACTGCGCGATGGTGGCCGAAATCGAGGTGAACCAGGACACGGGCGACGTGGCGGTCACGCGATGCATTGTCGCGCTCGACTGCGGCCCGGTGTCGAACCCGGACGGCGCCCGCAACCAGATCGAAGGCGGCGTCATCCAGGGGATCAGCCGCACGCTGCGTGAAGAGGTGACGTGGGACGAGCGGGTGACGTCGGTCAACTGGACGACCTATCGGCCGTGGTACCTCGGCGACGCCGTGCCGATCATCGAGAGCGTGTTCGTCGACCGCCACGACGTCGAGGCGTGCGGCGCCGGCGAGACGTCGATCACGGTGACCGCCGCCGCGATCGGCAACGCCATCTTTGACGCGACCGGCGCGCGGCTCCGCGAGATTCCCTTTACGTCGGAGAGGGTGAAGAAAGCGTTGATGGCTGCAGGTTGAGCGCAAACGGCGAGCACGATGTATGGGTTCGGCGTGCGAGAGGCGGGGCCGGGGGCACTCTGGTCCGGGCGCGGAGACCTGACGAGGTCCCGGCGGCGGGGTCGTCGGGTCATCGCGGCCATTGTAGGTTACGCGTCCGCCCACTGCCGTTTGATGTAGGCCAGCGCGCGCTCGAGGCTCGACTCGGGATCGTCGGTGGCCTTGCACTCCATCGTGAGCCAGCCGCAGAAGCCGTGGGCCTTCAGCGCACGAAATCCCGGCCGGTAGTCGAACGGGAGCGAGCCTGGCTCGGTGCGCTGCGCTCCGTCAGCGAGGTGCACGTACGCCGTGTGTCGGCCGACCTTGGAGAGCGTCCGCTCGATCTCGGCCTCCTCGAGCTGCATGTGGTAGAAGTCGCTCAGCAGCGCCATCCCCGACGCGCTTGTCTCCTCGATGACACGCGCCCCGTGCTGCTGAAGGTTCATGTAGTGCGTCTCCTTCCTTGTCAGCGGCTCGATCAGGATCTGCACACCGGTCCCCACGAGGTCCGGGGCGAGCGCCCGGAGTCCTGCAATCAGCAGCTCGTCTTCTTTCCGGTGCGGGCCTGGCGTGTTCGCCAGCTCGGGAAACCGGCACGGTCCGAAGACGGGCACTTCGATGACACCCACGGCGCCAAGCCGCTGCGCCAGCTTGATGCGGCGCCTGTCCAGCGCCACCGCACGGCGTCGTGCCTCCGGGTCCGGATCGAGCAACGCCAGCGAGCCGACAATCGCGCTGACAGCGATGCCGGTTCCAGCCAGGGCGGCCTCGATGTCGTCGGCGGAGCCGTCCAGGAACTCGGGCCCCAGCTCGATGCCGTCATAGCCCAACCTCCGCGCGAGTTCTGCTCGCCGCCGGAGGTCCTTGTCCGGAAACGGCGAGCGCACGCCAAACCGGGGTCCGCGCGAACACGCGCTCAGCGCCGGCGTGAGAAGGGCGGCGGTCGATGCGGAGAGAAAGAGGTCGGGAAACAGCGACGGAGACCAGCGACGAAGGGCGTGCTGCATCCATCGCCACAGCTTGTCACAGCCCGGCGACCCGGCCGCCGCCTGGCGATTGCGCTCCCTGTCGGAAGCCGATCCCCACCCCGGCAATTGAAATCGGGAGGTGTTTCGCAATTTTTGCGAAACACCTCCCGATCTCATAACGCTCACGGAAACTGTCAGCGCAATGACAGGTTCGTTGCTGGTCGGACGGTCCTGTGGCGGAGAGCGCCGGCGCCGCGAAGGATTCCCGCATATCGGATGGCCGAGGTCTTGCGCTTCAGCACAGCGGTCGCCGGCCTGGTTCAAGTCCGGCGGCGACGGTCCTGCAGTGGGATCCGGCCCAAATACTGGAGACGCTGCCCCTAATTGATGTCAGGTAAGTTGGCACGGTGCACGCGCCGTCGACTTCTGGAGGACATCGATGGAGTTTCCGCATCATCCGTTCGTGGATCATCATCGCCGTGGTGTCTGTCTCGGCCGCCGCCGATCGGGTGCGGCGGCTCGGGGGACAATCCAGCCGGGCCGAGTCAGACCACGTCTTCGGCTCCGGCGGCGGAGGGACGCAGTCGGGAGGGGCCGCCCCGGCGGGCACCGGCACGTTGACCGTCGGCATCAAAGACAGTCCGTTCAGTGACGCGAAAGCCGTGCTCGTCACCTTCAAGGAAGTCAGCGTGCACAGGGCTGAAACGGGGTGGGAGACCGTCGCATTTGCCGGGCGGTGCCGCCGCGCGCACGTGCGACTTGAAGCAGCTGCAGGCAGCAACCGATGTCCTTGGCGTGGCCGCGTTGCCGGCGGGACATTACACGCAGATTCGGATGACGGTCGAGAGCGCGGCCCTGTACTTCGAGAACGCCGCGGATGCCGGGCCGTGCGCCAGCCACGATTGCGGCGCCCGCCGGCACCAGTGCCGCTCTGAAGATTCCCTCAGGCACTGTCAAGCTGAATCGCCAGTTCACGGTGCCGTCCGGCGGCGCGACGACGATGCTGCTCGACTTCGACGGCGACCGTTCGATCAAGCAGACCGGAGGCGGCAACGGCAACGGCAATGGGAATGGCAACGGAGGCAGCGGAGCGTCAACGGCCAGCTACAGCATGTCGCCGGTCATCACGGTGGTCAGCGTCCAATAGGGTGACAACGGTCGCCCGCGGCCGAAACTGGTGGGCCTTTATCCGAGAGGTCTACAACCTATGTCCTGCCGGATATGCAGTCGCAGCCGGTGACCCTCACGGGACCGTGCTGCATGCTGCTCTTCAGGGATTACATGTGTAATGCGTCCACGACCAGGCAGCCCTGGCGTTCTTCCTGATGCTCCACGTATGCAGGCAGTGGGGACACCGCATGTAGAGGAAATGTTCTGTGCGTGTGGCTACGTGCGCGTTCATTCGCGCGCACTTCTCGCAGGACGGGAGGGGTTGACGATAGACGCGACGTTCAACAAGGCGATCTTGAGTGTCCATCATGTGCTTCGGGGATGCACCATCATCACACCTGACCGTCAGCCGTCATCTCGACGGTTGCACGGTAAAATGCGGCGCACGCAAGTGTGCTGCCGCGCAGACGGCCCGTAGCCAGCCGAATCCGCTGTAGCGATAGAGCCTCAGCCTCGTCCGCATGCTCCGATCTCCCTTCCGCAGAAGGTGAATGGTCCAGACCAGACCCCGTTCGGCGCAGTTTCGGTCCGGCGCTGGGAGTAATATGGCACAGTTTGGCAGCGCACGTCTAGTAATTGTATGGCAGCTGTCTCAGCACCCCTACAAATGGACTCCTGTAGCCGCGAGTGCTGGGCGGTTGTTGAGCGTCCAAGCGAACCGGTCCGAAGGTCGCAGAACGATGCGGAAAAGAAGAGTTGGTGCGGAAGAGAGGGCTCGAACCTCCACTCCCTTTCGGGAACAAGCTCCTGAGGCTTGCGCGTCTGCCAGTTCCGCCACTTCCGCAAAGTCGAGGGGATCACGTCGGCAGGACTCCAAAGTATAGCGGAACCTTCGTCGCCCGTCGAGCGGCCGGGCTGTCCCAGATGGCGTCTCGCGCTGACAATACACCCTGCACGTTTTGCAAGCGGCACACCCTTGCAAGCCGCACACCGCCCGCCCCCTCGCTCGCCGCCTGCGCCTGGCGCCGAGCGTCCGCGCCGCGGTGCTTCCCTTGAACCCGATCCGTCTATAATTCCCGGCACTCCGCCGTCGCGAAGGATCCAGTTGGCGGCAGGCTTGCTTCGGTGCATCATCGTCAGAGACCGGTACGCATGAGCATGGGGTTCGAGAAGACGACGCGCATCGAATCCGCCACCCCGGCGGCCAGCGTGACGCTCGACGGGTTCGCCGAAGCCGTTGCCACCGCTGGAGGACTCGAGGTGCGCGGCCTCGCGGCGCTCGACACGCTCGAGATTTGGACCCGCAATTCCCGCTACCGCGTCACCGTTCTGGATCCGCAGCGATGCCGCGTGCTCATCGAGGGCGGTGCGTTCTTCCCCGTGCTGGCTGAGGCCACGATCGGCGGCGCCAGCTGCGGCGGCAGCATGCTGAAGGTCGGCTGGATTATCCAGGGATTCTGCCTGGAGGTCTTCTATCCAGGGGGACGGATCGTCACTACCAGCGTGCGACGCGTCCACACCCTCGAACCCGACGCTGGACAGCGGCCGTTCTGACCGGCACCCGCTGCACACACCAGCCCGCACGGCTCTGCCCTCGACGCGAATGACTCCCGCTGCATTGTTCAGCGCCGTCGGCTTGCTCCTCATCCTGCTGCCGCTCGGCGCCTGCTTCGGGAACTCTTCATCGCCCTCAGCCGATCCGGCCGACTCACCTGCGACCTATGAATCCGAGCGCGCGCGCTGCGTCTCGATCACGAACGCATACCGCGCATCCGCCGGCCGCACCCCCCTGACCCGCACCGAACAGCTCGAGACCTACGCCGCCGAGGCTGCACGCCACGACGGGATCCAGCGGCAGGCGCACCAGTACGTGAACGCCACGAACTTCGGCAACGGCCTCGTGCGAGCCGAGAACGAGCTGCTCTGGTGGCCACTGTCGACCTATGGCACCGTACGAAGGATCGTCGAGGAGGGGCTCGCACAGATGTGGAACGAGGCCCCCGGTGGCAGCCACCGGGGCAACATCCTCGGCGACTACACGGAGGTCGGCTGCGGCGTTTTTGTCAACAACGGCGACGTCACCCTCGCACAGGCGTTTCGCTGACTCCGCGACCCTTCGGCGCAACGTTCGCGGCGGTCTGCCGTCGACACACCTTCGCGGAACGGTTCCCGCACCTTGCGCGCGCGTGGCCGCCGCGCTAGTCTCATGCCGTTCGTGACAGACGCGAACAGAGGAGTCCGATCATGCGCCGAGTGATTGCAGGCCTTGTAACCACCGTGGCACTCTCCGCCGCCACGCTCACTGCACAGCAGGCTGCTCCTGCTGCTCCTGCGGCGGCCGAGCCGTCTCAGGAAGCCGCCGCGGCGGACGAGAACTGGAAGCCGGATGAAATCAAGAACCTCACCGTGCTGCCGAAGGAGACGTCCGTCGACGACGTGATGAAGATCATGAAGGCGTGGAACACGGCGCTGAACGTGCAGTGCGTGTTCTGCCACGTCGGCTCCGTGGGCAAGCCGCTCTCGACCTTCGACTTCGCCTCCGACAACAAGAAGCGCAAGGAGACCTCGCGCGTCATGCTCCGGGCCGCGATGGACATGAACGAGAAGTTCAAGACCATCGGCGGCGACGAGCCGCCGGAAGTTTCGTGCGCGACGTGCCACAAGCGCTCGCGTCACGTCGACGACAAGCTGCCGGCGGAACCCCCGGCGGAACACTGATCCCGCCGGCGGTTTCCTGTCGCGGCGACCCCGGCCTGCGTCGCACGGGGCCGGAGAAGACACCGATGTTCGAAGCCTAGCGCGTGGCCGATCCGCCGTCGCAAACGCTCATCGTCGAAACGGATCACGCGCCGGGCGTGCTCTCGGAGGTCGCACGCGTGCTCGCGGAGCACCCGGCGAACATCGTCTCGATCGAGACGCTCGGGCCGATGGACGAGGGCGCCACGCTCTACCTCGAGATCGATCATCTCGAGGATCTGCCGCGCCTGCTGCGCCGGATGGAGGGGCTCGCCGTCGTGCGGTCGGTCCACGAAGCCGAGCCGCTGATGAAGATCTACGGGAAGCGCGTGATCATCATGGGCGGCGGCGCCCAGGTGGGCCAGGTGGCCGTCGGCGCGATTAGCGAGGCCGACCGCCACAACATCCGCGGCGAGCGCATCTCGGTGGACACGATCCCGCTCGTCGGCGAGCACGAGCTGGCCGCGGCGGTGCGTGCGGTCGCACGGCTGCCGCGGGCCCGCGTGCTGGTGCTTGCCGGTGCGCTCATGGGTGGCGCGATCACGGACGCCGTCCGCGACGTCCAGGGGCACGGCATCATCGTCATCTCGCTCAACATGGTGGGCAGCGTCCGCGACGCCGCGGATCTCGTCGTCACCGACCCGCTACAAGCCGGCGTCATGGCGGTGATGGCGATCGCTGACACCGCACGTTTCGATATCTCGAAACAGCGGCGGCGGCAGGTACCTGAAGTCGCTCGGGCGTCGGTCGCGACACCCTGTCACTTCGACGGCTCTTCACGGTGCCTGCCCAGGAATCCCACCAGCAGCTCGTTGAATCGCGCCGTCTGCTGCGCATGCACGGCATGCGAGGCGCCGGGGACCGTCACGGCCTCCACAAACGGAAGACACTCCGCAAGCCGCTCGTCGACCGCTTTGAAGAAGGAGCGGCTCGACCCGCCGGTCAGCAGCAGCACCGGCGCCTTCACCGCCTTCGCATCGTCACAGGCGAAGGGCGGATCTCCCGCAGGCGCCTCGGCCTCACGGCGTAGTTCCGGCAGATTGTCCGTGAGCATCTGGCGCGTCGACGTGGGCATGAACTGGTAGGCGCCGGCGCCGAAGACCGCATCCACGAACGCGCGAAGTGCCGAATCCCGGTCGCCCTGCGCGATGAGGCTCCGCGCCTTCTGAAGCGTTGCAGTCTCTTCGGCCGCCGGCGGAGTCCGGCGGCAACAGGCTGAGCATTGCGGGCTCGGTCAAAACCAGCGTGCGAATCAGCACAGGCCGATCCCGGGCGGCGAGCAGCGCGACGACGCCTCCATACGACGAGGCGACGATGTGAACCGCGCCCGCATGCAGGGACTCGATGAATGCTGCCAGATCGGCCGCGTGGAGTGCCGCCCTGTACGCATCGGCTTCAGCGGGCGGAGCGTTCGGATGGTGAAAGCGCCGGCTATACGCCACCGCACGGAAGGACGCCTGCGCAACCGGGCCCATCTGGTAGCCCCACGTCCGCAGATCCGCACCGCTGCCGTGCACGAACACGACCGGCGTACCGCTTCCCTGCTCCACCCACGCGAGCTCGGTACCCTGGACGGTCATGCGGCGGACAGTCCCGGCATCCTGTGCCGAAAGAGCCACGGCCGCCGCCCCAATCGCTGCCACCACCCACCCGCACCGCTTCAAGGTGCCTCGCGCCAAGATCGCCTCCTGCATGGCGTTGGTTCATGCCACTACCCCCACAAATGATACGGCGGCCTGATCGAGGTGTCCGCCGGCTGATTGACGCCTCTCCGCTCGAGCCGATAGCATGACGTCTTCCCTTGGAGCGCTGAATTCATGGAACGTTACGCTGGTCTGCCCCCGCTGCCCGCCCGCATCGAACGATTGCCCGAACTTGCACTCGACCTCTGGTGGAGTTGGCACGACGAAGCCCGCGCCGTCTTCCGCAACCTGGATTACCCGTTGTGGCGTGCAACCGCGCACAACCCGGTGCGCATGCTCTGGATGATCCCCCGTGCGACGCTCGACCGTATCGCACAGGATCCGGCGTGGCTGCAGCTGTACGACCGCGCGCTCGCCGGGCTGGACGATGCGCGTGCGGCGCGCTTCACGTGGTGCACCGAGCAGGTCCCGGATCTCAAGGGACAGTCGATTGCCTACTTCTCGGCGGAGTTCGCACTTCACCAGTCGCTCCCGATTTACGCGGGCGGTCTCGGCGTTCTCGCGGGCGATCACTGCAAGGAGGCGAGCGATCTCGGTGTGCCGCTGATCGGCATCGGCTTCATGTATCCCCAGGGTTACTTCCACCAGCACATCACGGCGGATGGCTGGCAGGAGGAGGGGTACGAGAAACTGAACTGGGCCGACACCCCCATCGAAGCTGCTGCGACGCCGGCCCGCGAGCCGGCGGTGACCGCCGTGCCCCTGGGGGACCGGACCGTGCTGGTGGCCGTGTGGCGTGTGCGACTGGGCCGGGTCACCCTGTACCTTCTCGATACCGACCTCGAGGAGAACGCCCCGTGGGATCGCTCGCTGTCGGCCCGGCTCTATGGCGGGGATCGCGAAACGCGCGTGCAGCAGGAGATCATTCTCGGCATCGGCGGCGTTCGCGTGCTCCGCAGTCTCGGCTGGCATCCCACCGTCTGGCACTTGAACGAGGGCCACGCCGGATTCGTGGTGCTGCAGCGCATCCGCGAGTTCGTGGACCAGGGGCTGTCGTTCGATGCGGCGCTGGAGGAAGTGCGGCGCACGACGGTGTTCACGACGCACACGCCGGTGCCCGCGGGCCACGATGCGTTCAACTTCCAGCTGGTGGAGAAACACCTGGCGGGCGCGTGGGGCTCGCTCGGCACCTATCGACCGCAGTTCCTGGCGCTCGGCGAGTACGACAACGGCAACGGGCCCCAGTTCAACATGACGGCGCTCGCCCTGCGCGCGTCGGGGTCGGTCAACGCGGTCAGCCAGTTGCATGGCGAGGTCACCCGCGAGATGTGGGTACCCATCTGGCCGGGCGCGCGAGTGGAGGACGCGCCGGTCAAGGCCCTCACCAATGGCGTCCACGTGCCGACCTGGGTCTCGCACGACATGTCGGAGATCTTCGCGCGGTACCTCGGCGAGGACTGGATCGAGAGGCACGATGCTCCCGGGCTGTGGGATCGGATTCACGAGATCCCGGACGCCGAGCTCTGGGCGGTGCGGTCGGCCCTCCGCAACTATCTGTTCTCTTTCATCCGCCAGCGCGCGCGAGCGCTCTGGACAAACGAACGGGTGAGCGCGGCCCGTGTGCTCGCCGCGGGCACGCTGCTCGATTCGGACGCGCTGACGATCGGTTTCGCGCGGCGATTCACCGGCTACAAGCGGCCCGACCTGATCTTCCGGGATTCCGAGCGTCTGGCGCGGATTCTCAACAGCCCTGGACGTCCCGTTCAGATCGTGTTTGCCGGCAAATCGCACCCGGCCGACGACACGGGCAAACACCGGCTGCAGGGCGTCTATCGCCACGCGCTGGATCCGGCCTTTGCGGGCCGCATCGCGTTCGTCGAGGATTACGACCTGCACGTCGCGCACTTCCTGGTCCAGGGCTGCGACGTATGGCTGAACAACCCCCGCAAGCCGCTCGAGGCCAGCGGCACGAGCGGGATGAAGGCGTCGATCAACGGCGTGCCGCACTTCAGCATCGGCGATGGCTGGTGGGCCGAGGGCTACAACGGTGCCAACGGCTGGCTCATCGACGGCGGCGGCAGCGGCGATGAGGCCGCGGTCGACGATGCTGATGCCTCTGCGATGTACAGGCTGCTGGAAGAGGAGATCGTGCCGGCGTTCTACGAGCGGGGACCGGACGGGGTACCGCACCGCTGGGTGAAGATCGTGAAGGAAGCGATCCGAACCGTCGCGCCACGGTTCAGCACACGGCGGATGGTCAAGGAGTACGTCCAGCGGATGTACGTGCCTGCCACTCGGCAGCAGGCGCTTCGCTAACGTCGTTGCGTCATCGCCGATGAACCAGGCGTGGCCGCCGGATCCCACCCTCGCCGGATGACCGCCACCCGCATGGTGCGGCGTCCGAACTGCTGCGCCTCGGTGCAGTCATCGATGTACAAATCCAGCTCACGGCCCTTGATCTCGCGGCCGGTGTCCGTCACCGTGTAGATGCCGTCGTAGGCCCGTCCCTGCCCGTCGACGCGTACTGTCGACCCGACGGGCAGCACGCGCGGGTCGGCGGCGACCATACCGGCCTTCACCCGCGCGCCCGACTGCGTGACGGTGCCCATGCAGTAGGCCGTCACGCTGAACTCGCGCAGCCGCCCCGTCGGCACCACGGTGGTCGCCCCGCTGGCGGCATCTTCCTGCCCTTCCGCCGGCGCCGTCTTGCACCCTCCGGTCCCCAGTAGCACGGCGGTCGCGAGCACCGCGAGCAATAGTGCCCACACGTCGAACGGCGGCACGAGCGCGTGCCGGGCCCGACCGGCCGACAGGATCGAATGGTCAGTTCCCACGGTCTATCGCCGCCGTCCAGCGCGCGACGTCCTCCGGCGACATGCTGCCGCGTGGGGCGACGCGCGCGTCCTCATATTGCCACTGCTCGACGTCGGTCAGGTACTGCTCCCGCGAGAGGATGGTCCCGTGGCACACCCGCTCCGGCCCGTCATCGCCGAGCTCCTGCTGGAGGCGCTCCGACAGATCGCGCAGCAGCCGCGCGGGCACACGCGTGCGCTCCGAGGGATACACGAAGCCGAAGAGCACGAGGTGCGCGAAGAGCACGCGCCAGTTCGCGCCGAAGCGCGCCACCAGCCGGTTCCAGTCGATGCTGCCGGAGCACTTCAGGATCAGGTGCGCCACGTCGGCCGCATCCGACCGCTCGCGCTCCATGACGAACGCCTTCGACCAGATCATCTCTTCGACCGGCTGCAGCTTCACGCGCATGCCCAGCACGATCGCTTCCGGGGCATGCGTGAACCACGCGTCGTCCACGGCCACGACGCCGTTGCCGGAGTTGAAGATGAGGTCCATGAACGCGTCGCCCGACCACGCCTTCGCCAGCCAGTGCGGGTACGCCAGCTCGGTGCGATAGCCGCGCCGCCGCAGCTCCGCCAGCGTACGCTCCACGTCGCGCGGGTGGATGAAGATGTCGAAGTCCTTCGTCTCCCGCGCGATCGAGGCGTAGTGCGAGTACGCATACGCGCCACCGACGACGTACGGGATGCCGGCCTCTTCGAGGGCCTTGAGCGCACTGCGGTAGAACCTCAGCCCGGGGTGGTCGTGAAGATCGTAGACGGGCGGCTCGGTGGCCATCTCTGGGATCTCCGCCTCACCCTCGCACGGCCGCTCCGGCCAGCGACGATGCGGTTTCGGCGGCGTTCTCGCCGAGGGTAACGGGCAGTTCGAGCAGCTTGAAGGGCCGCTCCGGCGTGAGGGTCTTCATCAGCGGCAGGCTCACGTTGTACACGGGAACGCCCGTCGCCGTTCGCCCCTCGGGCTGCCCGCGGTGCGCGTGGCCGTGCACGACCGCCGAGACGTCGTAGCGGTTGATCGGCTCTTCGAGGCGGCTCGATCCGAGAAACGGATAAATCTCGAGCGGTTCACCTTCGACTGTCTCGCGAATCGGGGCGTAGTGCAGGACGGCCACACGCGACCGCGTTCTGAGCCGGGCGAGCGCGGCCTCGAGCTTCAAGGCCTCCTCCACCGCCTCGTGCACGAAACGCTTGAACGTGTCTTCGCCCCACGGTCCAAGCGCACGCGGACCGAAGCCGCCCCCAAAGCCTTTCACGCCGGCGAAGCCGACGCCCTTCACCTCATGCGCGTCGCCGTCGAGCACCGTGACGCCCGCGTCCCGGAGGATGCCCGCGATCTCGTCCGCGTGCCCGCCGTGGAAGTCGTGGTTGCCAAGCACGGCGAGCGCGGGTATGCGGAGGTGCGCCGAGAGCTCACGGACGAGCCCGCGCGCCTCGTCTGGTGTGCCGTAGTCCGTGAAGTCGCCGCACACCACGAGAACCTCGGCCACCTGGCTGATCTGTGTCAACAGCGCCTGAAATGTGCCCTGTGAGGTCTTGCCGAAGTGGAGGTCGCCCACGGCGGCAACCCGCACCTGACCGTTCTCTGGAGAACCGGACGGCATAGGCCCGAACCTCTTGCAATCATGATTCCGGTCGCCGCGTCGGACCGACCGCTCGGTCCCGAGCACGATGCCGAGGCAACGGTGACACGGGTCAGTTCGCTTGTCCGCGCTTGTCGGGGTAGGTGGGCTCGCCCATCCCGCTCGGCGCGTGCTGGGGTTTGAAGGTCGGGTCGCGTAGGAGCACCTGGCCCTGCCGGGCGAAGTCGATGGCCTCGCCGAGAATGCGGGCGGCCTCCTCAGGCGCGTGAAAGCCGGTCGAGTTCTCCGCCTCCACGAAGTCCAGCCGGAACTGGGCGTGCCGCTGCAGCCGCCACACGCCCTGGAGCTCGGCATCCGCCCGGCCCTCGGCGCGCGCCGCTTTCGTGTCGGCGATGAGCCCGACGACGGCGTCCATGGCCAGGTTGCGGAGGTGATAGGTGCGTTCCTGAAGGGCGTAGACGCGGTTCCGCAGCTCGTCTTCCGCCCACTTGTGGCACGTCTGGCACGCGCGGTTGATGTTCAGCAGCGGGCTCCGCACGTGGTGGTCGCTGATCTTGAGCGCTCCCTCGCGCATGTAGGGCATGTGGCAGTCGGCGCAGGTGACGCCGCTGCGGCCGTGCACGCCCTGGTTCCACATCTCGAACTCGGGGTGCTGCGCCTTCAGCACCGGTGCACCCGAATCCGCGTGCGTCCAGTCGCTGAAGCCGGCCTCGTCGTAGTAGGCCATGATGTTCTGGATCTGCAGACCCTTCGCCCAGGGGTACGTGAGGCGCTTCTCGGCGCCTCTGAAGTAGGTACTCGACATGGCACTGCCCGCAGACGAACGCGCGCATCTCCTGCCGCGTGGCCTGCGCGTTCACGTCGTAGTTCTGCACGCCTTCGGACGCCTTGAGCGCGCGGATGCCCTCCATGAAACCCGGCCTCGTGACCCGGAGCTGCATGGTCTCCGGGTCGTGGCAGTCGATGCAGGCGACCGGGTGCGTCACGAGCTTGCGGGCCTCAACGTAGGGCATGCGGTTCATCAGATCGAACCCCTTCATCAGATCGCCGCCACCCAGCCGGCGGTACGGCACCCAGATCGACCCGTGGCACTGCATGCACGTGCCAGGCTGCTTCGTGACCTGCTGGCGTTCAGTGAACGTCTGATCGTCCAGCATGTAGGCGTGGCCCCGCTCCTCCCGGAAGTCTTTCGAGAAGGCGTAGCCGGCCCACATGGTTTTCAGGCGCGGGTCCTCCTCGAGCCGTGACTGCGCCACGATCGATCGCGGATCGGCGGCGGTCGGCGTTCGCGGCACCGCTTCACTGCCGCCATAGCGCGTGCGCACCTGGTCGACGGTGCGCTTGTAGCCGTCGTACTGCATCGGGAAATTCTTGCCCCAGACCGCCGGGTCGTCGGTGTTCTCGTCGAGGGCCACCACGCGGTAAAACGGCTGCCGCGCCTCCTGCTTGTGCTCGAAGATGTTCACGAGCAGCGCCGTCACGGCCAGCGTGGCGAGCGCCGTGATGATCACCGCGAGATACACGACGCGGTACCGGCGCCAGTGCGCCCCTCGAGTCGAACCGTCTGCAGAAGCTGCCATGGTGAGGTCCTATCGCGGTCCATGCCCCACGGTGCCGTGGCACCGCACGCACGAAATTGCCTCTCGGTCTGCACGGCCACTGACATCGATGGCGTGCACCATGTCGCTGTGGCACGAGCGGCAGGCCGCCTCGGTGACGCGATGGTTGCGGGCCGTGATCTGGATGTTGTCGGGGAAACGCCCCGACGTGAACGCGAACGAGTGCCAGAACCCGTTGAGGGCCTTGGTCGAATACTTCCCGAAGATGTCGTGCGGCGTGTGGCAGTCGTTGCAGACAGCAACCGTGTGATGGCTGGACTTCAGCCAGCCGTTGTACTGCTCGTTCATGACGTGGCAGTTGACGCACGCGGCCGGATCGTTGGTGAGGTACGAGCTGCCTTGAGCGTAGACGAAGGTATAGAGCCCAAGGCCGGCCAGCAGCCCGAACACGACGCCCGCGATCAGCAGCGGTCCAACCGGCTGTTGCATCCCTGGCTCCGATACCCTCGCCGACAGAACGGCTCGATCCGGTGTGGCGGGCCCTCGGGCGCGACTCCCCTGCAAAAGGCGGCCCCAAGGCCGGTGATATCGTTTCCTCAAAGGCTGCACTCCGATGACGAACGTCATACGCGTCGCCACCTGGGCCGAGCTGCACGACCGGCTCTACGAGTCGTCGTGGAAGGCCCCGCTTGGCCGCTTCCGCTCCAGCTTTGCCTATCGTGGTGTCGGCCGCATCGACTACTCGCTCGAGACGAGCCTCGCCCGCCTCGGCGGCGCCGAGGAGCTCGAGCGGCACATGCTCCGGAACTTCCGCAAGTACGCGCAGCGCGAAGCGGTGCCCCAGGACTCGGTGTGGAACTGGCTCGCTGTCGCGCAGCACCACGGGCTGCCAACCCGCATGCTCGACTGGACGTACTCGCCGTACGTCGCGCTGCACTTCGCCACCGAGAACGTCGACGCGTTCGCGTGCGATGCCGTCATCTGGTGCGTGGATTACAGCCTCACCAACGGTCTGCTCCCCGACCGGCTCAAACAGGTGCTGGCTGACGAAGGCTCCGACGTCTTCACGGCGGAGATGCTCGCGCATGCCGCCCCGAGCCTCGCGGAGTTCGATGCCCTCGCGAACGAGCCGTTCGTCGCGTTCCTGGAGCCGCCCTCGCTCGACGAGCGCATCATCAACCAGTTCGCCCTCTTCTCGTTGCTCTCCGGCCCCAGCACACGGTTTGACACGTGGCTCGAATCACACCCGCAGGCCTGGCGCAAGATCATCCTCCCCGCTGAACTGAAATGGGAGGTCCGGGACAAACTCGACCAGGCCAACATCACCGAACGGGTGCTGTACCCAGGGCTCGACGGCCTCAGCCGCTGGCTCAAGCGGTACTACACGCCGAAGCCGAAGGACGGGTCATAGGCTCCGAGCTCCAGGCTCCACGCACCGGGCTCCAGGCTGTCGAGGTCAACGTCAGCGGTCAACGGTGGACGGTGAACGGTCAACCGTCCACGCTCCACCCTGGCTTTACGCTTGCTTCTGAGCTGGTGCCCATGAGCCACCGAGCCCCCGCACGCGCCGCTGACGCGGCCGGAGACTCGCCGGTCGAAGCCCGCATCCGCGAGTTGGGGCCGTGGTTCCACAACATGAGGATCGGCGGCGTGCAGACGGCGCCCGATCACTTTCTCGGCGACTACCCCTCCCTGAAGTGGCGCCGGTTCGCGCACGCGATTCCGGCGGATCTCACCGGGTGCACGGTGCTCGACATCGGCTGCAACGCCGGGTTCTATTCGCTCGAGATGAAGCGCCGGGGCGCGGACCGCGTCGTCGGCATCGACTGGGACGACGCCTATCTGGCGCAGGCGCGGTTCGCCGCGGAGGCAAACGAAGCGGAGATCGAGTTCCGGCAGATGTCGGTCTATGACGTGGCCGCTCTCGGGGAGCAGTTCGACGTCGTCCTGTTCATGGGCGTCCTCTACCACCTGCGTCATCCGCTGCTCGCGCTCGATCTCCTGTACGAGCACGTCGTCGGCGATCTGCTCGTGTTCCAGTCGATGCTGCGCGGGTCTGCGGAGGTGGCGGAGGTCGCGCCCGACTATCCGTTCGCGGAGCAGGCCGTCTTCGACGATCCCGCATTCCCGCGGATGCACTTCATCGAACGGAAGTATTCGGGCGACCCCACCAACTGGTGGGTGCCGAACCGGAGCGCGATGGAGGCGATGCTGCGCAGCGCCGGGTTTGTGATTACCGACCATCCCGAGCCGGAGGTCTTCATCTGCCGCCGCGGGCCGGCGCCGACTCACGGCGGTGCGGTGTACCCACCGGGAGGAGGTCGGTCGCGTGGTTGAAGCGGTGATGCTCTGGAACGAGCCGAACAACCTCTCGCACTGGAACTTCGAGATCGATCGCGGCTGGACTCGCTTCGCGGAGATGGTGCAGCTGGCCGCAGCGGCCATCCGGCGCGAGCACCCGACGCTGCCGCGCGTGCTCGGGGGCATCTCGCCGATCGACCCTGCGTTCATGACGCTGATGAAGGCGCAGGGCGTGCTCGATCACGTGGAGGTCGTCGCGGTGCACGGCTTCCCGCTGGACTGGAACCACTGGCAGATCCACGACTGGCCAGACAAGCTGGACGAGATCCGCGCCGTGACCGAGCGCCCCATCTGGGTGTCCGAGGTGGGCGTGTCCACATTTGGCGCTGAAGAGGTGCAGGAGTTCGGCCTGCGCCGCACCGCGGAGCTCCTCGTCGGCCCCGTGGAGCGGATCCACTGGTACAGCCTCTACGACCTGCCGCGGGCGTGGCCCGCGACCACCAGGCATCGAGAGGCCGAGGGCTCGTCCTACTACCGGCACTTCTACATGGGCCTGCTGCGCGAAGACGGCACGCCCAAGCGCGCCATGGCGCTCTTTCCCGCGCTGGCGCCGGCGATCGGCATCTGCCAGTGGTTTCACTTCGAGGACCATCGGCTGGATGAGGCCGTGGCGTGGCTGAAGCGGATTGGCGTGCGCCACCTGCGCACGGGCCTGAGCTGGGCGGATAGTCTTCGCCCCAACGCGGATGCCTGGTTCGATCGTCAGATGGCTGCGCTGGCCGACTTCGACGTGACGCTCACCTTCTGCTTCACGCCCGAGTCGCAGAGCGAAGGCGTGGAGCCCCATCACACGAGCCCGCCGCGCGATCCGCACGCGTTCGCGGAGTTCTGCGCCAGGATGGTCCGGCGGTACGCGCCGGCACCGGCGCTCGATGCCGTATCCCTGCAGCAGGGGTTAGCGTCTGCAGTCTCGCCGGACGCGCATCTCGACCCGGGTTGCTGCGCACCGGTCCGTTCTACCTAGATCCCTTCACGCCACACCCAGGGGTGAAACGGGCTGCCCTGTTTCCCACAGTAGACAGCTAGACCGCGCGGCATTTCCTTTGCTGAGTAGAACGCGCAGCTCACCCGCAGCCGGTCATAGGGACCGCACGCGCGCGGAGCGCAGCACGGCACGATGTCCGGCTCGACGAGTAAGCGGCGGATGGGTCGCGCTCTCGTGACGCATCGGCGCTGAGGTAAGTCTGTCGATGGCCAAACACATCCTGATTACGGGCGGAGCGGGGTTCATTGGTTCGCACCTGGCCGACGAGCTCCTCGCGCAGGGCTACAACGTGCGCGCGCTGGACATCCTCTCGCCGCAGGTGCACCCCGGCGGTGCGCGCCCGGACTACCTCGATCCCGATGTCGAGCTGCAGGTTGGCGACGTGCGGGACCCGGAGACAGTCGCACGCGCGCTCGAGGGCATCGATGCCGTGTACCACTTCGCCGCCATGGTCGGAGTGGGCCAGAGCATGTACCAGGTGGCCGACTACACGGGCGTGAACGGGCTCGGCACGGCCGTTCTGCTGCAGGCGCTGATCGAACAGCCGATCGAGCGGCTCGTGGTGGCCTCCAGCATGAGCATCTACGGCGAGGGCCTCTACTGTGCCCCGAACGGCGCGATCGCTGCTCCGGTCGAGCGGACGATCGAGCAGCTGCGCGCCGGTGACTGGCAGGTGCGGAACGCGGCGGGCGACATCCTCACGCCGGCGCCCACGCCTGAATCGAAGCCGCCCTCGCTCCGGTCGATCTACGCCCTGTCGAAATTCGACCAGGAGCGGATGTGCCTGCTCATCGGCGAGGCGTACAGGATTCCGACGGTCGCGCTGCGCTTCTTCAATGTATACGGCACGCGGCAGGCGCTGTCGAACCCCTACACGGGCGTGCTGGCGATCTTCGCGGCGCGGTATCTCAATCGGCGCCCGCCGGTGATCTTCGAAGACGGGTTGCAGCGCCGTGATTTCGTGAGCGTGTACGACGTCGCGCGCGCATGCTCGCTCGCGCTGACGGCGGAGGCCGCCACCTACGGCGCCTTCAACGTGGGCTCGGGCGAGCACCTCACGATCCGCGACGTGGCCACCCGCATGGCCGCCGCGCTTGGGCTCGACGAGATCGACCCGGAGGTCACCGCGCAATATCGCGTCGGAGACATCCGCCACTGCTTCGCCGACATCACCCTGGCCAACGAACAACTCGGCTACCGGCCGCAGGTGACGCTGGAGGACGGGCTCATCGAGCTTGCTGAGTGGCTCGGTGGGCAGCAGGCGGTCGACCGCGTCGGAACGGCGCGCCAGGAACTTGCAGCAAGGGGGCTCACGGTATGACTCGAGCGGCTCGTGACGGGCGGACAGGCGGAGGCGACGCGGCGGCAGGTCCCGCGCTGATCACCGGCGGCGCCGGGTTCATCGGCACGAACGTCGCGGACCGGCTGCTCTCCGACGGCAGGGTCGTGACCATCTTCGACAACCTGTCGCGCCCGGGGGTCGAGCGGAACCTGCGCTGGCTGTGCGAGCGGCACGGTGCGCGCGTGCGCGTCGAGGTGGGTGACATCCGCGATCCCCGCGCGCTGAAGCGCGCAGTGAAGGATGCCACGCAGGTGTTCCACTTCGCGGCCCAGGTCGCGGTGACCACCAGCCTGGTGGATCCCGTCGACGACTTCGAGGTGAACGCGCGCGGCACCCTGAACCTTCTCGAGGCCATGCGCAGCCACCGCGATCCGCCGTCGCTCGTCTTCACGTCCACCAACAAGGTCTACGGCGATCTGGAAGACCTGGCGCTCGACGCGGAGGCCACGCGGTACTCGCCGTCGGACCCAGCCGTCCGCCGCTACGGGGTGAACGAAGGGCGGCCCATCAGCTTCCACAGTCCCTACGGTTGTTCGAAAGGCACCGCGGATCAGTACGTGCTCGACTACGCGCGAACGTTCAAGGTGCCGGGTGCGGTGTTCCGAATGAGCTGCATCTACGGCCCCCATCAGTGCGGGACGGAGGATCAGGGCTGGGTCGCGCATTTCCTGATCAATGCGATCGACGGCAGGACCATCACAGTCTATGGCGACGGGATGCAGGTGCGGGACGTGCTGTTCGTCGACGACCTGGTTGACGCGTTCCTGCGGGCGCAGGCCAACATGCGTGCCATCTCCGGACACGCGTTCAACATTGGCGGCGGCCCGTCCAACACCATCAGCCTCGTGGAGCTGCTGGATCACATCGAGACGCTGCACGGCGAGCGGCCCGAGGTGGACTTCGACGCCTGGCGGGCGGCCGATCAGCGGTACTACGTATCGGACACACGCCGCTTCCGCACGGCCACGAGCTGGGCGGCGAAGACGTCGGTGCCGGCGGGCCTCGAAGCCCTGTACAAGTGGCTGCAGGACGCGCGGCCGTCCGCGCCTGTTCAGCTCGCCACCGGCACGGCGGCATCATGAAGATCGCGCTGATCAACCCGCCCTGGTCCTTCGAAGGCAGCATCTACTTCGGGTGCCGCGAGCCGCATCTCCCGTTGGAGTACGGCTACGCACGAGCGCTGCTCGAGGCGGACGGCCACCAGGTGCTGCTGCTCGATGGACAACTCGATGGGTGGACGCTTCCGCGATGAGCGATGCGCTGGCGGACCTCCGGCCCGACGTGACGGTCGTGACCACGGCTCCCAGTTACTTGTTCTGGCGATGCGCTCCCCCCGAGTTGCGCAGGCCTCAGCAGACGATCGAGGCGCTCCGCGAGAACGCCGGGGCGCTCGTTGCCATTGGCCCGCACGCCTCGACCACCCCCACGACCACGGTCCGCAAGCTGGGCGTCGATCTCGCGATCATGGGCGAGGCGGAAGAGACGTTGCGGCAGGTGGCCCGCACGCCGCGGGCAGACTGGCCGCAGCTGCCGCACGTGGCCTGGCGAGAGGCCAACGGCCGCGTACAGACCCGCGGCGGCATCGCGCAATGTGACATGGCCGCGCTGCCCGCGCTGCGCTGGGCGGATGCGACCGTCCAGCGTCATGCGCACCACCATCACCGGTTCGACGCGGCTCCGGCAGGACCGGGCGCCGAGATGGAGACCTCCCGCGGCTGCCCCTATCACTGCTCCTTCTGCGCGAAGGAGAATTTCAGGAACGCGTACCGGAAACGGCCGCTCGACGTGATTCTGGACGAGCTCGACGCGCTCATGGCGCAGGGCATCGAGTACGTGTATTTCATCGACGAGATCTTCCTGCCGAACAAGGAGCTGCTGCAGGCGCTCGTGCAGCGGCCGGTGATGTTCGGCGTGCAGACGCGCATCGACCTCTGGAATCGCGACCTCCTCGATCTGCTGGGCGAGGCCGGCTGCGTCTCGATCGAAGCCGGCGTCGAGAGCATCACCGAGGAAGGCCGCAACCTGCTGCACAAGCAGAGTCGACTCACGACGGACGAGATTTCGTCGCGGCTCGTGCACGCGCGCTCCCGCGTGCCGTTCGTGCAGGCCAACCTGATCGACGCGAAGACCGACGACATGCATGCGGTGGAAGAGTGGCGGCAGCACCTGCTGCAGTTCGGGGTCTGGGCGAACAAACCCGTGCCGCTGTTCCCGTATCCGGGGTCGCCCGACTACACCCGCCTCTGGGGCCCGCCCGACGAGCAGGCATGGGAGCGCGCGCATGCGCACTACCTGGCCAACCACGTCGACTTCAGCGACGTGCAGGACGCACATCCGCGACCGCTGGGTGATCTCGAGCTGCCCGCCCATGCACGCTGATGCGGGATGCCGCCGCGTCCTCATGACAGCGGACGCGGTGGGCGGTGTGTGGGACTACGCGCTGCAGCTCGCCGAAGGCCTCGGCACCTGCGGGGTGCAGGTGACGCTCGCCACGATGGGCTCCCGGCCGCGCGACGACCAGCGCGCGGCTGCCCGGGCGGTCCCCGGTCTACGCCTGCTCGAGAGTGACTACCGGCTGGAGTGGGCCGAGCACCCGTGGGAGGACGTCGCACGAGCGGGCGCGTGGCTGCTGGAGCTCGAGACGCAGGTGCAGCCGGACATCGTGCACCTCAATGGCTATGCGCACGGCGGCCTCGCCTGGAGGGCCCCCGCGGTGGTGGTGGCTCATTCGTGCGTGTGCTCGTGGTGGACTGCGGTGCGGGGCGGAGACGCATCCGCGGACTGGAACGCGTACCGCTGCGCGGTGCGCGAGGGGCTGCGCGGGGCCACGGCTGTCGTGGCACCCTCGGCAACGATGCTGCGAGCCCTGTCGGCGCATTATGGCGCGGTGGACGGCACGGTCGTGCCGAATGGACGCGACGCGGCGCGACTTCAGCACCGGACCGAAGGAGCCGCTCGTCCTCAGCGCCGGACGGCTGTGGGACGAGGCGAAGAACGTGACTGCGCTCGCATCGATTGCGCATCGCCTCCCGTGGCGGGTGGCGCTTGCCGGCGAGACGCAGGGCGATGCTGGCGCGCGCCCGCATGAACAGTGCGTCGAGTATCTCGGTCGTCTGTCGTCGGCGGATCTGCGCGGGTGGATGGCCCGCGCATCGATCTATGCGATGCCGGCGCGCTACGAGCCCTTCGGCCTGTCAATTCTCGAGGCGGGGCTCTCGGGATGTGCGCTGGTGCTCGGCGACATCCCGAGCCTGCGCGAGCACTGGGAGGGCGCCGCGGTGTTCGTCGCTCCCGCCGATCGAGACGCGCTGCACAGTGCGATTGCGCGGTTGATTGACAACCCGGGGCGGCTGGCGGAGCTTGGCCGCCGCGCGCGGGTGCGCGGCCAGGAGTTCACGGTGGCCCGGATGGCCGACGCCTATCGGCGCCTCTACGAGGGGCTGCTGGTCCCTTCGGAGCGCCGCGCGCAGGAGGTCTCGTCGTGCGCGTCGTAATCTTCTGCCATTCCCTGGTCTCCGACTGGAACCACGGCAACGCCCACTTCCTGCGCGGCGTGGTGTCCGACCTGATTGCCCGCGGTCACTCGGTCTGTGTCTACGAACCACGCGACGCGTGGAGCGTCGTGAACCTCATCGACGAGCAGGGAGACGGGGCGATAGGGGCGTTCGAGCGGGCGTACCCGGAGCTCGCCGGGATCAGCACCCGCTATGACCGTAACGACCTCGACCTGGATACGATGCTGGAAGACGCTGACCTCGTGCTCGTGCACGAGTGGAACGATCATGCGCTCGTCGCGGCGATTGGTGCGCACCGGGGCGCGCAGGGTTCGTACGTGCTGCTCTTCCACGATACGCACCATCGCTCCGTGACCGATCGATCGGGGATCGGCGACTACGACCTGACCTACTACGATGGGGTGCTCGCGTTCGGCGATGTGATCCGCGACGCGTACCTCGAGCACGGATGGGCAGCGCGGGCATGGACATGGCACGAGGCGGCCGACGTGCGACGCTTTCACCCGGTGCCGGCCGCGAGGCGCGATGGCGATCTCGTCTGGATCGGCAACTGGGGCGATGAGGAGCGGACAGCGGAGCTGAACGAATTCCTGATCGAGCCCATACGAAAGCTGGGGCTCCAGGCCCGGTTCCACGGCGTGCGCTATCCGGAGGAGGCGCGCCATACGCTCGGGTGCGCGGGCATCGCGTACGGTGGGTGGTTGCCGAATTACGAGGTGCCCCACGTGTTCGCGCGCTTCGACGTGACCGTCCACGTGCCTCGCCGGCCCTACGTCACGGCCCTGCCCGGCATTCCGACCATCCGCCCGTTCGAGGCGCTCGCGTGCGGCATCCCGCTCGTCTCTGCGCTGTGGCGCACGACGGCCGGCCTGTTCACGCCGGGGGAGGATTTCCTATTCGCCGCTGATGGCGCCGAGATGACGCGGCAGCTCGCGCGCCTGCTCGGCGACCCGGCCCTCCGCGCGCGGCTGGCGAACCATGGGCGCCGGACGGTGGCCGGTGCACACACGTGCGGTCACCGTGTCGATCAGTTGCTCGCGATCGTGCGGGAATTCCCGGGCACCGCCGCCCTCCCCTTCCACTCCGAGAGCGTCGCATGAAGATTGCCTTCTTCGCATCGAGCCTGGTGTCGGCGTACTGGAATGGCGCCGCCACGTACTACCGCGGCATCGTGCGCGGCCTGCACTGCTGCGGTCACGACGTCACCTTCTTCGAGCCCGACGCCTACGGACGCCAGGAGCATCGGGACATGCCGGACCCGGACTGGGCCACCGTCGTGGTCTACCCCGGCGAGGGGACGGATGGCGTGTCACGCGCACTCGACATGGCCAAGGACGCCGACGTCATCATCAAGGCCAGCGGCGTGGGTATCTTCGACGAGCTGCTCGAGGCGCTCGTCCTGCAGGTGCGGCGGCCGGAGGCGCTCGTCGTGTTCTGGGACGTCGATGCACCGGCCACGCTCGATCGCGTGCAGGCGGACCCCGATGATCCGTTTCTGAAGCTGATCCCCCAGTACGATGCGGTGTTCACCTACGGCGGCGGCGATCCGGTCGTGGATGCCTACCGCGCGCTCGGCGCGCGGATGTGCGTGCCCGTGTACAACGCCTTCGAGCCCGACACGCACTTCCCGGTACCGCCGGATCCGCGGTTCGACGCCGACCTTGCGTTTCTCGGCAACCGCCTGCCCGACCGCGAAGGCCGCGTGGAGGAGTTCTTCCTCGCGGCGGCCGCGCACCGGCCGGATCTCCGCTTCCTGCTCGGCGGCAGCGGCTGGGACGACAAGCCGATGCCGCCGAACGTGCACTATGCCGGTCACGTGTTCACGCGCGATCACAACGCGTTCAACTGCACGCCAGGCGCCGTGCTGAACGTGAACCGCGAGAGCATGGCGCGCTATGGCTTCTCGCCGCCGACGCGCGTCTTCGAGGCGGCCGGGGCAGGCGCGTGCCTCATCACGGACGCGTGGGAAGGCATCGAGCTGTTCCTGGAGCCCGGACGCGAGGTGCTCGTCGCCCCGAGCGGCGAGGCGGTGGCTGCCCACCTGGATCGGCTGACGCCTGCGCGGGCCCGCAGCATCGGCGAGGCCGCACGCACGCGCGTTCTCGCCGAACACACCTACGGACACCGTGCCGCGCAGGTATCCCTGTTGCTCAAAGAGCTGCGTCCCACGCTGGTTGCCTGAGCGGATGTCCGATCGCCTCTCGCTCGTCGTCCTCGGCCTCTCGATCACCTCGTCCTGGGGCAACGGCCACGCGACCACGTACCGCGCGCTGGTGCGCGAGATTACCGCCCGCGGGCACGACGTGCTGTTCCTCGAGCGCGACCAGCCCTGGTATGCCGACAACCGGGACATGCCGGTCCCGCCGCACGGGCGAACCGTTGTATACCGCAGCCTGGACGAGCTGCGCGACGGCTTCACCAGCCACATCCGCCATGCCGACGCGGTAATCCTCGGGTCGTACGTTCCTGACGGGATCGCGATCGGCGACTGGCTCGCCGCGGAGGCGCGCGGCACGACCGCCTTCTACGACATCGACACCCCCGTCACGCTGGCAGCGCTGCAGCAGGGTACGTGCAACTATCTCGCGCCGCGCCAGATTGCCGCGTTCGACCTGTACCTGTCGTTCACCGGCGGTCCTACCCTGACCCGGCTCGAACAGGAATTCGGATCGCCGGCCGCACGTGCCCTCTACTGCTCATTCGACCCCGAGCTGTACTACCCGGAGGGCGCGGCTGACGTGCGGTGGGATCTCGGGTATCTCGGGACCTACAGCGACGATCGGCAGCCCACGCTGGATCGGCTGCTCCTCGATCCCGCGCGGCAATGGCGAGAGGGCCGCTTCATCGTGGCCGGGCCGCAGTATCCGACATCGATCCGCTGGCCGACGAACGTCGAACGCGAGATACACATCTCGCCGGCGCACCACCGCACGTTCTATACGGCGCAGCGCTTCACGCTGAACGTGACGCGCGCCGCCATGGTTCGTGCGGGGTGGTCGCCCAGCGTGCGGCTGTTCGAGGCGGCGGCGTGCGGAGTGCCCATCATCAGCGACCAGTGGCCGGGGCTGGAGGAGTTCTTCGTGCCGGGCCGCGAGATCTTCGTCAGCCGGTCGTCGGCCGACACGCTCGCTCTGGTCCGGACCCTGCCGGAAGAGGCGCGTCTCGCGGCCGCGGAGCGTGCCCGCCGGCGCGTGACATCGACGCACACGGCCGCCCACCGCGCGGCGGAGCTCGAGCGGTTCCTGTTCAACGCTCGCGACCGGCAGCGCCGCGTCACGGGCGGCGCCCGTGGAGCCGCGACTCCCTGTGGAGCCGGGACTCGTCGTGGAGCCGGGACTTCAGTCCCGGCCGACACCGGCAAGGTGTGACAAACCCGACGTGGCTTCCAGCTTTAGCCGAACTGCCTCGTCTCCACGTCACTCTCAGCCGTGAAGCGCGCCGCCCAGAATCGCTCGAACCGCGGCGTGAGCCAGAGCACCCACGGCACGAGCGCGGCCCCGGCCAGCAGATCCACCACCCAGTGGTGGCGCAGATACACCGTGGACACCAGCAGCCCCACCACGAAGATCAGCAGGAACGGAAAGAAGCCCGGGCAGTACTTGCGCGCGTAGTACAGGCTGAGGCAACTCACGGCCGCGTGCAGGCTCGGAAAGGCCCCTCGAGCCGCGTGGTTCGGCATCATCGCGAGCAGCGCCTCCTGGAAGTGCGTGATCGGGCCGCCGTGCAGCGATTTCGTGAACAGCCCGAGCGATGTGAAGTAGAGGCGCGGCGGCGCCGCGGGCAGCAGCACGTACAGCACGTAGCCCGAATAGAAGCAGAGGATCACCCCGAGTAGCGCGGTTCGCGCCTCGTTGCGCCGGCCGCTGAACCACAGGACGAGGAACACGGACGGCGCGACGAGATAGAAGTTGGCGTAGAAGGCGTTGAAGAAGTCGGTGCGACCGGGCGTGATGAACTGCTCCATCCACAGCACGGGCTGCCCCCCGAAGATCCACTCCTCGACCGCGGCGATGTACGTGTGCACGTCATGGGTGTTCACGTAGCGCACCGTATCGTGCAGGTTGGTATACACGGCGATGCACATGATGAACGGCAGGATGGTGCGCAGGAATACTGCCGCCCCTACCAGCCGCGGACGATCCTGGCCTCGCCGCAGCGCGCGTTCGAGCACCGGCAGTATCGCGGCGAGGCCGAGCACGATGGCCAGCCGGAGAAGCCCGCCGCGTATGGCGCGCGAGCGAATGCCCTGCTGGTACAGGTCCACGTTCGCGTAAACCGTGAGGCACGCCGAGGCGATGAACCCTATGACCAGCAGCCCCTCTTCGGGCCGCAGCCGCCGCGCCGCGGTGCGCGCGGTCCGAACCGCACGTCCGAGTGGTCCGGGAGTGTCCTGACGCGGGAGCATGCAGCGTGATGATACTCGTCTGGTCCGCGCGCCCTGAGCCTCCGCCGTGCAGGCGCCTGTCAGGGCCGGCCTTCAGCAGTGGGCTTCGATGCGGGCAATCAAGCGGGCGACGCCGGGCCGCTTCACCAGTCGCACGGCGTGGGCGAGCGGAAACCACCTCCGCTCGCGCAGGCGCTCCTCGTCGTAGTGATCGTGCACGCGGGTGACGCGCAGACCGAACACGTCCACGTGGCAGGTTCTGCCGAACTTGGGGTACTCGAACGCGCCGAGCGTCTTCGGCAGCAGCTCCCCTTCGATCCCGGCCTCCTCGAACGCTTCGATGGCGGCGGCCTCGGGCGCCGTGTGGCCCGGATCGATCATTCCTTTCGGGATGCCCCAGTCGCCCCGAGGGCGCCGGCGGATCAGGAGCACCTCACATCCCCCTGCGGAGTTGACGCAGAAGGGGACGGCGGCCGCCTGCGGAATCTTCGATTTCTGCCGCGACGCAGGCGAACCCGGCCGATCAGGCATAGAGATCGCCCGTGTCGTCGACGCCGAGGATCTGCAGGGCGTCTTCGTAGAACCGGACCGAGCTGATGGACGCCGGCCTGATTTCGAGCCGCAGGAACAGGTCGAGCGGCACGCCGGCGAAGTACGCAACGGCGGATCGAATCACGTCGCCGTGGCTGAAAACAGCGACGAACACGGTGGTCGGCTCGGGCATGCGGGCGAGTTCCTCGGGAGCCATCCTGCGCTCAGCTGTTCGGCGCTGCGCGCGTCGGTCGCTGGGCGCAAGCATATAATCTCGCCGTACAATCCCGATCATGGAAGGAAGTTGGATGCGCCTCACCGGAGCCGGTGTGAACCGTAATCTTCTGTTTGCCGCCGGGTGCCTCATGGTGGCGATCTCGGCGTGCGGCAGCACGTCCTCGGCGCCCGCTCCCGCACAGAAGAGCGGAACCGCACGAGCGGCTGCTGGCTCGGACGAGGTCCTTGCCATCGTCGAGGGTGAGCCCATCACCGCTGGCGAGGTGCGGAAGGCACTTGGGCAGAACCTCTCCAAATTGGAGGAGCAGGCTTACGAGCTGAAGAAGCAGCAGGTCGAGGATCTCATCGCCGAGAAGTTGCTGTCGGCAGAGGCTGCGCGGCGGGGCACGACAGTCGATGCGCTCGTGCAGCAGGAGGTGACGGCGCACGTCGCGCCGATCACCGACAGCGACATCGCGGCATTCGTGGCGGCCAACCGCAGTCGCATCCCGGGCGACCCGGCCCAGTTCATGGGCCAGATCCGGAACTACCTCGGCGCTCAGCGCTCCGCGTCGCAGCGCCAGACGTTCGTCAACACGCTGCGCGCGAAAGCGAAGGTGGAGGTGCACCTCGAGGCGCCGCCCGTGTTCCGCGCCGCGGTCGTGACCGACGGAGCCCCCGTCCGCGGCAACGTGAAGGCGCCCATCACCATCGTGGAGTTCTCCGATTTCCATTGCCCGTTCTGCCGGACGGTGCAGCCGACATTGACCCAGCTGCTTGCGAAGTACCCGGGCCAGGTGCGCCTGGTCTACAAGCACCTCCCGCTCGACAGCCTGCACCCGCAGGCCCGCCGCGCGTCGGAGGCGGCGTGGTGCGCGAATGAGCAGGGCAAATTCTGGGAGTTCCACGATCGGGTGTACGCGGCTGGACCGGACGCGAGTGATGCCGCCCTCGGGAAACTTGCCGCCGAAGCATCGCTCGACAAGGCCGCCCTCGACACGTGCCTCGCCAGCGGCAAGGCAACCGCGGCGATACAGAAGGACGTCGACGAGGGCACCGGGCACGGCATCAACGGCACACCGGGGTTTTTCGTGAATGGCCGGCTCCTCTCCGGCAACCAGCCGATGGCCGCCTTCGAAAACATCATTCAGGAGGAGCTGAAGGCCGACCAGTAGTGCTGAACGTTCTCGGTGCCGATAACTGAGAAGGAATTCCGCGCCCTGCCATGCCGCCCGTCACCCTGCAGAACCGCGACCGCATCCGCACAACCTCCTTTTATGCGGCGTTCGCGCTCGTCACGTACCTGCTGTACATCGTGGCGAAGCCGTTCATCGTGCCGCTGTGCGCCGCGGCCATCCTCGTCGTCTTCTTCTATCCCGCACACGCCCACCTCGAACGCCGCTATGGTGCGGGCCCCGCGGCGTTCCTGAGCACGATCCTGGTTACGGCGATGCTGATCGTGCCGGTGTTGCTGGTGCTGAGCGCGTTCGTGCGTGAGGCCGGTGCTGCGGTGAACAGCGTGCAGGCGGCGGTGGCAGCCGGCGAGTTCGAGCGCGTGGGACGCTGGTGGGCATGGCTGCAGCAGCACGCCCCGCTGATGGCGGGCATCACGCTCGCGGAGATCGCGGCCGATCTCGGTCGGAAATTCGGCGGGTTCGCCGCGGCGTCAGCCGGCGACCTGCTCCGTAACATCGGCGCCCTGCTGTTCGATCTCGTGATCGTGGTGTTCGCAATGTTCTTCCTCTTCCGCGATGCCAGGGGAATCATGCGGCTGGTCCGGCGCGTGCTCCCGTTCGAGGAGGAACAGCGCGAACATGTCATCAACCAGGCCCACGATCTGATCCGGGCGAGCGTCGTCTCCGCGATCGCTGTCGCCAGCACGCAGGGGGCGGCGGGCGGCCTCCTGTTCTGGGCGGTCGGCATCGGCGCGCCTGTGTTCTGGGGCGTGACGATGGCGTTCCTCTCCCTGCTACCGGTCGGCGCGTGGGCGATCTGGCTGCCAGCCGGCATCTGGCTCCTCGTGAACGGCTCCACCGCGAAGGGGCTCGTCCTCCTGGCGCTCGGCGCCGCCGTGGTCAGCGCCATCGACAACGTGATGCGCCCCGCGCTGCTCGCGGGCCGCGCGCAGATGAACGGGCTGCTCGTGCTCATCAGCCTGCTGGGGGGCATCTCGGCTTTCGGCCTCATCGGCGTCGTGATCGGGCCCGTGATCGTGGCCACCATGGCGAGCCTGCTCTCGGCGTACACTGGGTCAGGCGCAGAGCGCCCGGTCCCGCCGGAGCCGCTCGGGACCGTATAGGGAGGCCGCCATCTCCGGAGGACGTATGAGTGAGCATCGCCTGAACCGCCGCGAGTTCATCCGCCAGTCGGCGGCAGTCGTGGGGGCCGCACTGGCGGCGCCGGCGACCATGGCCGCGGTACCCGCGGGTGCGACGGACATGGTGCCCCTGGGCCAGACGGGCGTGCGGATGGCACGGCTCGGCATCGGCACCGGCAGCAACGGCGGCGACGTCCAGCGAGGGCTGGGCCAGGAGGCCTTCACCCGCCTCATCCGGTACGCCGTCGAGCGCGGCGTGACCTACATCGACACGGCTGACAACTACCGCATCCACGAGATGGTGGGCGTGGCGATCAAGGGCCTGCCGCGCGAACAGCTCTTCATCCAGACCAAGATGCCGTGGGACCGCGCACCGTTCCCGGACAAGCCTGTCGAGGCGATCGATCGCTATCGCCGCGAGCTGGGTGTCGAGTACATCGACAGCCTGCTGCTGCACTGCGCGCTGAAGCACACGTGGCCCACCGACCTGCGCCCGATGATGGACGCGTTCGATGCGGCCAAGCAGAAGGGGATCATCCGCGTGAAGGGCGTGTCGTGCCACGGCCTGCCCGCGCTCACGGCCGCGACGCAGGCGGACTGGGTCGACGTCCACCTGGCACGCATCAACCACCGGGGGCACCACATGGACGGCGTGGACGGCACCTGGAAGGAGCCGGGGAACCAGCCGGCGGCGATGCAGGAGATCCGCGCGATGCACGCCAAGGGCCGCGGCATCATCGGCATGAAGCTGGTGGGCAACGGCGACTTCACGACCGCAGAGGATCGCCAGCAGGCGCTGCAGTTCGCGCTCACGTGCGGATGCGTGGACGCCATCGTGATGGGCTTCAAGTCCCCGGCCGAGATTGACGAAGCCATCGGCCGCATGGACAAGATCCTCGCGGCCTAGACCCAGTGATCGCTTGTGTTGTCACTGAACCACTCATGTGGGGCAGGGCTTCAGCCCTGCAAATCGGTACGCGGCTTCAGCCCTGCAAATCGGTAGGCGCGAGCAGCCTGAAGGCCTGCCCCAGGTGACTACACAAGTGAATCGCGGGTGTAGACGACCGTGAAGATGTGGAGCCGGGATTTCAGTCCCGGCGGAAGGCGCTGTCTGAAGCCAGCATGAGCCTGCGAGTCGCGCTGGCCCTCTGCGCCATCGCAACGCTCACGGCGCGCGCCGCCGCCCCGGAGCCCACTCCGCCCGCGCGCGAGTACCACGCCTACGTCGCATCCGAGGCCGCCGATTCGATCTCGGTGATCCGGTTCGGGCCGCAGGGGCTCACGGTCGACCGCACACTCCCGACCGGGCTCATGCCCAACGACATCGACGGACCGCATGGGGTCGCCGTGTCGCCCGACGGCCGCACGTACTTCGTCTCGCTGGCGCACGGGCAGCCGGCCGGCGCCGTGTGGAAGTATGCGGTCGCCACCAACGCGGTGCTGGGTCAGGTGACGCTTGGGATGTTCCCGGCGACCATGCAGGTCACTCCGGACGGCGAGTTCCTGTACGTCGTCAACTTCAACCTGCACGGCGACCGCGTCCCGTCGTCGGTGTCGGTCGTCGCGGTCGACCGGTTGCTGGAGGTCGCGCGCATCCCCACGTGTCTGATGCCGCACGGCTCCCGCATCAACCCGCAGGGCACTCGCCACTACTCGGCGTGCATGATGGACGACACGCTCGTCGAGATCGACACCAGCACGTTGAAGGTGTCCCGCCACTTCACGCTGACACCCGGCGGCGAGACGGGGCACCAGGGCGCGCCGGCAAGCAGCAGCCTCGGCCGGCATGAGGTCCCGAACGCGGGTCACGCGGCAGGCCATGGCAGCGATCCGCCCGCACCAGGCACGAACACGTGCTCGCCGACCTGGGCGCAGCCGTCGGCCGACGGCCGGCGCATCTTCGTCGCCTGCAATGCCTCGAGCGAGATCGTCGAGATCGACGCCGAGGCGTGGACCGTGCTGCGGCACATCCCCGCAGGTCCTGGCGTCTACAACCTCGCGATCACCCGTGACGGGCGCCTGCTCCTGGCCAGCAACCGTCGAGCGCAGTCCGTGTCCGTCATCGAGATTGCGTCTGGCAAGGAACTGGTCCGGCTGCCCACCACTCGACGGGTCGTGCACGGGATCGCCGTCACCGACGACGACCGGTATGCCTTCGTGACTGTCGAAGGCGTCGCGTCCGAACCGGGGACCGTCGAGGTCATCGACCTGGCCGCATTGAAGATTGTGGCGAGCCTCGACGTGCCACCCCAGGCGGGTGGCATCGACGTGCTGCCGCTCGACCAGCACTGAACAGTCAGGCCGCTCGCGACCTGAGCCGGGCACCCAGGCATCCAGATCGGACGATCACGCGGGGCAGATCTCGCGCACGGCGGCGATGACGGTCTCCAGGTCGAAGGGTTTGCTGAGGAAGGCGGCGAACCCGAGCTCGTTTGCCGTTTCGCGCGCGTCGTGGCGGGCGGAGAGGCACACGACCGGGATGTCTCGTAAGCGCGGCTCCTCCCGCTGATGGCGCCGGAACTCCACGCCATCCATCACCGGCATCATCAGGTCCAGCAGGATGATCGCCGGGTGGATCTCGTTCAGCCGCAGGAGCGCGTGGCGGCCATTCGACGCGGTCAATACGTCGAATCCCTCCAGAACCAGGCACATTTCCAGCAGCACGCGTACGTCGGGGTCGTCGTCCACGACCAGAACGGTTGGCATCAGGGCAGTGTTCTCACACGCATCCGGGCCTCCGACTGCCGGCCGCGACGCAATACGTGCGCAGTATACGCCTCAACGTGCCCACTTTCTGGGGAGTTGCACATTAGTGCCAAACGATCCGACTATAGTGCTCAGCTATATGCCGGGCAAGGTAACACTCTACGTCCGCGACAATGACCTGTGGAGACGTGCGCGAGAAGCCAGCGGACCGGGCGGGCTCTCCGACCTGGTGCACCGGCTGCTCCGCCAGTGGCTCGAGCGCCCCGACGTGTCCGCCTCGCCCCCTACGCTGCTCGAGCGGGCGCACGGCCTGCAACATGACGCAGCCGCACTGGTGCGGGCGGTCGAAGCGGAGGAGGCACGCCCGAGGCCACGCCCACACCGGAAGCGCCGTCCAGCGCGCTCGTAGCGAGATTGGTTGGACCGGACCGGACCGTGGATATAATGCCCTTCCACGTGAACGGCTGAAACAAGCAACCAAGGAGGACGCGATGGCGACAACCCGTCAGCTCGTGTTTTCGGCGGCCACGTGCTGCCTGATTCTCTCCGCCGTCGGCACGGGGCAGCAGCATGACCCCTCACAACACAAGATCGTGACGCCCGACACGGTCACGTGGGGTCCAGCCGCCCCGGGACTGCCGCCAGGGGCGCAGGTCGCGGTGCTCGAAGGTGATCCGAGCAAGCCCGGCGCGTTCACGATGCGGGCGAAGTTCCCGAACGGCTACAAGATTCAGCCGCACTGGCACCCTGTCGACGAGCACGTGACGGTGCTGAAGGGCACGTTGCACATGGGACTTGGAGAGAAGTTCGATACCGCGGCGGGCAAGGCCATGGGCGCCGGATCCTTCGGGGTCATGAAACCGGAACAGCGGCACTTCGCGTGGACCACTGAGGAAACCGTCATTCAGCTCCACGGCACCGGCCCCTGGGGCATCACCTACGTCAACCCGAAGGACGATCCCCGGAAGCAACCCGGAACGTACGAGTAGTCAGCCCACACGGGCGGTGGACCTGACCCATGGCAGCTGCGGCCCGCGCACGGTCTCACTGTCCACGGCTCGGGTCCGCCCCTGCCGGCCGCGCACACCAGCAACTGGCCATCCCGAGACACAGTGCACGGTCGCGGACTCTGCCGCGCTACTGCGCCGTAGTCGCGGCATCCTTGACGACAACGTCCTTCAATCGCGCGATCCACACGCCCGAGTTCATGTCGTTGAAATAGATCAGTCCATCGTGCGGTTGCGCGCCCCAGGTGAACGGCTGGTTCGGCCGATAGCCCTTCGGATCGCCCGTCCAGAGGCGCGCGATCTCGCGGCCCTGGCGATAGAGGTCGCCGCGCAACTCGCCTGAGACGTCGAGCACCCGGGCGCCCGCGCTGTAGTACCCCATGTACAGCACGTCGTCTTCCACCCACATGTTGTGCGCCCCCCCCTCGGGCACCGCATAATTCGCGACCGCACGGGGATGGGCCAGGTCGGACACATCGACGACGTGCACGATGCCCTGCACGGGTATGCGGTCGCGTCCCAGGATATCGAACGTCGCCGGGAATACCTCGTCACCCACGAAGACATAGTTCTTGTACCGGAACACGGCGTGCGCGCCGGCGAGCCAGCCAGGACCGTACAGCTCGTGATAGTTGAACCGAAGCTGGCCGACCAGCTTTGGGGATTCCGGGCTGCCGCCCTTGATGCCGTTCCCCACGTCGAGAATGATCAGACCGTCTCGCCAGTAGCCCGCGTAGAGGAGCCCATCCTTCACCTGCACGTCGTGCAGGTACCGCCCGCCGGTGAAGTCCGCCTCGGGCCCCTTGATCGGCCGCGCCAGCGGGTTCTCGGTCTGCCAGCGCCCCACTTCTTTCGGCTTCTTCGGGTCCGCCAGGCTGATCACGCGCAGCGATCCGGTCGCGTCATCGGTGAGGTAGACATACCGGCCGTCGATGTACGCGCTGTGCACGCCGCCGGAAACCGTCTCGGTGTATTCCGACAGCACCTTCGGGTGGGCGGGGCTCGACGTGTCGAGCACGACGATCCCGTTCTTCCGGTTGGACGCACCCTCGCGCGTCACGATGGCCAGGGTGCCGTCGGCCGAGACGCTCACGTCGTTCAGAAAACGTGCATCGAACGCGATCGAATCGACTTTCACGGGCGTCGCGGGATTGGTTACGTCGTAGACCCAGAGCCTCCCCGCCATTACCGACGTGGCGTACAGGTACTTGCCGAACACCCACTGCTCCATCGTCTGAAACTCCTCGAGGGGCGTGCGGCCGACGAGCTCCAGCTCGCGGCGCGCCCCGCGAGGGGTCACGACAATGCTGGCTGTGGTGGCGCGGCTGCCGACGGTGGCCGTGACGATGTAGGTGCCCGGACGCTCGGCGACGAACGCTCCGTCTGGCTCGATCGTCGCCCCGTCGCCCCCAAGAGACCACTGGACGCTCGGGATCTTCTCCGGCCGGGCGCTCGCCGCGAAGTGGACCACGTCGCCGGTGCGGGCCGTCGTGGTGCGCGGCTCAATCGTGACGTGGGCGATCGCGTTCTCGATCACCGTCAGAGTGGTGATGCCGCTGCCCTGCTCGGACGTGGCGTGGATCGCCACGCGTCCGGGCGTCAGGCCGGTGACGACGCCCGCCGCATCGACGCTTGCCACCTTCGGTGATTCCGACCGCCAGGTCAGCGGCACGTCATGCCGCGGGATGTTGGTCGCGGTGAAGGTCCGGGCCTCCAGCCGGATGCTCGCTCCCGTGACCAGCGGCGCGCTGAGCGGGGCGATGTCGACCCGCGCCACCTGCTGCGGTTTGATGCGCACGGTCGCCCAGCCGGTCTTCCCGTTCACTATCGCGCCGACCCGCAGCTCGCCAGGCGCGAACACCGTGACGAGCCCCGTCTCGTCTGCTGCGCCGACGTCGAAGGGCGCGGCGAACCACGCCGTTGGCTTGCCGTCCACCGGCTTGCCGTCCGCGTCGACGCCGACTGCCGAAAAGCGCAGGGTCTGTCCGACCTCGGCGTCCGTCGACGCCGGCGAGACCTGCACACGGTCGGCCTTTGGTACGGGCGGGGAGGCTTGCGCCGCGAATGCGAGGACGACGAGCGTTGCGGCCGTGAACACGATGGCGGGCAGACGTTGCATGCGGGCTCCATGAGACGTGATCGTTGCAGGCAAGACAGGCCTGCGGACACTGACCGTCGCGCTTCGGGCCGCGGCCCCTGACCTGATGGTCGCGCGAAACAGTTTGCCGAGGCGCTCCGGCCCCGGCCCCAGACTCGCAGGCTTACCGTCGGCGCTCGATCGTCACGCTCGTTGAGCCGGCGGCGATTTCCGCCACCCGCGTGCTGCGGTCCCAGCGTAGCAGGCCGCCGGTGACCAGGCCAGGCGTCCAGGCCCCGAGCTTCAGGTGTTCAATCGACACCGCATCGAACTTCGTGTAGGTGATCCGATCGGGCGTGTACTCGATTGCCTGGATGACCGACGATGTATCGAGCAGATGGTTCTGATCATCCGGCGCGAGATCGGGCGACGCAGCCATGGCCCGCAGGTAGTGTCGCACGTAGTCTCCGTATCCATCGGTCAGCCAGACATCGTCGCGCGGGTACTGGTTGCGGCCGTCGGCGTCGACCATGTAGGTGGCCCAATTGAGGCGCCTGATCTGCTGATCCTTGCGCGACCAGACGCCCGTGCGCGCGGCGTACATCAACTCGAGCGCCGCATGCCGCGCGGTGTGGCTGTTGCCCGGCACCGTGTAGGCGGTCTGCTCGTTGATGGGCGTGACGCCGTACCCCGTGAACTCTTCGTTGGCGAACGTACGCTCCACCCAGTCGAGAATGGCGCGCGTGTGAGCCTGCCACTCGGGATCGCGCCGTGGTTCCTCGAGCAGGTACTGCGCCATCGTGCCGGCGTTGATCGCCGTGTTCGAGTACTCGACGATGTCCTCGAAGAACGGGCCCCAGTTGTTGGTCTTCATCGGATGCGCCGCCAGCCAGGCCGTGACGAGCGCGTGCGCGCGATCGTGCTGTGCCGTATCGCCGCGTCCGAACGGCCTCAGGGCTTCGAACAGCCGGAGCGCACCCGTCCAGTTCGTCGTGTATGTGGTCCAGACCTTCGGGTCCGCCGGCGTGGCCGTCCCGTCCACGTGCACGCGATACGGCCACGGCGAATGCTCCGCATCGCCCGCCACGACCTGCGCTGCCAGCGTGTCGGCCATCCGGCCCGCGGCCGCAAGATATTTGGTGTCGCCCGTGATCTTGGCCAGGGTCACCAGCTCGGCGCCGAAGGATCCGGCCTTGTCCGGCTGCAGGAATCCCCTGCCCGCGCGCATGTCGCCGTCGAACGTCCCGCTGTGCGCGTCCACGTTGTACGGGAACGGCAGGTGTGGCCACTTCGACGCGGGTGATGACAGGCCATGCGCCAGGTAATAGTCGGCCATGTAGCGCATGTTGGTGACGATCGACGGGTCGCCCAGGTAGCCGTGCAGCAGGTTCCACGATGAGAGCGCCATGGCGAGCTGGTCCCCGCCGAGGCCACGCGGATCGTCGGCCCCTGGCTTCCAGACCTGGTGCTGCATGAAGTAGCGCACACCATTGGGACACATCGGCAGGGCGTGCCAGAAGCGCCACACGGCACGGATGGCGTGGTCATATGCGACCGATGGCCTCGGCGAGTACCACGGCAGGATGCGACCCGCGGCATCCACCTGGATGTCGTGGAAGACGAGCCGCTCCGGCGCACCGCCCGCGGGGAGCCCGGCGACTGCGATGATCGCAACCGTCGTGCAGGCAAGGGTGACTCGGCGCAGGCTGCTCATCGTGATTGCCAGTGTAGCGCCCGATCGGCGGCGCCTGCGTTGAACGCCGCGCAGCGCCCGGCGCCAGCCCGGCGATCCCCTAGGCTTTCAGGCTCCAGGCTTCAGGCTCCAGGCGTCGCCGGCCGCCTGGCGCCGGCCGCCCGCCGCCCGCCGTCCGCCGGATGGTACCATTGCGCCTCGCCCGGAGATTCACAGTGATCGCCCGACTGAAATCGGGCGCCTACACTGAGAGCCTGGAGCCCGGAGCCGGGAGCCTGGAGCCCCGTCAAAGCCTGGAGCCCGGAGCCTGGAGCCTGATTTCGGAGGACACCATGCGACTGACACGGCGCGAACTGTGGCGCCTGGGCCTTGCAGGGACGATGATCGGCGCCGTGCCCGGACGCGGAAGCGCAATGAAGCCTCAGGGTACAACCCAGCCATCCGCACAGACCGCCGCCGGATCCCTCACCGATGTCGGCGGCATTCGCGTGGGACACTTCACCGATCCGCGAAGGCCCACAGGCTGCACCGTTGTTCTCTTCGACGAGCCCGCGACTGCCGGTGCCGACTACGACGGCTCGGCACCAGGCGAGATGCTGGGGGTGATGCTGCAGCCGGTGAGCCCGGTCGATCGCATCCACGGCATCCTGCTGACCGGCGGCGGGCCCATGGGCCTCGGAGCCGTGGCGGGAGCGGTGCAGTACCTCGAAACGCGCGGCGTCGGCTACAACTGGGGTCCTCCGAACGTCCGCGTGCCCATCGTGGTTGGTGCAGTGATCGATGATCTGTCACTCGGCGATGGCCGCATCCGGCCGGATCCCGAGGCCGCCCTCAAGGCGTGCGAGGCGGCGGCACCGACGCCGGTGGCGGAGGGCAGCATCGGCGCGGGCGCCGGCGCAACGGTCGGGAAGATGTTCCGATCGCGTGGCTTTGGCGGGATGAAGGGCGGCGTCGGCACCGTCTCGATCCGCCGCGGCGACGTCGTCATCGCAGCGCTCTCCATCGTCAACGCCGCGGGCGACATTGTCGACTCGCGCAGCGGTCGCATCGTGGCCGGCGCGCGCACCGCGGATGGCTCCGCGTTCGCGAACAGCACCGCCTTGCTGCAGCGCGATCTGGAGGCGGGCGCTGCCGCCGCCGCACTCGACGATCAGCCGTTCCACGCGACGACCCTGACGATTGTCGCCACCAATGTGGCGCTCGACAAAACCAGCCTCACGAAGCTCGCGATGATGGTGAACACCGGCGCGGCACGGGCGATCAACCCCTATCACACGCAAGGCGACGGCGATCAGGTGATCGCGGTCTCAACCAACAGGCTGAAACGTGAGGTGTCCCTGACGGCCATCGGAGCCACGGCAGCGGACGCGGCGGCCGCCGCCATCCGCCGAGGGGTTGAGCAGGCCACGGGCGTACCCGGCTGGCCGGCAGTGCGCGACCTCTGAAACGCCACGGCCGCGGGAGGTTCGGCTCCCGGTCTTTTCTGTTCTCCATTCTTTCATTTTGCATTTTGCATTTTGCATTTTGCATTTTTATTCTTCATTCCCCCCCGTCCACCCTGAGCCCTGCCGGCAGCGTCTCACCAAAATACCGGACGGCATCACCCTGCTCCCGATCGCGCGCGTGCTGGACGGCGTCGATCACATCGGATGCCGCGCCTGACGTTGCGAGCAGCTCGAGGACGGCAGCGCGGTGACGCTCGTCGATGTCGAGTGCACTGTCGTCCACGCGCGTGGCTATCTGCGCGATAGCGCCGAGCGCATCCGGGACGACGACGGGCCATGCGAGCATGGCGTCGAGCCAGCGCTCGGCCGCCGCGGGCGGAACCGTGCGATCGAGCGGTCCGTAGAAAGGGCGGCGCGCCCCCAGACGGCCGAGCGCCCAGAGGAGACTCCCGTTGCGCGGGTCCTTCCGCACACGCGCGAGCAGCTCCTCGCCGAGCCGCAGACGTGTGTCGCGATCCAGCCGCTCGAGGGCCGCCAGCAGACGCCAGCTCTCGCGCTCGATCTGCGGGTTCATCCGCGGCGGCTTGCGCCCCCCGATCCCGAGTGGGCCCATCACACGCAACGCCAGCTCGCGCTGCTGACCGGCGTTGAAACCTCCCGCGACACGCTGCCAGAGAATCAGCCACTCGACCTGGCACTGCACGTCTTTTGGAAAGGCGAGCCCCGCCGCGTACACCTTCCGGATCTCTCCGATCCGCCACTCGTCCGCCGCGGCCCCGAACCCCGGACGCAGGCAGAAGCCGGCGAGATTGAGCCACCGTGCTTCGAACCGATGCCCGCGGCGGCGTGCGTCGGGCATTCGCAGCAACCGATCGCCGAGGCGCCGCAGGAGCATCACCGGCCACGATCCCTTGCCATAGCCGACGAGCGTTTCGAGTTGCGAGACAACGGTCTCCGGCGTCGCGCCGGTGTCCCCACCGGCAAAGACATCGTCTAGCAGCCTCTCGGCGCGAGCGATCGCGTCGTCCGGCACCAGCACTTCGTCGCGGCCATGCATGGCGTCCGCTCCCGGATCGTTCTGCGGGGCAGGATCCCGGAGCTGAAACTGGAGGCGCCACCGGTGCTCCGTTTCCGCGGACTGCAGCCACAGCTCCAGGGTGCCGAGTTCGGTGAATCGAACGGACAGATGCACCGGGATGTCCGCCTGGCGTGACCGCTTCCCGTAACGCAGCACGCTCACGAGCGGCGCGTGCCGGTGCAGGTCGTCGCTCCCGGAATCGAGCGTCACGGCATCGCCGACCGCATCGGTGCGGGTGAGGGAGCTGTAGAGCGTGAACGCGACGGCACGGTTCGTCAGCACGGTGAACACGCGTCCGGAGAGGTCCACCTGCGTACCTTCCTGCGCGCCGCGGCCCAGCACGGCCACGGCCGGTATTGCCGCAGAGTCCGTAGACGCGCCCTCCACGCCGAGGTAGTAGGTCCGCGGACTTCCGGCACGGATGAGGACGTGCCGCATGGCATCGGGCAGCCGACGGAGGTGGCCGTAGTACGCGGCGCCGAGCGCAACGGCCGCTTCCGGTCGATCCACTGGGAGGACGCGCGGCGCCGTTCCGCTCCATGCGGACATCGCCTGCACGATGCGCTCGCGGGCCACCGCCGGCGTAAAGAAGCCCCCGTTGAAAAGGATCGCCGTAGGATGTGGGACTTCACTCCCGGCGTGGGCGTGACCCGCGCGAGCCAGGAAGCGGGCGAGATGGCGCGTCACCGCAGGGTCTGTTTCATACGGTAGCCCAAGCTCCCGGAGCGCGCCCGGGCGGCGATCGCGGCGCGGGTGTTCGTCGTACGCCGTGATCGGGAGGAACCCGTCGTCGAGCAGGCGCACTACGTCCTGCCGTGTGACCTCCGCCGAGTGCGCGCCGCCCACCACGGAACGACCGCTGCCAAGAATGGTGAGCATCACCTGGTCGAGCGCCGCGTCGGAGAGCAGCCGCTCCTTGGCTGCGGTGCACTGCCTTCGCAGAGCGAGCCGCTGGGTGAGCGACAGACGTGAGCCGAGCCGCTCCTCTACCAGCGCAGCCAGCGCGAGATCAAGGTTGTCGCCGCCCAGCAGAAGGTGCTCCCCGATCGCGACCCGCTCGAACGCGAGTTCCTCCCCCTCGCGTCCCACCCGGATCAGGCTGAAGTCCGTCGTCCCCCCGCCGACGTCACACACCAGGATGTGCTCGCCGTCGGAGAGGTACGTGTCGAGTGCACGCCGATTCGACGCGATCCACGAGTAGAGCGCTGCCAGCGGCTCTTCGATCACCGTGAGGTGGACGAGGCCGGCCTGTGCCGCCGCCGCAATCGTCAGCTCGCGCGCCTCCTCATCGAAGGAAGCCGGCACGGTGAGCACAATCCGCTGGCCCTCGAACTGCAGCGCCGCGTCTCCGCTCGCGTGCATCGCATTCCAGGAGTCTCGAATGTGCGCCAGGTACCGCGCCGAGGCCTCGACGGGCGACACGGCACGTTCGCCAGGCTCGTGGCCGAACGGCAGGATCGGCGCGGTGCGGTCCACACCGCCGTACGCGAGCCACGATTTTGCCGACGCGACCTGGCGCGACGGAACGAGGGCACCGTGATCGCGGGCAAAGGCGCCCACGGGATCGCCGCCCGTATTCCAGGGGAGCGCCAGCGTGCCTGACGCGCGCTCATGCGCATCCGCGAGATAGAGGAACGATGGCAGCATCGGGCGGGGCTGCACGTCGCCGGGCGCGACGAGCTGCGGCACCTCGAACACGCGCAACGCCGGCGCGAGCGGATCGCCACCGGTTCGAGGCTCCGCGTAGGCCACCGCGGAGTTCGTCGTGCCGAGATCGATGCCGATGACGTAGCGCGAGTCGTTCACGTTGTTTTGGAGTGCCGTGGCTCCTGCGTCCGGGCGGGTGCTCCGACGGGGCTGCGGGATTTACGTGTTCGTGTGGCGCCGTGCCCCAGGCGCTCGGCGTTCGTCGCGATTCGGCAGTGTCACCGCTCGTGTTCGCGGATGTTCAGCTCCAGCTTCCAGCGATGCCCCTCGTCGCGCGAGACGCACCACAACTCGAGCGTGCCCACCTCCGTGACGCGACTCTCGAGCGTGACGGGAAGCACCGTGTCGTCGCGCCCGTCGAGGCTCAGCGTGACCTCCAGGGGGCTCAACTCGTCGATCTCGTCGCCCCAGTCGTCCACGAGGGTGCCCGGCGCGTCGCCTTTGCGCGTGCCCGAGCTGAGGAAGCGGAACTCCGCCGGCTCGCCCACGACCAGGCCGAACTCGCGATCGATCGCCGCGCTCGTGCCCTCCTCCATTCCAAACGGCACGACGCAGAGCGCCTTCAGGGGCGCCGGCATCCCGGGCACGGCGGGCAACGCGCTCTCGATGCCGATGTAGTAGGAGCGCGCGGCCCCGCTGCGGATGCGCACGCCGCGGCCCACACGCGCACGCCCGTAGGAGGCGGCGCCCCGCGCGACCGCATGATCGAGGTCTGGCGCATCAAGGACGTGCTCGGCACCGAGCGGCGCGAAGCCTTCCTCCACGAGCCACCCACTCAACACATCGACGATGCGCTCGCGCAGCACGGCCGCCTTCATCACGCCGCCGTTGAAGAGCACGTGCGTCGGACACGCGAGGCCGCCGAGACCGCGGCGCACGGCCGACGTCGCGGCAGCAGCCACCGGTTGCCGCAGGAACTTCGCAAGCTGCCTCGTGATTGCCGCATCGGCTGCGTACGGCAGCCCGAGCTCCTGGAAGCCGACACGCCGCTGGCGCGCCGGCATGGCATCGCTCGCGACCCGCGGCAGGAACCCGTCGAGCAGCACGGCGCGCAGATCGTCGGCCGTGACCTCCGTGCGGATCGAGCCTCCAATCAGCTTGCTGCCGCGTCCGAGCAGCGTGACCGGATGCGACGCCAGGGATGGATCACCAAAGAGCGCTTCCTTGGCCAGCCGCGCCTGGTGCCAGAGCCCGTGCAGCTGCCACGTGTCGATCTTGTGGCCCTGCTCCTCGAGGCGTAATTGCAGCACGCGTGCGAGGGCGAGATCCATGTTGTCGCCGCCGAGCAGGATGTGCTCGCCGACTGCCACCCGCTCCAGGCGCAGCTCCCCGCCCTCTTCGGACACGGCAATCAGGCTGAAGTCCGTCGTGCCGCCCCCGACGTCGCACACGAGGACGAGATCTCCGACGCGCACGCGGCGTCGCCACCGATCGCCCTGCGCTGCGATCCACGCGTAGAACGCGGCTTGCGGCTCTTCGAGGAGCGTCACGTGCCCGAGGCCGGCCTCCTCGGCGGCGCGCACCGTCAGAACCCGTGCCTCCTCGTCGAAGGACGCAGGCACCGTCAGCAGCACGTCCTCGTCTTCGAGGCGGCCGCCTGATTGATGGTTCCAAGCATCGCGCAGGTGGCGCAGGTACGCCGCCGACGCGTCGACCGGCGAGATCTTGGGGACCTCCTGCGGCGCCCCCCAGGGCAGAATCGCACCGCTGCGGTTCGCGGCGCCGTACGACAGCCACGACTTCGCCGATGCGACGAGCCTCACCGGGTTCTCTGCGCCTCGCTTGCGCGCGAGCTCTCCGACGATCCCTGCTTGACCGTCGGTCCATGGCAGCGTCAGGCTGCCCGCCGGGAAGTCGACCTCGCTCGGCAGGTACAGGAACGAGGGGAGCAGCGAGCGTGCTGCGACCTCGTGCGGGTTCACGAGCTGCGGAACCTCGCGCACTTCGATCGAGGGTCGGTCCTCGCCCGGGTCGGCGCTCAGCGCGGCGAGCGCGCAGTTGGTGGTGCCGAGATCGATCCCGACGATGAAACGGGGTGCCACGCGGGTGGGCCTTTCTGGCTTCAGGAGACTTCGACCTCGGCTGGCGCGACAATCTGGCGGCCTTCCGGTGCACCGAGCGCCGGGAGCTGCACGTGGGACGACCGCCAGCCGCGGTGGCGCAGCACGCCGCGGAACGGGCCCGAGCCGACGACGCGGCCGACCAGCTTGATGGAGGCCGGATCGAAGCCGGCGGGGATGCTGACGGTCGCCTCCTCGATGCCCTCGAGGATCGGCTCGAGCGCAAACGAGCCAGCCAGGGCGCGTCGGCAGTTGGCGTGGACATCGCGGACCGCGGCACCGATCTGGGCATCCGAGTAGGTGCCGAGGTCCTCCATGAGGAAGTCCACGAGCCGCCCCTCTCGCTGCAGCACGGACAGCAGCAGGACTGCCCCGTCATCCGGCCGCTCCACGACGGGCGCGAGTGGAACGACGGCCGGCGCCGTCTCGGTCTGTTCGGCCTCCGCTGCCGCCGCGGCAACGATGTCGTCCGGGAGGGTGCCGGACCGGAGCAGGTCCCAGAATGCCCGGAATGCCAGCGAAACTCGTCGTCCGAAGCCCATGCAGTACTCCTCGTCGCACGCGGCCGCCCGCCGGGCAGTCCGGGCGGAACGGAGCCTTCGATTGTACTGCGAGGCGGTTCCTGGGCCGCGAGGGCTCCGGACCGGCAGTGGTCAAGTTTCGATTTCTCGATCGACCGCCCGTTCGCACGTTCCGCCCCGGTGTGCGATGCTGCCGGCGTCACCAACCCGCGATTCACTTGTGTAGTCATGTGGGGCAGGCCTTCAGGCCTGCTCGAGCGCACCGATTTGCAGGGCTGAAGCCCTGCCCCACATCAGCGGTGCGATGACATGGCAGGGAGCCGAGGCTTCAGGCTTCGGGCTTCTCTGGCTCTGGGCAGCGCGGGGGTCTATGCGGCGGCGCCGCGCACGATTCGGGCGGTCGTCAGCGCCTGGCCCGCGTGGCGGGCCGCGTGCTCGGCCGCGTGGAAGATCAGCCCGATGACGGTAGTCGGGATCTGCTGCCGGCCGATGCCACGGGGATCGAGGAAAGTTGATTCTTCCGTGGCACGGATCTGATCGAGGGCGCCCTCGATAGCTGCGCCGAGCTCCACGAGCAGCTCGGGCGCGCCTGCTGGCGGGGTACCTGGGTCCCCTTCCGCGGCGATGCGGCGGCGCTGCTCCCCCGTGAGCTGGTCCGCGCGCGCGTACGTGAGGAGGCGATTTAGTGCCCCTCCGAGGTGACGGACGTGAAACCCAACCGAAGCGGCGCCGCCGGGGCGCTGCCAGATCTGATCGGTGGACAAACCGCGCAGCGCTCCTTCCGCATCCTCACGCGCGTGGATCAGGGCGTGGGCGGCGGGCATGAGCAGCGGCGGCACGCGATCAATCGGGCCGCGCTGCCAGGCTTCGCGCGTGGGCGGAGTCGCCATGAGAGGCGATCATAGCGCGGGGCGCCCGACTCGAGCCGCTGGCACGATCGCCGGAAGCACTGTTGCGACGAGCTCACGGAGAAAGGCGTCGCGTTTCATGAAAACGGCGAAGTGGCCGCCTCCCGGTATCGCGACGAACGCCTTGCGAGGCGCGCGGATGGACTCGACGAAGGTTCTCGCGAGACTGGTTGGCGTGGTGAAATCCTCGGCGCCCTGGATCACGAACACGGGCAATCTGAAGTCGCCACCGAGTGCCTTCAGACCCAGCGACCTCCCTTGCGGAACCAGGCGCTCGGCACTCAGATTCTGCCCGTCGAACCAGTCATTGATGTCGCGCAGCGTGTAGCCGGGAGCCGTAAGTGCGAGGCCGACCATCGATGCGATGAAAAAGTCGGCGCCTTCGAACAGATTCGACCACCTGCGCTGGACGGCATATCCGCGGCCATCGGCGTACGGCGGCGGTCCCACCTCTCTGAGCTCGCGGATGGCGCGTGCCTCGCCAAGTTTCTCCGCCTTGTCAAGCAGCGCGTCGTAGGCGACTGCGTAGTTTCTGGTCTGGTCCGCCACTTGACCAGTGCCGACGAACGCGAGAAAAAGGTCCGGCCGCGCCTTCGCCATGAAGACGCCAAGAACCGAGCCCCAGGAATGGCCGACGATGACGATCCGGTCCTTCTGCAGCATTCGGCGGAGCATCTCTGCGAGCTCGATGCCGTCCTGAGTCATGCGATCGATCGTGATCGTCGGCGCGACTGACGGTCCGCTCCTGCCCAGTGTTCTGCCCGTGCCTCGCTGGTCCCACTGAACAACCGTGAAGGCTTTCAGCCACGACCGGAAGGCGGCGTAACCCCATGGATTGGTAGCGTCGCCCGGACCACCGTGCAGGAAGAGAAGCACGGGATTGCGGCGATCTTCGCCGCGGATCGTGATCCACTGTTCGATGCCGCCAATCATGACGTAGTGGCCTTCGTCGATCCCGTCCGCTGACGAAATGGCGTAATCCCGCACGTTTCGCTCGCGCCCGAACGTCCTCGCGGCATCGAGCTTCTGGGCGTCAGCAGCATCCTGAGCGACGGCTGCTGCGCGTACTCGCGTCGAAGGTCGCGCGAAGATTGCGGTGCAGAGGCAGAGGAGCGCGAGAACTCCGACCGACGCTCGTTGCATGATGTGCTCCACCGGGCGATCAATTGACGACCGGATGAGACTCGACGAAAACAGTACGGAGCATTGCCGAACCGTCGCTCTTCCTCCTCGTGCTAGACCTCGATAATGGCCTTGACGACACCGGCCGCCGGTGACACCCACTCCGGGAAGCGCGAGGGCACTTCGTCGAGCGTGGCGCGGTGGGTGATCCACGGCCGGACGTCGAGGCGGCCGGACTCCAGGATCGCGAGCACGTGCGCGAAGTCTCCCGGCAGCGCGTTGCGGCTTGCGAGCAGCGTCAGCTCGCGGCGGTGGAAGTCCGGATCGCGGAACGTCACGTCGGCCTGCACGAGGCCGACGAAGACCAGCGTGCCGCCGTGTGCGGGAAGCGCGAACGACGCCGCCATGGATTCACGGTTGCCCGTGGCATCGAAGACGACGAGCGGCAGGCCGCCGAGTGCGTCGCCAACGTTCGCGGGCGTGTCCGGGCCCGCCGGCTGCAGGGTGCGTGTGACGCCGAGATGCGATCGGCAAAACGCGAGCCGCGCCTGGTTGACGTCCATCACGGCGACGTCTGCACCCGCCGCGCGCGCGAAGGCCACCACCGAGAGGCCGATGGGACCGGCCCCGACCACGAGCACGCCCATGCCGGGTCCGGGCGCGGCACGGCTCACGGCGTGCGCGCCGATGCTCAAGGTCTCGACGAGGGCGAGCGTGTCCAGGTCGAGCACGGCAGAAGCGTGAAGCTTGCGGGCGGGGACGTGCAGCCACTCACGCATGCCGCCGTCCACATGTACGCCGAGCACCTGCATGCGCTCGCAGCAGTTGCCGCGCCCGCGGTCACATGCCTGGCACTCGCCGCAGTTCAGGTAGGGCTCGATGGCACAGCGGTCGCCGGGCGAGACGGTGCGGACGTCCGGACCGACAGCCGCCACTTCCGCGCCCAACTCGTGTCCAAGCACGCGGGGGTACGTGAAGAACGGCTGCCGTCCGCGCCACGCGTGGAAGTCGGTGCCGCACACGCCAACACGGCGAATGCGCACCAGCGCCGTGCCGACGCCCGGAGGTCCGGGGACGTCGGTGTCGGTCTGCCGCAGTTCGCCAGGTTCGTTGAGGACGATGGTTCGCATGATGTGCCCAGCGATTGACGCCGGGATTGAATCCCGGCTCCACATTCAGTTCGTGCGCCAGGGGCCAAGCGTCCAGCGCAAGCCCACCGCTCGCCGCCCAGAGCCCAGCGCCGAGCGCCGAGCGCCTGATGACAGCTCACTCGCCTATCGCCGTTCGAACGGCCAGTGCCCCGTTCGCCAGGACCATCCGAAGAAGGCCGCCACGCCAAGTGCCAGCGTGCCGAGGCCGAAGAGGATCACGAGCGGATCGGAGGTGCCGAGCACGAAGATCCAGCCGAGAAGGGCGACGAGCGCCGGCACGGGATACAGCCACATGCGGAACGGCCGCGGCATGTCGGGCCGCACCGCCCGCAGCCGGATGACCGCCACGACCTGGCCGATGAACTGGACGAGGATCCGCGTGGTGAGCAGCGCGTCGATCACCATCCCGAGGGAGAAGGTGCTGCACAGGATCGCGATCACCCCAATGACCACGAGCGACACGTGCGGGAAGTGCTTCTCCGGGTGCACCTTGCCGAACACGCGGAAGAACGTGCCATCCAGCGCCGCCGCGTAGGGAATGCGCGAGTAACCCAGGAGAAGCGCGAACACCGAGCCGAACGCGGTCCAGAGCACCATCGCCGTGAACGCCGTGGCGACGTGCGTCCCGTAGAGGCGCTCCATGAACACCGACACGATGAAGTCCGACTGGGAGTGCGCCGAGGCAGGCACGAACTCGCGCCACGGGACCACGCCGATGATCGACAGGTTGATGCCGGCGTAGATCAACGCCACCGCCACGACGCTGATGAGGATCGCCCGCGGAATGACCCGCCCAGGCGCCTGCACCTCGTCGCCGATGTAGCAGATGTTGTAGTAGCCCAAGTAATCGTAGATGCCGATGCGCGCCGACGCGCCGAGCCCAATGAAGAAGCCGAGCGAGAAGCTGAACGCGTCGGGCGGCAAGTCGAAGGCGATAGCTGGATTGAAGTTCAGCGCCCCGCTCACGATGACCGCCAGCGTGGTCACCAGACTGCCGGCCCACAGCGTGACGGTCAGGCGGCTGATCGAGTCGATGCGGCGGTACAGCAGCGCGATGTTCACGGCCCCGATCACCACCGCAATCGCCATCCCACTGGCGTGACCCATCCCGGGCCACACGTAGCGTGCGTAGTTGGCAAAGCCGATGTAGCCGGATGCGATCTCGAGCGGCCCGCTCAGGATGAACTGCCAGATGAAGAGGAACGCCATCAGGCGCCCATACCGCGGGCCGAAACCTTCGCGGAGGTACTGATACGTGCCGCCCGAGCCTGGCATCGCCGCGCCGAGCTCGCTCCAGATCAACCCGTCCGCGATCACGATCACGAGCGCGACCGCCCAGCCGGCGAGCGCCTGCGGCCCTCCCAGGCCCGTCATCAGCAGCGGGATGGTGATGAACGGCCCGATGCCGATCATGTTCGACATGTTCAGCGCCGTGGCCGGCAGTAGCGTGATGCGGCGCTCGAGGGTGGGAGGCATTACGAGGATTCAGCTAATGCAAAATGTAGAATGCACAATGCAAAACAATTGAAGTCCGAAAATGCGCATTCTGCATTCTGCATTCTGCGTTGTGCATTGTGCTTGTGCATTGTGCATTGTGCATTGTGCATTGTGCATTGTGCATTTAGCGGTGTCCCGTTCGTCCTGCGTCGCGCACGAAGCAGCCTTCCACGTGATCGTTCACCAGCCCCATGGCCTGCATGAAGGCGTAGATGGTAGTGGGCCCTACGAACGTCCAGCCACGGCGCTTCAGATCCCGCGAGAGCGCGATCGATCCGGGGGTGGTGCTCATCGCCATCAGCGCGGCCCTTGTGATCTGCGTCGGACGTGAGGCGGGCTCCGGCTGCCAGCGCCAGAAATAGTTCGCCAGCGAGCCGCTCTCGCCGACGAGCTCCCGGGCCCGGCGCGCGTTGTTGATCGTGGATTCGATCTTGCCGCGGTGCCGGACGATGGCGGCATTCGCGAGCAACGTGTCGACACGGTGGGGATTGAAGCGGGCGATGCGATTGAAATCGAACCCCGCGAAGGCACTCCGGAACGCCTCGCGCTTGCGGAGGATCGTCAGCCAGCTCAAGCCCGCCTGGAAACCCTCGAGGCAGATCTTCTCGAAGAGGCGGTGATCGTCCGTAACCGGCCGGCCCCATTCGCCATCGTGGTACGCGCGATACTCGTCCGTCGCCGCGCACCACCAGCACCGGGGCAGACCATCAGGACCGGCGACGACACCATCGGTGAGCGCTGGCACGGCGGACACCATATCAGAGAGCTGGCGGCACATCCACGGTGGAGCTGCCTCATGGTCATCGCGCTCCAATGTAAACAGTGTGTGTCTTCCCACTTCCATGATTGAACCGGCAAACCGGTGCGATATAGTTTCGATTGGGCGCACAAGACACACCGCGGCGTCCGCCACCTTGTCTACGACTTCACCATCACCCTTCATCGATTCGACGACCGGCACGTGGCCGGACCCGGCCAGAGGTTCGACCACCTGGAGTTATTCATGAGACGACTGTTCAGATTGTCGGCGTGGCACGTCTGCCGCGTGGTGGCCATTGCCCCGTGCTCGGCGTGTCGTGGTCTGTAGACGTGGTGCACGCACAGGGTGTCACCACGGGCGTGGTCACGGGCGTCGTCAAGGACGTGCAGGGACAGCCGGTCGCCGGCGCGGGCGTGACGGCGATCCATCTCCCGTCGGGCACGGCCTACGAGACCGTCACCCGCGCGGACGGGCGCTTTTCGATCCCCGGTATGCGCGTCGGCGGGCCGTACAGCGTCACCGTCTTCCAGAGTGGCACCGGCGCCATCAGTTTCGAGCCGCAGATCCAGGAGAACGTCGCAGTCAACCTCGGCGTGGCGACCGATCTCGTCTTCGAGGTACGTCCCGTCATCCAGGAACAGGTCTTGGTGACGGCACAGTCAGACCCAGCGTTCAGCTCGGAGCGTACGGGCGCGGCAACGAGCATCAGCCGCGAGACGCTCGCCACGCTGCCGACGATCACGGGCCGGCTCGAGTCGATGACGCGGCTGACGCCGCAGGCGGGCAACAACATGTCGTTCGCCGGACAGGACAACCGGCTCAACGACGTCTATCGCGTGCAGTTCAGCATCCGGTATATGTTTTGACCGTGACACGACGCCCGGCTACAGGCCGCAGGCGGCACGCTGCAGGGTCGGCGGGCCCGGACGGGCCTGCCGCCCGTAGTCTTCAGGCCCCGGCCTGACTCACTGGACCATGCTCCCGACGCCTGCCCTCACGTGGAGCTTGCACATCGACCGCACGGTCGTGGGCGAGGTGCACGTGTTCGCCCCTGTCGGCCGATTGGGAACGCTTTCGTCCGGCGATCTGATTGAGGCGCTCGTCGGGGCCATCAAGGATGGCGCCCGGCTCCTGCTGGTGGACCTCGCCGCGGTGGACTACATCAGCAGCGCTGGCCTGCTGGCTCTGGACGCGGTCTCGGGCCGTGTGCAGGCGGTCAGCGGTGAGCTGGTGCTGTGCCGGCTGGTCGAGCCGGTACGCCTTGCCTTCGATCTTGCCGGACTGCTGCCCCACTTCGCCATAGAACCCTCGCGCGACCTGGCGCTCGCCCGATTCGCAGCAGGAAACACGTCCCCCTCCGGAAACACCTCCCGATCTCAGTCTCACTAATGTGAGAAACACCTCCCGATCTCATTTCTCGCAAGGGGGCTCGGCGAGTCGCGCCGTGGTATAACGTCGGGCACCAGGGTGGCCCATTCTCCGCAGGATCTCGAAGACCAGCAGGCGATCGCGCGCTGTCTGGGGGGCGATACCGCGGCCTTCGCGGGGTTGGTCGAGCGCTACGAGCGGGTCCTCTTCAGCGTGGCCCTGCGGATGCTGGGGAACACGGAGGATGCCCGGGACGCCACGCAGGATGCGTTCGTCAAGGTGTTCCTGCGCCTGGGGGACTACAGGGCGGAGCATCGGTTCTTCAGCTGGATCTACCGGATCCTGACCAACGAGTGCCTCAACACTCTGCGGGCGCGCCGGCCCCAGGAACCGGACGTCCCCGACGTGCTCGTCCCGGGCACCGCGCTCCAGACGCTGGAGCTCGAGGAGCGCCGGCGTGCCGTGCAGGCCGCGATCGACGGACTGTCCCGGGATTACCGGGACGTGCTGATTCTGCGGCACTTCGCGGAGCTCTCGTACGACGAGGTGGCCGACACGCTGGACATCCCGGTGAAGACCGTGAAGTCACGCCTCTACACCGCCCGCCAGCAACTCGGCCAGCGGTTGCTCGGGTGGGGCGAGGCGGTCTAGGGCCCCCCGCCAACTTTTGCCCCGCTCGCGTGTATTTCTCACAGTGCGCGGCCGCCGCCACAACGACCTGCCACCCGGCGGGCCAACGCGCCGGCCCACAACGGCTGGAGACACACCGTGACCGACCAGCGATCGTCCGACGAAGAGCTGCTCCAGGGCAGGCTCGATGGAACGCTCACCGCCGAGGAGAGCGCGCGTCTCGACGTTCGGCTGACTGAGAGCGCGCCCCTGCGGCTCCGGGCAGCACAGCTCACCGTGCTCGCGGAGGCCCTCGCAGCGGTCAAAACCAGCGATCCCGCGCCGGCCCTCGGGCCGCGCGTCATGTCACAGATTCACCCACGCGTCGAATCGATCAGCGGGCGCAGGGCGTCCATCGCCGCACGCCAGGAGGCAGGCATGTCACAGGCAGGAATCTCGAAGAAGGTCGTGTGGGGGTTGGCAACCGCGGCGGCTGCCGTGCTTGGCGTGTGGCTCGTGAAGGGTTCATCGGATCCCGGCGGTCCCACGGCTGGCACGGTCGGCGTCGCGAAGCGCTACGCGGCGCCGCAGATCTCGGATGCAGACGTGAAGCTGGACGCATCTCTACAGACAGTTCAGGCCTTTCTCGACAGCGAGGCCTTCGGCAGAGTGATGACCGACCCGGAGGCGATCGCACTGCTGGGCGACCCCGCCGTGCGAGCGGCAATCGGAGCACGGGCCGCTAACCGCGACACCAGCCCAAGCCCGATCAGCAATGCCGCCATCTCCGCGGTCATCGACGATCCGTCGTTCGTGGTGCTCGTCACCAACCCCACATTCGAGAGCAGCTGGGTGGACGCCGCCCACAGCGTCGCCGAGGCGAAGAGCGCCGCAGGGGCTACGCAGCTTTCCAGCCAGGGCGCAGCCGGTCTCGCGAGCCAGGGGTCGGCAGGTCTTGCGAGTCAGGGCGCGGCGGGTCTCGCCAGCCAGAACGCGGCCGGTCTGAACGGGCGGCTCGCGAGCCAGGGGGCTGCAGGCCTTGCGAGTCAGGGTGCCGCCGGCCTCGCGAGCCAGAACGCGGCGGGCCTCAACACCAGACTGGCAAGCCAGAGTGCGGCAGGCGTTGCGAGTCAGGGCGCCGCCGGCCTCGCGAGCCAGAACGCGGCGGGCCTCAACACCAGGCTGGCAAGCCAGAATGCGGCAGGCCTGGCGAGCCAGGGTGCCGCGGGTCTCGCGAGTCAGAACGCGGCGGGCCTCAACGGGAAGCTCGCGAGTCAGAACGCTGCGGGACTGGCCAGCAACCTTGCAAAGCAGAATGCAGCCGGCCTCGCGAACCATGGTGCCGCGGGCCTTGCGAGTCAAGGTGCGGCGGGTCTCGCCAGTCAGAATGCGGCGGGCGTCAACGCGAGGCTCGCCAGCCAGAGTGCGGCTGCCCTGCAAAGCCAGCTCGCCTCCAGGCTTCAGAGTCAGCTGCGGTCGCAGCTGCAAAGCCAGCTTCAGAGCCAGGGTCTGGCGGGCCGAGCTCTCCAGAGCCACGGTCAGTAGACGATTCCTTCGCCGCCGTAATTGCAATCAGGCCCGGTGCCCTTCAGGGGCTCCGGGCCTTTCTGCGTCTAGTGGTCTGTATCGGCTGAATCGGTAGTGAATTTCGGAGCGCGGCGCCTGGCTGGCAAGGCGCGACGACCGAGCATACCGGGAGTATGCGAGGGAGGAGCAACGCCGCCAGTCAGGATGCCCCGCCCGAAAGGCACTATTGATACAGCCGATACAGGCCACGAG